>NZ_LRDB01000001.1 GCF_001592935.1 Roseivirga echinicomitans
GTGAATACCATCACCACCAAGATTACTAACAACAGTTACCGGCTCTCCTTGATCATTATCATAGGCTCCTGCTGCAGGGTATGCCCCATAAACAGTTCTCAATAATCCATCTGCTGGTGCAGCCGAATCATCACCATGATCTCTGCCCCAATAGCCATCACCTGTATAACAGAAAGTGAAGTTCGGTGCACCGTCACAAGTAAGCTGAGTGCCAGTTGGGCCATCTAGGGTTTGTCTATAGAAGTAGTATCTCAATCTAGGATCTTGCACTGCAGAAGAATCTTTCATGTAAGAGATTAAGTTATTAGGTCTATAGCCTGCAGCACCTGTAGTGTAGCTACCTGACATTAATGGATGTCTACTTTCGTTCACAACGGCCGTTACTCCATACTGGAATTCAAAGTCTTGGCTGTTATTTTGAATGTACTCTCCACCTGCTAAGATTGCATCAATCTTGGTTTTAGAATCAGCAGCCGTTACCAATCTAGTGGTAAGCAACATTTTGATTTTAAAACTATTGGCAAATCTTACCCACGCAGCTGCATCACCGTCATAATAGAGATCATTTACGGGTCTCTTAGCACCAGATTTCAAATTGGCTATTCCTTCATCGATCAGGTCATACATTGCTGTATAAATCGACTCACCAGAATCTAATGTTGGCTTTGGAATAGATGGGTCGTTGGCTTCCGTATAAACAGCTTCACCAATAAGGTCAACCACGTTTACAAATAGGGCAGCTTTCATGATTTGCGCCATTCCTAAATGGAAACCTAAGCCCTCTTTTTCAGCAATGCTCTCCAATACATTGAAGTTGGCATTGAAGTTATAAAGACTTGTCCACTCTCCGTTCATTGCAGTAGTAGAGGTCACCGCATTATAGGTAGAGGCTAGCACTTCCATTCTCATGGAATTGTCTACACCACCTCCAATAGTTCGATTCAAGTTTCTGAAATCGAGCTGCATTTCGTTCAATACAAAGTCTGGGCTAGCAGAAGAAAGTCCCAATGAATTTGGGTTTTCTATAAGCGACTCTAACTCCAAGGTTTCGCAAGAGATGACTAAGCTGAAAGCCATGATCATCCCTAGAGATTTTATTACTATGTTTTTCATGTTCTTCATCATTAAAATGTTACTCTAAGTCCTACTGAGAATTTTCTCATTGCAGGGTCTGAGATCCCTAGTTCACCAAATCCGTTTTCGCCAGAAGTGTTTGCTTCAGGATCCAATCTAATTCCCTTAGGGAAGTGTGGAGCATACCAGAATACGTTTTGAATGTTTCCTGTTATAGAAGCACTGTTCAGTCCAATTCGGTTTACAAAAGTGTTAGGGAGATTATAATTAAGGTTAATCTCTCTTATTCTGAATACCGAAGCATCGAACATACTGTTCTCATAAGAAGTAAAGGAGTTGGTAAAGAAGATATCGTTCAAAGTCAACTGATACCTGTTAGGTATTTTATTACCAGACTCATCTTTCAATGGCTCTCCAGTAGTCACGTCACCATATACACCAGGTAGGTAGAAAGAACCTTCTCTGTCTTCAGTATCAGTAGTAACACCTCTTTCATAAATACTAGATACATAACTTGTAGCTATATCACCTCCGTGCGTATATTCTAACTGAACGGTCAGGTTAAAGCCTTTGTAAGTAAAACCATGAATCATTGAATATCTGAAATCCGGGTTAGGATCTCCAGTTACTTTTTGATCTAAACCAACATCACTACTGATAATGAAATTACCATTGGCAGGGTTGATTAAGGCATTGCCTTCGTCATCTCTCACAATAAAAGTAGATCTGAACACGCCCAAAGGCTGGCCTACGATGGCAGTATTGTTTCCAGAGTACTCTACTAGCTCTTCAGGTAATTCTTTCACTGTAGTTTCGTATGCAGTGAAGTTGTTAGTGATAGAGTAAGTTAGATTACCAGTTCTTACTGGGAATACCGTAACCCCTAATTCTAAACCTTCAGTATCGATTCTACCAGCGTTAATTGAAGTGCTTGTAAAACCAGTTGATGGAGGAAGGTTTGAGCTAAAGATTTGGTCTCTATTGATACGGTTGTAATAACTCATATCAATATCCAAAAGGCCATTGAAGAGTGTAGTCTCTACACCAAACTCAATTTCACTTTGTCTTTCAGGCTTAAGATTTGGGTTGGGTTGAGTACTTGAAACAAAGTTTGAAGTAATGTTACCGTCTGTATCTGAAACAAATCGAATTGGGTCAGAACCAAGTGATGCTCTTGTTCTGTAAGAACCAGGGAAGCCAGCAGAAGAACCGTAGCCTAATCTAAACTTCAAGAAGTCCACAAAATCAGGAACCATATCAGGCAATGCATCTGACATAATAAATGATGCAGAAGCACTTGGGTAGAATAAAGAGTTGTTTGCCTTTTCTACTTGAGAACCCCAATCATTTCTACCACTCAAGGTTAAGAAAGCATAATCTCTAAACGAAAGTTCAGTTTGAGCATAAAGTCCTAACACATTTGTTCTTTGTTTAGAATCTCCAGCTGGAGCGTAAGACAAGAAGTTATCATGTCTAAAGAAGCCGAAAACAACTTGCTCAGTACTGTTGATACCAAAGCTTCTTGTATTGATACTTCTCATGTTGAAACCTGCTTGACTCGTAATGGTTAGGTCTTCGTTAATTTCAAGTCCAGTAGTATTTAATAAGAAGTTATGGTCATAGTTGGACCTTGTAAATGAAGACTGGTTGTAGAAACCAAGACCTGCATTGTACCTTACTCCACCATAATTTTCTCTTTGGAAACTTTCAGTAACGTAGTTGTCATACCCTACACGATAGCCAAACTTCAAGAAATCTGTTATATCGTAGGTTAAACCAATCTTCATGAAAATTCTGTTGGCATCAGAACCAATGATGTGGTTTTTCTGCTGCCATAACGGATTGTCCCTATCAGTTCTGTACCATACACTTGATCCATCAATTGGGCTTTCAAATGGGAGGCCATTCAAATCTAAGTTTCTCGGTAAGAAAAGCGTTCTACTGAAAATATCACCAGGAGGCTCACGAAGTAAGTTATTGGTGAAAGTAAAAGTACTTTGCAAACTTAGTTTCTCTGCTAACTTGGTATTGGCACTTAATGAAAGGTTCAGTCTGTCTGATCTATTTGATTCGATGTAACCTCTTTCACTATTATAACCTACACTAAAACCTAGGCTAGTTTCTCCAATTCTCGCATTCCCGAGTAAGGATGTGTTTGCACCACTTCCATTATTAAAGAAATCTTTGATCTGGTTAGGATAGGCTTGATAAAGCACCTCTTGACCTTGGAATTGAGGAAATGCTTCAGCAAATCTAGCTTGGTCTAAATGGTGTGGTACCATGAAATTATCATCGAACCTACCACCAAAATTACCAACAAAACCTGTATTAGGCACATTGTCAGAACCTTGGCCATAAGTGTTTTGGAAGTCTGGAAGACCAGTAATTTGATTTACATAATACTGTTGAGAAACAGTAATGGATAAATCTTCAGCTTGGCTCGCTGACGCGGTTTTAGTGGTGAAAATGATTACCCCATTTCTACCTTCTTGGCCATACAAAGAAGATGCAGCGAGTCCTTTTAACACTTGTACATCGTCAATGTTGTTAGGGTCTAAATCATCAATTCTGTTTCCTTCATAGAAAACACCGTCTACGATATAGAGCGGTTGGTTGTCTCCATTAATTGAAGATACACCACGAATAATAACATCACTCCTACTTCCTAGCATACCGCCAGTAGAAGTAATTTGAACACCAGGAATCTTTCCTCTTAAAATGTTCTGTACATTAGATTCAGGTCGTTGTTCAATGCTTTCGGACTTCACTTCACTTAGTGCAAAACCCAGCGCACGCTTTTCTCTTGCAATCCCTTGGGCCGTTACAATAACGTCTCCTAGTTTGGTTGCCTCCTCAGTGAGTTGAATGTCAACGACTGTCTGACTGCCGATGACAACTTCTTGAGTAACGTATCCGATAAAGCGGAAAACTAATGTAGTTCCGCTTTCAGGGATAGATAGTTGATACTTCCCGTCTGGATCAGTAGGTACCCCAGTAGTGGTGCCTTTGATGACTACGGAAACATTTGGGATCGGGATCTGGTCTGCGGCTCCTACCACTCGTCCAGATATTGTCCGTTCCTGCCCGCTTAGTGCTGTCGTGAACAGCATTAAGACAAGGAACCGAAACAATTGTAAAGGTCTCTTCATGTTGTTTTAGTTTATTGTTTAAAATAGCTCTAAACCTAATGAATACATGATTAGGTCAAAATGCCTTATTAAGGAATAAATCTTTATTTATGACGCTTGTAGACAAATTATATGCTGATACCGTGGTACTATGCGAATATCTATAGAGCGTGTGCTTTAAACTGAAAGAAATAGACGATTCTAGCATCGACTAAATATTTAGCCAAAACTTTATATTGGGCGCTTGGAAAAGTAATTTAAAAATGGATATCGTACCGAGAATCTGGGTTTTAACCTATTTTGGTTAAGATTAGCCTTGTGTACTGCTCTGATCTACTCGTTGTATAATTCCCATTATTGGAAAAATAAAAATTACATTTTATCAATAATGATGGTTGGCAGTGACTTCCTGTTAGCGGTATTTCCGCACAAAAGATCCTTGAGGAGCAGATTAAACCTTTTTGTTCTTTTGATGTCAGCAAATCTGAATTCTTAAACTTGATGCTTTCATAACAACTGTAGGCAGTATTGCTTAATGAATATTTATTAAATTAATATTCACACCATTGAAGAGTATATGATCTTGGGCGACCTGTGCGCCTGAGCTAAGAGTAAGATAGTTCTCCCAGGTAAACTCCATTCCTCCAAGGGGTAAAATGGTCACCCACATTTTCACAGAAATCGGTTGATAGTTTTCGTCTAAAATCCAGACATAGGAATCGCCTGGTGTTGTGCCGCCTGAGGTATATGTAATCATTAAACCTTCTCTTCCATCTTTGAGTGTAACAAGGCTTCTTTCCGTCCCAGGATCGAAGGCTTTGAAAGGAGCGCAGAGCCAGAAACTATCATTATTGAAGTAGTCAAACGCTTGTTTGATCAGTTTCTCTTTTCCTTCCTCCCTTATTTTTTCAGGATAAATCACTTCACCAGTTTGATGGTCTGTATTGAGCAATACTTCGTTCTCATTCCATTTTACAAGAACTGAGTTTTCAATTCTGTTCCATTCATAATGATGAATACCCTTGAAAGTCCATGAAACTGCTGCTGTACTGTCCCAAGCAGATTTATTAAGGGCGGCCATCATACTCACTGCCGTTTGGTCGGCTTTTGGACCAGTTGTTCCCTGAGGCAGGCTTTCATTTTTTACCAAATAGAAAACAAAAAGCCCTAGGATTAGGGTCAGTAAGGTTATTGCCAGAATTCGGAACAGTTTTTTCATGAATGAATATACTTCAAATAAAGGGTTGGAGACTACTCTTCCTTTAAGTACTTGACAGGGTTAAGTTTAATAGCTCTATAGAGTTGCGAGAAGATAGTCAAAGCAGCAACTAGTATCACAACAGCAATAGATATGGAAACAATGTCTAAACCAAACTCAATGTGCTCAGCGAAATTATCTAGCCAACTGCTGATAAAATAAAAAGCACAGGTCATTCCTATAATAATGCCCAAACTCAGTAAAACAATATACTTTTGAGCAAAGAGACTGAAGATATGATTTCCATCAGCTCCGACCGCTTTCCTGATACTTACCTCTTTCATTTTTTGTCTTACTTGTGTGCCTACAAACCCCAGCAAGCCTACACAGCTTAAGAAAATGGCGGCTATTGATCCAACTTGAGCGATTTTTTGAATGCTTGTTTCCAGTTCATATTGTTTGGTAATGTCGTCTTCCAAAAAGGTATAACTGAGCGGATAGGGTGAAAAATGGGCTCGGTGCACATCTTCAATTTGTTGTAAGATTTGAGGATTGACCCCTGAAGTTTTTATATAAGTATTATAAGTTAACAGCTCTTTACCCATATAGAGTAACATGGGGCTTACATTGGTGTGCAGCGACTCGAAATTAAAATCTTTAACCACACCAATAATAGTAGGTTTTTTGAAGTCACCATATTCAAAATTAATCTGTTGACCAATAGGATTTTCTAAGTTCTGTTGTTTTACAAAAGTTTCGTTCACAAGAATAGCCTCGGTAAAATCTGTTGGTAGATTGCGATTGAAATTGCGCCCCTCCAGAATTTTCATTTTCAAAACCTCGAGGTAGTCAGGGTCAACTCGGGCATGGCCCACATCTATATTATTGCCATCGTCATCTTTGTAGTTGGTGCCATTATAACCAGAGGCTATGGATACATTTTCAACCCCTGAAATTTTAAGCAAATCATTTTTGAATGCTGCGTGTGCCTGTTCGTCATCAATTGGCCGAAATAACTTGATTACGTTTTCTCCATGGTAGCCTATATCCTGATTCAGCATAAAGTTGAGTTGCTTGTTCATGGTGAGCATTCCCGCAATAAGAAACACAGAAATTGCGAACTGAAGTGAAATCAAACCTCGACTGAGGTAATTTTTGCCTCCTAACTTTGCCTTTCCTTTTAATCCATGCACCATTTTATAACGTGCAAGAAGTAGGGCTGGGTAGAGTCCTGCCAAAATTGTAGCAACAAGCATCAAAGTTAAACCACCTATTAACATTTCTGAGTTAAAAACCATATTGAGGTCATACTGTTTGTTAGCATAACTGGCAAAGCCTGGAAGAATAAGGTAAATGAAGAGGACAGAAATGACTAAGGCCAAAAAAGTAGAAATGAATGCTTCCGTAATGAATTGCTTGAAAACGGAGCCAGTTTTAGCCCCAAACACTTTTCTTAAAGCCACTTCTTTGAGCCTTACCTGATAGTTGCCAACCGCGAAATTGGCATAGTTGACACAGGAGATTAGTAGACAAAATATACCAATTGTGATGATGATAACGATCTGTTGGTTGTCGCCCCGGGCTGAAACACCATTTCCTGTGCTCAAATTTGGGTCGAGATGAATATCCGTTAATGCCTGAAGTTGGAGTCCTACTACCGCTTGATCGAAATCCTCATTGAGTAAGAGGACTTTTGTGATTTTTTCAGAAACCTGATCAGCTGATGACTGTTCATCAAGCTGAAAAAAAACATTCATATTGATATCAAACCAGGTGTTTAGCCTTTCTTGGTTGTTGTTAGCCCAATAAGAAAAAGGAAAAAGCACTTGAGGTCTTATGGAAGTGTTTTGAGGAAAGTCTTTATAAATACCTACAATGTTAAAGCGGGCTTCTTCACTGCCGTTAGTAGTGATCAGTTCAGCATTCGATAAATTAGATTCGATCCCCATGCGCTTTGCAACTGATTCTGATATGACAACAGATGAAGGGTCTGTGAAGGCTCCGTGATTTCCAACGACCATCGGTACAGAAAACATTTCGAAGAAGTCAGGGTCTGCATAATGAATTACTTGGTTGAAGTACTCTTCCCCAAATTTCACGAGGATAGATCCATTTTTAAAGCGTGAACTATGAATAATCTCTGGTACTTGTCTGGGCAATTCCTCTCCCATAATGTAGGAGGCACCTGCAAAGTTATCCGTGTTATCATTGAAGGAAATTGAGGCTGTGGTTCGGTAAATCTGACTTGCGTTGGGATAGAAGGCATCAAACGAATATTCATCTGAAACGAAAATATAGGCCAACCATGAAATAGCGATACCTAGTGCGAGGCCGAAGATGTTTAGACTAGAGTAGCCTTTGGTTTTCCATAAAAACCTTAGACCGGTCTTAAAATAGTTTTGAATTAACATGACACTTGAGTTTTGAGTTCGGACTTTGATTCTGTAATAGCGGAGGCATCTTAGTACCTCAAAAATGTATTTGCGTTTGGCATAATTTTGACCTTTTTCTGCTAAACGCCATTGATAAGCTTCAAATAAATCACCTTCCACTTCTTCTGCGATATCTGAAGGGCAAACCTCTTGTAAGAGCCTTAGGGCCCAACGGGGAGGGTTTTTATAGGAGTCCATAATGAAAAGAATTCTTGGGTACTAAAGACCACATTTGATTGCGTCTTTCTTGAATTTCTGCGATAACACGATAGCCATATGGAGTACCTTGATAGTATCTTTTTCGCTTTCCACCTCTTTCAGGTGTGGATTCTCCAAACGAAGATTTTACTAACCCCTTCTTTTGTAATCTTTTTAATACAATATGAATAGCAGGTAGAGAAATAGACTGTTCCATATGCCGCTCATAAATTTGTACGATTTCTACACCGTAACTTTGATCTTTCATAAGTACTATGATCAGTGCGGTTTCTTCTAAGGTACCAAGAGATTGTTCGCTCATATAATTAACAGTTGTTTAAAATATAAAGACGAATATAATTAACAAATGTTTAAAAAATAAAATCAGAAGTAGTGAACTGTCTGATTTTTGATTTGAAATGAAGATTCGAAGACTTGAGGTTATATATCAGCCAATGCCTGCTTAATATCCCCAATAATATCGTCTTGGTGCTCTACACCAATAGAAAGGCGGATAAGCTGAGGGCTGATGCCGTATTTTTCTCTGTCTTCTGGAGATACTCCCGCGTGTGTCATCGAAGCAGGATGCTCTGCTAGCGACTCTGTACTGCCAAGACTCACGGCAAGCTTCATTAGTTTTAGATTATTCAAGAATTTGAAAGCTCCCTTTTCAGTTTTGTCGGCTTTTATTTCGAAGGAAACCATGGCGCCAGTACCTTCACATTGTTGGTCGAAAATACGTTGTTGGTTTTCGTCTTTGATATTTCCCAAATAGAAAACTTCACCCACTTTTGGATGATTGATCAAGAATTTAGCCACATTCTGGGCATTCTTTTCTTGAACATTCATTCGTGCTTTCAGGGTTTCCAAGCTACGCATTAGCAACCAGCCTGTCCATGGACCAGCCATGTTACCTAAGAAAGTTCGCATGCCTTTTACACGTCCCATTAATTCTTTTGGGCCCAAACAGGCGCCTGCAATTACATCGCTATGACCGCCAATGTATTTTGTAGCAGAATAAAGCACCAAATCAGCTCCGTGCTTCAAAGGATGTTGCCAAAGTGGTCCCATGTAAGTATTGTCAACTGCTACTAAAGTTTGACGTTCTTCTGTGCTATAGCGATTGGCCAATCGCTTACACATGACCATATCGATAAGTTGATTAGTGGGGTTGGCAGGGGTTTCTATATAGACCATATTTACCTTATTACCAAAGCCGCTTTTTTCAATTCTATTGATGATGTCCTCATCAGAATCCTTCGAATCGAAAGAGATAACTTTAATACCAAATCGGGTAATGATTTGCTCTATGAAGTGGCTGGTTCCGCCATACACAGGTTGGCTATAAAGAAGCACGTCACCTGGACTTAAAAACTCCATCAACACAGTAGTAATGGCCGACATTCCGCTTTCAAATACAGCGCAGTCTTCGGCTTTGTCCCAAAGTGTTAATCTGTTTTCAAGAATTTCAAGGTCAGGATTATTCAGTCGGCTATAAATCAACCCAAGCTCTTCGATTTCACCCTTTTCGCGTAAACCATAGGCTACCTCAAAAAAGGCTTTTCCTTCTTCTGCCGTTTTGAAAACAAAAGTACTGGTCTGAAAAATTGGGCATTTTAATGATCCTTCGGAAAGCTCAGGTTTGTAACCATAAGACATCATTAAACTCTCTGGGTGAAGTTGTGGATTGTTCATGCTGTTTTTTATACAAAATTAACACGAAAGTCATTTGTTCTTTGATTGTTTATCTAATTAGGAAATATATCTATGTAGTATTAAATAGTAGAATTTAATTCTAAATTGACCCTTCTTTACCGAAGTGTTTAGAAAAATTTGCTACAAAATGGTTGACAAAATTGACAAACAAATTCTAAGGCTCCTGCAACTAGACGCCAAAAAGACGACTAAGGAAATTGCTGCGGCCTTAGGCCTAACTACAACTCCCGTACATGAACGAATTAAGAAGCTTGAAAGGGAAGGCTATATTCAACAATATTCAATCCGAATAGATAGGAAGAAGGTAGGTTTGATGATGATGGCTTTTTGTAGCGTTTCCTTAAAAAATCATGAGCGCTCGTTTATCGAAAAATTTGAACGAGATATTCAGATGTTAGATGAAGTAATAGATTGTTATCACATTGGTGGGATGTTCGATTATCTGCTAAAGGTATTGGTGCCCAATATGGACGAATATCAGCGGTTTATCTCTAAGAAACTCGCAGACTTAGATAATATAGGAACTGTACAAAGTTCCTTTGTGATGTCTGAAATCAAACACTCTACTCAAATTCCAAATCAATTTCTATAGGTTAGAAAGTTCTCTTTCCAAATAATTTTTTATCTAGGGAGTATTTACCAGGACCCGTAATGAATAAGAAAAAGAAGGTTAGAAGATAGATAGCTGGCTTTTCTTGAGTGCCGAAAGGATCAGAGATATGTACAACAAAGAGTGCTACAGCCATTGTAACCATCAAAGGCACAAGTGCATAACGGCTGAATAAGCCTAATATTAAAAGTAGAGAACAGAGAAACTCAGCCAATACCGCTAGGCTAAGTGAAACTTCTACCCCTAAACCTATGGGGTCGCCAAATTGGAAATTACCTTCTATGAGCTTTAAAAACTTTGGGTAACCATGTGTAAGCATCATTATTGCTAGGCCTACTCTTAAAAGCAATAAAGCAAAACTGGTAGATGAACTATGATTTCCTGTAGTGAGAAGTTTTTTGAACATGGCGATCGTTTATTCCCCTAAGGTGAAAAATAAACTAGTTTTTGCAAAACTCTTTTATGTATTCGGCAGCTAGTTCATCACCTAATTTGTCAGCTTTTTTGAAGTCTGTGCAGGCTTCGGCTATTGTGTATTTGGGTGAATTTTGTTTGGCCATACCTCTTCTAGTGATGGCCTCAGCATATTCTGGATCAATGGCAAGCGCTTGATTAAAAACTTCAATTGCACCATCCCAGTATTCGCTAAAGAAATAAACAGCTCCTTTGTTAAAATAGGCAACAGCTAACTTGGGGTCTAACTTAATGGCTTTATCAAAATCTTGGATTGCTCTTGCTGTGTACATTGGGCCAGCCCTTGCGTAAGCCGCTCCTCGATTTACATGAGCAAGCACATTATTGGGTTCGGCTTCAATCACCTTGTTGAGATCCAATATGGCGTTACCATGTTTAAAGAGTTTTACATAAGCATTACCGCGTAATTCAAGGCCTTCAATATTTTCAGGATCCTGACTGAGTACCTTATTTATATCCATAATCACTCCTTTGTATCGTTCTAGCTCATACGAACACTTTGCTCTACCCAGTAAAGCTTTCTTAAGGTTGATATTTCCTCTGATTAGGTAAGTGAAATCATCATACGCCCCTTCATAATCTTCAGTTTTCACCCTAGAAAGCCCTCTGTTGAAAATTGCCGCAGCATTATTTGGCTCTAACTTCACTACAATGTCGTATTTGACCGCTGCCGCTTTAAAGTCGCCTTCGCCAAACAGTATATCGGCTTCTTCTTGCGTGGCTTCCATGCTGCATGCGCTTAGGGCCAGAAAAGCCACTAGGCTTAAAAGAGTTTTCAGGGAATTCATACTCCTAATTAAACTAATATTTTAGTTTAATCAATGAATTTATAGCGAAAAGATTTGGCTTTACCTTGTTGTGTGGATTAATAACTACCGTTGTATTTTCTAATGAACCATTCTGTCGAAACCAGCACCAAGAAAAGAAGAAGCAACCAAGGGTTATTAATGATGGATTGCAGCTTTTCATCCGAACGTGTGATAGATTTCGCAGCTAGGCTCTTAAAGTAGTTTGAGGCTTCATTGACTCTGTCTTGAGAAATAAATTCGCCCCCAGAGTTATTAGCAATATTCTTTAATAGTTGATGATTGGCTGTAAGATTAATGTTCTCCAAATCTAGTTTTTGAACTGAAAAAGTACCCTGCGCAATTTCTCGTTTTCCGTTCACCGTTGCCGAAGCCTCAAAGCTATAAACCCCTGGCGTTAAGCCAGTCACTTTATAGTTACTACCTGTGCTATTTACATAATTGAGCTCTTGCTTTCCGCCTTGTTCATCGGTAATGGTCAGGTCAATGTTACGGTCATAAACCTTCTCATAAAGCTCGTTATACACTTCAGTATTGAATTCAATTGCTTCGCTGTCATAGTATTGTTTTTGCCCTGTGTTCACCCTGAAGCTACGTTTGTCATCTTTGGTGGCCAAGTATTGAATCAGTTTGCCCATCAAGTTATTGAACATTTTTTGATCGTTATTAAGGGCATATTCTTGCAGCGACCATTTCCAAAAGTCAGACCCAGAGAACACTGCGGATTTCAACTCATCTCCATTGTAAATACTCAATAACGGGCGTTGTGTAGGTACGGAACCTATACGCTGATAAAGTAAAATGTCTGCTTGGGTTTTGAACTCGAACTGGCCGTAAGGGACAGAAATAGGAGGGTATTCCGCAAGTCGTTGCGCCAAGACTTCATCAATTTTGAACAGCTCGAAATTTTGATTGAAGTAAGGCCCTGCATTGTCCGATTGCCCTGCATTATTATAAGACAAGACTGGGTTCTTTTCGTTGATAGCACTCAAAGAACTTGTTCCCGTAATGTAAAAGCTGTTCGTTGTTTTCAGCGCATTGTCTAACCAAACGGGCAAACTCTCAATAGCAGGTAGCTGATGTAAAACAATGAGGTCAAAAGGCCCTTCGGGGATATCGGTATTGATTCCGTCAACAAACACTTGCATTTCGGTACCCTCATTTTGTTCAATTACATTTCTTAGTGCCTTAATGTCTGGGTGAGGCGCACGGGCGGTAATCAGTATTTTTTGCTTGCTATCGACTATTTCTAGGAAGGCCTGTTGGGTATTGTTCAAGGTTGAGTTTTCTCCCTCCAGAGGAAGAATTTGTACTTGGTAAGTTTCAATGCCTTTTGTTTCTGCGTTCAGAATAAACTCAAGCGAATTTATTTGTTCATCTCCTTTTGGGCTGAAAGACTTTTCTTCAATCACCTTCCCTTTTTTCAACACTTGAACCTTCACATTTTCATTCACGAAGCCATTATTAAAGACCTCGACCACAAGCGGAAAACGATTGCCTTCATAAACAATCTTGTTATAGTTCAGACTTTTAATGCTCAAATCCTTGGCTGGAATGGTATCGCCCAAGCCGATAGTAACTACAGGAAAATTGAGTTGAGTAAACTGAGGTGAAATACCATAATTATGAATGCCATCGCTGGCAAGAACAACGCCCGCCAAGTTTTGTTGCTCATAATCGCTGGAAATCCCCTTGAGCAAGGCCTCTAAATTAGTAGCGTTTTGGTCATAATTAACAGCGTTAACATTGGTCACATAATCTTGTAAACTTTTGACTTTTACTTCGTAACCCTCATCAGCAATTTGCTTGGCGACTTCTGCAAGTTGAGTTTTCAATGACTCAAATTCGTCCGCTTCATAAGTAGCCGGCATAGAAGCTGAGTTGTCCATGGCTATTACCACCACTGGCTTCTCTTCGAAAAAAGAAACCTGATTGAGGAGTGGCCCCATGAGTAAAAAACAAAGCAAAGTAACAAGTACAAAACGCAGCCCAGCCAATGCACGGTTGGTGTTTTTAGACCAAGGTGACTTTTTAGAATAAAGTAGAAACACATAAAGTGCCCCAGCCAATAAACAGAAAAGAATAAACCACGAAGGGACATCTGTTTTAAGAAGAAGGCTAGCGAATATCAATTGACAATCTGCGTTTATGGGGTTGAATTCTAAATTGGATTTACAATAAAGCCATTTAAGCTAGGTAAGATACGAGAAGGTAATCAAATAGTTAGCGCCTTTATTTCAACGTGCTAAATCCTGTTTTAAGGGGAAGTAAAAAAGCATTTTCAACATAAAAGCGCCAACTATATATAAGTATCTAAAATCAGGTAAGCATTCCGCCATCTACCTGAAGGGTTTGGCCAGTAACATAAGCCGACATGTCTGAAGCCAGGAAAAGGCAAACGTTGGCCACATCTTCTGGAGAACCACCTCTTTTCAAAGGAATGGCATCTCTCCAGCTTTGTACTGTTTTTTCGTCTAAGGCATCTGTCATTTCGGTTTCAATAAAACCAGGAGCCACCGCATTTGAACGGATTCCTCTTGAGCCTAATTCTAAAGCTACAGACTTGGTGAAACCAATGATTCCAGCTTTAGAGGCTGCATAATTGGCTTGGCCAGCATTTCCTTTTAAACCCACTACAGAAGTAATATTGATGATAGAACCTGCTCTTTGCTTCATCATAGTCCTGGTGGCGGCCTTCACGGTGTTGAAACAAGATTTGAGGTTAACGTTGATTACATCGTCCCACATTTCTTCCGACATTCTCATTAAAAGATTGTCGCGGGTAATGCCAGCGTTGTTTACCAAAATATCTAAGCTTCCGAATTCAGCGACTACGGCAGTTACTAATTCTTCAGCGGCAGCAAATTCAGCAGCATTCGATCTAAATCCTTTTGCTTTTATGCCAAAAGCAGCAAGCTCTTTTTCTAAAGCTTCGCCTTTTTCAACACTCGACAAATAAGTGAACGCTACATTGGCTCCTTCTTGGGCCATTTTGGTGGCAATTGCTCTACCAATTCCTTTCGATGCACCAGTAACAAGTGCTGTTTTTCCTGTTAATAAACCCATATTTCTGTTTAACAATTAAATCTGCTTGCGGTTAACTCAACAAGCGTCAGTAGTTTCTAATCCTGTTCAAAGAAAACGAAAAGGATCAATACCTCCAATTCGACTATTTTATTTGCGAACATTTGGCTTAACTTTGCCGCATTGAACAGAAAAAACCTCATAAAATATGGCTACTAAATACGATTTGATAGTAATAGGCAGTGGACCCGGTGGATATGTGGCAGCGATCAGAGCTTCTCAATTGGGTATGAAAGTTGGCGTGGTAGAGCGCTCAGAACTAGGCGGAATATGCCTGAACTGGGGTTGTATCCCAACCAAAGCATTGCTTAAAAGTGCTCAGGTATATGAGTATGTTCAACACGCACAAGACTACGGAATTAAGATTGACGGTGGTGTTTCTGCCGATTTCGATAGCATGGTAAAACGTAGCCGTGACGTAGCGGGCGGAATGAGCAAAGGAATTCAGTTCTTGTTTAAGAAAAACAAGATCGATCATATAGAAGGCTTTGGTAAGCTTAAGGCGGGTAAAAAAGTTGAAGTAACTGGCGCAGATGGTAAAAAAGTAGACTATTCTGCGAATAGCATCATTTTAGCGACTGGCGGCCGTTCTAGAGAATTGCCAAACTTGCCAATTGACGGAAAGAAAATTATTGGTTACAGACAAGCCATGGTGCTCGACAAACAGCCAAAATCTATGGTGATTGTTGGTTCTGGAGCTATCGGAGTTGAGTTCGCTTACTTCTACAATTCAATTGGAACGGAAGTAACTATTGTTGAATACATGGACAGAATTGTTCCGGTTGAAGATGCTGAGGTGTCTAAACAATTGGAAAGGAGCTTCAAAAAAGCAGGCATGAAAATCATGACCAACGCTGAAGTGACTTCTGTAGATACAAAAGGTAAAACTTGTAAGGTTACGGTTAAAACTAAGAAGGGCGAAGAGAAACTAGAGGCTGATGTAGTACTTTCTGCAGTAGGTGTTTCTACCAACTTAGAAGGAATTGGTCTTGAAGACCTTAAGGTGAAAACCGAAAAAGGAAAAGTAATTGTAGACGACTTTTACAAAACGAATGTAGACGGCATTTATGCCATTGGCGATATCGTTCATGGCCCAGCTTTGGCCCACGTAGCGTCTGCTGAAGGTATTATTTGTGTTGAAAATATTGCTGGTAAAAAGCCAGAAGCATTGGATTACGGTAACATCCCAGGCTGTACTTATTGTCAGCCAGAAGTAGCTTCTGTCGGGTATACCGAAGCAGCAGCAAAAGAAGCAGGTTACGAGATTAAAGTAGGTAAATTTCCTTTCTCAGCTTCAGGAAAAGCAAAAGCAGGTGGCGCAAGCGATGGTTTTGTAAAGTTAATCTTCGATTCAAAATATGGCGAAGTACTAGGTGCCCATATGATTGGCGCTAACGTAACTGAACTCATTGCCGAAATGGTTTCTGTAAGAAAACTGGAAACTACTGGGCATGAGATCATTAAAACTGTTCACCCTCACCCAACCATGTCTGAGGCCATTATGGAAGCAGCAGCTGCGGCTTATGATGAAGTAATTCATTTGTAAACCACGGTTTATAATAATATATTTAGAAGGTAAAGGGCTTGTTCAACAAGCCCTTTACTTTTACAAAATAACCTACTACCAATAGCACGCACCCCAGACCATATTGAAGAGCAAGACTTGATTCTGAGATTGAAAAAACAGGACAAGGACGCACTATCATATTTATATGATAAGTATGGCGCAGCTTTGTTTGGCGCAGCCCAGCGGATTGTGCAAGATGAGGACGTGACGGCTGAGGTAGTTCAAGATATTTTCTTGAAAATTTGGAATAAGATTGCATTGTATGATTCTAAAAAGGGACGTCTATTTACTTGGATGCTCAATTTGACGAGGAATGCTGCCATTGATAAAATCCGTTCCAAAGAAATAAAAAGGAGTGCTAAAACTGATTCTATAGACGAGTACGTATATACCATCGACCGACAAAATAGCACAGAGACCTCAGTTGATGGAATTGGTGTAAGAGAGTTAATGGACGACCTTGTGGAAGAACAAAGGTTTGTCTTACTTAAGGTATATTTCGAAGGCTTTTCTCATTCAGAAATCGCTGACGAATACGATATACCCTTGGGTACAGTAAAGTCTCGTTTGCGATCGGCTTTAAAACATTTAAGAAATAAAGTACAGTTGTAATTGGATATTAAAGAATACATAGCGTCTGGCATACTCGAAGAATACATCTTCGATACGCTCTCCCCACAGGAGCGTATAGATGTAGAGTTGCGCCTAGCTGAGTATCCTGAATTGCGTGAAGAATTAAACGCCATTGAGGACAGCTTAGAAGGCATCGCCATGGCTACTGCAATCCAACCACCAGCAGATTTGAAAGCAAACATTATGTCGGCTTTGGGAGATAATGAGGTGGGGTTGAAAAAAGAGAGTACGCAACAAAAGGAAGAATCAAAGGTGATTCCGATGCCGCAAACCAATAACGGAATGTGGAAATATATGGTGGCCGCTTCGGTAACCATAGCACTGGTAACATCATACTTGGCTTATGATTACCATGGAAAATGGAAGTCTTCTTCCGATGCTTTTGCTCAGCTACAAGCACAGAATACGCAAATGGCAGAGCAGTATAACCAAGTGAATAATCGTTTAGACGGCTTGGTGGCTGATATTGATATTATTAGCGACACCGATTTTAAACGCGTGAATATGGGGGCGGTAGATCCAACCCAATCTTTTGCTGCCAGCGTTTACTGGAATGCCAAAACCGATGAAGCTTACTTGAATATTAAGCAACTTAAAACACTAACTGAAGAGCAACAATATCAGCTTTGGGCCATTGTAGATGGAGTGCCTGTAGATATGGGTGTGTTTGACTACAATGTAGAAGGACTGATGAAAATGAAGGATATTCAGAATGCATCGATGTTTGCAGTAACCATTGAGCCTAAAGGCGGAAGTGTGAATCCAACGCTTGACTTGATGCAGGTAGCTGGAGCAGTTTAAGTGTTAAAAGCTTATACTAAAGAAATTAAAAACCACCTCTGGGTGGTTTTTTTGTGTCCATTTTTTTCTGAAAAATTGGTCTGCCATTAATCTTAATGACAGACAGAAAGCACAACCACTGTCACTTTTTTTTCCTGAGGACAGCGTTCTCAGGAGCTTTAGCGGATGAGAAACGAAGGATCTTATTTAGAGTTTTGCCTCCATGGTAGTGAGAAATTCGAATACAACTGTGCAATAATATCTACACTATTCTATAGCAAAAACCTATCTGAAACACTTTAAACGTAATGGAGCATTAATTGCATTTTTGATTTCAATACCAACTTAACTTGAAAAATCATGAAGATCATAGGAACAATATTACTCGTAGCCGGAATTTTAATGACCATTTTTACCGGGGTTGATTTAGTCACCAAAAAGGAAGTGGTCGATCTAGGCGTTGTGGAAATCAACAAAAAAGAAAGTAACCCTATTTATTGGTCACCAATTACTGGAGGTGTTTTAGCCGTAGTAGGTGCTATTGTATTGGTGGCTGGTAAAAGGAAATAACTTAAGATTAAAACTCTTGGAGGGTTAGAGAATAACTCCCGAGAGTTTTTTTTATGAAGACTATGCCAAAATAGTCTTCATAAAAAAAGAGCCTCAACTTACGGTGAGACTCCCATCAGAAAATCAATTGCTTGAATTCCCTTGTCAAAGGTCTTTTCGTTTAGAATTTAACTGCAACAGATAATCTTGCTTGAAATGGTGTGCCTGGTGTAAAGTGTATTTCACTTACGGATTGAGCTTCGTTTCGTAATCTCGATTCTGTATCGAATTGCGCTTCCCTCCACTCTGTATTCAGAACATTTTCTATAGAAAGCCCAAAGTCGAAGGCACCAACTTCATAGTTCAAAACAGCATCCAATAAGAAATACCCTTTGGCAACTACACTGTTGTCTTCGTTGGCTGCCCTATCGTCTAAATAACGGTAGCGCAAACTTCCTCTAAGCCCTCTTTTCCCTTCATAATTCAATCCACCAATGCTGGTGAATGTAGGTGCTAATGGAATGTAATTTTGACCTTCAGCTTCAGCTACCGATTTAGGATCTGTATAATTCATATCCATGTTCGCGTATAATGAAGGTGTCAGTTGGTAGCGAATCGTTAAATCCACTCCTTGTCTTTGTGTTTTTCCTCCAGCTTCTACCACGCCTTCATCACCCACATAAACAAACTCTTGAGCTAAGTCTAGGCGCCATAGCGCTACATTGACCAATAGGTTTTCAGTGGGTTTCCAAAGTGTACCAAGGTCCACACCATAAGCTTTTGGCAGAATATCGTTTCCGTTTTGGGCCACCACAACTCGTGTGTCATTTGAATGGTAACCAATTCCTGACTTCACGTAGAGGTTTAAATTCTTACCTGCTTCATAGCTTAGTTTGAATTTTGGAGTTAAAATTCCCTTGTTCTGGACCTGTCTCTCATAGATGGGTGTAAGTGCATCTACATAATCGAAAGTGAAGTAATCATATCTTAAGCCGGTGGTTAAGGATAGCCTATTGGTCAGTTCCAATTGCTCTTCGGCATAAACATACACACTGGATTCTCTGATATCTCCCCTCGCTAAATCCGTCAGCACTTCTTTTCGGTTTAGTGTTCTTGAAAGACGAATATCATTCACTTGGTCATACCTAAAACCTGTTCCAAATTCGGTGGAGGCTTTTAGGCCAAAAAGATTCCAGTTGTTCCAATAGCTATTATTACTGCCATAAATCTGGCGGTTTTCGCTTTGCGTAATTTGGTCTCCATTTATCGGGTCGTTCAAGAAAAAGGTAAAGTTTGAAACCAGCTCAAAGTCATAGTTTGACATAAAAACCTGATTCTCAATAATGCCTCCATCCGAAAGGTCCGTAGTCAGTTTAGCATTCAAATTCACTCGGCTAGTTTGTCCTCCTTCGGTGTCGTCAATCGCTCCAAATCTTGAGATTTGTCCGCTTTCAATTGCTCTTAAAGGTACTTGTCCGGAAGCATCCCAGCTGCTGGTAAAAGCAGACGTTGATAGCTCTAAAGTTTTGTTGTCTGAAAGTCGCTGGTGGAATTTTAATAGGGTATTGAATCGGTTAAAACGCTGTGAACTTTCAAAATAACCATCGGTACGGAAGTATTCCGTGGCCAAATAAAGGCTTGGATCTTTGGTCGTTTTTGGCTCCAGTAAATTGAAAAGGCCAACAGTTCTAAAAGTACCGAATTGACCACCTTCTATTTTAAATAGATTAGACTCCAATCGTTTTTTAGTACTGAAGGCTGCAAAACCTGCAGTGTTAAAATCTCCTTTGTTGGCATAATAGGGTCCTTTATCGAAAGCTACACGTTCAATGGTTTCTGGAATTACAAAGTGCAGATCAGAATAACCTTGGCCATGTGCATGCGAAACCATATTTACTGGCATTCCATCTACCGAAAGGGCAATGTCTGTTCCATGGTCAATGTCAAAGCCGCGAAGAAAAATTTGTTCTGCTTTTCCTCCTCCAGCATGCTGAG
The DNA here is from genome assembly GCF_001592935.1 of Roseivirga echinicomitans. Classification (GTDB taxonomy): domain Bacteria; phylum Bacteroidota; class Bacteroidia; order Cytophagales; family Cyclobacteriaceae; genus Roseivirga; species Roseivirga echinicomitans. The sequence goes on from NZ_LRDB01000001.1 coordinate 20,245, forward strand.
CAATGAAAAGGCCTGGTACAATTTTTAATACATCCTGCGATGTACTAATTGGTCTTAACTCGATGTCTAATGCCGAAATAATAGAGACATTCTGTGCCAAGTTTTGAGTGATTTGTACATCGCCAAGTGAAAGCGCAGAAGGCTTCATCGTAAGTTCTACTTGGGTTGTATTTCCTTCTTTCACTTCAATTTTTTGGTTTAGTTTTTCGAAACCAACAAAACTAACTTCAAGCTCATATTCACCGTTTTTAAGGTTTTGAATTGAGAACTTTCCGTAACTATTTGCTGCTGCACCTACATTGGTTTGCGCAATTACAATGCTGGCACCGATTAACGGTTCTCCAGAATCTTGATCTATAATGGTGCCCTTGATTTCTCCTGTTTGGGCAGCCAGACTGCCGGAAAATAGACAAAGCAATCCTATGATGAATTTAAATTTCATGTTCATTAATGTTTAAGCCTCATGAGCGACAGATTTATGCTAGCAGACATTCCAATCCTGTTCAGGACAAATATTTGCACTGTGCTCAATAAATGATTTGTTGTTACCAACAGATGTGTTGGCGGTTGAAGATCAACCGAGGACTGAAGGTGGGGGAGTGATCGGCTCTGTGCCTAGGCTTTTGTAAAGGCTTAAATAATGATGTTCTGTTTCTGAAAGCTTAAAATTTGATGTTGTGCTTTCAATGATACTATTGGATTGTGCGTAAACAAAGATGAAAAGGGGATTTAAAGTTTCGGTTGGTGAAACATCTTGATCCTGACCGTTCAGTTTGTCGAATCCATTCGTATGGTCTTCAATATCATGGCTTTTGATTGCCACCGTTTCGACATAATCGTGATTATTGTCAGCATGATGATCTTCTTGATTCTGAGGAGCATTATGCTTGTGGTGATCATTGTCTTCTTGATGATCATCCTCATGCCGATGGTCGTGTTCGTTAACTTGACCATGGGTATGGAATGGATTTTTAATGTCGTGCAAAAGTTCATGACCCGCTGAAGCCACCCCATATCCAAATAGGATCATCACATAAGTGATTAGAGTTCCGGTAGCGACAGATTTGATCATTAGCTTTTTAACGCTTGTTTGATTTTTTCAGTAGTTAAAGGGCCCAACTCAAAAGTGCTTTCTAGAGCCTCTCTTAAGTATGCGTTACCTTTTTTCTCAAAGTTGTTATTTTTGAAGATCACGCCTAGATGATAAAGTACTTCTGGGTGTGAAGATTTGTCTTCGATGTGGTTTTTCGCCAGTTCTAAAGCCTTCTCGTTATTTCCACTTTGGAAATAAGACCAAGCCAATAGGTCATACATTTCAGCGGTTGGCCTTTTAACTTGTTCTGCTGTAGCTCTTGCTAGGGCCGCATCGTGCATTTCTAGATCTTCGGCTTCTAATAGGATAAGGTACTTATTGTACATTCCTAAATATTCGGGGGAAGATGCCTGGGCGTAGTAAGCCTTTTTTAACTCGGTAGAAAGCACCTCATTATTTTCATACTCAGCAATTTCAGCCAGAATGAAATTGATTTGAGGGTCGTTATTATGCGCTTTCACCTTGTTCAAAATTCTCTTGGCCTCGGTCGTATTTTTATCGTGCGCAAAATTGATCCAAGCAATACCTTGTAGTGAATGCCAGTGCTCAGGGTTCTTATTCAACACTTCTAAATAAGCGTTGTATGAATCTTGAATTCTTCCGGCATGGCCATACATATCGCCAAGGTTTGCTTTTGCCCAAGAGAAAAGAGAATTGTCTGCTTTTACGCGTTCAAATCCTTGTTCCATAAGCGCAATCGCTTGATCAAGATCTCCATTGTGATCTGCCAGTTTGGAAGATCTGACTAGGTAATCAAAAGTGGTTTTGTTTTTCTGCATGTTCAGAATACCCGTTGCTCTTTGGTATTCACCGAGCTCCATTAGGGCATCGAAGAGCAGGTAATAAGTGCTCATTTTTTTATCGCCTTCTAGCAAAGCCAGTTCAGCGTATTTTTTTGCATCGGCAAACTCATGTTTTGTAATAGAGTTTCCGCTTAATGCTTGGTATAAGCCTGCTTTACTAAAAGGGTTTAGTTCAAGAGCTCTTTTATAAAGACTATCGGAAGTATAGATATGTTCTACCGATCCATCGAGTCTGAATTTTCTGCTGCTTAAGCCAGCGAGTTTACTGATATAGGTAAAGCTATTAGGGGAGATGGAAAGTTTGTTTTCCCAGAATTGGATTTCTTCGTTCAGTGTTTCTAAAGATTGTTGTGAAGGTGACTCCTCTAGAAACTGATTGTAATCTGCCGAATCGGCAATTTTTTGTTCTGACACTTTGCTTTGACAAGAAAGAACTGCGCAGCTAAGTAATAGCCAAATTAGATTTTTCATGATTATAGTTTTTGAGGTGGGAAAAAGTAGCAGCCTTGAAAGTAGTGTGTTTGAACGGGCCCTGAAACAAGTTCAGGGTGACTCTCAAGACTGCTGCTTGGTTATTTGTTGCTTACCAAGGTGTGGCCAAGTAAGGGAATGTAGACAAGAATGCTTTGTCGTTTGAACTAACATTATCATCAGTAAGACCTGGCTTTTCAGTAGCATCTGGGCCACCAAAGATCAAAATCAATTCTACTGTGATAACGTCATCGGCCAAAGCTCTACCTGTTAACACGTTGGTGCCATCATAGAAAGTTGTTGTTCCGTCTAATGATAAACTTAATACATCTGTTGCTAAAGCTCCTGTAAAAGCGGCAGCACTAAAGGTGAGTAAATTTGTAGTGTAATCTGGGTTTAAAGCCAAAAGCTTAGCTTGAAACGCTGACTGAAATGCAGCCGACTGCATAGAAGGAACAGTAGTATTGAACTCATCTTTTTTATCAGCCGAAACAAATACAGTGTTGATTGCAGGTCTACCCATTTGATCTTCTTGAACATAAGTAGTTGAAGTTTCTGGGGTCATTTCTGAGTCATCGTCACCACATGATACACTACCCAAGGCTAGCACGCATACTGCTGCTACTGCCCAAAATTTATTTATATATGTCTTTTTCATCTTAGTATCTTTTTCTGGTTAAAAATTATTGCTTTCTATTACTAGTTACCCAAGTATTGATCGTTCCTGATCCGCCTACGGTTGATTTTGGAACTTCAACTACAACAGACATTACATTGGTGCCTGCGAAAGTATCGGCTCCTGGGCTGTTAAAACTTGTTGCGTTTCCAGCAATGATTTCACCGTACTGAGCAAAGTCCATGAAGAATGGATCATCTCTTGGGCCAGCGAAAACTTTCATTCCACCGGATGTTCCAACTGAAGCAGTTGCGCCATAAGCTGTTATATCCGCCTGAGCAGATGCTGTCATTGAAGAAACAATTGTTGAGGCCAACCCTGTTCTTGTTGGTGCCATTGGGCCATACACATAAACTTTACCGTCTTTGAATGTACACTGGATCACTAGGTCTTCTACAGCATCTCCAGTATTGTCGATATTGAATTCAATCATTACGTTCTCGTCAAAATTTGCCGAGGCTGAGGCCGATGGTGATAATAAGCCTTGAAGATTGGCCACGAACACTACGTTCGAGCTAGATTCTGGGCTTTGGAATGCGTAAAAGTCTGTGATATCCGAAGATGTACTTGCAACGCCAGGGGCATCAATATGATCCGCTGCGAAAAGGTAGGCTGTGGCGATTAGGGCCAAACTACCGAGGGTGATTACTGCTTTTCTTTTCATAATGTTATTAATTTTTGACAATAAGAATTCTGGATTGATATTTTATCAACCTGATTTGTAAATAGTTATGTAAAATTTGATGGTTTACTTAGGAAGTACGACCGAGTCGATTACATGGATAACTCCATTTGACTGGTAAACATCGTACAGGGAAATATTGGATGAGTTTCCCTTCTCATCTGTTAATGTAATGTTCTTCTCACCGTTCATTTTGGCAATCAGTATGCCTCCACTTACAGTTGTTAATTTTGCCATGCCATTTGCTTTTTTAATGGCTTTCATAATGGCTTTGGAATCCATTCTACCTGCCACTACATGGTAAGTAAGTACTTGCGTCAGCATTTGCTTATTTTCAGGTTTCAATAGTGTTGCTACTGTTCCTTCTGGCAATTTGGCGAATGCTGCATTGGTAGGTGCGAAAACCGTAAATGGTCCTGCGCCCTGCAAAGTTTCTACCAAGCCTGCTGCTTTCACTGCGGCAACTAGGGTGGTGTGGTCTTTTGAATTTACTGCGTTTTCAATAATGTTCTTCATAGGATACATCTTTTCTCCTCCCACCATTACGGTGCTTTGGGCTTTAATTGAATTTGCTCCTATGGCGAAAAACGCGATCATCAGTAATTGTGTGATTTTCTTTTTCATTAGATAATTGTTTTTGATTTCGGACATACATACGGAGCCCTATGCACTACTGGATTTAGGGGGAGGGAAAATTTATTTTTCGCGGTGCTTAATGAAAGCACTAAAGGCAAAAGAGACTTATAGAAAGAACTGAAGAATGATGTGCTTCTTTCTTTATTCCTGAGAACGGACGCTTTTATAACTTGAAAAGGTCCAAAGACTCAAGACCAATAAACAACTTACCATGAATGCCGCCACAAAAAATGAAGGCGTATCAATTGTTCTCGTGCCAAGGATAGCAGTGCCAACCGATATTACGCCTGCCATGACCGAGTAGCTTTTTGTTTTATAGAACCAGCCATAAGGAAAAAAATGAGCTCCAGTGATAATGGCCAAAGCCATCACCATTTGGCTTGGGTTTTGGTTAAAAAAGATGAACACGAAAGGAAAATAGAATAACTGGGCGAAATTGAGCCAAAGCCCCAATTCGTTGAGGGGGTTGTTTTCAATTTTCCATACTGTTTTGAACACCTTGGAAAATATCCAGGCCAAAGGCATTAAAGGAGCGGTACAAAAGAAGGTAAATAACGCCCTTTGTTTGTCTGAGTATGGTAATTGCCACACAATAGCAATCAAGAGCCAGCAAATTGAGGCGGCCAAGATAAAGTTGACACCATTCTTATTTTGAATTATGATTTCGTGCCGAAGGGTGTTGAATGACTTTTGACTTTCCATTTTAAAAACTCATTACCTCTCTGAACTTAATACTCTGCCTGCGAGAAACTTCGATTTCTTCCCCATCTTTTAAATAAACCTTCAGGGTACCGCTAAACCAAGGTTCAATGCGGGCAATGTATTTTAGGTTGATGATTTGCTGGCGATTGGCGCGAAAGAATACTTCCGTGTCTAGGCGAGACTCCATGTAATTCAGAGAGCGCGGAATCATTGGTTTTTGATCTTTGAAGAAAATACGGGTGTAACTGCCCATGATTTCTAGGATTCGTATTTCGGCCAAATCCACGAACCAACAGGTTTCTCCATCCTTCACAAAAACCTGATTATTTAAACCCAATACGTTTTTGTCTTTTAAGTCCGATGCCCGCTTTCTAATTTTTGCTGCTGCTTTTTCTAGTGCTAAAGCCAAACGGTCATCCTTAATTGGTTTCTGGAGATAGTCGAGGGCATTATGATCAAAAGCCTTCATGGCATAATGATCGAAAGCTGTGGTGAAAATAACTTCTGGTGCATCTTCCAATTCCTGAAGCAGTTCAAAACCATCTTTTCCTGGCATCTGAATGTCCAGAAAAAGAAGTTCAGGTTTTAAATCGATTATTTTCTCTAAAGCTTCATCTGCATTTTCAGCCTCGCCAATGACTTGAACATCATCTCTATTCTTTAAAAGATGTTTGAGTTCTTGTCTCGCCAAATTTGAATCATCTATAATCAGAGCTTTCATGACAATGGAATTTTGAGCGATGCTGTTACGGTATTTTCAGAAGAGTTTTCAACCTTGAGCTCGGCAAAATGGCCAAACAGAATTTTTAAGCGTTCGATCAGGTTTTTCAGCCCAATTCCTTCGCGCTTACTTTTGGCTTTGAGTTGGCCATCATTGCAAACTTCAATTCTTAAGTGGTCATTTTCAAGAACCGACCTGATCAGTATATTTCCACCAGCAGTCATTTGAGAAACTCCATGTTTGATGGCGTTTTCCACCAAAAGCTGAATGGCCATTGGAGGGATTTTGATATCTAAACTGGTGTCATCTATTTCAAAAGCATAGGTCAGTCGGTCGTTGAACTGAATAGATTCCAGTTGTAGATAATCTTTCACAATGGCAATTTCCTGACTCAGCGTTACTTTTTCGGCTGCATTAAATTGGATGGAATAACGCAAGAGTTCCGAAATATGAGTGACCATGGAGCGTGCTTGTTCAGGGTCGGAAAGAATAAGCGATCTGATATTATTAAGTGCGTTAAACAGAAAGTGAGGATTGATCTGGTTTTTTAGAATCGCCAACTCTGCCTCTTGCAAAGCCGAGGTAAGCTCAAGCTTTTCTATTTCACTTCTTCGGTTGCGCTGAATAACATGATAAGCAAAATAGAGGGTCGACCAACTGGCCATTACAATGGAAACACTTCCAATAAAACCGACAAAGTTTGTCCAACTAAATGGCATGATGCCTTTTAAAGGGAGAACAAAGTAGATGATCAAATGAATGAAGGATTGCGAGAGGGTAGAAATTACAATAGCCCCCAAGATCAATTTCGGGAGTAAGGATTTTATGGATAATTGTGTCCAGTCATTCCTTTTTATAAACCAGCGAAAGAGGTGTGAGAAAACAAACAGACAAACCCCAATGATTAACTGGAGCAGCAATATATTTGGAGATATGTTTTGAGGGCCAGCAAAAACATAGATCATGCCGATGCTAAAGAGGGTGTAAATACCCCAGCCAAAAATTTGGCAGAGCCAATAGAGTGTCGATTGCTTCATCTTTTTCAAAATTGAATAGAATAGCGTTCGATTCATTGATTAGAACGCTATTCTATTAGGCTAATTTATAAGAACTTTTTCAACCAATTCTGAAAGAATTCAGGGTCATCCCACATGATAAAGTGGTTGCCAATGTCGGTCATGTCTACTTTCACTCCTTTTAAGTTAGCGTATTGGTCTGTGTAAAGTTTTAAAGTGCTTTCTCGGGTAGAGCCAAACGGTTCGTAAGCCACCCAAGCGCCCAACACTAAAGTTGGTACTTTAATTTTACCCAGCTCGCCTCGGAGATCGGTGGTGTACATTTCGTACATCGACTCACCTACAGTTTCCTGATCGCTATCAATCGCCCAGTTTGTGGCAATTTCAATTTGAGCAGGGTCATTAATCATACTGACAAGCATTTGGCGCTGGTAGGCTTTTCTTGCTTCAATCGGTTGACTGGCAGAAGCCACTACTTGAGTCTTCATAGATTTGGCCATTGGCTTGGCCTCTTCTGCTGTCATGCCGGGCATCATTACGCCTGTCATAAAGGGTAGTGCATCCACAATCACCAATTTTGAAGCCAGATCAGGGTTCTGAATACCAATGTTCAATGCTAAAAAGCCGCCCAAGCTATGACCAATAATAATGGGCTTCTTCAGTTTTTCTTTCTGGATGTATTTGACCACTTCATCTTTCATTTTGGCCAAGTATTTTCCTTCATGATCGGCAAGGGGCGCATTGCCCGCAAAACCCGGCAGGGTGATGATGTGGTACTCGAAGTTTGCATCTAAGGCTTCAATGGTAGAGTCCCATACTTCGCCAGAACAGGTAAGCCCAGGGATAAGCACAACAGGCTGACCTTTGCCCACTACGCGAATGTTTAAACCAGGATTTTGTGCTTTCAGCTGAAAACTGATGATACCTAATAAGGCGACTAGAATTGTTGTTTTGAATTTTCTCATGTCTTCTAAATTTTGTTGTATCCAAAAGTACGTGGGCTCAACAGCCTTTTTGAAGACATTTAAGGGAGCGGAAGAAAATCCTCGGGAGTGGAATTAGGCTAATTCCTACCGTCACTCTGAGTTTTCGACCGAAGGAAGAAAGCGAAAGAGTCTATCGGTTCTACTCGATAACCATTTCCCCCTCAACCGAAACAAGTCAAATAAAAACATGAAGCAATACTGGAGGGGGCTAGGGGGAGGAATTCATCAGGATGAAAAGGAGGTGTGAATTCAATCTGACTAAGCCTTACGTGATCTTTCAAGATCACTTTACAAGAAGCAAGGGTATTTTTTTTAATATGGTTTACTGATTTTTAATAGAAAAGCCACTTTGGTTTATAGTATTAGCTAACAATAGATATAGGTTTTCACTACTTTAGATTAATTATGAAGATTATCAATAGCCAATCTGAGTTTGATTCTTTTTTATTGGAAAAAGATAACCGGGTTAAAGATCAAATAATAGATGGAATAGATAATCCTTTTAATGGGATTGTCATCAAGGATATAGTTGTTAGGGTACCGGTTAGGTTTAATAGTAAGCCGGTAAGCCCAGTGTCAAGTAGGTTGCTTTTTTTAAACGCTGAATTTCAAAGTTCTTTGGTTTTGTCGGGACAATTTCTTTCAGATGTGTACCTCCTAGACGGAAAATATCATGAGAGTATTAATTTCGAAAATTGTCGATTTTCTGGACGTTTGGTCTTTCTTGGAGGGCAGTTTAACAAAGGGGTTAGCTTTAAAAGTGGAGAATTTGTTAAAGAGGTTTTAATAATTGGAGGTACATTCTTTTCCGACTTCGATATTGAAGGAGGGGAGTTTAAGTCTTTTGAGATCCATGGTGGAGAATTTAGACAGTGTACCCAAATATCAGGAGGGAAATTCGAATTTACATTAAGTGTTTCTGGAGGTGAGTTTTATAAGGGATTTGAGATTGATGGTGGGATTTTCAATCAAGGAATAATAATATCTGGAGGTACCTTTATTAGTGATTTTTCTATTTCAGACTGTACTCTTAACCATAGTTTAATTATTTCTGGAGGAAATTTTTTTGATGACGTTGTTCTCCAAGATGGTAATTATCAATCAATTGAAATAAAAAATAAGTTAGGTTTTATCAATGTCTTATGTTTCTTGATTGATTTAAAGTGTGAAGTCAGAATAGAGAATACTACAATTAATGTCTTCGAGCTTTCTCAGTTAATAAAGAAAAGCGGAGCGCTCTATTTGAAGAAATGCACTGTTAATGAATTCGTGATTGATGAATTCGAAAATGAAGGCAAAGTATCAATTTTCAACCTAAATTTTAAAGAGTTTATCACTTTGAGGAACCCTCAAGGCTTGAAAATTGAAACTAAAACTCCAAGTAAACTAGTTATACTTGATTCGGATCTAGGAAAACTATCGTTTTTCGATGCCAAATTTGATAAGCTCAGTCAGTTAATAATTAGTGGCTCCAAATTGATTGACATTAGCACAACTGAAAAACATCTCCCGCTAAGTACTGAAACTCCGGTGTTTTCGGATGAAGAAGGAACTAGAAACCCAGAAAGCCTTGCTCAAGTGTATAATCAACTGTTCATTGTTATGCAAAGGTTGGGCAATAAGACACAAGAGCTAAAGTACTTTATTGAGTATATGAAATGGCATAAAAGAGCATTATTCAATTCAAATAAAGAGAGGTTTAAGAAAGCATGGCGTGGGATTTTATCAGGAGATAAACCAGTTAAGCATATACAAACGCTCACAGAGATAGAGTGGTCTACTAGTGCATCATTATGGCTCAATAAAACAACTAATAAGTTTGGAGTTAGTTGGATTCGTGCTTTTGGGGTTCTCTTGCTAATTGCGATACCTCTTTATATTTTCTTTCTCGTCTTTCTCCCAAACTTTGAAATTCACTTCGGCCTTAAATACTTAACCTCTTCGAACATTACTTTTCACATTGCTCACTTTCTATACTTTCTACTTCCAATCCATAAATTTGACTTTGTAAATGGGGTTTTGCCAGACAATACATCCCTACTCATAGATGTCATTTCGAGAATTTTAGTCGGTTATATGTTATATCAATTTATTGCCGCATTCCGACAGTTTGGTAAACGATGACTTGGGAATAGGTGCTATTATTCTCCAACCAACTCTTCCAACCTCTTAGGTCCTCTCACAAAAACACCTTCACCATGCGCAACAAGTTTTCCTTCTTGGTTATAGATTTCAGAACTGCTGATGATTTCCTTTTCGTTAACGGAAACCACTTTTCCAATGGCCTTTAAACGATCTTCAAAAACGGGGCGTCTGAAGTGGATGGTGTAGGATTTTGTAAGCAAGAAAAAAACCTTCTCGACAGAAGCCGAAGCAAAATAGGCGGAGTCGTCTAGCAGTTTGAAGTAGATGGCGCCATGCATGGCATCAGCCGCATGAAAGTATTGGCTGCCAATGGTGAGTTCCAAAGTCGCTTCGCGGTGACTAACCTTCAATTCAGAACCAGCGAAAATCCCTTGGTTCAAAGGAGCGGAATCAAAAAGTCGCTCTAATCGCCTGTAGTGTTCTAGATCATTCATAATCTGGAATAAGTTGGAACTGAATAAGGTGATGTTTGATGTGCTTCCTATGGCAGAGCAACCATTCTTGAGCAGTTAAGGGGCCGCCATAAGGATGATTGGAGATAAACCCTGGCTGGGCTTCACAAAACTTTAAGAAGGTTTCTGTTTCAGCAATGAACTTCTGTTTAGCTTCTTCAAGGTCAGCGAATCTTAGTGGCTGAAGGTCACTTTTACCATTGGGTGCTGGCACATTTCTGCGCATTGGGCTGTCCTTCATTAAGTATTCTTTCAGCTTTGGCCGATCTTCTTCATTAGAAACCACAGGCACGCTAAACCTACCCATTGATAGTTTATACACCACAATAAGATGTTCAACCATATGTTGAGGAGTCATTTTGCCCCACAGAGGTTTTTGCTCTATAGTAAGTTGAGTCAAAAGCTCAGGTATGGTGGTGCTCAAGTAAGTTTCTGCTTTTTTTCTGCTTTGTTCCATAGGGCGGTTTTATCCATTAGTTTTTGTTGGGTTTAAAGATAGTATTTCTCATCTTTTTGAAGGTACTATGATTATTGTTGTTCAATGCTCATCTTTGTTAAGTAGTGATACTTCATTTAATGCTGAGTTCAACCCATAAACGCTATACATCTTTTTACCTGTTTATCGCAGTCGCAGTCATTTTTTCAACTGGATGTAATAATAGTGATCAAGAAATATCTATAAGAGAATTGGAAATCAGTAAATCGTTTGATGTTTTAAGTGATAGCATCTTCTTTTCACTGATTCATGATATTGAATTCTACAATAACAACTACTATTTAGTAGACCAAAGAACTTCACGAGTTATAGTTACAGACTCGTCTTTTGAAAACACTTATGTTTTAATGGAAAAAGGCCCAGGCCCAAGTGACCCTAAAAGCTTATATAATATCGATATCGCAAATGATACGATTTATAGCTTAGAATTCGGTAGTGGAATTAAAACTTACGACCTGAAGGGAAACTTACTTGATAAAATTGATTTTCCTCCTTCTGTATTAGCAGATTTCAAAGTTTCAGATAGAGGCATTTTGATTTCGAACCCCTCTCTGGATGACACTCCCATTACAATTGTCCCTAAAGAGAAAAACGGTAAATACATTTATTTTGGATCTCCTGAGGCTAATAGTTTAGATTATGATCGCCATATACTCACTCATGGAGAGAACATAATTGAAGTCTTTAAAAGCAATAGACCTATAATCAAGTATTATGATAATAATTTGAAAATGAGTGATAAGCTTGACTTAAGTACTCTTAACTTTTTTAAGTACACAAAAAGACATGCTGATGCAAACGAAGGACTAACTGTTGTTTGGGATGCTGTCGAAAGTAATGATTATATATACTTATTAATGGCTTGCCGTGATCCTTCAGATGCGATGGATTGGAGTAAAGTTTTGAAAATTAAGTTAGAGGATAATAGAATGTACCCAGAGAGCCTAATACAATTAAATAAGGACGCCTACTACATGACTTTAGAGGTTAGTAATGACGGAAAAAACATCCTTGCGTATAACACAAAATTAGGGTCCTTAGATGTTTATGAATTATGAAAGGATTGTTTGTCATACTCTTTGTAGTTCTTAACACTTCTTGCAATAATAACTCTAGACAGTAGCTAGAAGTGGAAAATACAACAGAAATGAGCAAGTGAGATCAAATACAAGCTATCTTAATTGGCAGAAAACTTTAGTCAAAAAAAAGGCCTCAATTGAGGCCTTTTTAGATGTTTATTTAAGCATTACTCTCCCAAGAATGGGTATCTGTAATCAATTGGCGTTACGAATGTTTCTTTGATCAAACGTGGAGAAACCCAACGTAATAAGTTGATCATTGAACCTGCTTTATCATTTGTACCGGAACCTCTAGCGCCACCAAACGGCTGCTGTCCTACAACGGCACCTGTTGGCTTATCATTGATGTAGAAGTTACCCGCAGAGTTTTCTAAAGCTTTCATACCCACTTCAAGCGCATATCTATCGGCAGAGAAAAGTGCACCAGTTAATGCATAAGGAGAAGTGTTGTCCACCAACTCTAATGTTGCTTCGTAATCATCTGGCTCGTATACATAAATTGTAATTACTGGGCCGAAGATTTCCTCGCACATTGTAGTGTACTTAGGGTCTGTAGTTAACAATACAGTTGGCTCAATAAAGTAACCTTTCGATTTGTCGTAACCACCACCAGCGATTACTTCTACTTTATCACTTGCTTTGGCATCGTCAATGTACTTGGCAATTTTATCAAATGATTTTTCGTCAATTACAGCGTTAACAAAGTTGCCGAAATCTTCGGTGCCACCTATTTTGAATGACTTCAAATCTGCGATCACATAGTTCTTCACATCTTCCCAAAGGTTAGACGGAATGTATGCACGTGATGCAGCTGAACATTTTTGGCCTTGGAATTCGAAAGCACCTCTAGAAATAGCAGTAGCCACTTCTTTCGCTTTAGACGATTTGTGAACCATGATAAAATCTTTACCACCAGTTTCACCTACAATTCTTGGGTAAGAACGGTATTTATGAATGTTGCCTCCTATCGTTTTCCAAATGTGTTGGAATACGCCAGTACTACCTGTAAAGTGAATTCCACCAAAATCTTTGTGTTCGAAAATCACGTCACCTGCAGTAGGGCCATCTACAAAGAAAAGGTTGATTACACCATCAGGAACACCTGCTTCGCGGAATACTTCCATCAATACGTGAGCAGAATAAATTTGAGTGTTTGAAGGTTTCCAAACTACAGTGTTTCCCATCATGGCTGGTGCCGAAGGAAGGTTACCTGCAATGGCGGTAAAGTTGAATGGAGTTAAGGCGAACACAAAACCTTCTAGTGGTCTTTGCTCTACTCTGTTCCAAATACCTGGTGCCGAAGCTGGCTGCTGCTTGTAAATTTCGGTCATGTACTGCACATTGAACCTCAAGAAATCTACTGTTTCGCAAGCGGCATCAATTTCTGCTTGGTAAGCATTTTTAGACTGACCCAGCATGGTTGCTGCGTTCAATTTGTCTCTGTAAGGTCCAGCAATAAGCTCGGCAGCTTTCAAGAAAATACTTGCTCTGTTTTCCCAGCTTGTGTTGGCCCAATCTTTTTTTGCTGCCATAGCAGCGTCAATTGCGGCTGAAACATGAGAGGCATCTCCGTTAGAAAAATGTCCTAAAATATGCTGGTGATCATGTGGAGGGCTAAGTGGAGATTTGTTATCAGTTCTCACTTCTTTTCCACCGATAAACATCGGAATGTCCACTTGTTTTGAACGCGCTTCGGCAAGGGCTGCTTGCAAGCTTTTACGTTCTGGAGAACCCAGAGCGTAGTCGTTTATTGGTTCGTTCCTAGCGATGGGTACGTTGAAGAATCCTGTTGCCATAATTTATTTTTTTGAATGTGTCTTGTGTTTTTCCCCAAAACATTTGAGGGCCTTAAATTGACTTGCGCAAATATAAGGTTTCGCTTATGGATTAAAAACCCGATTGACTAGAGTAAGTTCCTTAATTGACTAAGCATTTGAATCTCGTAGGTAGGCGGAAAGTGGCTGGTTTGTTTTGAAGGGTTAAACCAAACATGGTCCATGCCAAAATCCTTAGCACCTTGAATGTCTGATTCTAGGTTGTCTCCAATCATTATACTCTCATTCAATACCGCTCCAGTCCTTAGTAATGCTTGTTCAAAAATGGGCGCTGAAGGCTTTCTTGACTTTGAATTCTCAGACGTCACGATCACATCAAAGTAATGATCCAACTTTGCGCTTTTCATTTTTATGGTCTGCACATCGTCAAAACCATTGGTAATAATGTGCAACTGATATCGCTCTTTTAAGTAATCTAAAATATCGTGGGCTCCTTCAAATACTGCTTCTTTGGTAGGGCAGAGTTCTACGTATTCAAAATCCAATTGCTGCGGAACAATGTCAAGTTTAGCACCAAGTCTTTCGAGAATTGTAGCAAATCGCCTTTCTCTAATTTGCTCACGTTGAATTTGGTGTTTATTGAAAAGACTCCAAAGTTCATTGTTCACGTCAAAGAAATGCTGAACAAAAGTCTGCTTATCGAAATGGGTAATTTGATCAAACCTATAATGATCGTAAAGCTCGTGTAAGGCCGTCATGGCATTGGTATCATAATCCCAAAGGGTATGATCCAAATCGAAGAAAATATGTTGGTAGGTTTTCAAAGTAGCGATTAGAAATTATGGAAACTCAAATAGACCAGCCTTGTTTAGAAATTCTATTTTCGGCCAGCTCACGATTAGATTTAAGTATTTCGTAAGTCTCCTGATCTTTTTGGAGGCGGGTGTCTTTGTTCAAGAAATTGAAAATCTGAACCATCACTAGTTCCACTTCTTCCCTGATGCTATAAAAAACCCATTGGTCGTGCTTGCGTGCATTCACAATGTTGGAATTTTTTAAATAAGTAACATGCCGTGATGTTTTGGTTTGTGTGTAATCCAAAATGTGCTCTAGGTCAGAGATGGTCATTTCACCGTTTTTCAATAGCAAGTGTAGAATTCTTACCCGAGCTTCATCAGACAAAGATTTAAAGATTTGAGCCCCAAAGGGCAAGCTAAAGTTTTTGAGTTTCATTGAACTGACTTTGCTCCCGTAGTTTGAATAACTTGTTGTTCAGCGATTTCCACCATTGAAAGTTCGGGGTTAATTATTGTTAAATTGAGAAGAATAATTGGTTTAAGCCAACACAATTCCCCTTTATGATTGTTAATATTGCGAAGCGAAAAAATTATAAGTTCTATCTTCTTATCTTTAAGTCTAAGTTTACGTAGAACAAAATTAAAAGCACAAGCATATTGAAACAAACAGTAATCACATATTCTCTCCGCGCCATTGTGCTTTGTGCTTTCATTTTTTGTAGTGCTCAAAAAGGGTTTGCTCAAAATAATAGCTCTAATGTGGTTCAACTTTCTGGCCTTGTAATGAATGCCGATAGTACTGAAACTGTTTTTGGAGTTCATATTTTCGCCCTTAAAACTGGCCGAGGAACAGTGTCAGACTATAGAGGCTGGTTCAGTAAGGCATTCTATGCTGGTGACACCTTGATTTTCACCTCCATTGGTTTTAAAGACCGTAAAATAGTTGTTCCCGATACTGTAGGGGATCAACACACTATAATTGTAGCATTAGAAGAAGAAGTTACGCAGCTGGCCGATGTAGAGGTGAGCCGCTTTCCTAGTGAAGAACTCTTCAAAGAGGCATTTTTGGCCATGAACTTGAATGAAGAACAAGAAAGTGTTCTTAATGCATTTGCCCCTGAGGCAGTTAAACAAATGGTGCTCAACATGCCTATGGGAGCTAGTCCCGATGCCAATTATCGCTACATGATGAATCAGCAATATAACCAGATGCAATACAGATCAGGGCCAACATCAAACCCCCTTTTGAATCCTTTTGCTTGGGCTAAATTTATTAACTCCTTGAAAAAGAAGAAGTAGTTTTCTAATTCCTACTCAGTTTTAAACTTACAAATCGGTCTGTACCCAACCAACGGTTTTCCTTATTGGTATACCATGCCCTGTGCATCGGAATTCGCATCCCATTCTGAATTTCTAAACCTTCAATAAGAATGTATTCCCCATCATTTTCGGCTTCATTATGAAAGAAGCGATATCCAGTTAAAGCATAAGTGTCTGGGTTGAAATAGAAATACCAAGTGTCGGAACCCACACTTCTATCATAGGTTACTTTCATGGCTAAAACAGGCTCTCCATCAAAAGTAGTATTTTGAACTAATGGGTCAATGTTGGTTCCCTGGTCCGTTAATTTCATTGGTAAGCCATACAAATAGCTATA
This sequence comes from Roseivirga echinicomitans, assembly GCF_001592935.1. Lineage (GTDB taxonomy): Bacteria > Bacteroidota > Bacteroidia > Cytophagales > Cyclobacteriaceae > Roseivirga > Roseivirga echinicomitans. The sequence continues at coordinate 36,432 of NZ_LRDB01000001.1, forward strand.
GTAGTTTCTCCATCTTCTGGCCCTGTCAGGGCTTAGCTGGAGTGTGTCAACTCTTACAGAATCGGTAATTATTCTGTAATCCATAAATGACTCGGTAGAATCTCTTCCATCCACTTTCCAAGTAAATAAGTGGCTATCTTTTACGAAAGACAATTCGAAAGCTCCTTTTTGATTGTCAATAATTACATGGGAGGGGCGAACCGAACCGTCAGGCATTTCCTGATCAAGCACTAAGTCCATCTTAATTCTTTGCCATTGCCCACTCGGGTCATGAAAAGCAATACTTCGATTTAGAAGTTCTTTGCCTGAGATTTGTTCTTCTTGAGCATTTAATACCGAAGAAGAAAGAAGTAGTGAAAGGAGAATAGATGTAATATGACGGGCCATGATGTTAAATGATGTTGAATTTAGAAGGTTCTACACGTAAATGTAAGAGATGTTCTTATTTTTGCAACTTGACTCAACGGTAGCGACAGCATGCACATTCCAATTTGGGATCCTTTATTTTTAGAACCAATTTTAGCCATTGGTTTACTCACACTTGGATTTAGTGTCTATCACTTCGTTTCAATTTCCCCTAAAGTCAAGCAGAAATTTGCCAATAAATATGGCGAAATAAGTGGTAACACAAAGGCTCAGTGGTATTTTCGCTATTTAGGCGCCATGACCATCGGGGTGATTCCAGCCATTTTAATGATGTTAATTTTGGGTAAAAGCCCAGTTGACTATGGTGTAACTTTTAAGAATCACGCAACGTCTCTGTATTGGATTTTGGGTTTGGCTGCGGTGATTATCCCAATGAATTTTTTCAATTCGAAGAAGGAAAAAAACTTAGCCTTCTACCCTAATGTAAGAGAAAAGGAGTGGACAAAAGCGATGGTGGCAAAAAACGCATTCACTTGGGTGTCCTATTTATTTGGTTACGAGTTGATGTTCAGAGGTCTGTTGCTTTTTGCTACAGTTCCGTTGCTGGGCGAATGGCCCGCCATTGTATTAAATGCAGCTTTATACGCATTAGTACACGTGCCGAAAAACTTAGAAGAAACCATTGGGGCAGTTCCATTGGGCGTGTTACTCTGCCTCATTACTTTAACTACAGGAACAATTTGGGTGGCTTTTTTCGTTCATATCACTTTAGCGTTGTCCAACTTTTTCTTTTCCCTAAGGCATCACCCTGACATGAAAGTTATTTAATGAACAAAAAGATATTCATTACCGGAAGCACAGGCTTTATTGGTCAAAAACTAATACATGCTTTGGCCAATCAAGGACATAGTGTAACGGCTCTAGTTCGCTCTAAAGCCAAGGCTGAAACTCTAGTTCATCCCAATATTGAAACTGTAGAAGGAGATTTATTTCATACCGATGCCCTAGAAAGGGGCATGGAAAACTGCGATGAGGTCTATCATTTGGCCGCCTTTGCCAGTGTTTGGGCAAAAGACGACACCTTTAAAAAGGTAAATATTGACGGCACTACTAATATTTTAGATGCCGCGAAAAAACAAGGCGTTTCCAAAGTAGTGGTCACTTCTACCGCAGGAGTAATTGGCCCAGCCATTGACGGTCCAGTGAATGAAAATACGCCAAGACAGGTTGATTTTTTTACCGATTACGAAAGCACAAAGCATGAATCGGAAGAGCAAATGCGTCAGCGTGCTGCCAATGGGCAACATATTGTGATCGTAAACCCTACTCGTGTTTATGGCCCAGGCCCTCTCAACGTAAGTAATTCTGTCACCAAATTGGTAAAGCAATACATTGATGGGAAGTGGAAGTTTATGCCTGGAGATGGGCTTAGCACTGGTAACTATGTGTATGTCGAAGATGTGATTCGCGGACATATATTAGCCATGGAGCATGGAAGATCGGGTGAGCGTTATTTGCTTGGAGGAGAAGACGCTACTTACCACGAACTCTTTGATATGATCGCTGAAATTGGCGGTAAAAAATACAAACTCTATAAAATGCCCTTGGGAGTTATGCTTACCTTCGGTAAAGTTCAGTTATTTTTAGCTGAAAATTTTGGAAAGCAACCCATGATCACACCAGGCTGGGTAAGAAAATACCTTTATAAATGGAGCGTTTCAAGCGATAAAGCTCAAAAGGAACTAGGCTACCAAATTACTCCACTAATGAGTGGAATTCAGCAAACGGTAGATTGGTTAAGAACAGACAACAGATGACAAACGCAAAAAAATTCGCATTGGTAACAGGCTCTAGTAATGGCATTGGTCGTGCGATTGCTGAAAACTGTGCCGCAAGGGGCTTTAACGTGCTCTTGGTGGCGCTCCCTGAACCTAAGCTAGAAGAAGTAGTCAATGCCCTTACTATTAAGTACCCAAATCAAGAGTTCCATTTTTTAGGTGTAAACCTAATGGACGCGGGCGCACCTCAAGAGGTTTTTGAATGGTGCCGGAAAAATAACTTTGTGGTAGACATTTTAGCAAACAATGCTGGATTGGGCAATTCTGGAGATTTTCTCTCAAAAAAAGCGGAATTCTATTTTGGTCAAATGCAATTGAATATGGTGGCCATGGTCATGCTTACCCATCACTTTTTACCCGAAATGCAAAAGCTTGATAAGGCCTATATTTTGAATGTAGCCAGTATGGCTTCTTATTATGATATCCCATTCAAAGGAATTTATGCAGCCAGTAAGAAGTTTGTAAGTTCATTTTCACACTCGCTTCGCTACGAACTAAAAGATTCCAACGTTTTTGTTTCTATACTTTGTCCTGCGGCAGTGCTTACTAATCCTGATGTGATTAAGCGCGATGCAAACATGGGTTTCGCTTCAAAAATAACAAGGCAAACAGCAGAGCAAGTAGCTGAATATGCTTTGAGTCGAATGTTCAATAGAAAACCCGTCTCTATTCCAGGCATATTCCCTAAATTTTATAGAGCACTCGGTAGGGTTATCCCGCACAGAATGCAATTACGAATGTTGGCCAATGCCTTTATTAAGCAGTCAAGAGAGTAAGAGAATTAAGCACAAAAAAGGCAGCTCAATGGCTGCCTTTTTTGTGCTCGCTAAAACGATCAATTAGTTGTCCAGCATGTTTTTTGAGAATTTACGACCGTTAATGTCCGTGTATTTAGAATCGATATCCCAGCGTACATATAAATCGCTGATGTCGAAATCGCCTCTTACTTTGGTGTATTTGATATCCAATGATCTTTCAAAACGAGCTGAAGAAAGGTTAACCCCATCTCTGAACTCTGTGTATTTAAAGATGGCATTTTCATCAAACTGGGTGTTTGAAAAATCCGCCAATCTAGCAAATTCAGCGTATTTAAAGGTAGATTCGTCTTTGAAAGTAGAGCTAGCAAATGAGGCTTCACGCTCAAATTCTGAATACTTGAACATGGCATCACGTTCAAATTTGCAATTCTTGAATATTACATCCTCTTCAAAATCGGCAGTGAAAGTATATTCGGATCTGTCATCGTGAAAGTATGCGACTACATCATTTTCGAAAACTACATTCTCGAAAGTGATTTTGCTTTTGATCAATTCGTTTACGGTGTTGTCTCCGCCATTTTTCCACCAACTTCTTCTGCGGGGTAAATCGGGGGCTTTTTCATCCATATAAGTGAAATCCAGCGTTCCGGAAATCGTTACATTGGAATACTTTATGTCTTCCCCATTTTTAATTGCTTTCATAATATCCGATGCCTTAACAGTAGTTTGTGCTTGAGCATTTAACGAAAATAATGAGACAAAAAGAAAAGTGAAAAAGGTGAGTTTGAGTGTGATTTGTTGTTTTTTCATGTTGTTTTAAGTTTTGACCTTTTAATATAGACTGATAAACCAAGAATAGGTTACAGTGCTTATTGTAGATGACAAAACTGGGTGAAGGGTTGCGTGGGTTAAATACTAATTTCAGATTGCGGAAATATTTAGGTTTGGCGTCAAATCCATATGCATTAATTAAAAATAAAAAAGCCATCCGTTTTTCAACAGATGGCTTCTAATATTTTAGTGCTTTATTACTTAAAGACTTTTCTCTTCAGTATTTAAAATCACAACGCCAGAGGCTTCAAAAGCCAATTCGTTTTTGTCATCAGTAATTGCAGCAATTTCTTCAACGCTTTTACCAGCATCTTCAGCATAGTGCTTTAGCGTAGCCACATCAGTCATAGATCTTTTTACTTTACCTTCAATTATAGCTCTATTACCTTCCATTCCTTCCTTAGGAACAAAGAATGCATAATCTTTAAAAGTAACTCTCATCTCTTCACCAGAAGGAAGCACAAGGTTCATCCAGCATCCTTTCATAGCGCAAGTGGCAGTAATTTCGCCTTCCACTTTTACCATAATAGAATCATTTTCATTCAACTGATTCATCATATCCTCTACAGAGATAATATTCTCATGGTTGATTTTTTCTCCGTAATAACCTACTACGGTGGCCTCATCCCATTGAGCTTGCTCTTTATTGCCAGCGCAAGAAAAAGTGAAAAGAGCGACAAGTATTAGTGTGCTAATTTTTTTCATGTTATAAATATTTGGTGCAAAAATAACGACAGAATAGTTAAAGACAAAGCACTTAAGGCTTTGAGGGAACTAATAGCTCTCTTACATCTACATCTAGGACATCTGCTATCCTATAGAGAATGTGTATACTTGGCTGGGTCTTGTTATTCACATAGTTAGTAGTTACTACATAACTCTTGTCGATTTTATCGGATAGCCACGCCTGTGTACGGCCTTGCTCCCGAAGAACGGCTTTTATTTTATTCATTTGATTGAGGTTTTTAGAATCCAAAGAATCCCATACGCAATTTGCTAACTGTTAACGTTAATTCCTCAATTATTTTATAGAAATCTTACCCAAAACTAGAAACTGGAATTAATATGAGTGGTGAAAATGATGTTTTTTACCCCATCAAGGCAGCCAAGGCATTATTCAACCTTTTTTTTAGGGCAAAAAAAAATGCCTTATTACTGGTCAGCAATATAACTCACTCGCTGTTTGCGGTTTACAATATCAAAAACCAATATAATTTAAAGTTTAGTTAAGAAGTCCTTTAATAGTAAAGCAGGTAAATTTCTTTCATCCCTTTATTGTTGGACACCCCAATCAGCGGTTCCTCATTTGGTAGCTTATATTATACTTGTTAGGTTCGCAGACCTCAAAACGAAGGCAAATAATGTCAAATTGGTATTAAGGTAATTGATCGGAGGTTTGTTATTTTTGCTTTTCATTGATCATTATGTCAAAAGGAATTCAACTATTTATTGGTGTCATTTTGATTTCTCTATTCACTTTAGAGATTCCAACCCGTGCTTTTCGGCTATATGAAAAAGGAGATACTGATAAGGCCATAGAAGTACTTAATAAGTCTCTAGAGAAAGAGAGCTTAAACCCCGCTGGCAATTTTTTGTATTCAATGATTTTTGTGGACAGCCTGTTCAATGAATACAGTATTGATTCTGCCTACCATTTCGTCAATAAAGCTATTTCAAACTTCAAGCAGGTAAAGGACGCTAAAGACCTAGCAAAGCTGAAAGAGATTGGTGTAGATTCCGTGAGCTTAGAGAAGCAGAAGGATAAAATTGACGGATTAAAGTTTAAGGTAATAAAGGCAAAGCATACCATTGAAGACTACGATTGGTTTTTGAAAAAACACAACGATGCAGCCCAAGTCCCACAAGCTATTCAATTGAGAAATCACATTGCCTATGAAAATGCTTTGGCACAGAACACTTGGGAAGGCTATTTGGCTTTCATGACCGAATACCCAAAAGCAGAAGACTTTGAAAAAGCCATGCCTCTCTATGAAAAACTCCTTTTTGAAGAAATGACTGCCGATGGCAAATTGGAAAGTCTGACAGGCTTTTTGGAAGAGTATCCTGAAACTCCTTATCACGAATCGGTAGAAAAAGATATTTATGAAATTGTTACGGCCACTAATTCTATTGAAGACTATACCGGTTTTCTAAAAAAATACCCAAACGAAAAATTAGTCCAAAAAAGCATTCCAAGACTTTATCACCTGTTTAAAGAAGAATATCCAAATCAAGATTTCTTTAAATACTTTAATTTTCAAACGGCTAAAGATTCGATTGAAAAAGTAACTAAACTAGAGGCTGGCTATTGGCTCCCTAAAATTGAAGATGGCAAGATTGACTTTATTAATGCAAAAGCTGAAATAACCCTTAGGGCCAGTTTTGATAAAGTAGATACCGATTGCCTTTGCCTGCCTCAACTCACGGACTTTGTAATTGGAGAAAAGGGCGGGTTGCAACAAATCGTTGCCCGAAACGGAAACGTGATTTATCAAGGTGATTTTGACAAAGCCACAGATGTTGGCTTTGGTTACATCCAAATAGAGAGCGAATCGGGTTTTACGCTGGTTCATAAATCAGGTGAGTTGATTGTTGACCAACCGATGTCGTCCATTGCCATACTCAACTCACATTTTATCAGAACAGAGCACAATGGCTTTTATGGCCTAACGACTATCAATAGAAAGCCCATTCTGGATCATGAGTTTATTGATATCGATACCATTGGGAATTTCATTTGGCTACAGAAGGAAGAGGGAATTGCTTTGGTCAAACCCGAGGTGCTTTTTCCAGCTGCAAATAGGGAGAAAGTTGACCTCAATTTTCAGTATGAAGACGTAGAACTTCTGGATGATGGAAATTTTTGGGTGGTTAAAAATGGGCAAGAAGCCATTTTAGACACCAGTTTGAAAACGAAAATCCCATTCGGGATTTATAAAATCTACCCTAAAATCTACGGTTGGCAGTTAAAGTCTGCCAAAGGAATTCAGCTTTTCCACAACAAGCACCTATCCTTAAAAGACCTGTATTATGAAAAGGTGGTTGAGAATAATCGTTGGTTTGGACTGAAGAAAGACGGTAAATGGACTCTGCTAGATCAGGTGGGGGATTTTCAACCCATGTACAACTATGATTCTCTAGGCCTTTGGGGAGAGAACATGGTCATGTTGAAAAAGGAAGCGCAGACAACGGCCCTATTTGCCAACGGAAAACAAATAGAGATCAAGAAAGGATGGGAGCCAAAGCTGCTGATTCCCCAAAACTACATTAGCACAGGAGTAAAAGCAGAGTTTGACTTTTTAATGCTTACAGGGCCAAAGAAAGCACGAAAAATATACAACAGTTTCGGAAGAGAAATTTTAAGCACCACACTCGAAGATGCAGTGGCCCTGGGCCCTAATTTAATCCGTTTACAGAAAAATAACGCTGCGCTTACTGATAGCACTGGCAACTATGTATTGAACTTTGTTTATGACGGAATAGGCTCCAACACAAATGGTTATGTTAGCATTCTAGACAAAGGTAAAGTAGGCGTAATTAATATTAGCAAGCAGATTAAAATACCGCCTTCCTACAACAAACTTATTGAGCCTTATTCAGACACTGTCATGGTGGCCACTAAAGGCAAGTTAAAAGGCTTTATCTCTACCAAAAATCGTGAATTAAGTGCTTTTGATTATGACGAGATCAAATACTTTACCGACACCGTGGCCTTAGCTAGAATTGAAAACGAATGGTTTTTACATGGTATCCAAGATGAATCTTTACTTTACGAGGGAATTTTGAATTATAAAATACTTGAAGACAATTCTCAAGAGAAAAAATTATTGATTACTACAGAAAAAGGAAAGGGAATTTATAGCAATATCAAGGGTGAGATTATTGAAGCTACCTACGATGAAATAAAAGTACTAGGCGCGACAGATGATCCTATCTACTTTGCAGTGAAGATTGTAAGCGAAGCCAACATTTATGTGGTAATCTATTTCGACAAGAATGGTAATAAACTGTTTACACAGACTTTTAAACAGGATGAATATTTTAAAATAGCTTGCCCTAAAAATTGAAAAACATATACTCATGAAGAAGTTTTCTTATTTAGTTCTCATATTGACTTTACTTTGTTCGGTGCAATTAAGCGCACAAAAGGTCAATGAAAAACCAAAGCTTGTAGTCGGCATTATTGTAGACCAAATGAAGCAAGAATACCTTACCAGATTCTATGATAGCTATGGAGAAGGCGGCTTCAAAAGATTTGTAGAAGAGGGTTTCATGGCTAGAAATGGGCAATATGATTATGCATATACTGTGACTGGGCCTGGTCATGCTTCGGTATATACAGGTACAACTCCTGCCGTTCACGGTATCGTGAACAACAGTTGGTACAGCCGAAGCTTGAAGAGAAGCGTGTATTGTGCTGAAGACACCACTGTCTTGGCCGTGGGTGGATCAGCGAAAAACGGACTAATTTCTCCAATTAACCTCTACTCCACTACCATTACAGACGAACTTAAACTGTACACCCAGAGAAAAGGAAAGGTAATTGCCATGTCGATTAAAGACAGAGGCGCTGCTTTACCTGGAGGTCATTTGTCTGATGGTTCCTATTGGTATGACTCTAGCACTGGTGAATTCATGACTTCTACCTATTACATGAACGATTTGCCTAGCTGGGTAAAGTCGTTCAACGCGGCTAAGAACGTAGACAAATATTTGAACATGACTTGGGATACGTTTCTCCCTATTGAAAAATACACAGCCAGTGGGCCAGATGATTCACCCTACGAATCTGGTTTTAAAGGAAAAGACACTCCTACTTTTCCATATGACTTAAAAACCCTGAGAAAGGACAACGGAAATTTCTCTATGATCTCAAGCACTCCATTTGGAAATAGTATGCTGACCGATTTAGCTCTTTTAGCTTTGGACGCTGAAAATTTAGGACAAGACAATACACCCGACTTCTTAGCTGTCAGCTATTCCAGTACTGATTACGTTGGTCATAATTTCGGTCCGCTATCAAAAGAAGTACAGGATACTTATATAAGGCTGGACCGTGAATTGGCCAGACTTTTTAAAGCACTTGATCAAAAAGTAGGCAAAGGCAATTACACTGTTTTTCTATCTGCTGACCATGCAGTTGCAGAGAATTCAAAACGAATGAAAGACGATGGATTCAAAATCGATAATTTAAGTAGTAGAGTAACAAGAAAAGCAGTTACAGATGCACTGAATGCCAAATATGGTGAGAAAGAATGGATTGAGTCATTCTCGAGTAACATTCATTTGAACCATGATTTGATTGCTGCGGAAGGCGTAGACCTTTATGAGATGCAAACCCTAGTTGCTCAAAAAATGATGGAGCAAGAGGGGGTTTACATGGCCTTAACTGCTCATGATCTGGTGACGAATAACTATACAAAAAGCATAAAGAACTTAATGCAGAACGCCTTTCATACCAAAGAATCAGGTGATGTGCTTATAGTGATGGATCCGGGATGGCAAACAGGTGGCAGTAAAGGTACAAGCCATGGTAACCCTTGGACTTATGATACTCACGTGCCTATTTTGTTCTTCGGCTGGGGAGTTAAGCAAGGAAGCTCGGTTCGCGAAATTCATATTACCGATATTGCTCCAACGATTAGTATGCTATTGAATATGAGGCTTCCAAATGGTACCACAGGCACACCAATTCCTGAAATATTTAAGTAGTAAGGTTAAAGGTTAAATTTAAAAATACCCTTAAAGAGATTCACGCTTTAAGGGTATTTTATTTTTAAGGCATAGAATGAATTATCCCACCTTCTTCTCGATTACCTAGCTCATGCGAGAACATTTTAGATAATACCTTACCTCTCCTAAGTTCACTTTGAAATAGCCTTCTTTTTGTTGGTAATATAGACTCCTACAAAAATAGCCAGCATCCCTATCACTTGCCCTAAGCCTAGATCTTCACCATCCCAAAAACCCCAAACCAAAGCCACAATTGGGATAAGGTATGTTACGGTACTCGTAAACAATGGATTGGTAATTTGCACCAACTTATTAAAAAGAATCAGCGCTATTGCGGTGCCCATAACCCCTAAAAGGGAAATGTAACCAAAGGCCTCTAAAGCACCCTCTTCAGTAGCAAGAGTAACAGAAAAGTCTGTAAAAGTAAGTAGGTAAATACCCGCCAATGGCCCCATAAATAACAAACTCACAGATGTAATCACTAGCGGTTTTAAATCCGCTAAATAATACTTTATTACATTCAGGTTAATACCATAACAGATGGTGGCCAAAACAATGAACAGGGCATAAAAATTAATTCCTCGAAGTCCTCCAACGCTACCAGCCGCTAACAGAACCACGGTACCCACAAAGGCAGTGATTAAGCCAAATGTTTTTCTTTTTGTAATTTCTTGCTTGAAGAAAAGTACGCCCATGATCAAAACAAAAATCGGTGTTAGCGCATTGAGCACACCCGTAACTCCGCTCGGCAATTGGGTTTGTCCAATGGCAAAAAGGAAGGCCGGGATGAAACTTCCAACCAAGCCAATAATGAAAAGTAGCTTAAGGTGCTTAAATGAGAGCTTCCCTACCTTCGGAATTGAAATGGGGATAAGAAACAGACAAGCAGCCAAAATGCGCAAAGCACCAACTTCACCAGCATTAAAAACCGAAAGACCTCTCTTAATAAGAATAAAGGAACTTCCCCAAATCAGGGCAAGAAGGATAAGTAGCGTCCACGCTAAAACGTTTGTATTTTTCATTCAACCAAAGCATAAGCATCTTCGAACACGGCAGAAATCTCATCCAGAATATTAAATAATTCTTCTGGGTTTTCAGATTCAACCAAGCGTGCTCTGTACGGCTTGAAGTTAGGTATTCCCCTGAAATAATTAGTGTAATGCCTTCTCATTTCAAAGATGCCTTGAAGCTCATTTTTCCATTCCAGCGAAAACTGCAAATGCTTTTTGGCAGTGGCCACTCTGGTCTTCATATCTGGAGCCGCTAAATGCTCTCCTGTTTTCATGAAATGTTTGATTTCGTTGAAAATCCAAGGATAGCCAATGGCAGCACGGCCAATCATAATGCCATCCAGCTCATAGCGATTCCTATAGTCCAATGCCTTTTCTGGAGAATCAATATCTCCATTGCCGAAGATCGGAATATGAATATCGGGATGATGTTTAACCTCTGCAATTTTAGTCCAATCGGCTTCGCCCTTATACATCTGCGCACGGGTTCTACCATGGATGGTCAAGGCTTGAATACCTACATCTTGCAACCTTTTGGCTACTTCGAGAATTCTGATGGTGGAATCATCCCAACCCAAACGGGTTTTTACCGTAACTGGCAAGCTTACTTGCTTCACTATTTCGGAAGTCATTTCCTGCATTTTAGGAATGTCTAGCAAAATACCAGCACCAGCCCCTTTGCATGCCACCTTCTTTACTGGGCAACCATAATTGATGTCTATAATTTCGGGCTGTGCCGCTTCGGCAATTGAAGCCGCCTCTCTCATCGACTCAATTTTATCTCCAAAAATCTGAATACCTATAGGGCGTTCATAATCGTAGATGTCGAGTTTCTGCACACTTTTTTCCGCATTCCGAATTAAGCCTTCCGAAGAAATAAACTCTGTATACATCAGGTCTGCCCCGTTTTCTTTGCATACGGCCCTGAAAGGAGGATCGCTTACATCCTCCATCGGTGCTAATAGCAACGGAAATATACCTAATTCTATGTTCCCAATTTTAACCATGCCCATTTCGAAAAATCGCGTAAATTTACGTCATTATGGCGAGAATCGACAATGGGATTAACATTTCCTTGAGAGGGGAAAGAGTAGACGTAATTAAAGAACTCGAAGACGGAGAAATAACCACCGTTACTACTTACAATGAGAGCCCTCAGCGGACTTTCTGGGTAGTATTTGGCCTTTTGTTTGCTGGCTTTTTTGTTGGCCAATTTGCAGCCACAATTGCGATACTAATTTTTGTGCTGGCCAATGGCGGAGGGATGGATGCTTTAGCAGACCCTACAGCCATGTTCGAGCTTATAGGCCAATCGCCACTTCTTATTTCTCAATCGCTTTATACCGTAGTGTTCACTTTTTTAGTGCCTTGGTTTTACATGAAAAACCTAGCACGAAAGCCCATGAATGTTGTTTTTGGTGAATCCAAAACCGAGTCTCTACCTTTAGCTTTGGCCGTTTTTGTTACAATCGCCTTTGTGCTTGTCAATGGTTTCATCATTGAATGGAATGAGAACATACAGCTTCCTGAGTTTATGGCAGGCTTCGAAAGGCTTGCCCGTCAGATGGAGGATTCCATGAAGGAAACCACTGAGATGTTTACCACCTTCGATAGCTTCGGTACATTTCTATTGGCCTTCGTTGTGGTTGCCATTCTCCCTGGAATAGGCGAAGAACTTCTGTTCAGAGGCCTCTTGCAAAACTCATTGCATCGATGGTCAAAAAATGCACATCTCGCCATTTGGGTTTCGGCATTCATATTTTCAGCCATCCACATGCAATTCTATGGCCTTTTCCCACGCATGGTGCTCGGAGCACTATTTGGCTACTTATATCTATGGTCTGGTAATCTTTGGTACCCTATTATTGCCCATATCACCAATAATGGTTTTGCGCTTATTGTAGCTTATATGTATCAGGCTGAAGTAACTGAGATTAACCCTGATGAACCCGATTCGGTACCCGGCTATGCTGGAATAGTTGCACTGATAGTAGTTTCCTTTTTACTGTTCATATTCAGAAATCACTACCTTAAACCAAAATCAATAAGATGAGCAATTGGAACTCAGTTTTTAAAACCAGCATACAACACCAAGCCGAAATAGTCAAAGATGTATTGTTAGATAACAATATTGAAGCAGTGCTTCTCAATCAAAAGGACTCTTCATATCATTTCGGAAGTATGGAAGTAAAAGTGGAACAATCTAATGTGATTAAAGCGCTAAAGATTATTGGAGACTTGGACTTTAGCTAATTATGAGCAACCTCTTATTAAGAATTATCACTGGTATTATTGGAGTTTCTTTGATTATAGCGGGCATAGTCTTTAGTTCATGGACTTTCGCATTGATTTTTTTAGGCATCATGATTCTCACCCTTCGAGAATTTTATGGCTTGATAGTCGCCTCGGGTAATACGCCTTTTAAAATCTGGGGATCGTTTTTTAGTGTTTGCCTTTTTATCTTGGTACACCTTGCTTCAGCAGGAATTATAGATACCAAGTACCTCTGGATATTACCTTCTTTATTGGTCATCTGTTTTATGTTTGCCCTTTACAAGCAAAAAACGCATCACCCAATTATTTCTTTAGGACTTACTTTATTTGGTGTAATCTATATCGCTTTCCCCATGAGTATGTCGAATTTGATTGTGTTCAAAAACGAATCCTATCAATACGCCTTAATCATTGGAGTACTTATAGCCCAATGGGCAAACGACTCTGGTGCCTATTTTGTAGGCAAGAGTATGGGCAGAACAAAATTATTTGAAAGTGTTTCTCCTAACAAAACATGGGAAGGTACCATTGGCGGTACACTCATTTCCTTAGGCGTTATCTATATCTGGAGTTTATACTTTACCGACCTTACCACAATTGAGTGGCTAGGCCTTTCAATAATTGTGAGTGTTTTCGGCAGTTATGGTGATTTAATTGAGTCGTTATTCAAGCGACATTTAGCCATTAAAGATTCTGGGAGCGTACTTCCAGGGCATGGCGGCTTTCTCGATAGATTTGATGGACTACTGTTCGCACTTCCGTTCGTTACGCTATACTTGATGGTCATCACATAATATCTTAAATAAGCATCAAGTATTAGGGCGTATTACCTTAAAATTTCATTAATTTTGCCCAAGTTTTTAAACAAAGATAGATTTCTCTATGGGTTACATTGAACCGGCTCCAATTAAGGATAAGGCTAATCCTTTCGAGTCAATGATGTCCAGATTCAACATTGCTGCTGAAGCACTCGGATTGGACGAGCAAGTATATAACGTGCTCAAATCTCCTTCAAAACAAGTCTCTGTGTCACTTCCAATCACTATGGATAATGGCTCTATTCGCGTTTTTGAAGGTCACAGGGTAATTCATTCGAATATCCTAGGACCATCAAAAGGCGGTGTTAGATACGCCATGGACGTACACATTGACGAAGTAAAGGCACTCGCTGCATGGATGACATGGAAGTGTGCCGTTGTAGACATCCCCTATGGTGGTGCCAAAGGCGGCATCAAATGTAATCCGAGAGAGATGTCAGCTGGTGAAATCGAAAGATTAACTAGAGCGTACACCAATGCCATGCTTGATGTTTTCGGTCCAGACAGAGATATCCCAGCACCAGATATGGGAACAGGACCAAGAGAAATGGCTTGGATGATGGACGAATACTCTAGAGCACATGGCATGACAGTAAATGCTATGGTTACTGGAAAACCATTAGTGCTTGGTGGTTCATTGGGTAGAACTGAAGCCACTGGTCGTGGTGTAATGGTATCTGCTTTGGCCGCCATGGAAAAATTAAATATCAATCCTTATCATGCAACTGTAGCTGTACAAGGTTTTGGTAATGTAGGTTCTCACGCGGCTCTACTTCTTGAAGAAAGAGGCGCTACTATTATTGCGGTAAGTGATATTTCTGGTGCATACTACAACGAAAAGGGAATTAATATAAAGGCAGCTGTTGCTTACCGCGATGGCAATAACGGTACATTAGAGGGCTTCAAAGGAGCTGAACTAATGGACAATGCCGCTGAACTGTTGATTCTAAAAGTAGATGTACTTGTTCCGGCTGCAGTAGAGGATGTAATCCACTCTGGTAACGTAGACAAAGTACAGGCAAAACTTATTGTTGAAGGTGCTAATGGCCCAACTTCTGCCGAAGCGGATAAAATTATCAACGAAAAAGGGATCATGGTTGCGCCAGACATTTTAGCGAATGCTGGTGGTGTAACTGTATCATACTTTGAGTGGGTACAAAACCGTTTAGGTTATAAGTGGACACGTGAAAGAGTAAACAGAAGGTCTGACAGGATCATGAAAGATGCTTTCGAAAAAGTGTATGAAACATCGCTTAAATATAATGTACCGATGCGTATTGCAGCCTACATTGTCGCGATTGATAAAGTTGCTTCTACCTATAAATACAGAGGTGGTTTCTAACCAGAAAATTAGTTAATGAATATTCATAAAGAAGGAAGAGCACTGCTAGCAGTGCTCTTTTCCATATTATTAGGTTTAAACTTAGGACTGTTCTTTTTATTGAACATTCCTTCTCACTGGACTGGAATTATTGGTGCCATCAGCCTAATTCTGTTCCTGTTCTTCCTTCAATTCTTTCGAAATCCATCTCGAAAAATTGAGATGAATGATAAACAAATTTTAGCTCCAGCCGATGGTAAAATAGTGGTGATTGAAAAAACCACGGAAGACGAATACTTTAGAGGAAAGGAAAGAATTCAGGTTTCAATATTTATGTCACCAATTAACGTGCACGTAAATAGAAACCCCGTTACTGGCCTGATCAAGTATTTCAAGTACCATGAAGGCAAGTACTTGGTGGCTTGGCACCCAAAATCAAGCACGGAAAATGAAAGAACTACTTTGGTGTATCAAATCCATAAAGGGGTAGAAATTCTAGTCCGTCAAATTGCTGGCGCAGCTGCACGTAGAATTAAGTGCTACGTACAAGAAAACCAGTCTGTGATTCAAGGTAAGGAGTTCGGCTTTATCAAATTTGGATCAAGAGTCGACCTTTTCTTACCGCTCGATGCAGTAGTAAAGGTGGAGATTGGACAAGTAACCCAAGGCGGACAAACCATAATTGCGGAGTTGGCTTAAATTAAGCCTTCAATTATCTGCATTAACTTCTCTAAATGTAGCTGATCAACTTCATCAAAATCGTTGAATTGGTCCGAGTCCACGTCAAGAATTAAGTTGACTTCCCCGTTTTTCATGGCAGGTAATACTATTTCCGATTTGGAAGCAGAACTGCAAGCAATGTGACCGGGGAATTCATCTACATTCTGAACCACAATGGTCTTTGCTGTTTCCCAGCTTGTGCCACAAACTCCTTTTCCTTTACGAATACGAGTACAAGCAATTGGCCCTTGGAAGGGGCCCAACACCAATTCGTCTTCTTTTACCAAGTAGAAACCCACCCAAAAGAAACCCATACCATACTTTAAGGCAGAAGCAATATTGGCCAAATTAGCCGTTTGGTCTGGCTCGCCAGTTACCAACGCTTCAATTTGCGGAATTAGCGTTTCGTATTTTTCTGCTTTGCTTAAATCGTTCGAGATGATAAGTTCTTCGGCCATAATTTTAATTCTGAATTGCGAATTTAAAAGAGAATTGTGTGAATGTTGGTTCCTTAATGCCGGTAAATTTTAAGCACATCGGTTTGCAGTTGAATAGTTTCTGCGGACGCATCTTTTAGACTTGGCGCCATAATGCCTTCATTGAATAATACTGGACATTCAAACACACGTGCCTCGTCCCATAAACCCAAAGCCATTAAAGAATTGAGCAAGAAGCTTCCTCCTTCCACTAAAACAGATTGCACTTTGCGCTCATACAAATCTGCAAGTATATTTTGGAGAAAGTCTTTCTCACCAATTTCAACAAAGTTGAGATGCTCTTTCTCCTCAGTCTTTACTGTATTGTAAACAATGGTCGGCAAGCTTCCATCAAACAAGTTGAGGTCAGTGGGTAAGCGCAGATGCCTGTCGATGACCAAACGAAGCGGTGACTCACCATGCCAATCGCGAACATCGAGTCTGGGGTTGTCATATTGAGCCGTATTGGTGCCTACTAGAATGGCATCTTCTTCCGCCCGCCATTGGTGCACCATCATTCTAGATTGTTCACTGCTGATCCATTTGCTGTCAAAATTATTACGAGCCATAAAGCCATCAGCCGTTTGCGCCCACTTCAGTAAAATATAGGGACGTTTCTTTTCAATCATGGTGAAAAACCTTCGGTTCAGGTTTCTCGCGGCTGACTCCAAAACCCCAATGCTTACTTCGATTCCAGCACCTTTTAGTTTCTGAACGCCTTTGCCTCCAACAAGTGGATTGGTATCCATAGAGGCAATCACCACTTTCTTTATCTTTTTGGTTACTAATAAATCGGCACAAGGCGGAGTTCGACCAAAGTGTGCACAGGGTTCAAGAGTAACGTAACAGGTACTTTCAGGAAGAAGATCAGGATTCGTTACGGAATTGATCGCATTTACTTCGGCATGCGGACCACCATATTTTTGATGATAACCTTCCCCAATGATCGTATTGTTATGGACGATCACGCAGCCCACCATGGGATTCGGACTGACATGACCTCGCCCTAATTCGGCTAAATCTAGTGCGCGCTGCATCCATTTTAAATCTTGCTTATCCTCCACCCGCGCAATTTAGCGAATACACCATACTATTCCTTGTCCCTTATTCAATTGACTGAACCCTCCAAAAGTTCTTCCTTCGACTTCAAGAATAGTGATTTACTCCTGTCAATATAATTACATCAAATTTGGAGGGTTCGCTAACCCACAAACAAATCCTTCTCACTACTTTTGCTTATGCCTTTTGAAAAACCGAAAGCCAAAATTCAGTCCATTACTAAAGAACTGAAGGCCATTTATGATGAACGCGAAGCTACCAACATGGCCCACTTACTTCTGGGTCATTTTTATGGTTTAGATCGAATGGCAATCATTTTGAATGATGAGTTTTCGTTGGTTGAAGATTCTGAAAAGAGTTTAGCAAAAGCGATTGATGAGCTAAATCAACACAAGCCAATTCAGCATATTTTAGGTAGCGTAGAGTTTTATGGCTGCGAATTGAAGGTGGATGAACGGGCTTTGATTCCTCGACCAGAAACGGAAGAGTTGGTGGATTGGATTGTGACTGAGAATATGGTTGAAGCTCCGTCCATTGTTGATATTGGCACCGGAACAGGCTGTATTCCAATAGCACTAAAAAAGGCCATACCAAACGCACAAGTAATAGCTGTTGACGTAAGTGAAGAAGCGCTCACATTGGCGCAAGAGAATGCTAAACAAAATAGCGTTGAGGTTGACTTTACACTCTTAGATATTCTAGAAAACACTTTCCCTTTTGACCAGTTGGATATAGTGGTCAGTAACCCTCCCTACATTCCAGAAAGTGACAAGGCCGAAATGAGCTCGAATGTATTATCCTTCGAACCACATTTGGCACTCTTTGTTGAAAATCACGATCCGTTGATTTTCTATAGAAGAATAGCCGAGTTGGCCTTCCAGCATTTGAAGATTGGCGGAATACTCTATTTCGAAATTCATGAAAGATTTGGGAAGGAAATGATTAAACTGGTGGAAGACATTGGTTTTACTAAAGTGCTCCTCAAAAAAGACTTACAAGGAAAAGACAGAATGCTACAAGCACAAAAATATTCGAAATGAAAAAATTGATTCTATTACACGGTGCGCTAGGTAGCGCCTCAATGTTCGAAGACTTAACCAATAAGCTAAAAGGCGATTTTGAAGTATACACTTTCAATTTCTCTGGGCATGGCGGTGCGCCTGTGAATGAAGAAGGCTTTGGTATCGAAGTTTTTGCCGAAGAACTCCAAGCTTTTATTACGAAGAACAAATTGGAAGGCGCGGATATTTTTGGATACAGCATGGGCGGCTATGTGGCACTTTACTTGGCTGCTTCTCAACCAGATTTGATAGGCAAAATAGTAACCCTTGGTACCAAATTGGCATGGACAGCCGAAGGTGTAGAAGAAGAAACTGCCCGTTTGAACCCAGAACTAATGAAGGAGAAAGTGCCGCAATATGCTGCGCTTTTGAAAGAGCGTCATGGTAAAAAGCAATGGAAACAAGTGATTTGGCAAACCGCAGGCATGATGCTAGAATTGGGCGATGAGCCTTTGCTCACTATGGAAAATCTTCCTTTAATCACCAATCAAGTCACTATTCTTTTGGGTGCTGACGATAATATGGTAAGCAAAGAAGAAAGCGAAAATGTGGCTACAGTTCTTCCCAACGGAAAGTTTATCTCTATTCCCAATATGCCTCATCCTTTAGAGAAAGTAGATTTAGACACCTTATGTGAAAATTTAAAGGAATGCTTGGTTTAAGTAGAGAATAAGAAATAGGCTTATATCTTTGTTTATTTCTAATCTAGATATAAGCTTTATATGTCCCAATCTAAGTTAATCAGCTCCGGTTTTCCCTTTCTTGCCGTATTCATAGCCCTCTTTACTTTTTCTTCTTGTAGCAACGAAAAGGAGATCGAGACTGGCCTTACCACTATTAATTTGGTAGAAGCCTACAACAATCCTGCACTGATCAACATGAGTGATTTTGCCTCAGAAATTGAATACATTTCCTTAGAAACAAGCGAAGAAACCTTTTATAGATGGGTCAGACTTAACAGTACACTAGGGGACTCAATCATCTTAATGAAATCCTCCGATCGGATATCATTGTTTGACAGAAAGACGGGAGCTTACCTTAGAGACATTGGCTACAGAGGCGATGATCCAGAAGGTTTTACAAACGCTAGGACTGAACTTGGGGTCAATGCAAAGAACAAAACCGTTTATGCCAAAGGGAAGCGTTTTGATTTGTATGAATACTCTTTAGATGAGGGGCTTTTAATAAATAAGATTCCAGGGCCTAAAATCGAGGCACTCGAAGCCACTTTGAATTCAGGTTCATTTACCGATGTCAGTTTAATTACTAGTTACGGGATCATCAAGGATGGATTAATTGCAGGTTATTTTATGAACATGAAAGGTGATGAACCATATAAGTTGGTGGTGTATGACATCAATGGTGAGATCCTAAATTTATACCCAAATTACCTGAGTTATGAGAAACAAGGGATATCGATTCGTATTGAATACACAGATTTCCACAACTACAACGATGGATTATTCTTCAAAGAAAATTTTAACGACACCGTTTTTAACGTAGGTGTTGACACTTTAAAACCTGTACTTCTTTATGACTTGGGAGAATACAGTCCTCCCTATGCTGAGCAAGAAAGCATGAGTATTGAGCAAAGAAAAGAATATATGTTTGTTCGTAATACCCTACAAAGTCCAGACTTTGTGTTCTATAATGTTTCCTTTAAAGAAAAGGAGGCATATGGCTATTATAATCGAAAAACGAAAGAAGCTAAACTTTCTGACCCTTCAACCAGCAATAGCAAAACTGGCTACACAAACGATATTGACAATTTTGTGTCTTTTTACCCCACTTCAATTAATGAAGCGGGAGAAATGATGGGGCTAATCACGGCTGAAGAAGTATACGAATGGTTTCAGAATAATCCTGACAAAATCGCTTCTCTTCCTGAAAACCTACAGGCATTGCAAAATATCGAACCCGAAGACAATCCAGTCATTATGATTGTCAAGTTAAAGTAGAGCGCTACATGTTCCATCATAAGTTAAAAAAAGCCGCTTTTCCCATACTTGCTGGTTTCATCATGCTGCTCAATTTCTCTTCCTGTAGCAGTGAAAAGGAATTAGAAACAGGCCTCACCACTATTAATTTGGTAGAAGCCTACAACAATGCTGCACCGATCAACATGAGTGATTTTGCCTCAGACATTGAATACATTCGATTAGAGACAGGTGAAGGGGCTTTTTACAAATGGTTCTTCCTCAAAACTACACTTGGAGACTCAGTCATTCTAATGAAGTCTACTGATCGGATATCGCTGTTTGACCGGAAAACAGGAACTTACCTCAGAGATATTGGCCGCAAAGGAGACGACCCTGAAGGCTTTTCTAATGCAATGACTGAGCTTGGCGTCAATACAAAAAACAAAACGGTTTACGCGAAAGGTAAACTTGGTTTATATGAATACTCCTTAAGCGAAGGGCTTTTAGTAAACACGATTCCTGCTCCTCAAATGGATGATCTCGACAAAAAGCTCACTAAAGGATCTTTGACCGATATCAGTGTTATTGCCTCACATGGCATCATCAACGATAGGTTCGTTGCGGGTTACTTTATGAATATTAAAGGAGACGAGCCATTTAGGCTAGTGGTTTATGATTTTAACGGGGAAGTGCTAAAATTATATCCGAATCACCAGAGTTATAAGAAACTAAGCGATTCGTTTCGTTTTGAAAAGACTGATTTTCAAAACTACAACAACGCACTATTTTTCAAAGAGAGTTTTAATGATACTGTTTTTAATGTGGGCGCTGACACTTTGAAACCTGCGTTTCTTTATGAACTGGGAAAATACAGTCCTCCCTATGCAGAACAAGAAAGTATGAGTGACGAGAAAAAAAACGAATATATGTTTGTTCGTAATACCCTGCAAAGCCCAGACTTTGTATTCTATAATGTTGCCTTTAAAGACAAATTCGCCTACGGCTATTATAATCGAAAAACGAAAGAAGCTTTTCTTTCCGATCCATCAACAAGTAATAGCAAAACTGGTTACACAAACGACATTGATAATTTTGTGCCTTTCTACCCTACTTCAATCAATGAAAAGGGTGAGATGTTAGGCCTAATCACGGCCGAAGAAGTCTACGAATGGTTCCAGAACAACCCTGACAAAATCGCTTCTCTTCCTAAAAACCTTCAGGCACTGCAAAATATCGAACCCGAAGACAATCCAGTCATCATGATTGCCAAGCTAAAGTAGAACTCCCAAAAAGTTCTTACTACTATTTTTATAGAAGTATTACTATTTTCTTAGTTTATTTACTATGTTTATAGTATGAAAGTACTTACTAAGGCGGAAGAAAGGATAATGCAGTTGCTTTGGCAGCTAGAAAAGGCCTTTACTCGTGAAATTCTGGATCAATTTGAAGGCACGCCACCAAGCTATACTACCGTGGCTACCGTACTCACCGTGCTCGAACAAAAAGGCTTTGTCGATTTTGAGAAGCTCGGTAACAGCAAACGCTACTATCCCCTAGTCAGTAAAGAGGCCTACAGTGAATTTGCTTTGAGCAATGTGGTAGGGAAATATTTCGAAGGCTCTTTAAGCAAACTCGTTTCCTTCTTTACCGAAAAGAAGGACATCGACCTGAAAGAGCTCGATGAGATCATTGATGTAATTGAGAAAAATAAAGAGCAGAAATGATGTGGAACCCTATTCTTATCTGGAGCCTAAAAGCGGGCTTATTATTAAGCCTCTTGTATGGTGTTTATTTTTTCTTGTTCCGAAATAATACGCAGTTTCATCTGAAACGAGTCTTGCTCTTATCGGTTTTAGCTGCTGCACTACTTTGGCCCGTGATAAAATTCAGTGCAAGCGTAAAGCCTGTCTCCAATACTCAGGTATTCCAAAAGCTTGATGAATCATTGATCTCTCCGGCAGCCGAAGTTGCGCCTAAAACAGCCCAAGTTGGAGAAGTCCAAATGACCGAAACCTCCAAAACGACCAGTGCTCTTGATATTATTTGGTGGGTGTACTTAACAGGCGTGGCCATAAGTCTTTTAGTCTTCTTTAGTGAATTAGTAAAACTCACCTATTGGCGATTAACGGGCACGGAAATGCGAGATTTAGGCAAGAACGTGATCAGCCATCCCTCAGTAAAGTACCCTTTCTCCTTCTGGAAATGGATTTTCATTCCAGAGTCTGTCGATTATTCTGAATCCGAATGGATCGTTATTCAGGAACATGAAAACCTGCATTTAAAACAAAAGCATACGGTTGATATTCTTTGCGCTGCTTTGGCTCAATGTGCCCTTTGGTATCATCCGGCAATTTATCTTTTTCAAAAAGGAATGAAGTCCAACCACGAAGCTTTGGCAGATTCCTCAGTATTGAAATCCACCAATTTTGGACGCTATACAGAAATTCTATTGGCCCTGAGTTTAAGAACCAGCTCGGTTACGCTTGGGCATTCTTTCGCATTGATTTCCTCACTTTCTAAACGACTTAAAGTTATGAAACTCAAAAAAACATCTAAACGAAGCAGCTATACTTCGCTCATTTCCTTTGCTGTATTGGCTTTGGTTATTGCCAGCCAAACGGTGAGTTATGGGCAGAATGAAAAAGCAAATAATAATTTATATGATACGGATCTTGGAGTAACTATCCATAAAGGAAGGGATTATAGCTTAATCCCAATTTTTGAGAAGAGTTTGCTTCAACTAGATGATCTGCAACTCACTAGTTATGGTAGAATTAGCATTCCATTTATTCTATCAGATAAGTACCAAGAAAAGGTGGATAAAATTAAACAAACGTATTATTCGAATGAGGAAGACCGGACGTTTTGGATTGAGCTCGATGATAATAAAGACTCTTACTATTCATCCCTCTTAAAGCCTAAAGGTATTGTAGGAACTGAAATCGAATTTGTTGTGGAACTGGGTAATGATGATCTTAAGGAGTTTTATGAGCTGACAGTTGCATGGTTAAAAGAAAGAAAAATTGGTGATCCTACTCAAATTAGTAATTCCAAGTCGGTAGATTTTAAAATAATAAGTGAGGAAGACTTTTTTCAACATAAATATCTGTCAATTCATTCTTATGTAAAAAGTAACTACGAAAGGCAGTATAATAAGAGTGATGTGTTTTCTACAAGGCAGGTGGATAAAAGCCCAGAGCCAATAGGCGGTCTTAACCAATTTTTAAATAATGTCACACTAAAAACTGTACGAGAAAACGGATTAGATATTAGTGAACTACCCAAAACAATCGAGTTTGAGTTTGTAGTGAGTAATCAAGGGCATGTTACTCGGGTAGACCTGCTTAGTAAAGTAAAAGGCGATGAAGAAACTCAAGTCAAGGTATACCGTCT
Organism: Roseivirga echinicomitans; assembly: GCF_001592935.1. Classification (GTDB taxonomy): domain Bacteria; phylum Bacteroidota; class Bacteroidia; order Cytophagales; family Cyclobacteriaceae; genus Roseivirga; species Roseivirga echinicomitans. The sequence continues at coordinate 60,009 of NZ_LRDB01000001.1, forward strand.
ACTACGCCAGTTGAATGATAATATTCAAAGCGTGTCTAGAATTTATGGCTGGAAGCCCGCTTTGAAGGATAATGAATTTGTTTCGAGTAAGTATAAAATCGAAATACCAAAGTCACTTTTGTAGTTCTAGTTTTACTACACTTCACAAGATTCAGCCGACAACAGTCGGCTGTTTCTATTTGGAGGGTTAGGCAATTCATCAAGCTTCTATTTATAGCTGTCCGTGGAAACGGCCTCTACTAGCCAAAGGGGCTTTTCGTTGGTTTTGAGTTTGATTCTCCCAGTGATCTCGGCAGTAAGCTCAATCGGTTCCAAAAGCATTTCATTCTCCCAATCCCCATAAAATCCTTCGGAAGTAAAAAAGGTATTTTGGGCTATAGGGTGAATCCCAAAATGATGACTGACCATCACCCATTTTTCAAAATGTCCGCTCGAAACATAAGTCCACTTTTGGTGAATGGCAAAAACGATACTGTCGATTTGTTTTGAGAATTCTCTTACCGTATCGAGCACTGTGGATTGGTAAATGTCGGCCATCACATTCACCGCAGGGTATTTATGGTCGAGCAGGAAGATGTAAGCACAGGCCAGTAAATTATCGTCTTCAAAGCCTAATAACTGCACTGGAGATTGTTCGGCCAGCCTTGGCTTGAGTGTCTGTAGGTTGCCGATGTTGGCCACCACCACATCAATTTTAATTCCCCACTTTAGCACTTCGTTGAGTGCCTTTTCGGTAACAATAACGGTTGGACTCCATTCTAAAAGCTGGTCTACATCTTCAATCGTTAAGGCTTGCGGATCGTCAATGAGTAAAGCAGGCTCTTGTTCGTCTCTAACAATATGGTGTGATGACATGCGGCTGGTTTCCTTGGTTAAATACGGTGTTCAAAATTGCAGCATTTTTAAGGAATCAAAAACGATTGGTGAGAGAATTTTGATAAAGAAGTGTAGTGCTAACTATAGATCCTTCCTTCGTCAGGATACAAAACTATAAAACAGTCATTTTATGACATGTGATCAGTTGAGTCCTAAAATAAAAAACCCTCAGCAAATTAATGCCGAGGGCTCTTCGAAATACTAAAAAATCTATCTTTATAACTTCAAACCTAAGGATAACAAGAAGTTAGTGCCTGCTTGAGGATAAAGGTAATTCTCCCTTACCTCGTAATTAGCACCACCAAAATAACCAAATGTGTATCCATTCGATTCGTATTCAACATTGAAGATATTGTTCACCAATAAATTCAGCGTAAGCTCTTTTACGAAACTCGGCTTAATGCTGTAATTCACTCTGAAATCATTGATGAAGAAAGCATCAATCTTACGGTTTTCATTCGAAGTATTATCTAAATACTGATCACCTACATATTTAGAAAGAAGGCTCAACGACAAGCCAGAAGTTGGCTTATAAGTCAATTGACCACCTGCAATCACACTTGGAGAGTATGAAATATCGGCATCAGTATAGTTGTTTCTGACTTCGTTGTATTCGTCAAAGGCTGCACCGTAATCATAAAGCACTTCTTCAAAATTCTTGATCTTATTTTCGCTTAAAGTAAGATTGGCGTTTAGCTCCAAACCTCTGATCAACTCTACCCCAGCCTGAAGTTCAATCCCCATTCTGTAACTATCGGCCACATTCGTTCTAATGCTCGATCCTACATCGTTCACCTCGCCTGTCAATACCAACTGATCTTTGTAATCCATCAAATAGTAATTCGCTTCAAAAGCAAACTTTGACTTGTTCACTCTATAGCCCACTTCAAGGTTGTTCAATTGTTCCGATTTAGGATCAGCTCCAGTCGGTGCATCAATAATGTCTGAACGGTTCGGCTCTTTGTTCGCACGCGCAAAAGAAATGTAGGCGTTTGCATTAGCGTTGAGTTGGTAAGTCAAACCCAATTTTGGGTTGAAGAACGAATATTGGTTATCGAAATCGAAGGCCTTTAAATCGTTATCGTTGCCTCTACTGGCATAGTTTACTGTTCTCACCTGCAAGTCGCCATAAAGGTTAATCTTATCATTGGCTTGATAGTTTACCTTCACAAAATTGTTGAAATCCGTTTTTTCTGAAGTGCTTTCGTAATACCTGTCTCCAATGCGGCTGTTGCTTGCATATTCGGCCCAAATGATTTCACCAAAGTGATCGCCTTTGTACTCATTGTAGGCGCCACCAAAATTGGCTTGTAGGTTTTCGGTTTCATAGTTCAAGCCGTAAGTCACTCCGTAAAAATCATTGTCCAACCAACGTCTTCTGATCAAATCTGTCGACTCTATGGTGGTTGCGCCTACAGTTACATTGTTCAAACCATAGTCTGCAAAATCTTCATTGGCCTTATATTCCTCAAAGAAACCAGCACCCTTGGTGTAGTGTAATGAAGTGTTAAAGCTCAATGGCTCGTTAATCTGATGTGAAAAATGGGCTTGATAATGCGCTTGTTTGTAATCGTCTACTTGATTTCGATAGTCGTAGAAATTATAAGTTCTGCCAGAATTACGAAGGTTAGCGGCCTGCTCGGCTGACAAACCATTGTTGGCAATTACCGCATCAATTCCTGCCGCATCGTTCTTGATTTTTGCTTCTGGCGTTCCGTACCAACTTTGGTAGGTGCGCTCTTTACCCGCAAAGGTGATCAATTTCAGAATTGTTTTTTTTCCATAATAACCGCCAGATAGGTAGTAAGAACTAAGATCAGAAGATGCCCTGTCGATATAACCATCCGATGAAATGTTAGAGAGCCTACCTTCAAAAGCAAAGTTGTTTTCCAACAAACCCGTTTTGAACACTCCGTTGTATTTCTGAGTGTTGAATGAACCTACTGAAGTGTTGATACTCGCTTCCGCATCTTGGCTCAAATTGTTGGTGGCAATGTTAATTGAACCCCCAAAAGCACCTGCACCATTGGTGGATGTTCCAACACCACGCTGCACTTGCACATTGTCTGTGGAAGTGGCCAAATCAGGCATGTTCACCCAAAAAGTACCCTGTGATTCAGAGTCATTAACCGGAATACCGTTGATGGTCACGTTAATTCTGGCGCCATCGCTACCACGAATTCGAATACCTGTGTAACCTACACCAGCTCCCGCATCAGAAGTGACCACTACAGAAGGCGTCCAGTTCAGTAGAAAGGGCAGGTCTTGTCCTAAATTCTGCTGCTCGATTTCTTCCTTTGATACTTCAGAAAAGGTAGTGGGTGTCTTTTCGCTTGCGCGAGTTCCAGTCACCACCACTGATTCTAACTTGGTTAAATCCGATTTCAGCTTGAGGTCAAGGTTCATACTACCAACGACTTCTACTGTTCTGGTTAAGGCAGTATAGCTGATCATACTTACCTTGATATTGTAAGTGCCTGGAGGAATATTGTTCAACTCAAATTTACCTTCTGCATTGGTAGAAGTACCTTTTTGAATCGACTCAATAGTCACATTGGCACCAAAAACTGGTGATCCGGTAGCGTCATCCACAACCGTTCCTTTCAGGGAGTGTTGCGCAAACACACCCGTTGCTGTCAGCACTAAAGCCAACGTCAAAATTAATTTTTGCATTTTGTAATTTTAAATGGTTCACAAACGAAGCGCCAGGGGAAGCACTCCCTTTTTAAATGTTTACCATACCTCCCTTCGGCAGCATTATCTGCATCAGGTTCAATGGGTATAATCTCAGCCCGTTGTTATAGGGCACCCCTTAATTCGCGACAAAGGTAAAATAGTTTTTAACTATAGCAAGGCGCCAATGGCTTTCTTGGCTTGTTTGATACGCGTTTTTAAATCGCCCTGCGCCACAATGAAAGCTTTGTCATTGTCTTTCATCAAGTTGCGATAGATGTCAAAAAAATAAGATCTCATTTCTGGATGTTCACGCAACGGATCATCCTCATAGGGAATGTCAAAGTCAGTAATAATGTACAGATCGTAATATTGAACTTTAAGTTGGTTCAAGATCCATGGATCACAGCTTCCGTATTTGTGTTCGCTCCAAACTTTAATTACGTGAAGGTCTGTATCACAGAAAAGGAGTTCGCGGGCTTCCTTTTTCTTTAGCTTCTGGCTGTCAATCTGCCCTTTGGCTATTTCCAAAAGGTCGGATTGCACATAAGGCCTATCGAGTTCGTTTAAATAGTCTCTCGCATATTCTGGCACCCAAACGGTATTGTATTGACCTGCCAATGCCTTTGTTAAAGTAGTTTTCCCCGTACTCTCTGGGCCAATAATCGCTACTTTAATCATGCTGTTCTTGGGTTTGTTTCATCATGGTTTTTTTCCAAGCCAAGTATCCAGCAATGGCCATACCAATGTATAAGAAGTATAGAAAAGAGTAAAAATAAAGCTCTTTATAGAAGTAAACGCCAGTAGCAATTAGGTCCACCGCAAGCCAGTAATACCAGTTGTCAATTTTTTTTCTGGCCGTTAACCACATTCCAGTTACGCTTAAAATAGATGTGGTACTGTCCCAATAAGGCAATGCTGCTGGTTGCACACCTTCAAACATGGAAGGAATATTGATGAGAAATTGAGCGAAGGTAAAAATCCCAATAATAGTAAGCGATAGAAAGATAACACTCCGTTTTGTGCTAGTATGAGTAATGATTACTGCCGAATCTTCCTCGTCTTTCCCCTTCACCCAATAGTACCAACCATAAATATTAAGCACAAGGAAGAATACATGCAGAATGAAGTCGCCATACAATCGTGCTTCCCAAAAAACAAAAAAGGAAACAATGACATAAGCAATTCCCGAGGGCCAAGTCCAGATACTTTCTTTGATTAAAAAGAGGACAGCCAGAACCCCAAAGACCAGTCCTGAGAGCTCCCATACGCTAATTTCTTGCGCATAAGAAATGATGTCCTGCCAGATGTCGTTGAGTTGCATTACGTCAAAGATATAATTTTGTGGTATATTTCGTTTGTTGATTTTAAACAGAATGGAGATCATGAAAGCGATTATTATGTTAATGGTGATTCTCGTTGCCTTCCCTTTGGTGATGAACGGGCAAGAGACCGAATACAATGTTGAGACGGAAAGTGTATCGACTCGTGTAGATAAAATATTGAATGGGCCAATCACCAAGGAAGGGCTACAACAAATGCCTTATAAGCTCTGGTTCAACACCAATTATAAGACCTATAGGGTTAACACCGAATTACTTAAAGACGCTAAGAAAAAGAAGATCAAAGACCTGAAAATACTTGCCTTTATGGGGACTTGGTGTCATGACAGTAACCGTGAAATACCTCGTTTAATGCGCATTATGGATGATATGGGAATAGCAGACCAGTTAGAATTATATGCACTGGACGTAGATAAGACCAGTTTGAAAGGAAAAGAAAAGGGCTATGATATTAAGAACACGCCCACCATTATTTTTTACCTGAACGGGGAGGAAGTTAAGCGTGTAATTGAAGAGCCAGAAGGTACTTTTGAAGAAGAGTTAGTACGCATTCTAAAATAGCCATGCTCCAAAACCAAAGTCACCTTTTTAATTTACCGCAAGACATTACTTACCTCAACTGCGGTTATATGTCACCTATGCTCAAATCGGTGGCAGAAGTCGGAGTTAGGGCAGTGTACGGAAAGGAAGATCCGACCACAATTAAGCCGGAGGACTTTTTTAAAAATGGCGAACTGCTCAGGGCAGAGTTTGCCAAACTGATCAACGTAAAAAACGAAAACCTTTGTGCCATAACGCCCTCAGCTTCTTACGGCATGGCCAATGTGGCCAAAAACCTTCAGGTAGAAAAAGGCGATAATATTATCATTCCCGAAGGGCAATTTCCCAGCAATGTATATGCTTGGAAGGAACTGGAGAAGGAAAAGGGAGTGAAACTACGCATTGTGAATGCTCCTGAAACTGCTGAAAACCGTGGCAAGCTTTGGAACGAACGCATCCTAGAAGCCATCGACAGTAAAACCAAAATGGTCGCCATTGGCCATATTCACTGGGCGGATGGCACTAAATTCGACCTGAAGAAAATTAGAGAACGCAGCAGGGAAGTAGGCGCGCTTTTGGTAATTGATGGCACACAATCCATTGGTGCTTTGCCCTTTGATGTGCAAGAATTTCAACCCGATGCTGTAGTGGCTTCTGGCTACAAATGGCTGATGGGGCCTTACGCAACAGGCATGGCCTATTTTGGTGAATATTTTCAAAATGGAAAGCCCATTGAAAACAATTGGATGAACCGATTGGATAGTCAGAATTTTGCCAATTTGGTGAACTATCAGGATGAATATCAGCCGGGGGCTATCCGCTATGAAGTAGGCGAAAGTGCCAATTTTATCCTTACCCCAATGCTCACCGAATCGCTTCGCCAAGTAAATGCCTGGGGGCCAGCAAACATTCAGGCTTACTGTAAGTCGATTGCCCATGAAGCACAGCAAGCGTTGGCCAAAATGGGTTTTCAAGTTGAATCTGCTGATTATCGTAGCGAACACCTTTTTGGAATTCGATTGCCAAAAGGGCTAGATTTAGAAATGGTGAAAAACCGTCTGGCAGCCGATAAAGTTTTTGTTTCGGTACGCGGAAATTCCATCCGAGTGTCGCCTCATGTTTATAATACTAAAGAAGATTTTGGGTGTTTACTACATTCACTGAAGCAGGTATAAGCGCACTTAAAAACACGTCAAAATTAAAATTTGCCCATAGTTTTTTTAATCAGTCAATCTCCGTAATTTTGTCCGGCAAATAAACCCTGTTTTTATTTGCCATGCTCGACACAAACAAATTCCTTTTTGAAGCACTGACCTACGATGACGTCCTGCTTCTCCCTGCTTACTCTGATATTTTACCCAGAGATACCAACACAAAAACTTTACTTACCAGAAATATTCAATTGAACATTCCATTGGTTTCGGCCGCAATGGATACCGTTACTGAATATGAATTGGCCATTGCAATGGCGCTGGAAGGTGGCTTGGGCTTCATTCATAAAAACATGAATATCGCTGATCAAGCCCAGCAAGTGCGAAAAGTAAAACGTTCGCAAAGCGGAATGATTTTAGACCCAATTACCCTCGATGTAGAAAGTACGGCAAGGGATGCGGATAAAATCATGCGTGAGAATAAAATTGGTGGGATTCCCGTGGTGGACAAAGATCAAAACTTGGTCGGAATTATCACCAACCGCGACATGCGCTTTATCAAAGACATGACCAAGCCAGTGCGCGATATCATGACCGTTGAAAACCTAATTACCGCAAAAATGGGGATCAGTTTGGGTGAAGCGGAGAGCATTCTTCAGGAATTCAAAATCGAAAAACTTCCGATTATTGATGAGCATGGTAAGCTGAGTGGCTTGATTACTTATAAAGATATTCTAAAAAACAGAGACAGACCTAACGCTTGTAAAGACGAATACGGTCGTTTGAGAGTAGGCGCTGCTGTTGGGGTTACTCCAGATATTATCGAAAGAATTGATGCATTGAAAAATGCAGGCGTAGATGTCATCTCTATCGATACGGCCCATGGTCATTCAAAGGGCGTGATTGATATGGCAAAACGCGTGAAAGCTGCTTATCCTGACATGGAACTCATCATGGGAAATATTGCTACGGCTGCTGCAGCGAAAGCTTTGGTAGATGCCGGTGCCGATGGCATCAAAGTAGGCGTTGGCCCAGGCAGTATCTGTACAACGCGAGTGATTGCGGGTGTGGGCATGCCACAGCTCTCGGCTGTATATGAGTCGGCTAAAGCCATTCAAGGCTCAGGCGTCCCGATCATAGCCGATGGCGGTATCCGTTACTCTGGTGACTTGGTAAAGGCCATTGCTGGTGGTGCGAGTACCATTATGATTGGCTCTTTGCTTGCTGGAACTGAAGAAGCTCCGGGCGAAGTAATTCTTTACGAAGGAAGAAAATTCAAATCGTATAGAGGCATGGGATCTATAGAGGCCATGGAAGATGGATCGAAAGACCGTTACTTCCAAGATGCGGAAGATGACATTAAGAAGTTAGTACCGGAAGGAATTGTAGGCCGTGTACCTTACAAGGGAACGGTTCAGGAAATGCTTTACCAACTAACAGGTGGTTTGAAAGCAGGAATGGGCTACTGTGGTGCTGGTACTATTGAGGATTTGCAAAAAGCGCAATTCGTGAAAATCACCAATGCGGGGATGAGCGAAAGCCATCCGCATGATATTATGATTACCCGCGAAGCGCCTAACTACAGCAGAAGATAAATTTGATTTACTCAGACCGATAATATTAAGGCCGCTCATTTGAGTGGCTTTTTGTTTAAAATGAACCGTCACTCTGAGTGTCTTGTCATTAAGGCAAGGCCGAAAGAGTCTGTTTGATTAACATCAATATGTCTGAGCCAACCTTATTATTACACCAGTCGAGTCTCTCCATTTGACCCAGCCACTCTCTTTTTCTTTCGGGCAGTCATTATACTCTTTATCACATTCAAGGAAAAGCCAATCCCTCTGAAGCTTAGATGGCAGATAGTAAAACTCATCATAACCATCAACGATGGAAGCGGTATCATTTGGCTCACTTCTTAATGGAGTAACTTTACTTAAATCTGGCATTGATGAAAGCACAAAATCTTCTAGGTTTTCGAACTTAGCATACTTGTTTCTCATCGAAATAAGTTTGAAAACACCGTTCATTCTCACTCTATAAAAGTCATCAACTGCTCCCTCGCATTCTAAAATGAATATTTTATACTGTGGGTCAAAAGAATAGCTTGAAACGTGTTTTCTAAGCGTGTCCCTTCTATCCTCCATCAGGTTATACTTATTACCTGCAACTTTCAGCGTGTCCCCTTTTATTCCAGCGTATAATGATTTGTCCAAGTTGAAAATATTAATCGTATCAGAATACAGCATAACCTTATCCAAGTCAACCCTTAAGTAACCAAGGTAATCACTTTGACTTTTCGTATCATTTGAAATTGTTTCGGCTTTCTCCTCTGACTTCTTTGGTTGGGAGCAACTTGAACAAAACAACAATACCAGAAGTATGATATTTAATTTTTTAATCATTTCAGTATCACTTTTTATGTCTTTTCACACCGCAACGAAAAGATACACCCAATGTAAATCCGCAGTTGCTGTGCCTATTTCCAATTCCAATGCTGCCAAACGGTATCCTTTTCTATCAATACCAAACCACCATTTTTAAACTCATATTTCCCTATACTGATACGAAAATACACTTTAAGTAGATAAAATGGATAACTCTAGAGAGTTAAGCGCCAATAGCAGACGGATTCTTCCGAGGCTTCGGAACGGTCAATTCTCTACCGAGAAATATTCTCTCTCCACCTACGCTGAAGCTCCAGCGCAAGTGTACAGAATGACGATAAAACGGACCGTCACTCTGAGTGTCTTGCCATTAAGGCAAGACCGCGAGAGTCTGTTAAATGTACCTCCAAGTTAATTCCCCGGAAATGTAGAATACCCCTTCACTTTTTCATAAGTATTATGGTCCATTTCGGCTAGTTTTTCTATGTTATGGTTTTTGTAGAAGTGCTCTCTGATTTCCAGCATTTCATCGTAAGGCCCACGGCCAGAAATTAGTTTGGCTACAATGGGGGTACACTCTAGTAAAATGAAAAGCAGCATAATAAAAATATTGGCGAAATGAATGGCAGTGTTTTCTTCACCCAAAATTCTTAAGGCTTGTAATTGAGCCGCCATGCCATTCCATGGGTTACGTTTTAGGTTGGTGATTTCAGTTTGCTTGGCTGCGAAAAGGGCATCCCATTCCTGCTGTTTATCTGCAATGAGCGGTAAGTTGGTGGTCTGTAATTCAGCTAACTCCTTTTGTGCCTGATCGGCATCTGCTTTTTTGATTTGGTAAATAGGACCAGCATTTCTTTTTCCAGAACCACCAGTGCCATCAGCTTCTTGCTGAGCTGCTTTGGCTAGCTCATCACGCTTTTCAGTTTTGGCGACTATTTCATTTTTTAGACTACCAATTTGCCCGTCTATTGTAGCTAGTTGGGTGGTGTACCTTCGCTCTAAATCAATAATCTCTTTCTGATAAATTTCTTCTTCGAGCGTAATCAGTTTTCGATCTATTTCTTTCGAGAAAACTCGGAGTTCAAGAGGTTTAGAAATCACGATGGCCAGCATAATGGCCAATAATATTCGGGGAGAAGCAGTGAAGAATTCTCGACCAAAGCCCTTCTTGTTTTTCCGCATAGTGGAAACAATAAAGCGATCGAGGTTGAAAATAATCGTGCCCCAGAGTAGGCCAAAGGCCAGTGCCCACCAAACATTTTCGAAAACGGTATGAAAGGCATAACCGCCCGAAAGCGCGGCTAAAACGCCAGTGAAGAAAACGGCAGCCCCTATTCCGGTATATTTTGAAGCATCGGTCGGGCATCGGTTCAATAATGAGCGGTTGACCCCCGCACAGAACCAGAAAAATTCTTTGAGTTGTTGCATGTTGTTTGTGTTGGTGACCCTTGGGCAGTTTGACCGTCCATTTTTAGGTTGTTGGAAGAACAACGTAATGCCTATTGCATATGTTGTGTTAACCAGTACCTTTTTATACAAGGTAGTGATCTCAAATGTAAATCACTAGAAAACAGGAGTGTGAACTGGCTTAATACTCACTATCGGTAACCACTGTCTCCCTCACCTGAAAAAGATAGATTGGAGTAGCGAATTTTTTTGGAGGGGGTTAGGGGGAGGAATTCGGCCATGAATGAAAAACCAGCTACTCTTAACCCTCTACACTAGTTCACAATGGGCTTTCTCCCTAATAGATAGAAACAATGCGCTACAAGCGCATAAAAAGATAGTACTCGCCACAGGCTTGGAAGCACTAGTTTCGGCAGTGGGAGGGCTAAGATGGTAGAGTTTAAAGGGCATTTAACCACAATTGCGCTGAGTGACTGAACTTATCTATGAGCAAATGACTACGTAAAGCAATCTCAATCTTCTTTTAGGCTACGGTCTGACCTTCGGTACCGACCGACTACACAGGGGGCTATTCTATGGTCGGCACCGAAGGTCAGACCATGTATATCAACCTAAAAACTTACTCTACTATGGTTCTATGAGTCACTCGGCAAAGCCATGATATTATTGGAGGGGATGCTATAAATAGAAATGAAATTAGGCACTCATCGAAGATGGGTGCTAATTGAAGCTGTGGTTACCTTTGATCCTCACCATTGTATTCCTCCAAAAGCAATTTCATCATTTCTTGGGCGCTTACTTTGCCTTTCTCTTTGATCAAATCTCTAGGGGTGTCATCGCCAATTTCGTAAGTAATGCCTTCGGCTTTAAATTGGCTATAGAACCAGTTTTTAGAAACGGCAGATCCTACTGCTGCAGCACTAATTCTGCCTTGGTCTTGAGGCACACGTTCAAAGATGCTTTCAATCCATTCTTTAGCAAAGCCTTGAATTACGGACTCTACGGTATCGTCATATGTGTAATACACATCGGAAAAAGTAGAATGGAAATCGAGGCCGAGTTTTACGTCACCACCAGAGGTGTTTACTTTCTCAACAATATCGGAACAGACTTGTTCTATCTCCGGCTGTCTGTAGAAAGCCCAATCTCGGTTTAAATCTACCCCGCCTGTATTATGTCTCCAATGACCTAAATCTACACCATCGGGGTTAAGCATTGGATAAACGATCAGTCGGTATTGGTCCAAGAATTTATTACTGAGTTCGCTGTCGTTCACGATTTCTTCAAGAAAAGCCATCATGGCCAAGTTACCAGTTACCTCTGGTGGGTGTTGCCTGCTGAGCACCACCACAATGTCTTTGCCTTCTGTGCTACCATTGGTAATGTCCATATTGAGTAAGTCACGACCAAGTTTAGATTTTCCAATGACCTCGTGTTGAGTTTTGGCAGAAGTAAAAGTCTGTGTCCATTCCAGCATATCGGTAGAATTTATGATTTCTTGAGCTGCAATGTACAGCGTGTCTGCACTGAGGTTCACGGTCATGGTGGCACTTTGACGATCTTCTGCCACGGTAAACTTGGTGCTGTCTAAAGCGGTCCAATTTTCTCTATCGGTACTGGTTTTTGGCCAGTAACGATGTCTGCCAAACCCGTATTTCAGTGTAATGTCAACGGTCTTTTCATCTTCGGAATAAATTCTAAAAGCATACCAAGCGCTGGGGTTTATTGGCGTGTTTTCTGGACTAATTTCAACTTGATAATGGTTTTTACCTACAGAACTGAAGTTGTTCATTCGGGCACCGTCAAATAGATTATCGGCTGTTACGCCTTCCCCCATAAGGGTGTAACTGCGCTTTTCCTGTGGGGCTATTTCTTTATCGTTGGTGTCGTTTTTTTGTGCGTAATCAAATTCAGTAAGTACATACTGAGGTTTGCTTTCACAAGAAATGAGGAATAAGGCCAGAACGGCTATCGAAAAAAATGCTTTCATTCTTCAATATGACTATTGAAATGAAAGCATGCAATTAAGTTCGTATAAGTGGTGTGGCTAGTCTTTCGCTTCTTCAACCTCAACATCGTTGAGAATGTACATCAATCGCAAAGGATCGTCTGAATTTAGAGTAAGAACTCCCGTTACTTTAATTTTCTTTTCGGTGTACTTTACCTCCTTTTTACTGAAAACTTCGGCTACCGTCTCTGGGCCTGCGCCCCCACAAAAAAAGCAATTGGCAAATGGCAAAGAAGACAACACAAAGTAGTTCTCACCTCTCAGTTCGTCCAAAGGAATAATCCAGCCTTCTAAACTAATTTTCTTTCCATTAAGTGCTTTCACCTGACTGGCGAAATCGTAATGTTCAACATCAATACTTAAGATTTCATCGAAACTCTTTTCAACGGTTACATTGGAAAGCGTCTTCCACATGTTTTGCTCTTGAGCAATGCTTGCCGATGAAATGCTTAAAACGAATAGTATGAAAATCAGTCCTTTACGCATTATTTTATCAAATCAAATACTCTATTCCAACGAATGTTTTCGAAGAATCCAGCGTCTGGGTTGGTTCTATCCACAGACCAGAAAATGAACAAGGGCTTGCCTACAATATGATCTGCAGGTACAAAGCCCCATGAGCGTGAATCTTCAGAGTTGTGTCTGTTATCGCCCATCATATAGTAATACCCTTGCTTGAAGGTGTATTCAGTAATTTTCTGTCCCTCGATAAAAACTTCACTTCCTCTAATTTCTACATCGTCATTCCCTTCGTAATGCTCAATGGGAGTACGGTACAAATCTACGTTCTCGGGGGTTAACTGTATTGTTTGCCCTTCTTCAGGCATGGTCAAAGGGCCAAAGAAGTCGATTGTCCAATCAAAATCCGTTACTGGGGTGTAGGCAGTGTATTCCGCCCCTAAGTATTGCTGCGCTTCAGGGAAAGCATTGTATCCTTCTCCTTTTCTGTAAACTACTTTTTCAACACTGGTAACGAAATTCAATTTAGCCAACTCGTCCGCTTGTTCTTGGCTGGTGTTCATATAGAAACCTAATTTCCCATTGTACTGATAATTGGGAGAGGCCGTAGTTGCATAAGTGTCCATTGGGTTATCATCAGTATAGTCCGAGATGCCCAACTCCCGCATATATCTCGGGTGAATTCCATTTTGAGTTTCCACGAAATAACTGGTTTGCATGTGTGGAGGATTCTCCATTGGCTCACCATTGATGTATACTTGTTGGTCTCTTACTTCTAAAACATCACCAGGAATGGCTACGCAACGCTTTACATAAAACGTTTTAATGTCAGTTGGGTATTTTAAATCTGGTGGGTAGTTAAATACTACAGGCTCACCTCTTCTTACTTTTCTAAAACCAGGAAGTCTGTATTGTGGAAGTTGGATGCCGTCCCAGTAGGATGGAATGCCTGATCCCCAAAAGTCTTGGTGGGCCAAAGGAAATTTTATAGGTGTTTTAGGCGTTCGAGCGCCATAGTGCAATTTGCTTACAAAAAGGTGGTCGCCAATGAGCATGGAGTTCTCCATGGATCCCGTAGGAATAGCGTAGGCTTCGATAAATAGACCTCGGATAATAGTGACCGCTATTAGCGCGAAAAGCACGTCATTAAAGAGTTCTCTAAAGAAACCCTTCTTCTGTTTTGGTGCCTTGTCTTTTTTCTTTTTAAAGAAATCCAACATATAAATCTTCAATTTTGAGTAAGCTGTAAAGGTATTATTTATTCTTAAAAATTCGAGACATTCAAAAGGGGAATGACTTTCATTAAAACGAAGCAGTGCTATAATGGTTATTCTGGCCAGAAATCCACCATCGGTTACCGTTTTAAGTCACAAGTTGGTTACTTAGCATTTGAATTTTTGAAAGGGATATGATCACCATAGAAAACCTAAATTTCGGATATTCAGAAAAGCGAATTCTGTCCATTTCCCACATGGAAATCAAGGAAAAGCAGCATCTGATGATTCTCGGTAAGTCGGGAAGTGGAAAAACCACCTTGCTCCACATTCTTGGTGGACTCTTAAAACCTGCTCAGGGCAAGGTACTCATTGACGATACCGATTTATATCAGCTTTCGGGAAGTGCAATGGACAAATACAGAGGTCAGAACATTGGTCTCGTTTTTCAGAAGGCACATTTGATTTCGGCACTTACCGTAAAGGATAACCTTTTACTGGCGCAGTATTTTTCCGGAATCCCTCAAGATAAAGGACGCATCAAGGAAGTGTTGGACACCTTGAATTTGGGTGAAAAACTTAATTCTAAAGTACGGCAATTGAGCCAAGGAGAGCAACAACGTGTAACCATTGCTAGGGCTTTGCTGAATAAACCACGGGTGCTTTTGGCCGATGAACCTACTGCAAGTTTAGATGATGACAATGCGAACAGTGTAATTCAGTTGCTGAAAGAGCAGGCTGAAAATAACAATGCCTCATTGATTATCGCCACACATGATCAGCGTGTAAAAGATGCTTTTGATTTACAACTAAACCTGAACGAGCAATGAATCTGTTTTTACTTAGTTGGAAATACATAAAGGACAAACCCCTCAATACATTTCTAAATGTGTTGCTGATGGGCTTAGGGATTGCCATCATTTTGGTATTGTTGATTCTGAACTCTCAGTTGGAAGAAAATCTATCCAAGAACAAAAGAGGAATTGATTTGGTAGTAGGGGCGAAGGGCAGTCCCTTGCAGTTGATTTTGGCGAATGTATATCATATCGATTTCCCTACGGGCAATATAAAATTGGACGAAGCCAAAGCTTTAACTCGAAACCGTCAGGTGAAATCGGCCATTCCTTTGGCTTTGGGAGATAATTACCAAGGTTTTAGAATTGTGGGGACTAACCACGATTATACAAAGCTTTATGAGGCAACTTTATCGGAAGGTGCGCTTTGGAAATACAATTTAGAATGCACCATTGGGTCTAACGTAGCCATGCAATTGGGGCTGAAGGTGGGAGATGTGTTTTTTGGAGCTCATGGGCTAAGCGATACCGATCTTGACCACGATGAGGCCAGCTATAAAGTAGTGGGAATTCTCGAACCTAGTAACACCGCCTTGGACAACCTAATTTTAACCAATATTGAAAGTATTTGGCAGGTGCATGACCATAGTGCAGAAGAAGGAGAGGAGGCAGAACACAGCAACGAACCTGTTTTAGGTTCTGCCTATGAAACGGGTTTGCCGGAAGGTGGCCCCGATGCTGAAATTACCTCGATGCTGATTCAGTTCAGGTCGGCCATGGGGGCGGTTACCATGCCCCGAATGATTAACAGCAACACCAATATGCAAGCGGCTTCACCAGCTTTCGAAACCCAAAGGTTGTTTTCGCTTATGGGGATTGGTGTAAACATGATCAAAAGCTTTGCGTATATTATCATCGTAATCGCGGGATTGAGTATTTTCATTTCCCTTTATAATGCCCTGAAAGACAGGAAGTACGATTTGGCTATTATGCGATCTTTGGGCGCTTCAAAAAGCAAGTTGTTTGTACATGTTATTTTTGAAGGCATCATCATCACCACGATTGGTGGAGTTTTAGGCTTTATTCTCGGCCACGGTTTGGTAGAATTCTTAACTGGGCTTTATGAGAAATCCGATGCCATTGGTATTTCAGGAATGGTTTTGGTGAAGGGTGAATTCTACGTATTGTTAATTAGTGTTGGTGTAGGGGTTTTAGCTTCCATTTTACCAGCCTTTAGCGCGTATAGAACAGATATTTCAAAAGTATTAGCACAAGAGTGATATGAAAAAATTATTGACAGTACTATTAACCGCAGTTGTGTCTGTTGGGCTTAACGCTCAGGAGGTAAAGATCTCAGGAGCAAAATTATGGAAAACCTTAACCGAGGTGACATATGAAATCTCTAAAGATGAATATGGTGATGTGTACCTCCCTGTATTCAGTAAAGAAATTCAGGCAGTAGAAGGCCAAGAAGTGGAGGTTGATGGCTACATTATTCCCTTCGAAGGGATGTTCAAGCCTACTCAATTAATTATTTCATCGCTACCCATTAGTGAATGCTTTTTTTGTGGCTCTGGCGGGCCAGAAACGGTAATGGAAGTGACCATGAAAGAACAGATCAAATACACCACTAAACGGATAAGAATTAGGGGCAAACTGGCATTGAACAAGAAGGATCCAGACAAACTGATGTACATTTTAACCGATGGGGTTTTTGCTGGCCTAGCTTACGATAGTTACTAGTTTATTCTTCATGAAATTCTTTGGGGCTTCGCTTCTCAGAAGTTAGCTTTGCGCCATATCAATGACTGTTATGAAAAGAGCTCTTTCGTTACTCGTAATTATATTATTTGTTTTTGCTTGCGCGAAAAAAGAAGACAAATTCGAAACCCTAAAGACCGAAGTTTTTGCTATTCATGATGAGGTGATGCCAAAACTGGGCGAACTGATGTCGTTGAAAAAGAAGGTGCTTGACAAAGCAAATGCCAGTGAAAATCCAGATGAGCTTAGAGATATCGCTTTGAGCTTAGAGAAAGCGCAAGAAGGCATGATGAAGTGGATGAACGACTGGGGTGCCAACTCTACCCCTCACGTAAACAATGAATCTACAGAAGAGGAGAAAATGGCCTTTATCAATGCTGAGATGGAAAGAGTAAAAAAGGTCAAAGAAGAAATCAATAGTAGTATTGCAGCAGCCAAAGAAGCCCTTAAAAACTAAGTTTCACTGTCCTTCTGAAAGACTACTGATCACCTCTTCAGTAGTAAAGCTTCCAACCTCATTCCCCCAAGTATTCCCTATATAGGTTAGAATTTCGGCTACTTCAATGTCGGTTAATTTAGGATTGGCTGGCATCGGCTGATTAAACTCGATCCCATTTACTATAACAGGGCCATGCAATCCATACTTTATTATGCGAGGCAAATCTGCTCTATGATTTTTTAGGTAATCAGATTTAGCCAAAGGCGGAATTAGTCTACCAAGCCCTTCACCGTTTTCCATGTGGCAGTTTTGGCATATCGTTTTGTAGAGCCTTCGTCCATTGGAGTAGTATTGCGTCTCCTTCTGATCAAAACCGCTCAGTGTACTACTTGGTATTTCGTTATCCGCTACTTTATTACCTGAGCAGCTCGTAGCCAAACCTATAATGAAAGTGAATATGAATAGCTGTTTTTTCATTGGTCTTCGTATTCCTTTAACAACCTGTCGATGTCATTCATAAGAACATCCACCGCTGAGGCCACAGTGCCATCATAAAAACCTCTGACTCGTCTTTCTTTGTCAATCAAAATAAATGCGCCACTGTGGATGAACCCACCGTCTGCCGAAGCATCTTCGCCTACTTGAACCATATACCCAGCCGCAGTGCCCAGTTCATAGATTTCGGATTTGTTACCAGTTACAAAGTGCCAGACTTTATTGTCCATAATGCCAATGCGTTCTGAATAGTCTTTTAAATAAGCAACGGTATCATGGTCTGGGTCGATCGTGTGTGAAATAATGCCGAACTCAGGGTTCGACTCAAATCGATCATAAACACGAAGCATTTGCTGTTTCATTATAGGACAAATCGTTGGGCATGTACCGAAGAAGAAGTCGGCCACATATATTTTATTATCGAAGGTTTTAGGTGTTACCTCAACGCTATCTTGATCAACAAAACTGTAATCAGGAATGGTGTGGTAAACCGTGTCGATTGTACCGTTGGTTTCTACATAATCGGTTCTTCCCAAAATAGGGAGCCTAGCTTTTTGTTGAGAGTTACATGCCGAAAACCCGAACGCGAATACTAAAGTGATAATTGCTAATTGCTTTTTCATAGCTACTACTTTCCTTCTTTTTGATTCCTTATCCTTTTGTAAATTCTTATGCCCAACATTAAAAGTACCGCGACCAGTATAAAACCAATCGTTCCTTTAATCCAGTTGAGTTCGTTCTTTAATACGATTAAAAAGACAACTGAGATTAAGATTATCGTTGCGATCTCATTGAAAATTCGCAGTTGGGTAGAAGTGTATTTTATAATGTCGTTTTGAAGCTGTTTGTAGAGCTTATGACAGGCGAAATGATAGATGTATAAAATTAGTACAAAGCTGAGTTTGATCTGCATAAATGGCAGCGAGAGCATGGCAGGATTACTGATGATCATCCAAGTTCCAAAAAATAGGGTGAGGACTGCCGAAGGCCAAGTAATAATGTACCACAATCGGTTGGACATTAACTTCAATTGAGTACCAAGGATGGATCTGTCTGGCTCTGGTTTCTCAGAAGCTTCAACATGATATATAAAGAGCCTTACAATATAAAACAGCCCTGCAAACCAGGTGACTATAAAAATAATGTGTAACGCTTTAATATAAGGATCAGCCATTTCACTTGTTTGTGCAAAGGTAAACCGAAAACGTTTTCGACCTAAATATTCTGCTAAGAAAGCAGGTGAAATGGTTGATGCTCGCTAATTATTTTAGAACGAATGTTTAACTTGTTTGAAATGTAGAAATTATGAAAACGATTTTGACCCTAGGAATAACCTTGATGATTTTGGTTGTTGCCCAAACTACACCCCTAAAGGCGCAGTCAGATGAAGATATGATCAAAGAAACGATTATGGCCATGTTTAATGGAATGAGAAAAGGAGATAGCACAATGGTGCGTTCCGCTTTTGCAGACAATGCCATTATGCAAGGCATTGACAAAGACAGAGCTGGAAAAACCGTTGTCAGGGATGGTGGAGGCTTGAAGAATTTTTTGAATGCGGTTGGAACCCCACACGATCAAATTTGGGACGAGCAGATTGAATTTGGTAGCATTCTAATCGATGGCGCAATGGCATCCGTTTGGACACCCTATGAATTTCATCTTGGCGGAAAATTTTCACACTGTGGAGTGAACTCTTTTCAACTTTTTAAAGGAGAAGAGGGCTGGAAAATCATTTACCTGGTGGACACCAGAAGAAAAGATGCATGCAAATAGAATACTATCGAGTTCGTTTGTAGTGGTTGTCAATTATATCTCGAACAGATACTCTTTGACGACTGATTACCTCTGTAGATAGAATACTGTTATATTTTTGAGAATTGGTCTTAGATTTCTCTGTGCCAGACTCATTTTGCTTGCGGTTCGGGCTAAATTGTTCCATTAGTTTTTCGTTTAACTACTGCTTAAAATTTAACAAACTGGTTGAGTCTCAATCGAAAGTACACATTTGGGAGTGATAATCAAACTTTATTGACAAGAGTCCTTTACGATCTTCGATCAGTTTACACGGCTTTCGACATTACGGAATTGATACGATTAGCATTCGTCAATACCCTACCAAATGATTGACCCCGTTGATGAATGGTTTATTGGGCGTAAACACCTTTGAGGCCTAACTCCTGAATTTCTTGCAGCTCGAACTCGTTAAAAGGAGTAACTATGAATTTTTTGTCGAACAACTCCCCCACAATGTAATAGCTGATCCAAAACTCATTTTGAAATGAAAATACTTCAGGGCTTATCATTTCAATGGGAGATGTGCATTGGGCTTCAATGGTTCCTAAAGTATGCCTTAGTGTTGATGTCTCCCTTCCTCGGCCATTTGGTTTTTCTTGGCCTTTCGAAACTATAAGTACACCGGTTAATTCAATCAAGTTTTTATTAATAACATAGGCATACCATTCGCTTTCGCCTAAACTATTTGAGCTTTTGGCAATCGCTATTTTAACACCGGTTACTTCAGGGAATTGGATGTCTTTTTTCATTACAAGATCTTGAAGGGCTTTCTTTCTGATAATGCAAAATTAATAATCAGGAACTAAAAGCCTTAGCTTATTTGAATTTCGAGAAGGAATCGATAATCACTTGTTCGGCTTGCTTTTGCTGGGGGGTGAAGTCGATGTTGAATTCGCTAGAATTTCGAGAATTAGTATAGTTTGGATACCATTTCCAAATGTGTACACCCGCAAACCAGGGCTCATCCATTACTTCATCAAAAAGGGCTTGATACGCATTGGCCTGAGTTTCTTCTGAAAATATTTTTTCTCGCTCTTCAGCATTAATTCTCTGCGGCCACTCCCAAGGATCGATGCCCGCATCTTTAGTGCTTTTATAACCTACCTCCGTAAAGAGGATGGGTTTATTGAATTGAATTGAAAATTCCTTTAAATCCTCAAGTGGTTTTGCCCAGCCTTTTCTAAGGTCTTCCACTGTGGGGTTTTCCTTGTCCGTTAACGGAAAGTAGCCTTGAACCCCTATGTAATCCAGCGCATCCCAGAATTTAACATCTTGATATTCGTCCGAAAAGTTAGCCGCATAAGTAAGTGGGCCAGAATAGATTGTTCTTATTTTGGCAATTAGCTTTCTCCAGTCTTCTTCTCTCTCAATACAGGTTTGATGTAGTTCAGTACCGATGCAAAGCATTTCCATTTCAGCATCTTCTGCCACTTGGGCATAGTGGAGCATAAAATCTTCATAATCTGAAAACCATTTTTGCCAATCTTCTTCGGTTTTCATTTTGATTTCACCACGCCACTTCCCTTCTTGGTCACGAAGCCAAATGTGTGGTTTCAGAATGGTTTTAATGCCGTTTTCTTTGGCGTATTGGGTAGTTATTTTGAGCCCTTCATCTCTTTCTCCCCACCAGCCATTTTGCTCTCCTCGACTGTGGTTTCCAGTCACTTCAGGGTTGTCATATCCAGTTTGCCAGCCAAAAGGAGTTTGGGAAATCCAGTTGATGTTTTTTGCAACCAATGCTTTTATTTCTGCTTCGGCAACCTCTCTGGAACTACCAACCCAGCAAACGCCACGGTGTTTTTCGTGGTTAGCTATGTTGATTAATGATTTGGGGGCGAAATAAGAATCTGAGGAAATAAAATAGAAAGCCGCTATCAAAAGGACAGGGATAATGGTAATGCCAAGTTTTTTGTAATGCTTTCTCAAAGAATATCCATTTGGAATACTTCAGCAATATGGTGAATTAATTTTTGCTGAATCTCTGCCATGTCTACGTTATGGCCTAGTTCTTTGTTCAAAGAAGTGACTTGTTTGTCATCTATACCACAAGGAACGATATGTCCAAAGTAGCTTAAATCAGTATTAACATTGAGGGCCAAGCCGTGCATGGTTACCCATCGGCTTGTCTTTACCCCCATTGCACATATCTTACGTGGATTTTGGGCACCTTCTTCAAAGTCTACCCAGACACCTGTAAGCCCATCAATACGGCCAGTATTCAGACCATATTCCCGTAGAGTGAGGATTACTGCTTCTTCTAGATATCTCAAATATTTATGAATATCTGTGAAGAAATTTTCGAGATCAATTATCGGGTAAGCAACTAATTGCCCAGGACCGTGATATGTAATATCACCACCTCTGTTAATCCGATAAAATTTCGCAAAATGCTTTTCTAATCCATGCTCATCTAAGAGCAGGTTTTCCATAGACCCACTTTTGCCAAGAGTATAGACATGAGGATGTTCGCACAGAATAAGATAGTTGTCTGTAAGAGTTTGTAATTCAGCCTTTTCAAGCTTTCTATTTTCAATTTTCCGATCCACCGTTTTCTTAAAAACAGTTTCCTGGTAATCCCATACACGTTGATAATCCTCTGCACCCAGATTGATTACCTCAACAGCCTTATTAGTTAGAATATTCATGTCTTACGCGAAACAGCTTTTATACACACACACTTTATTGAGCTGACACTTCAGTAGCTTCTACTTGGTCAACAGACAAAACACGAACGTTTTTCGTGATCAATCGGTTCGCCTTGCGAAGGGCTGAAGTATGATTTCGCGCTGGAAACTCTTTCTTTACCACAGTCTCATCCTTTAGGTTTAAGAAGGTGGCTTCGAAGTTTTTCATATTCTTTTTTCCAGCCATGCCCAAAAGTAGGTTAAGGGAAGTAGGTTTCCAACATTTTAAAGCTCGAATTTGTCTTAATGTGTACTTCTGGAAACTTTTGTGGCACTAAAACTGCATTTCCCACTCTAATTTTTGCTGTTTGACCCAAAGTTGTAATTTCTGCTTCACCTTCAACGCATACATATATTACGAACGAGTCTTTGTTGTAATGCTCGCGGATAATACCAGTTGAAAAATCCAAAAGGTTGGTTTGAAAATATTCAGATTCTACCAAAGGAACCACCTCGTTAAGACTTTTTTGAACTTGAATTTTGTAGTTGGAATATGCATTGTAATCTAATGCGTCAATGGCTTCTTCTCTGTGTAGTTCGCGTTTGTTTCCTTGCTCATCTGCTCTGTCGAAATCATATATTCGATAGGTAATATCTGAAGATTGCTGTATTTCTGCAATTAGCAATCCTTTGCCAATGGTGTGCACTCGGCCAGCTGGTAGGTAAAATGCGTCTCCAGCCTTAACAGGCTCTTCGTTCAGAATATCTAGTAATCGACCGCTATTCAGGTATTCTAGGTACTCCTCTTTTGAAGTGTCTTTACTGAAGCCACTGATGAGTTTAGCGCCTTTATCGGCTTGCATTACATACCACATTTCGGTTTTGCCCAATGAGTTATGTCTTTCCTTGGCAAGTTTGTCATTTGGGTGAACTTGGATGCTTAAATCCTTAGCTGCATCAATAAACTTGATGAGTAATGGGAAATTGTTACCATACTTCTCGTAGACTTTTTTGCCAACGAATTCTTCTTTAAACAAGGCAGTTATTTCTGGAATAGTCATGCCTTGAAGTGGGCCTTCGCTTACTTTAGAAAGGTTTCCTTCAACCCCTGATATTTCCCAAGTTTCACCACAATTTTTAAGGGGTGAAAAATCTTTGCCTAGTACATCTCTTATTTTTGTTCCTCCCCAGATTTTCTCTTTAAAAATGGTATCGAACTTTAATGGGTAGAGGTATTTTTTATCAGCCATTATCTCGAATCATTATTTTGTACGTATTGATTAAACCATTGGTGGAGCTATCATGACTTTGTACGGGACTTTCATCTTGTAGTTCAGGAAGAATCTTTGTTGCTAAAACCTTACCCAACTCCACACCCCATTGGTCAAAACTAAAGATATTCCAAATAATTCCTTGCGCGAAGATTTTGTGTTCATAAAGGGCGATAAGAGAGCCCAAGGTTTTTGGGTCGAGTTTCTTGACTAGAATTGAATTGGTTGGGATATTTCCTTCAAACACTTTAAATGGTGCTGTTTCTTCAATCTCGGACTCAGATTTTCCAGCTTGGGCCAATTCATCCCTAACTTCATCCCACCCTTTGCCATTCATAAGGGCTTCGGTTTGTGCAAAGAAATTAGAAAGCAAAATAGAATGGTGATTACCTATTGGGTTTTGACTGATGGCCGGAGCAAGGAAATCACAAGGAATTAACTTTGTTCCTTGGTGAATAAGCTGATAGAAGGCGTGCTGTCCATTTGTGCCTGGTTCTCCCCATACAATCGGCCCCGTTTGATAATTGATTTTCTGCCCCGATCGATCAACTGACTTTCCATTACTCTCCATATTCCCCTGCTGAAAATAGGCTGCAAAACGGTGCATATATTGGTCATAAGGAAGTATTGCCTCTGTTTCGGTTCCGAAGAAGTTTGTATACCAAATGCCCAGCAAAGCGAGGATCACAGGAGTGTTTTTTTCGAATGGTGTCTTTCTGAAGTGTTCATCCATTTCGAATGCCCCAATCAATAATTGCTCAAAATTATCGTAGCCAATAGTACAAGCAATTGAAAGTCCAATAGACGACCAAAGCGAGTAGCGGCCACCCACCCAATCCCAAAAAACAAACATGTTATCAGGATCGATTCCAAAATCCACCACCGACTCTTGATTGGTAGAAATGGCAACAAAATGCTTAGCAATGTCTGTTTGATTTCCGCCTTGACTTAAAAACCATGTTTTGGCCGTGTTGGCATTGGTCATGGTTTCTTGAGTAGTGAAAGTCTTTGAGGCAATCATGAACAGGGTTTCCTCTGCTTTAACCTTCTTTAAAACTTCAGAAATGTGGGTTCCATCCACGTTCGACACAAAATGCGCTTCAATCCCAAAGGTGTTATAATTCTTTAATGCTTCGGTGACCATTGCGGGGCCTAAATCGGAACCGCCAATACCGATGTTGACAATGTACTTGACTGGTTTTCCTGTATGCCCGAGCCATTGGCCTCCTGTAACTTTGTCCGCGAAAGCCTTCATTTTAGCCAAAGCACTTCCGACTTCAGGCATCACATCTTTACCATCTACCAATACTGGCTGACTTGATTGGTTTCGGAGTGCGGTATGAAGTACAGGTCGTTCTTCTGTCTGATTGATTGTTTCTCCATTAAACATGGAGTCAATCGCATTTTTCAATTGACATTCTTCTGCCAAGCTGAGCAGCAGTTTTAGTGTTTCATCAGTAATTCTATTTTTAGAATAGTCAATTAAGATGTCGCTAAACCGAATGGAGAATTTCTCAAAACGTTTAGGGTCTTCAGAAAATAGTTGCTTCATGTGTACATCGGCCATCACACTAAAATGTTCAGAGAGCGCTGTCCACGATTTAGTCTGGGTAGGGTTAATGGATTGAAGCATCATTGCGTTTTTTAATTGACAACATCTTTATAATGCCTAAATTAAGGAGGACTTGTTTCGATACAATGCAATCGTTTGGAAAAAAAGGAGAAGATTTAGCGGTAAGCCTTTTACAGAAGAAGGGTTACCAAGTGTTACATCGAAATTTCAGGTATAAGAAGTCTGAGATTGATATTATTTGTTCCAAGGCTGGACTGTTGGTTTTTGTTGAAGTGAAATCTAGGTCGAGTAAAGCTTTTGGCTCCCCAGAAACCTTTGTCTCAAAGAACCAGGAGCAGTCGATTTTAAAGGCCTCTGAGGCTTATGTAATGGATGAAGACTGGCATGGAGATATTCGATTCGACATTATCGCCATTTACAAAAAAGGGGAAATTGAAGAAATTGAGCACTTTGAAGATGCCTTTTATTAGAATGTAGGCTCTATTTTATTCTAGGGGATTCGTAAAGCGGATTTGCAAACCTATCCCATTCTTTTCGAATATAAGTTCTAAAACGCTTTTGATAAGGGTCTGGAGCAAACTGGATTTCACGCTTGGCAATTACCCGGGTAGTATTATAGTATTCTGTCCAAATACCTATTTTCTTATCGAACTCATAATAACCACGCACAGCGACACGCCCATTTTCATAGAAGTAATAATAGGTGCCTTCTTTCTTTCCGTATTGAATAGGGATCACTTCTTTCACTTTCGTCTTCTCAGGATCGTAATAGGTAATTTCAGAATCTCGATACCAGCCTTTTGAATAATGCTCTTTGCTGTTAAGCATTTGGTCTCTTGTCAGGTTCAGCCATCTTTCATGCTTTACCCCGTGAAAGTACATGCCTTCTTCCACCACCTTGTCATTGATGAGTCTTTTGTAAGGGCCATGCAGCACGTTTTCTATCAAGCCGTTTCTCGTTTTTGCATTTGCGATTTGTCTTTTGTCGTGATCATAAACATACACAAAGGGTGCGTAAGCATTAACTTCAACAGCTTCTTTTAGGGTATAAAAATCTTCGATTTGAGTACGTCCTTGCACATCCGTTACTGTCCACCTTCTTTTGGTCTTTTCGCCATAGAAGGTGTTTTTTTTCACTTTCAAGTCTACATCAGCCAGCGTGTCTTCTGGGGTCAAGTCAATAGAAATATTGGGTTTGTCTATTTCTTCGGTTTTCGCCTTTTCATTCTTCTTCTCCTTTTTGCTTTGTGCAACGAGAAGTATCGGAGAGGCAATTAAGAATATGAAAAGAATGAATTTTTGCATTGCTCAAAAATAACGAAAAAAATATGGGAGTATTTCTTTAGGGGCTTAAAACAAAAAAGCCAATTACTATGAAAGTAACTGGCTTTTTAAGCTCCTCCTCTTGGACTCGAACCAAGGACCCTCTGATTAACAGTCAGATGCTCTAACCAGCTGAGCTAAGGAGGAATTTTCTGGTTTGTTTCACTCTTCTTGCGAAACGGAGTGCAATATTAGTGCTTGGTTAAATATATTCCAATACCTTCTTGACTTTTTTTTTAAGATTATAAAAAGAAGTACACAACAATATAAATGATAGCAAAAACTGTGAGGAAGACAATGCCGCTCTTGGCCAGTAAAAGCAGTTTTTTACCAGGTTTATAGTCTTCTGGAATCTGCTTAGACGTAATTACTCTGTAATTAATTATTGCAATAATAGGGGCAATAACAAAAGATAGCGTAGTGGCAAGGTCAACCAAGTCTTTTAAATTGGATGAAAGCAGCAGAATAAATAAAAATGAAACGGCTGAAACGATAATCATCATCCATTTATAAGTGCTTTTAGCATCTGCTTTTTTGAAGAACAACAATCGGGTTGTTTCTCCCATGGCCCTCCCAAATCCGTCCACAACAGTGATGGTAGTACTGAACATCACACTGAAGGCTGCAATAGCAATGATGAAATAAGCCCAGTCGCCTAGTGCCGAAGTGTAAAGTGTCACAACTTGATCGGAGAAAACGGTTGAGTTATCTGATAACTCAACGCCAGTTCCATACATTACTTTTGCCCCTAACGTCAGGAAGCAAATGGCTAAGACTGCCGTAATGATGTAGCCAAAGTTGAAATCGGCAAGGATCTCTTTTAGCTTAGGAACATACCCAGTTTGCTTCATCCTTTCAATCGTCCAAAGGCTGTTCCAAGTAGAAAGGTCAACTGCAGTCGGCATCCATCCCATTAGGGCAATTATGAAAATAATGCTGTCGCGCTCAAAGATATCCTTCGGAACAAAATTGTCAACAGGAGTCACTTGTGCTTTGGAGACTGCTCCGAAAAAAGCAACCAAGGTTGATATCAATAATACAGAACCTATTACTTTAAGTAGTGTATCGAGTATGCTGTATTTCCCCAATGCTAGGATCAGGGTACAGATGACCAAGATAATTCCTGAAACATAGGCAGGATTTAAGGTAATCCCGGTCAAGTTATTGAACATACCTGCGGTAACAAAAGTAACGGCTGCGGTAACGGTGAACATAGAGGCCAAGCTCAAAATAAAATACACCCACAACACCCATTTACCCTCGGCCAGATAACCCTCTAATAAGTTCTTTTTTGTCGCTGCGGCAAAACGCGAACCGAATTCGAAGAATGGATATTTGAAAAGATTGGCCAATAGAATAAAGGCAACCAATTGGAATCCAAAATCGGCCCCTGCTCTTGTTGATTGAACCAAATGTGAAACGCCTATACAGGTGCTGGCAAAAAGTATCCCTGGGCCAAAAGCCTTCAGCTTGTTACTAAGTTCTGATTTCATAAACTCGCAAAAGTTAAAAATAGAGATTCTTTTCGTATCAACATAACCGCTCAAAAAACTACCATTTTAAGACATTATGTCTCGATAATAAAATCAATAGCAGCTAATTCGGACATAGTGGCGTATTTTTGGGGCAAAAATCGATTGGTACAGTTTTGAATTATAGGAGTGAAAATGAAACATAAACTTAAAAATATAAACGATATGAACTTAGTTAAGAGAAATCCAGAATGGTTTGGTCCAGCATCGGTAGATCTTCTTTTTGATCGATTCTTTAATGATTCCTTGCAGAAAAGCCCGAATGCTTTTTCCCCAAAAGTAGACATTGCTGAAACAGCTTCAGCATTTGAGATTCAAGTAGCAGTACCAGGTTTTAGTAAAGGGGATTTCAATATTGATTTGAAAGACGGAAAGTTGAGTATTGCTGGTGAACGCAA
The DNA here is from genome assembly GCF_001592935.1 of Roseivirga echinicomitans. Taxonomy (GTDB): domain Bacteria; phylum Bacteroidota; class Bacteroidia; order Cytophagales; family Cyclobacteriaceae; genus Roseivirga; species Roseivirga echinicomitans. Next base: position 88,071 of record NZ_LRDB01000001.1, read on the forward strand.
GCTAGAGAAGGAAAGCAAAGAGAAGAACTTCATTTCTATTCAAACTGAATATGGAAAGTTCTTTAAGAGCTTCCAGCTTCCAGATAACATTGACGAAAAGGGAATTGAAGCTGCTTACGAGAACGGTATTCTAGCATTGAGAATCCCTAAGGATGAAACAAAGAAAGTAGAGTCTAAAATAGCAGTGAAGTAGTTTGAGTTTGGTTGTGTAGACGGAAGAGCCTCAATTTATTGGGGCTCTTTTTTTGTTAAATGGGGTTAATTCTTACTTTAAATTGAATAAATTAGAACACCTGTACAAAAAAGCGCGTTAGTGATTTTGGAAAGGTAAATCTTAAAGTCATGGTTTTATGAGTAAGAGACAGTTTATTCTGGGCATGTTGGCCTCCTCACTGCTAGGTGGCTTAGTTGTTTTGGTTGGAATTAGTTTTTTGGGCGGTGGAGATAGCGTTAATGGCTCCTTTTCATTGAACCGTTCTAATTCAGTGGCGACTAGTTTTGGCACTATAAGTGATGAGCCTCACGACTATTCAGTGCCAGCAGGGGTGAATTTTATCGATGCGTCAAGAAAAATTGTTCCGGCCGTAGTTCATATTACTAATCGAGAAGAAATTAAAGGGACGTCCAGTCGCTGGAGAAGATTACTTAGAAGTGGGGTGAAATTTAGAGAGTCAACCGGTTCTGGGGTGCTGATTTCAGAAGATGGATACATAACCACTAATTATCATGTAGTAGAAGGAGCTGATGAGCTTGAGGTGAGGTTGGATGATAATAGAAGACTTAAGGCAGAATTAATAGGGGCAGATCCTGATACAGATTTGGCGCTAATTAAGATAAAGGCAGGGGATTTACCTTACATAGATTTTGGCAATTCTGATCAAGTGGAGATTGGCGAATGGGTGCTGGCAGTAGGCAATCCTTTCGACCTAAATAATACAGTGACTGCTGGCATAATCAGTGCCAAGGCAAGAAATATCAACCTAATTTCAGGAGTAGAGAATCAGAATCGTTATGGCATTGAATCGTTTTTACAAACAGATGCTGTCGTGAACCGAGGTAATAGTGGAGGAGCATTGGTGAATTTACAAGGAGAGCTTATTGGTATCAATACGGCAATTGCTACAAATACAGGTACATTTAGTGGTTATTCTTTTGCTGTTCCATCCATTCTGGTGAAAAAGGTAATGGACGATTTACTCGAATTCGGAGAGGTGAAAAGAGGCCTCTTAGGAGTTACTATTCGCGATGCGGATGGTGTGGGTACCGTAGAACTTTCAGGTGTTCGTATTATGGGGACTTCTCCTGGTGGAGCAGCCGATCAGGCTGGTTTAAAGGCCGAGGATGTGATTACTGGGGTAGACGGAAAGGTCGTGAAAACCACAAGTCAGTTGCAAGAGCTAATTGCCAGAAAACGACCAGGAGATGCGGTGTCAATTAGCTTTAAAAGAAAAGGTGATGACAAGGAGACATCTCTAAAACTTCAGAATAGGGAATCTTTAGCCGCCATAGAGCTTGCCGAACCAGAGTTAGTTCTGGAAAGAGAAGGAGATTTTTCAGAAAACACATTAACATATGAAATAGCAGGAGCCGAATTTAAGGACTTGAGCAATGGCTTGAAAAAGAGCTTAAAAATTGAGGCGGGTGTTCAATTATCAAAACTGGAGGAAGGGGCTTGGAAAGCAAGTGGAGTGAAAGAAGGCTTTATCGTAACCAAAGTGGGCGATGATGATATCACTAGCTTAGAGCAGTTTCAGAAAATTATTGACACCAAAACAAAGGATTTCTTTGTGATGGGTAAATACCCTAACGGAGAGAAAGAATATTACAGAATTACTTGGTAAGCGTTAATGCCAAGTATTCAAAAGCCAGGCCTATTCGGGTTTGGCTTTTTTGTTTTATTCTGAATTAGTTGAAGCCTTTTTTGCAGTCCTTTGAAAATTCCCGTAACTATGAATTCTATTAATTGACAGATAAAATATTATGAATATTCAAACTGAATTTGGTATTACTGAGGCCTTAAAAAACCTAGGTGTAGCAGCTAAAAACAACGGAACCTCTACAGGTTTGCAGTCGCATGGCGGAGATAATTTTTTAGAATCCTATTCCCCTGTAGATGGCGCCCTAATAGGTAAGGTGAGTGTGACAACACAAGCTCAGTATGATAAGGTGATTGAAACAGCTCAGGCTGCCTTTAAGGATTGGAGAGATGCTCCGGCACCTTTAAGAGGAGAAATTGTTCGTCAGTTCGGTCAAAAATTAAGAGAGCACAAAGCCGATTTGGGTAAGCTAGTTTCCTATGAAATGGGGAAATCTTATCAAGAAGGTTTAGGCGAAGTACAAGAAATGATCGACATCTGTGATTTTGCAGTGGGTCTTTCTCGTCAGCTTCACGGCCTTACCATTAAGTCAGAACGACCATTACATCACATGCAAGAGCAATATCACCCACTTGGTATTGTTGGAATCATTTCGGCATTCAATTTCCCGGTAGCAGTTTGGGCTTGGAACACCGCCTTGGCTTGGGTTTGTGGTGACGTATGTGTTTGGAAGCCTTCAGAAAAAACACCATTAACAGGTGTGGCTTGCCAAAATATAATTGCTGAAGTATTAAAAGAAAACGATTTACCAGAGGGTATCAGCTGCTTAATTAACGGTGACTACAATGTGGGTTCGTGGATGACGAAAGATGAGCGTGTGCCATTAATTTCGGCAACAGGCTCTACTCGTATGGGTAAAATTGTTGGCCAAACTGTGGCAGCTCGTTTGGGGAAGTCTATCCTTGAGTTGGGAGGTAACAATGCGATTATCGTAACGCCAGATGCCGATATTAAAATGACAGTGATCGGTGCTGTATTTGGTGCTGTAGGAACTGCTGGTCAAAGATGTACTTCAACCCGTAGGTTGATTGTTCACGAAGATATTTATGATAAAGTAAGAGATGCCGTTGTTGGTGCTTACGGTCAGCTGAGAATTGGAAATCCATTGGATGAAAAGAATCACGTTGGGCCTGTTATCGACAAGGATTCAGTAAATAATTATAATAAAGCCATTGAAGCAGCAAAAGCTGAAGGCGGTAAGGTGTTGGTTGAAGGAGGGGTGCTTTCTGGTGAAGGCTTCGAAAGCGGCTGTTACGTGAAGCCGTGTATTATTGAAGCAGAAAACAGCTTCAAGATCGTTCAGTCAGAAACTTTTGCACCTATACTCTACATATTAAAGTATAAAGGTGATGTACATGATGGAATCGCAGTTCAAAACGGAGTAGCGCAAGGATTGTCATCAGCTATTATGACAAACAGCATGCGCGATGCGCATCAATTCCTTTCTGCGGTAGGTTCCGATTGCGGAATTGCCAACGTAAATATTGGTACTTCTGGTGCCGAGATTGGTGGTGCATTTGGTGGAGAAAAAGAAACTGGTGGAGGACGAGAGTCTGGCTCAGATGCTTGGAAAGCCTACATGCGTAGACAAACAAATACATTGAATTACTCTACCGAGCTGCCATTAGCCCAAGGCATTAAGTTCGATTTATAAGGACTTAGTGAAGTTTAAATTTATTAATACTCGAGAAGAGCAGCCTATGGCTGCTCTTTCTTTGTTTAGTAGAGAATACTGAACTCTTCTCTCAAACATTAATTCATAAACTATCTTTTTTGAGACCTTTCTGTAAATTATTCTTACTTTGAAAGAAAGAATTTAAGCATGAAACCATTCCTGTACACCTTCAGTATTTGCCTATTCCTGACATTTCAAACCAACTCTGTCTTTGCTCAAAAAATGGTAGAGAAGTATGAGAATGGCGAGAAGAAGTATCAGGGTAGAATGGCAGATGGAATCAAAATAGGCAAGCATTCATTTTGGTATGAAGACGGTTCGAAAAAGCGCGAGGAGAAATATAACGATCGTGGAATCTTAATTCAGTTAAAGGAATGGAACGAAATCGGGGAAGTTGTAACGGATGAAAACCCAGAAGAAAAATTTGAAAAAATACGAGAAGATCAGTTCAACAGTATGACTTGGGTTATGGTTAAAAACAACTTGGAGCTCTCAAAAGTGAAAGGAGAAATCTACACAGAACCCATTTTGGAACCCAGCGATATGGTTTTACATTATGCCACCTACTTATTGAATGGAAAAGAAATTGACAGCTCATTTAGAACAAAAAAACCCATTGGCATTAACCTAAAAAAGAGTGATTTGATTGATGGTTTTCAGGATGGCCTCAAGTATTTTCAAGAAGGAGACAATGGTTTTATAAAAGTGCCTGCACGAATGGCTTATGGACCAGAAGGCACTAGAGAAGTACCCCCAAATGCCACGCTTATTTTTCAGGTGTACATTTTAAGGCGGTAGGAGGAAAACAGCTGGCTGTTTTTTTATACAATCATTTTAAGAAGTTAAACCCTTGAAAGAAAAATTTAATAACGGGCCCAGCCCACCCGAATGATAATCATTTCCCCTATGCTTTCAATCGTCATTTTAGAATATTAAAATATACCCTGATGTATAAATTAGTCGTACTATTTATCGCTTTTACAGTGTTCGGATGTACTCCAAAAGTGGAGAAATTCACTCTAGAGGAGCTACCCATTACCGTCCCTACCAAAGGAAATACTTGGATTGAGGGATTGAATTCTCAACAAGATCGCAATCTACTCGACAATGGAGTCAAGAATTGGAATCCAAATGGCACATCGGCCAAGACCTATTTTTATATTGCTGAGACTGGGGAAATCAAAATTGGGATGAGGGCAAAGTTAACTAATGCCACAACTTTGAAAGTCAGTTTTGATGGAAAAAATCAAAGCGTAAAACTCTCCAATACTGAACTCGATTTGGTTTCAATTGCTACTTTCAATATTAAAAGACCAGGCTATCATACGCTCGAAATTACAGGAGAGGACAACTCATCACAAATAGATATTTCGGAAATATTAGTTGGTGGAGCAGCAACCCAAGGCAAAGTCTATTTTGCAAAAGAAGACTTTTACTGGGGGCGAAGAGGCCCTTCTGTTCACCTGACATATCAAGTACCTGAAGCAGCAGCAGATGTGCTCTATTTCTATAATGAAATCAATGTGCCCGAAGGCGAAGATGTTTTGGGTAGTTATTTTATGGCCAACGGATTTGCAGAAGGCTATTTCGGGATTCAAGTAAATGGCGCTGATGAAAGAAGAATTCTCTTCTCAGTGTGGAGTCCGTTCAAAACGGATAACCCAAAAGACATTCCTGAAGACCAACAGATTAAAATGTTGAAAAAAGGAGATCGCATTTATACGGGCGAATTTGGCAATGAAGGATCGGGTGGGCAAAGCTACCGCAAATACATGTGGAAAACTGGAACAAGCTATCGTTTCCTTTTGAAGGCGGAGCCTGCTGGAAATAACAGCACTGATTTTACTGCCTATTTCTTTGCTCCCGAAATTGACAAGTGGGAATTGATCGCCTCTTTCAGAAGACCTAAAACCGACACTTATTTAAAAAGACCTCATTCATTCTTAGAGAATTTTCATACAGAGACGGGCAATCAAACGCGCAAAGGGCTCTACTCAAATCAATGGGTGTACGACACCAAAGGTAACTGGTATGAAATGACCACCGCGAAGTTTACAGCTGATGCTACTGCTCGAAAAGAATCCAGAATGGACTATGCTGGTGGCGCTGAAGGCACTTCCTTCTTTATGCAAAACTGTGGCTTCTTCTCCGGCTGGACAACCATTGATAGTATGATTGAACGTGAACCATTAGGCATCGCTCCCAATATTGATTTCAGCCTATTGCCTTAAAAATTCAGACATAAAAAAAGGGCTTAATAAGCCCTTCCTTCTTTTCCTTCGTAGAAATTCATAAACGATTTATTTACGACTCGGTGACCACCCGGAGTGGGGTAGTTACCTGTGAAGTACCAATCACCAGAATTATTAGGACAAGCCTTGTGCAAATTATCAACCGTTTGATAAACCACTTCCAATTCAGCTTTCATTCCTTTAGGCCTTACTATATCCGTGATTTTCGCTGAAATCTCATCATCAGTAAACTGATCGTACAAGCTCTGAATATAGTTCGCCTGTTCTTTGTCATTTATGTGTTGGTTCGCAATATCATATGCCTTTTGAAGTTCTGTGTGGTCTTTACCATATTTCTCTTCTAGTAAAAGAAGCATGGCCCTAAAGGCAACAAACTCCTTCATTTTCGACATATCAATTCCGTAACAATCAGGGTAACGAATTTGAGGAGCAGAAGAAACAATCACAATCTTTTTAGGCTCAAGCAAGTCGAGCATTTTTAGAATACTCTTCTCAAGAGTAGTTCCTCGAACAATCGAATCATCGACCACAACAATCGTATCCACATTCTTCTTAATTACTTCGTAAGTAGTGTCGTAAACACTGGCCACCAACTGATCGCGACTTTCATCACTCGCAATGAAAGTCCTGAGTTTGGCATCTTTGATTACCAATTTCTCAACTCTAGGTTGAAAGCTTAAAAGCTCTTCAACATCATCAATGTGAGGTTTCCCGTCAATAATAATGTCTTTCCTTTTGCGAAGTAGATATTCATCCACTCCCTGCATCATTCCCAAGAAAGAAATTTCAGCTGTATTCGGAATGAAAGAGAAAACCGTATTCTTCAGGTCGAAATTAACCGCCTTCAAAATTTGAGGAATCAAGAGCTTACCAAGTTCCTTTCTTTCACGATAGATATCCGGATCGGTTCCTTTCGAGAAATAAATTCTTTCGAAAGAACAAGCCTTAAGCTCACGCTTCTTCATGATCGGCACTTCATCCCATTCACCGTCCTTGTGCACAATCAGTGCATGGCCTGGCTCTACTTCAGAAATGTCGGAATAGTTTACGTTGAAAGCCGCTTTGATTGCCTGCTTTTCAGAGGCTACTACGATCACTTCATCATCAATATATTTGAAGGCTGGACGAATTCCATTTGGATCGCGCACGACAAAAGAAGCTCCGTGACCCAATAAGCCTACCATGGCATAACCGCCATCAAAATCTTTGAATGAACGTTTCAGCACACGCTGAATATTCAATTCATTTTCTATAATCTCTGTAATTTCAGCGTTGCTCTTTTTCTTCTTATACTTATCGAAAATACGCTGATTTTCCTCGTCCATAAAGTGACCGATTTTTTCCATTACAGTAACGGTATCGGTTTTTTCTTTAGGGTGCTGGCCAAGGCTTACCAATAGATCGAAGAGTTCGTCTACGTTGGTCATGTTGAAGTTGCCCGCCATTACTAGGTTACGGCTTCTCCAGTTATTTTGTCTTAAAAATGGGTGGCAGCTTTCTATACTATTCTTTCCGTGAGTTCCATATCGAAGGTGTCCTAACCAAAGCTCTCCAGTAAAACCCATGTTATTTTTCAGCCACTGGGCATCCTTAGGGTTGTAGCCTTCCTTCTTCTTCGCCTTTTCGAATTTCTTAGAAATTTTCCCAAAAATACTGGTAATTGGCTGTTGCTCAATGGTTCTGTAACGACTTATATATCGAATTCCCGGGTCCACTCCTAGCTTGATGTTCGCCACTCCAACCCCATCTTGACCGCGGTTGGCTTGCTTTTGCATCATGATGTAGAGTTTACTTATGGCGTAGGTGGCTGAGCCATACTTGTCGATGTAGTATTGGAGGGGTTTTCGAAGACGGATTTTTGCAATCCCGCACTCGTGTTTAATCTGTTCGCTCATTTAGTCGATTCAAAGGGCAAAGTTAATACTATTCAAAACGTTCAACAACCAATCTGATTTAAAGAATAACAATAACAGGGGTGCGACTAAAATAGTGCCCAAGATTTTGTCGGTTAAATTACCTACTACTGAGCTAACAGCTTCCTCACTACCCTTAAAAAACATGTAATAAGGTATTTTTAGATAAAAGAAGAGCGAAACAACGGTATTGAACAAACCGAAAATAAAAGCCCAAATTAAAATGCTAGAACCTTCAATTTGCCACGTTTCCCAAAGGCTTGAGAAAATATAAAGTTTGGCATTAAAACCAGCCATAGGCGGAAGCCCCGTCAACGAAATCATGACAATAAGAAGCAACACTCCTAAATAGGGCACTTTCGACCCCATTCCTTTAAAAGCATCAAAAGAAGTTTTGCCTTCATTATCTTCAAATAACTGAACCAAGAAAAAAGCCCCAAAATTCATCAGCAAATAAATACTTCCGTAAAATAATGCGGAAGTCTCCCCACTTTCAGAAAAAGCTAAAACCCCTACCAAAAGGAAACCCGCATGGGCAATGGAAGAGTAGGCCAACATTCGTTTGACATCCTTTTGCCATAAGGCTGAAAAATTACCCACCGTCATGCTGGCAATGGCAATAATACCTAACCACAATTGCCAATCAACTAATGCTAAATCAAGGCTTGCTACAAAGCGGAATAAAATGGCCAAGGCCGCCAATTTTGGTAAAGAAGAAAAAATAGCGACAATAGGTGTTGGGCTGGCCTCGTATACATCGGGTGACCAAATATGAAAAGGAAAAGCGCCTAATTTGAAAACGAAACCTCCAATAGTCATTATTAAGGCCAAGGAAAGCGGAAATACCGCCACTTGAGAAATCCCTTCTGCAAAGGCAGTTGAAGTAAAATCTAATGTCCCCGTAAAGCCATACAACCAGCTCATTCCGTAAATCATTACAGCTGAAGCCACTGCTCCAAACAGCAAATATTTCATGGCTGCTTCAGAATTTCTTTTGCTTTTGAAAAGCCCCGTGAGCACATAAGAGCAAATAGAAACCAGTTCGATAGCCACATACACCATTAAAAAATTAATGACCATTGTCATCAAGAAAGTGCCCAAAACCAAACCGAAGAACAACAATAGCGTTTCGCTTGATTTAAAGAACTTCTCTTTCTGCTTAGAGCGAAGCATCATCACTAAACCGATCAATCCACCAATACTGAAAAATGCTTTTAGGTAAATGGCTACTCCATCCAAACGGATCATTCCGTCCATAAGGATTCTATCCTCTTCAATATTTCCCCAACCAGCGATAAGTAAAGCCAAAGTGAAGGTCATGCCTGCAAAAGCAATGGCTGCCAAACCAACTGATTTATTTTCTTTGAAAATTAGATCGTAAATCAACAAAAGCACTGCTGTGATGACCAAAGTAATCTCTGGCGCTAACCAAGCAATATCAGCTGAAATACCTTGAATTTGCTCCTTCAGCCCGAGTGTCATATTGGATTGCAGCAATATCATTCAACCGAAAGGATTAAAAGTTGCGTGAAACCTTCCACTGAATTATTAATGAGGTTGAGCAGGGTTGCTGGGTAAATACCGAACCAAATGATCAGGATTACCAACGGAACCAGCATTACATATTCTCTGGCGTTCAAATCCACCAAAGTCTCTCTCCAAGCCTTGTCTTTCACCCAAAACTTGCCAAAAAACATACGCTGAAGTGTCCACAAATAATAGCCTGCGCCTAATACCAAGCCTAAAGTGGCCACCACTGGCATCCAATATGGAATGGCGCCAATAACAGTTGAAGATTTGAAAGCTCCGATAAACACCATCAGTTCGGCAATGAAGCCCGAGAAGCCTGGCAAGCCTAATGAGGCAAAGAAAGCGATGGTAATGAGAATGGTGAATTTCGGCATTTTAGAAGCCAAACCTCCATAGTTTTCGATTCCACGGTCATGGGTTCTATCGTACAACACGCCTACCAGAAGGAAGAGCATACTCGATATTAATCCGTGGCTGAACATTTGATAAATTGCTCCAGTGACACCCTCTACCGTCATAGCGGCCAAACCTAGTAGTACGAAGCCCATGTGAGAAACGGAACTGTAAGCGATCAGTCGCTTTAAATCTTTTTGTGCCAAGGCGTTCATGGCGCCATATAATATGGAGAATAAGCCAAAGAATCCGATCAGCCAAGTATAGTGAAATGCACTATCGGGGAAGAAACTAAAGGCCGTTCGAATGATTCCGTAACCGCCAATTTTCAATAGAATTCCTGCCAGCACTACCGAAACTGCGGTTGGTGCTTCTACGTGTGCATCGGGTAGCCAAGTATGGAATGGGAAAACCGGAAGCTTAATCGCAAAACCGATCAACAAGGCTAAAAAAGCCATCCATCGTGCAGATTGGCCGAAGATTTCACCATAACTGTTCTTACCTAAAAATGAATCAGGCAGGTAGTTAGCGTCATCCGCCATTGAAATCATGTTGAATGACTTCACAATATTTTCACTTTCCATTTGCCCCGATTGCACCGCAAATTGGATACTGCTGATCATGTCTGGAGAAGCCTCAGAAACATTTTCGATCACTCCCGCTTCCATACCGGTTTTTACAGGATCGTATACTGAGTTGTAAAGCCCAATCATGACGATCAGGATTAAGATAGAACCGACTAGTGTATAAAGAAAGAATTTAATGGCAGCGTATTCTCTTCTCGGTCCACCCCAAATTCCGATAAGGAAGTACATGGGTAAAAGCATAAACTCGAAAAAGAGGTAGAAAAGGAAGAAATCTAGCGCTACAAAACAACCTAAAACCGAAGTAGAAAGCAGCAAGTACAACCCAAAATAACCCTTCTGTTTTTGCTTAATTCCGAAGGAAGAAATGGCGCCAATAAAGAGCACAATGGCTGCCAAAAGCAATAGTGACAGATTCAGTCCATCAACCCCTACAAAATAATCAACTGAAAATTTACCGAGGGAACCCAGTTGGACTGAAAACCATTCGGCTTTATCCACCAACTGAAGCTGATCTTCAGAATTGGTAAGCCCTTCCACCGAGGCATCGAAACTAGTAACTGCCAATACGGATAGTACAAGCGTAACGCCCAATGCCACAAGGGCAACCCATTTGAAGCTACTGGTTTTCGACTTCGGTAAAAACAAGACCACAAGCGCGCCAAGCAGCGGGGTAAATATGATATAGGTTAAAAGATTTTCTATCATTTCACTAAAATAGAAGCCAGATTAACATGAGTATTAAAAAGGCTAAAGCAGCCATAATATATGCTTGTACATTGCCCGACTGCACCGAACGTGTCAGTTGCCCAACGCGTCCAGTTGTATAAGTCGTCAAATGTACGAATCCATCAATGATATTCCTGTCGAACCAAGCAATGAGGTGCGCAAACACCACCTGAAACTTGGCGATAAAGTTGATGAAACCGTCCAAAATCACGCGGTCGAACCAAGCAATACGCTTCGCACTCCACATTATAAATTTCAATATAACTTTTTCGTAAAGCGCATTCTGATACCAGTGGTAAAATGAAACCTGACCGACTAACCCAATTGGTTCGCGCTTTTCTGCAAATGAAGCTGAGTATTTCGCTCCTGGTTTGAATAAGAAATAGGCAATAACTAGCCCCGACAGAGCCAAACCAATTGAAATGGTTGCTACACGAAAATGCAAATTCTCGAACCATTCATGAGGCAAATCCATAAGGTTGAATGCTGCGTAACTTTCCGGTACCAAGAAAATTGGATCTTGAATTAATTGATAGAACCATGTGTCTTCGGCCTTCATGGTGAAGCCAAAAATCACGCTCAGAGAACCAATCGCCAATAACACCATCGGCAATTTCAAGAAACCGTTTCCTTCCTTTAAAGGCTTTAGTGTAGCGTTCGCTGGGATAAGTTTTGGCAACCTAAAATCACCCGTAAACACCAAGAAGATCATTCTGAAAGTGTAGAATGCAGTAATCAACACTGTAGCAAAAGCAAGCACTTCAATAAAATAGAAGCCTCCACCCTTTTCATCAACCCACACCGCAGTGTTTAGTAAAATGGCATCTTTTGAAAGGAAGCCTGAAAAACCTGGTAAACCCGCCAAGGCCAATGCGCAAATCAAAAAGCAAATGAAGGTCACTGGCATGTACTTCCGAAGCCCACCCATCACACGCATGTCTTGCGGATCGAAATTGATATCCTTGCCCTCAAGCTGATGCAATTGATGAATGATGGTTCCAGCACTTAAGAACAATCCAGCCTTAAACATGGCGTGCGTTACCAGATGAAAAAGCCCTGCTGTGTAAGCACCCACTCCCATGGCCAAAACCATATAACCCAATTGTGAAATGGTGCTATAAGCCAATACTTTTTTAATGTCGAATTGTGAAAAGGCAGCAACGGCCGCCATAAAGGCAGTAATGGCACCTACAACGGCTACAACTTCCAACGCCTGAGCATCTAAAATCACAAAGATCCGTGCGATCATAAACACACCAGCCGCCACCATGGTAGCCGCGTGAATCAATGCCGAAACTGGCGTTGGCCCTTCCATGGCATCGGGAAGCCAGACTTGTAATGGGAATTGAGCCGATTTACCTACAGCCCCACAAAACAGCGCAATACCAGCCGCACTCAGCCATCGACCATCGAGGCTATTTCTGACCAATTCGCCATTTTTAAAGTATTCGGCTACCCAATTTCCATCTTCGATACTGCTGAGCACCGTCAATGATTTTATGCCTTCTAAATCGAAAGTTTGGAACTGAGAATAGAGAATCATCAAACCAGTGATGAAACCTAAATCACCAATGCGGTTCATGATAAAGGCTTTGTTGGCAGCCAGAGAAGCGGATTTCTTTTCGAACCAAAAACCAATAAGCAGGAAAGAAGATAAACCCACCAGTTCCCAAAAAATGAAAATGAAGAGCAAATCGTAAAACAGAATAATGCCCAGCATGGAGAAGGTAAATAGTCCAAGCAAACCAAAATAGCGGGACTTGTTCTCATCATGGCGCATATATTCCATAGAAAAGAAATGCACCAACACCGAAATAAAATTAACCACCACCAGCATAATCAGCGCCAGTTGGTCAATCAGAAAAGAATAAGTGAGTTGCGTATCGCCAATGCTAAACCAATTTCCACGAATTGACACTCCCGTAGTGTCCCAATATTGCGAAGCCAGGTAAATGGAAATCAAAAGGTTAACTCCCAATAACAGTGTGGCCCAAGCAGGCGCTATTTTCTTTATAAAAGTAGTAGTGAAAAACGACAGTAACGGAATGGCCATCAAAGCGATTATCCAATAAATCAAAGGATTAAATTCCGTGGTCGATATGATGTCGTTCAAATCAATCATCCTTTCAGTTCATTGATTTTATCCAGATTGGCCGTTTGGAAATGTTGATACACTTTAATGACGATTGCCAGTGCAACAGCAGCTTCGGCAGCGGCTACGGTAATGACGAAAAGCGCAAAAACCTGGCCTTGCAACTCTACCGCATCAAAACGGCTAAAAGCGACTAAGTTTAAGTTGGTAGCATTCAACATGAGTTCAATGCCAATCAAAACGGCAATGGCATTTTTGCGAGTAACCACAACGGCCAAACCGATACAGAATAAGGCGGCACCCAGCAGCAAAACGGTATTAAGCGGCATCAGTTCCCTCCTCTCTTGTATTACCTGCAATGCGCACTGCGCCAATTAAAGCCAGCAAAAGCAAAATGCCAATCACTTCGAAAACCAGTACATAATCTGTCATGATTTTCATTCCTAAATCACTAACACTTGAAGGTGCTGAAGGCGTATTTTTCATCCAACCCATATTGGCAAAATCAGCCATTTCAATGGCTTTGGCCAAAATATAAAACAGCCCTGCCGAGATTAATATGCCAAAGAATTTATTATACACCTCCGTCTCCACTTTGGCTTGCGACAAGCGATTGGTGAGCATAATGCCAAAAACCATCAATATGAGGACACCACCGACATAGACTAAAATTTGAGTGATGGCCACAAATTCGGCTCCGAGTAAAACGAAAATACCCGCCATTCCAATAAAAGTGGCAATCAGCGCAAATGCCGAATACAGAATATTCTTCGACAAGAGAATAAACAATGCCGACAGACCCGTAAGTCCTAAAAACGCATAGAATATGATGTTCTCTATTGGCATCCGTTAATCGTTTGTCTCATTTTTATCTTCATCATCCTTTTTCTTCGGTTGGATTTTTGGCCGCATTATCGGGCGAGGTTTTGGTTTCGCTTCTTCCGAAGAACCTTCCTCCTCTTTCTTCCGCACATGAATTTTAGGTCGAATGACCACGCGCTGCACAGGCTTTTCTTCCGAAGCCTCAGCTTTTGGTGCAGCAGGAATTTTCGGCTTCATCGGTATTTTCGGCCTTGCAGTGTTCGGAACACCTTCCACTTTAGTTTCTTCCTTTGGCTCCTCTATTTTCTTGGCCTGAATTTTCGGTTTCATCACCACTTTTGGCCTTACTGGCTTAGCTGCATCATCCGATTTTTCTTCAGTAGAAGTAGCTGCCGTCTTCGGCTTCATTGCTTTCGGCCTAAAAACTGGCTTTGCACCTGCAGGTTTTGCAGCAGCTTCTGAGGTAGGTTTGCTTTTGGCAAAGGCCGCCATTTTCTCTTTCTCTTCTTCCTTCTTTTTATTGAACTCTTCTAAAGCCTGTCTTTTCTCAATAATTTCTAGCGGAGTCATTTCGCCAAAAACAAAGTTATGCTCGGCAAAATCGAAAGCACTGAAATCGTATTCCTTGGTCATGGTGAGGCATTCCGTAGGGCAAACGGTAGTGCATAAACCACAGAAGCAGCATTTTGCCATATCGATATCGAACTTGGCGGCATGAATCCGTTTTGGGGTGCCATCTGAAGTCTTCCCGATTTCTTCTACCGCCCTTACTGGCTCAATGTCAATGCAGTCTACAGGGCAAATTTTAGCGCACTTGTCGCAGACAATGCAGTCTTCAATTTCATTGTGAAGCTTATAGCGCCCATTGTCGGGCACCGGAATAATTTCTTTAGGGTATTGTGTGGCGAAAATTCCAATCTGTTTCTCGAAGTAATTTTCATCGTCCACATACAATGGATCGCGCTGAGTAGTCGCATCCTTCATGTGCTCAAAAGTAACCTTGAGCCCTTCTTTCAGGGTTTTTGTAGCAATGGCGATATTTTTCCAGTACTTACTCATATCATCAGCAATCTCCACAAAGCACTCACCAAAACCAAAATTATAGCGCCAGGAGTCAGGTATTTCCAGCTTAAATTCATGAGCTGATCTAGCCTTAACCTAGGGTAAGTCCAACGGATCCAGATTTGCAAACCTACTGTAAGCAAAGCCTTCGATACCAACCAAAATGCACCCCATAAATGTCCCGCAACCGTGCCGGGTTCGCCACTGGTCCAATCGGCCAAGGCCACAGAACCAATATTAGGCAGAGGGGTGTTCCAACCACCCCAAAACAGAATTGCTCCTAAAAATGAAATCAAGAGCATCATACCATACTCTGAAAGCATGATCATGGCCCACCTGAAGCCAGAATATTCTACATGAAAACCAGCGACCAATTCCGATTCTGCAATCGGAATATCGAAGGGAGCACGGTTGGCTTCCGCCAAAGAGGCAATGAAAAAGATAAGGTAGGCCAAGAAGAAAAATGGAATTCTAAAAATGTTCCAAGTCAGGAAACCGCCAATATGAGTGGTTTCAATCCCTAAAGCCTTAATGCCGAAAAGGAAGTTCTGAGCATTCGGGTCGATGGCATTGATAAATATCCCTTGCTGATAAACGATCTCTTGCAAGTTGAGCGACTGAGAAACCATGATGACGCAAACCACAGACAGTCCCAACGGAATTTCATAAGAAATAATTTGAGCCACAGAACGCATGGCGCCCAGCAAAGCATATTTACTGTTGGAACCCCAGCCTGCCATCAAAATACCAATCACATCTAGCGAAACGATGGCCAATAGGTAGAAAATTCCAGTTTCAATTTGAGAACCGCCAAAATCCGAAGTGAGCGGAAGCACTGCAAAACCAGCAAATACCGAAGTAAAAATGATGAGGGGAGCTACTTTGAAGATCCTTTTATCGGCTGCTAAAGGAACAATATCTTCCTTTTGGAGCAATTTGAGCAAATCGGCTACGGTTTGGAGTAAACCATAAGGACCAGTTTCCATTGGCCCATACCTGTCCTGAATGAATGCAGAGATTTTTCTTTCCGCATACACCGCAAAAATGGTATAGATGAGCACAAAATTTAAAAAGAATAAAAATGCGTACACGATCCGATTTTCCCTTGTTCACTGCAAAGAAAGTATATAATTCGTTAAGTCGTAAAGTAAAGTCTACAAGAGGTGTAGGATAAAGTTATAAAAGAGGAAGACCGCATTTTATTTGCTAAAAACCGGCACTAAATAGAAGCAGTTAAACTTCTTCTTCCTATCAAGCGCTATCTCCTTCTTTACTAAAATCTGGTCATTGACAATTGCATCGTAAAAACCCTGTTGTGTACTTACCAAGGCCTTCTTGTTGGTCTTTAAGTCTATGTGGTAAATTGAAAATTGATCATCACCCATATCGCCTACTAGATAGGTCGTACCGGTGACCTTATCAACGGTTAGAAACCAACTATTGGCACCTTCAGTGGGGTAAAGCACCGTTCTCACCTTGCCAGCTTGGGGATTTAAGATATAGCAAGTGCCAATCATAGGGATGTTAAAGTAGATTTCACCTTTATAAGAAGTCACTTCACCCAGAGCAAACGTAGGTTGATCTAAAAACGACTTCCACTGATCTCCAACAACTTCTTCCTTACCCGAGTTGATCCACCGCTTTTCACCATCCTCGTCTAAATAATAGTATCTCGGAATATTTTTTTTCTCCCGTTTTTTTGTTCTGTCCTTAGCTTTTGTTTCGTAGCCTACTTCAAGTCCGTAAAAGTAACCCAAACGATTCTGATTAAAATTTGAAGTAGCAACAAGGTCATTGAAGGCTTCGATATTTGTTGTATTCGAAACTAGTGTGAATTGGTCATTCGCAACCTTGTAAGTAGCCGTTGCAAAGCTTGCCACCAAGGTGAAGGAATTATTTTCTCTAACATTTAAGGAGTTAAGGAAGCCACCTAAGACATACACAGTATCCACAATTAAATGTGATTTATTTAACAGCAAAAGCAATTCTGAAGAAGGCCCACTCTTGGACCTATCCTTCACATTTGCCACAAAGTAGTCCTCACTTAATGGCCAAATAAACTCGATATCAACACTCTCATTACAATAGAATAAATTCTTGTCATCGAAATCGTCTTGTGCAATTAAGTTGTTTGTAGCTAGTAGCAAGCCTAACAGCATCAAGGTATATTTACTTTTTAACCAACTCATAGTAATAATTGTATTTAAAGTAATCGTCTCCATTACCCGTATCGCACTTGCCAGGAAGAAGATAGCCAGAAGAAACCGCCAAGGCTTTACTCCACATGTCTTTATTTCCTAACTCAATCTCATTGATCAAATTTAGATCAGCATTGAAAACCAATAGTGAATATTCATTTTTGCAACTCGACACTTTTGCATCTTCACTGGGTTCATGAAAAACCAACCTAGTAAATAAGTTTAAATCCTTATGAAAATTGACTTGACCATAATATGGACTGCTAATCTGAAAATTAATTTGCTCTTGTAACCCTACAGTTTTCCTCAACGGGTCAGGTAATCTCTTGATATTGGAACTACTTACACAGGATGAGTTAACCAGCTCGCTGGTGTTTAAATCATACTTATAAACCTGATGATCTAAAGGATAAGAAGCGTAGACGTATTCGCCCTCCACAGCTAAATATGGAAATGTGTATTTATCTGGAACTTCAAAATCACCCTGGGTCATAAAATTTTTTCTTTCACCAAAATTGGAAATCACGGTGTTTGAGGTTGGATCATATTCTACAATGAGCTTAATCTTTGTTTGATCTGGGTAGTACCAAAAATCGAATGGGTCATTCACAAAAACCATTCGACTCCCATTATTTCTAATTAATATATTGCCTTGTTGCCTATTGTTATGCAAACCAAAAGGAGACCCTTCCATCATCCAGTCTAATTTTAGATTGCTCATATCAATATTCTCTCTAATAATTCCAGCACTATCGAATCTAATCAGCTTGGAGCGCACTGGCATTTGAAAATAAATAGAGTCGAAGCTTTTAAAGGTTGGCAGCCCCACTGTCACATCTATTGTCTGTAATGAGTCATGGCGAAGAATAGCTCCGTTTTTCATATCGTAGATTGTAAAGCTCAGGCTGCTTTCTGATGTTTCACAGATATACCAATTATCATCCTTTTCCAATACTGAATAAAGGGCACGTTGCTTAAAGTGCTTGGGTAAAATTTCTATTTTTTCTAGCTGTGTTCTTTTCACCCCTACAGTAAAACCGAGATCAACCTCCATGTTTTCACAGGATTCCAAATAGCTATTTCTTCCCCCATCTGAGCAGCCTGTAAAGATCAAAATAGTAAACAACAGATATAAGGGAATATTCTTCATAGGGATTGTAATGCTATGCATGAAACCAAGCTTTGACAATAGAGCCATGACTATGACTGACCTAAAAGTGTCATTTCAATTTAAATATAAACCTAGAAAATAATTATAATCTTAATTATACATTAAATTATATTAATGTAGAGATTAAAATAATGGAAGAGGGATAAGAAGTATTTTTGAAAAAAATATGAAGTAGACCTACTTACTCCCACAAAACGTGTTTCTCTAATTTAATTTCTTCTTGGAAAAAGAGTTCGGCAGCGGCCTGAAAAGAAGGGGTAAAGTCAGAAACCAAGAACCTGTTCTTTCCTGAGCGCTCATTGGCAAGTAAGTCACTTTCCTGAAGCATATTTTGCAATGCCTGAGCTACTATGGTGGAAGAATCAATCACTTCGATTTTATCCTTAAAAAATGCCGACACCTGCTTTTTGATCAAAGGGTAATGTGTACAGCCTAAAATCAATGCTTCAATCCCTTCAAGCTCTTCTCTTCCTAAGTACTGATTGATGATTTGCTCTGAAATATCATTTTTGTAAAAGCCCTCTTCAATCATGGGTACCAAAAGCGGTGTTGCTAAAGCCCCAAAGTTAATTTCTGGGTTTTCACTCTTTAGCTTTAGTTCATAAACGCCAGAACCCACGGTTTGCTTGGTGCCTATCAAACCAATGTTAGCATCATCACTATATTTCTCAGCCACATAAGCCACCACAGGGTCGATAACATTGAGCACTTGAGCCTTGCTGCCCACGTAAGCTTTAACGAGCTCGTAAGCAGCCGCAGAAGCCGAATTACAGGCAATCAAAATCACCTTACATCCTTGCTGCAATAATACATCGCAAATCTTGACAGAATAAGCCTGAATGGTAGCCGCAGATTTATCACCATAAGGTAAATGAGCACTGTCGCCAAAATAGATGAGTTGCTCATTCGGAAGAAGGTTTTTTACGGCATGTGCCACAGTAAGCCCGCCCATTCCGCTGTCAAAAATTCCTATGGGTTGATTTTTGGTCATGTATAACTGCTAAGGTATTTGTTTCGAATAAAAACTTAACGCAGCCCCGCCAAATTATTATTGACTTTCTGAAGGAAGGGAATCCGCGCATTTATTTTTTTACCTGCCGTTAAATAATGTGAAAGGCGAGTAGACTGCCGTTTGACCTTACTATCTTCGTGGATGCTAAATCACGGAAAAAACGCGAGTCCAAAGCAGAAAAGTAGAGGCATAAAAAAAGTCTCAACTTTCGCTGAGACTTTTAGAAGTGATCTGGCTGGGGCTCGAACCCAGGACCCTCTCCTTAAAAGGGAGATGCTCTACCAACTGAGCTACCAAATCAAAATGTTTTCTTGTTGAATTAAGGGCGTTTTCCTTAATTGCGACTGCAAAGGTAAGAGGTAAATAATTAAATGCAAGCACGAAATTTTAAAATTCTCACATTCGTTTTATTGACACTTTTTTGTCTTCAAGAAAACGCTAATTCTCAAGGAGTTACAAACGACTTAAAAATTGCAGATTCTTTATTCCAAAAGAAACTATATACGCAATCACTCACGCTCTACGAAAAAATAGCGCGTGAAGAGAAGGTTGCATCGCCAGCAATGCTCCTAAAAATGGCATTTGTGTACGAAAGTTTGGAGGATTTAGGAAATGCACTTTACACTTTGAACAACTATTACAAACTCACTTCGGATAAAAAAGTGCTCGTCAAAATGAATGAAATGGCGCAGCAAAATAATCTGGAGGGTTACTCTACCAGTGACTTCAATCTATTCTTAAAATTCTTTGATGAAAACCGAAATTACTTTGCGTTGGTATGTCTTGCATTGAGTGTTCTTATTCTAAGTATGATTTTAAAACGGAAGAAAAAGCTAGAAGAGAAATCGGCCGGATTGACCATTGGCTTGGTATTTTCACTTCTACTCACTACCTATTTAATCAATTTTTCGCAATTGGCTACCAAAGGAATTATTACTTCGGCCAATGCTTATTTAATGAGCGGCCCTTCCGCTGGAGCCGATTTAATCGAAATTACTGGTGAAGGCCATAAAGTAGAAATTGTGGGTCAAAAGGACATTTGGGTAGAAATCAAATGGAAAAACAGCCGAGCATATATCAGGGAAAACAACCTTAAAGAATTGCCTTAGGGGAATAAGGCATCCTTGCAAATTTAAAACTGCACTTTAAATTTGCAAGGATCGTCTAGCGATCCACTTCGCCCAAAACAATATCAATAGAGCCAATAACAGCCACCAAATCTGATATTAAACCACCTTTTGCCAGTTCGTTAATAATAGAGAGATTCACGAAACTTGCTCCCCGTGCTTTGCAACGGAACGGCACGTCAGATCTTCCATCGGCACGGAAGAAGAAGCCAGTTTCACCTTTTGGATTTTCGGCTCGAATGTAGAAATCTTGTGCTTTTGGTCTGATTTTCTTTGGTGCTAATGCTCGCGGATCGAAGTCACGGGTCCTCTTGTGCTCAGTGATCAGTTTTTCTAAGCATTGCTCAATAATCTTTATCGACTCGTAGCACTCTTGCACACGCACCCAAGTTCTGTCCCAGCAATCGCCTAAGGTTCCTGCTTCGCCCTTGCCCACTGGTATATCAAAATCTATTTCTGGATAAACTGAATAGCCATCCACTTTCCTTAGGTCATACTTCAAACCAGAACCACGCAGCATCGGGCCAGTGATGCCATAGTTAATCGCTAAATCGACAGGTAAAACACCCACATTGGCAGTTCGGTCAATGAATATTTTATTATCAATAACTACTCTTTCTAGCTCCCTAATTTTAGGTTTTAAGTAGGTAGTAAACTCAAGGCATCTTTCTTCGAAACCTACGGGCAAATCGTAAAACAAGCCACCCACCCAAATGTAATTGTAAAGCATTCGTGCACCAGAAGCCCATTCTAACAAACGAACAATGTGCTCTCTGTCTCGGGTCATCCAGAAAAATGCGGTAACCGCACCAATGTCCATTCCGTAGGAACCGAGTGCAATAAAATGTGAAGCCAATCGATTCAATTCCGCTACCAAAACACGGATATACTCTACCCGCTTTGGAATAATTTTATCGATACCCAACATCCGCTCCACGCCCATGGCGTAAGCGTGTTCGGTATTCATAGCGGCCAAATAATCCATTCGATCTACAAAAGGAATGATCTGATTATAAGGTAGTTTCTCCGCGTGTTTTTCGAAGCAGCGGTGCAAATAACCTAAGTGCGGAACCACTTCAATTACTTCTTCGCCTTTGGCCAAAACCTCTAAACGAAGTACCCCATGGGTAGAGGGGTGTTGCGGACCAATATTGACAATCATCTCCTCTCTTTTCAAATCTTCAGACTTGAATTTTTGAGGAGCCGACTTGCGCAAATTCTCCTTATCGAAGATATATTGTACCTGATTCGCCACTTAATATTCTACTTTAATTCCGCGATAGTATTCTTGTTCTTGGTAGTCTTTTCTGAGAGGGAAACCGTCCCAATCGGCTGGCATTAAAATCCTTCGTAAATCGGGATGATTGTTGAAGTGAATGCCGTACAGATCGTAGACTTCACGTTCTTGCCAATCGGCAGTTCTCCATAAACCACAAAGCGAGTCGATAACTGGTTTTTCCCTTGACAATTCCACCTTCACCATCAAATGATGATTGAAAGGAATGGAGTATAGGTTGTAAATCATCTCCATTGTATTCGCTTCTGGACCGTTGTCTAGGCCAGTAATACAGGAAAGAGAATCGATATAGAGTTGGTCATCTTTCTGAAGGAAATCCATGATCTCCACCAAATTTTCAGCCTTGACAATAATGGCCTTTGGCGAAGCATTTTCGTCTGTCGAAAGAATAAATTCTTCTCCCAAACTGGTTTTAATATGGGCTACGATTTGCTCGAAATTCATGCTACTTTGGCTTTCTTTTCCAACAACTTTTCAATGGACTTTGGCGCCACAATGGTTTCTTGTCTTATTTTTTCTTGAAGCTTCAGCAAACCACCAATCAAAGCTTCTGGCCTTGGTGGGCAACCCGGCACGTAAACGTCTACAGGAATTATTCTATCCACCCCTTTTACCACATGGTAGCCATGCTCCCAATAAGGGCCTCCACAATTAGAACATGAGCCCATGGATACAACATAACGTGGTTCAGCCATTTGCTCATAAAGTCTTCTTACACGGTCGGCCATTTTAAAAGTTACCGTACCCGCTACAATCATTACATCCGCTTGGCGCGGACTGGCGAAAGGCACTATACCGAATCGATCTAAATCATAGGGGGTGGATTGAGCACCCATAAATTCAATGGCGCAACAGGCCGTTCCGAAGGCCATAGGCCACATGGAAGACAGTCTCGCCCAGTTGATGAGGTCATCTAACTTGGAAATAACAATACCGCTCTTCTGTACATTTCGATCTAAAAGCCCCATTAGTCTTTATACTTTTGATATGCTTCTGTAGGGATTGGCGATTTGAAATCGGAAACTCGATTGACAGGTTTTACCCAATCTAAATAACATTTTCGCCAAGCATAAGCCAAGCCCAAGGCCAATATAAAGATGAAAATGAACATCTCTGTAATCGCAAACCAAGCCCAGGCATAATCAGTACCTTGAATCAATTCCTTGTCTCCAAAAATAACTGCCCAGGGAAATAAGTAGATGATTTCGACTTCGAAAAGCAAGAAGATTATGGCGACAATATAAAACTTGATGTTGAACTGTCCCCAAGCATTACCGATGGTTTCTTCCCCTGACTCGTAGGTTGTCAGTTTTTCGTAATTAGGTTTTTTAGGGCGAATAATGCTGGCCGCAATAAGCCCCACCGACACGAAGGTGATGGCGCCTAAAATAAAAATCAATACCGTTCCAAATTCTGTAAGGTTAGGCTCTATCATTCTAATTTAAAACTTCAATGGGTCGATATGCTGGAAATGTCCATTCAATTGAATCCGTTCCTTGGCACGCTCCATCTCTTTCACAAAAGGAATGGCACGTTCCATATGACTGATCAAAAATTCGTATCGCTGCGACTGGTTTTCCATTTGCAACATATCGTATTCTTGCGCTAAAGATAAGCCCAATTTATGAGCTAGTTGATATTCTTCGGTCAAATCCGCAACATTGAGTTTGTGGTCCATCCTGAGAATCTCAACCAATTGGGCGGCCAACTCCTTTAAACGAGACCATTGCGCAGCTTCACCATTTTTATTATTCTCAATAAAAGTAACCTTACCTCCAGCGTAGAGCTTTCCCGCAACCATTTCTTGGAAAGTCACCAATTCAAAAACTCTTGTGCAACGAGCAACAATGTCCATTTCTCCGTTGGGGTAAGCTTTCACTACTTTCTCCACTATCATCTCGGAGCCAAACTCCATAATCCCTGTATCGAACACAGGAACCCCAAAGCTTTTACCTTCGGCTACACATTCGCTCACCAGCTGTTTATAGCGAGGTTCGAAAACATGAAGATTGAGTTTTTCGTCAGGAAAAACGACAAGTTTTAAAGGAAAAAAAGGGAGGAATTCTTCCATTGCTAAATTGGTTGGCATGAAAAACAAAAGCCCCTTTCGGGGCTTATTGTTTACATATTCTTAATGATTTCATCTCCAAATTCAGAGCATTTAAGGAGTGTTGCTCCATCCATCAGTCGCTCGAAATCGTAGGTGACTCGTTTTTTAGCAATTGAAGCTTCCAGGCCTTTATAGATCAAATTAGCCGCTTCTTGCCAGCCCATGTATTCTAACATCATAGCGCCAGAAAGAATTACTGAACCTGGATTCACCTTGTCTTGACCAGCATATTTTGGAGCTGTACCGTGTGTCGCTTCAAAAATTGCAGTTCCAGTTAGGTAGTTAATGTTCGCGCCAGGAGCAATACCAATACCACCAACAATAGCAGCCAAAGCATCAGAAACATAGTCACCATTTAGGTTCAATGTTGCGATCACAGAATACTCCGCTGGTCTTAGAAGGATTTGCTGAAGGAATGCATCGGCAATCACATCTTTAATGATCACTTGATGTCCATCCTTCTCAATGACTTGCCAAGGGCCACCTTGGTAATCTTTGGCTCCGTAGCTATTTTTAGCCAATTCGTAACCCCAAGTTTTGAAAGCACCTTCGGTGTATTTCATGATGTTACCCTTATGTACTAGGGTAACAGAGTCTCTTTTTTGCTCGAAAGCGAAATCGATGGCACTTTTCACCAAACGATGTGTTCCTTCTTCTGAAACTGGCTTTAAACCATAACCTGAAGATTCAGGGAATCTAACTTTTGCGAATTTTTTAGGGAAGTTTGACTTTAAAAAGTCATTCATTTTTTTAGCATCGTCAGTTCCTTGTTCGAACTCGATACCCGCATAAATATCTTCCGTGTTTTCTCTAAAAATCACCATGTCGCAAAGCCCTGGCTCTTTTACTGGAGAAGGTGTTCCTTCAAACCATCTTACTGGACGAACACAAGCGTATAAATCCAATTCTTGGCGAAGGGCAACATTCAATGAACGAATTCCACCTCCTACTGGAGTAGTCAAGGGGCCTTTAATTCCTACCAAATATTCTCTGAAAGCATCTAGCGTAGCGGTAGGCATCCACTCGCCTGTTGCGTTGAAGGCTTTTTCTCCAGCCAAAACTTCTTTCCACGCTAAGCTTTTCGCACCCTTGTAGGCTTTTTCTACAGCGCTGTCCAATACTTTTTGGGCGGCTGGCCAAATATCTACACCAATGCCATCTCCTTCAATAAATGGAACTGTAGGGTTGTTGGGTACATTTAGAACCCCGTTACTAATGGTTATTTTTTGTTCGCTCATTTCGTTAAACGGTTATGTGATTCGTAATTCGAGTTATTGATGCTAAGGTAAGAAATTATCTAGGTTGAAAGTTCCCCAACTTGGACTTTCCCTGTAATTTTAGCCCCTCAGTTTTAAGCCCTTTTAATAGCTTTCTTTGTCGTTAGGGAAGTCTTTCGCTTTTACATCTTTCACATAGTTGGTCACCGCATTTTTAATGGTGGTTCCCAAATCCGCATACTGCCTTAAGAAACGCGGTTTAAACTCCGTAGTAATGCCCAGCATATCGTGAATCACCAAAACCTGACCGTCTACATGTGGGCCAGCCCCGATACCGATGGTTGGGATATTAATTTCTTCCGAAACACGTTTGGCGAGTTCAGCAGGTATTTTTTCTAGTACAATTGCGTAGCAACCGCAAGCCTCTAAAAGCTTAGCATCTTCAATGAGCTTATCGGCTTCGTCTTCTTCCTTCGCCCTTACAGAGTAAGTACCGAATTTATAAATGGACTGAGGGGTTAAACCCAAATGCCCCATTACAGGAACACCAGCACTCAAAATTCTAGTGACTGACTCTTTGATTTCGGCTCCACCTTCCATCTTCACACTATGTGCACCAGATTCCTTCATTATTCTGATGGCAGAACGTAGAGCCTCCGAGCTATTTCCTTGATATGAACCAAAGGGAATATCTACGGCTACAAAAGCACGCTTGACTGCTCGAACCACTGAACTGGCATGGTAGATCATTTGATCGAGTGTGATAGGCAAAGTGGTTTCGTGGCCAGCCATTACATTAGAAGCTGAATCACCCACGAGGATGATATCTATACCCGCTTCATCCACCAAAGAGGCCATTGAATAATCATAAGCCGTAAGCATAGATATTTTCTCACCACGATCTTTCATGGCTTGCAACTGGTGCGTGGTAATTTTCTTTATTTCCGATTTGTGTATTGACATGTCGATAAAATTAAAGGGGTAAATATAAACATTTACCCCTTCTTGTTTTGTAAAGAATAGCGATGGCTATCTACGGTTATTTTTCATTGAAAATGTGAATATCTCTTTGCGGGAAAGGAATTGAAATTCCTTCGGCATCGAATGCTTTTTTCACTTTCTCAATCATATCCCAGTTTACGTTCCAATATTCAGGAGTTTCTACCCAAGCACGCACCGTAATATCTACACTGCTGTCTCCTAAATTTCCTACTCTAACCATTGGTGCTGGATCTTTTAAAAAGCGGCTATCAGTTTCAATTATTTTCAAGATAATGCCTTTTGCTTTTTCAAAATCATCTCCATAACCAATTCCAAAAACTTTGTCCCATCTACGTTTTGGTTCCAAAGAAAAGTTAACAATATTGGCGCCTGCAACCTTCCCGTTAGGCAAAAATATAGTTCTGTTATCAGGTGTTTTCAATACAGTCGTCATAATAGAAACACCATTTACAGCACCTCCAGTACCATCTATTTCCACATAATCTCCCGCTTTAAAAGGCTTCAGTGTTAATATTAATATTCCGCCAGCAAAATTGGCCAAACTGCCCTGAAGGGCTAAACCAATGGCCAAAGCAGCTCCACCAAAAACAGCTAAAAATCCTGAAGTTTCAATTCCTATTTGAGCAATTACAGCAAAAATTAAGGCCGCGTAAAGTGCCACTCTTACCACACCGACCAAGGTTGGAATTAGTATTACGTCAATATCTCTCTTTAAAAGAGTTTTATGAGACAGTTTTACGAGACGCTTTATAACCCAAGAGCCAATAATTAGAGTGACTATTGCCCCTAAAACTTCTAGGCCATAACCTACTACATAGCTCACTATAAGATCCCATGTGCCAGTTACACTTTCTTGTAAATCAGATTCCATTCTTTATATGTTTAAGGTTTTGTAGGTCTAACATGAGGTCAAACCTGATATTAAAAATCAATACAAATGTGCGGAAAAATCAGAGTCCGTCAAATTCACTTGTATGTGTTCTTGAATGGTAGTGGCCAATTCAAGGCCTTTATAGTCTACCGAAATTGGATAGCGTTTGTGACTTCTATTTACCAATACCGCAGTTTGTATTTTTTTTGCCCCCATTTTCAGGAAGGGATCAAGGGCGTAGATCATGGTTCTTCCAGAGTTCATTACATCATCAACAAGCACCATGGTAAACTGTTCGATCTTCGGGAAATCCGAAAATTCTACATGAGGCTGTACTGGAGCATCTTTTTCCACACTTAACTTAGCCACATGTACAGTAATTTTGGAAATAGCCTCTATTTCCTTTTTCAACATTGACGATATCTTGAGTCCATTTTCAGCCACTCCTGCCAAAATAATCTCTTTGAGCTCATGATTCTGCTCATAGATTTCGTAGGCCATTCGTCTGATCTTCTGTTCGATCTGGCTTTTATCTAAAATCTGCTTTTTTCCTTTTAACATATAGTTATGAGCTACTCCCCTCCGGATAGTGGCATTACTTTGCTATCCTTAAAAGTAGAGAGTATGACCATAGACTGCAAGTTATCTACCACAGATATATCACTTACTTTCTCTAACATGAGTTTTTGATAGGCCGCAATGTCAGCGGCAATCACTTTTAGAACGAAATCACCAGATCCTGTAACATGATGACACTCGATGACTTCATCTATTTTATTAATTTCTTCCAAGAAAACATCAATGTTTCCTCTGTTATGCCCTTTGAGTGTAGCATATACAAAAGTGCTCACACCAAGACCAATCTTATCAGTATCAAGCTTGGCATGATAACTCTTGATTATTCCTGAAACTTCTAGTTTTTTCACACGCTCCAAGGTTGGTGCAGGAGATAGCCCTATTTCTTTGGAGAGTTGTGCATTGGTGATTTTTGCATTTGACTGAAGAATCTCTAAGATTTTTCTATCAATTTTATCAAGTTTGATATTTTGACCCATCTTTAAGTATTTGACGAAATAATATTCTGTATACTAAGCATTTATTAAAATAAAAACAATATGAAATTGCTGAAACGGAGTATTTTCAATCTCTATTCTTTTTAATTTCCTTTTCTAATTCTCTGGCCTTTTTATTCGTGTCATCCCTGCGCTTGGTGTTGTCTCTTATCATATCAAGCATAGGAGAGGCCTCATCGTACCGTTTTTCTTGAACATAATATTCTGATAGGTAAAGCAACGAATAGATGTAATACCCAGATTCCTCAAGTTCCAACGCGTTTGAATAGGCAATGGTTTGGAGATAGTACTCCTCGGCATTATCCCAGTCGTTTCTTTTCCTATTTATATCCGCCAAAAAGAAACTGGCATACCTACCGCTCATTTCCTCGTATCCCACAGCCCCTGCCTTAATTCTGTTCATGATTTCTAAAGAGACTTTCTCAGCACCTTGAAATTGCCCAGCATTGTATAGCATTTGAGCATAAAAGCGATGAAAGTATGGGTTTTGTGGGTATTCCTCTTTTATGTATTCCGCCCACCTCAAGGCATCAGAAGTTTCGTTCAGCTCAAATGCCTTAATTCGCATTAAAAAGTAGATGGCTTCTACCCTAGTATAAAATGCGTTAGTCGCTACCGTTTTCATTTGTTCAACGCCTAATTTTTTATCTCCTTTTGGGAAAAAAAATAAGACTGGTCTCAACAAGGGGTATTCTTCCCTAATCCAAACCGAGTAATAATTAAATAGGGCATCCCCAAAGAGGATTTCTGGGCTAAAGCTTTCATTGCCGTGCGTTCTCTCCAAATATTTCAGGGCCAATCTTCCAGCATTGGTTGCTCGCCCCCAGTTCTTTTTTTCAGAATGATATCGGCCTTGAAAACCATAAGAACCCGCTAAGAAGAAATTAGCCTCAATATTATCCTTATCAATGTCTATCATGGCCTCTGCCTTTGTAATGGCGGTATCCATATAGGCCAAAAACTCCTCACCTAACGGAGATTCCTTTTCCAAATTGGGCATCATTTGCCACCATGTACTAATTCCGTACAAAAAATAACCAAGGGGGTGTTCTGGGAAATTATACTTGATCCAATTGAACTCAACTTCCGCTTTACGAAAGTCAAAGTTGTACATATAGTCAACTGCATCTGTAATCTCTTTTTGAAGGTTCATGTTGAGCAAAAGATACTTGGCAGTATCACCCAAAACTTTGTCCTTCTGTACCTGAGCATTCAACACATGAGGTACGAATAAAAATAGCACAAATACCCCTATAATAACCTTCTTCAAACCCTTCAATTGATTTATGTGCAACAGACGTGCAAAAGTACTGCCGCACAGCCGATTCACAATACGCTTAACTAATTTTATTATTGCATTTAGCCATTAATCGTAGATTTGTCCGAAATTGTTTTGCTATGCCAAGAGAATACACCCCGTTAGAAGCTAAAATGAAGGAGTACACGTCCATCAATAAAACGATGGTGTTTATACTCATGTGTATTATCTCTACTCTGCTACTATACATTCAGCAGACTTTTATTTTATATGAGATTACCGCATTTAAATTCATGGACGGGGTAGACCTAATGCTTTTAAAGGCAATTTCCGGACTGAAATACCTTGGCATTCCAATAATGTTTGCCTTGAAGTTCACCGTCACTGGTTTTATTTTATGGACAGGCTGTTTTCTATGGGGCTACAGGGTGACTTATAAACAATGTTGGCAGATTGCCATGTTTGCTGAAATGATCTTTTTTATTCCTGAAATTCTGACGATTCTTTGGTTCTTTTTTATTGATGTCGACCCAACCTACCAAGACTTTCTTGCCTTTGAGCCACTTTCGTATATGAACTTCTTCAACCATGAGCAAGTCGCGGAAAAATACTGGTATGTAAATTCCTCTCTTAATGTTTTTGAGATAGGTTACTGGATACTACTTACCTATGGGATAAATTTTGCTGCTCGGAAAAAGAAGTCCATCGCAAATGCCATTGTCTTCACTTCTTATGTACCTCTTTTCTTACTTTGGCTGTGGTTTTACTTAGGTGTCTACAAATAAAAGACTAAGAAACTCCTTCGCTTTTCTGTCTGTATTTCACATAACAACTCACCTTTCACCGTATTAATAAAATTTAACCCTTCTACAATCTAAATTTTACTAATTTCACGCCCTGCAAATAGGTTTATAATTGCTCATGGTGTCCTGTTCGTTACTGCTTTTTAAGAAATGAACCCACCATTAAAAATACTGAAATGACAGATTTTAAGAAATTCAATAATCTCACCGGATGGGCGGTTTTCATAGCTTCCTTGATTGTCTACATTTTGACTCTCGAAGAAACCGCTAGTTTTTGGGATTCAGGAGAGTTTATCGCCATTGCCTATAAACTGGAAGTATCTCACCCTCCAGGTGCACCTCTATACATGCTTATTGGGCGCATGTTCTCGCTTTTTGCCTTTGGCGATGTAACTCAGGTGGCCTATTGGATCAACATGGTGAGTGCGGTATCGAGTGCTTTTGCCGTACTTTTTCTGTATTGGACCATCGTAATGTTGGGTAGAAAATTAATCAATGCTGAACTAGGTAACGAAACCCATGTTCAAAAAATATTACTTGCTGGAGCGGGTGTGGTGGGGGCAATGAGCTTTGCCTTTACAGACTCTTTCTGGTTCTCTGCTGTTGAAGGCGAAGTATACGGAATGTCTTCATTCTTTACCGCCTTTGTGTTTTGGGCCATGCTCAAATGGGAAATTGTGGAAGATGAAAGTGGAAGAAATAAATGGATCATACTTATTTTTTACATGCTGGGTCTTTCAACAGGAGCCCACCTTTTAGGTTTAGTTACTTTGCCTGCATTGGGCTTAATCTACTATTTTAAGAAATACGAGAACCCAAATTGGAAAGGTGCTTTTGCTGCGATGGGTATATCACTCTTTTTAGTGATGCTGATTAACTCCTTTATTATTCCTGGCTTACCCACCTTGGCCGGAAAGTTCGAGATCACTTTCGTAAACACCCTTGGTTTACCTTTCGGTTCAGGCGCATTATTTATGATTGCCTTGTTGATCGCGGCAATTGTTTTTGGGTTGAAATGGACGCGAAGAAAAGAATTTGTTACCCTAAACACTTTGATGTTAGGAATTACTTTCGTGTTGATAGGCTATTCTTGTTACGCTGTAATTCTAATTCGCTCTAAGGAAAATCCGGCAATAGACCAAAACAACCCAGAGAATGTAATGACATTCATCTCTTACCTTAAAAGAGAGCAATATGGTAGCAGGCCACTTCTTTACGGTCAGTATTATAATGCCCCACAACCAGAGCAGAAACAGGGCGCTCCAATATATTATAAGGATGAAGACGGGTATAAAATCTCTGACTATAAAGTAGAAACTACCTATGATGATGCTTGGTCTACTTTTTTGCCAAGGATGTATAGTTCTTCCCCTGCCCATATTCAAAAATACATGGCCATTACAGGCCTCAGAGAAGGAGAAAAACCAACATTTTTAGACAACATGGCTTTCATGTTCTCTCACCAGATCGGCCATATGTATGTCCGCTACTTTATGTTCAACTTTTCGGGTAGAGAAAGTGACATTCAAGATGCAGACTACTTAACAGCCCTAGATGGCGATAAGGATGTTCCCGACTTTATTAAGAATAATAAATCTAGGAATCAGTATTATATGATTCCATTGATTCTCGGTCTGATTGGATTCTTCTTCCAATTTAACCGTGATCCAAAACGTTTCTCAGCTACACTCCTCTTCTTTATTCTAACAGGCTTGGCATTGGTAATTTATCTGAATTCACCACCAATAGAACCACGAGAACGAGACTATATCTACACTGGCTCCTACTATGCATTTGCCATTTGGATCGGTTTTGCGGTATTGGCCATTGGCAGTGCTGCAATGAAGCGCGGTAAGACCTTGGCGTATGGTGCTTTGGCGCTCTGTCTCGTTTCCCCGATTATTTTGGCTTCTGAAAACTGGGACGATCATGATAGAACTGGGAGATTTTTCTCCGTAGATTCTGCTAGAAACTTCTTGGCTTCATGTGCTCCAAATGCCATACTCTTTACAGGAGGTGACAATGACACTTTCCCACTTTGGTATGTTCAGGAAGTTGAAGGCTTTAGAACCGATGTTCGAGTAATTGTACTCAGTTATTATAATACAGACTGGTATGTGGATCAAACCAAGGTGAAGATGAATGAATCTGATGCCTTCCCTTACACTCTGGGGATTGAGAATTATAGACAAGGAACAAATGACTACTTATATGTAGACGAACGCCCTCAGTACAAAGGCAAAGCCATTGATCTAAAAGATTATATTTCTCTTGTAAAACGTGAGAGCCCAGCAATCCAAAGAACACTTGGTTCGGGTACCATAATCAATACCGTTCCGGCCCGTTCATTATTCCTAAATATCGATTCTACGCAAGTCTCAAAGCTTGGAGTTATCCCTAATAGCCTTAAGAAGTATGAGACCAATCGGATTACTTTCACCTTTAAGCAAGGAGAGAACTTCTTAGAGAAAGCCCATTTGATGATGCTTGATATGATTGCCTCCAACAACTGGGAAAGACCAATCTATTTCAATTACACATCTGTGAGCTCTGTGCCTTTTGATTTGGATGATTACTTGGTCCAAGAAGGAATGGCCTATCGACTTCTTCCAGTTCAAAAACCTGGAAGTATGAGAGAAATAGTCAATACTGATTTGATGTATGACAATGTGATGAACAAGTTCCAGTTCAGGGGGTTAGACAACCCAAAAACTAACCTAAATGGAGATTACAGAGGTTTTGCTCAGAATCACAGGTCTACTTTTACCACGTTAGCCGATGCGTTGATTAGCGAGGGGGATACCGCTAGAGCCAAAACCGTTTTGGACTATGGTATGAGAGTGATGCCGAAAGAGTCACTTCCTTACGATATTGCTTCTGTCAGTTTTGTTCAAGCTTACTTGAATATTGGTGAGGAAGAAAAAGCACTCGCGATGGGCATGGAGATTGCAGAAATGTTCAACGACATGGCTACTTACCAGCAGAAGAAAATGCGCTATGATTATGAGTTTAGAAAGTACTTAAACGGGCTTCAGTACTTACAATCTATATTCTCACAGTATGGCTACCCTGAGCAAGCAGCAAGGCTAAGAGAAATGCTCGATGGACAGAACACAATGCTGACCATCGACCGAAGTAATTTCTAAATAGAGTGTATTGAAATGACCTAGAAATCGGTTATTTCTCTAAAATCAAAAATAAATCTAATGCAGTATCTGCATCATCAGTCAGGAGGTAATCTTCCTGACTGATTTCGTTTACGAGCTTGGTATTCCCATCATTTAGCTTGTTACGGTTTAGTCTGTTGAGAATATCGTAAGGAATTCTGAGTAAAGGCGCAGGCAAATTGTATTGTAAATTGAAAATATCAAAACGAGTGATTCGCTGGACTGATCGCTTATTTTCTTCATAATAAGCCATTACCTTTTCATTGCCTGCTACCCCCTTCATTTCCACTTTAGTGAAAATATCAGAAGCTAAATCAGTCAACTGCTGAGCCGTATATTCCCTCACATGCCAAGGGTTTCTGGTCAGGGTTTTCTTAATATTAGGAGTGGTTAAAATGGCTTTACCTCCAGGCTTTAGAACACGGTAGATTTCTTTCAAAAACTCTTTGTCTTTCTTTACATGTTCAATGACTTGAAAAGAAACAATAGAATCGAAACTGTTATCGGCTAAATCAGAAAAAGGCGGAAACACTGCCTGACGAAAATCCAGATCAGCGTATTTACTTTTCAAGTCATCAATTACAGATTGAATTTTATCTAAGGCCACATAGCTATCTGCCAAAGGCGCTAATAGTTCTACACCACGCCCTTCGCCACAGCCCAGCTCCAATAAATCCCCTTTTATATAGGGTATAGCCAAATAATAAGCCCTCAATAGTCTTTGATGTATGGGGTTATCAGAGGCAATTTTGTCTGATGCGATTTCTGTAGTATAGGTAGCCATTCTTAACTTTTGCCCAAAAATAAACCATTTAGCTTACAATGAGCTAATGAAGACAGCATTCCCCTACAATTTGATTACATTTGTCGTCAGTTTTGCTTCGCATGAAAAGGCTCGTACTTACATTAATTCTTACAATTTGCGCTCAATGGCTGTTTTCACAAAGCAGAATGAGCTCCGCGGATGTTAGTTTTCTTTACAACCAAGACCATGAATTTCTGATTGACCATAGGCTTGCGCAAGATGGTAATCGTGTAAAAGTATACCTTCGTTTTATACTGAACAGTGGTGTGGTTAAAATCAGTGATTACGAAATTCAATATGATATTCGCAATAGCTACATTGATGAAAAGCACGTGAATGCCACCACAAGATTAGATTCCTCCACATTAATTGCCACTGGCTTTCGTGAGTTTATTTATTTATTTGAGTTTGAAAAAACTCTCGACCAAAACCTCATTGTGGTTGAGGTCAATAATGTTTTACGGAATAGAAAATTTTTAATTGACATTCCGATTGAAAAGAATAAAACAACCAAAAACCAGCCTTTTCTTATTTTTGAGGCACAAAGAAATGTGCCTTATTTCTCTCGCTTTATCAACCTAGATCAATCTGTCAGATTAGTAAATGTTTTTGGAAACAATGGTAAATATAAAATTCAAGGAGTTGTCAACAACCAAGCGGTAGCCATTCCTACTTTTGACGATTCGAGAATAAAAGCACCGGCCAAAATAGAAATTGATACGCTCTATAGTCCCGTAGAAAACGAGATTATACAATTTTCAACACCTGGGTATTATGTTATTAATGACTCCACAGAACCATCAAATGGCCTTGGAGTGCTGGTAACAGATCCATTTTACCCCTATTTTGGACAGTTTGAAAAAATGATTGAACCACTGATTTTCATTACCACAAACGATGAGTTTAAAACCATGAAAACAGCTTCTGATTCGCGCATGGGCTTCGAAGGTTTTATAACCACCCGTATTTCGAATGGAGGAAGAGTAGCTCAAGATTTTGTGAAATATTATTATAGAAGAGTCAGGAAATCGGCACATCTCTTCACTTCCAATAAAGATGGATGGAAAACCGACCGTGGAATGGTGTACCAGATTTATGGAAATCCATTACAGGTATTCCGAAATGAAGAACAAGAATTATGGGTGTTCGCTGCTCCAAATGGAGGGAGAATACGCTTTAACTTTGAAATTATTTCAGAGGAAAATAATCTTTTGAATTACAGTTTAATAAGAGAAAGTAAGTACAAAGAATCATGGATGGACGCTGTGACCAGTTGGCGTAGTGGAAAAGTAATTGAATGATGATAAGCCAACCGAAAGAGGACTTCATATACGGAAGCCGAGCAATAATTGAAGCTATAAATTCTGGGAAAGAAATTGATAAGCTGCTTCTACAAAAGGACGTTAAAAACGAACTTACTACTGAACTACTTATAGCAGCGCGCGACTTCAATATTCCAGTTCAAAAAGTACCGATCGAAAAACTCAACCGCATTACCAGAAAAAATCATCAAGGGGTAATTGCTTTTATTTCATCGGTAGAGTATGCTTCTTTAGACAACATTATTTCCGAAGCTTACAGCAAGGGTGAAGTACCCCTTTTAATTGTATTGGACCGCATTACTGATGTTAGAAATTTTGGTGCCATTGCCAGAACTGCCGAATGTGTTGGCGCCCATGGCATCGTAATCCCATCTAGAGGAAGTGCTCAAATAGGTAGTGATGCCATGAAAACCTCTGCTGGTGCTTTAAACTTTATCCCTGTTTGCCGAGCGGATAATTTAAAAACTACCCTAAGAGAAATTAGAGATAACGGAATTACGGTTTTAGCCTGTACCGAAAAAGCTACGGATTTAGTCTATCAACACGACCTTACCGTGCCTATTGCTTTACTTATGGGTTCAGAAGAAGATGGAATTTCGCCTGAGTATCTAAAGCTTTCAGATCAGCTGTGTAAACTTCCAATTAAGGGAAAAATAGAATCACTGAATGTTTCTGTGGCTACTTCAGTTGTCTTATACGAAGTAGTAAGACAACGCAGCTAAAGAATTTATGACTGAGAATAAAAATGGCTAGCCTGATTTAGAGTAGCCATTTTTTGTTTGGCCTTAGTGCTAGAGTCTAGCTAAACTCTTCTCCTTTAGCTTTGGCATCGTGTAAAAATTCACGAAATTTTTTCTCAGCATCCTTCTTACAAATGAGAACTACATTATCGCTTTGCGTAATAAGATACCCATCTAAATCTTGAGCCACTATTAATGTATCGTTCGGGCCCTTTACATAGCAGTTCTTGGAGTTATATAAGAGTGCTTTTCCATCTACTACATTGCCTTGATCGTCCTTAGTCTTAATCTCATGTAAAGAATTCCAACTCCCTAAGTCTGACCAATCGAAAGTACCTTTCACCATAAAGACATTACCCGCTTTTTCCATAATGCCATAGTCAATTGAAATGCTCTTGCACTGAGCATAAGCGCCATTGACAAACTTTTGCTCGTCTTGAGTATAATAGGCATCATTACCCTCCTCAAAAATCACTGCTAAATCAGTGAGATGCTCATGCAAGGCAGCAATAATGGTTTCTACAGACCAAATAAAGATCCCCGCATTCCATACAAAATCTCCGCTTTCAACGAACTTTTGAGCCAGCTCTAATTCAGGTTTTTCAGTAAATGTTTTTACCTTTTTCACCTTTTTTAAAGGGCTAGAATGGTACTGAATATAGCCATACCCCGTCTCTGGTCTAGTAGGAACAATTCCCAGCGTGATCAACTTGTCCGAGCTATCCGCTGCTTTTATAGCCGTTTTCAAATTTTGAGTAAATAAGCCCTCTTTAAAAACAACATGATCAGAAGGAGCCACAATCATTACTCCCTTAGGGTCTTTCTTCCTTATTTTAAAAGCTGGATAGGCCACAGCCGCAGCGGTATTTCTTCCTATTGGCTCCAAAAGAATTTGATCTTCAGAAAGTGTGGGGAGTTGCTCTTTAACTAAATCGTGATATCGCTTATTGGTAACTATATAAAAATTCTCTTCAGGGCAAATGGTCAAAAAACGATCATAGGTCATTTGGAGCAAAGTACGCCCCGTACCCAAAACATCTAAGAATTGTTTTGGCTTGTCCGCACGACTATAAGGCCAGAAACGACTTCCAATGCCGCCAGCCATAATCACTACATAATGATGTTTCATGCTATACTATTCCTTCGTTAATCAAATCCTGGATATGAATAAAGCCAACTATATTCTCAACGCTATCTAAAACTACCAAATGATTGATTGAATATTCTCTCATTTGGTTCATTGCACGTAATGCAAACTCTCCCTTTAGTATTGTCTTAGGGTGCCTAGTCATCACCTCTGCTACGGTTCTGCGCTCAAAGCTCATGTCTTTTTCGATCATTCGCCTAATATCACCGTCCGTAAAAATCCCAGTTAGCTTCCCCGTATCATCCACAACGGCTGTAGCGCCTAAACGGTTTTTCGAAATTTCAAGAATACTTTCTTTTACTAAATCTGATTGCTTAACAATTGGCAAGCCGTTCTTAGGATAAATATCTTCTACTTTCAAGTATAGCTGCTTGCCCAATGAACCTCCAGGATGATATTTTGCAAAGTCCTCGCTGGTAAAACCTCGGGACTCTAGAAGGCAAACAGCCAAAGCATCGCCCAATGCCATATGGACAGTAGTACTTGTAGTGGGCGCTAAATTATTTGGGTCTGCTTCTTTGTCAATTGTTGCGTTCAGTACGTGGTCCGCTTGCTTGGCCAAGTCGGAATCTAGGTTACTCACCAGAGCGATAAGCTTGGCTCCCGTTCTTTTAATCAGCGGAACCAACACTTTAATTTCAGGAGTATTTCCACTTTTCGAAATACAAATAACAACATCATTTGGCTGTACCATTCCCAAATCACCATGAATGGCATCTGCGGCATGCATAAAAAGAGAAGGCGTTCCCGTTGAGTTTAGGGTCGCTACAATCTTATTTGCCACAATTGCACTCTTCCCTACCCCTGTGATAACAACCCGTCCTTTCAATTCTAAGATCAATAAAACAATCGCTTCGAAGCGCTCGTCTATGAATTCTGAAATCTGACGAATTGCATCCGCTTCTTTGAGAAGTGTATTTTTGGCTGTGGTTTGAATATTTTTTGCTAATTTCAACTTAATGGCGTTTGAAGCATACGCGACAAAGATAAGGATTCGCTCAAACGTTTTTGAAAACTGGATATATTTATAGGAAGTGTGGAGGAATTAAGAAAAAAATTAAAGGAAGTATTCGGTTACGATACCTTTAGAGGCAACCAAGAACCAGTCATAAACAATATTCTCGCAGGTAAGAATACCTTCGTGATTATGCCCACTGGGGCAGGTAAATCAATGTGTTATCAGCTACCTGCGATTGTTAGGCCAGGAACGGCCATCGTAATATCGCCTTTGATTGCCCTGATGAAAAACCAGGTCGATCAAATGAATGCTGTGGGCATTAATGCCCGTTTTTTGAATTCGACTTTAACCAAGAGTCAAATCAACAAACTTAAAAAGGCGGTTCTCGCTGGAGAAGTGAAACTACTTTATGTTGCACCAGAGTCCCTCACCAAAGAAGAAAACGTAGATTTTCTAAAGCAGGCCAATATTTCTTTTGCGGCTATTGACGAGGCACATTGCATTTCTGAATGGGGGCATGACTTTAGACCAGAATACCGAAGGATAAAAAGCATAATTGACCAGTTGGGGGATTTACCAATCATTGCTCTGACCGCTACTGCAACTCCAAAAGTACAGTTAGACATTCAGCGCAATTTGCAAATGGAAGAAGCCGACCTTTTCAAGTCGTCTTTTAACCGCGAAAACCTTTATTACGAAGTTAGGCCGAAGAAATCGATCAAAAAACAATTGATCAAGTTCATGCGGGAGAACAAAGGAAAGTCAGGGATCATCTATTGCTTAAGCCGTAAAAAGGTAGAAGAGATTGCCAACTTCCTTCAAGTGAATGGATTCAACGCTAAACCATATCATGCTGGCTTCGACCCCGATGTTAGAGTCAAAAATCAAGACGATTTCCTCAACGAAGAAGTAGATATCATTGTAGCCACCATTGCCTTTGGAATGGGGATTGACAAGCCAGACGTTAGGTTTGTTATTCACTATGATGTGCCAAAATCACTCGAGGGCTATTATCAAGAAACGGGACGTGCTGGCCGAGATGGACAAAAAGGACAGTGCATTATGTTCTACAGCTATTCAGATATCATGAAGCTGGAGAAATTCAACAAAGACAAACCAGTTACCGAAAAGGAAAACTCTAAAATTCTGTTGGATGAAATGAGTTTTTATGCGGAATCTACAGTATGTAGAAGAAAGCAGTTGCTTCACTATTTTGGAGAAGAACATGATGATGCTGTGTGTCGCGAAACGGGCATGTGTGATAACTGCAAATTTGAACGTGAAGAATATGAGGCACAAGACTATATAAAAACAACCATTCAAGCCGTTACTGAAACCGATGAACGATTCGGATTGGGGCATATTGTAAATGTGATTCGTGGATCTCAGAACCAATACATCAAAAGCTACAAACACAATAAACTTCCCGTTTTTGGAACTGGTAAAACGGAAGAGGAAAGCTTTTGGAAATCTGTGGTTCGCCAAACTTTACTCTACGAGTTTCTTACCAAAGACATTGAAAATGTTGGTGTTTTGAAGCTTTCTCAAAAAGGGAAAGATTTTCTGAAAAAACCATACTCCTTCAAACTTACCAAAGATCATGACTTTAGTGACATTGACCTAGGTGAAGATGATGGCAATGAAGTAACCCATCAGTCTACAACAGGTCAGTCCTTCGACAAAGTGTTGTTCGATTTATTGAAAGCGGAACAAAGAAAAGTAGCCAAGGAGCACGATTTACCTCCTTATGCTATTGTCCAAGAGCCATCTCTTCAAGAAATGGCCACCACTTACCCAACCACAGAAGAAGCCCTGAGCAACATCAATGGTATTGGAATGGGCAAGGTTCAAAAATTTGGAGCACCGTTCCTTAAAGTCATCAGTAAATATGTTGAAGACAACGACATTGATATCGAAGATGTGGTAGTGATAAAATCCTCTGGTTCAAAATCCAAAAATAAAATCTACATCATTCAACAAATCGATAGAAAGATTGACTTGGAAGAAGTAGCTGAAATGAAAAGTTGGACGATGGACACTTTATTGGACGAAATGGAAATTATCTGTTTTGCAGGTACCAAGCTCAATCTCGACTACTATTTAGAGGAAATTATGGATGAAGACCGAGAGGAGGACATTCTTGATTACTTCTTAAATGCCGAAAGTGATGACATTCAATTGGCATTAGAAGAATTTGCGAATGAAGATGTTTCAGAAGAAGATCTTCGATTGGTCAGAATAAAATTCCATTCAGAATACGCAAATTAATTACCTTTAGCGCTTCAAAAATTTCAAATATTCATGAATATTCTTGTGTTGGGCAGTGGCGGACGCGAACATGCTTTTGCTTGGAAAATTTCGCAAAGCCCACGATGTAATAAGATGTTTGTTGCCCCTGGAAATGCGGGTACGGCAACCATTGCTGAAAACGTAAATATTAAAGTAACTGATTTTAAAACCATTGGTGAATTTGTAATTACCAACCAGATCAACTTAGTAGTCGTTGGGCCAGAAGACCCCTTGGTAAATGGTATCCGTGATTACTTTGAAAAAAATAGTCAACTTAAGAATGTGCTTTTGGTCGGCCCAGGGGCGGCTGGCGCTCAATTAGAAGGCAGCAAGGATTTCTCGAAAGACTTCATGAATCGTCATGGAATCCCAACGGCAAAATCTAAAACCTTCACGATTGACACGCTGGAAGAAGGGCTCAATTATGTTTCAAGTCACCCAACACCCATCGTACTAAAAGCCGATGGTTTGGCCGCTGGAAAAGGAGTAATTATTTCAGAAACAGCCGAACACGCTCGCGAAACCCTAAAGGAAATGCTGGTAGACGCCAAATTTGGTGAAGCCTCAAGCCGTGTAGTGGTTGAACAGTTCTTAAAAGGAATCGAACTCTCTGTTTTTGTATTGAGTGACGGTACTAACTATAAAATTCTACCTGAAGCCAAAGATTACAAACGTATAGGAGAACAAGATACGGGACTAAATACAGGAGGTATGGGCGCCATTTCTCCAGTGCCTTTCGCTACACCATCGTTTTTAGCCAAGGTGGAAGAGAAAGTAATCAAGCCTTCCATCAATGGCTTGAAAAAAGAAGGGATTGACTATAAAGGTTTCCTTTTCATCGGGCTTATGAACATGGAGGGCGAGCCTTTTGTAATTGAGTATAACGTTCGAATGGGTGACCCAGAAACGCAATCAGTTTTGTCTAGAATTGATTCTGATTTGCTAGAAATTTTGGAAGGTTCTGCCAATGGAACACTCAATGAAAAAACCTTTAGTGTTAGTCCACAAACTGCCACTACTGTGGTGATGGTTGCTGGCGGTTACCCTGAAGCTTATGAAAAGAGCAAAGAAATTACTGGAATTGAGAGCGTAAATGAAGCCTCAGTTTTTCATGCAGGCACTCAATTGAATCCTTTTGGGCAAACACTAACCAATGGCGGTAGAGTATTGGCCGTTACGGGGATGGGGGAATCAGTAGAAAAAGCCCTTGAAAATGCGTATAATGGGGTGAAGAAAATTTCTTGGCAGGATGAATATCATAGAACCGATATTGGCCAAGACATTTTGAAATTATTAAAATAACGATTTAACGGCCAAAAGGTCTTAAATATAATATATGAGCTGTAGTTGTGGAGTAAGTACCGAAGGGGAAGTCTCTGGCTGCAACAATAACGGAGGCTGTTCAACCGGAGGTTGTAACAAAATGAATGTCTTCGACTGGTTGTCCAATATGGACATGCCCGCTGTTGATACTTTCGATATTGTAGAGGTTAGATTCAAAAACGGCAGAAAGGAATTCTTCCGTAATACGGATAACATAGATTTTGTTACTGGCGATGCCGTCATTGTAGACGTGCCAAGTGGTCATCATTTGGGTTATGTTTCTATGCAGGGTGAGCTGGTGAGGCTTCAAATGCAAAAGAAAAAGGTAGCCAATAACGATGAAATCAGGAAAGTATACCGTCAGGCTACAATCAAAGACCTGGAAAAATATGATAGCGTCAGAAAACGCGACATGCCTACCATGTTTCGTACGCGCCAAATCATTCAAGATCAACAATTGAACATGAAACTCACCGATGTTGAGTTTCAATCGGACAATACAAAAGCCACTTTTTACTACTCTGCAGAAGATCGTGTTGACTTTAGAGAACTCATCAAAGTGTTGGCAAGTGAGTTCAAAATCAGGGTAGAAATGAAGCAAATTAGCCTTCGACAAGAAGCTGGCCGTTTGGGCGGAATAGGTTCTTGCGGAAGAGAGCTCTGCTGTTCTACCTGGTTGAACGAGTTCAAAAGTGTAAGCACAAGCGCAGCCCGTTATCAAAACCTAAGTCTAAACCCAGGCAAGCTTTCTGGGCAATGTGGACGACTAAAATGCTGCCTTAACTACGAACTGGAAACCTATATGGATGCCCTAGAGGACATTCCAGAGGTAACCAAATTGAAAACTAAAGTAGGAGATGCTAAACTTCAAAAAACAGACATTTTCAGAAAAATCATGTGGTTTGGCTACGATGGCGAAAACACTTGGCATCCTATTGATGTCGCAAGGGTAGCTGAAATTAAAGCCATGAATGAAGATGGGGTAATTCCCGAAACCCTTACCCTCGATGAACTTGAGATTAAAGACTTGAGTGATGTGGGTATCAACCGTGACCTTGAAAAAATGGACAAGAAGTTCAAGCAAAAAGACAAGGGACAAAATCAAGGTGGACAGAAGGGTAATCTCAATTCCAAAAACAGGAATAGGAGCAACAAGAACAGAAACCGAAATAATCGTAACAATAAAAATAGCAGGCCACAAAAATGAAACGAGTACAATGGCTTTGTCTGCTAGCTTTGGTGATTACACTAAGCGCTTGCGATCGGCACAAAATCTATGAAGATGTTTATGATTTTGAGGCTGCAGTATGGAACATGGATACCATACCTGAATTCGAGTTTAGCATTGAAGACAGCCAACCCAAAAGAGTACTGCTGAACGTTCGTAACTCAATTGATTTTAAATCTCAAAACCTCTACCTCACTTATTATTTACTAAACGAACAAGGCACAGAAATCAAGTCCGAGTTGATCAATATTCAATTGTTTGACCCCATTACAGGCAAGCCATCAGGCAAAGGCAACAGTATTTTTCAACACGAAGTAGAGATCCTTCCTGCCTATACCTTTCCAAAAACGGGAGTATTTAAAATCAAGATAGCCCAATATATGCGCGAAGCAAATTTACAGGAAGTACCATCTGTAGGGGTTCGGGTGGAAGAGGTCTCGAATTAGTTTGTTTCTTGAACAGTTTCA
The DNA here is from genome assembly GCF_001592935.1 of Roseivirga echinicomitans. Taxonomy (GTDB): domain Bacteria; phylum Bacteroidota; class Bacteroidia; order Cytophagales; family Cyclobacteriaceae; genus Roseivirga; species Roseivirga echinicomitans. Next base: position 131,585 of record NZ_LRDB01000001.1, read on the forward strand.
ACCAAACGACCGATGTTTTCCTTTACGACTTGAGGGTTTTGCCAGAAATTACGGCTATGGACAAACTTGTATTTCCATTCTTTCGACTCCAATAGAAATGGCTTATAAACGAAGCTGTCCTTAACCGTGGAGCTTTCATAAAACACATTGTCATCCGTCATTAAAACACCCTTGTACTTTCCCCTCCACTTTAAAGAAAGGTCTGCAAAAGGAAGTTCTTCGGTGAGTTTTATACTCAACTCTTTTTCCCAATCCTTCAGTTTATTTTTCAAATACCAATCTTGACCAAAAAATTTTGAGGTATTGACAGTGGGTTCATATTCACCTTCTGACACCTTTCTTGCATACTCTAGATAAGACCTGAGCAACTTAGGCCCCTCATTCTTCAATTGCCCCACCGTCATTTCCTCCGGCAGCAGTGAAGTTACAATCACTACCTTTTCCCTTGCCCGTGTAATGGCTACATTCAACCGATTCTCTCCGCCAGCCATATTTAGGCTACCAAATTGTAGATTAATTTTGCCTTTCGCGTCACGCCCATAAGCCGTAGAAAAAATGATAATGTCACGTTCATCACCTTGAACGTTTTCAATGTTCTTCACAAAAAGCCCTTCCCAATCACCAAGTCCGTTTTCTTCAATTTTATCTTGAATTAAATGTTGCTGGCTTATATTGAAAGTAACCACACCTACCGATTTAGACGTTTCACTCTTCTTGAGCTGAAGTAGTAATTCAATCACTTTTTCAGCTTCGAGTGCATTGGTCCTTTTTTCCCAAAGGCCATCCATTTTGATGAAATCAATGGCGGGTTTTGAATCATTGATTTGATTAAAATGAGGAAGCATCTGAAGCTTCCCCTTATAGAAATGTTGGTTCGAAAAGTCGATCAAAGCCAGTGACTGACTTCTGTAATGACCTTGAAGTTGCACTTGCATTAGGAACTTACTCACCAGCTCTAAAAGTGATTCCACTTCTAGTGCCATCTCTTCCGACCCCTCTTCCCACTTTACCCGATACAGGTCATTTGGCCTCAGTTGTTGGTTATCGCCAGCAATGACTAATTGCTTCCCTCTATAAATGGCAGGTAAGCCTTTCTCTGAAAAGCACTGACTGGCTTCATCAAAAATGACTAAATCGAAAAAGCTTTCCATTGGAAAAATGGCAGAAACTGATTCTGGTGAGGCCATCCAACAAGGCATCAAAGAAAAAATATCTTCCGAAAAATGATTAACTAGCTTTCTCAAAGGCCAAATCTGCCGCTTCTTATTTACCTGATGTTCAAGGTCGCGGTAGGTAGTCATATTATTGAGGCGATTGTATTCCGCAGGCTCGTAGGTTTTTTCTCTGGCCTTTTGAAGCAAAATTTGAGTACTCGTTTCTAGTTTTTGTGCCTCGGCATCCTGAAGGTCGCTGATCATTTGCTCAAACTTCAAGGTAGATACCGACCTCAAGATTGGGTGTTTACTTTCAACATGGTCGATCCAAGCCAAACGTAGACTATTGTCGAAAATGGCTATGTACTCTGAGGTGGTTCTTGCCCCCAATTCCTCTAACCTTTTGAGCCCTGAAAGCCTAGCCTCAGTTAAAGAAGCTTTAATCAGGTCCATCTCGCAAATAGAATCGAAATCGCGTTTCAATGTCCTTTTCAATTGTGAAAGAAAATCCTGAGAAAGTAACAACTGGTCAATCTGTACAGGAAGTATGTATTTATTCCACACTTCCCTCTTTTTAGGTAAGTCCTTTAATGTAGCGCGAACAGCGCTTACTCTTGACTTTATTTCCTTGGCAGTAAGTTTATTGACGGGAAAATACTCTTTGAAATTGGTGAATGAAGCAAAAATCAACTTGGCCTTAAGGGCCATTTCGAGTTGATCAATCCAAACATTTAAATCTTCCTGCTCAAAAGAATTTGGAGCTTCTTTGACCCATATGACGGACTTAACCTTTGTAATCTGATGCTGTAAATTCAAGCGATTATCAATCCTTTGATCCAAAGTTTGAAAATCTTCTTTCGTGTTGGAAAGTCCATTGGCCACAAGAATTCTAGCCAATCGAAGCTTCTCTTTTGAAAAACTCCACTTGATAGACCTGACAAACGATTTGCGAGCATTGGCCCTTTTTTTCAATAGCGTCTGAACTTCTCCAAGTTCTTTGGTTTCCAAACTCTTCTCAATTCCTTCGTCTTCAAAGCATTTATTGATCAAGACCCTACTGTTGGCCAGCCAAAGCAAATCGCCATCCCTATTGGGGATCCCGATCATTGGCTTAAGCAGGGCGTAGATTTTTTCGTTTTTCAGGTACTCATTAAAGTCTTTAAGCTTGTCTAGATTCTCAGCCATTCTTCGGCAGGTATCATAATCCACCATTTCATCCAAAATAGAGGAAACTTCTGTTGCCAAACGGCTTGTCTTTACAGGAATCTCATCCAGGTACTCCAGCATTTTCTTTAGGTCCTGAATCTTGAAAGAAGAAAAATCAACCCTTTCAGACCAGGGGTGTCCCTCTACATTCAACTTCTGCACATACTCAAAGTAGCGCGTCATTTCCTTTTCAAACTGATTGCCCCTAAAGTCAATCTGATGATATTCTTGAACCAAAGGAATGGACTCCATTTCGGGGTCCGAGGTGAGGTATAACTCCTTTACAGAAAGGCCACTTTCGGTATCATCGAACAAAGCCTTTTTATATTCTTCTAGCGTATCGGTTATATCATCAATGGTTCGGCTGGCCTGCTTAAAAGCACGATCGAGTTGAATGGCATCGAGATTGGTATTGTTCCTTTTATATTCATTCAATCGAGAAATTTGGTTAGAAATCTTCGAGTAAATTTCCTTCCTATCATCCTTGAAATCATGTACCAAGCCAACAAAATCAGTGATATCCTTAGATTTCAGGCGTTCATACACCACATCTAAAGCCGCTCGTTTCTGGCTTACTAAAAGCACTTTCTTCCCCCTAGCCATATAGTCGGCCATCAGATTACATATCAGTTGGGATTTACCTGTGCCAGGAGGGCCTTGCACTACAATGGAATTCCCCTTTTTAACCGCCTTAATCGCATTCTCTTGAAAGACATCCTTTCTGAAAGGAGTGAAGGTTTCTTCCTCTTTCACCTTGTCCAGAAAGTATCGGTAAGGGTCAAAGTCAGCCCCAAAGTCATTTTGTTCTGATAGATTTTTATGAGCAAAGAACTCTTCTAGCGAATCCACTTTTAAATTGGCCAGCATGTGATCATAATCTGGCATGAGGTAAGAATCGGCTTGGGGGAAAATGCCCAACACGGCTTCCGAAATCAGGTTGAGTTTGCCAAGATCATTTTCCTTTTCAAATCCGGCCTTTGAGAATTCAGCAAATGGATTCAGTTTATCGGCATAAATGGCACTCCCAAATCGGATACTGATTTTGCTTTCTTCCAATAAATCATACAGACTCGACCTGAATACTGTACTTCCCTTTTCGAAATCATCAAAAGACCTTTCAAGCAAATCTTCATCAAGGCTTACATTATTAAAATGGGCATAAGCCATTAAAAAACTCTTGTTCAATGTTACGTTTACGTCCGTCCTCGGCTTTAGACTCCATTCATTGTCATTCATTTCCAGGTTAACCGGAAAGAAAATGAGAGGTGCACGAACGATAGAACCATCGTTGAACTTGCCCTGCACAAAAGGCCAACCGACATACAGGTCTTTTCCTCCCGTTTCATCAAAAAGGAACTGCTCCCTTCTTTTCACTTGTCTCAATCGGGTAGCCAGCTGATTAGACCGTGCTTCCCTCGCATCTGAATTCGGAATAAGCGGAATGGAGGTTTTCTGCACAATAATATCTTCTATAATCCGAAAAGAGGGCTTTAAGTCCATATGATCGAAATCGTGGAGGTCGATGAACTGATCGGACAAAAGCTTGAGCAACACCAGCGAGCGGTTGTTCGCTGAAAGGTTTGTCAATCGCCTGAGGTAGGATTGCAAAATGTGTTGCATAAGCGAATTTAGGAATTAGTCTTTGGTTCGGGTAAAATCAGTGGTTCTTTATTCTAAAAAAGAATGCTATAAAAAGCATTTTATTCTCTCCAGCATCCATGAAAATTCTATCTAACGAGTGACTTGCTTCTTATAAACCTTCCCGTCTTTCATTACGAACTTAACGTCCGTCATCGTAGAAACATCTTGAATAGGATCACCCTCAACAGCAATAATATCCGCCATTTTCCCCGATTCAATTGAACCGTACTGGCTCTCGATTCTTAACAATTGTGATGCAGTCATGGTAGCCGCTTTGATGACTTCCATAGGTTTCATCCCTGCTTTTACCATGTAAATGAATTCTTTGCCATTATCGCCATGAGGGAAAACACCCGCATCTGTTCCGAAGGCAATTTTCACTCCTCTTTTGTATGCTTTACTAAAGGTGGCACTTATCTGTGGCCCCACTTCCAAAGCTTTGGGCACCACCACATCGGGGAAGAAGCCTGGTATTTTTGCCTTTTCTACCACAAACTCACCAGCAGAGATTGTCGGCACATAGTACGTTCCTTTTTTAATCATCAGGTCCATGGTTTGGTCGCTCATAAAAGTACCATGTTCAATAGAAGTAATTCCAGCCTCTACTGCTCTTCGCATTCCTTCATCACCGTGTGCATGTGCGGCACTTACCATTCCATATTCATTGGCCGTCTCAATAATCCCTTTGAGCTCGTCCATTTTAAACTGAGGGCCTTGACCATCCTTTGCCACAGAGAGCACACCACCCGTAGCAGTAATTTTGATTACATCTGCTCCATTTTTATAGCGTTGACGTACGGCTTTTCTTGCATCTTCTTCGCTGTTTACTACTCCATCCAAAGGGCCTGGGTCGCCCATTAAGTGATTACTCGCTCCGTTTGTTGGGTCGCCATGGCCGCCAGTGGTGGCTATGGTTTTTTCTGCTGTATAAATTCTTGGACCAATTACTTTTCCTGCGTTAATGGCATTGCGCAACGCCACATTAACGCCCGATCCGCCCAAATCTCTTACGGTAGTAAATCCAGCCATTAAAGTTCTGTTGGCATATACTTGTGCATCATAGGCGATGTCGGCCTCGTTCATTATATATCCAGCGAGCTGCGAACTAGGGCTGCTTTGCGACTCAATATGAACATGCATGTCCATCAGTCCAGGCATCACCGTTTTATTCTTCAAATCAATTACCTGATCGTCTTTTCCTCCTTTGGTATATCCGCGGTCTACAGAAACAATTTTATTGCCTTCAATCACAATCGACATGGAGGTCAATACTTGATCGGATTTTCCGTCAATTAATCTACCAGCATGAATGATTGTTTTTTGGGCGTTTAGGCCTAATGAGAGTAGTACTAAAAGTGATAGCGTAAGTATTCTTTTCATTTGATCAGGTTTTTATCTTTGGAAGATACGCAATTCTGTGACTAGAATTCAAACGCTCAAAAGGCTTACTTATACTCCTTCGGAATCATCCTCACCAAATACTGATCGCTATCATCTTTATGGAGGTAATACAAAAACCAACCGCACTCTTCCGCAATATCAGCAAGGGTGTCTTCATCAATATATACCCAATCGAACCACTCTCCTTTTTCGCCTTGATATTCGTATTGAAAACTTACTTCGCCATAGTATTTGTCTGTTGGTAAGTCTTGCCCTTCATATAAATACTTAATGTCTGAAGTGTCAAAAATCAACTGCCCTTCTGGCTTTAAGAGGGTTTTAGCATGATCCAGAAAGGTTTTGACCCGATTGAGTTTGCCCACCATACCAATGCCATTCATGAGTAGAATTATGGTATCATATTTCTTTTGGTTGAATTTAAAGTAGTCGGCTTTAACGGCATTTTTCAATCCATCCTTTTTCATTAAGTCAACGGCATGACTGGAGGTATCAATGGCCGTAATGTTCTTACCCATTTGTTGTAACACCAAGGCATGGCAGCCAGCCCCAGCACCTACATCCAAAATATCCCCATCGGCAATGGACAGCGCCATTTGTTCCATTTCTGGCATTTCCTCATAGCCTCTAAAAAAATACCATACAGGCATTTCTTCAGACCCTCCATATGAGGTGTTTAGCATAAGCGATTGGTCTTCTATTCCAGCATGAAAATCATTGAGTGCTTTTCCGTAAACATCCATGGTGCAAAAGTACATTAAGAAAATGAAAGGGTGGAACCTTCGGAATTTACCTACAATAAAAAATGTGGCCCCTAATTCTTCTTTACCTACTGACATGCACTGCTATAGGTTCATTTTTAAAAGTCATACTTTCAGATATCAATATTTAAAAGCACAATAATTATATAGAATTAAACACAGGAATTAGTGTATCAAAACCATTCACACTAAAAAAGGAGGTACGTAAATAATTTGAATTTATAAGTCTACCAACAATACCCACCTTTGTCTGTTATTACATACAAACAAAAAAGCATTGAACTTCAATAAGTTAACAATCATACTTCTGGCATTAGTTTGGACGATTAGTGCAAACGCTCAAGACGAACGGAAATCGTTTGAAGCAGTAAGAACGAATGAGAAAATCACCATTGACGGTGTAATGGACGAAGACGTATGGTGTCTCGCTCCATTAGTGACTGACTTTGTTCAAAACAGCCCAAATCCAGGCATGCCCGCCACAAGAAAATCAGAGGTTAGAATGCTTTATGATGATGAAGCAGTATACATCGTTGCGCAACTTTATGAAAAAAAGGAAGATGTTTTCAACATCTTAACCAATCGCGATAACATTGGTAATTCAGACTACTTCGGTGTGAGTTTTGACCCTTACAATGCTGGGCTTAACGGTGTGGGGCTTTTTGTAACCGTTGCAGGTGTTCAATATGATACCCGTTATTCAAATGGCGGTAATGAGAGCGTCTACAGAAACGATTCAGGCTGGAATGCAGTATGGTTATCTTCAGCTCAGGTCAAGGATGATTATTGGGTTGTTGAGATGAAAATACCTTATGCTGTTTTAAGGTTTACTTCAAAAGACATTCAAGACTGGGGTATTAACTTTTTTCGTAAAAGTGTGTCTCTCAATGAAGACTCTTACTGGAGCCCTATAGACCCTGAAATTCCAGGGTTTTTAAATCAAGCAGGAGTAGTAAAAAACCTTAGTAACTTAAAGCCACCCACCCGATTATTCTTTTACCCCTATGTGTCTACTGTAATTAATCGTGCCACCGGAATCGGCACCAGTAACCCAAGGCTAAACGGTGGTATGGATATAAAGTACGGAATCAATGATGCCTTTACTTTAGACATGACCCTTATTCCAGATTTTAGTGGAGTAAGATCTGACAGGCAAGTACTCAATCTTAGTCCATTTGAAGTGAAATTTGATGAGAATCGCGCCTTTTTCACTGAAGGTGTTGAGCTCTTTAACAAAGCTGGTTTGTTCTATTCCAGAAGAATTGGAGGAACCTTTGGAAATCGTACTAGAGCATTAAATGATAACGAATCGGTGACCTATTCACCAGATGCAGCACAATTGATTAATGCCAGTAAAATCACAGGCCGAACAAATGGAGGGTTAGGGATTGGATTCTTTAATGCTATTACGAAACCCACTTATTTAGAAGTTGAAAATACGGATACAGGAGCAAAAACCGAGATTGAAGCTGATCCGCTTACTAACTTTAATGTGATAGTTCTAGATCAAAACCTTAAGAATAACTCCAGTGTAACATTAACGAACACCAATGTAACAAGAGCTAAAAATGGAGATGATGCCAATGTAACGGCATTCAATTTCTCACTCAACGATGCCAACAGAAATTGGCGTACTTCGGGCTTTTTTGGTTATAGTAATGTAGCTTCTTACTCTGATGAGATTAAGAACACGAAAGCGGGAATTAAATATAATATTGGAGTCAACAAGAACAGAGGACAATTTCAATACGGTATTAATAGAAATGTGGAGAGCGACACTTACGACATTAATGACTTAGGTTTTCTGCGTCAGTCAAACCAAATTGAGCATGGAGCAAATTTCTCATTTAATCAGTTTAGCCCAGTTGGTCTATTCAACAACTACAGGGTAAGGCTGAATGCAAACCATGAACAACTTTATGAGCCTAAAGAATTTTCCTCTTGGAGGTATAGCGTAAACGCTAGTGGACAGCTTGAGAATTTCTGGAGCTTGAGTGCTGAATTTAACAATAGCCCTGGAGTTAGTAATGACTTTTTTGAATCACGTGTTTCAGGTTACGTATTCAAAAAACCTAGTAGCTATAACACTAGGCTGAACGTGGGAACAGACAGTCGTAAGCAAGTAAGGTTATCAGGAAATCTAAGATTTGGCAGAAGAGCTGACTGGGACCAGACAGATAAATCTATGAATATCTCTGCGAGAGTTAGAATTGGAGAAAGGGCTGAGATTAGCCATAATTTGGAAGCGAGCAGTCGCGACAACGAAAGGGGCTATGCAAGAAGGCTTTATAACAGCACTACAGGTGATTTGGAGTCGGTAATTTTTGGAAGAAGAGAAGTAAGAAACTTCACCAATACCCTAAATGGTAGTTACATCTTTAACAACAGAATGGGTATTACCTTTAGGGCCAGACATTACTGGAGCCGCGTAGACTACAAAGAGTTTTATGAACTTACTGAAGATGATGAGCTGATTGCTACAACTTATGATGGTATAGACTCAGGTGAAATGGTAGATAATAGAAATTACAATGCCTTCAACATCGATATGGAGTACAATTGGCAATTCGCCCCTGGCTCTGAAATTAAGGCCATTTGGAAAAGAAGCATTGGAACAAATGATTACGATACGCAATTGCGTTTTATGGATAACTTCAATAATACTTTTGGAGCGCCAAACGTAGATTCGATCACCATTCGAATGGTTTATTTCATCGACTACCTCAACATTAAAAACATCTTCACCAAAGGCTAATTGTAATTCAAGCATTCAGTCGTTACCTTACTGACCTAATTATAAAAGGTCATCAATTATTTAGCGCATTTATATCTCTCAGGGTCAAACTCAAAAATAGCCATCGGTAATTTTTTGGGTGATTTTGTGAAGGGAAATCAGTACCAAGATTATGAGCCCGATGTTGCCAAGGGTGTACTTCTTCATCGTGAAATTGATCGTTTTACCGATTCACACGAAGTGGTAAACCAAAGTAAAAAACGCCTTTCCGATAAGTATAGACATTATTCTGGAGTCATTGTAGACATGTTCTATGACCACTTTTTGGCCAAGAACTTTAATGAATTTCATTCCGAGGATTTAAGAATATTTTCCGAAAGTCATTTTAAAAGACTGGTTGCTTTTCAAGATCAAATGCCTGTAAGAGCACAGCATATGCTACCCTACATGGTATCAAATAATTGGTTAATGGCCTATGCTGAATTAAAAGGGATTCACAGGGCACTATCTGGATTATCAAGAAGAACCAAGTTCGATTCTAAAATGGATGAGTCCATTCAAGATTTAACTCGCCATTATTCGCTGTTCGAAGAAGAATTCAGACTATTTTTCCCCGACATTCAATCACACATTAGCGAATTCAGAGAAGATTTGATTAATTCGTAGCACATGATTATTTCAAAACCCAAACGTAAGACCATCTTTTCCCTAACGGTTTTCACTCTTGTTTCTGTTATAGGGGCACTCTACTTTATGCGTCAAATTTTAGCAGAACCATCGGGTACTTGGCGGTATATTTTGCTAGGCTTTTTATTGGTGGTTTGCTCCATTATGCTCTACAAACTCATTTTCAATTATAAGGTCTTGAAAATTAGCTACGACCAAATCCATGTTTACTATCCTTTCCGATTTTTCAAATCAGTTCAAGAGATCTCTGAACTAGGTGCTTGGCAAGAAACCATTATTAATACTAATAAGACTGAATACAAACAGTTAAAGTTGGTTTTCATGAACAAGGGTTATGTCAAAATATCAAATCAAGAGAACAGCGAATACGATAAAGTTTACAAGTACATTAAAAAGAAAGCTCCCAAAAAGGAGGTGAAGGAATGATAAAAAATGCGCTCATTGTTGCTTTAGGTGGCGCAGTAGGGAGTGCCTTACGCTATGTAATTCAGCACACCATTCATTCAAAATACCCCAACCTATTCCCCTACGGCACTTTTATAGTCAACATTGCTGGCTGCCTTCTTATCGGGCTTTTGATGGGCTGGGCCACCCAAGAAAAACTATTCTCCCCTCAAATCAATCTATTGCTCATTGCTGGGTTCTGTGGTGGATTCACCACTTTTTCCACCTTAGCTTACGAAGGCAACACCCTTCTGCTTGAAAACAAACCTCTTCAAGCACTATTATATATCGCGGCAAGTGTTGTGGTTGGAATGGTAGCTGCTTACTTAGGCTATAAGCTTACGAGGGGCTAATCAATTGCCAAACAGATGCTCAGGTCAAATATTAATAACCAAGAGAACATAAAAAACATTCGACCCCTCTGGGGTCGTATATCCTAAAATTATTAAATAGCTATAAGTATTCAATCCCGAAGGGATTGATGTTTCAAGCAAAAAGGCATGTGAATCGAAGCCTTGAAAAGAGCCTAATTAATGACTCCAGTCATAAGTATCGAGCTTCATTAGGCAAGCAATCAATAAGTCAATCGAACCCTGAATATCATCTTTATGGGCCATCTCAATCACCTGATGTAAATGTCTTGTGGGGATGGAGACCGCTCCAGAGATAGCTCCATTTTTACCCATGCGCTGAACTCCAGCCGTATCGGTTCCACCAGCCGTGAGAATTTCTGGCTGCCACTTAATGTTCTCGGCATTGGCTGTCTGTTTCATGAACTCCACCATACGGTAATCACAAATGGTTGAAGCATCCATAATTTTGATGGCCGTACCCTTTCCCAATTCTGTGATCATTTCGTGGGGTTGTGCTCCTGGTAAATCAAAAGCAATAGTGGTGTCTAATCCGAAACCAAAGTCTGGATTGATAGTATGAGCAGAAACATTTGCTCCTCTTAAGCCCACCTCTTCTTGCACGGTAAACACACCGTAAACATCATAAGGCTGATCTTTCAAGTTCCGTAAGGCTTCAATCAAAATAAAGACAGACACACGGTTATCAATAGATTTACAGTTGACGCAATCACCCATTTCAATCAATTCCCTTTCTCTAGTAATCGGGTCTCCGATAGAAATCAGCTTTTCTACTTCTTCCTTCGATCTACCCAAATCAATAAAGTAATCGGAAATCTTGGCAATTTTTGTTCGCTCTTCAGCCGACATTACGTGGATAGGTTTGCTACCCATTACACCAATTACATTCTCTTTACCATGAATTATTACCCTTTGAGCAGTGAGAGTTTTGGGGTCGAAACCACCCAAGGTATGGAAACGCACAAAACCATTATCATCAATATGGCTTACGATAAAGCCAATTTCATCCATATGAGCAGCCACCATGGCCTTTTTCCCTTCTGGATTATTCACTCCTCTTTTTACAGTAATTACATTACCCATATTATCTACAGATAACTCATCTACCAAAGGAGTAACTTCTTTAATCACTAAATCACGAACTCTCTTTTCAAAGCCAGGGGCCCCAGCCTCTTCGCAAATTTTCTTTAGAAGGGATACATTAATGCTCATATGACATACAGTTTTATGCACGAATATAAAGCTAAATTAAAAAGAGGTAGCAATATGCTACCTCTTTTACCAATCAACATAAATTGAATTGACTTTTACTATGTCTTTGTGAAATGTAACTTCCTTTTAAAACCGTCTAATAAGATGTAAGTCAGTAGCAAATGCTAAATCAAAAAAAGCCATTACGTCTAATAACTATCGTCAAGGGCGAAAATAGGTTTACGATTGATCCATCTACCACGCGTAAAGTCTGGGAACTGAACTGGTTCACCACCTTGCAAGATTGATTGTTCTGAAAGCGCAGTAACTGCCATCCAAGCAGCACCATCATACACATCAATTGGCATTGGCGCATCTCTTTTTAGCGCTTCAATAAAAGCATGAAATACGAAGAAATCCATACCGCCATGGCCAGCTCCAGAAGCCTTTTCACCATACTTTTTCCAAAGCGGATGATCGTATTTCTCCATCATCTCTTTGTCCGACTGCCACTGATGCGCTCTGCCTTGCCCTTCTACATAAAGTGATTTATTGATATCCATCCATAGCCCTTTGGTGCCCTGGAAACGGAAACCTAAAGAATAAGGTCTTGGAAGGTTAGTATCATGGGTAAGGTTAATGGTTTCACCGTTTACTGTTTTAATCATGGTGGTGACCACATCACCCAATTTAAAATCTACTTTGGCGTTCGGATGGTCTTTCCCACCCTTTGGATGGTTCACAACGTAATCGTGCAAACCTCTACTTTTTGAACTCATCGAGGTAAGGTAAGCCATTCGGTTACCTCTGTTCAGGTTAATGGCAGTAGCTACTGGCCCTAAACCGTGTGTTGGGTAAAGCTCTGCATTTCTATGCACCGAATGCGTTGTTCTCCATTTTGATTCGCTATATCCGTTTTCACCAAACTCAACACCTTGTCCGTAGGCAGATTTACCATCGTTCAATTTTACGGCCCTAAGGTCATGCTGATAACCGCCTTCAAGGTGAACCATTTCACCAAAGAGGTCATCGCGCACCATGTTTAAAACCGCCATTACATCTCTTCTGTAACACACGTTTTCCATAAACATCAAAGGCACGCCAGTTTCTTCTTGCGCGTTCACCAAATCCCAGCACTCCTCAATATCGGTAGCACCGGAAACCTCAAGGGCCACAGCCTTTCCAGCCTTCATAGCAGCAACGGCCATTAGCACGTGCCAAACCCATGGGGTCGCAATATACACCGCGTCTAGATTGTCCATTTCAAGCATCTTGTGATAGGCCTCCCCATCACCACCAAAACGTACAGGCTTTTTACCTCCGCTTTTCGTAATCATGTCTTCGGCTTTTTGCAAAACCGCATTGTCCACATCACAAATAGCGACTACTTCAACATCGTCTCTTAATAAAGCCACGGTCAATTGGCTTCTGCCCCTTTCGCCAGTACCAATAAAGCCCATTCTGATTTTGGCTCTCTTTTGATTTGAAAAAAGCATTGTTGGGGATATGAAAGGCAATGCTGCTCCAACAGTTGCCGTGTTTCTAATAAAGTTTCTTCTGGAAAGTGGAGGTGTCATAGTTGTAAAGATTTGATCTTCAAATTAAGGTATTTTTTTGAATGATGTAGTCAATAAATTTAACTCATTCATTTTCAATAATTTAAACAAAAACCTATGTTAAGTCTATATTAATAAAGCCTGTCAGGCTAGTTTCAACCATTATTTTACTACCTTATATCAACCTTTCTACTTAATTATTGACCAATCCGATATGGCAAGAGCTAAGACGCTGAGTGAGAAGAAAATTTTCGTACTTGATACTTCCGTAATACTTTTTGAACACATCTCCATCATGAATTTCGAGGAACACGATATTGGGATTCCCATTACCGTGTTGGAAGAATTGGACCAGTTCAAAAAAGGAAATGACACCAAGAATTTTGAGGCCCGCGAGTTTACCCGTTTACTCGATAAGCTGGCGCAGGACAAATCTTTACAAGACTGGATTCCCCTCAACGGGAAAACCCGTGGGAGCCTGAAGGTAATCATGGAAGCGGGTTCGGGAAAAGGAGAACTGGATGCCAACGAGGTGTTTGGAGAAACTAAAAATGACCACCGGATTCTGAATGCAGCCCTTCGCATGCGCGATGAAAACAAAGGACGAAAAGTCATTTTGGTCAGCAAGGATATTAACCTTCGGTTGAAAGCAAAGTCGATGGGTTTGGCAGCCGAAGATTACGAGACTGGAAAAATAAAAAATGTTCAGTCGCTGAGGAAAGGAATGATTGAAATCGAAAAGGTAGATTCTGATTTGGTGAATCACCTTTACGAAGACGGCACCATTAGCCCCAAGGAAGTGCTGAAAAGAAAGAAGGCACATCCGAATCAATACTTCATTTTGAAAAGTGATAAAAACTCGGTGCTGGCCCGTTATAATTCACAAGAGGACTGTATCCACAAAGTAGATAAACGACCTGTTTCGGGCATTAAACCACGCAATGCAGAACAAACTTTTGCCATTGATGCCATTATGAATCCCGATGTTAAATTGGTGACCATTCAGGGGGTAGCAGGAACAGGAAAAACCTTGCTGACTTTGGCGGGAGCTTTGGAGCAACGCAGGGAATACAAGCAGATTTATTTGGCCAGACCTATTGTTCCATTGAGCAATAAAGACATTGGTTATTTGCCTGGCGATATTAAATCAAAGCTGAACCCTTACATGGAGCCGCTTTGGGACAACCTGAAATTCATTCAAAACCAATACAAGGAATCGGATAAAGAGTACAAGGCGATTACCGATATGGTAGCCAAAGAAAAGCTGATGATTACGCCTTTGGCTTATATCCGTGGACGTAGTTTATCGAACATTTTCTTTATTGTAGACGAGGCCCAAAACCTAACGCCTCACGAAATCAAAACGATTATTACCCGAGCAGGCGAAAACACCAAAATCGTATTTACGGGCGATATCTATCAAATCGATACGCCTTACCTAGACTCGCAATCCAATGGACTTTCTTATTTGATCGACAGGGTAAAAGATCATCCGCTGTATGCGCATATTACCCTTGAAAAAGGCGAGAGATCTGAGTTGGCTAATTTGGCAAATGAGATGTTGTAATAGTATAACTTAGTTGAATGAAGAGAATTTTTACTGCACCAAAAATCATTGGTACCCTTCTGCTAGTGATTAATATTTATTGGCTCTACTTATTTGCCGACTTATATTACCTATACCACTTCACTAATGCTCGGTTTCCGTATATGATTCCAGACTATGTGCTATTTATCCATATGGCCATTAGTATTATTGGTATCTATTTAGGAACGAAAGTATTTTTGAAAAAATTACCCCCTTTTAGATGGGCCGCCATAGATATTCTATTAATTGTTATGGGGCTCGTTCTTGAAAATATTATCATGAATTGAATAAGTTTTCTAGGCCCGAGAAACCTTACCTTGTCTCCTTCGAAACTTGAGAGAGCCTCTTAACTAGGCAGCACTACATAAATAATAAGGACGTAAATCGCATAGACTAGACCGAGGGCTTGGCTAATGTTCTTTTCGCGCTTTGGGATGCCCATTTTCTTCACAATACTCACATTCATGCCGATAGCAAAAAGGATGAGCCCCAATGAAATACCCATCATTAAAGAATGATCTTCCGAAGTGATTTTATCAGTTCTCATTCCAGCTTCTAAAATAGCGGAAGCCAAAAAGAAGGCCACAGAAGTACGTTGAATATGATGGTGTTTCATGGAATCCAGAAGTCAAAGATGATGTCGTTCATGCACTTAAAATGGCCTTTTGGACATTTATCGAAACCAATTTTGGAACAAGGCCTGCAATCCAGTTTCTTGTTTTCTAAAATGGTGAATTTTGTTTGGTAAGGATACATCCCAAATTCAGGAATGGTATTTCCCCAAATAGAAAAAATGTTCTTTTTAAAGGCCGAAGCAATGTGCATCAAACCCGTATCATGGGTGAAAACATGACTGGCGCCTTTCAAGATGGAAGCCGATTGATTGAGGTTGAATTTTCCGCAAGCATTATAAATATTGGCCTTCTTGCCCAATTCTTCTAAAGGCGAAATCATATCTGCCTTGTCATGTTTTCGGTTGAAGAAGTCTTCGAGCCTCTCCCCAATTTCCACGTCTTCTTTTCCGCCTAAAACTACAATCGGTTTGTTGATTTTATCGCAAAGCTCAATCATCCGATCGATGGGTAGCTTCTTAGTATTGAGCTGGCCACCAATGGCAAAGGCAATGTATCCGTTGCGATGCGTTTCAGGAAGCCAGTCTTTTTCTACTTCATCCTTTTCAGGAATAAAGTAATCAAGGCCGAGCATGTCCTTCTTCACACCCAAAGGTTTTACGGTTTCAAAATAACGGTCTACAATGTGCACGTTCGGGAGTTTGTTCACCTTCAAATTAACGATCAGCCACTTTTCCCAATTCAGCTTATCGAATGCGTTACTCGGTTTGCCCAAACGGGTTTTTATAATGCGGGTGCGCAGGTTATTGTGGAGGTCCACAATGTGATCGAAGTTCTCTTTCTTCAATTCGGCAATCAGAGGGTTTAAATCCTTTTCCAGCAAATGCACTTTATCAATGTAAGGGTTGGCTTCTAAAATTGAAGCGAAATTTGCCTTTGTGCAGAAGTGAATTTCAGCATCATCCAATTGAGTTTTTAGCGCTCGCACAATGGGGGTAGTGAGCACAATATCGCCAATGGACGAAAACCGCAATACGAGAATTTTTTGCTTAGACATTCGCTGCGATTTTTTGTTTGCGCTCTGCGAAGTATTTTCCGATTTCTTCAGCGCTCAAAGCATTGAATGTCATGTCGGCCGTAAGTCCACCTTTGCGTCCGGCCAGCAAGCCATAAACCATAT
Organism: Roseivirga echinicomitans; assembly: GCF_001592935.1. Lineage (GTDB taxonomy): Bacteria > Bacteroidota > Bacteroidia > Cytophagales > Cyclobacteriaceae > Roseivirga > Roseivirga echinicomitans. Next base: position 148,068 of record NZ_LRDB01000001.1, read on the forward strand.
GTTGGTAACCATCCATTTCGTGCGCATCGGGATTTATGGCCAACTTTACGCCTTGTTCCAAAGCATAATGAACCCAGCGCCAGTCCAAATCTAATCGCCAAGGATTAGCATTGATTTCAATCACCACATTATGTTTTGCACAATGATCAATTACCATTTTATGGTCAATCGGATAACCTTCTCTTCTGAGTAATAAGCGCCCTGTTGGGTGACCTAAAATGGTGGTATAAGGGTTTTCAATGGCCGTTAATAGTCTCTGCGTGGCCTTTTCAATGTTCATGTTTAACACTGAATGCACGGAAGCCACAATGAAATCGAAGCTGGCCAAAACATCATCGGTATAGTCGAGCTGGCCGTCATAAAGAATATCAGACTCTATGCCTTTGAAAATTTTAAAGGGCGCTAGTTTTTCGTTGAGCCTGTCAATTTCTTCCTGTTGTTGAATTACACGATCTTCCTTAAGCCCGTTGGCATAAAAAGCAGATTTACTGTGGTCGCAAATACCGAGGTATTCGTAGCCTAAATCTTTACAATGTTGCGCCATTTGTTCAAGACTATGCTTTCCGTCACTGTAAGTAGAGTGGTTGTGCAGAATGCCTTTTAGGTCTTTCATTTCTACCAACTCAGGCAGTTTTCCGTTTTTAGCCGCCTCAATTTCGAAAGTACCCTCGCGCATTTCAGGGACAATTTCACCCAAACCGGCCGCGGCATAAATTTCTTTTTCCGAAGCGAAGTTTTGCTGTCTAACAATGTCTTTTAAGGTCAGTTTGTCTTTCACCTCTAAGCTAAGGTGTAGATTGCTGCCCGTTCTTAAAAACTGCTCTTTTACAAAGTCTTCCTTTTCACAGAAAGAAAGTTGAATCGGAATTCTGAGTTCCTTATAAGTTCCTCGCCAAGTAATTGGCCCCGATTCTTCAATGACCTGCTCAAAGTTTTCCGCATCATCCAAGGCATCTTCAATGGTTTCGATATCATCGGTAGCCACAATCAGGTCGATGACTTCAATCACTTCCATCTTTCTTCGCAAGGCACCGGTAACTTCAATTTTAATGTCTGGGGTAATTTTTAGCATTTCCGCAATTACAATTTCCGCCAGTTTTTCAGCTTCTGCAAAATGGAGTTTATGGGCGTTGGCCTCTTTAAATTCTAGGGCATTTATAATGGTCTGCTGTGTTTTTTCACCAAAGCCTTTCAGCTTGGCCACCAAACCAGAATTAGCAGCTTCTTTCAGTTCATGGCCACTTTCGATGCCCAATTCCTTCCAAAGCACTTTGATTTTTTTTGGGCCAATGCCCTTCATGTCGAGTAATTCGACAATGCCTTCTGGCGTGTTTTTTAGGTATTCTTCTAGAGCCGAAGAAATGCCTCTTTGATTGATTTCATTAATATTGGTGGCAATACTTTTTCCTACGCCATCAATTTTTTCGAGTTCAGCCAAGGATAAACTACCCAAATCGAGGTCGGTTTTATCGAGATTGAACACGGCATTCTGATAGCCTCTGATCTTGAAACTATTTTCATCGTGCAGCTCCATAAGGGCAGCCTGAAGCTTTAATTGTTTAAGGATCGTCTTGTTGTCCAAAGCGGCAATTTTTAGTTCGAAATAAATTGAAGAAAATGTTCTCCTTTTTTAATCATTGAACATTTCCTAAATTCCATCGAAAGCTAATTCAAAAATAAGTCTTTATGAACTATTGGTTGATCAAATCGGAACCGAATACCTACTCTTGGGATGATCTGGTGGCTAAAGGTACCGACCATTGGGATGGCGTAAGAAATTATGCCGCCCGAAATAACATGAAGGAAATGAAAGTGGGCGATTTGGCTTTTTTCTATCACAGCGTAAAGGAAAAGGCGATTGTAGGAATTGCGGAATGCGTAAAAGAACATTATCCTGACCCAACCACTGATGATGACCGATGGGTAGTAGTGGATTTTTCGCCCAAAGAAAAACTAAAAAAACCAGTGACCTTAGAAGACGTAAAAGCAGATGATCGACTTCAGGGTATGGATTTACTGCGTCTGTCTCGCCTTTCGGTTCAGTCAGTTAAAAAAGAAGAATTTGACATCATTTTAGAAAAATCTCAATCCTAGTGCGACATTTCATTCTCATATCGATACTGCTCGTTTTCTCTCAATTCGCGAAAGCGCAAATAGAAAACCATAAAAGATTTGAGTTGGAATATGAATGGCGAGATGAGGACTATCTGTTAATCTCGAATGAAAAGCTTGGCTTGACCTTGGTGCAAGCAGATTATAGAGGACTTATTAAAGACTACACGCTTGCCATTACCCAATTGGATACCGATTTTAACCAGAAATGGGTAAAAGAAGTGGTTATAAAAAGAGGCTTTGAACTGTTGGGCTACCATTCTGTTCATGACAAAACTTACCTGCTGCTTCAAGAGTTTCCAGGCAGGTTTAAAATAAAAATTCTGAGTGTCGATAATCGAACTGGGGACATTCAAGAGTATAACCCTAAAGAAGTACTTGAGTTGGATATTCAAGAGTTTGAAGTAATTCAAAACACCGCCATCATAGGTGGATACTTCGAAAACAGACCAGTAGTTTTTGCCCTTGATTTGGAGAACAATAAAATAAAGACGCTGTCTAATGTTTATCAGAACGAATCAAAACTTCTTGAGATACGGATCAATAGCGACAGTCTAACTTTTAACGTATTGGCATCGGAATTCAATAGGAACCGTGATCAAACCATCATCGTGAATACTTATGATTATTTGGGAAATCCCATTCGGGATTATGCGCTGGAAACGACTAAAGACTACCACCTTACATCGGCAATTTCCTCTTCCATAAACGATATTTCGCAAGTGGTTGTAGGCATATATTCGTACAAAGCTACCAATAGCCCAGCAGGGGTATTTGTTAACCATGTAGATAGAACCGGGCTTCAGACCATGAAATATTATGGCTTTGGTGAGTTAGAAAATTTCTTCTCCTACTTAGGAGAAAAAAAGGCAACACGATATCGTGAAAAAGCAGAAGCTGCCAGAAAAAAAGAAAAAGAGGTTCGATATAGGGTTCAACCTTTGTTTTCAGAAATGATTGAGGATGATGATCAGCTAATCGTCTTTGGGGAGTTTCTAAGAAGCTACAATCACGATACGGGCAACTATCCATGGGCTGGTACGAATTTCCCAACAGGTTTTAGAAGCCAAAATGCAAACAATGATGAGAACTCACAACAAAGAGCATCATTCCAGTTCACCCATGCCTACACACTAGTTTTGGATAAAAAAGGTAACATTCAATGGGATGACTGGGTTGAAGTCCCCAAAGATGGAAAGGGAATTCCTGAACCGTTTGGAGGGTTTATTTGGGATAAAAATCAAGGAGCATATGCCTATTATTTTGAAAAAGAGGTACATGCCAAGATGATGAATAGCGAAGAAGATACTGAAGTGGTTGTAGATAATTTAGAATTGAGTGACCCAGAGGATAGGCTAAGATATGAGAGTGAAAACAGCTCAGGAACGTTACGTTGGTACGAGAATTATTTTATCGTTTATGGCGTTCAAAGTATTCGTTCTGGAGATAATAATGGCGACTTGAGAAAGGTTTTCTTCATTAATAAAATTTCGTTAAACCCAAACATAAAAGGAGATGGGCTCGATTAATTGACATGAATCGTTCCAGTAGCCAATCCTTTTAGTATCTTTGACACTTGAAATGCAACGCAGACTCCTTTTAGGACATCCACAACTGGCCATTACCATCGGCCGCCTCTGTCAGGAACTGATAGAAAATCACGAGAATTTTGATAATACCGTAATATTAGGCCTTCAGCCGAGAGGTATATTCTTTGCCGAGCGTATTAAGGCAAGGCTTCATGAAATCACGGGTGCTGAAGTAGAACTAGGGTACCTAGATTCTACATTTTACCGCGATGACTTCAGAAGAAGAGATTCTCCCAAGCGGGCTAACGAAACTAAAATCGACTTTTTGATTGAAGGCAAGAAAGTAATTCTGATTGACGATGTGTTTTACACAGGTCGTTCCATCAGGGCCGCAATGGATGCCATGATTGCTTACGGCCGCCCAGCCAAAGTAGAACTGCTAGTTTTGGTGGAAAGAAAATACTCCAGACATGTACCTATTAAGCCCGATTATGTGGGTCAACAAGTGAATACGCTTGATTCGCACAAGGTTTTGGTGGAATGGAAAGGGCAAGGCGTTGATGACGACAACATTTGGTTAATCACTAACGAAGAAGAGTAATGCAGGAACAGTTAAGTGTCAAACATCTTTTGGGAATCAAGGATTTAACGCCTGGAGATATTGAACTTATTTTTGAAACTGCCGATGAATTTAAAGACGTCATCAACAGGCCGATCAAGAAAGTGCCCTCCCTACGCGATGTGACAGTCGCCAATGTGTTTTTCGAAAACTCTACACGTACAAAGCTGTCCTTCGAATTGGCAGAAAAAAGACTTTCAGCCGATATCGTTAACTTCTCTTCTAGCAATAGTTCAGTAAAAAAGGGAGAAACCCTGCTGGATACGGTAAACAATATTTTGTCCATGAAAGTGGATATGATTGTGATGCGACACGCCAGCCCAGGCGCACCGCATTTCCTTTCAAAACACATCAGTGCCAACATTGTAAATGCTGGTGACGGCACCCACGAACACCCTACCCAGGCCTTGCTCGACACCTTCTCGATTAGACAAAGGCTAGGAGGTGTGGCAGGGAAGAAAGTAGCCATTATTGGAGATATTCTTCATTCAAGAGTCGCGCTTTCAAACATCTTCGCTTTACAAAAATTAGGAGCCGAAGTAATGGTCTGTGGACCGATAACTTTGCTGCCAAAACACATTGCCTCGCTTGGGGTGAAGGTAGAATTGAACGTTAGAAAAGCACTAGAATGGTGCGATGTAGCCAACGTATTGAGAATTCAGTTAGAGCGCCAACAGATCAAGTACTTTCCTTCGCTGCGCGAATATTCACTCTATTACGGCATCAATAAAAAACTTTTAGATTCATTGAATAAAGAAATTGTAATCATGCACCCTGGACCCATTAACCGAGGGGTAGAACTGAGCAGTGATGTGGCAGATTCTGATCACGCCATTATCTTGGATCAGGTAGAAAATGGTGTAGCCATAAGAATGGCCGTATTGTACTTACTTGCCTCGCTTTCAAAAAATTAAAATCATGAAGAAGTTTTTCAAAATCATGATCATTGGCCTTTTGCTAGTGATTGCGGCATTCTATTTCTTGGTATTGCCTTACACTGTGAAACTGATTACAGATTACGACCGCTACACCTTTGACTATGTGTTGAACGACACGGCCATGGTAACAAAATTCGGTATTGGCGAAAATCGTAACCCTGCCGATTACGGCTTCTCCAACTTTGAAGAGGTGAATTTTAAAACCTTGACGGATGACATCAACCTAAATGGCTGGTATGTTCCGGCTTCAAAAAAAGGAATTACTCAAACCTTAATGATCAATCATGGTCGTACTTCGAACCGACTAAAGACTATGAAGTATTTGGCTTTAATTAAGGAAACTGGGCTTGATTCATTGTACAATGTTTTCATTCCAGACCTGCGAAACTCAGGAAAATCGGATGAAGCGGAAACTGCCTTGGGTTATGAATTTGCCGAAGACATTACTGGCGCGATGAAGATGCTGAAAGACAACTACGGTCAAAATGAATTTGTGCTTTGGGGTTTTTCAATGGGCGCAATGGCCAGCGCCATTACAGTCAATCGACCTGACTTGGTTCAGTTTGCTCAAAGTGAAGGTCTAAAAGTAGATAAGCTAATCCTCGACAGTCCTTTGAGTAATATCTACGCGACCACCAAGGCAGAAAGCGAAAACATGGGCATCCCAGGCTTTATCTTCGATATGTCTTTCGATAAATTCGATCATGTGATCAACGACTGGGGAGACAATATGAAATTCTCTTACCTATTGAATCACAATCCACTTCCAACCTTAATTCTTTACGGCAATGGAGATTCTACCACACCCGCTTCAATTTTGGAAGATGAAATAATGGGACTCAACAACGTTCAGACTGAACTCTTTCAGGGTGCAGACCATGTTCAGCTCTATACCCGACCTGAGTACAGAGACCGATACACCCAAGCGGTGAATGATTTCTTGAGAAAGTAATTTCCTGCTTTAGAAAGTTCATATGAAGATCTGTCGCAGGTTCTCTAAACCTGTGACCAGTTATGATCTGTAGGACTCCGTCCGTGACAATGCTAAGTTGTTAGTGGTTAAGATAACCCTACGACATAACCGCCTTGAATTCATTCGGTAGTCCTGTTTCAAAAGTCATTTCTTTTTTAGAATAGGGGTGAAGGATGGTAAGGCTAGCAGCATGCAATGCCAACCTTCCTCTGACTTTAGGGTCTTTGCCATACACCTTGTCGCCTGCAATTGGGCAGCCTATATCTGACATGTGTACGCGAATCTGATTCTTCCTGCCCGTGAACAATTCTATTTCCAACAAGCTATAGTGAGCGTTACTTTTAACCACTTTATAACCTGTTTTGGCGAATTTCCCTTTGCTCGAATCTTTAGTAGAATACATCCTGTACGCGCTATTTTCCATTAAGTAGGAAGTAACTTCACCTTCCATTTCTGGTGGCTTTCCAAGTACTATGGCATAATATTTTTTATTGAATTGACTCCACTCTTCTTGCAAATAGGCTTTTGCATTCTGGTTTTTAGCAAAAACTAAAACGCCTGAAGTATCTCGATCCAAGCGATGCACAATGAAAACCCGATCACGGCTTTTTGGATTGCCTTTTTGTACGTAGTTATTGAGGAAAAAATGAGCGGTTTTGTCTTTGACCTTATCGTTGCTGATGGTCAAAAGACCTTCCGATTTGTCTACCACAATGATATCCCTGTCCTCGTGAAGGATTTTGAGCCCCGGTGGTTTGTGTTTTCTCGATGGCTTTTTTGACTTGGAATTACCTTCGGACATATGGCGTTGATATTTGAAATCAAAGATATGAAAAGAAGAATGGTGTTCTGCAGTTCAGGCCTCAGAGTTCATCAAAGAACTTCAGTCTAACTGTGATAGACCATCTTGGACTATTGTTAACAAAGGTTTAAAAACATGGCTTAGGATTGAGCGATAGAAATCGTAATTTTGTCAAAACTTTTAAAAAATGAAGTATTACAACTCAATCATTGAAACCATTGGCGATACGCCTCTTGTAAAGTTAAACTCCGTAACCAAGGGTATTCCGGGCACTATTTTGGCCAAAGTGGAATATTTCAACCCAGGCAATTCTATGAAAGATAGAATGGCGGTCAAGATGATTGAAGACGCAGAAAAAGCGGGCATACTTAAGCCAGGAGGTACTATTATTGAAGGTACATCAGGTAACACAGGAATGGGTTTGGCGCTAGCCGGCATTGCAAAAGGGTACAAATGTATTTTCACTTTGGCCGATAAGCAGTCGCAAGAAAAGATGGATATTTTGAGGGCGGTAGGTGCCGAAGTAATTGTTTGCCCTACCAATGTTTCGCCTGACGATCCACGCTCATATTACTCAGTAGCGAAAAAATTAAACGCTGACATTCCGAATTCATACTATCCAAACCAGTATGACAACATGTCGAATACTGCGGCCCATTACGAAACTACTGGCCCAGAAATTTGGAGAGATACCGAAGGGAAAATCACGCATTATGCGGCTGGTGTTGGTACTGGTGGTTCAATGTGCGGTACTTCAAAATTCTTGAAAGAACAAAACACGAATGTGGTTACTGTAGGGATTGACACTTACGGTTCTGTATTCAAAAAATATAAAGAGACTGGTATTTTCGATGAAAAAGAGATTTACTCTTACTTAACCGAAGGTATTGGCGAAGATATTCTTCCGAAGAATGTAGACTTCGACATGATCGATCACTTCGTGAAAGTAACTGACAAAGACGGTGCGATTATGACCCGTAGACTGTCTCGCGAAGAAGGTTTATTCTGCGGTTGGTCTTGTGGTTCGGCAGTAGCTGGAGCATTGGAATGGGCCAAAGAAAACATGAAAGAAGACGATGTGATGGTGATTATCTTGCCTGATCATGGTACTCGCTATTTGGGCAAAGTGTACAATGACGAATGGATGAAAGCCCGTGGTTTTATTGAAAACCGTGCTTTCGAAACTGCTGCCGACATCATGAGCCACCAAGATGGAAATGGTAAACTGACGACCATCGCTCAAACGGCTACCGTAGCCGAAGCCATTAAGTTAATGACCTCTAAAGGGATTTCTCAATTGCCAGTTATGAATGGCAATGAGTTTGTAGGAAGTTTAGTGGATTCTAAGCTTTTAGCGCATATGATTGATGACGCAGACGTAAAGGGCAAGTCGGTTTCTGAAATAATGGACAAGCCTTTCCAGTTTGTTTCACCTGATAATACTTTAGATGTGTTGTCTTCTGTAATTACTAAAGACAATCCAGCGGTGATGATTAGAGATAAAGCCAACGAAGTACATATCATTACAAGGCACGATTTGCTGCAAGCAATGGCAAGCAACTAAGAGTACTTATTTTAGCTGAATCGCAGCAGCACAGAAATAAAAATGGCCTCATCTTCAAAAGTTGAGGTCATTTTTTTTGTCCAACATTCCGCATCAACCATTTACCTAGTCTCTTTTTGTAACTTATAGGGAGTTTTTTTTCGAACACGCAGCCTTTTATCTGTTGTGAAAGTATAGTGATTGAAAAAAGGCTGACATTGGCAAAGATCGAGAAGCTTTTGGAACTGACTATTAACGGCTGTAAAGATAACGACAGGCAAAGCCAGAAGGAGTTGTATCGCAACTTCTATAGCTATGCTATGAGTATTTGCGTGCGTTATACTGGAAGCGAAGCCGATGCTTTGGAAGTGCTGAATGATGGTTTCCTAAAGGTTTTCACCCACATCGAAAAGTTTGATATCAGCAAACCTTTTAAACCTTGGTTGAGGAGAATCATGGTCAACGCAAGTATTGACCACATCAAAAAAAACCTTAAACACGCTCACATGGCAGACATTACTGAAGCCAATGTGCACCAATCAGTCGAGGAAGCACCAGATCACAATCTTAATTATGAAGAGATTCTACACAAGGTTGGGCAACTATCCCCTGCATACCGTGCCGTGTTTAACTTATATGTAATTGACGGGTATAAGCATCAGGAAATTGCTGATCAGTTGGGGATTACGGAAAGTACATCAAAAGCCAATTTAACAAGGGCAAAGGCCATGCTGAGAGCAATGCTAAGAAAGGAGGTTTATCAATATGGATGAGGCGATGAAACCTAAAGATGGATTAGATCAGAAAGTGAAAGAAGCTGCCGACAAAGCTCATTTTGAGTTTAATGACAGCGCTTGGGCAGCCATGGAGAAAAAGCTCGATGGCGTAAAAAGAGCGCCATTCGTTTGGTGGAAAATATGGGGGTCAGCGGGGCTCTTAGTTATACTATTGCTTATATTCTTATGGCCAAATAATGACCAGATTGAAGGTTTAAAAAATCAGGATGTCCCAGAAAAGCAGAACACCGAATTGAATGAAAACACACCTCCCGATAATAAGGCATCGAACCCAGCATTAAAAGAGGCTAATACTGAAAGTACAACACCAAATCAAAGCAATCAAAAAGTGAGGGCAGAGACAAAGCCCAACCAATCGACACAAGAAAACTCAAAGACCATTCTAGTGATTCAAAATGAGAGTGTCTCTGATAGGTTGGGTGCCAGAACTGATCAACGACAAACCATGGGGCAAGAGATTGAAGAATTGAAACTTCCTTTGGAAAGCGCCCTCTTAAGGTGGTATCCCTTGGCGGATTTACCAAGCCTGAATTTACCTCCAATAGAGTTAGCAAGCTTTATACCGGAAGAGCCATTAGACACTACAGATTCCTATAAACGCTGGGTGTTTAGTGCCGTGATTTCTGGCGACATGAGTGCCACTACTTTGAGTGGGTTTAAGAAACCAGGACCACTGGTTGGCTTAATGGTGGAGTACTTCGTTAAAAATGACCTCAGTATTCAAACTGGCTTATCATACGGCTCAAAAAAATACAGCGCCTTAGGTTCTGAGTATGAAACCCCTTATTGGGCGCAGGGTTCGGCCTATTCGGTGGCTAGTGTATATGCGAATTGCAGAGTGATTGACATTCCCTTGAACATCCAGAAATACTTCGATTCAAAAAACGGAAACCGTTTCTTTATTGGCACCGGAATATCAAGCTATCTTATGCTCAGTGAGGATTACGATTATACGTATAAATATAGTCAAGCTGGCTGGCCTGATCATTGGCAAGTAAAAAACCAAAACCAACATTACTTCGGAATTCTAAACTTGACCGCTGGCTTTGAAAGACCCCTAACCGAAAAACTGGGTCTCGGTTTGGCTCCCTATTTAAAAATGCCACTTACTGGAATTGGGGCTGGTAAAGTGAAGTTATTGAGCTTTGGGGTAAATGCCTCCATTAAGTTCCGTTAAATAATTATTTGAATAAAAAGTAGAGTTATACATTAGGAGCCTCATTTGAGGCTCCTCCCGTTTTAGGACTGTCTAAGATCAAAATTAAGTTCATTGACTACCACAATAAAAATCCTACGAAACGGTTTTTCTACTATATGGTATGGCAGATACTGTATGTTTTGGTTGAAGAAAGGGATTGTCCGAAAGGCGATCCCTTTTAATTTTATGACCAGCCAATCCTTAGAACAACAGAAAACAAACTGTTCCTTCTCCAAAATTTTCGTTCTTGAACTATGAATTGGGGATTTATAGGTTTCGGCAGAATTGCCAGAAAATTTTTAAGCAGTTTACAGTCTGTTCAGGGAGAAACCGCCTATGCTTTTGCATCAAGGTCTAATGCATCTGAACTAGAAAAAGAATTTCCTGACGTTAAGGTTCACGATAGTTACGAGGGCCTTTTGGCTGACCCTGATATAGACATCGTTTACATCAGCACTACACACAATTTCCATTGCCAAAACGTAATTGATGCGCTCAATGCAGGCAAGCATGTACTCTGTGAAAAACCAATGGGCATTTCTTCAGAGGAAATTGAAACCATGATTACCGTGGCCAACAAATCAGGTAAATTTCTAATGGAAGCGATGTGGATGCGTTTTCTACCTGCTTACCGAGAGGCCATCCGAAGAGCCAAATCGGGTGAAATTGGCGATATTCAATACATCACCGCGAGTTTTGGTTTCAACTCACCCAACCTGAAACCAGACGGACGATTACTTAATCCAGATTTAGCAGGAGGTGCTTTGTACGATGTGGGAGTTTACCCGCTCACCATAGTCTCAGATATTTTTGGCTGGCAGCCCGACAGCTTCAGTGCACAGGCTGTACTTTCAGAAACGGGTATTGACCAGAGCATCCAAGTTCAACTTTCTCATGAAGGCGGAAAAATGGCACAGGTGTTTGGAAGCATCGCCATGAACACCAATAAAGAAGCCTGTATTTATGGTTCCGAAGGTTTTATCAAGCTTCCACTTTTCTGGAAAGCTGAAAACTTTGAGGTACACAAGGGCGATAGTATCGAAAAAGTAGAACTTCCTTTTAAAAGCACGGGTTATGTTCATGAAATAGAGGAAGTAGCCAAATGCATCAAACAAGGCAAAACAGAGTCTCCCTTATTCAATCTTAACGATAGCTTAATGAGTGCAAATTTGGTAGAACGTATTCTATCATCAATCTTTAACCAACCATAATTCAAATCAACATGCCCCAAGGATTTCTAATAGACCAAGACGGAGTTATATATGTCGAAAACAGAATGATTCCGGGTGCTGACAAGTTCGTGGAATTGCTTCAGAAGGAGAATATTCCCTTCACTTTTATGACCAATAACAGCCAACGAAGTCCTTTGGACGCTGTCCGAAAATTAGAAAAACTGGGAATTCATGTGGAGGAGAAAAACATTTACACCAGTGCCATGGCTACCGCTCATTTTATGGGGCAGCAATTTCCGAATGGAACGGCTTATGTGCTGGGTGAAGGTGGTTTGATTTCCAGTTTACATGAACATGGATTTACCTTGGTTCAAAACGACCCTGACTTTGTGGTGGTGGGTGAAGGCATCAACTTCACTTTGGAAATGGTGAGAAAAGCGATTGATTTTATTCTAGGAGGCTCCAAATTTATTGCCACCAACCTTGATCCTTCTCCTAGAAAAACGGGTTGGAACAACTTAGGCATCGCCAGTATTGTGGCTATGATTGAAGCGGCAACAGGTAAAGTAGCTTTTACCGTGGGCAAGCCTAGCCCAGTAATGATGCGTCAAGCGCGTAAACACATTGGCTTGGCTACAGATGAGGTAACCGTAATTGGAGACACGCTGGCCACCGATATTCAAGGCGGGGTTCAAGTGGGTTATAACACGATTCTTACTTTATCAGGGATGTCAAAAAAAGAGGACTTAAACGATTTCCCGTTTAAGCCCGATATGGTTGTTAATTCGATTGCTGATATAAAACTACCACTTCCTTGGTGGAAATAGGCGTACTGAAACTTATCCAGGCATAATCATTAATGGCATTGGAATGTCCATGACCATGCGTTTGGTCTCACTACCGCGGGCAATTCTGTCAAGGAAGCTATGATGGCGTGAAATCATTACGAGTAAATCGATATGCTCTTCTTTCGCAAAGCTCAATAGACCCTCTTCTACATCGTAGTCTCTTTTGAAGTGAAAAGAGTGATTCACCTTTTTTAAATACTTCTCTAAGCTTTTAGCGATTTCAATCTCATTATGCTCCAAATCTTTATCTTGATCAATATGAATGATAGATAAATGAGCAAAAAATGCCTTCGTTAAAGCAATCACAGGTTCAATAGTCTGTGCCGCAGGTGCGTGCTTATAATCACCCGACATTGCGATTCTTTTCATTTTGGTAATGTCCGCATCTTCTGGCAGCGCAATTACTGGGCAGTCTACATTTTTAATCACGGTATATGCATTGCTTCCCATAAATGCTCTCTTTAAACCAGAAGCACCATGCGTACCCATAATCACATAGGCAGTATCGTGCTTTTCAAGCACATCATTTAAACCACTCAAAAGTAAACCAGCAGTCACTTCTGTGGTATATTCTACTCGATCAAGTTCTGGCATTTTTTTCACAAAACTTGCCATGCTTGATTCAGACGCCTTTTGTAAATCGTCTATCATAGAGCCCACCATTAAAGGGGTTCCATCTGTAGTGGCCATTGGCAGCATAAATGAATGAAGTAAAACAAGCTCCATGTTCATGCGTTCGGCTACGACAATAGCATTGCTTAGTGCATTTTTAGAACAGTCGGAGAAATCTATAGGAACAATAATCTTTTTCATAACAATGTCTTTTTATAGTTAACACGCTTATTATTAAATCGTTTTAAAAATCTAGACCTGCTCACCTGATTTAAAGGCGATAGATAAATTACAAGCCTTCTAGATTTCATATCCAAGGTATGTTGGTATCTTTAACTTTGGCCTGACAGGCATCAGTAATAAATATGATCCTCGTCATCATTTTAGCAACGCATGGAGATTCCCTTCTTAGATCTTAAACGGCAATACCTTTCCATAAAACAGGAAGTTGATGCTGCGATTCAATCTGTGATTGACGAACATCGATTTGTTGGTGGAGAAGTGGTTTCAAGTTTTGAAAAATCCTTTGCCAAAGCCCATAAAGTGAAGCATTGCATTGGGGTGGGAAATGCCACCGATGCCCTTTTTGTTATTCTGAAATCTTTAGGAATAGGGAATGGAGACGAAGTCATTGTTCCTGCCCACGGTTGGCTCTCTGCTGCCGAAATGGTGGCACTCAGCGGTGCTACACCCGTCTTTGCCGATGTTGAATTAAAGCGATTCGGGCTCAACCCTAAAAGTGTTGAAGAGAAAATTACAGCGCGAACGAAAGCCATTATTCCCATTCATCTGTATGGACAAATCTGTGAGATTGAAGCTTTGGCCGAACTTGCAAAAAAGCATCACCTGTACTTGATAGAAGATGCAGCTCAAGCGCACTTTGCAGAGAAGAGTAATAGTATGGTAGGCAGTTGGGGCATTGCTTCAGCAATCAGTTTTTACCCGAGTAAAATCCTCGGGGCCTTTGGCGATGGCGGTGCAATACTCACCAATGATGACATTTTCGCAAAGCAGTGCCGAATGGTTGCCAATCATGGCGGTCTATCCAAGAACGACCATCAGGTAAAAGGCATGAACAGTAGGCTTGATACACTTCAGGCCACTGTGCTCAATGTAAAACTCAATCATGTTGAGAAATGGATTGAAGCCCGAAACCGAATTGCTAAAAGGTATTCAGAGGTATTCGCAGCTATTGAGGGAATTATCACTCCAGAAGTAAATGAAACTGAGACGCACAACTTTCATATTTACTGCATTCGTACTAAAAAAAGAGATGCCCTAAAAGCGCATTTGCAGAATGCCGGAATTTCGACTGAAATCCACTATCCATTGGCCAGCCCATTGACTCCGGCCTTTAATTCGAATGACAGGCCTGAAAATTTTCCTAATAGTTTTCAACTTCAAAACGAAGTGCTTTCATTGCCCATTTACCCAGAATTAACAGAAGCTGAAATAGGCTATGTTATTGAAAAGGTAAAGGAATTCAAATAACAGGAAAGGATGCCCTTTCGGACATCCTCTCTAATTTCTAAAACTCCATCGGTACTTCAATCACCAGCACTTCGGCATAAGATTTTGCCTTAATATCGAAGCTGTTGGTTTCGGTAACCGCCACGGCATCCCGTGTGTCTAGCTTTTCATTGGCGGCAATAAGTTCTCCGTTCAAGACGAAAACATAAACTCCATTTCCTGGATGTTTTACCTCATAAGTTAATTTTGTGCCTGCGTCTAAATTGGCCAAATTGAACTCCGCATCTTGGTTAATCCAAAGCGCATCGCCTCCGTTTGGAGAAACCACCGTTTGAAATTTATTCATGCGGTCTTCCGCCAAATAGGCCTTCTGCTCGTACCTCGGCTCAATGTTTCTTTCCTTCGGGAAAACCCAAATCTGAAGAAAGTGAACCGCCTCGCCTTTATTATGATTGAATTCTGAATGTTGAATTCCTGTTCCAGCCGACATGATTTGGACATCGCCTTGGCGAATTACCTCATTGCGGCCGGTGCTGTCTTTGTGTTCCAAATCACCTTGAAGGGGAATCGAAACAATTTCCATGTTATCGTGAGGATGAGCACCAAAACCCTGGCCTCCATCTACTTCGTCATCATTCAAGACCCTAAGTGCCCCAAAGTGAACGCGCTCAGGATTGTGATAACCCGCAAAACTAAAAGTATGACGGCTTTTTAACCAGCCATGGTTTGCTGAACCTCTTGATTCTGATGTATGTACAACGGTTTTCATAATGAATTTCCTCTCTTGTTTAATTTATATGTATGTACATGAATTAAACTTAATCTAATCTGAATCAGTTCCCAATTTCGTTTTTAAAAATAGAAATTCATGGATTGTATTGGTCGGGTGGAGCACCTTTGGCCAAACGAATTTCAGAATAAAGGAACTAATGTGTCAATGGAAGCTTTCCTCTTATTAATATTTTTAATTTTGTCCGTGAACGAACAGGTGAAGCCGAACATCAAAGTAGTAATACCCGCATACAACGAAGAGCAATCTATCGCGCATGTGATTTCTGATATTCCAAAAGACTGGGTGAAGGAAATTATTGTGGTGAACAACGGTTCTAACGATAAAACAGCTGAAGTGGCTGCAAACGCGGGTGCTACGGTACTTCACCAACCTACATCAGGATATGGAAACGCTTGTTTAATCGGCATCGAATACCTGAAAGACCCAAGCAAAAGCCCCGATATTCTAGTGTTTATGGATGGCGATTATTCCGACTATCCACAACAGTTGCCAGAAGTCGCAGGGCCCATTGTAAAAGGGGAAGCAGATTTCGTAATTGGCTCTAGGGCTTTGGGAAATCGTGAAGGAGGTTCAATGACCTTTCCACAAGTATTTGGGAATTGGCTGGCCACTTCGATGATGAAATGGTTTTATAAAGTTAATTATACCGACCTTGGCCCTTTCCGTGCCATCGCATTTCCTCAATTGGTGGCGCTCGATATGAAGGACAAAACCTACGGTTGGACGGTGGAGATGCAATTGAAGGCCGCAAAACAGAAATTACGAATAACAGAAGTGCCGGTAAACTATAAAAAGCGAATTGGGGTTAGCAAAGTGTCAGGCACGGTGAAAGGCACCGTATTGGCTGGCTACAAGATTATCTTTACCATATTTAAATACCTATAAATGTATTGGCTGGAGCTGATCATATTAACATTATACACTGGAGCGCTATCGTTTATTTTCGTCTATAGCATTTCACAACTAAACCTCGTTTACAAGTACCGCAAGGCGAAAAGAAAGAACCTGCTTCCGCAACTCCCAGATATTCCAGCCGATTATAAGTATCCATTAGTTACCGTCCAATTACCGGTTTACAACGAATTATACGTGGTAGAACGTTTGATCGATGCAGTAGCTTCGATCGATTGGCCAAAAGACAAATTGGAAATTCAAGTACTGGACGATTCGAATGACGAGACCGTTGATTTGATCGCAGCAAAAGTAGCCGAATGGCAAGCCAAAGGAATTGACATTGCCCAAGTGAGAAGACCTGAACGCAAAGGTTTTAAAGCGGGTGCTTTGCAATACGGAATGAAGATCGCGAAAGGGGAATTCATCGCCATTTTTGATGCAGATTTTGTTCCAGAAGAGGATTTTCTGAAAAACACTGTTCCTCATTTTGCACAAGACGAAAAAATTGGAGTAGTCCAAAGTCGTTGGGGGCACATCAATGAGAATTACTCCATGCTCACCAAGCTTCAGGCCTTTGGACTGAACACGCATTTCTTCGTAGAACAAAATGGGCGTTCAAGCGGAGGTCACTTCCTTAACTTTAACGGAACTGCTGGCGTTTGGCGAAAAAGCTGTATCAATGATGCTGGTGGCTGGAAAGCCGATACGCTTACCGAAGATTTAGATTTGAGCTACCGCGCTCAGCTTAAAGGCTGGCGAATTTTTTATGTATCGAACACTGTGGCTCCAGCAGAACTTCCTGCGGCAATGGGCGCCATTAAATCTCAGCAATACCGCTGGACAAAAGGGGCAGCTGAAACCAGTAAAAAGCTTTTACCTCAAGTTTTAAGGTCCAACCTTTCTTTCGGAACGAAATTTCATGCGGCTTTTCATTTATTGAACTCCGCCATTTTCATTTGCATTGTCATTACGGCCATTTTGAGTGTGCCTGTTTTGTTCATTCGTAACCTATCTACAGGCTGGGTAACCCTGCTGAATATTTCGAGTATTTTCTTACTGGGCTATATCTTTCTGATCATCTTCTATTGGAATGGCTTTAAAGAAAAGCGCGAAGGCTTCTGGAAAACGCTGAAGGAATTTGTGCCACAAATGTTTATGCTACTTTCCGTGTTTTTAGGCTTGAGCATTCATAACGCAGTGGCTGTTTTTGAAGGTTGGATTGGGAAGAAAACTCCTTTCGTTCGTACGCCAAAATTCAACATTAAAAGCAAAAAGGAAGGCTGGAAAGGCAACAAATACTTTGTGAAGAAAATCAATCCGCTTACCGTGGTGGAAGGCTTACTTTCGGTTTATTTTATGGCAGGTTTGGGCTTGGCCTTTTACTTTCAGGATTTTGCTTTACTCCCTTTTCATATTTTGCTTAGCTTAGGCTTTCTGTTGGTATTCTATTATACCGTGCAGCATACGCGAAATGCCTGAAAATAATAACCGACTCACATTTGCCTACATTCTATATGCCTTGCTCATTAATGTGGCGGGCTATTACTTAGATCGTGCGCTGACCATTCCCTTGCTATCGTCTTTTGTATTGATGGCCGTAGCCATGATTTACATTATGCGCTGCACGCAAGAACGAGAAGCAGATTTACCCTTTTACTGGGCCATGTTGCTCAGGCTGCTTTTGCTCTTTTCCATTCCTGGTTTGTCCGATGATGTGTACCGCTTTATTTGGGATGGGCGATTGCTGACCCAAATGGTCGATCCATACAAAGAATTGCCTACCACATATTTAGTGCAAGGTATCGAAGGCATTAACATCCAATTATTTTCTCAACTGAATTCGCCTGAGTATTTCTCGGTGTATCCGCCTTTCAATCAGGTATTTTTCTTTCTGTCTGCTTTGCTTAGCCCGGGTTCCGAATTTTGGTCCATTGTCATTTTACGCGTGATTATTCTGGCCTTCGAGTTTGGTAATATTCGTTTGATCAGAAAGCTATTGCGCCATTACGGTTTGCCTGAAAGGTATGGCCTTTTCTATGCGCTCAACCCCATGGTAATTCTGGAGCTGACGGGCAACCTGCATTTCGAAGCCATCATGATTTTCTTCCTGCTTCTAGCCATTTGGAGTTACGAACAGAAGAAACTCCATCAGTCAGCCATTTGGTTTGGGCTCTCGGTAGCTACAAAGTTTTTACCACTCATTTTCCTTCCCCTGCTGATTCGAAAAATCGGTTTTAAGAAGACCATGGTATACGGCCTCATTGTGGCTGGAGTGCTCATCATTTCTTTTCTGCCCTTGATCAATACCGCTCATATTTGGGCGATCAAAGACAGCCTCGAACTCTATTTCCAGAAATTCGAATTCAATGCCAGCATCTATTATTTAGCACGCTGGTATGGTTTTGAAACCGAGGGACACAACATTATTGCGCAATCGGGGAAATGGATGATGGCGGCTACTTTTATTGGCATTGTGTTGTATTCGCTTTTGCCGTCAAAAAAAGAACTGCCTGTGCGAATGCTCTGGGTTTGGACCATCTATTTGCTCTTCGCTACCACAGTTCATCCTTGGTATGCCATTCCATTACTGGCCATTAGTGTGTTTACCGAAAAGCGATTTGCCTTTTTATGGACCTTGCTCATTTTCTTTACCTACGCCAACTACCTTGGCGGTGAATATTTTGAATGGATTGAAATCGTGATTATCGAATACAGCGTGGTGGCAATTTTTGCAATTTACGAAGCCACAGGCCGCTCATTGCAAAGGTGGTTTTTTTGACGCCAAGGATTACTAAATTGGCATCAATGTTCAGGCACCTTTCCCTCATTTTCGTTTTTCTTATGCTTGGTTTCTTGGCCAAAGGTCAAGAAGGTTTCAGGGTGATTCTGTCTTCTGGAAAAAACTACAAAAAGACGGAAAAAGGGTACTTTGAGCTAAAAAACGGAACGCCTCTGAGCAAAAAGGATCAAATCGAAGTGCTCCCCAACGGCTTGGTCATTTTAATGGACAGCGAAGGGCGATTGTTAGAAATTGAACTGGAAGGCCAGTATAATATGGCCACACTTGATCTTAATGAACTCTATCCTCCTTCAGAATTGATTTATACCGAATGGGAAAAATTCTATCACCCAAAACGGAATTTAGAAGCTTGGCCACCCAACCATTACGTAAAAGAACCATCCAGTTTTGTTGACCTCCACCTTAATTTTCCTTCTTCTACGGAAGTTTATGGAAGGTATATCCAACTGGACTGGGCTGATATTCAGGATCAATATCAAGTTAGGTTTTGGAGCGAATACGATCAAATTTTTGAAACGCATAATGTCGATTCCATCCATTTCAGCATTGACCTTTTGAGTGGTAGCTTAGCGTTTAAAGACATATTTGGAGTGGAAGTATTTGCCAAGAATAGCAAAAGGTCTACTGGAGTTTATTTTCTAGATAAACTTTCTCCTCCTGATAAAGAATTGCTCGATCAAGCACTACGCACTTTCCCTAAAGAGGGTACTATGCTTACAGAATTGACCAAAGCCATAATGCTTGAAAATCGAGGCTTATATGCCGATGCCGCTACGGCCTACCAAAGTCTTATTACTCGGTACGGGAATCGATTAGCTCCTTTCTATCAGTCCTATTTAAATAGGTTTGGGTATTAACCTATTTCAGAGTCAGACGGGTTCTTTCGTTAATTTATACAGGTCTGACCTTCGGTGCCGACCTTAGAGTGGCCCTTCTGTAATCGGTCGGTACCGAAGGTCAGACCGTACCCTAAAGAAGATTGAGATTGCTTAACGTATTCTATAATTCATAGATGAAATTCTCCATAAGCTACAACCACCCTTGAAAGCTTCAGGTGCAAAAAAAAGAGTGAAAACTTTCGGCTTCGTCATTGCGAACGCTTACGACTTAGCTTCAGCGTTGGCGCAGAAACCTTTCTTGCGCTAGCAAAGAAAGGTGACGAAGCAATCTATAAGTTAAAAACCGCTATTGTCCTGAACAGACAGACCGAAACATCGGAGCCTTCGGTTGCCTGAAAAGGCATTCCTTCGCTATAGGCTACAGCCAACGTTTAGTATATGAAAAGTAGGTGCTTTCGAAGCATGGAACTTTCGGTTAAATACAAAGTTTGATACGAGCCCGAACGCTTGAGCATAGAACTGTTTCACCTATTTTTTATATACATTGTTGTGCGTTCGTTTTTTTAATTAAATGAGGCTCGAAATTCCAATGGTGTTTGATTAGTCTTCGATTTAAATAATTTGTTGAATGATTGTGAATGTTCAAACCCTAATTCATACGCAATTTCGCTTACCGATAAGTTTGTAGTAGATAACTTAATCTTAGCTTTTTCTATTACTTTATTATGGATAAGCTGTTGTGTTGTTTGTCCTGTTAAACTTTTAAGCATGCTACTTAAATAATCTGTCGTAAGATTTAAGTTTTGCGAAATATATTTAACCGTTGGCAAACCTTTATCAAAAGCACCATCCCTTTTAAAATAATCTTCCAATAGATTTTCAAATCTACCCAATATTTGGTGATTGGATTTTTTACGTGTCAAAAATTGACGCTGGTAAAATCTTTCGGCATAGTTAAGTAATAATTCTAGTTGACTTATGATAATGTGTTGACTGAACTGGTCAAGGTTTGCTTGATATTCGCCTTTTATATTTTGAAGAATTTCAAAGATTGTATTCTCTTCCTTTTCAGATAAAAAAAGTGCCTCACGAACGGAATATCTCAAGAATGAATACTTTTTTATAGTTGTTGCTAAAGAAGTCCCAAATAGAAAATCAGGATGGATTGCTAAAATCCATCCTGAAGGTTTACTATTCAAATCTTCTTCAATCAATTTGACTGAAATTACTTGCTCTGGCGAGAAAAAAGTCATTAACCCTTCATCAAAATCATACAATTCTTGACCATAACGATATTTACCAACAACATTTCGTTTTACTGAAATCGTATAAAATTCTTGCACCCATTTCAATTTATTATTTATAGGTGTTGGTTTTATTTCGCTATAATCTATCAGACTAATCAATGGATGTTTAGGTGAAGATATGTTGTTGAATCGATGAAGTTCGCTTATTGTTTTTAACCTTGTTGGAATAGACATTTATAATAGTATTAGGGTTATTAGCGCTTTTTTATCATACAATTTAGTTGCATAAACTATTTAAAAAGGAAAATCTGCTTTTGTTGTTTCTTTAGCCCAATCCCATAGCTTAGCATTAAAGGTTTCATCTAAAGCTACTGCATCAATTTTTGCTAAAGCTGGTTTCCCTTTTTGTTCATTATGACCATCTGGTCCCCAATATTGTCCTCCTTTTGCATCTTCACGTAAGCAAGCAGCTAATGTAGGTTGAGCGCCTTCTTTGGCAGTCATTAAATCAAGAGAGGCGAGCATTTCTTTATCCATGTGTACTTGCAAGTCTGTTTTACTAAACCCTGGGTGTGCAGCTAAAGATTTGATTTGACTACCATTCAGTTTCAGTCGTTTGTCAAATTCTAGCGCAAAAATAATATCTGCCAATTTGCTTTGTCCGTACTCTCTCCAATTATTATACTCTTTCTCTAATCGGAAATTATCAAAATCAATAACTGCACCTCTATGCGCAATACTACTTAATGTGACAACTCTCGAACCCTTTGTTGATTCTAATAATTTAAAAAGATGACCCGTAAGGGCAAAATGACCAACGAAGTTTACACCGAACTGAGTTTCAAAACCATCTTCAGTTTTTGATTGTGGCGGAATCATAATTCCTGCGTTGTTAATCAACAAATCAAGACTTGATTCAGCTTGTATCACATTCTCCGCAAAAGCTTTCACTGAACTCAAACTT
Organism: Roseivirga echinicomitans; assembly: GCF_001592935.1. Lineage (GTDB taxonomy): Bacteria > Bacteroidota > Bacteroidia > Cytophagales > Cyclobacteriaceae > Roseivirga > Roseivirga echinicomitans. Next base: position 170,218 of record NZ_LRDB01000001.1, read on the forward strand.
GCCAAATCTAACTGCTGATAAACTAATTCACCTGTACCTCCGTCAGACTTCATTCTTTGGATGGCATTAAGTGCTTTTTCTTGATTACGACAAGCAACATATACTTTTGCTCCTTTTTTGTACAAGTCCAAGGCGGTTTCATATCCAATACCTGTGTTTGAACCTGTTACGATTGCTGTTTTACCTGATAAATTCATATTTTATTTTTTTAATTAAATAATGAGACAAATTTACCCGAGTAATTTGTGGTCGATGTATCCAAATCCTTTATTGTTGTAGCTGAAAATATTTCTTATTTCGTGAGTTCTTTTAAAATGAAGCACAACGTTAGCTATCGATCACAAACGTGGCGTATAGCGATATATAATTGTCACAAAGTGAGCGTTAGCACCCCAATATGGGGTGCTATACGCACCTTTTAACAAGCAATAAGTTTAGTGAAATTAACTGATAGAACAGCAATATTTATTGTCTCTTTAGCATTTAACATGCTGCGTAACTGAAGTTAGGCGGCTTTATAAAAGGCTAGATCCTTTGTGGTTATTCATACGCAAGATTGCTTCAGGTAGGCGGCTTTCGCTCCGATAATCGTGAGCAGGTTCGCAACGCTTGCACCGGAACTTTCACCGGTTGGAGGTACAGTTCGAGCAAAAAAGTAGTAGCTACTTAATCGCAAGTTCGTAAGTGATGTGTTTCTTTCCCGGTACCGCGCCCAAGGCCTTATGAATAGCAATCATTTTATCATTGAAGTCGCCTACCCAAGAGAGTTCGCCTTCTACATAATGACTTTTCATGGCACCTTCAAAGCATTTGTAAACCAAAACGGATTCTAATCCAGTATTCTGGAATTTTGGATGTGTACCCATCGCCCAAACCCGAAGTCTAGTGATGGTCTTTTTCCGCTTCAACATCACAAAACGCAGCTTGTTCCAAAGGTTGATTTTGCCGTTAAAGTGCTTAAGGATTTGATTTACATCGGGCAGCACCAAAACGAAACTGGCAGGTTGCCCATCAACATAAGCGAACCAGATGTAATTAGGGTCGTAAAATGGCTTTACTTTCTTGAAAGTATCTTTTACATACTCTTTTTTAATGGGCGTAAAGTTTTCGTGATGTGCCCAAGCCGCATTATAGATTTCCATGAAATCTTCGGCACATTCATCAAACCTATTGGCATCTAAAGGTTTTAAAGTGAGGTTGGTTTTTTTTGAAATGGCGTATTCCGCAATTTTCACAAAGCGTTCTGGCAAACCATCCGTTATGTTCAGGTGATTCGTCAGTTGTTCCATTTTCTTTTCGAAACCATAGGCTTCAAAAAAATCACGGTAATGAGGAGGGTTGTACACCATACCGTTCGATGGGTGCGTGAACCCTTCTACCAACAGTCCCCAGAAAGAATCGTTTTCGCCAAAATTAATCGGTCCTTGAATGGTATTTACTTTTCTTTCCACCAACCATTTTTTGGCCGTATCAAAAATTTTAAAGGCTACAGATTTATCATTGACGGACTCAAAAAAACCAATACCGCCAATACGTTGAGCACCAAAATTGGCTTTATTCTCATTGATAAAAGCGGCAATTCTACCAATCAGATTTCCTTGATCATCTTTGAAAACCCAACGGATAGCCTCCCCATTTTGAAAGAAGACATTTTCTTTCGGATCAAAAATATTGTTGATTTCTTGATCCAGCGGACATACCCATACAGGATCATTCTTATAAATGACTCTGGCGGTATCCAGAAAATCCTTACTATCCTTTTTGTTCTTAACCTCGATGATTTGCATTGACCTAAGCTTATCCCTGATTGTTACAAAGAAATCTGATATTTAGTTCTGGTTAAAATCTTTAATCCTTTTTTTTCCAACAGTTTATTCTTCCATCAACTTGAGGAGAATTTCCTGGGCGGCTTTGGCGATTACAGTACCCGGGCCAAAAATAGCCGCAGCTCCAGCCTCTCTAAGGAATTCATAATCGGCAGGCGGAATAACTCCGCCAGCAATTACCATAATGTCTTCACGCCCTAGACGCTTTAATTCAGCAATAAGTTGTGGAATTAAGGTTTTATGTCCCGCTGCCAAACTCGAAGCGCCAATCATATGGACATCGTTTTCGGCTGCTTGCAGTGCCGTTTCTTCTGGGGTTTGAAAAAGTGGTCCTATGTCCACATCAAAACCTAAATCGGCAAAACTGGTAGCAATTACTTTGGCACCACGGTCGTGGCCATCTTGTCCCATTTTAGCCACCATAATTCGTGGTCTTCGACCATCCATTTTGGCAAACTTATCCGCCAGCTCTCTGGCCTTTTTAAAGTCTTCGTTGTCTTTCACTTCGTTTGAATATACACCAGAAATAGATCTGATCACAGCTTTGTGTCTTCCAAAAACATTTTCCAATGCTGTAGAAATCTCCCCTAAAGAAGCCCTCAGCCTAGCGGCATCCACCGCCAGTTCGAGCAAATTGCCTTCGCCAGAGCGAGCGGCATCTTCTAATGCCTTTAAGCTTGCTTCCACTTTTTCCGTATCTCTGTTGTCTTTCAAAAAGGCCAATCTTTCTAATTGCGATTTCCTTACTGAAGCATTGTCTACTTCCAGCAAATCGAAATCCAAAGCCTCGTCCACTTTGTATTGGTTTACGCCTACAATAATGTCTTTCCCAGAATCAATTCGGGCTTGTTTACGGGCAGCGGCTTCTTCAATTTTCATTTTTGGAAGGCCTTGCTCAATGGCTTTGGCCATTCCGCCTAACTCCTCCACCTCTTCAATCAGTTCCCAAGCCTTTTTCACCAACTCTTCGGTAAGGTATTCCACATAATAAGACCCGCCCCATGGATCAACCACTTTGGTGATGTCAGTTTCTTGCTGAAGATAGATTTGTGTGTTTCTGGCAATCTTGGCCGAGAAGTCGGTAGGCAGGGCTATTGCCTCGTCTAAGGCGTTGGTGTGAAGCGATTGCGTATGACCAAGCACGGCAGCCATGGCTTCCACACAAGTTCTAGTAACGTTATTGAAAGGGTCTTGCTCTGTTAAACTCCAACCCGAAGTTTGGCTGTGTGTTCTTAACGCCATTGATTTCTCGTTCTTTGGATTGAACTGCTTCACGATTTTAGCCCAAAGCAAACGACCCGCACGCATTTTAGCAATCTCCATAAAGTGGTTCATCCCAATTCCCCAGAAAAAAGAAAGACGCGGGGCGAAGGTATCAATATCCATACCCGCGTTAATGCCTGTGCGAATGTACTCCAAACCATCTGCCAATGTATAGGCCAATTCGATATGAGCAGGCGCACCCGCCTCGTGCATGTGGTACCCAGAAATACTGATAGAGTTAAATCGGGGCATGTTTTTGGACGAATACTCGAAAATATCGCCAATGATTTTCATGGAAGGCAAGGGCGGATAGATATAGGTGTTCCGCACCATAAATTCCTTCAGAATATCATTCTGAATGGTTCCACTTAGTTCTTCTTTAGCCACACCTTGTTCTTCTGCAGCAGCAATGTAAAAAGCCATGATGGGCAATACCGCTCCATTCATGGTCATCGAAACCGACATTTTATCGAGCGGAATTTGATCGAAAAGCAGCTTCATGTCCAAAATAGAATCAATGGCCACGCCCGCTTTACCCACATCGCCCACCACACGTGGATGATCGGAATCATAACCTCTATGGGTCGCTAAATCAAAAGCCACAGACAATCCTTTTTGGCCTGCCGCTAAATTTCTTCTGTAAAAAGCATTTGATTCTTCAGCTGTAGAAAATCCAGCATATTGGCGGATGGTCCAAGGACGTTGGGTATACATTGAAGCATATGGGCCTCTCAAGTAAGGAGGAGTTCCTGCTTCAAATTTCAAATGCTCGGCATCTTTAATTTCGGAAAAGGAAATAGTTGAAGGCACTTCAATTCCTTCTGCAGTTTTCCAGTTTTCGATAGCCTTAGTTTGGGTACTTTCAGCCGAGATGTTGAGTGTTTTTAATATCGGTCTCATAATTTCGGATTAAAGGGCTAAAGCGTTAATGTCATTTTCAGAAAGGTTTTTCAACCCTCCTTTTTCTTCAATTTGTTGAAGAATGGCCCAAGTTTTTTCAACCAATTGGGCAGTCAGTGATTCTATATAATAGGAACCAGCAGAGGGGTCGAGGGTTTTGTCCAAATACGATTCGTCTTTAAGAATTGTAGAAATGTTTCTTGCTATGCGCTCGCCTTGGGCTGGGTTTTTCGGAAACAAATGATGGAAAGGTTGAACGATCACAGCGTCTGTCCCTCCGATAATGGCGGTCATGGCTTCCGTTGTTGCCCGGAGCAGGTAATTATATTCATCCTTCGTAGGCTCATTCCATTGGCCAGAGCTTGAAGAAATTTGAATGTCGTTCAGTGCCAAGTCAAAGCCATATGAATTTGCGAGCTGCGCAACCAGAATCCTTAAAGCACGGTGACGGGCAATTTCTAAAAAGTAAGATTCACCTACATTGAGGTTAAACTGTAATTGCTTAAACCAAGCTTGAACCTCTTCAGTCGTGTTAGTTTTGGCATCAACAATATCGATGGTTTTGGCAAGAAGAACAGCTAGGCCTAGATTGGCATTTTCGTTTTTCTCTTCTGAAAGGAAAAACCTGAAATTGGGCAGCTTACTTAAAAAAGGCGGCTCGTTGGAACGAATAAAGCCTCTCACTTCATTTTCATCAATTCCTTTTGAATGAATATAAGCTTCGAATGAACTCGTCAATGATTGAGCTCCATTTTCTATCTCCAATCCAATATGGCAGTAATTGAGCAGCAGGTCTTTGAGGAGCAGATCGAAGTTTGGAATTGCTTTTAAGTGAAAGAAGATTCCTGTCGCGCCACTATTCAGGGCCAAAAGCGCCATTTCGTTGGCCTCTTTTTCTGTCTCCACTGCAATCACTTGGTAGTTGACCCAGTTTCTGACTCCCAAAGCTTCCGCCTGATGATTTGGAATTTGTAATTGAGGCAAAGAGCTCGGTAAATCTTCTTCAGTGTAAAAAGGTTTCCCCTCCACACCAGCAATTTTCCAATTGAGTTCTTCAATGGGTTTGCCCTTTAGTTCTTTAATGATTTGGTTCTGCCAAGCCTTAGATTCTGGCTTTTTAAAGTCATCGAAAAGTCTTTGCTCCATACTCCTTCAGTTTATGACACGAAAATAAGGGATTTCAAATCGCCATGCTGATTTAAAGTGAAATTCGACTTTAATAAACTGGATTTTGATGCCGTGATGTGCCATTCAACAGGCACTGAGGCACATAGCTTACAGGGCAAGTTTTAACGGCCAAATTATTTTCACCTCTCTTATGAATTCGCCTTTCATGTTCGTCTTATTTTTATCATTTTTGTCGTCCCCCAAAAATCACTTGGGGATTTTTTATCCAGTTTGCTTAATCAATTGATGGTGAAAGATTGCGTATCGGTTTGGGAAGACTGTCTCCGATTTATTAGGAGCCAGGTAGGCGACCAGAGTTTCAAAACTTGGTTTGAACCTATTGTTCCGCTCAAACTGCACGAAGGTATTCTTACAATTCAGGTGCCTAGCCAGTTTTTTTACGAGTATTTAGAAGAGCATTATGTTCAACTACTTAGGCAAGTGATTCATACTGAACTTGGCCCACAAGGCCGACTTGAATATTCTGTCATTGTGGACAGTGGAAGTGCTCAGAATCAAGCTTACTCCGTTACGCTTCCAAACCAAACACCAAAAAATAAATGGGAGCAAGACAAGCCGGCAAAAATTCATAGCCCCTTTGACATGCCTTCTGTAGAGGAAGAGTTTAGGCACTCTAACCTCAACCCAAATTACGATTTCGAAAATTATATTGAGGGAGACTGTAACCGTTTGGCGAGATCTGCGGGTATTGCCGTAGCCGAAAAGCCGGGCGTTACTTCTTTTAATCCACTGATGGTTTATGGCGGTGTAGGTTTGGGGAAAACCCACTTGATTCAGTCCATTGGAAATAAAATTAGGAGAGATGATAAAAAGCATTTTGTGCTTTATGTGTCTTCTGAAAAATTTACGACCCAGTTTACGGATGCGATTAAGAACAATAGCATCCAGAGCTTTACCAACTTCTACCTACAAGTAGATACTTTGATTATAGATGATGTGCAGTTCTTCTCGGGCAAAGAGAAAACGCAGGAAATGTTCTTCCATATTTTCAATCATTTGCATCAAAGCGGAAAGCAAATCATTATGTCGAGCGACAGGCCGCCAAGAGATTTGAAAGGCTTGCAGGACCGATTGCTATCGAGGTTCAAATGGGGGCTTACGGCAGATTTGCAGATGCCTGATTTTGAAACCAGAATTGCCATTATCTCCAGAAAAATGGAATCGGATGGGATTTATATTCCTGATGATGTAGTAGAATATTTAGCCTACAGTGTTGATACCAACGTGCGTGAATTAGAGGGTGTTTTGATTTCTCTAATTGCCCATGCAACGCTAAACAAAGCTGAAATCAATTTAGAACTGGCCAAGCAAACACTGAAGAACATTGTTCACGACATTGAGTCGGAAGTGGGTGTTGATTACATCCAAAAATCCGTGGGTGAATACTTCCAGATTAGTGTGGAAGACTTGAAGGATAAAACGCGAAAAAAAGAGATTGTAATTGCTAGACAAGTAGCGATGTACTTGTGCAAAGAATATACAAACCACTCATTAAAATCTATTGGTTACCATTTTGGTGGTCGCGATCACTCTACCGTAATTCACGCAGTGCAATCTGTCAGTGATATGATTGAGATTGACACCAAGTTCTGCCATAGCATGGACGAACTCAAGAAGAAAATGAGAATGAAATCAGTATAAAAAAGGGGCTTAAAGCCCCTTTTTTATTACCCCTTCAATAAATGATTATTGGAACCTATACCTCAGTGTATTCTGCCTTCCTTTAGCATCGAGAATATCCAATTGAATTCTTCCTGAATAGCGCTCTAGATAATTGGCGACTGCTGTTGGATCACCTGCCCATTTTTGGTTAATGGCTACAATAATATCTCCTTCTTTAATATCACTGAGCTTTCTCATAAAACCTGTGTCCTTGTTAATTTTGGTCACCTTCACTCCATATTTTAAACCATTCTTTTCCAGTTCCAATTGGGTGAGTTTTCTCATTTCGGCACCCAGAAAATCAGAGAAATGAATGTCCTCTTCATTAAGCCCAGATTGGCTGTCCAGGATATCCGTATTCCCCAAAACGTTTTCCAAGGTTACGTAGGTTTCTGCTACTCGCTGATTTCTTCTGTACTCTACCAACACCTTATCCCCTGGTGACATATAAGTAAGTAATTCATCAAACGTAGATTTGCTATTGATATGTCTTCCATTCAAACTAAGGATTACATCTCCCGCCTCAAGTCCAGCCATATCTGCTGCACTTTCCCTTTTAATGGACTGAACAAATACTCCCTTTAAATCTTTTAGGTTCTCTCGTTTCGCTAGTTCTTCATTGATTTCAGCTACATCTGCACCCGTATAGGCTTTTTGCACATACTTGTACTTTTTCAAATCTTCCACCGCTTTCACCACAATATCGGAAGGCACTGCAAAACCATAGCCTGCATAAGAACCTGTTTTAGAAATAATAGAAGAGTTAATGCCTACCAATTCACCATCCGTATTGACCAAAGCGCCCCCGCTATTCCCTGGGTTAATGGCGGCATCGGTTTGGATATAAAGTTCTAGGGGAAAGTTTTCTCTTAAGGCTGCCGTTTCGCTACCAATCGCACTTACGATTCCGGCTGTTACAGTAGAAGTTAAATTAAAGGGATTGCCCACGGCCAATACCCAATCTCCTATTCTTACATCAGAACTCTTTCCAATTTCTACTGCTGGTAAGTCTTTTGCATCAATTTTCAGTACTGCTAGATCAAGGTTAGGGTCTGTACCTACAAGCGTAGCGCGGTAGGTTCTTTTTTCGTGCATTACCTCAATTTCATCGGCCCCTTTAATCACGTGATTGTTCGTAATGATGTAGCCATCCTTGGAATAAATCACGCCAGAACCAGAGCCAATGGCCACTTCGGAACCAGCCCCTTCACGCCCATAGATGTAATCATAGAAAGACATGCTTCTTCTGTTGCGCTGTAAGTTCTTAATGTAGACTACACTACGAATCGATTTATCGGCAGCCGTTCTAAAGTCTGCTGGGGCTTCAAATGGCCGATTCGTCATTTCATCATTCGATCGGTCATCGGTATAACTCGCCTGCCTGAAATTGGCGGGCACTTCTCTTATAATTTCATTTACTTGAGTTGGGCTCAAGTATTGTTGGAAAACAAAGGCTCCGGCCAGTCCGGCCACAAAAGCCAGAAGAATCATCTTTGCTGCGCTTTTCATATCTGTATCCTAAATATTTATTTTATCTAAATTCGAAAAATGTAAGAGAGCAGAATGTAATTCAGGCTGAATTCTCTTTACACTATTCAAACATACGTAACACAGATATTGTTGGTAATCTGTCCATTGTTAATTAAGGTTAAAAGCCAATACAGATTCTATCGAGATTATTAGATTTCGGTGTTTTCAGCATTTCAAAAAACATATCTTTGCCTCTTATGGGAATACGGTCGATACTTAGCAAACCTTTGGCAGCCTACATGGCAGCGCAACAGCGCAAGTGGTCTTTGAACCCTAGCGCTTCTCAGGCCAAAGTTTTTAAGCAAAACATCAAAGCTGCAAGCCAAACGGTTTTTGGCAAAGACCATAATTTTGATAGCATCAAAACCTATGATGATTTTAAGAAAAATGTACCCATTCGCGATTACGAAGAGCTCAAACCTTATGTAGAAAAGATCCTTCAGGGTGAGGCCGATGTCCTTTGGCCGGGCAAGCCCGCCTACTTTGCGAAAACCTCAGGCACCACCTCGGGTACCAAGTACATTCCTATTACAAAAGACTCCATTCCCAACCATATTGGCAGTGCACGAGATGCGATATTGAGCTATGTGGCCGAAACAGGTAAATCGAAGTTTCTAGACAACAAGCTAATCTTTTTATCGGGTAGTCCAGAAACCTATAAAACTGCGGGAATCAATACGGGGCGACTTTCAGGAATTGTGAATCATCACGTGCCAGGCTATTTGCGTAGTAACCAAATGCCGAGTTACGAAACCAATTGCATTGAAGATTGGGAACAGAAACTGGACGCTATTATTGACGAAACGCTCGATCAGCCCATGAGCTTGATCTCGGGCATTCCGCCCTGGGTACAAATGTATTTCGATCGTATTCAGGCCAGAACTGGAAAGAAGATAAAAGACATTTTCCCTGAATTCGAACTCTTTATTTATGGTGGAGTAAATTTTGAACCCTACCGCCAAAAGTTGTTCGAAACGATAGGGAAAGAAGTAGATAGCATTGAGTTATACCCTGCTTCCGAAGGCTTTATTGCCTATCAAGATTCTCAAAAAGAAAAGGGCTTATTGCTACTCTTAAATAGCGGCATCTTCTTCGAGTTTGTGCCAGCCGATGAATATTTTAACGAAAACCCAACCCGTCTTTCCATTGACGATGTAGAGCTGGACAAAAACTACGCGCTCATTATCAATAACAATGCGGGGCTTTGGGGCTATTCCATTGGTGATACCATAAAGTTTGTGTCGAAAGATCCGTATCGTATTGTGGTGTCGGGCCGAATCAAACATTTCATCTCTGCCTTTGGCGAACATGTGATTGGCGAAGAGGTAGAAAAAGCCATGCAATATGCGGTTGAACAACAGCCAGGAACTGAATTGGTGGAGTTTACAGTAGCACCTAACGTAGCACCCAAAAGCGGTTTGCCACTGCACGAATGGTACATAGAATTTGCCAATGAACCTTCTGATTTGGAGGCCTTTGAAAAAGACCTAAATTTGCAGCTTCGAAAACTGAATTCTTACTACGATGATTTAATTTCGGGGAGCATTCTAAAAAATCTGGAAGTAAAATCATTGTCGCGCGATGCTTTCAGAAATTACATGAAATCGCAGGGCAAGTTAGGTGGGCAAAATAAAGTACCTCGCCTTTCAAACGACCGTAAACTTGCGGATGCACTTTTACATTATCTGAAATAGTTAAGCAATACGTGGAAGAAATTAAGAAGAAGCACATTGCCATTTTGGGCTCAACTGGCTCTATCGGCACGCAAGCCTTAGAGGTGATTCAAGCCAATCCAGACCGTTTTCAGGTGGAAGTGCTTACCGCACAAAACAACTGCGATTTACTGATTGAACAGGCCATTGCCTTCAAACCGAATGCGGTGGTCATTGGCAATGAGAATCATTACGACAAAGTTTTTGACGCCTTAGATCGCCTTGACATAAAGGTTTACGCTGGCGAAAATGCACTGTCATCTGTCGTGCAAATGGACAGCATTGATTTGGTCCTTACCGCTTTGGTGGGTTATGCTGGGCTGAAACCTACCATAAAAGCCATTGAAAGCGGAAAGCCAATTGCCTTGGCCAATAAAGAAACCATGGTCGTAGCGGGTGAACTGGTGACCGCCTTGGCCGAACAACATGGGGTGAATATTTACCCAGTAGATTCTGAGCATTCAGCTATTTTTCAGTGCTTGGTGGGAGAATTTCATAACCCCATCGAAAAAATCATACTTACTGCCTCTGGTGGCCCTTTCCGAGGAAAAGATACCAACTTCCTGAAAACAGTAACGAAAGAACAAGCCTTGAAACACCCGAACTGGGACATGGGCGCCAAAATCACAATTGATTCTGCTTCCTTGATGAATAAAGGGCTTGAGGTAATTGAAGCCAAGTGGCTCTTCAACCTAAAGCAAGAGCAAATAGAAGTCATTGTGCATCCGCAATCTATTATTCATTCGATTGTGCAGTTTGAAGACGGTAGTATGAAGGCACAAATGGGTTTGCCAGACATGAAGTTGCCTATTCAGTTTGCCATGACCTATCCTGAAAGAATCAAAACCGACTTCCCAAGATTCGATTTTTTGAATTATCCTGCCCTTACTTTTGAGCAGGCCGATACAAAGACTTTCCGTAACTTGGCCCTGGCGTTTGAGGCCCTTAAACAAGGCGGAAACATGTCTTGTATACTAAATGCTGCCAATGAAGTGGCAGTAGAAAAATTCCTTAAAGATGAAATCAGCTTCCTAGGAATGTCCGATGTAGTTGAAGCTTGTATGCAAAAGGTATCTTTTGTTAAAAGGCCAACGTATGAGGACTATGTCTTTACCGATGAGGAGACGAGAAAAATAGCATTTGAACACATAATTTAATTAATGGAAACTATAGTACAGATTGCTCAGCTATTGCTGGCCCTATCAATTCTGGTAGGAATTCACGAAGCAGGCCACATGCTTGCCGCTCGTTTCTTTGGAATGAAAGTGGAGAAATTCTTCATTGGCTTTCCTCCAACCATATTCAGTTTCAAAAAAGGAGATACAGAATACGGTTTAGGTGCTATTCCTCTTGGAGGCTTTGTTAAAATATCTGGGATGATCGATGAATCCATGGATAAAGAGCAAATGAAACAAGAGCCTCAGCCATGGGAGTTCCGTTCTAAACCAGCTTGGCAGCGTTTAATCGTTATGTTGGGTGGAATTATCGTCAATGTAATTGCCGGTATCATTGCCTTCGTAATTCTTACCTACAACCAAGGTGAAGCTTATATTCCAGCCAAATTCACAAAAGAATACGGTGTAGTGGCTGGAGAAATTGCTCAGGAAGTTGGCTTCCAAACGGGTGATAAAGTAATCATGGTCAATGGTGCCGATTATGACCGTTTTGGTGACATCGCCAGCGGAACAACATTGCTCACTACGGATGGCTACTGGACTGTTGACCGTAACGGACAGCAACTGGACCTTCCAATTCCGAAAGGCTTTTTAAATAACCTGAGTGATGAAGACTTTCAGTTGAAGTTCTTAGAGCCAAGACAGCTTTCAATGGTAGGTGGCCTTCAAAAAGGCTTTGATATTCCATTACAGGAAGGCGACAAAATTTTGAAAGCCAATGGCGTTGAAGTTCAGTATTACGACCAATTGAGGTCGGAAATGGAAAACTATGCGGGTCAAAATGTTGCCTTTTTAATCGAGAGAAATGGGCAAGAAATGACTGTAAACCTTGATGTAAATGAGGAGACTCAAATCGGTATTGCATTGCCCTCTGCTTTCGAAATAGACGAATACACTTTGGCCGAAGCCATTCCAAGAGGTACTTCAAAAGCATTTGGCGCAGTAATTCTTAACGCCAAGGCCATGGGCAAAATGTTCAAATTCAATGGCGAAATGTCTGCCAGAAATATGAGTGGCCCAATCGGTATTGTCAACATGTTCCCTAAAACTTGGGACTGGAATGCATTCTGGGGGATCACAGGCTTTATTTCTATGGTATTGGCCTTTATGAACTTATTGCCAATTCCAGCATTGGATGGTGGACATGTAATGTTCCTACTTTTCGAAATGGTATCGGGCAAAGCGCCTTCAGACAGGTTCCTTGAAAATGCCCAAAAAGTGGGGATGATCATTCTTCTTTTACTGATGGTATTTGTATTCGGAAATGATATTCTGAAGCTTTTCGGAATTTAGACTGAACCAAAAATTTTAATGAATGAAGGCACCTCACAAGGGTGCCTTTTTTTACTTGGCAATAAAACCATCAATACTTGTATATATATTCCATAAAAGGAAAAAACAAGAGTCATTAAATTCAATATATTTATAGTCAACAGTCAAAAAAGTAACTGGTAAATAACGTTCTAGGTATTAGAATAACATTTCCTGAAAAAGTAAAAATGATTGAAAAAGATATAATTGAGAAAGCAAAAAGGAAAATACCTAAATGGTTTAATTCTCCCAATCAGATAGGTAGTCAAATTGTAATTAATTATATGGAACTTTTGAATGGAAAGAGTTCTATTAGTCTTTCTGACCTGGAGAATAAATGTAAAAACATTGAGACCTTCAATACTAATTTCACTCAACTGTCAGGTAAAGGACAAAAAAATCATGCTAAAATATTCGTCCGAAACGGCTCAATAGTAACACTTTGGGAACCAATTGCAAATTTCTTAAAAAGCGAATACGAAAAATATAAAAGTACGAATTTCAAACCGGTAATTATTGCAAATATTAGTTACAATCCCACAGGGTGGAGGAGTTTGTATTTGAATCCCAAAGCTAGCCATAGTTATGCAACTGAATTCCCAGGACATGAATCTCTCAATTTTAATTTTGATAAAAAGGGAGTTGATACTTCAAATGAAGTTTATGGCTTTGTTCAATGGACAGCCGACCCTAAATTCTTTAATAAAGGCGGAACTATAATATTTTATTCGCGGAATACAGATACCAGAAAAGGGCAAATTGTTGGAATTTATTGTAACACAGAGATTCTAAATCATCACAAGTATATAGACTGGAAAGGTTTTGAGAATAATGAAATTGGATTCAATTTGAAAGCACAAAAGGACCTTTCTATGTTGTTTCCAATCCCATTAGATGCTAATAATTATAAGGAGTCAAAGAAAAAAAGACTAGTTGGACAAATTGGATATTCATATTACAGAAATGAAATTGCTGAAGTAATTATTAAAGATCAATTATATGAATTAAGTAAAAGTGGTGTTCAAAAAAATGAATTCGATAAACTAAAAAATATTTTTTCTTTCATATCTGGAAAGTCATTAGACGAAAACATTTTCGACTATGACTTAAAGCAGCAAGATGAATTAGTTGAGCTTTTAAGTTCAGATAAAAGTCAAATTATTACAGACTTAAAAAATCTTGATAAAGACGAAACAGAAACCGTTACAATCAATCAGAAAGTTTATAAAAGAGACAACAAAACTCTTGCACAAATAAAAATTTTAAGAGATTTCGAATGTCAAATATGTAGCAAGAAGATAAAAAAAGAAAAGGGTGGTTTTTACATTGAAGCAGCTCATATAAAACCAAAGAACAAAAAGGGTAAGGAGACGCCAGACAATATTTTGATTTTGTGTCCAAACCACCATAAAGAGTTTGACTATGGTTCAAGAACAATAATTAATCACACCAAGGATTTTATTGAATTTATAATGAATGGAGTATTATATAAATTGAACTTAAGAATAGAATAATATCCTGCAGAAGAGTAGACGGCCTACAAACTCAGTTTCAAACCGATAACTTAACCAATACCCTTTGAAAGGCTAATCTCAAATAGTTTTGTAGTAAATTTGGTATACGGAATTACAAATTAGGACTAGCATGAGCGGTGAAATTCTGATATACAAAAACCAAGACGGCAATATCAAAATAGATGTCCGCTTAGAGAATGAAACTGTTTGGCTTACTCAGGCACAAATGGGGCTATTGTTCGGCAAAGACAAACGCACCATCAGCGAGCATATTGGTAATATTTTCAGTGAAGGTGAATTGATCGAAAATTCAGTTGTCCGGAATTTCTAAATAACTGCCGAAAATCGTAGAAAACTATGCCCCATCTTGCCCATCAGTATATAAGGTGTAATTAAAGCTGGTTTCAAACCGATCACTCACTGCGTGAATTCTTATGCTTTTAGTGGTTTCCCCCCTCTTCCTGCGCCTCTCTATAAATTTCAAACTCTACCCTGCGGTTCACTGCTCGGTCTTCATCCGTTTTCTCTTCTTTAACAATCGGCCTTTGGCTGCCGTAGCCAATGGCATTAATGCGTTCGGCACCTACTCCGCCATCCACAATCCAAGTCTTAATCGATCGGGCCCTTTGTTGAGATAAAGCCAAGTTCAGAATTGGTTCGCCACTGGAATCGGTATGGCCAGACACATTCAATTTAAACGAGGGGTGATCAATTAAGAAGTCGACCACTTTCTTCAGGTCACTTTCCATGTTGGGGAGAATATCTGATTTTCCATTTTCAAATTCCAGAGAGGCAAATTCAATTTTACTGGCCACGCGCTCCACAATGCCTTCATATTCGGTGTCGCCATCCAGGAAAAACATCTTTTCTAGTCGGAAGAAATCATCTCCTTGAATCACCACCAGGTAATTTCTTTGATTGATCAAATCGAACTCAAAAGTCCCGTCTTCTCTGGCGAATTTTGGGGCCACTTCCACACCATCGTCCAAATCAATAATCGACACCACCATGTTTTGGGGGATTTTCCCTGTCACGCTTTGTATTCGCCCCATAAAGCGGGTGGTGGCCAAAGGTTGCCCACCCATGGGTAAGGGAAAAGAAAAGAGGTCTAGGTTTTTCATGCTCTTTTCCTCTGAGCGCGAGTAAAAAATATCTTTCGAGGCCTTATCAATTGTAAAGTAAAACTCCGTTCCAGGGCCATTCACTAAAGGCCCAATATTGATCGGTTCCGAAAAGTTGACTCCCTCTTTATAGGTTTTGTAGATGTCGTAATCTCCAAAATTCAACAAATGACCGTTGCTACTAAAGTAAAGCACATTGTGTTCTGGATGATAAAAAGGACTTACTTCATTCTGACGCGTATTGACAACGGGTCCTAAGTTCTGAGGCTGCGTCCATTTGTTTTGCCGATCCTTATAGGTGTAATACAAATCGGCCAAGCCAAAACCTCCTTGTCGGTCAGATGAAAAATAAAGCGTGTCTTCCGTAGGCGAAAGTGTAGGGTGCGAATCCCAACCCTTTGAATTAATCAATTCCCCCATGTTTTTGGGTTCCGTCCAAAGGCTGTCGCCTTGAAAAACGGAAGTATACAAATCGCAATTGCCATAACTATCGGGCGCAGCGCAGCGCGAGAAGAAAATGGTTTTTCCATCTTTGGTCATTGCTGCAGAACCTTCGTTGTATTTGCTATTGATGGCTTCAAAAGGTTTGGCTTCTCCCCAGCCATTTCCAGTACTCTGGGCTATAAAAATGTCCTCGTTGCTAATTACTTTAATGCCCTCGTTGTGTGCATTCCTTTTGGAGGTGAACAATAAAATCTCATCGCCTTTGGCTACGCTTGGCGCGTAGT
Organism: Roseivirga echinicomitans; assembly: GCF_001592935.1. GTDB lineage: Bacteria > Bacteroidota > Bacteroidia > Cytophagales > Cyclobacteriaceae > Roseivirga > Roseivirga echinicomitans. The sequence goes on from NZ_LRDB01000001.1 coordinate 186,148, forward strand.
CCTCAAATAAAGAATTGATTTGATTGCCCATGGTGGTAAGCACCCCGCGCGGAGGAATGAGCGTGTCCACTTGTCTTCGGTATTCCACCAGCTCGTAATAGTATTCCAATGGAACATAACGCTCCCTTTTATTGGGGTTGAGGGAATCGTAACGCGCGAGCACTTCTTCAATCGGAAGCCCCCTTCTGTGGTGTTTCAGCACAAGACTATAAAGCGGCCTGGCCTGATCTATGGTTCCGAAAACCTCGGTAAGTTTCGCCAACATCCAGAGGTAATAAGTTTGATAAGCGAAGTTCTGAATACCGAAATTGGACACATACTCCCTCAGTTCAGGGTACAGTTCCTTCCAGTTCTCCTCCCTATCCAGTTTATCAATTCTTTTAAGCTGCTTATCGTTGGTGTAAAGCCCAACCTTGTTTATATTTCTGAAAATGATGTCTGTAACTTCAACCGATACCGAATCAGAATTCAATTCTAAAAGCTCAGTTTTCTTGTTGTCTTTCTTCTTTTTGAAAAACTGCCCATGTACTGTAGAACTACAGCACAACAGTACGACCGCAATGAGGAATATCGGTCTCATCTTTTTCAAGTGTTTTTTTGTCTTTTTTGGCAAAAGATGTACCAAAGAACGTGTATTTCGCCACAATTAAAAAACCGTTCATGACACTTTGCTGTTTGGCACACGGCTTGCAATTTAGGACGTCCAAATTTATTTAAGCACAAACGTGTCATTCTGGCACTTTATATATGAAAATTAATAACCAAATGTTCGGATCCATGATGGCTAGCGATATCGATGACGATGAAGCTGGAGATCTTATTCAGGTAATTGGCGGTGAGGATGACGAGGAGTTAAACGAAGCCAACCAACCAGATGAATTACCGATTTTGGCAGTACGTAATACAGTATTATTTCCGGGGGTGCTTATCCCCATCACTGTAGGTCGCCAAAAATCCATCAAAGTGGTGAAGAATGCATATAAGGGAAACCGTCTTGTTGGGGTACTTGCCCAAGAAAACCCAAAGGTAGACGACCCTACACAAAAGGATCTTTTCAGGGTAGGAACAGTCGCCAAGATTGTGAAAATGTTGGTGTTGCCTGACGGAAATACCACCATTATCATTCAAGGGAAAAGCAGGTTCGAAGTAGAGGAATATACTTCCGATGCGCCTTATATGAAAGCCAAGGTCAAGTACCTAGCTGAGAACTTCCCAAAAAGACTGAGCAAAGAGGTCAAAGCGCTTCTTCAGTCTGTAAGAGATGCGGCCAATAAGATTATGTCGCTCAACCCTGAGATTCCGAAGGAGGCGCAAGTGGCCTTGGACAACATAGACAAAACCAGTTTCTTGATTCATTTCCTTTGCAGCAACATTAACACCGAGGCCAAGGAAAAACAGAAACTTTTAGAAATCAACGATGGTGTTGAAAGGGCTACGGCATTGCTTCAATACATGTTGAAAGAAGTGCAGTTGCTTGAACTGAAGCATGAAATACATAGCCGTGTGCATTCTGATATCGATCAGCAGCAACGCGATTATTTCTTGCGTCAGCAAATGAAAGTCTTGCAAGACGAACTGGGAGAAGATGGCCCAGAGCGTGAAGTGGAAGCCCTTAGAAAAAAAGGAGAAAGCAAAAACTGGCCAGAAAAGGTCGGTACTCACTTCAATAAAGAGCTGGATAAAATCCTTCGGATGAACCCAATGGCAGCGGAATATCCGATTACCATGAACTATGCCGAATTGATGATCGACTTGCCTTGGGGGGAATATTCTAAGGATAACTTAGACCTCAAGCGCGCAAAGAAAATTCTCGACAAAGATCATTTTGGTTTAGAAAAAGTAAAGGATAGGATTCTTGAATACTTAGCTGTTCTTAAGCTTAAAAATGACTTAAAAGGCCCAATTCTTTGCCTTTATGGCCCTCCGGGCGTGGGTAAAACCTCTTTAGGAAAAAGTATAGCCAAGGCTTTGAACCGCCAGTATGTCAGAATGTCTTTGGGTGGCATTCATGATGAAGCCGAAATTCGCGGACACCGTAAAACCTATGTCGGTGCCATGCCTGGCAAAGTGATCCAAAACATTAAAAAATCGAAAACTTCGAACCCAGTATTTGTACTGGACGAAATAGATAAGGTAAACTCTAACTTCCGTGGTGATCCATCTTCAGCTTTGCTGGAAGTGCTTGACCCTGAGCAAAACGCAGAATTCACCGACAACTACTTAGAGGTGGAATACGACCTTTCTAAGGTGTTATTTGTGGCGACAGCCAATTCATTGGATACCATTCAGCCTGCATTGCGCGACAGAATGGAGATCATTGAGGTGTCGGGTTATACGGTAGAAGAGAAAATGGAGATTGCCAAAAGGCACCTTGTTCCAAAGCAAAAAGAGGAACATGGCTTGAAGTCTACTGACTTGGTTTTCGATAAAAAGACGATTCAGAAAATAGTAGATGAATATACCCGTGAATCTGGAGTTCGGAACTTGGAAAGGAAAATTGGTTCAGTTGTACGAAGTGCCGCTAAATCAATTGCTTTGGAAGAAGAATATCCTAAAAAGGTGACGGCTGAATTCATTGAAAAAGTACTTGGCGGCCCTGTTTTCGATAAGGAAACTTATGATAACAACGATTTGGCTGGCGTGGTCACTGGCTTGGCATGGACCTCTGTGGGCGGTGAAATTCTTTTCATCGAAACCAATTTAAGCCGAGGTAAAGGCAAGTTGACGCTTTCAGGTCAGTTGGGTGATGTAATGAAAGAATCGGCTGTGGCTGCGCTTTCTTACCTGAAATCAGAAGCACATAAGTACGATATTGACTATCGTGTTTTCGATAAATACGATTTGCATATTCACGTGCCTGCGGGTGCGGTGCCAAAAGATGGCCCTTCTGCGGGTATCACCATGCTTACTGCCATTACCTCGGTATTTACGCAGCGCAAGGTGAAGAACAAATTGGCGATGACAGGCGAAATCACATTGCGTGGTAGAGTCTTGCCGGTAGGAGGTATCAAGGAAAAAATCTTGGCAGCAAGAAGAGCCGGAATCAAAGAATTGATTTTGAGCAAGAAGAATGAGAAAGACATTCTTGATATTGACGAACGTTACACCAAAGGCCTCAACATTCATTATGTTGAAACAGCCGAGGAGGTATTAGAATTGGCATTAATGAAGCAAAAAGTAGCCAATGCTATTGATCTAGTAGTAGAAGACTAAAATTCAAACTATTTTAAGGGGAAGAACTTCGGTTCTCCCCCAATTAATCCCGAAGTATTGAAGCAAATTGTCCGTCTTGTTTTGGTTGCTGGGTTTTTCATTCCCCAACTATTGACTGCCCAATTGGGCGGGCAAAGGGCATTTGAATTTCTAAACCTTCCAAACAGCGCTCGGCAAGCCGCTTTAGGCGGGGTAAACCTTACCTCTGGCTGGAATGATCCCGGCATGTTGGCTTCTAATCCTGCATTACTGAATAGCGACTGGCACAATCAATTAGTGATCGACAGGCTGGGCTATTTTGCTGACATCGCTCAAACCTCCGTTTCCTACGCCCGAAACATTGAAAAAGCTGGGCTTTGGGCAGCCAGCCTTACTTACCTGAACTACGGCACCATTGAAAGCTACAATGAAAACGGTTTTCTGAATGGTGATTTCAACGCTTCAGAATTCGTTTTTGGTTTAAGTCATTCCATGGCATTCGGCCCTTTTCAAGCGGGTTCTACCTTGAAAATAGCCGCTTCGGATTTAGGAAGCTATAAAGCTTCTGCCCTGCTATTCGATTTTGGAGGCACTTTCAAGCATCCAGAAAAAGATTTGACTGTGGGCTTAGCGGTTAAAAACTTAGGCGTGCTATTGAGCGACTATACGGAAGACAATCAAAGCGAATTGCCTTTAGATGTTCAGTTAGGCGTGACTTACAAACCAGAGTTTATGCCCTTTCGATTTTCGCTTACGGCCAGAAATTTAAATCGTTCAGATGTGGTTTTTTTCGACCCAAAAGGCAATACACTCGTTGGAGCTACAGAAAAGGAACCGGGTTTTAGTGAAGAGGTGTTTCGAAGATTGGTCTTCGGTACAGAATTACTCTTGAGCGACAATTTTCAATTGCGCTTTGGTTATAACCATTTGTTAAGAAAAGAGCTTAAACAAGAAGCCACTTCGGGAGGCGCAGGCTTTTCATTTGGGCTGATGTTTAAAGTAAAAAGATTTGAATTTTCTTATGCCAGGGCACTTTATCACTCGGCAGGAGGAAGCAACACCATACAATTGACCACCAATTTGAGTGGAATCGTAAAGAAAAAGAACTAAGATGTTAGACGAGAAATATTTAACCCCAAGGCAAATTGTTGCCGAACTAGATAAATACATTATTGGTCAAGCTGACGCCAAGAAAAACGTGGCCATTGCACTCCGAAATCGTTGGAGAAGAATGCACGTGAAAGAAGAAATGCAGCGCGAAATTGTGCCGAATAACATCTTGATGATAGGCGCAACGGGTGTGGGTAAAACCGAAATTGCCCGAAGACTGGCCAAAATTGCGGACGCTCCTTTCACCAAAGTGGAAGCTTCTAAATTCACGGAAGTGGGTTACGTTGGGCGTGATGTGGAAAGCATGGTGCGCGACTTGGTTGAGCAGTCGGTCAACTTGGTGCGCCAATCCAAAAAAGAAGAGGTAAAAGGCAGGGCCGAACAAGCTGTTGAAGATGTAATTCTTGACGCATTGATTCCCCCAATCAAAAATACGCGCCCTTCGGCTACCGTGGTTGAAAACGGAGAAGAGCCCGAAAAAATGTCGGATGCGGAATTGAATGAAAGAACCCGTGAGCGTTTCCGTGAGAAAATTCGCTCTGGCGAAATTGACGACCGAAAAATAGAAATCAACATCACTTCTTCTGGTGCAGGAGTTGGTATGGTGGGTGGAGGCATGGACGAAGTTTCCATGATGAACCTTCAGGACATGCTGAGCAATGTAATGCCCAAGAAATCGAAAAAGCGTAAGGTGACCATTGGCGAAGCCAAAAAGATTCTTTTGGATGAAGAGAGCGCCAAGCTGATCGATATGGATGAAGTGAAAGAAGAAGCCATTCGCAAAGCGGAAAATACGGGCATCATCTTTATCGATGAAATTGATAAAGTAGCTGGTAGTTCTAAAAAAGGTGGTGGCGGACCCGATGTAAGTCGCGAGGGTGTGCAGCGCGATCTTTTACCTATTGTGGAAGGCAGTTCTGTAAACACCAAGCATGGCATTATCAATACCGACCATATTCTGTTTATTGCTGCGGGCGCTTTCCATGTAGCGAAACCTTCCGATTTGATTCCTGAGTTGCAGGGTCGATTCCCTATCCGTGTAGAATTGAACAGCCTTACACGAGATGATTTCTACCGCATTTTGAAAGAGCCAAAAAATGCCCTTACAAAACAGTACGAAGCTTTGATGAATTCTGAAGATGTGTCTTTAGAATTTACCGATGAGTCCTTAATGGAATTGGCGGATATTGCTTTCAAGGTAAACGAAGAAGTAGAAAATATTGGTGCCAGACGTTTGTACACGGTAATGAGCAAATTGCTCAACGATATCCTTTTCGATATTCCAGAGAAAATCCCAAACAATGCCAAGGTACTTGTGACCAAAGAATTGGTGCAAGAAAGACTTTCTGGCTTGGTACAAAGCAAAGACTTGAGCGAGTTTATGTTGTAACTCACATTGAATTACTAATTTCGCCCCAAAATAGAAACACATGAAACTCTGGCAAAAAGAAACCCGCGTATCTGAAATTGTAGAACGATTTACCGTTGGTCGCGACCTGGAGTTTGATATCCATTTGGCACCCTATGACGTGTTGGGCTCTTTGGCCCATACCGAAATGTTGGCCAGCATTGGCTTGCTTACGATGGAAGAAAAGGAGGCCATTCATGTGGAACTTAAAAATATTTTCAAGTCGATTCAAGCTGGGGAGTTCTCGATTGAAGCAGGCGTGGAAGACATTCATTCTCAAGTGGAATTTATCCTAACCGAACGACTAGGCGATGTAGGAAAGAAAATCCATAGTGGCCGTTCGCGTAACGACCAAGTTTTGGTAGACATGAAGCTTTTTATGCGTTCCGAAATCAAGGCTTTGGTGGAAGGCACGAATACGCTTTTCGATCGCTTAATGAGCTTGAGTGACCAGCACAAAAACACTTTAATGCCGGGCTATACGCACATGCAGGTGGCAATGCCATCGTCTTTCGGGCTTTGGTTTGGTGCTTATGCCGAAAGCTTGGTGGATGATCTATACGCCTTAGAAGCGGCTTATAAAGTAGTGAACAAAAACCCGCTGGGCTCTGGCGCTGGCTTTGGTTCTTCTTTCCCTTTAAATAGAAAAATGACTACGGAGCTTTTGGGCTTCGAAGACCTGAATTATAACGTGGTGTATGCCATGATGGGCCGAGGCAAGGCCGAACGTTCATTGGCCACTGGAATGGCGGCTGTGGCAGCTACTTTGGGCAAATTCGCCATGGATGTATGCCTTTACATGGGCTCCGATTTCGGCTTTATCGGTTTCCCCGATGAACTGACCACGGGCTCCAGCATTATGCCGCATAAAAAGAACCCTGACGTTTTCGAACTGATGCGTGGCAAATGCAATAAACTACAGGCGGCACCGAATGACATTGCCATGATGACCACTAATTTGCCAGTGGGTTATCACCGCGAAATGCAGCTGATCAAGGAAGTGATTTTCCCTGCCATTCAAGATTTGAAAGATTGCCTTTTCATGGCTGATTTTATGTTGGAGAAAATCACGATTAACGACCAACTCATTCAGCAAGACAAATACAATTACCTTTTTACGGTAGAAGAAGTAAATCGCTTGGTGCTTTCAGGCGTTCCGTTCAGAGATGCATATAAGCAAGTAGGCATGGCCATTGAAAGAGGTGAGTTTAAGCCCGAACGCAGTGTAAACCATAGCCACGAAGGCAGCATTGGCCAATTGAATCATGCAGAAATTAAAGCCATGATGGACAAAGCCACCGCCAACTTTAACTTTACTAAATGGGAAAAGGCTTTTGAGGGGTTGGTGAAGTAACCACCTATTGCTAAACACTCACTTAGGTATTGAATTAACCATTTCAATGAACCAAGGGCTACTTATATTAGTTAAAATACCAGAAGCAACATTTTTGAAGAACTCCTTAAAGTCTTGAGGCTGTTTCTCTTTTAACTCCTTAAGCTCCTGCTTCAAATGCTGAAGCATCTCCAAGCTAGGTTTTTCTCCCATACTCAACTCTAGAAGTTGATATACGTGATCAATATTGTTGTTTTTGATTACTGCCTGAATAAGGTTCGATAAGTCTAATTGTAAATCAAGACTTCCTCTCATAGATTGAGCTAACTTTAGATTTAAATCTTTTTTGTCACTCTTGAGGTCTGATATCAAATCGCTTTGAATTTTCAATAGGTTCTGGCTATTTTCTACTCTGAGAAGCGCTATTTTCAGCTCATTTTCTAAAGAGATTATTTGAAGTCTTTCGGATAGAAAATCAGAGGCTGATTTTTTACCTGAAATAACCAGTTGGTAATCTTCAAAAGCTTTTTCTATTATTTCCTTATGGCCATCCAAGGTCTCAATTTCCATTGAGACAGTATTCCCAAACTGTTTAATTGTAACTGATGCTTCGATTTCAGGATACTTAAAATTAAGTATCTCTTGAAAATAAGATAGAATTTGAATTCCAGCTAGTTTAAACTCTGCTTTAAATTCTATCCTTCTTTCAATACGATGTAAATCAATTTTGAGTATAGATAAAAGTCGAAAAGCAGTATCAAATGTATCATACAAATTGTTTTGAAAAATAAGAGAATTTTTCTGCTCCGAATTTGCTGATACTACCAAATTGGCAACTCTTTTTCGATCAATAACAATAAAGGAATATCTATATGGTAAATACCCTGAAATGGTTTTATACTTCGATAAATAGATTTCCTCATCAAAATTTTCTAGACTTTGAGGAGGAATGAAAATCAATGCTGAATATTGAGAGGATGGTGAAAGATTACTCTTTTTAGTTATGTCTATTAAATGTAACCCCCATTTTTCAAGGCTATCACCTGGTATTTGATAATGCCTTAGTAATTCTTCATCTATAAAGCTTAAAAAATGAATTCCAACTGGAAGGGAGTATGTTGAACTATAAGCTTTGTTATTCCAAATTTCTGTTTCAGACATATATCAAGTCAGATTTGATCTTCTGAAAGTAGCGATCTTTTATTCCTTTTCTAGAAACAAGATCTACTTTGAAGCCTAAATAACTCTCTAGCTCTTCTGCTAACAGGATAAAATCAGAACCGATTTTATCATTGAATTCTACGACCAAATCGAGGTCGCTATGATCATTTTGTTCATTTCGAGCGAAAGAACCAAAAATGGCCAAAGACTGAATAGGATACTTTTTGAAAAGTAAAGTCTTTCTTTCTGCTAAGGCCGCCTTTATTTCAGTCAAGGATTTCATATTTCAAATATATTGATTCCCTGGGACATATTGAATTGGAAAAATACCCCTACTCGCTTACCTCAAACAAATCTGTGCTGGGCCAGTTCTTGATTTGCTTGAAAGATTCGCGCATGGCCCAACGGCTGGTGCTCCAAAAGCTACCTCTGCGCGGTGTAGTGTTTGAGATCACTACCCATGAAACTCCATTCAGGTCGCGGGTAAGTAAGGCTGATGTGCCTGAAAGGGTGCCGGTGCGCCACCAGTGCTCACCACTTACACTACGCCAGCCCAATGGCTGATTTACGCCTCCAACTCCCTTGATCATTTTGTCCATAGAGTCTTTGCTTAAAATATCTTTATAGCGTTTAGAATAACCATCTACCATCACCAACAGACGCATCATGTCTACCGAGTTGGCCACCCAGCCGCCCGCAGGAGCAAGCATCTTCACATCATCAGCACCATAAGGTTTATCTACCATCTTGCCAGAACCAGTATAGGCCAATTGCTTATTGTCTGGGCTATAGTCATAATATTTTACTTCGTTCTTGAGTCGGTCACTTTCAAAATTCCCGGCAATTTTCATGTGGGTGATCCCATTGGGTTTGAGAATATTCTTCTGAATCCAATCTTCATAACTTTCGCCCGTTTTTTCTTCTATGATTCTTCCTAACAAGCAATAGCCAAAATTGGAATAATTGTAATGCGTACCGGGTGTATATGGCAGATGGCGTGTAATTACAAAACTGATGACTTCGTCAAAATCTATGGGATAAGCCGCCTTATCCATTTTATGAATTTTAGCAGGAATAAACATGGGGTCACCATAGGTAATCAAACTCCATCCAGCGGTATGGTTAAGCAGGTGTTTGACCTTTATTTTATACACATTGCGGTTGGTAATTCCTTTGTACTTGGCTCCTTTTAGAATGCCGTTATCTCCAAAGACGAAATCGTCTAAGCCAATTTTCCCATCATCTACCATTTTTAAGATGGCCGTTGCTGTTACTAATTTTGAAACGCTCCCGATTCGGAAAAGATGAGAAGGTTCAACAGGTATTTTATTGTCTTTGTCGGCATAGCCAAAGCCCTTAGCGTATACCAATTTTTCGTTTTTCACCACCGCTACTGTTGCTCCTTCTAGCTTCAGACTAGTGACGATCCGTTGTGCCATTTTATCAATAGGCGCTAAAGCAGGATTATCAGAATCTTTATTGGTAAGTGTCCGTTTTGCGGGTTTTAGATCGTTAGGGATTTCTGTTTCCGAGGGGGCTAATGAGAGCAGAGATATAAGTATACCCACGGTAAGAATTAAAAAAATAGCTTTGCCTTTTTGCTGCATATATTAAGTAACGACCCTTTACAAGTAGCAATTATAAGAAAACTAGAGTTAAACGTAAAGAGCAAAGGACAGTCTCTTTGACTAAGTCCTAAATGAGCCTCTTTTTTGCTCTGATAATCGCATTATTCAGACGAAATAAATCGAAAGAGGTTTAAAGTTAGGTCGAACTACTTTTTCGAAGCATCATTTAGACTCCACTGATAATCCATAAAATCAACCTCTGCATTATCGCTAATTTTCACTTCTGAATACTTATTTAGGAACTGAATTAAGGTTTGTCCTTTCTTAAAATCACCACCAAACCAGCTAAAAATTTTGGACAGTTCTACTGCGTTTTCGGTGATTTTGTTTCGCTGAGGATCGTTGATGAATAACCTGGCTTGCTCAGTTAATTGTGCTTCGATTTTTTCGGCTTTAAAAGCTTCAGCCCTTAAAACTGGACAAGAAAAGGAAGCACAATTAATCGCAAAATGGATTCTTGGTTCCTCAAACTCATCTCTCAAAATTTTATGCTCCACCCGATCAAGGCTAAAATTTTCACCTCCAATTTTAAACCATTCTTTCGTCCAAACGGTGTTTACTGTTGGAATACTCAATGTTGGATTCAGGTCTTTGATACTCGTTAAAGGGTAATTGTCGATAATCAGTTTTACAGTGAAGGCATTGTAGACATTGATCCAGTAAGCCAGTTTTTCATTTTCACTCCAACTATTGGCAGGAGCATTATTGCTGAGCAAATCAAGATAGCTTTCGAACTTCACTCTTTCCGAAATAATGCCTTTGTAGTCGATAAAGCCATCTTCGTTCACATACTCCTTTAGGAGTTCATCCCAGGTCCCGTGGCTCGGTGCAGGGCCATCCCCCACCACCGTGGCTTTTTCATTAGTACAGGAAGTCAGCGCTAAGAAGAGAAAGAAGACTGAAATGTTAATTGATCTTTTCATCATCAAGTTAACCAAGGTAAGGCCTTAGCTGTTCATTTTAAAATGTGGGCATTGTCAGCTAAAGGCTATTTCAGGTCATTAAAAAGATTTACTAAAGCAAGTCTTGAAACCAGTAGGTTACTTTGTCTTGTGTTTGGCTAGACAAAGTGTATTCTTTTGGCACAACCTCTCCCTTTTCGAATGCCACTGGATGGCTAAAGATTGGTCCATCAAAAACAAAGCTGTGGAACTCTCCATTTTCTCCGCAGGGGTCAACATTGCTCGGAAGCTCCTTGAGCAAGTCATGGTCTATGATTTGGCCTGCAAACGATTGATCGAGCTTACTTCCGTCTACCGAAACGAGCATGGTTTTAAAACCCAAGTCGATGAACTCTCTTACTAAGCCAGCTGTGTTCCTTTTCCAAAGCGGAAAGTGCCCTTTAAGCCCCACTTCAGCCAACCTCTTTTCTCTATATTCCTTTAAGTCTTCCAGAAAAATATCCCCGAAGATGGAGTGCGTTATGCCTTGGGCTTTAAAGCCTTCCATTTTCTCTGACATTAAGCGATCGTATTCTGGCATCGTTACTTCACCGGGAATAGACAGAATTGATAAGGGAAGGCCAATGGCTTCCACTTGACGTTTCAAAAGATCTTTGTGTACTCCATGCATGGAAATTCTTTCCAATTCGGCATTAACACTGGTCATCAATGTCATTACTTCAAACACATTTCCTTGAAGCACATAATGTAAAGCCAAAGCACTGTCTTTGCCTCCGCTCCAATTGAAAATTGCCTTTTTCCTCATATTAGCCCCGATTCTGTGCTCAGTTTGACTTCCTAATGTCTAAAAATGAATAGCCTTTATTCGACTGAATTTCAAAGCTATCAATCAATAATGGTTTTTTATGCGCTGGTCCATCAATTACTAATGTATGGTATTCACCATTTTCACCACAAATGTCAATTTCTAAATTCTGAAAAACTTGGATGAGTTCTTCATCAATCACTTTTCCTAAAATGTTGGGTGCGAACTCCGTTCTGCATGAAACTACCAAGGCTTTAACCCCCAGCTCCAACATTTCAAAAACCAAGGCTTCTCTGTCTTCTTGCCAAAGCGGTAAAAGGGCTTTTAGCCCTGCTGCTTCCGAAACCTTCTCTTCCCAATCTCTGTGCGACTGAATATCGATATCGCCAAAAACGGTATGACTGAACTGGTATTCTGTTTTAAGCTGGTTTAGCTTTTCTATGTAGTTGACTTCATAGTCTTCCCATGTGCTTTCTATAAACTCAATGGGCAAACCAATGCATTCGGCTTGGGCCATAAGTACTTCTCTCGGAATTCCGTGCGACCGCGACTTATCACCCAACTCATTCATTACATTGAAAAGCACTGTGGGTTTTGCCTCCCTTTGGAGCGCCCTATAAAAAGCCAAATAGCTGTCCTTTCCTCCACTCCAAGAGCAAAGAAAAGAACAGCTATGATTTGGTTTGGCACTTTTCAAATCCTTAGAAGGTACCAGTTACACCAATCGTAAAGTTAGCCGGACGAGTTGTAAAGCCATAAACGCCTACAAAATCTTCGTCTAATAAGTTGTTGATGGTTCCTGAAAAGATGACTGCTCCATCGAATACCTTGTGTGAAAACGACAGATCAACCATGTTATAGGCTTCAAGCTTCACCAAATATGGATCTGAGAAAATAGCAGCTTCCCGTTCGCCAAAGCGCGTGTAGTTTACCGCTACATTCGTGTTTGAAGTAATGGCATAGTTGGTATTGAAGCCAAATTTCAAGTCGGGGATTCTGTAAAATTGAGCTGGGTTACCGAATTGATAAGACGCCAAATGTCCACTGATAGAAAGCGGCTCAATAATTTGCCACTGGAAATCAATTTCAAACCCTTGTATTTCTCTTGTTCCAGTTACGTTATCGTAACCTCCACCCACATAGTTTCCTGTATTGTCGAATCGAGACACAAAATCGATTGCATTTTCTTCTTTACGCGTAAAGTATTCTGCATTTACGGTAAAGTTACTGCCAAGATAAAGCGACAGACCAAATTCGGTCGACTGCATTTCTTGTGGCTCCAATGCCGTATTTCCGTAGAAAGGTGCAAACAATTGGTATAAACTAGGCGAAATGAATGCTGTTGAATACGAGCCGAAAGCCTTCAATTTGCTTTCACCACCGAGGTTCAATAAGTAAGAAGGGTTAAGGCTGTAGACGAAATTTGAACCGTATTCGCTATTTATATTAAGCCTAGCCCCTGCGTTTAAGGTGAGCGCATCGGTTGCATCCACAGCCAAATTGAAGTAGGGATCAATATTGGTCGCATCTGGCTCGTCATCACCAGCAACAAACTTATACCCCTGATAATGTACCCCAACAATGGTTTTTATTCGATTACTAAATATGTACTCATTGGTCAAATCGGCTTGTGTATTTTCACCTTCACTTTTTGAAGGGTAAGCCGAAACGAAATCTCTCTTGATTTGATTATGGTTGAACTTCAACTGTAAGTTTCCTTTGTTGTATTTAAACTTTGGGTTCAAGCCAAAGCTCGTTTGCTTCAAAGTAAATTCATTATCAGCATCAGCAAAAGCACCATCATCGTAATCTGATCTTAATTTCTCGTATGAAAAATTTGCGCCTAAGTTAAAGGCCTCCGAAAAGTCGTATGCAAATTTTGTTCTTCCAGAGTAACGGTAAAAACCATCGTTGCCGAAATCGGTGGCAGGATCGTTGTCTTGTGCCGCTGAGATTCCTTCGCTGATGGCAAAAGCTCCAGCCACTAAATAACTGAGTTTCCCAGTTTTTCCTTGCACATCAGCATTGGTGTTTGAAGTACTAAATGAGCCAATTGACTGTGACAAAGTCACTTTTGGCAGCTCAGAAGTTGGTGCTTTCATTTTAATATTGATTACACCAGCCGCAGCCCCTGTTCCGTACAAAGTACTCGCTGCACCTTTCAATACTTCGATGTATTCAACGGCTTGTGCATTGAGCAATCTCAAGTCATAATCCATGGCGATGCCTGAAGGATCGTTGATTGGCAAGCCATCAATCAAAATCAAAGTATGGGCATTCCTTCCTCCTCGAATATTATAATCTAGGTTCGTTCCTGGAGTTCCAAAAGCCCCGTCAATATTGACTCCTGGAAGCTGATTCAAAAGATCGGCCACCGTTCTTCCTGGCGAGTTTCTAATTTCATCGGCAGTAATTTTATAGATCACTTTGCCTGATTTTTCAATGGGTGTTTCAAACTTATTGCCCGTCACTACAACACGACCAAGGTCTCTTACTTGCCCCTCCTCTTGAGCAAAAAGATTAAATGAAGCGGTCAAAATTGCCAGTGAAGCAATGCTTAATTTTCTAAAAATGGTTCTCATTGATTGTTTAATTGAATTAATAATTCTTGAATAGTTTTATAGGTAGTATCGTTGTAATTCAGGTGCCAAAGCGGTGCTTTCAGGTTACCTGAAATTCTAATTTCTATATCGGAAGCGTCAGGGGTTACTTCGTAACCCGCCCTTTCCAAAGCACTTCTCGTCCATCGCTTTAAAATGGAATCACCCTCTAGTTTGATCTTTATTTTCTTCTGGGTTGAAGTCCTTTTAAATGTTCCCAGTTCGTAATCGAATTGAAGTTGATCTCTTTGGAAAGCTTCCTCTAGCAGTCCGTTCAATACCAAATCTTCAGGCAATCCTGAATCGATGGTTTGATTTTGATTGATGAGCCATAAATGATCGGCATTGGCCAAAGCCATATCCAATTCATGCGTGGTGAGTAAAATGGCCTTGTCCGAGTCAACTGCTAATGCACGCAGTAGATGAAAGATTTCCATGCGATTAGGCAAGTCTAAATGAGCGGTCGGTTCATCCAAAAATATCACCTCCGTATCTTGGGCCAGCGTTCGGGCAATCATTACTTTCTGTCGCTCGCCATCGCTCAATTCGCCTATGTGTTTGTTGGCAAATTCAAGAATGCCAGTGGCTTCCATGGCCAAAAAAATGATGTCCTTGTCTTTCTGACTTAAGGTCCCCAGCCAGCTGGTGTATGGGAAACGACCTAAAGAGACTAAAGCATAAACCGTTAAATTTCCAGGAGCAATTCTATCGGTAAGTACCAAGCTCAGTTGCTTTGAAAGGGATTTCGCATCGATGGATCGGATCGGTTTCCCTTGCATGAAAACTTCTCCCTCCAATGGTTTTTGAATGCCTCCTATGGTTCGCATCAAAGTAGATTTACCAGCGCCATTGGTGCCAAGCAAGCAGGTAAGTTTCCCCTTTTCCAAACTGAGGTTAAGGTTGGATAAAACAGGTTTCACCCCTTTTTTGTCCTTGTAGCCTACCGTAAGGTTTGTGGTGTTGAGTATCGTTCTTGTCTCTTTCATCATTCTACTTTTAAAAAGAAGCTTTTAGGTTCTTGCGTTTAACAATGATCCAGATGACAATAGGCGAACCGATGAGGGCCGTAATGGCATTAATCGGCAATACCGTTTGGCTACCTGGTACTTGCGAAATAATGTCACAAACGAGCATCAGAATCCCGCCTACGAGCGTACAAGTAGGCACCAAAGTGCGGTGGTCGGAAGTATTTAAAAAGCTGCGCGAAAGGTGTGGCACAGCTATGCCCACGAAACCAATTGGCCCACAGAAGCCCGTGATGGCGCCTGCCAAAATACTGGTCGTAGCAATAATGGCCACTCGTGCCCATTTTACATTCAGCCCCATGCTTTGGGCGTAATCTTCACCCAAAAGCAGCGCATTTAATGTTTTAGAAAGGAAGAAAGTGAGGATAACACCTGTGAGTACAATGATGGCCAAGGCTCCAAGTTGTTCGTTGGTTACTCCTCCTAAGCTGCCGAATGTCCATAAAATATATTCCTGGATTTGTTCGGGATCGCTAAAGAACTGCCAAATGCTCACGACAGCAATGGTGATATTCGCCACCATCAGACCGACAATAAGCATGACTACGTTGTCTCTGATTTTGAAAGAAATACCCAGAATAAGCATAAGCACCGTGGCGGCACCTAATGTGGAAGCGATGATAATCAACCAGCTTCCGTCTACCCCCAATTCACGAATTGAAAAGGTGGTAGTAACCGTGCCTGCGGCCAACATAACGGCAGCCACACCCAAACTAGCCCCCGCAGTAATTCCCAATACTGAAGGTCCAGCGAGTGGGTTTCTGAAAAGTGTTTGCATTTGCAGGCCGCCTAATGACAGTGCTGCCCCCGCCAAAATTGCGGTGACTGCTCTAGGTAGTCTGATTTTCAGAATAATCCCTTGCCAGCCACTATTATCGATTTGTTGCCCTAAAAGTGTTTTGATCACATCGCTTACAGGAATTCGAACCGAACCCAAACCGATGTCGAGCAAGAAAAGAACGATAAGCATTAAGCCCAACAGGGTCAACGACTTCGCTCTAAGGCGTTTTCCTTGAGTGATTGCATTCATAATAGAAGGGATTTAATAGCTTACTTCAGCTGATTGTAGTACACCAATTGGTGATCGGGGAGAAGTTCGGGGTGGAAGATTTTCACCACGTCCTTCAAAACAATGTGCGGTTCTATTACACCAGTTTCGTAATAGTCGTTGCCACCGCCTTCGGTATTTCGACCAAAGACATTATAGATAGTTCCGTTTTTATAGGATTTGAAATCCATATAACGCGGGTCTCTTTCTCTAATGTTCTGCAAAGTGCTTGCGCCACCAGGTGCCACCCAGAAATCGGCTTTCAAACCTATTTCATATACGGCTTCAAAACTTAGCTTGATGCTGCCAGTAGAGTTATCCTCTTTCCAAGGGTAATCGGCCTTCGCAACCCTTAGCACATTGTAAGCAAAGCTTTTTCCGCCAGAGACCTGCCACGCATCGCCTTGAGCGATGCCTGTGATGGTCAGTGGTGCGTCTGTTGCTTTCTCGGCAATCAAGTCTAAAACGCTCTGAAACTCGGCTTCAATGGCGCTGAATTTATCGTTTACCAGATTTTCTTTATTCAATAAAACGGCCAAAAGTTTCACCCATTCGGCACGCCCCAATAGGTCAACCTCTTGCCAATCGGCATTCAGTACTACGGGAATGTTTAAGCGTTGAAGTTGTTGAAAAGATTCGTTTTGTGAGTTAGGATAGCCTACGCCTAAAACGACATCGGGGCCCATTTCGATAATGGTTTCTACATTTAACGTCCCTGCAGGCTCTACTTCTATGATCTCACCAGAGTCTACCATGCTGATGACCTTTAGGCTGCTCACATACTGCTTTCTCTCTATTCCCTTGAGTTCACCAAGCGCATCGAGCAATTCGAACATACCCAAATGTGTGGTAGACAATGAAACTGCTTTCTGAATAGGTACAGTAATCACAGGCAAATCAACGCCCTCCGGAGCTGGGGTTCCTTTTTGAACTAACAAAAAACTCACGGTATCTGCTACTTCATTGTAGTGCCTAAAAAGGTGGAGAGTTTTGTAGTTGTTGTGGTATTCAACATCAAAACCAATGGAATGATCGATCGAGATCTTCTCTAGGAAATAATCCTTTTTGGGATCAAAATCTAGAAAATCAGATTGATTTTTGGAATTGGATTGGCAGGCTGAAAAGCCAACCATTAAGAAACACAGCAGGGTATATACCGCCCAGCGATGCGCATTGCGTTTGTCAGTTTTTTTCATGCTATAGCCCTTCCTCAGAGGGTGGTTTAGTTGAACTTTGCAATGGCAGGTCTTCTGACTCTCCTAGTGTATTGCGCCTTCCCGTTTCGAACTTGGAAACAGTGGCAAAGTGCAGTACACTTTTTTATAGGATTACAGCAGCTGGGACTGTCCGGGATTTACACCCGATTCCCTTTTAATTCTGAAAACCGAAGCTTTCAGGAAACCCTTGCGGTAGCGCAAATGTAGAGAATAAAATTTTGATTGGGGAAATGAAGGTAGAAATATTCATTTCGATCCTTATAAAACAAGAAAGCCTTCCCGAATCATCGAAAAGGCTTTCAAAATCTTAATTCTTTTTAGAATTACTTAATCTCAAGTAATTCAATTTCGAAGATTAAAGCAGCATTTGGAGGAATTGCACCGCTAATACCACTTTCGCCATAGGCTAAATTAGATGGAATATACAACTCTACTTTACCACCAATTTTCATCAGTTGAAGACCTTCGATCCATCCAGCAATAAATTGATTTACGGGATAGGTAAGTGGTTCGCCACCAATAGAACTATCGAATATCGTACCATCCAAAAGCTTACCTGTATAGTGTATTGTCACTGTATCTTCTGCCTTTGGAGATGCTCCCGCTCCTTCTTGCATAACCTTGTATTGCAAGCCGCTGGCTGTAGTTTGTACACCTGGCTTCGTTGCATTTTCAGCTAAAAACAGTTCACCTTCTTCTTTTGCCCCTTCCATTGCTCTTTGTTGATCGGCAATAAGGATCTCTTGAGATTGGTCTAAAGTCATCTGAGCAGTATCAGACAAAGCCTCTTTTACAGCCGCAGCTACCATGTCAGCGTCTAAAGTTTTGTTCTGCTGCTTCAGCATTTCTGCAATCTGAACACCATAAGCATAACTGAGGCTATCTTGTTGTGTTTTCATTTGTGCAGTAGAAGTATTGTCATTGCTGCATCCAATCGCGGTGGCCAAAATAACTACCAACCCAATAGAAAGTATGTTTTTCATAATCGTTTAGTTTTTTAAAGTCAGGCGCAAAGGTAAAAATTAAATACACGTTTAATAATCTAGACCTCAACTCCTTCAAGAATTGGTTCAAAGTTGATTTTCCGCTTGAGAATTATTTATTGTAGAACATCCAGCTACTTTCGAAGTCCTTTTTTAAGCGTTGGTTGGTCAGTATGGCACGTACCATTTCCACAGGCATGCTGTTCTCTTTTAAAACGGCATCGTGAAACTCTTTAATCGTCATTTTACCACTATCCACTAACTCCTTTTTAAGCTCATAAAATTGAAGGCCGCCCGTCATGTAGGCCAATTGGTATAGTGGCCCGTAGTTACCTTCAAAAGAACGTCTCACTTCTCCTTCAGCATTTGCGCGTTCATGCCCCACTCTATCCACCAAGAAGTCAATACACTGCTGAGGAGTCCATTTACCTAAGTGATAGTTTAGTGAAAAGATGATTCGAGCCGAACGGTGCATTCTCCAGAATAACATTCCTATGCGGTCTTCTGGCGACTGCGGAAAGTCCATGTCCCAGAGTAAAAGCTCCCAGTATAAGGCCCAACCTTCTGTCCAAAAAGGAGTGCCATATGAACGGTATTCCTTATTTCGATTGTTCATAAAACCCTGAAGATGATGACCCGCGATTAATTCATGATGCACTGTAGCACGAGAAAAATGTGGATTGTTGCCTCGCATGCTCATCAACTTGTCTTCATGATTCATATCGTCCGTTGGATAAGAAATTTGAAGGGTTTCTCCACCCAGAAAGAAAGGGCTAATCAATTGTCTCGCTGGTGAGATCATAGACATCCTCCAAGTTTCTTCTGCAATTGGGGGAATGGTAAGCAGGTTGTTCTTTTTCAAGAAGTCCACTGACTCATTATACAGTTTCAGCATCGCTTCTGGTTGGTGGCCTTCAGGTACGAAAGACATTTTTACCTTTTCTTGCGCTGCTCTCCAATCATCACCAAAACCCATTTCTCTCGAGGCTTTCAACAATTCCGCATCGGCCCACGCAAATTCTTTGTCGGCAATCTCTACCAATTGCTCTGGCGAATAAGGAATCATTTCGTACTTCATCTGTCTAATGAGTTCCTCTCTTCCAATCGGGTTTCCTATAATTCCACTGCCATCATCTTTTGGTAATGTAGATTTATCGACTTGCGCACTCAATACTTTTGAATAATCGTCCAAAGCTTTATCTAGTACTTCGTAAGGTTTGGTTACCCACCAAGTAAACTGCGGATCGTATCCTTTATAGAAGTCATAAACGCTATTGAGGGCCCGCTTTTGTCCACGAATTGTTCTTTCTGCTCTTCTGGTTAGTTCTCTAGAAAAAGTGGGGTTCTCTTTTTTCAATTCAGTAGTGGCCACTTTTAGTTTTTTGGCGATGTCATTCAAGTCGGCTGCAACTTTTTCACTGTCCAGGTGCAATCCTCTTCTTCGTTTCCTTTCCAGTTCATAAAGAGATTCGGCAGGACTGACCCACCTCTTCAACTGGTTTACTTCCTTCTCTTCTACAGATAACTCAAACAGATTTTCGTCTATATATCGCTTCTGAAGTAAGTAGTCCACCTGACCACCCGTTGACAGCTTATTGAAATTAAATTTCTCGAGTTTTGAGAGTTGATCTTTAAAAAAGCTTTCAAATCGTTGTCTCCTTTCGGGGGAGTTTTCAATAGAATAGAAGCGAGAAAGGCTCCCATAATCAGCCCTTAGATTTACTGAGAAGTCGTACAATTCTGTAACCCCTGATTGATTATCGGGCTGTTGAGCAATAGTCAAGTGCCCAAATATTAAAAATAGGCAAGCAATAAAAAATAACTTTGATAGCTTTTTCATTTGTAGAACGAGTTTAATCAAAAGGTAAAAATAGAAGAGAAAACCAAAGTTCATCAGTGAAGTTTCTTTGATTGTCAGTTGGCTTGATGAATGGTTTGCCCATAGCTATTTTAAACTGCTTTCAGACTTCTTGGCTGATCTAATCAACTCTTCGTTTTGTAAAACCTCAAAGAAATCTTGGTAAAAGATTGTATCATGTTTAGAGGTATAACTCAAGTTGAATCTAAAAAATGGTCCATTAATTAAAAAATCGTCAGCACTTTTGCCTTTGTAAGCCAATTCCAAATATCTAAATAACGCATCAATACCCTGACCTTCAAGAGTTACCTCCGTACTATTCATCTGGATTCTATTTGGCTTACCATCATAAAAAGGTACCTGCTCATAACTGAGTATACCATGTTCCGTTTCCTTAACTACTTTTTTACCAAAAGGAAATTGAAGAGCGAAAAACAAAATGCTAAACAATATGAAATTCCAGCTCATATGAAAGTAAATGGCATTACGAAGTTTAAAGTTTAAGCAAATCCAGTTAAAAATAAGGCCTGCGCCTAATTGTATAAGGACAAGGAAAGTGTCAATATTCAACCCAAATTCACCTTCACTTAAATGGACTAAAGCGAACATTATTGAGTTGATAATAATATAGGCAGGTAAAAACTTATCACGACTTAGACGCTCAGTTCTCGCTAAAAGAATGACCATAATCAAGGCTAAGCCTAAGGTGAAATTGAGCCACTCGGAATACTGACTAATCGTCACTAGAATGATGGCAATAAGACTAACGATTCTAGTATTTCTGTTTAAGGCGTGCTGCCCTCGAAAAGTTATTTCCTCAAGAAGTGGCGCGATAAATACAGCCATAAAAAAGATCAGCTCAAAGCTCAACCCACCAAAATCTTCAGGAGTAATATCCTCCGCTGAAATGAAAAGAATTATGAATCCTATAATTAATGAGAGGACACCTAGCTTCAATGCCCAATTGAAATTCCGCTGGAAAAATATTTTATATATCAATATTGTAGAGTTAATCTACTAA
Organism: Roseivirga echinicomitans; assembly: GCF_001592935.1. Classification (GTDB taxonomy): domain Bacteria; phylum Bacteroidota; class Bacteroidia; order Cytophagales; family Cyclobacteriaceae; genus Roseivirga; species Roseivirga echinicomitans. The sequence goes on from NZ_LRDB01000001.1 coordinate 207,439, forward strand.
AGTAAATGAAAAAGATTATAAAGGCTACCTTACATCAGGGTAATAAAAAAGGCTTACCCTTCTTGGGTAAACCTTTCAATAACTTCAGGTATTTTTAGTCAAGTACTACTTCATTTCGTTCTCTGAAACGAACTTAAATTTTTGTCCTCCAATAGAAGCCTCATACATTAACCCGCCTTTGGCTTGGGTGAAAACCGCTACTCCATCGGTGTAGCTTGCATCTGCGGATATTCCAGACTTTAACGCTACGGCAGAAACCTGGGCAGCAAATTGGTATTTATTATTGATAAATCGGTTGAAGCTGTCTGCGTCCTCGAAGAAAATGATCTCACTGTATTCTTGTCCTCCCAACTGGAAGCCGACAGTGATTTGAGTCATATTGGATCCACCAATCATATCGCCTTGCTTATAAACAACCCCTTTTCCAGCAGCGCCCCCAATACCTATGGCTCCTTTTCCAATAGAGGGGAATACGGCATAACCGAATGAGTTTTCAAAGAAACTGTCTAAACCACTGTCTATTTTCTTGAATTGCGTGATGGTTTTCTGTGCCTTTTTCACGTCATACTTTTCCTTTTTCTGGGCCATTGCCTGATTTGAAAAGAATACAACTAAAACTAAAAATGCTGCTATTAGACTTTTAACTCTCATAATACTATCCGTTTTGTCGCTCTCTATTGATCAATTGTGGTTCCAAATTTTCAAAAACCTCTATTTTCTGAAATATAAATCCTCCCTTTCCTCGGGTTCTATTTCCAAAACATTTGCAAGCACCAATTTTATCAATGTTCGGGAAGCTATAAATTTCGATAAGTTCGCTGCCTTAGCATATTCAATAAGAGTAACGGTTTGGTTATTCTCTAAAAGCTCCATTAACGCTCTTTCCTTTTCACCAAAAGTAAACTGCGTGTCTTTTGCTTTCACCCGCCTTTTTAAAATTTCTCGCATCTCCTTAGTCGCTTGAAGGCTTTGATCACCAGCCCTAACATAAGCCTTTCCAGATTTGGCATCAATATTCTCTTTTAGCTGTAAAGGTAGCTTCTCACCTTTTTGAATTTCAAAAACAGCAATTCCTTTTTTTTCATTAAGTTTAATAATCTGCAAATCGTAATTGAGTTTTGGCCAAATTAAATTTTCAATGGTTTGCTCCAGCACAAATACTTCACCTTCTATATTACGGGTACCCGAAATAGTACCGTCATCATCTACCCCCAGTAGAAGTACTCCTCCTTGAGTATTAGCAAAAGCCACGAGTTCTTTTGCTATTTTTTCTGGAAAATTGGCCTTCTTCTTAAACTCAAGATGAATACCTTCTCCGTTTTTGGTGAGCACGTTTAACCTTCGGATACTCCAGTTTTCCATACTTAGTAAATAATATTGTTTCTTCTCTCCATTTGTTTTTCCAGTCAAGAGAAAAAAGAAACCTCCTTTTTAATTACACTTCAAATTTAGAACAAGAATATTCAATTTGTAATTCTTATTCATTTGATACACAGACAAAGGCTGAAAGAATTCTGAAGGTTTTGAAATAGTTATGGATTCTCATTTATTTGCTAAAAAGGCAAACTCCATGAGTATTTATGGCAGTTATAAAATACCTAAAAGAAGAGTCAGGTAGGGCGTATTTCTCTATATCTGGTGAATCGGCTTGTATAACCAAGCTTGCTTCAATTCATGACAGAAAACGAAAAGCTCATAAAAACAAAAAACGTCTCAAAATGAATTGAGACGTTTTAAAGTGTGTGTATATGTGTGTATATGGAATTCTAATTTATCCTAATAAGAACGCGTAACCCTTACGACCTTTTCTCCCTTTGGTTAAAACGATACATTCAATCATATCTCCTTCTCTAAGATCTCTTATTGGTCTATCATTAAAGAAACGATATTGTTCACCGTTATTTGGATTCAAAACTTCACCAAACTGTACTTGACGCTGATCAACAAATGAACCATCAGGAACATTAGTACCCAAGCCTCCAGACTCATCACTTTCCGGCCTCGTAGTAGTTTCAACTACTATAACGGGATTAGTCTCACCCAAACTTTTTAACCCAAACTTCTCCATAAGTATCTCAAGACTCTTCTCTTTATAAGAATCTCCTTTAACACTTAGATCAACAAGGTTAGATAATGCTTCATCGGTTGCTCCATCTTTCAAAAGAGTAAGTGCCAAATACCATTGTGCTTGTTCGGCATATTTTGAGTAATTATTAAGAACGATGTTTAAATCATTTTTAGCAGCTTCAGTATCTCCTGTCTCAATATGAGCAATACCTAAATAAAAATAGTTGTCAGCACTCTTATCGGTTTCGACCAATTGAGCAAGCCCTCTTTCTGCCTCTTCATAGTTACCTAAATCATAAGCATAGTAAGCTCTGTTTTTCAAATTTGTAAGGTCAACAGCAGTCCCTCTTTCAATACCCGATGCAATATTTGTATACGCCTCATAGTACTGTCCGAAAATTTTAGCTCCATTAACTTCTGATGTACCGCTAAAGAGACCAAAGTAACTCAGTGACACTATCAAAAGCAGAGTAGCTGCAATCGAAATGTATTTTTTCATAGTGGTGTGGGTTTTAATTGTTTGACTTTTTTCAATTGAGGCTTCTTGGTTTTTTAAAGATTGAAGTACTTTAAGTTTTACTTCTTCTCTCAAAATATTTTTAATGAGTTTTGCTTCTTGAAATTCCAACTGAAATTCAGGGTCACTCTTTAATCTATCATCAAAGTCTAGCATCTCGTTGGTTTCGAGATTGCCATTCAAGTAAGCATCAATCAAATCTAAATTCTCTTTCATAGGAATTTATTCTATCAGTTTCTTTATTCTTTGAATACACTTGTATTTCAAATTTTTTACGGTATTACCGCTACTATACCCCATTATTTCGGCAATCTCATCAGTGGAAAGCTTGTTGAAATAGAATAACTCTAAAATTCGCTTACAAGGATCTCCTATTGAACTTATAATTTCTTTGACTTTGTCATACTTTTCGATTTTATTGACTTCGAAATCATCGTCATCAACTATAAGGTCATCATCATTAAACTTGCCTTGAAAAGTGATTTTGGTCTTCTTCCTCAAATCACCAAGCAACTTATTCTTTCCAATGGAATAAAGATACGTCTTAATCCCAGCAGCATTCATTTCCTCAAAACTTCCATCTACGACATTTTCATAGAAAGACAAAATAGCATATTGATAGATATCAACAGCTTGATCTTGCGAACAATTATGAGTGTTTGTGATATACGCAATAAAGCTTTGCCTATAGTCAGAATAAATCTGTTCAAGTGCTTGCTGATCACCACGTTTTAGTCTCACAATAAGACTGCTTTCGCTCATGCCTTCTCTTATTAATGATTAAGAACCCCAAAGGTCACCCTTGTAAAGTGATTTTTTTTATTTTTTTTGAAAAACCCCATCCTTTTAGACCAAAAATAGGCAAATAACCTACCGTTGATTTCTGTATATCATCCCTAAGGACTATAACTTTTTTCGATTTTAAAGTGATTTTTTTTGAAAATATAAAATTAATGGTTTTTCGAGGGTGACATTTGCCACATGAAATCATTAAAGCTATAAAGAGACATTTTGCAATTGAAAGGGACATCATACTATTTAATAGACGATAAGATTCATTTGATGGAGGACCGATTTTCCAATGAGCCTTCGTTTATTGTAAATCAGTCTGATTGGAAATTACTAGAAGGTATCAACATCCTGGTAGTTGACGATAATCCTATTAATCTAACCGTTGCAGACAAGACTCTAGCCAAATTCGGGGGCACTTCTTTCAAATGCCTTAGTGCAAAAGAATCTTTAGTGGTTTTCAAGTCCAATCCAATACAATTAATTTTAATGGATTTGCATATGCCAAGTATAGATGGTTTTGCCGCTACTAAGCTAATTAGAGAAACAGAAAAATTCAAGAACAACCCAATTCCGATATTGGCATATACTACTTATAATTACAATGATGTTAAACTTGAAATCGAAGATTGCGGAATGAGTGGTTATATAGGAAAACCATTCACACACATTCAGGTAATAGACACCATTTTAGAAGTTGTTGGTGTTCAAAAATAAGACCCTCCTTTCTTTTTTTATATTCATTTGCAAGACTACCTTGGTTGGTAATTAGAACTTGTTACCCTATTTTTGGCAAAAACTACACCCATTGCCATGCAAAGAGACCAACTCATTTTCGATCTTATTAAAAAGGAACGTCACAGGCAAACCGAAGGGCTTGAATTAATAGCTTCGGAAAACTATGTATCTGATCAAGTCATGGAAGCCATGGGTTCGGTGCTTACGAATAAATACGCAGAAGGACTACCTGGCAAGAGATACTATGGTGGCTGTGAGGTTGTAGATGAAGTAGAGTCATTGGCGATTTCAAGAATTAAAGAATTATTTGGAGCTGAATGGGCCAATGTACAACCACACTCAGGTGCACAAGCTAATGCTGCTGTAATGCTCGCATGCTTAAAAGCTGGAGACAAAATTTTAGGCTTTGACTTATCCCACGGGGGTCATCTTACCCATGGTTCACCAGTAAACTTTTCAGGTAAGTTATACCAACCATCTTTTTATGGGGTTGAGCAAGAAACTGGATTGATTGATTGGGATAAAGTAGAGACCATTGCTCTAGAGCAAAGACCGCAAATGATTATTTGTGGTGCATCTGCTTACAGTAGAGATTGGAATTATGAACGTCTACGCGAAATCGCTGACAAAATTGGAGCTCTCCTTTTGGCTGACATTTCTCACCCTTCTGGCTTAATTGCTAGAGGAATTCTAAACGACCCATTAGAGCATTGTCATATCGTTACCACCACCACACATAAAACGCTTAGGGGACCAAGAGGCGGTTTAATCATGATGGGTGAAGATTTCGAGAACCCTTGGGGTTTAAAAACTCCAAAAGGTGAACCTAGAATGATGTCTCAACTACTTGATTCTGGTGTTTTTCCTGGCACACAGGGCGGGCCATTGGAGCATGTAATTGCCGCCAAAGCCGTTTCTTTTGGAGAAGCATTAAGTGATCAATACATGGAATACATTCTTCAAGTGAAGAAAAATGCCCATGTAATGGCAAAAGCATTTATGGAATCCGGTTATAAGATTATTTCTGGAGGAACTGATAATCACATGATGTTGATCGACCTCAGAAGTAAAGGACTTACCGGAAAAATAGCCGAAGCTACATTAGGAAAGGCAGACATCACGATCAATAAAAACATGGTTCCCTTCGATGACAAGTCTCCATTTGTAACATCTGGGATGAGAATTGGGACCGCTGCAATTACATCACGAGGTTTAATTGAATCAGATATGGAACGAATCGTTGAAATGATTGATCAGGCACTTATGAGCCATGACAATGATTCAAAACTTAATTCAATTCGCGCTAATGTTAATTCATGGATGCGAGATTATCCACTTTTTCAGGTTTAATTAATTGGCACTAGATCAGTTAAATGATAAAACCGAGATGGGCTTTTTAGATCATCTTGAAGAGTTAAGATGGCACTTAGTGCGATCCGTGATTGCCATTTTCGTTTTCGCTCTCTTAGCCTACCTATCAACTGATTTTGTTTGGGGTACTGTTATTTTAGGCCCTACTCAGCCTGACTTTTGGACTTATAGAAAGCTCTGTGAGCTAGGAGAAGTGATTGGCTCCCCTCAGTTATGCATCGATACCATTCCCATTTCTTTTCAGAATAGAGAAATGGCAGGGCAATTTATGATGGATATAATGTCTTCAGCGGTTATTGGTTTGATATTGGGCTTTCCCTACGTGTTTTGGGAGCTTTGGAGGTTCATTAAGCCAGGATTGAAGAGTACGGAAAAAAATGCCTCTCGAGGAGCCGTTTTGGTTGTATCCTTCCTTTTTATTCTAGGGGTGTCTTTTGGTTACTTCATCATCACTCCACTTTCTATAAATTTTCTAGCCAATTATAGTCTATCCGACCTGATCAAAAACGATATCGACATTAAGTCGATTGTTGGAATGTTGACGATGCTCACTTTGGCTTGTGGTTTTATGTTTCAACTGCCCGTAGTATCTTATTTTCTATCTAAGGCAGGTTTAGTTACACCGGCATTAATGAAAAGGTATAGAAAACATGCTTTAGTGGTTATACTTATACTATCAGCAATACTTACACCACCTGATGTAATGAGTCAGGTTTTAATTGCTTTACCAATTATAGTACTTTACGAGATAAGTATAATAGTCTCGAGAAGAGTAGAAAAGAAAAGTCAAAAAAATCAATAAAATGAAGAATATAGGAATTGGTGGAGACCACGCAGGTTATGAATATAAAAGCGAAATCATACCTTATTTAGAAGGTTTAGGATTTAATGTGACGGACTTTGGCCCTAATTCAACGGATTCGGTAGACTACCCTGATTACATCCACCCAATGGCTTCCAAAATAGAAGCAGGTGAACTGAGCTTGGGAATTGCCATTTGCGGAAGTGGAAATGGTGTGTGTATGACCGCCAATAAGCATCAGGGAATCAGAGCTGCCTTGACTTGGAATACAGAATTGGCTTCTTTGGCACGCCAACACAATAATGCAAATGTTATTTGTATCCCCGCTAGGTTTGTGGATTTAGGGACTGCAAAAGAAATGGCAAAAGTATTTCTTGAAACCGACTTTGAGGGAGGCAGACACCAAAAAAGAGTCGATAAAATTAATTGCTAGTTCACCCCATAATCAAGGAGTGAAGAGAAAAGTGACCGAAGAAACAACCAGAAGAAAAAATACAATTTCCGCAACCCAACGTTTTCCTCTAGTCAGTAAAAACTGAGTGGAGAAAAAAGTCAAGGGGATAATTATGGTTTCTGCTGTCAATAGCGTCAACTGATTGTCCAATCGGAGAATCACCAAAGCGAAGATCAACATCCATAACATCATTCTTTGTATCAAAATTTGATGGTTTATTAACCCCACCCCTTGAAAGTTTTGAGCTCCTGATAATACACTCAGAAATAAAGGCAAACCAAAAATCAACAACAGTTCATTAATTACTCCACTGTCCATTTCATTTATCTGAAACAGATCTGAAAAGTAATCTCCCAAAAAAGCTCCTCCATTCCCAAAGTATAAATAATAGATCCAGAAGATCAGAAAACTAAAAACAAAGCCATATGTCATTAAGAAATACCTTCTGACCAAAGTCCCCGAATAGATGATGTAAATAACAATGGCAAAAATCAAGAAAATAAAGTACGGAGCATAGCATAAAGCGCCCAAGCCCAATAAGAACCCAGTAGTAAGAATATTCTCTTCTGACCCCCTAAACTTTAGATGAACAAGGATTTTATCCGTAGCTAAAAGTAAAAAGGTATTTGCCATTAACGCTGGACTCAAGAACAAAAACTCTTGATTTGAGCTTAATATCAAGACGTAAAGTATACCTGGTAAATAAGTGTTTTCTTCAAAAGCTCCATTCTTTTGAAGTGTTGAGTTAAAAATCAGCGCTTGTATAAAAACAAGTATGGCTGACACCACAACTGACACCAACATGGAACTATTAAATAAAAATGTAAGTAGTCCGTAAAAAAAGACATACAATGGGCCAGCTGAGATGGAGTTGGATATTATCGCCCCTGGGTTTTCGTTTAAAGCAGAACCCAGCAAGTATGAGCTATTCAGAATAGTAGACTCCTCTAAGCCCATAATGAGCAAAATGACCCTAGTTATGATCAAAAAGGCAGCTATAAACAATAGCAAGTAAGGATCGTTTTTTCTGAAGAATCGAAGCAATTTGAATGTTGTTACAATGAGTTGCTAAAATAAGCCAAAAAAATGGCAGGAAGGAAAATAGATAAATTAATAAGATATTTGCAGCATGAACCAAAGCCAAAGTAAAAGACAGCTTAAATTTTCTAAACTCATTCAAAAGGAGATTAGCGAAATATTTCAAAAGGAACACTCAGCAAAATTCATTGGCTCGTTGGTAACCGTTTCCGATGTAAGCATGAGCCCTGATCTTGGTTTAGCCAGAATTTACCTCAGTATTTTCCCAGTGAAATCTTCTGAAAAAATTATGGAAGAAATAGAAGCAGCCAAAAGCAAAATTCGTGGTAGCCTGGGAAGACGTATTGGTAAAGAAGTACGAATCGTTCCACATATCGCTTTTCATTCAGACAATACTGCTGAGGAAGCGGAGAAAATGGATCAAATCATCAACAAACTGAATATACCTCCTACAACAGATATCGACACTGAAGAATAAATTTTGAACCTCTCCAGTTTCATAGCAAAGCGTTATTTCGCTTCAAAGAAAAAAAAGAACTTCATACAGGTACTTTCATGGATTTCCGTGATTGGCGTTGCAATGGGCACAGCCTCCCTCATCGTTGTACTTTCTGTTTTCAATGGTCTTCAGGACTTTGTTCGCTCCATATACAATTCCTTTGACGCTCCTTTAACGATTCAAGCCTCGGTGGGAAAATCCTTTGAGATGACTCCTGAGTTACGATCAAAAATCGAGACCATAGACGGCATAAACGTAGTCACCGAGGTAATTGAAGATAATGCTCTTATCCTTTTTCAAGACCAGCAAGTCGTGGCAAAAATCAAGGGGGTTGAAAGCAACTACGCTTCTGTAAACCGACTGGACTCTTTTCTGGTGCGAGGGAAAATGAAGTTGAAAGAGAATAATATCAACTATGCAATTCTAGGAACAGGCGTGGCATATGACTTAAGCCTCAGACTCGATGCAAATTCCTATGGAATGCAGATTGTTTACCCAAAAAAACTCAGGCCTGGAGTGCCCGTTACCAATAGTTCAATTACTCGGAAAAGTATAGTGCCTGCTGCTATTTTCAATATTGAACCTGTTTATAACGAAAGCTACGTCTTTGTCCCTTTGAGCTTTGCTCAAGAGTTAATGGATTACGGGGAAAAACGGACTTCCATAGAACTCTACCTCAATGAAGAAGTAAGCATTAAGAAGTTAAAAGAACAAGTAGCAAACACACTCGGAAGTGAATTCAAGGTACTTGATAGCGATGAACTTCATTCTAGTTTATTAAAGGCTATAAAAATTGAAAAGCTATTTGCTTATATCACCCTCTCATTCATTATGGCCATTGCCTCTTTCAATATTTTCTTTACCCTCTCCATGTTGGCCATTGAAAAGAAGCGAGACATTTCTGTGCTCTACTCCTTTGGGGCTACAGCACAGTTTATTCGCCAGATTTTCCTTAAGCAAGGCAGCATTATTTCTTTGGTAGGCTCCATCATCGGTTTATTAAGTGGCTTGGCCCTTTGCCTCTTACAACAGCGGTTTGGCTTGGTGAGCATGGGAATGCAAAGTGCAGTAATGAATGCCTACCCAGTTAAATTAGAGTTAACCGACTTTATTATGGTGGGCGTTAGTATTTTCCTCATTACTGTTTTAATTTCCTACCGACCAGCAATTATTGCATCACGCGTAGAAACCATTAAAAATCTCAATTGATTTTCAAGTAGTTATACTTTTTACTTAGCTTTTTGTTCAATTTCTTCCAGCCCTTCTCAATTTAATAATTAATTTGCGGGTCGCATTTTTTTGAAATGAAGGTATCAACAGGCAAACCGTTCCAATTAATCTATTCGCTTTTTCAGCACGAATACTTAGGCTATCTATTCGAATCCTTTGTAATTCAGTTGGATGATAAAGGGCGCTTAACCCTGCAACACCAAAACATATCTTCCAAAAACGCTAAAGAATTTGGGGCCAAAATGGACGACCGTGACTTTGAGTTAATAAAGCTCATGGACCAAATGCAACAAGAAGCCATCACGCTTAAGTTCTACAAGAAAAAAATCAAACCTGCTGATTTCTTTTTCAAAGTATATGACAAAGAAAAAGGCGATGTAGAGCTACAAAACACCATTGACCACTACCTAGAAGTAAGGCGTTCAAGAATTCTGGACCTTATGGATGGAAAAATGATTTTTGAGATGGGCCGTGACGGTGAACCTGCTTGGCGACAAATTCACTGGATGGAACAAAAGGCCAGCGTGCTTTTTCATTTCAGAAGAAATGAAGACAACACCCACTATTTCCCTACCATAAAACACAATGGTGAAAAATTAGAATGGCAGTACAACGGGTCATTTCTCATCTGTAATCAACCGGCTTGGTTGGTCGTCAATGATCAGCTATTCCGCTTCGAAAAAGGAGTTGATGGGCCAAAACTGAAACCCTTTCTAAATAAGAAGTTTGTTGTAATTCCTAGAAAAGTGGAAGCCACTTACTACGAGAAGTTTGTCAGCAATTTGGTGGCTTCGTTCGATGTATATGCCAAGGGTTTTGAAATCAATACCGAAAGGCATGATCTCATTCCGGAAATAACCTTCTCCGAATTATCAACGGCTCAATCGGTAACTCCAGACCTTTTTGGGTCAGTTAAAAGCAATGGGAAGGGGGATCTAGAACCCGCCAAAATACTTTTTAAAATTGGCTTTAAATATGGCCCATATACCTTTCCCTATGATGTAAATGCCACTTCCTCGGTAAAATTAGAGCGTAAGGGAGAGGAATACATTTTCCATAAAGTAAAGCGAAATCTAGACGCTGAATTATGGATCATTAACCGATTGAGCGAAAAAGGTTTGGCGCTGAAAAATGGACGGCAGACCTTAACCCGTGGGGAAGGTTTTGCCTGGCTTTCAGAGAAAAAAGAATTTATTGACAACGAAGGAATTATTGTTCGTCAAAGTGAAAAAGACAGCAAACGCTATTTTGTTGGCGAAGCACATATTGACATCAAAGTGAATGAAAACATCGACTGGTTCGATATTCACGCCATCATAAAATTCGGAGATTTCGAAATCCCTTTTGAGCAATTAAGAAAATTTATTTCGGGTAAAAAGAGGGAGATCATACTTCCAAATGGTGAAATCGCAGTAATTCCTGACGCTTGGTTTGTCAATTATGCTGAGCTTTTCGCCTTTATGGATCATGAAGGTGCTCCACGACTTAAAAAACATCACCTGTCACTTATTCAAGATTTACAGAATGGGCAGTTGGCCCAAGTCAGTATGGACAGGAAGCTTAGACAGCTGGAAAATTTTGAAGAAATTGAAGATTTCACCATTCCACCAAGCTTTACTGGGGAGTTAAGGCCTTATCAAAAAGCGGGATACAATTGGATGCGTTTTCTTTCTAGCTATAACTTTGGAGGTTGCTTGGCAGATGACATGGGTTTGGGTAAAACCGTACAAACCTTGGCCATGCTTCAGTCAGAAAAAGACAAGGGAAAGAAGAATGCATCGCTATTAATCATGCCTACTTCCTTAATTTACAACTGGGAAATTGAAGCGTCTAAATTCACCCCTGACCTAAAAGTATTGGTGTATTCAGGTTCTGGAAGGGACAAAGATGTGGCAAGTTTTGAAGGCTATGATTTGGTACTTACTTCTTATGGCATCACAAGAATAGATATTGATATTCTGAAGGGCTACTACTTTAATTATGTGATTCTCGATGAGTCGCAAGCCATCAAAAACCCATCTTCCAACATTGCCAAATCCGTCCGTAAACTGAAGTCTAAATACAGACTTATCCTTACGGGAACTCCACTTGAAAACAGCACTTTGGACCTATGGTCGCAAATGAGTTTTGTAAACCCTGGACTATTGGGTACAGAGAGCTACTTTAAAGATGAGTTTCAAATACCAATTGAAAAGAAGCAAGACCAAGAAAAAGCCAAAAGGCTGAACGTGATTATTAAGCCCTTCATTTTAAGAAGGCAAAAATCGCAAGTGGCTAAGGACTTGCCCGAGAAGGTAGAAAATGTGAAATACAGCACAATGACTGCCCAGCAAGAAGAAAAGTATGAAGAGGTAAAATCATATTACCGAAACAAGATTCTAGACAACATAGAAAAAACTGGCGTCAAAAAGTCCCAACTTCTGCTATTGCAAGGCCTTACACAACTCAGGCAAATTGCCAACCATCCAAGAATGACCGACCCTGAGTATACTGGTGATTCTGGGAAGTTGGAAGACGTAACTTATATGATTGAATCGGCCTTGAGCAAAGGCCATAAGATTCTTATTTTTAGTCAGTTCGTGAAACATCTCTCTATTGTAAAAGAGTATTTCGACAAAAACGAAATGACATACGCCTATTTGGACGGAAGTACCAAGAATAGACAAGAACAAGTAGAGCTTTTTCAAGAAGACGAGAGCATCAGGCTATTCTTGATTTCTCTAAAAGCTGGTGGTGTGGGCTTAAACCTAACCCGTGCCGACTATGTGTTCTTACTTGACCCTTGGTGGAATCCTGCCATTGAAGCCCAAGCTGTGGATAGGGCCCATAGAATCGGGCAGAAGAACACAGTGTTCACCTACAAATTCATCACCCGAAATACGGTTGAGGAAAAAATTCTGGCATTGCAACAAAACAAAATCAAATTGGCTTCCGATTTAATTACCACCGAAGAAAGCTTTATCAAAAAGTTAGAAGCCAGCGATATCGCAAGCCTATTGAGTTAATCTGATTTTTCCCAAAACTGGGCTAATAAACCAAAAGTCACTATCTCTAATTGTACTCAACTATATTAAATACCACTATAAGAGGAACTTTGCGTTTTTCAACTAAAAAGTTAATCCTAAGTGCATCCTTTTTATTCAAAACACAGTATGCATAGGAATTGACATTCATTTTGGAATACTCTCTTCATAGTTAGTAAAAAAAAGATGTTGATAATTCGATTGAAAAGCGGGCGCAGAAGGTGTCCGCTATTTTTTTATACTCCCTTTCCATTTAACTTGCCCAAGGTATGGCGAAGATCAAAACTGTTTACGTTTGTCAAAATTGTGGAGTCCAATCTGCCAAGTGGGTAGGCAAGTGTAATTCATGCAACGAATGGAATACATATGTCGAGGAACAGGTAGGACCTCCTGAAAAAGAACTTACCAATTGGAGGGAAAAGGATTCAAAATCGCCTACTTCAAAACCCATTCGTCTTAACGAAATAGAGAACAATAGTGAAAAACGAATTGTCACTTACGACAAAGAATTGAACCGCGTTTTAGGAGGAGGAATAGTATACGGTTCATTGGTACTTATTGGTGGTGAACCGGGTATCGGCAAATCTACATTAATGCTCCAACTAGCACTTTCTTCGAAGCGGTTAAAAGTGCTCTATGTTTCTGGTGAAGAAAGTCAACAGCAAATTAAAATGCGTGCGCAGCGCATTGGCCAATCGTCTGATAACTGTTTTATTCTGGCAGAAACTTCTACCCAGCATATTTTCACTCAGATAAGAGAGATTCAACCTGATATTCTCGTTATCGATTCAATACAAACACTTCATACACCAAGAATAGAATCTGCAGCAGGAAGTGTGTCTCAAGTGAGAGAATGTACTGCTGAACTGCTTAAATTTGCCAAAGAAAGTAATACCCCTGTTTTTCTAGTAGGCCACATTACCAAAGAAGGAAGTCTGGCTGGCCCTAAAGTATTGGAACATATGGTGGATACTGTGCTTCAATTTGAAGGTGACAGACACTTGGCTTATCGAATTTTGCGAACCGTTAAAAACCGTTTTGGCTCTACTTCAGAGTTGGGGATTTACGAAATGCAGTCTACTGGACTTCGCGAAGTGTCTAACCCATCTGAAATTCTAATCAGTCAACGTGAAGCAGACTCACCCGGTGTAGCCATTGGCGCATCCATAGAAGGTAACCGACCGCTTTTGATTGAGATTCAGTCGCTGGTGAGCACAGCTTCGTATGGAACGCCTCAAAGAAGCTCTACTGGCTTTGATGCAAAACGACTAAACATGCTTTTGGCCGTATTGGAAAAACGAGGTGGTTTTAGGCTCAGCAGCCAAGATGTATTTTTAAATGTAGCAGGCGGAATTAAAATTGAAGAACCCGCCATCGACCTTGCCGTTTGTGCCTCATTGGTAAGTGGGCTACACGATGCCCCAATTTCAGATAAAACGGCTTTTGCTGCTGAAGTGGGCTTAGGGGGAGAAGTGAGGGCTGTTAATAGAATCGACAACCGAATTTCTGAAGCCGAAAAGCTGGGTTTTACTGAAATCTTTATTTCTAAGTACAATATGAAAGGGCTCGACCCTAAAAAGTACGAGATCAAAATCAGACCTTTTAGTAGGTTGACCGATGTTTTTGAAGAGTTGTTGGGTTAAGCTCTAAAATCAAAACCTGCATTTCCTTGAAGGCCTCCCGTATGTAAAGCCATAATTACGGTTCCTTTTTCAAAGAAATCATTCCTAATCATATCGAAAAGGCCATAGAACATCTTGCCTGTATAAATGGGTTCTAAAGGAATATTATGAGCGCGTTCAAATTCCTGAATAAAACTGATCAAATCAGGTTTTACCTTGGCATAGCCCCCAAAATGGTAGTCGGTTTGAATTGACCAATTACGAAGGTTTTCAGTCCCAACCTCTTCCAGCAGAGTATATACCTCATCTTTCAAAAAGTCTCCTTTAAGTGCCGAAAAGCCTATTACTCGTTTCGTTCCATTCAAGCCCGCAATCAACCCCGATACGGTTCCTCCAGTACCTACTGGGCAAGTAATCACATCAAAATCCTGATCAACCTCACTAATAATCTCTACACATCCTTTTATGGCCAGTCCATTTGTTCCCCCTTCGGGTAAGATATAGCATTTACCAAATTGGCTTTCGAGCTGCTCTAATATTTCTGGTTCACTTTTTCTTCGGTAACTTTCCCTGTCCATGTAATGCAAATACATTCCTTGAGATTGCGCAAAAGCCAAGGTTGGGTTTAGGGTTTCATGCGCTTCGCCTCGAATAACACCAATGGTTTTAAAACCGAAAGAAGCGCCCGCACCAGCTACGGCATAAATATGATTGGAAAAGGCACCGCCAAATGTCAAGAGCGTATCACGCCCCTCCAGTTTTGCTTGCTCGAGGTTATATTTCAGTTTCCTAAACTTGTTGCCCGAAACCACAGGATGATTAAGGTCATCGCGCTTCACTAAAAACTTGATACCCTTTTCATCGAGCAGTGGATCTCTTATTTCTTGAATAGGGGTTTTAAGCGATTGCATGAATGAAGATAGATGAGTTTCAAAAACTATTCGAATTATAAGGCAAATTTGACAAAACAGTAGCTACAAAAAAAAGATGCTGTCACTTTCGCAACAGCACCATCTTCAACCAAAAACATTAAAATCTCAATCTAATCTATCTCTACTTTTAACCTAAGCATTTACATAACACTCAAAGTTACCAACACGATTTTAACGTTGTCTTTCTAGCCGTGGCCAGTAATTTCTTTATTCAGTTTTATAACGATAAGTCGTTGAACAGTATTACAAATTCTTCCGACTTTCTTTTAAACCTTTGTTCATTTATTTAAACCATACGAGCACATAATCGTTCACTTATTAACTATTATTAACGTATGGATCCTTTCAAGAACCTCCACCTCGACATTCCTCAAACCCAAAAGAAAAGAGTAGTAATTATTGGCGGTGGCTTTGCCGGCATTCAAATGGCCAAAGGACTAAAAGGACATGGTTTTCAGGTAGTTCTACTAGATCGAAATAACTACCACACATTTCAGCCGCTGCTCTATCAAGTAGCCACAGCTGGCCTAGAACCAGACTCTATTGCAGGCGCCCTTCGTCAATTGTTCAAGAACTATCCCGACTTTTATTTTAGGATGGCCAAGGTGACAGAGATTCACCCTGAGGAGCAGAAAATCAGCACACTTATTGGCGATTTACATTATGACTACTTAGTAATCGCAAACGGTTCTAAAACCAATTATTTCGGAAATAAGGACATGTTCAACCTTACTTTCCCTTTAAAGCAAATCCCACAAGCACTTAATTTAAGAAGCCAAATGCTTCAGAATTTTGAGCAAACCGTACTAACAAGAGATCCACATGAAAAAGACAGACTCACCAATTTTGTAGTAGTTGGTGGCGGACCAACAGGAGTTGAGGTTTCAGGAGCTTTAGGAGAATTGAAAAAGCATGTTTTGCCAAAAGATTACCCAGATATTGATTTCAATATTATGAACCTGCATTTGGTGGATGCTGGACCAAGACTTTTGGCCGGAATGTCGGAAAAGGCAAGTGCGAAAGCGCTAAAATACCTTGCTACCTTTGATGTAAAAGTGAAGCTAAACACTTTTGTAAAGAAGTATGATGGGGAAGAGGTAACGCTTTCCGATGGAACAGTAATTCCGGCCAAAACGGTGGTCTGGGCAGCAGGCGTAAAAGGAAATATCATTGATGGAGTTCCTGAGAATTCTCTTGATCGTGGACGTATTTTAGTTGACGATTTTAATGCTGTTAAAGACCTCCAAAATGTATTTGCCCTTGGAGACATTGCTTTTATGAAAACGGAAAGATATCCGAAAGGCCAACCAATGTTGGCTCCAGTAGCGATTCAACAAGGAAAGCTTTTGGCCCGTAACCTCATAAGGGTCTCTAAAAAAGAAGAAATGAAGCCTTTTGAGTTTATAGATAAAGGATCGATGGCCACGGTAGGCCGTAATAGGGCAGTCGTGGATATGCCTAAATTTACCTTCGGAGGTTTTCCTGCTTGGTTAGTATGGATGTTTGTTCACCTCCTCTCAATTATTGGTTTCAGAAACCGACTTGTCGTTTTCAGTAACTGGGTTTGGAACTACTTTACCTATGACAGAGGAACGCGCTTGATCATTCGAACTTTCGTTCGAGACAAAAACTACAAACAGGGAGAATCCTTATAATCAGGATCTATTTCTGCCTTTTATAAAATCATGAACGGCAGACTGCGCTTTTATTCTTACTTTTTGGGGTGCGGAAGAAGCGGTTATACTGGACATTACAAATTGTTGGATGGGCTTTACCAGCCATCATCAATCTGATTTTTATTTCAGCGCTCGGTGAAAGCTCCGAACAAATGCAAAGACAGCAGTTTGAGGCTGTTACTCAAAGCCTTATTCCCTTTCTAGTTTCTCACTTTGTAATTCGAAACATAATAATCAAATACAATTGGCTTAAAGTAGATTTAGGTAAAATTGTTTCTCGAGTACTGGGCCTTATATTGGTTGTGGCCGTACTTACAGGCCTACTCTATCAGCTTTCTTACTTAATATTTAGAAGCACTGACTACACTAATGGAGATCTCTTTCTTCAACTTACTTTCGATTTTCTGGTAACAGCCTTTCTTTATGTTATTTGGACCACCATATATTTCCTTTACCATTACCTGGAAAGCAACAACCGCTCTTTAAAATATGAGGCTGCCATTAACGAAATGCAGTTGAACCAACTTAAATCTCAGTTGAACCCACACTTTATTTTCAACGCATTAAATAGTGTAAGGGCATTGGTAGATGAAGAACCCGCCAAAGCAAAAATAGCCATTACTCAACTGTCCAATATTTTGAGAACCTCTTTGATTATGGACAAAAAAAGAGTCATTAATTTTAATGATGAATTAAATACGGTAAGGGCTTATTTGGCACTTGAATCTATTCGGTTTGAAGAGCGACTTAAGATTAAGTATAATATCGATCCGCGCTCCAATCATTTTCAGATTCCACCGATGATGCTTCAAACGTTAGTTGAAAACGCAATTAAACACGGGGTTTCGAATTTGGTAGATGGTGGAATAATTGAAATAAAAAGTATTACCGAAGATTCTGTGTTGAAGTTGCGGATAAAAAATAGTGGCCAGTATATCCATGGTGCCAGAAAACCGGGAAAAAAGGGAGGTTATGGCATTAGCAATACCAAAGAAAGACTAAAACTTATCTATGGATCGGAAGCGACATTCAATATTTACAATGAAAATGATAAGTTTGTAATTACAGAAGTTAGAATTCCACAGGGAATTTAACAGTTAGCCCATAAATTATGAAAGCACTTATAATAGATGACGAGAGATTAGCCCGAAAAGAGCTAACCAATTTGCTTCAGGAATATCCTGAAATCGACATTGTAGGAGAAGCAGTAAATGCTGAGGACGCATTGGAAAAGATTAATTCTCTAAAGCCCGATTTGCTGTTTTTGGATATCCAAATGCCAGAGAAAACAGGTTTTGAGCTACTTGAATCCTTGGACAATGTTCCAGAAGTAATTTTTACCACTGCCTACGATGAGTATGCACTTAAGGCCTTTGACTTTAATGCACTCGATTATTTATTGAAGCCAATTGAGCCAGACCGTTTAAAAGATGCTTTGAATAAGTTATTAAAGCGTGCTCAGCCAGAAGAGGTTGGTGAAGTAGAAGACAAGAAGTTAGGCCCAAATGATCGTGTATTTGTAAAGGATGGCGACAAGTGTTGGTTTGTGAAGTTAGAGAATATTCGTTTGTTCGAATCTGACGGAAACTATATCAAAATCTATTTCGACAACTTTAAGCCAATGATTCACAAGTCGTTGAACGCCCTAGACGAAAGATTAGACGATAGATCTTTCTTCCGTGCTAGCAGAAAACACATCATCAACCTTACTTGGGTTGAAAGTATTGAATCATGGTTCAATGGTGGTTTAATGGTGGTTCTACGCGGTGGCGACAAAGTTGAAGTCAGCAGAAGACAAGCTGCTCGCTTTAAAGAGATGATGAGCCTCTGAAAAATTGTTTTATAAGTTGAAAACTATTATCATGATAATGCGTAGCATTGTTCCAACATGAAAATAGTTTTCAGCTTTCTTATTTTAATGCTTTCTTTTCAGGGGCTAAGAGCTCAGGTAGAAACCGATAGCATTACCCAAATTAAACCCGCAGGCTTTCCTGTAATTGCTGAAGATACCCTCTTCTATCTTCAGCAAGGTATTGGGCCCTTTTCTGCAGAACAAAGGGTAAACCAAATCAATCGAAAAATAGCCGATTTCCTTTCCGACAACACCAAAGTTGTTGATTCCTTAAAGATTTCAAAAAATAATATGACCCAAGACATTACTGTTGAAGGGACCATTATTATGAGTGTCACGGAAAAGGATGCAGCGCAATTGGGCCTCAACCTCAATCGATCTACTATTTATTATTACGACATTCTAAAAGAAGGGCTTACCAAAGAGACAATATTCAATTGGCAAGGTTTGATCATCAACATCCTTATTGCACTCCTTATTGTTGGAGCCTTTTTATATGGACTTAAGTATTACAATAGGTTTTTTAGGGCAATTTATCTCAAAATACATGCCCAAGAAGGCAAAATGATCAAGAGTATTTCAATAAAGAATTACCAACTTCTAAAATCTGAAATACTTACTCGTATTATTGTTTATGCGGCAAAAGGCCTAAGAATCGTATTACTTGTTCTTGTAGTTTATTTACTGCTCCCTATACTCTTTAGTCTTTTCCCTTGGACCCAAGGTATTGCTGACACTTTGTTTCAGCTAATCCTAACCCCACTAAAAAAGCTGGGGATTGGACTATTAGATTACCTCCCTAACTTGTTAACCATTATAGTTACTGTGGTTGTGACCCGCTACTTCTTAAGAATGATTAAATTCTTTAAGGTAGAAATAGAAGAAGGCAGACTCTTGGTTCCAGGCTTTTTCCCAGACTGGGCAAAACCTACCTACAACATTCTTAAGGGAATTATTTTAGCCTTAGTACTTATTGGTATTTTCCCGCTTTTGCCCATGGGTAACACCGATAGCTTTAAAGGCGTTTCTGCCTTTTTTGGTCTTTTGGTTGCGCTAGGTGGTGCTTCGGCCATCGCCAATGTTATTGCTGGGGTTGTCGTCACCTATATGCGATCTTTCAAAATTGGAGACCGCGTAAGGATTGGTGATGTAACTGGAGATGTGCAAGAGAAATCTTTGCTCAATACAAGAATCAAAACCATTAAGAACGAAATCATTACAATTCCAAACTCTAACTTGCTCACTAGCCATACGATAAACTACACTACCGCCAACGATGAAGACGGACTTATCCTGCATACAACGGTAACTATTGGCTACGATGTACCATGGAGGCAAGTGCACGAATTATTAATTGAGGCTGGTCTTAAAACAGAATTTGTAAAGAAAAAACCTCATCCATATGTATATCAAACCAGTTTAGATGATTTTTATGTGAGCTATCAGATCAACGTAAGGACACGTGAGGTTCAAAAAATGTCTAAAATATATTCTGATTTACATCAGAATATTCAAGACGGGTTTAATGCCGCTGGCGTAGAAATTATGTCGCCACATTATGGTGCGCACCGTGATGGAAATCAAAGCACTATTCCTCAAGAGAACTTACCAGCAGATTATGTAGCCCCTTGGTTTAGAATTAAGAAGGATTAAAAGCCAATTCCAAAACCTATAGAATAGAAAAGCCCAGAGTAATGTTTTACTCAGGGCTTTTCTATTCTTACTGCTAAGCCATAATATCTATGCAAAACCTTGATAGAGAAGAGACAATACAAAAAGAACAATGAATATGAAGAATAGAAACTTGGCAATACTAGACGTTACCGAAGCAATTCCTCTAAACCCGAATAGCGCTGCAATAATTGCAACTACGAAAAATACGATTGACCAGTATAACATGATTTTAGATTTTTAGTGAATACTTATTTATAATCTTATTCACCATAAGACAATTAGGCATCCAAATTCTAAAAAGCTCATCCTGAGCCATAATCGATATTTTTATTCTTAAGTAGCTTTATTTTGTGGAAAATAATCTACGTTTTTGCCTTTTAAATTGTGGCTATTTTCAACAAGAGCAAAGCACAAAAAAAGGGTTCCTCTTTTCAGACGAACCCTTCAATCTTCAAAATCAACTCTACTTATTAATTGATAATGTATTTAATTCCTATGGCTGGATCTGGTGCACCATAAAAATTCCCATTAGTGTCTATTTCTAAGAAAGGTTTTAAGCCAAAGCTAAATGCAAAGGGGATTTCATTAGGTTTAAATTCCAAGCCTATAATGCCATCGACACCAAAGCCTACTGTGGAATCATCATACCTTCTATCTCCTCTTCCATAATTGTTACCCGGGTTTCCATTGTTAAAAAAGGCAACATGACCACCGTAACCATAAAACCAATTCAATTCAGGTGTCTCAAAAGCTGTTGCGTAGTTTACATGCAGAGCAGTAACACTAAATCCGTTGCCCCAGAAACCCAGAATTCCTTCAAAGTGCCCTTTGTCAAAAGTGACACCACTGGTTCCTCCAAATCGAAGTCCTAATGCGGTATTATAATTTTGCGCTTTTGCCTCGTTTGAGACGGTAAATAATAGCGCGAATATGAATGTGCTTACAATAATTTTTTTCATCATCTTTTGGGTTAATATGTGATAGTTACTTGTTATCAAAAAGGTCTTGAATGTTAGATTTTACGTTCTCTAAACCTTCCGTTACATCATCGTAAGTTCTACTTACTGCTGATTTTGTGTCTTCCCATGCTTCTTCCGTAGCATCGGCAACATCGTCTGCTGCTTCTTCAAGTGCAGATTTCTCTTCTAATAAATCTTCTCTGATTTCTTCTAAACTCTCTTTAGTTTCATCTCCTGCATTTTCCATTCTCTTGTCAATGTCTTCAATGGCCTTATCAATATTGGCTTCTGCCTTCTCAAGGCGTTCCGTCAACTCAGCTTTTTCATCAGCAAACGATGATCCATTTTGACAACTCATCATTCCAAATACTGAAAAAATGATCATTAGGTTTATGGCTTTATAAATTGTTTTCATGATTGTATTATTAAAGTGTTTACGTTTAACTACTAAGCCTTTGGTAAAAGCTTAATCTCTTTTGCTTCCAGTTGTTCTGAAAGTTTTTCTCCCCCTTTAATTCCAAAATCCAATGTTCTGATTGGGAATGGAATTGTAATGTTATTTTCATCAAAGGCTTTCTTAATGGCTCTAATCGCCTCGCTTTTGGCCTCTAGGTACATTGGTTTTTTAGGATTATACTCAATCCAAAACATGACCTTAAAATTGATGGATGAGCTACCGAACTCTTCATATACTAGCTTTATAGGCTCACCGTCTACTAAATAACTATTGGTAGCAACAGCCTTTTCTACTACTGCTATCACCTTATCCAAATCATCTCCGTAAGACACCCCCACTTCCAAGTCAACCCTTCTAGTATGTGTGCGGGTATAATTGGTAAATGGGTTTTGGAAAATATCTTTATTGGGAATAATTACGTGCAAGCCTTGGAAGGTTCTGATTATGGTTGACCTTAATTCAATTCTTTCTACAAATCCAGTATAGCCGTTGGTTTCTATAATATCACCCACAACAATTGGCTTCTTAAAGGCCATAATAACTCCAGAGATGAAGTTGGCGGAGATGTCCTGAAATGCAAACCCGAGTGCCAATCCAATAATTCCTGCACCAGCCAACAGAGAAGTAACAGCTTGCGTAAGTTGAAGTACATTTAAAGCAACCACCAACCCGACCATAATGGTCAGTAACGCAATGATTGTTGAAAATAAGCCTATGATGGCTGCCTGATCCGAGAATTTAGAAATCAATTTTCGCGATCCTGCTTTCATCAATCTCGACAGGAAATAAAAAGCAATAAGCACCAAAACTGCCACGACTATATTCGGGAGCATGGACGTTAATGCCTCCAGCCAGTTTTTTAACTTGGTAGATACAATACTAGCAGCATCATTTATTCCGAAATCCATAGGGTCAGTTGGTTATAATTGTTTTGAGTTCAGAAGTCATTTCTCGCTTAGTCTTATCTAGTTTCACTTGAAGTTTACTCATTAGTTCTTCTTCATGCCCCTCTACATACTTCAAATCTTCGTCATTTAGCTCTTCATATTTTTCCTTCAGCTTTCTCCTGATCTGATCCCAATTACCTTGAAGAAATCTTTTCATACGTGTTGTTCTTAGTTGGTTCTAGCCCTTATAAAGAAAGAATTGTACCAAGCTATTCGCCATACAAAAAACAACGTTTAAAGCCAATTAAACGCATATTGAATATTGAACGCATGGAGAACGTGGAAAATATTTCACAAAAAAGGGTGAAGAAAAACCCCACCCTCAATTTCACATACACTAACTTCAAATTATTTTTTGGAGAAGGCAGTAAGCATCCAATGTTTTTTCTCAATGTACTTTACCATAGAATTAAGCATGTCTACCGTTCCGCTGTCACCATTATTAAGTGCAACATCAATTGTGTTAAACATGTGCTCCAATAAAACTTCATAATCCTTCAAGACTTCTGAAACCATCTCCATTCCACTAAGGTCCGTACTTGACTCATTGATGTCCGATGTTTCTAGATAATCCCGCATGGTACTCAAAGGGGTTTGCCCAAAAACTCTGATTCTCTCAGCAACATCATCGATGGCAACTTTTGCATCATTGTATTGTTGCTCAAACTGTTCATGAATATCGAAGAAATCCGGTCCTTTTACGTTCCAGTGGAAGTTTCTTAATTTTTGATAATGGACACTATAATTAGCCAATAACTTGTTCAGTGCATCTACCAACTCCGCTGTTTCCATCTTTGTGTAACCTAAACGAGCGAAAGCTCTCTTCTGCAATTTTGCTTTAGGTTTCTCTGCTGTTTCTCTATCAGTTATCATATCCTTTTCTTTAATGTTTATCAATTCTTATGAAGGATAAGCCAAAGTCATTCCAATAGCCTCAGGACATTAAAAGCAGATATTGTTAAAGATTGTGAGCAATTTGATCTACAAACCTGGGGAGGCCTACCCTCAGTCTACACTAAAAGAAATCTGGAAAACAGTGCCCTCACCAACTACACTGCTAGCAGAAATTTGGCCTGTATGACTCTTTATTATGTTCTGAACCGATGTTAACCCTAGCCCCATTCCTCCAGTTTTTGCAGTAAAAAAAGGCTCAAAAAGACTATCAATATTCTCATCTGAAATGCCAATACCATTATCCGCCACTTCTAAGAAGATGGTACCATCTTCCAGATAAGTTTTTATCGATAAAACTCCCTTATCTGGTTTCATCGCTTCAATGGCATTCACAAAAAGGTTAACCAAAGCCGTTTTCATTTGATCAGAATCTAATGGTATCAAAGGAATAGACGGATCGTAATCCTCTTCCAGCTTCATGCCTTGAAGCTTTAATCTATCCTTTACAAGGTCCAATGTGTCTTCTACCACTTCATTCAGTAAGGACTTCGTCAACTTTAACGACTTTGGCTTAGATGACTCAAGTAATTCAGTAATCAGGTTACCAATGCGTTTAGAGTTGCGCTCAATAATATCAATGTATAAATCGGCCTCTTTCACTTCTGCTGGAATCTCATCTTTCAGTTGCTCCAAAGCCAGAGACAAGTTTGTGAGTGGATTTCTTACTTCGTGCGCAATACTCCGAGCAATTTTTCCTGTCATCGATAGCTTTTCGGCCCAAATCAACTCCCGTTCAGACATTTTCTTCCGAGTAATATCCTTAATAATACCTTGGTATAACCTTAGCCCTTCCTCAGACTGACTCAGCTCAACTATGTTGATTAAGCAGATTCCTGTTTTTCCATTACTAAGCAAAAGTTCTGCTTCAAACTCCTCTACTCTGTCATTTTTATAGAACTCCTTATTAAAGCGCAAAAAATCCTCCTCATTCAAAAACAAGCTCTTGAAAGTTAAACTCCTCATCACCGCGCGCACATAACCAAAGGTCTTAAGCATGGCATCATTGGTTTCCAATAAGAGTAGTTCATTATTGGTAATGAAAATAGCATCTATTGATTCCTGAAAAAGCTGTTCATAGCGGACCTCTGAAGCCTTGGCTTTCCTTATGGCTCGTTCATGCTCACTGATATCTAGAAAACTCACGGTGAATCCATCAGCCAAAGCAGAGGCGTGAATTTCAAACCAATTATCGAAGTGCTCTCCTGCGTAGTGTTTTTTGAAACTTACTGGCTCTCTGGTTTCTACCACTTTGCAATAAGCATCAAATAGGCCCGCTTCCATATTGCCTGGTAATTTATTCAATAGTGTGTCCCCGACCATTTCACTGAAAGGAATGCCAGTAATTTTCTCCGCCTTTGGGTTAATAAAAAGACACTCAAAATCTATAATTTTATCTCTCTGATCACGAATAGACTGAAAGGAAATTATTCCATAGGGGGCATTTTCAAAAATGGATATTATCAGGTCTTCAAACTCAGGCTTCATACTCATATTTTCAATTAATTTTAGGGTCGATATTACTCACAAGGGGTTTCAATTCCCCAAGAAAAGTGTGGTAAAGCGCTCCAACCCCCTTTTTGGCAAATGGCACAACCTTTTCTAATTCACAGTGCAAAAGCACATAACAATTAAACTAGAAAGTCATGAAAAAGATTATTATAACAAGTATTTTTTCACTGCTAAGCTTAGTGGCATTTACAAATCAGAGCAAGGCGCAGGAATTTAGGTCAGGTATAAAAGGTAGTTTTAACCTTAGCAACTTCTATTCTAACGACATAGACGACAATAATTTAAGACCAGGTTTCAGTCTAGGTTTCTTTAAAGAAAACCAGATTGGCCCTTCTGCTGCTATCCAAACCGAATTCTTATTTTCTACAAAAGGAAATAGATCAGAGTACCGTACTGGTCCATTTGACGGAGAAGCAAAATTCAATTTGAATTATCTTGAATTGCCAATCATGTTAGATTTAAAGGCTGGTTCTGCTCTTGATATTACCTTTGGTCCTTACGTGTCTTATTTAGTTAGCGCAAATGTGACGACTGAAGGAGACTTTGGAAGTTCATACAGTGAAATTGACAGGGATGAATTAAAATCTTTTGATTTTGGTTTCTCGGGAGGACTAGGACTTAATTTTGGAACCACTGAACTAGGCGCACGATATAATTTGGGACTTACAGAAATAGCTAATTCCAACAATGCTAGGTCCATTATGGGAGATGCCAAAAATTCGGTCATCCAATTTTATATTGCTTTGGGAATGTAAGAAGACAATTGTTAAAAATAAAATAGTAAAAAATGCCCAGCAATACTGCTGGGCATTTTTTATGGAAATTCTTCAAGCCACTAAATCAGGTATTTATTCCGTAGGCTTTTAGCTTATTATAAAGCGTTTTCCTATCCACCTTAAGTAGATCGGCTGTTTTGCTTTTGTTATTTTTCGTGCGTTTTAGCACTTCAATAATTGCCCGCTTTTCCGCAGCCTCCGCCACCGACTTTAAATCGGTAGGCATTTCTCCATTGAAAGACACCTGCAATGACGAATCAGCTTCCGATAAGTCTGGAGTCACAATTTCCTGTGGCAAATGAATGGTTTCTATGAGCTCTCCCTGACATAGTAAGACTGCTCTTTTTATCACATTGCTCAACTCTCTCAGGTTCCCATGCCAAGGGTATTCACTCAATTTTTCCTTCGTTTCATCTGTAAATCCTTTCACATCTTTCTCCAACTGCCTATCGGCCATTAGCAAGAAATGCTCAGCATACACAATAATGTCGTCCGGCCTTTCTCTTAAGGGGGGAACTTCTATTCTAAACTCATTCAGTCGATGGTAAATATCCTCACGGAATTTACCTTTTTTGACCATCTCCTTTAAATTCTCGTTTGTCGCTACAACTAAGCGCACATCCACTTCAACTTCCTTGGTGGCGCCTAAAGGCTTCACTTTCCTTTCTTGAAGCACCCTTAGCAACTTCACTTGGTTTTCATAAGTAAGGTTCCCAACCTCATCTAAGAAGAGGGTTCCTCCATTGGCCAATTCAAAGCAGCCTTTTTTATCGGCAATTGCGCCAGTAAAAGCTCCCTTCTGATGACCAAAAAGTTCGGAACCCGCCAAATCTTTGGGCAAAGCGCCACAGTCAACGGCTTGAAAGGGCTGATCAGCTCTTTTGCTCTTCTCATGAATTGCCGTTGCGACAAATTCTTTCCCAATACCTGTTTCGCCCATAATAATGACTGACATATCAGTAGGAGCGATCAACTCAATGTGTTTGGCTAAAGTTTGCGCAGCATGGCTCACGCCCTCCACAAACTCATTCCTAACCTGTTTCTTCTTGATTCTTGTCCTTGGGTGATTTTCTTCCAACTTTTGGTTCAGTGCATTCTGAATCGTCAAGAGAATTTCATCTGGGTACAAGGGTTTGGTGACATATTCGAAAGCCCCTCTTTTTAAGGCCTCCACCGCAACTCGAACATCTGAGTAACCTGTGATGATAATGACTTGAATATTGGAATCTATGATTTTAATTTTCTGAAGAATCTCGAGGCCTGAATAATCTGGCAACTTAAAATCGCATAGCACAAGATCTACCTGATTATTCTTCAGCCAATCTTCAGCTTGTTTTCCGCTGTAGACCACATAAGTTTCATATCCTTTTTTCGTAAGATATTTTTGGAGGAGCAGGCATATGTCCTGATCATCGTCAATTATTAAAATTTTCTCCATTTTATCTTTTTACCGTATTTAGTATTGACTGCTTATTGAAAGGTTTGTGAATAAAGTCATGGACACCAAATGCCCTGGCTCTACTTAATTCTTCATGTCCGTCATGTGCGCTAATGATAATTATTTTCGCATCTTTTGCCCTCTCTTGAATTAAAGGTACCAGATCGAATCCGGTTCCATCTGGAAGGTTCAAATCCAAAAAATAGTAGTCATATACAGTGCTTAAAAAATTCTCCTTTGCTGTAAGCATTCTATCAAAGTAAGTAGTTTTCAATCCTTCTTTTTCCAAGAATTTTGACACCATGTGCCCAATAAACTCTTCATCATCTACAATTGCTACACTCTTCCTTTCTGTCATGGTTCCTTTATACTGTCTGAATATACCCCCTTGTTGGGGAATAAACTACACAGAATATTTATTAAAGTCTAGTTACACTCACTTTGTTCACAACGGCACGAATTTTTCTCTATAAATGGATAAAACAGGCTTTGAAAGGAGTGCTTAATGTTGAAAAATACCGATCAGACAATCAAAGTCCAAATTAAGAAGTATCGAATATTGGCGATACACTTTTACTGACACAAAATTTATGGAACCATTACTGTTGAATACATTTGGCTGGAAAAAGAAAATTCCAGAAGAAATTAGAATTCCCACACTTATAGCGCTTTCTCATTACCCTGAACTCAAAGGTGTAAAAATCGAATTTCGTTTTGCTGAAAAGAAGAGCAAATCGGTAATGAGTGCCAGGCCTTCGTTTCGCTCGGTATTTGGTGTATTAGCCGATCGCACCTATGTAATATATGTTAGAAGGAGATTTGTTATTGAAGGTAAATTACTTCGCATTGAAGAATTACCTCAAAACATTTTAGTAGGCTGGATTGGACACGAACTTGGTCACATTATGGACTATAAAGATCGTTCTGTACTTTCTCTATTGGGTTTTGGGCTTGGATACCTCATACTAGGCAAATATGTAAGAGCTGCAGAAAGAAGAGCAGATGAGTTTGCTGTCAGACATGGTTTAAGGTCAGAGATATTAGAGACTAAGAACTTCATCCTTAACAACACACACCTTCCTGAACGCTATAAGAATAAGATCAAAAGGTTATATCTATCACCAGAAGAAATTATGGAGATTGTGAACACTGACGAGGAAGAAATTACAAAAAAACTAGCTAGCGTTTGATTCTAGAAAATCCAAAAAAGCCTTCATTCCTGATTCCTTCATCATTTGTGGAATTTTAATCTGACCTCCTTTTTTCTTGGTTTGCTCTGCCCAGTCATAAAAAACTTCTGAAGTTATCAACTTTACTTTAACTCCTTTGAGGGCCTTACTTCTGGCCACCCCATAGTTTTTATTCGCACTTTGTAAAGCTTTATCCAGTGTGTCAGCCAAAGCCTCTTCATTCAAATTGGAGTTGTTTCCAGTTCCAATTACCCATTGGTGATAAAACTCGCCATCGTATTTAACAGCCGCCATGGTGAATTCCGAGATTGCCATATCAAACTCTTCTTTAAGCTTCTGAGTGGCATCGGTCATTTTGTTTACCGACAGCTGTGAACCAACCACGTTCATAAAGAACTTTGTTCGGCCAGTAATTTTAATCTCGGCTTTTTCTTTATTCGTAAACTTTATGGTGTCACCAATGCTATACCGCCAAGCTCCACTCACAGTAGAAATTAGCATTGCATATTCGTTACCTTCTTCCACTTGAGCTAAAC
The DNA here is from genome assembly GCF_001592935.1 of Roseivirga echinicomitans. Lineage (GTDB taxonomy): Bacteria > Bacteroidota > Bacteroidia > Cytophagales > Cyclobacteriaceae > Roseivirga > Roseivirga echinicomitans. The sequence goes on from NZ_LRDB01000001.1 coordinate 236,489, forward strand.
TCAAGGCGGGTGCCTCTTCGAGTGGAGCTCCGTTTTCATCGAAGTATTCTGGTTGAAAAGGAATAAACTCGAAGTAAATGCCAATATCATAAGCCAATTGCATAGACATATCCTCATTGGGACTCACCTGAAGCGCAATAAAGCCTTCTGAAGCCAAGTAAGTGTCTAAATAAAGTAAAGGGTGATCGAGTAACTTTTCAAAGCTCTCTTTATGAGGTTCAAAAGGAACTCCACCAGTAGTAAATACTGAGAGCGAGGGCCAAATCTCGTGGATATTTTTGAGATTATTAAATTCAATCACCTTCTTAAGCATAAGTTCAATCCAAGAAGGTATTCCTGAAAGGGCTCCGATATCCCAGTTGGGGGCTTGTTCAGCAATACGTTGCACACGCTCATCCCAATCTTGAATTTTAGAAATCTCTTCCCCAGGCTTATAATAGCCCTTGAACCAAAACGGAATATTGCTAGCACTTATCCCACTAATTTCTCCTTCTAAATGACCGTTTCTTTCTTCAAGTTGGGTACTACTTCCTAGCATGAGTATTCCCTTCTGGAAAAACTCATCGGGCAAGTCATAGTCTGAAAGGCTCATCACCTGCTTAATTCCTGTACTTCGAATTGCCTCAATCATTTCCTTGGTGACAGGAATACGTTTGCTTGCCGACCCTGTCGTGCCTGAGCTAAGTGCAAAATATTCTGGACTGCCGGGCCACGTAACATCGGGAATTCCCTCCACAGTCTTATGCCACCATTCCCCAAACATACGGTCGTAGTCAAAGCAAGGGATAGATACTCTAAATGATTTAGAAAGGTCTTCTGATTTAAGTATTTCGCTGAATTGATATCGACTCCCAAAATCGGTGTTTTTTGCCGTTTCTAGCAAGTTTTTTAACACTTCAGTCTGGGCTTCGATTGGGTTTTTATCTTCTTCCAAAAGGTCGCTGGCGACATCTATTGATTTCTTTATTAGTTTTCCTAACAGTGGCATCTGGCTCATTTAAATGATTAATGAACTCATTATTGCAAGAGCTTTGCCATTATAAATGCTGGAGTAAAAAAAAGAAGCCACCCGTATGGTGGCTTCGTAGATTGACTACACCTCAACCAAATAGTCGTCTACTAAATTCTTAAATATCTTTTACAGGAATCTCATAATTGGTAATAACAAGAAATAATCATACAAACCAATCATAAGACCCTAAAGCTAGCTCCTTAAACTCCCTTAGAAAATAGACCTTAAGGTCTAATTTTGTAACTATTAAGCTTAAAAACTGCCAAACAGAGAAACCCAATAGATCTCTCTGTTTAAATGCAGCTCAAACAAGAAACCCACTTCTTGAATTCAAACAGAAATAGTCTGAGACTATATTATTCAAATCTATAGCCTTTATTATTAGCTGTAAATAGACCTCACGGTCTAAATTAATTGTCAAGAGACATTTTATTAAATTCCAATATGCATTAGAACTTCAACTGATTTTTGTTTTGAAGCACCCAGCTCAAAAGGGAATGTGTAGTGTGAGATAGTTTGAGTTTAACGCAAATATTATGTCTATGATTCTTAATGGTACTTACACTCAACTTAAGCATAGCAGCAATTTTTTTTGAGGTAAGACCATTTGAAATTTCTTTTAAAATGACCCTTTCCATTGGGGTAAACTCTGGAAGTTCTTCATCCTCAGTTTCGTCTGTCTTAGACAGCGGTCTGTAACTAGTGAAGGCTGACTGTAACGTGGTTTCTAAAGAAAAAAACTCATACGGCTTTGTCAAAAAAGCAAATGGATTAGTGGCCTTTACTTGCGAAATGGATGCCCTATCTATAGAGCCTGAAAGATAAATAAATGGAGTGTTAGAATTCTGCTTAATGTAATTGGCTACATCAATTCCTGTTCGCTCATCCTCAATGCAGATATCAAGGGTAACAAGGTCTGGCGCATAGGTTTTGAAATACAAAATTGCCTCGTCATAAGATTTTGCAACGGGGCAAGTTTGGTAACCGCATGATTGAAGTGCCTCACAAAGGCACTCAGCAACTTCGGCATTATCTTCAACAACCAATATTTTTTTTCCCTTCAAAATAAGTCTCTTTGAGTTGATATTCTAAAGCTACACTTACAATAAAAAACAGTAAATAGACCTAATGGTCTAAATTGATTAGTTCAGGATTGAGCTAACCGCATCAATAAGTTCTTGATTAACAAAGGGTTTAACTAAATAAGCTGTAGGTTGAGTAAGCTCAGCTTGATGTCTAATTACTGTACCCCCAAGAACAGTAATATAAATAATCGGAGTATTAAAACGAGAACGAATCCAGGTAGCAAGCTCAATTCCTGTCTTCTTCCCCTGAAGACGAATATCGATAATTACTAAATCAGGATTGTGCGTATTATAAGAGTCTACAGCGCTATTATAGTCAAAAACAGGTTCGAGCGGATGGAACCCCATTCTGGCCACGGTCATTGCAATATCATCAGCAATGATTATTTCATCTTCAACGACAAGTACTTTTCTAATTGCCGACAGGGTTTCGGCTCCTACCATAACCACAAATCTATTGCCTAACAATAGAGAGGTAAATAGACCACAAGGTTTATATTGAAATGGCTTGAAACGATTCTTAGTAGTTTACAAACTCACTTTGAGTGAAGTAAATTTTAAAAATGGCACCTTCATTATATTCATATTCATAGTGGCCATGGAGCTGAAGTGCCAATCGGCTAATCAACCAAATCCCCGTGCTTTTAGCTGTCTTTACATCAAAACTTGAAGGTACCCCTGGGCCGTTATCTTTGAATGTAATCACATTATACTCTCCCTCTTGGTGAAGACTGACATGTAATCTTAATTGGCCACCAGCATTGGTTCCATATTTAAAAGAATTGGTGACAAGCTCATTTGCAATAAGTCCCAATGGCACCATATTATCTATATCTAGCGTATATTCAGCATCAATATCCATGTTAATCTCAGAAGTTTGACCTTCAAAAGATTTCTGAATTTCATTGATAAGATTTTTGAGATACTCTGCTAAATGTATGGTCAGACCTTCATTATCATAAAGTTGACTATGTATCAATGCCATTGATTTAACCCTACTTTTACCTTCAGAAATACGATCTTTTGTAGCCTGATCATCCACCCCTTTGGCCTGCAATTCGAGTAAACTGGAAAGAATCTGAAAATTGTTTTTTACTCTGTGATGAATCTCGGTGAGAAGAAGCTCCTTTTGCTTCAGTTCAATTTCTACTTGGTCACTCTTCACTCGAAGCAGCCCCGCTAACTTCCTTTGCTTTATAAAACTGTAGTAGATAACACAGGCAATAATTAGTACACCAATACCAACAAGCAAAATCATGAGTTTTGAACGCTTTTGAAGCGTGGTCTCATATTCCGACTGTAAAAGTTTTTCTTGATTCCTTAGGCTATCGGTAATTTGCTTTTGGCGAAAATCATAAGATAATTCGAGCTCCTTAATCTTTTTCACATTGTCAGCATTGTAAAGTGAATCCTTTAAACTGACATAGGTATATAGATATTGATATGCCTTCTTGAAATCTTCTTTGTAGCTATAGAAATCACTCAGGTTCAAAGCCATTTCTTTCTGCTCATCTTGTCTTCCAATTTCTTGCCATATGTCATGCGCTATTTTATAGTAATAAGCTGCCTTTTCTCTATTCCCATTATGCCTCCAATAGAAGCCTTGAGCTACACTTACTAACCCAGTGAAATCAGGTTTGTTGATTTCTGGAAGCAGAACCTCTATCTCCTCTAAATAGTGCCTGGTACTGTCTAACTCTCCGGCATCTCTGTAAGTGTCGGATAAATGTTTATAGGCAAAAGCTTCACCGTAGGTGAAATTCGCTTGCTTCGCGTAGCCAATAGACTCTTTAAGTACTTCCTTCCTCCTCTCGAAGGAAACACAGTTGCAAAGTGAGTAAACACTAGCCAAATTGTTCAACCAAATATTAAGTCTCCTTGCATCCCCTTCGGGCTTTAATATTTCAATTATTTGATTGATCTTTTCAGCACTCTTATCATACTCACCCAAGGTGTAATATATAAATGACTCTCGGTTAAGAATGTCCATAATTACCGATTTATTATCGGGAGTGCTTTCCGCCAAAACCTTACTTTGGTTCAATTCTTCTAATGATTTAGGAAATTGAGCTAAATGATTATGAACTGACGACAGCATTAATCGCCCTTTGATTATTGAAACTGTGTCTCGGGACTCTTCGCCCAAAGTCACCACGTTTTTGGCAAAAAAAATGGCACTATCATAATCGTTTTGAAGCTGTTTTGAATAAGCCATTTGATAGGTGGCTTCAATCATGTTTGACGTATCTTTAGCGGTACGGTAATAATTAAGAGCACTTTTGGCGTACTGTTGCATTTCGATCCCATCGTAGCTAGAAACCTTGGCCAGCCTAAGCTCAACTTCGGCTACTTTAGGAGAATCACCCATTTGCTCAGCCAATACTATTTGAGCAGAGAACAATTCAATCAGCTTATCTTCAGATTTAGTTTGGTTAATGATTAGTTCCAAACTGTCCATCTTTGCTTCCTGTTTATCTTGAGCAAAGGGCTTAAGTGGTATCAATACCAAAATGCCAACTACAGCAATGTATCGAATTACAGAAGTGGTGAGGTGGTTAGTCATAATTACTGAATATACTGATTATTCTCCATTACCCATTTAAGAAGTGAATGGGTTCCTGGTGCCAAATCTAGTTTAACACATATGTTATGTCGGTGATTTTTGACTGTGCTCTCACTGATAAACAGCTGTTCAGCAATTTCCTTTGTGGAAAGGTTTTCTGAAATTTTCCTAATCACCACTTTTTCCATCGCGGTAAGGGAAGGGATCTGCTCTGTATCAATGTTTCCTTTGTTCTCTGAGTAACGTTTTTGGTTATTAAAAGCAATTTCAATAGCCGCCATTACATCGGATGCTCCATAAGGTTTAACCAAGTAGGCATAGGGCATTGTGTTCTTGGCCAATTCCAAGGTCTTTGTATCGGTATGAGAAGACAAATAAATGAATGGTATTTCCAACGCTTCCTGAATATATTCGGCCACGTCCATTCCTGTTTTTCTTCCACCCAAATTAATGTCTAAGATTGCCAAATCTACGGTTTCAGTAGATAGCATGTCTATGGCTTGTTTGTATGAAAGGGCAGGCTCTAATGCATCATAACCAAGCCCATTCAATGTACTGCAAAGGTCATCTGCAATAATGACTTCATCATCCACAACAAGTATTCTCTTCTTCATTCAGTTTTAGTCAATAAGTGTTATTCTCATCTCTTCATCGGCAAATACAATAGTAAATCTATTGCCGCAATCATATTCGTAACCAAGTTTCCCGTGTAATTGTGTCGCCAAGCGAGAAGCTAACCTCAGGCCAAAACCCTTCTTTGTCATTTCTTCAAATGTATCAGGTATAGGAGCCCCATTGTCCTGATATGTCAAGTTAAACATTCCATCTTTCCTAGAATGAAGTTTAAGCATTAATTCTAGTTGATTATTTTCATCAATCATATGTTTATATGAATTGGTCAAAAGCTCATTCAAGATTAGCCCCAAAGAAATAGAAGTATCAAGGTCAAAATTAGGCTGGCTATCAAAGTCCACCACCAATTCATAACATCCCTTTTTTGTCTGGATACCATCAATTTTCTTAACCAACTCGACCACATAATCCTTAAAATCAATCGTGGCAATGTCATCCGTTCGGTATAAGAACTGATGGATCATTGACATAGCCACCACCCTGCTTCTGCTTTCCTCTATCGCCTTAGCAGAATCTTTAGTTCCGCTCCACTCTTGCTGCATATTCAGTAAACTTGAGATGAGCTGCAAGTTGTTTTTTACTCTGTGGTGTATTTCTTTGAATAGTGTTTCTATTCGTTCGTTTCTTTCCTTAAGAACAACCTTTTGATCTTCAATTTCCTTAGTTCTCTCAACTACCTCGTTTTCAACTCTTTTATTTTGCTCCTTCAAAACAACATTCAACTCGTTTAAGGCAATATTTTTTTCTACCTCGTGCTGACGCATTCTAATACCAATGGCAATAGAAAAGATTAGTACCTGCACCAACGAGCCCAGTGAGCTGGTATACAAAAGCACAATTGACTTAGAGACGAAGATGTATTTCCATGTGAAAGAAGCAATGATTAGTGTTGCACCAAATATTATAAGCCCTATCAAGAACACTTTTCTGCTTCTCTCTACCTTTTTCCATAAGGCAAAAAGCAGAACATGAAACAGAGTAATGTCGATCATGAGCAGCTTAATACTCATGTCAGTCATTAAGCCATAATCTTGATAGACTGAAGTAAGAACTACGCCTGCAACTGTACGTAACAATGTGAGGAGAATCAACCCAATAAAGACCTTATACCAAAGCGGAAATTTTGTTTTTAACTCCAAAAAACTAATGGCCAAAAACAACATTCCTAAATGGCCAAACTGAGACCAGGGCATAGTGAAATTAAGCGCTGTTGTAGGCGAGTTGGGTAAAATCCAGTCCACAAAAAAGCCTTGGACAGAGAAAGCATACATTCCCATTCCCAATGCAAACATGGCCAACCAGAGGTATGGCATATAACGATAAACGCCAAATTGAATCAATGAGTAAATAACCAAGATTAGACAAGCACCAAAAAACAGCAAATCCTGTACTTGCCCCCGTAACTGCTTAGTCCGAAATGTTTTACTGTCCATAAAATTGGCACTGAAGGCCCTTCCATGAACTCTAAAATAAACATCCTGTGGTGCTCCTGCCTTTAGAGCGAAGGAAACATGTGCTCTACTATCTCCTTGGTTAAGTCCCTTTTTCTTTTGAAACGCTCCATAGGGTGCATTGAATAACTCTCCGTTTGACAGTACTTGAAACAACTTGCTATTGATCGTTCTAAAACCCGTAACCACCACTTCCAAGTCATTAATGGTAGTGTTCAAAAGGCTTAATTTTATCCAGTAAAACCCTGTAAGGTTATTTGGGCCAGTCACTTCACCATTGAATGGTGGGTTTTCAATAATATCATTGAAGGTTAAGCTCGCAGTGGTGTCTTCAAAAACAAGTAGCGATTTTCCCTTACCCACTGAAAAGTCAAATTGAGGTGAATCAATTGAGATTACCTCTTGGGCTTGTAATGCTGGGTTAAAATTAATGAGTACAAGTAGAAGTATGCCCCAAACACAACCAGAATGCTTTTTCAGAATATTTAATTGAAGCATTATTGATATTAATTGTTTACTAAAAAACTATTATATATACAGTGAGGTAGGCCGATTGATTAATTCAACCTTAGTTCAATTTGCTATAATAATTTAGTTATACCTCTTATTTACTTCAATTAAGTATTAAGCAGAAGGTGGGTGAGGCATAAAAAAAGCGACCCTCTTTCGAGGATCGCTTTGAAATTTTTGTTCCGGAAGAACTATCCGTTCATTGAAATCAAGAACTCTTCGTTGTCTTTCGTTCCTTTCATTCTGTCTAATAAGAATTCCATGGCTTCGATTGAGTTCATGTCCGACATGAATTTTCTCAAGATCCAAACACGTTGTAATTCCTCTTTGCTCATCAATAGGTCTTCTCTTCTTGTACCAGAAGCAGGAACATCGATAGCAGGATAAACACGCTTGTTGGCCAATTTTCTATCCAATTGAAGCTCCATGTTACCCGTACCTTTGAATTCTTCAAAGATTACTTCGTCCATTTTAGAACCAGTTTCAATCAAGGCAGTAGCGATAATTGAAAGCGAACCTCCATTCTCTACATTTCTTGCAGCACCAAAGAATCTCTTTGGTTTGTGTAGTGCATTTGCATCAACACCACCAGAAAGGATTTTACCAGATGAAGGAACAACGGTGTTATAAGCCCTGGCCAAACGCGTGATTGAATCCAAAAGGATTACTACGTCATGACCACACTCTACCATTCTTTTCGCTTTTTCTAAAACGATGTTAGAAACCTTCACATGTCTGTCGGCTTGCTCATCGAAAGTAGAAGATACTACCTCAGCTTTTACGCTTCTGGCCATATCCGTAACCTCTTCAGGTCTTTCATCAATCAATAAAATGATTAGATAAATCTCAGGGTGGTTTTCAGCAATCGCGTTAGCAATTTCTTTCAATAAAACAGTTTTACCTGTTTTAGGCTGCGCCACAATCATACCTCTTTGCCCTTTTCCAATTGGAGCAAACATGTCCAAAATTCGGGTTGAAGTAAGGCTAGGCTTAGTACTTAAATTGATTTTCTCTTCTGGGAAAAGTGGAGTCAAATACTCAAAAGGAACTCTATCACGAATTTCTTCAGTAGTTTTTCCATTTACAGACTCTACTCTTAATAAAGCGAAATACTTTTCACCTTCTTTCGGAGGTCTGATTTGTCCTTTTACAGTATCTCCTGTTTTCAAACCAAATAATTTGATTTGAGAAGGAGATACATAAATATCATCTGGGCTGGCCAAGTAGTTGTAATCTGAAGACCTTAAGAAGCCGTAGCCATCTTGCATAATCTCCAAAACACCTTCGCTTTCAATTAAGCCATCAAAATCTTTGATGCTTTGATTGTATTGCTGCTTATTGCTTTTTCTGTTATCTCTGCGGTCACCGTTATCTTTACGGTCGTTATTTTTTCTAGCTTCTGGCTTTGCATCACTTGCTTCGCCTTCTTGCTGTTCTCCCTTTACTTCTTGCTCGACCTCTACATTGTCAGAAGATTTTGGTTGCGCATCTTTGTTAACAGGACGTGGCCTTGGGCGTGGTCTTTCTACCTTTGCTTCAACAGCTTTCTCTTCACCGCCTTCAGTTTTCTTAGACTCTTCTTCTTTTTTGACTTCGGTTACGTTTTCACGCTTCACTTTTCTTGGTGGGCGCTCAGCTCTCTCAGGTCTTTCTACTTTTTCTTTAGGAGCTTCGTCCGTAGTAGTTTCTTCTTTCTTAACTGCGGTTTTCTTTGGTAAAGCCTCGTCTGGAGTTCGAGCTTGTTGATCTAGAATGGCGTAAATAAGTTCTTGTTTTCCGAGCTTCTTATAGTTCTTTAAGCTCATTGCCTCTGCAATTTCTTTCAATTCTGAAAGCAGCATTAGCTTCAATTCTTCAATGGTGTACATAGATTTATACTTTGGGGGAATCCCTTATCCGGATGGGTGGGAGTTAATTAAAATTAATGAAATAATTATTTGAGTATTTCTCGAGATGATGTGCAGAAAAAGATCACTCTCATCCTAGGAACACGCAAGTATAGAGCATCTCTTGCTACTTATCAAACATTGAACGGTAATTTTAACAAAAAGGATATACTTAGCTGGTTTTACTCCCTCTTTTTTAGAGGAATTGATTTACTTTGCCACTATAAACGAATATATAAGTCATGCTGCAAATCAGCCAAATAGTAACGGAGAAGGAAAGGGTAATCGAGGGGTTGAAGAAACGCAACTTCCCTAATGTTGAACAGGTTTTGGATCAGGCCATTGCGCTTGATGACAAGCGTAAATCCTCTCAGCAGAGCCTTGACTCCAATTTGGCAGAAGCCAATGCACTTGCCAAGGAAATTGGCGGCTTAATGAAAGCTGGGAAACGCGATGAAGCGGAGCAAATAAAAAGCAAAACGGCCGAACTGAAAGCTGCCAGTAAAGAATTAGCAGAAATTAAGGACCAAGTGGAAAAGGAACTATTGGCTTTGTTGTATACAATTCCAAATGTGCCTCACCCTTCTGTTCCGTCAGGAAATACAGATGAAGACAATGAAATCATAAAAACGGTTGGTGAAGCTCCTAAGCTACACGATCAGGCAGTGCCGCATTGGGACTTGATCAAACAATACGACATTATTGACTTTGACCTAGGTATTAAAATTACGGGCGCTGGCTTCCCTGTGTACAAAGGAAAAGGTGCTCGTTTGCAGCGTTCTTTGGTTAATTTCTTTTTGGATGAAGCCGTGGCCGCAGGTTTTTCTGAAGTACAGCCTCCAATTATGGTCAACGAAGCCTCGGGTTATGCTACGGGCCAATTACCAGACAAAGAGGGGCAAATGTACCATGTAGGAAATGAGAACTTGTACCTTATTCCTACTGCCGAAGTGCCAATTACTAACTTATATAGAGACGTAATTGTAAACGAAGACCAACTGCCAATTAAGCACACTGGTTTTACGCCTTGCTTTAGAAGAGAAGCAGGAAGCTGGGGTGCGCACGTTCGTGGTTTGAACAGATTGCATCAGTTCGACAAAGTAGAAATTGTTCAAGTGTGCAAGGCAGAAGATTCTTACAAAGCACTTGATGACATGTGTAATCACGTGGCTAGCCTGCTTGAAAAACTTGGACTACAATACCGAATTTTAAGACTTTGTGGTGGCGACATTGGCTTTACTTCCGCGCTTACCTTTGACTTTGAGGTGTATTCTGCTGCACAGGAAAAGTGGCTGGAAGTAAGTTCAGTAAGTAATTTCGAGACTTTTCAGGCCAACCGATTAAAGTTGAGGTACAAAGACGAAAACAAAAAAATTCAGTTGTTACACACTTTAAATGGAAGCGCTTTGGCTTTGCCTAGAATTATAGCCGCCCTTTTAGAGAACAACCAAACACCAGACGGAATCAATATTCCAGAGGTGCTAGTGCAATACACTGGCTTCGATAAAATTTAATTTGAAACACAATGGGGCTTAGGCCCCATTTCTTTTATACCCACCATGAGCATTACCATCAGAAAAGGAACGTCAAAGGATTTAACCCAAGTTTTTGAACTGGTCAAAGAATTAGCAGAATACGAAAAAGCACTTCACGAAGTAGAAAATTCTATAGAAAGAATGACAGAAGATGCCTTTGGCGAAAAGCCTATTTTTGAATTCTTTGTGGCCGAAGAAAACGGAAAGATTGAGGGCACGGCCATCTTTTATTACCGTTATTCTACTTGGAAAGGAAAAGCCATTTTTCTTGAAGACTTGGTAGTAAGAAAAGAGAAAAGAGGAGCTGGTATTGGTAAAAAGCTTTTAGACGCCATTGTGCAAGAAGCCAAGGCCGTAGATGCCCGTCAAGTAATGTGGCAAGTGCTCGACTGGAACGAACCCGCCATTAACTTCTACAAAAAACTAGGCACTGACTTAGACGAATCTTGGATCAATTGTAAATTAGAGTTTAAGCAGATTCAAGAGTATAAGGCAGGGTAAATAGAGAATTCCACCTTGTACATTTAAGGTTCAAATCACTCCACCTCCTGAAGCAAAGTTCTAAAAGCAGCGAATTTACCGGGGAAGGCATCTCCTGCTTTTTGCTGAAGGCCGGGAGCGTGCTGACCAAGGTACGTTTGGAGCTTGCTGTGATTTTCAGCAAAATATTGAATGCTGTATGATGAAGATTCCTCTTCTTCCTTCATTACCCTAAAAAATTTATGTTCAACAAAAGCACCTGTAGCCATCACTTCAGGAATATGAATATCACGCATCCACACTTTCCAATCCTCCTCTACAGTTTTTTCAATTGCTACGGTTACGTTATATAAGATCATAAATATTAGTTTTACTGCAAATCTAAAACAATCTGCTTGAACCTTGAAACAATAAAAGGTACTTCGAGTTTTTCCAAACTATGCTAAAGCAACTTCTCTCCACAGGTGAACGAAACCAACGCATTGCCTTTATTCTTCTCATTGCAATTCACGCTGCTGGGGTATTGGGTTTGTATTTTGAAGAGAGTAGAGCTCTTTTCCAATCGCTTACGCCTTTTAACCTACTGCTTACAGCAGCCATTATTTTTCATTTTGAAGAAGGTAAGAATGCCAAATACTTCATCTTTATCCTGTTTACATTTTTGTTCGGGTTTTTCATCGAGGTGGCTGGCGTTAAAACAGGAGCCATTTTTGGCGAATATACCTATGGCCCAACTTTAGGTTTTAAGCTATTTGATGTACCTCTTATTATTGGGCTCAACTGGGCAATATTAATTTACATTACTGGAATAGTCAGCAACAAGCTCTCCAGTAACTTTTGGATTCGAACCACTGTCGGAGCCGGAATGATGGTGATACTTGACCTACTGATTGAGCCAGTTGCAATACGCTTTGACTTTTGGCAATGGGCAGGCTCAAGTATACCAGCCCAGAATTACCTGAGTTGGTATATAATTGCCCTTCTTCTTCATATTATCTTTCAGAAATTGGACTTTTCTAAAAACAATCCGCTTGCTATAAAGCTTCTTATAATAGAAATGGCGTTTTTCGTAAGTCTTAACCTAATTTAAATTTTTGTTGAACAAAGCACCAAACATTAAGTTATGCCGCTGATGATTAAAGCTGTATTGTGGTTATTGGCTGGTTTCGTTTTAATGGAAACTTTCTCATGGTGGATTCACAAGTACATTATGCATGGCTTTTTATGGAAAATTCACAAAACGCATCATCAGCACACAAAAGGTTATTTCGAATTGAATGACCTTTTCACACTCCTATTTGGAGGGATAGCCATAGTGCTGATCTTCTTAGGAGTTGAAAATTTAGATTACAGGTTTTGGCTAGGTTGCGGAATCAGTTTGTACGGAATGCTCTACTTCGTTTTACACGATGTACTCATTCACAAAAGATTAAAGCTTCTAGGGCGACCAAAGTCCAAATATTTAAAAGCAATTATGAGAGCACACAGGGCACATCACAAAACAAGAGAGAAAGAAGATTCAGTATCTTTTGGTCTATTTGTGGTTCCGAAAAAGTACTTTAAGGAGGAAGGAGAAAATTAGTCGTGGCGAATTATTCAATCAAAGATTTAGAGCATTTATCAGGCATTAAGGCCCATACTTTACGCATATGGGAACAGCGCTATAACCTCATTAACCCAAAGAGAACAGAAACCAATATTCGGTTTTACGATCAAGACGACCTGAAGCTCATCCTCAACGTTTCATTGTTGAAAGATAACGGCATCAAAATATCGAAGATTGCTGAAATGACTCGGGAGCAACTGAACGAAGCCATCATCAATATTTCCGATAACAGTACCAACTTCGCAGATCAAATCTATGCCCTCACGCTATGTATGATTGATTTGGACGAACAACGGTTCGAAAAAATAATAAACTCAAATACGCTTAAGCATGGCTTTGAGCGAACCATGATGAACTTGGTAATTCCTTTTTTATCTAAAATTGGAGTAATGTGGCTTACAGATGCCATAAACCCAGCTCAAGAACATTTCATTAGTCACCTAGTACGACAGAAAATCATGGTCGCTATTGATGGTCAACAAACGAATGTAGATAGCTCAGCAAAAAAGTACATGTTATTTTTGCCTGAAGGTGAACTTCATGAGTTAATCCTCCTTTTCGCAAACTATCTGATAAAATCAAGAGGCGGAAGGGTAATATACCTCGGTCAAACTTTGCCCATAGACGACCTAAAGATGGCTCATGAAATTTATGAACCAGAATATCTAATTACTGTACTTACCGGTAAGCCTCTAAATTCAACCCCAACAGAATACATTGAAGAGCTATCAAACCTTTTCCCTGATTCGGAAATTTTGGTGAGTGGGAGACAGGTGGTTGGTCAGGACCTTCAACTACCCGATAACGTTACTTCCCTCGCTAGCCTTAATGATTTGATCACTTTTGTGGAAGAGAATTCCACAATCACCACCCCATAGGAGTAATTTTCTCTACAGAGGAAGTTACACCTTTAAATATTGGTGTCTTCCATCCAAAATTATTTTCCAATTTATTAAGACTTTTTAAAACACCCTTGTAATGCTCTCAAGGCACTTAATAATGCGCTTTACACTGATTTCTAAATTAGTGTAGGTTCTATATTTATACCCTTTTCAAAAAACATCACGGTTTTTGTTTGTATTTTGTTTAACGTTTATTGATATTTGTTCAACAAAATAAAAATACAACCATGACAGTTCTTGAGTACAACCACGAGATCGGGTTAATGACTAAGTCACTAAAACCTTTCGCTTTAAAGCTCACTAGAGATTCAGAAGATGCAAATGATTTGCTTCAAGAAACTCTGATGAAAGCGTATAAGAACAGAGATAAGTTCTCAGAAGGAACAAACCTCAAGGCATGGTTATATACCATTATGAAAAATACCTTCATCACCAATTATCAGAAAATGATGAGAAGGGGTACTTTCATTGACACCACCGACAACCTTCACTTCATTAACTCTTCAAGCACTAAGATTGAAAATAGCGCTTACGGAGATTTTACACTGAATGACATCAATATGTCGATTGATCAGCTTGATGATGTTTACAAAACTCCTTTCATGATGTACTTCAGAGGGTTTAAGTATCAGGAGATTGCAGACAGAGAGCAAATCCCAATTGGTACAGTAAAAAACAGAATTCACATTGCCAGAAAACTTTTAAAGGATAAATTAAGCGTATATAAAACACGTTAATAAAAAATCCTCTATGAAAAACGGCAAGGTGGTAGTAATAGGTGCTGGATTTGCTGGTTTTTCAGCAGCCATTTGCCTAGCCGATAAAGGATTTAATGTTAAGATATTAGAAAAAAATCCCTCCTTAGGGGGGCGAGCCCGACAGTTTAAAGAGTCGGGCTTTACTTTTGACATGGGCCCAAGCTGGTATTGGATGCCCGATGTTTTCGAATCCTTCTTCAATCAATTCGGAAAAACCACTGCCGACTATTATGAACTCATTCGGCTCGACCCTTCCTATCAGGTCGTTCATGGCAAAGACAACTTTATGCCTATTCCTGCCAATATGCAGGAGCTCGAAAAGTTATTTGACTCGATAGAGCCTGGCGCAGGAGAGCAACTCAGGAAATTTCTGAAAATAGCCGAGTATAAATACGAGGTTGGAATCAATAAATTCGTTTACAAACCAAGCAGGTCCATCCTTGAATTTGCAAACCCGAAACTCGTCATTGATGCCGTGAGGCTTCAAATATTTCAGTCAATGGCCAAGCACGTTCGCAAGTTCTTTCAAAACGAAAGACTTATTCAGTTGATGGAATTCCCTGTCCTCTTTTTGGGCGCACTTCCTGAAAACACGCCCGCCATGTACAGCCTAATGAACTATGCAGACATGTCGCTAGGAACGTGGTATCCAAAAGGCGGCATGTATAAAATCATAGAGGCCCTAGAAAGCTTAGCCAAAGAAAAAGGAGTTGAAATTCTCACCAATCAGGAAGTAACCTCTATCAATTATTCAGGAAAAAAAGCCACTAGTGTAAGTACAAATCATGGTGATTTTGAGGCTGATGTTGTGGTTGCTGGGGCCGACTACCATCATGTGGATAGCATGTTGCTCGATAGTGAAACTAGAAATTACGATGAGGCTTACTGGAACAAACGCGTAATGGCGCCAAGTTCTCTCTTATACTATGTGGGCGTGAATAAAAAATTAGATGGCCTTCTTCACCATAATCTATTCTTTGACACGGATTTTGCCCCACATGCGCATGACATTTACACCGACCCGAAATGGCCTGAAAAACCTCTTTTCTATATTTCTGCACCTTCAAAAACAGATCATACCGTTGCCCCAGAAGGTTGTGAGAATATATTTATGCTCATTCCCGTAGCCCCAGGTTTAGATGATACCGAAGAAATTCGAGAACGCTATTTCGACCTAATGTTGGAACGAATGAAAGATAGAATGGGGCTCGATTTTAAAGAAAACATAGTCTTTAAGCGATCCTTTGCACATAAGGACTTTGTAAAAGATTATAATGCTTTTAAGGGCAATGCATATGGTTTGGCAAACACCCTAAACCAGACTGCTATTTTAAAACCACAGTTAGCAAACAAAAAGTTAAACAACCTGTTTTACACCGGTCAACTAACGGTTCCTGGCCCTGGCGTTCCACCAAGTTTGATTTCAGGACAAGTGGTAGCCAAAGAAATTTTTAAGGACTTTGCCTAAACGGTGAACAAATTTTGTAAATTATAATGATGGATTTATTCAACCAAACCTCACTGGAGTGCAGTAAGCTGATTACTCAGCGCTATAGCACCTCATTTACCCTAGGGATAAAAACCTTGGACAAGAAATTCCATCTGCCCGTTTACGCCATCTACGGCTTCGTGAGGTATGCCGATGAGATTGTGGATACTTTCCACGATTACGATAAAAAAACGCTTCTTCAGAATTTCAAAATTGAAGCCTACAAAGCCATTGAAGATGGAGTGAGCTTCAATCCAGTTTTGCATGCTTTTCAACTTGTGGTGAACAAATACAAAATTGACCTTGATTTGATTGAAGCATTCCTTCACAGTATGGAGCTAGATTTGGAAGAAACCACCTATGACAAAATTGGCTACGAACAATATATCTATGGGTCGGCTGAGGTTGTTGGCCTTATGTGTTTGAAAGTATTCTGTGAGGGAAACCAAGAGCAATTTGATTCACTAGTAGCGCCAGCTAAAAAGCTTGGTGCAGCTTTTCAGAAAGTCAATTTCATTAGAGATATCAAAAGTGATTACGAGGAAAGAGGCAGGGTTTATTTCCCTGGTGTTGATTTTAGGGAGTTTACAAAACCTACAAAAGATTTAATTGAGCTGGATATTCAAAGAGATTTTGACGATGCTTTGGAAGGTATTCTAAGATTGCCCAAAGGAGCTAAACTGGGTGTATACTTAGCGTATAGATACTATTTAAAGCTTTTCAGGAAAATAAAGAGATTACCTGCTTCGCGTATAAAACAAGAAAGAATACGGATTAAAGACAGCATGAAAATGCGCATTCTATTGATGACTTATTTTCAACATAGAATCAAAGTGCTTTAGTATTCGTTAAATGTTAGCAGCTTATATAAATTTTAAACAAAATAGTTAAACACTTGTTTGTGACCGCATGTTTGACCTCACTGTAGAAATCGATCCTAGTTCAGGCTTCTGTTTCGGAGTAGTTTACGCCATTGAGATGGCCGAAGACATTCTGGACGAAACAGGCACGCTTTATTGCCTAGGTGATATTGTGCATAACGATGAAGAGGTCAGGCGTCTGGAGTCAAAGGGGTTAAAGATTATTAATCACGAAGAGTTCAAAGCCATAAAAAATGCGCCTGTATTAATTCGCGCCCATGGCGAACCACCTTCTACCTACCAATTAGCGCTAGAAAATAACATTGAGCTGATAGACGCCTCTTGCCCGGTAGTTTTAAAACTTCAGAATAGAATTAAGAACTCTTTCGATAAGGAAGAAAACATCTACATCTATGGCAAACATGGCCATGCTGAAGTAGTTGGGCTTTTGGGTCAAACCAACGAAGAGGCCGTAGTTTTTCAAAATCTAGAAGAACTTGATCTGACTACAATGCCCAAAGAAATAACCCTCTACAGCCAAACCACGAAAAGCACAGATAGCTTTTACGAGATCAACAAGGTGCTGGCTGAAAATGGGATCACAGTCAACACCAACGATACTATCTGTCGTCAGGTATCTAATCGTGATAAAGAACTGCGCAATTTTGCCAAAAACTACGATCGAATTGTGTTTGTGAGCGGCACTAAATCATCCAATGGAAAAGTGCTTTACAATGTGTGTTTAGATCAAAATCCAAACACTTACTTTGTTTCTTCCATTGCTGATGTAAAGTCAGAATGGTTTGCAAAAAATGAACGCATTGGTATTTGTGGGGCGACCTCCACGCCAATGTGGCTAATGCAAGAGGTTCAGCAATACTTGCAGCATCTCTAATCGAATATTGCTTTCTTTGTAACATGAATAGCATCAAAAATCATTTTGGGGTGATTATCGCGCTAATCATTATTATGACTTGGGGAGTTTGCCTGGCCTTTGGCCTGAATTTGAATATCAACTTTTCTTCTCCGTTCACCTACCTACTGGTTTTGCTCCAAATGCACTTGTATACAGGGCTTTTCATTACCGCCCACGATGGCATGCACGGCACCATTTCTAAAAACAAGCAAACCAATAAACTTATAGGCACAATTAGCGCCTTATTATTCAGCTTTAATTTCTACCATAGGCTTTTCCCGAAACACCACGAACATCACAAATTTGTGGCCACAGATAAAGATCCTGATTATTACCAGGGAAGCTTTTTCCCTTGGTATTTCAGCTTTTTAAAACAGTACATTACTTGGCAGCAAATCGTTTTAATGGCCATTAGCTTCAATATTCTGAAACTCTTTTTTCTGGCAGAAAACCTGATTCTTTTCTGGATGTTGCCTGCTATACTTTCTACTTTCCAGCTTTTCTATTTTGGCACCTATTTACCGCACAGGGGCCATCATGCTCCTGATAACAAACACTTTTCGCGAAGCCAAAAGAAGAACCACTTATGGGCTTTTTTAAGCTGTTATTTCTTTGGCTACCACTATGAGCATCATGATTCACCAGGTACGCCTTGGTGGCAATTGTATAAGGTAAAGGGGTAGATTTAAGCAACAAGCTATATTCATTAGATGCAAAAACTATAATGGTGAAAGTAGACATTGAAAATTTAGCATATCTTGAGTCCATAACTTAACCCGACTATGGAAGCAAATCCACTCCCCTTGATCTTAGAATTTGATCAAGTCGACCTGTCTGATCTCAAGGTAGCCGATGTCAAAAGTCTCTTACCAGCCACTTCATTTGATTCCGTAAAGCAAAAACTAAAAAACGGAGATATTAAGATATTTGTGAATCAGGATATACCTCTTGAAAATTTTGAAGAGAGTTCTTCCATTTTGGAAAGAGCAGTATATGTATCATTAAATACAATTCCCTTAATCTTACTTTTAACAATTTTTGCCAGTGCTTTAATTATAAGCCCATGGAGCTTACTTGCTTTGCTTTGCTTCCCAATAGCTCTTTTAGCTACACCTTTCACCTACAATCACAGACATTTAGTTTATAGCATACTCTTGGCCGCCTTAGTTTATTCTGTAATTATTGAATCAAATTTAAATCTAGGGCTAAACATCACCACTCTTCTATTCACCTTAATTTGGTTTCATTATCGTGATCAGAAAAAAATAGATGCCATTTTCAGAGCAGCTTTAGAAAACGAACAGACTTTCCTAAACAGCTTCCTAAGTAACAAAGTTATAATAGCCAATAATGACAGAATTTTCAACTCCATTGATGTAGCAGAGGAGGTTCTAAAAAAACACCTCTTGGAGCAACCAAAGGAACTTTCACTTGATGACAAACTATTCTTTTGTAAACAATGTACAAACCGAGCATTTGATAAGTATCAAGGGGTTGTTTGCGGCTTAACTCGTAAAAAGCCCACATTTATTGCTGACTGCCCTGAATATAGTCTGAACAAGGACTATGGATTGAAAGAAGCCCAAAAATATCATAGGCGAGAAAATTTAAACAGTAAAGCCTTATTTTCAACAAGGCTTTCATTCATACTAATTGATATAATCATTATTGGAACAACCCTCTCTGCATTGAGCGTCATATTCAAAAATGAACCACTAACATTCCTTAATTCTGGAACGGTTTACCTGTTGTTGGAATCATTTGAAGAAGCACCATATTTTCAATACTTTATGTTTCCGGTGTTATTACTCATTTTTGGTTTTCTTGCTAAGCTAAAGCTCAAACAAGCGCTACTAATCACAACGATTATAGTAAGTATTGATACTGTTATGCTAATATTCTATAAACAGTTTTTCTATGAGCCACATATCCGAATCGCGCTAGTAATGGCGATTGGAAATGGGTACCTTAATATTGAAAACGCCAAAACGTATTCAAAAAATCTGGCAGGCTCAAATGCCTTTTTAAGATCTTATTTTAAAGATGTAAACGATCAATCTGAGAAATAAAAAAAGCTAGACTTAGGTAGCTTTCAATTTCAAAGAGGGTTTAATCTTAGTGCGTGTCGTCAGTATCGATAGCTCCATCCACAATATTAATGGTTCGCTTACCGTAAGCCGCATTTTCTTTGGAGTGCGTTACCTGCACAATCGTCATTCCTTCGCTGTTTAGCTTTTGAAAAAGCTTCATAATTTCTTCGGCTTGGTCTGAATGAAGGTTACCCGTTGGCTCATCTGCCAAAAGCAATTTAGGCTGACCAATTAGCGCACGTGCTACGCCAACTAATTGCTGCTGCCCCCCTGAAAGCTGTTCTGGGAAAAGATCCTTCTTCGCTACCATTTGAAAACGGTCTAGCATTTCGGCCACCAAACTTTTTCTTTCAGAAGACTTAACTCCTTTATATAAAAGTGGGGTTTCGATGTTTTCATAAACCGTCAGTTCATCAATCAAGTGATAAGCCTGAAATACGAATCCAATATGGTGCTTATGAAGTTCGGAACGCTTTCGTTCCTTCATTTTATGAATAGGCTCATCCAAAAAATAATATTCGCCTTGAGAAGGCTCGTCAAGCATTCCAATAATGTTCATTACCGTGGACTTTCCAGCGCCACTGGGGCCCATGATGGTAACAAACTCGCCTTGCTTAATTTCTAGATCGATACCCTTGAGTATGAAGGTTCTCTGGTATTTTGAATCGATAAACTTATCGACATCATTTAGTTTAATCATTGTGGTTGATTTAGATTCTGACCTTTCTGCATTTACCAATTAACATGCCAAGGCCTAATTTATTCATACTAAGTAGTTAAGCAAAGCAAACGCATTTAAATATGTTCGGTAACGATCATATGCGTTCGATTTTGACACTGAAATCAGTCAATTCTTAATGCTTTTACTGGATTAGATCTTGCCGCATTCAAGGTTTTATAACTAATTGTGCTCAGTGCGATCACCAGGGCTCCCAAACCTGCCAATATAAAAGTAAAAGCACCTAGGTCTACTTTGAAAGCAAAATTCTGAAGCCACCAATCCGACAGAAAATAGGCGGCAGGTGCGGCAATCAAAAACGCGACAATAATCAAAACCATAAAATCTTTAGAAATTAGAAGAAGCACTTGGGCCACCGAAGCACCCAGTACCTTTCTCACCCCAATTTCCTTAATACGTTGCTCAGTAGCAAAAGATGCCAAACCAAATAGGCCGAGGCAAGCAATGATAACGGTCAGTATCGCAAAGAAAATAACAACCTGACTAAGTTGCTCTTCTGACTGATAAAGTTGATTCAGGTCGTCTTCCAAGAATGAATACTGAAAAGGTATTTCAGGAGCGAACTGTTCCCAAGTGGCATGTGCCAATTCAATGGATTCGGCTAGTCTATCAGGGTTCACTTTGACATAAATATATAAGTTAGACCCAAAGAGTGGGCCATACATTGTTGATTCCGTTTTGCGCTGCAAAGGTTCAAAGTTGACATCCGCTACTAAACCAATTACCTTTTTATTCACCCAATCTTGTCCTTGACTAATTTGTATAATTTGCCCGAGAGGATCCTCTATAATATTGAGTTCTCTGGCCGCTTGTTCGTTTAACAAAATACTTTGGGTAGAATCACTAGGTATGGACCTATCGAAATCACGGCCTTTTAGGATTTCGATACCGAAAGTGCTCATGTAATCGAAGTCTGTACTGATGCCTGCGAGGTTCAAATTACCTTCATCGTCTATTACCGTTTCAGACTTTATAAAGATAATGGGCCTCAAGCCTCCTGGTTTACTCATAGAGGATGTTACACGCTCAATAGAAGGGTCTTTCATCAACTCATTCTTGAAAGCATCCAGCTGGGGGGTGACGGCATTACGTGTATTCGAAATGACAAGCATATTCTTCTTCTGAAAACCCAACGATTTATTCTTCATGTAGGTCAGTTGGTTGTAGACCGTATAAGTACCTATCATGAGCATGATAGAAATGGAAAACTGGAAAATGACCAATCCTTTTCTTAAACTACCTGAGCTGTTCATTCCTGGCGCGAGCTTACCCTTGAGCACTACAGCTGGCTTAAAGGACGAAAGAAAAAGCGCAGGGTAAATTCCCGAGCCAAAACCAATAAGGATCACCACAATGAGCAGTACCATAACAACCCTAAGTTGAAACAGCATGTCGATGGTTAAGGCCTTGCCTGTAAAGTCGGCCATTAAGTTAATAGTTGCTCCAATTACAGCAATAGACAGCATGGCAGAAATGATTACCAAAACCACAGACTCTCCCATAAACTGGCCTATCAACTGGTTTTTGTAAGCCCCAAGCACTTTTCTGACCCCAACTTCCTTTGCTCGTTTTGCTGACCTGGCCGTGGCCAAATTCATATAATTGATGGCAGCAATTAAAAGGATAAAAATAGCAATGGCGGAAAAGACATACACCACATCCATGCTACCGTTGGGTTGCATTTCATTTCTCAAATTTGATTTAAGATGAATGTCTGTCATGGCGATCAAAGATGGATTGACCCTGATGCTGTTACTTTCCTCAACGTACTTTGCCTTCAGTTCAAGTATTTTTTTGTACACCAAATCTGCTGACTTTGGTGAATTAAGCTTAATGTAGGTAAAGGCTCCTCCACCATTCCAGCTATTGAGGTTTGCAGGATTATTGGGGTTACGAAGGGTTTCTAAAGAGAGCAACATCTCAAAATTCATGTGGGAATTGGCAGGAATATTCTCCATGATCCCACTCACCAAATAACGGGCGTCTTGATTGCCCTTTAAGGTCAGTATTTCTCCTACCGCATTCTTCTTTCCAAAAAATCTTAAAGCTGCATTTTCTGTAAGTACCACCATTAAGGGCTCATCTAGTACTTCACTGCGGTCTCCAAAAGTCAGCTCGAAATCAAAAAACTCGAAAAAAGTAGAGTCAGCGTAAAAAGCATCTTCAGTTTGGAAGAGCTCATTGTTTACTTCAAAAATTCGCTGTTGTCCATTGCCGGTTAACCGTGTAAACCCAGTAACCTCTGGCACTTCCGTAAGCAAAGAAGGTCCAATACCATTAGGCCCATTTGGGTATTTATATTCTCCACTGCTTAATTTTAGCGCATTATCAACCCGATAAATCAGGTCGGCATCCTTATGAAACCGATCGAAACTGACCTCATATTGCACTACTAAAAAAATGAAGAGAAAGCAGGTGATGCCCAGTGTTAGCCCAAAAATGTTAATGCCTGAATAGCCTGGGTTTTTGAGAATACTTCTAACCGCTATTTTTAAGTAATTCTTAATCATTATGCTCGATTTGAATTAAGCAGCCATGCGTTTACATACTCCATCTAGCTGAACTGCACATTTGAAGTTACACTAAATGCCGAACCCATTCATGCCGCTCAAAAAAGAACTGCTGATTTACAAGAGCTTAAGCCAGCTATTACTCAAAAAAGGACTTTTTGAAGTCAAGCCTTAATTCTTAAACCAAAACTTAAAATGTATAAAAGCTTGCCGTATCTTGAGGCGGGAAGAACAACATGGCACACAAAAACGCTAGTATAGAAAGCACAAAACCAATCATAAAGGTGGTATAAGCTATTCGCAACAAGCGATATTTTTTACCGAGCACTACTCCCAGAAAATATATATCCTTGGTAAGACTTCCATAAAGGTAATCGCTGTCTTTCATCATTTCGCGCATACCCCATTGGTAGCGGTCTAGTTTCATTTTATGAAAATTGCCAAAGAAGAGCAGGTTTGTTTTTTTGTTCAAAACGTCTTCATCGGTAAACACCCCCGAAGAAATATTAGGCCTGGTTGCTAGAATCGCCAGAACTATCGTAAACAAGCAGACAACAATGAGCATTATTGTGGGTATGATGAGGTTTGGATATTCATAGATCTTTCTAAGTAAAACAGAAACCACCACGGAAAGGATAATGGTGTTTACCGAAATCATAATGTTAGCCTTATTATCAGCCATAGCACTTAGCTCTAAGTGATTTTTAGAGGTGGTTCGAAACATGGTTTCAATACCCCTATCAGGCTTAAGCACTATTTTACTTTCTAGCTTTTCAATTTTCTCCTCCAGCTTTCTGATGTATTTCTCATCCTTTCCAGCTCCTTTATTCTTCTTTTTAATAGATTTCAGGTTCTCTTTTTTAATAGGTTCCAAATGCTGCTTTGCGTAATCCGTAAAATACTCGTGGTCTTTAAAGAAGTTGAAATTCATGGTATTCCAATCCTTCATCTTTATCTCATGCCCTTTAATTTTCTCCACCTCCATATGCATCTTCTCAGCCATCATACTGTAATCGGTGCAGGCCAAGTGATGTAAATCGGCATCACACAAAACCTCTTCCAATAAATTCTTGGGGGCCTGTGGCATTTGAGTGGCCATAATACAGCCTTCCACCTTTTTAATTTTTTCTTCGGAGTAGCCTTCTTTTACTAAAAATTCACGGGCCAATTTAGCACTCGCCTTTTCATGTTTCATGCAGCCCGAACGATAGCCCAAATCATGAAACCAAGCCGCAATGGTTACAACTTCCAATTCCTGTTCAGAAAGCCCACTTTCTTTACCAATCATTTTTGTAGCCTTTACTACTCGTGTAGTATGGTACAAATCGTGGTAAACAAAGTCGGAAGGGATCTCATTTTGGAGAACCTCTTCGGCATACTGAGCTACCTTTTCTAGTATCGAATTCTGATCATTCATTGCTTAAATATAATCTGCTCATTCTTTATAACATAAAAGTACCCAATAGGGTGAATTATATATATGTTATTTTTGTTCGCTAGAACATGAAACGAACGCCTTTTCTATTCATTATTATATACCTCTTCACTTTTAAGTCTTCGGCATGGAGTCAAGGTAAAGAAAGCTTCCCCTATAACCTCGAATTCCCTTCCGATACTTATAGACTCCCATCAATATTAGAAGAAATATCCGCACTTAGTTATTACGCCCCCAATCAATTGGCAACCCTAAACGATGAACAAGGTCGGGTTTATATCTATGACCTTAACAAAAAAGAGGTTGTTCAACGCATTAGATTTGAAGGCAATGGCGATTTTGAAGGCTTAGAATTGGTCGGCAAAGACATGTATGCTATAAAAAGCAATGGAAAGCTATATAAGTTCAATATTGACATTGAAGGTGTTGTAGAGTCCATTGACACCCCTTTCACCTCTGAAAATGATGTTGAAGGTCTCGGGTATGACAAAAACAGTAATAATTTACTGATTGCCCTAAAGGGAAAAGGGGATATTGACCATGTCAAAGTAAAAGGGAAAGCAGTGTATGGCTATAACCTGACTACCGAAAAGTTCTTAAAAACCCCACTTTTCGTTTTACAAGACAAAGACCTCGAACGCGTGCTAGGTTCAAACAGCTCAAAATTTCGACCATCGGCCATTGCTGTCCATCCCATAAGTGGCGATATATATATGGTTGCCTCGGTAGGTTCTGCATTAGTTGTTTTTAACAATGACGGCAGTCCTAAAAGCTTGAGTATTTTAAAGAGAAGCCTTTTCCCTCAACCAGAGGGCATTGCCTTTATGCCAAATGGGGATTTATTTATATCGAATGAGGGCGATGATAGAGGCACAATTCACCGTTTCAATATGAAGCAAAATTGAGCATTCTAATTTGAGTTTATTACTTTAAAACACTATGAAAAACATTG
The DNA here is from genome assembly GCF_001592935.1 of Roseivirga echinicomitans. GTDB lineage: Bacteria > Bacteroidota > Bacteroidia > Cytophagales > Cyclobacteriaceae > Roseivirga > Roseivirga echinicomitans. The sequence goes on from NZ_LRDB01000001.1 coordinate 261,901, forward strand.
CCCTATTCGTCATAAGTCTTTTTTTGTTTGGAACATCAGCTTATGGCTTTCAGGAAAAGGAAGCTCCCATCTATTCTGTATTTCTAATAGGCGATGCAGGCGAACCCGGCAAAAATCCAGTATTGGATTTATTAAAAATAGAGCTTGACAAAGTAGGAGACCGAGGGGCAGTACTTTTTCTTGGTGATAATATTTATCCGCAAGGAATGCCACCAAAAGGCCATAAACTTAGGGCGGATGCTGAAATCGCTATTGATCAACAGATCAACACGGTAAAAGACTTTAAAGGGGAAAAGTTCTTTATTCCCGGCAATCACGACTGGGCCCAAGGCAGGCCTGATGGATTTGATTGGTTGCAAACCCAAGAAAAGTATGTAGAAAATAAGCTCGACAGCCAAGATGTTTGGATTCCAACCAGAGGTTGCCCAGGGCCAATTGAAGTCGACCTCAATGAAAACATCACCCTCATTGTAATAGACACCCAGTGGTTTTTACATCGTGGAGAGAAACCTAGAGAAGGTTCGGACTGCGAAGCCACCACAATAGTAGAAGTGGCCGCCAATTTTCAAGATGCACTGAAAAGAAATGCGCATAAAAAAGTAATTGTGGCCTCACATCACCCTATGTACACCTATGGAATTCACGGAGGAGTGTTCAGCTTAAAGGATCACCTTTTTCCGCTTACCGCCTCAAAAAAGATGAAGAATCTATACCTTCCACTGCCTGTTTTAGGGTCTATCTACCCGCTCTACAGAAAGTGGTTTGGCAATATTCAAGATACTGCTCACCCCGTATACCGTCAGTTCCGTGATGCCATGGTTTCACTTATGAAAAACCACCCCGATATTATCGATGTGGCCGGACATGAGCATGCTCTTCAGCATATTCAAAAAGAAGGGATGGACTTTATTGTGAGCGGAGCGGGTTCAAAAAACAATGCCCATGTAAAACAAAAAGGTGACGCACTATTTGCCACCAACACCGTAGGCTACGGCCGTTTGGACTACTATGCAGATGGCAGAACAGAATTAAAGTTCATCACTCCAGAAGACGAAAAACCTACTGAAATCTACGCCAAGGTACTCTCCGAGAAACCATTTAAGCCTGCGCCAGAAGATTTACTAAAAAAATACGCGAACCTTTCCTTCGCTGGTCAAGACACAGTTTTTGCAGCAAGCGAACTTTACCATGTTCGTAGTAACTTCCATATAAAAATGTTTGGCGAGAACTATCGTAATGAATGGGCGGCAAAAGTTAAAGTCCCTGTTTTCGATATTGGAAGTGAAAAAGGCGGATTAGAAATTCTTCAAAGAGGTGGGGGACACCAAACCATATCCCTTAGGCTAGAAGCTGAAAACGGAAAGCAGTATGTACTGAGGTCTATGGATAAAAACCCAGCGCTTACCTTACCCCAAGAGTTTCGTCAAACATTCATCAAGAACATTGTACAAGATGGAATTTCAGCTTCCCATCCTTATGCACCATTCATTCTACCTCCTTTGGCGGATGCCGCAGGGATTTTCCACACCAACCCAAAAGTGGTTTACATTCCTAAAGACCCAAGGTTTGGGCTTCACATGCAAGATTTCGCAAATACGCTGGCGCTGTTTGAAGAAAGGCCAAACAAAGAAAACATAGAAGAGCCCTTTTTTGGAAGCGGAGATGACGTATTATCAAGTCCAGATTTGTATGAAAAACTTAGGAAGGACAATGACAATCATGTAGACCAAGTTTTTGTGGCTCGCAACCGTCTTTTTGACTTCTGGATAGGCGATTGGGATCGCCATGACGACCAATGGCGATGGGTAGAGTACGACAAAAAGGACGATGAGAAATTATACAAACCGATCCCAAGAGATAGAGATGTAGCCTTTTTTGCTGGAGAAGGACTCTTTAAAAAAGTAGCCTCCTCAAAATGGGCTCAACCTGCGCTAAAGGGTTTTCATGATGATATAGACTACATAGCAGGCATGGGCGCTTATCGCATTCGCTACTTCGATAGAGTTTTTATGACTGAAGTTTCTTTGGAAAGCTGGTTAGAGCAGGCAAACGAACTAAAAGCAGCCCTTACTGATGAAATCATCGAATCGTCTATCAGGCAATGGCCAGATAAAATTTATGACTTGCACGGAGAAGAGATCATTCGAAAACTGAAAAACAGAAGAAATAATCTGGAAAAATACGCCAAGGATTATTATCTCTTGATTTCAAAAGAAGTGGATGTGTTAGCTAGTGACAAACAGGAACTCTTTAAAGTGGAAAGGCTGGATGACGAACACACAAAAGTGACAGTTCAAAAGATTTCCAAAAAAGGAAATTTGCAAACCATTTATGAACGCACGTTCAAAACTTCAGAAACCAATGAAATTCGCCTTTTCGGTTTTGATGGAAACGACAAGTATGAAGTTACAGGGGAGGTAAACAAGGGCATTAAAATAAGAATTATTGCTGGAGACGATGATGATGTGATTGTTGACAATAGCAAAGTTCGTGGCCTTGGGAAAAAGACAATTGTTTATGACACAAAAAGTGGCACTGATTTACAAGAGAGTTCAGAAACCAGAAACTTAACCACGGACAAAGACCCAAATATCAATGCCTACAATCGTCAGGAGTTTGATTTTAACCTTTTGGCTCCGCTTGCCTCAATCAACTACAACTCAGATGATGGTATATTCTTAGGAGGTGGTGTGTATATAAAAACGGACGGTTTTAGAAAGGCACCTTATGCCACCAAACATAAGATTTTGGGCAGCTACGCCATAGGAACATCCTCTTACCAGTTCTCTTACGACCTTGATATCATTGATGCTTTTGGAAAGTTGGATTTCTCATTATCGGCCGAAGCCAAAGCACCCAATTTTGTAAACAACTTCTTCGGAATGGGTAATGAAACAGTCTACGATAAAGATATCGAGGAGCGATATTACCGTACCAGATTCGAAGAGTATTCAGTAAGGCCTACGCTAACCTTGAACCTCGGCAAGAATACTTTTCTCAACTTTGGGCCAACGTTCAGAACGGTAGAAGTTGAGGAAAGTAACGATAGATTCATTCGTGATTTTGCCAATACCGAACCGCTAGGCGTCAACGTTTTTGAACGTAAAACTTATGCTGGCGGAACAATAGGTTTTCATTTAGACGAAATTGGTGAGCAGCTAATTCCAAAAAGCGGATTGAACTTCAATGCCGTTTTGGACTATAATGCTGGTCTTAATTCTCTTTCAGGCAATAGTGCTCAGTTCAAAACAGACGCCTCTTTCAGGTGGAGTTTCCACGAGCCTTCTAGAACCGTGTTTGCCACAAGAATGGGTTATCAAAAAACCTTTGGAGATTTTGAGTTCTTTCAATCAGCCCAACTCGATGGATTTAATACCTTAAGAGGCTATAGAAGATATCGCTTTTCGGGCGAAAGCAGTTTATATCACCAGGTAGAAATGCGAGTGAAGTTGTTCGATTGGAGCTCTTTCTATTTCCCTTCCCAAGTAGGGATGATTCTGTTTAACGACTTAGGCAAGGTTTGGGTAGACGGTGAGGAGTCGAATAAAATTCACCACGGATATGGTGGTGGAATTTATGTTACACCATTCAACTTTGCAGCCATCAACATTCTGCTAGCCATTTCGGAAGAAAGTATACTTCCCTTGATTAAATTTGGTTTCTATTTTTAGCTCTCAAAGCTGTTTAATGATTATACATCAGGTAAATTAATGTAGAAAGAGGTGCCCTTACCAAGTTCACTTTTATAGGTAACTGTGCCTCCATGAATTTCTACAAACTGCTTGACAATAATAAGTCCCAACCCCGTGCCTTCAATGTCGCCAACATTAGTCGCACGCGAAAAAGATTCGAAAAGCCCTTTTTGGTCTTTCTCAGGGATTCCAATTCCATAATCTTTTATTTCCACACACACGCCTACCTTCTTATAGGTGACAATAATTTCTGGGTCAGGTTTGTTCTCAGAGTATTTTAGCGCGTTGCTAATTAGATTGGAGAGGGAGTGACTTATCAATTGGCTATCCAATTCCACCTGTCTTTCTTCCCCTTCAATATTAATCTGGATACTTCTGGATTTATGCTGTACACTATTCTCTAAAACCACTTGTTTTATAATACCTGTCAAAGAAGTAATATCTTTTTTGATTATGGTTTTACCCACATCTAATCTGCCTAATGTAAAAACATCCTTAAGCAGGGAATTCATTCTTTCCAATTCAGTTCTAATTCTACCTACGTGCTTTTTAAATTTGATATTGGGAGTTGGATCCGCATCCAAATACATATTGATCAGTTCATTACTAGACTGAATGGTCGTCAATGGTGTTCTAAATTCATGTGAAGCCATGGAAATAAAGCTTGACTTCAGCTTCCCTAATTGCCTTTCTTTCTCCAAGGCCTTAATTCTCTCAGAAATGTCACGGGTGGAAGACTGTAGGTATAAAAATTCATTGTTGGGGCTCTCTATCGAACTATATGATGATTCCACCCAAATCCATTCTTCATTTTGAGTTTGAATTCTATAGGCAACCTTAACATTCTTACTCCTGTTTTGAGTTACTTGATTAATAATAGACTGAACAAATGGTTGCTCGTCTGGATGAATTAAATCAGAGTAAAAAGTATCTAACAAGGCATCTTGTTCAAACCCAAGTAAAAATTTGGATGACGGAGAAATAAAGGAAATTCTCCCTTCGAAATCCTGTAATGCAATTACATCACCAGAGTTTTCAGACACCAGTTTATATTGCTCTTCCTTCTCTTGAAGTTTTTGTTGGGTTAAGATTCTATCAGTAATATCTCTCTGATTAGTTCTTATATAAATTATTCGATCGGTATCATCCAGTATAACCCCTTCCTGTGCTTCCATCCATCGCCAATCCCCTGCCTTGTTTCTATATCGAAAGGTCATTTTATGGTCTTTTAGCTTTTCATCCACTGTTTTATCAAGCTCTTTTACCACTTTGTCTAAGTCTTGTGGATGAATAAATGAGGAGATTTTCTTTCCCAATACCTCATCAATTTCATAGCCCAGCATTTCCTTAATCGAAGGTGACACAAAATCATAAACCCCCTCCACATCCATGAGTGTAACAATATCATGAGAGTTTTCGGTAATCAGTTTATACCTTTCTTGACTTTCCTTTAGTTTTTGAGCAGCAATAAATCGCTCCGTTACATCCCTAGTTGAGGTAAGTAAGTACAAGGGGTCTCCTTCGCCATCCGTAATTAACCCACCTCTACTTTCTAGCCATACGTCATACCCTTTTTTATGCTTGGCCTTAAACGTAACACTTGCCATTTTACTGTCTTGACTTATTACATTCATCATGGCTTGAGACACCTGTATAAGATCATCCTTTTCAATAAACTCACGCAACCTTAGTTGCTCCAATTCAGAAGCATCATACCCTATAATGTCCCTACAAGATGGGCTCACAAAAATGAATGTCCCATCCGGACTCTGCAAACAAATACAGTCACTAGAGTTTTCAGAAATCAATTTGTACTTGGCCTCACTCTCTCTCAGTTTTGACTGCGCTTGTTTTAGAGAGGTAATGTTAGAAAGTGAGCCAACAATCCTTCTTGGATGGCCTTTCCCTTCACTGTACAATATTTTTGCTTTAACAAAAAGCCAAAGAATTTCCCCCTCCTTCCCCACCATTCTGGTTTCCAGTTCGAATTCTTCATTTCTGGTTTTAAACTTATGGTGAATGAGTTGAAGAAATTCTTCCCTGTCTTCTTCATGGATGAATTTGGCTAACAAGTTTTTATCGAGGGGGTTTTTTTTAGGTTTCAGGCCCATCGCCTCCCAGAACTGAGGAGAAAGGTAAGAACTAGATTTTTTGAAATCATACTCCCAAATCACATCATTGGTGCCCTCTATCGCAAGTTGGTAGCGGTCATTACTCTGTTTCAGTTCTCTTTCGAGTGATTTCCTTACCGTGATATCCTGCAAAATAGTAATAAAGCAAGGCTCATTTTGAAACTCCAACGGCATTGTAGAAGCACTTACCCAATATGACGCTCCCTTATTGTTTTGGAGGAGAAGCTCATGGTTTTGTACAGATCCATCCTTAGCTAGCGTTTCTAGATATGATTTTCGCCCCTCAAAGTTTTGATAGAACTGAACTGCTTTTTTTCCCAAAAATTCATCGGGCTTCATTCCATAGACCTCAAAAAGCATCTCATTGGCGAAAATTGCCTTTCCTGTATCTTGTGTCGAAATGAAAACGGGGTCTGGTAATGCTTCTACAATACTTCTAAGCCGCTGTTGACTAAGTTCCAAGTCTCGTCTGGACTTTCTGATATCGTCAATATCAGTGGTGATGCCATCCAATCGAACAGGCTTCCCATTTTCGTAAAACACTTTCACCCTATCCCTGACATAGCGATAGTTGTCTTCACCTCTTAAGGCTCTGTAGGCATAATTACCACTTCCTATATTAAGAACACTTACCACTTCATCAAGAATACGCTCTTGGTCTTCTGGGTGAATTGTGTTTTGCCATTCCTCAATTGTGGCTGCTGCTTTTTTATAAACTCCTCCAGGTGTTCTAGTCAGTGGATCATTAAGGTAAATAATTTCATACGGCTCCACCGACATATTAATGCTCCAAACGACTTCAAAGAGGTTCTTAACTACAGACTCATAATTGACACCTTTTTCACTTGTATCTCGTATTTCGCCTGTAGAATCATCGAAAATGTTTTGCATAACAACTATGGCCTCTGTGAATTAATTTGTCTAAATTTAAGATAGCATATTCAGTAATTACTGACAAAAAAACAATTCACCCAACACCCCTAAATATAAATTTAAAATGGCTGTAATCAACAATGACTATGACCAATCGCCAAGAATTCTCATAGTTGAAGATGAACCTTTTATTGCGGAAAACCTTCAAGAAATGCTGGCCATTTTCGGTTATGAACAAACCGAAATAGCCAACTCTGCAAATCAGGCGATCAAGGCAATTAAAGCTTCCTTACCAGATCTTATACTACTCGATGTAAAAATCAAAGGCGATCAAGACGGAATAGAACTGGGAAGCATTATTCATGAGCAATACAAAGTACCTTTTGTTTACATTACTTCCTATTCCGACAAAGAAACCGTTAATCGCGCAAAGCACACCCGCCCCTTGGGTTTTATTGTAAAGCCCTTTACCAAAGATGACGTTTACGCTGCCATTGAGGTAGCGCTATTTAACAAAAATCGTATCGCTGTTAACTCTGGGCAAAATTTGTCCAATTCAAACCCAACTACTTATAACAATGATTCAATCTTTATTAAGAAGAAAACTGTGCTTGAAAAAGTAAAGTATTCGGACTTAATGTGGATAGAGGCAGACGGCAACCATATTACCCTCCATGCGACAAAAGATAGAAGCTACACCGTAAGGAAATCGCTCAAAGAAATTACGGACAAGCTTCCTAAGGATAAATTCCTTAGGGTACATAAATCGTTTGTTGTACAAGTAGACGCGGTTACCGCAATTGACACTAACCATGTACACATGGAAGACAAGAAAATTCCGATTGGACGATCGTATTACAATGCCTTTACGGCAACTTTAAATACGATTAGCGCCAGTTAATTTCTTCTATAAAAAAATATGGGAACAGGATCAGCAGAATTCTTTTCACTTACAGTATAAAATCCGGAGCCATCTGTTGAAAAGCAGATGGCTTCTCCTTGTGGTTCGGCTGTGTATATCAACCTGCTAGGTTTTTCAGAGAGGGCATCCTTAACAGTTACCCCATTAGCCCTTGGCCAGTGGTAAATTTCTAAATAGGTTTTGATCAAAATTTCAGAACCATCTAAAGAAATATCGCCCCCTACAAAACTTGTATAAGGCATGTTCATTAAAAACTCTGCCGTATCCATTTCTATTAATGACTGAGGATAGCGCAATACATAAAGTCCTATTTGAGACTCTCTTTTCGAAAGGACATAAATGTCCTTGGTTAATGGGTCAACCATCAAGCTTTCAGCATCTCTAGCGCCATTCGAGTAAACATAATTAATGGCTTCTACATTTGATAAAGTCTGTTGACTTGGGATATCTAGTACATTTAAGTCGGGTTCAGCAACTCTGTATATGGTTAGATTAGACCTCCTTGCACTGTTATCTCCAATGTCTCCCACATATAAGTATTGAATGGTATCATTTGGGCCTGGCCCCATCGCAATGTCTTCCCAATCTGTATTACGTGCCCCTTCTAATCTTACCTGGCTAGAATCTGCCCCAGCCTTAGACATGAGGTAAACGATAGGTTCGCCCCCACTATCATTATGTGTCCAAAGATAGATACTGTTCGATCTACTGGCCACAAGACCGGAAGCCTCGTCAATATCTTCGGAGGCAATTGTACCCACTTCTTGAGCGGTAGCAAATAAACCACTAATTGGACTATCATCTATTGGATCATCATCTCCCGAAACTTCTTTGCAACCTGCAGCCACGAAAGTCATAAGCGCAAAAAGTAACAATCCGCTTTTTAGAATTTTCATTATAGGCTTAACGCTCATTTTCTTAAAAGTATTTCTGCTTTGATAAAAAAGACTGCGAACAAAGAAAAATAGCCTCAAATGAGGCTATTAAATTCTGTTTTATTTTTTCGCCCTAACCTTGGCTACATGTTCTGCCGTTACTTTGTCGCCTTTATTTCCCCAAGAGTTTCGGACATAATTAAGTACATCTGCGATGTCTTTGTCGTCCAATCCGGTGGCTGGCATAGCCCCTTTATATATTTTTCCATTTACTGTGATCTCACCTTGCTGGCCTTTGATCAATACATTAATTGACCTGTCAAGGTCTTTCATCAGGTAATCAGATTTAGCCAATGGAGGAAAAACACTGGCAATTCCTTGCCCTTCATTCATATGACAAGCCATACAAAGACCTTCATAAACATTTTTCCCATCAGCCATACTCTTTTTCAAAGCGGCATCTTGAACGGTGGTAAAACTGAACGAAATTGTGGCAACAGCCAATACTGCAAATAGAATGTATGTTTTTTTCATCTCTCTTAGATTGTGTCGTTAGTAAAAGTATGAGAATATTTTTGAAACCCGTGGCTCCTAAAACAAAAAAGCCACAACATTAATTTCAATCCTTGCTCTGCACAAATCGAACCAAAATGGCTCAGCCTAAATATCTACCTCAATCTGATTGCGAGTCAAATCCTCAAAAACCTCTCTTTGTCTAATCAATTTTGCTTCACCTTTATGAATTAGTACTTCTGGAGGCTTTAGTCGTGAATTATAGTTTGAAGCCATACTAAAAGCATATGCCCCAGCATTTTTGAAAGCAATTACATCACCTTCTTTTACCTCATTCATTTTTCTATCCAAACCAAAAGTATCGGTTTCACAGATATAGCCCACTACGGTATATATCCGCTTTGTTCCGTTGGGGTTTGATAGGTTTATGATTTCATGATACGAATCGTACATCATTGGACGAACCAAGTGGTTCATTCCAGAATCAACACCAACAAATGCCGTGGCTGGCGTGGTTTTTACCACATTCGTTTTGGTTAGAAACACCCCTGATTCACTCACTAGAAACTTACCTGGCTCAAACCACATTTCTAGTTCTCTTCCGTATTCCTTACAGAACTCTTTAAAAGCTTCACTTAATTTTTCACCTAGCTCTTCGATATCAGTTACGATGTCGGCCTCTTTATAACCCACTTTAAAACCACTTCCAAAATCGATAAACTCTAAATCTTTAAAGCTTTTTGCAGCATCGAAAAGAATGGCAGCCGCTCTAAGAAACACTTCTGCATCCAATATATCAGAACCTGTGTGCATATGTAGCCCCGTTACATTGAGGCCATATGTATTTACTACCCTAATAATATGTTGAAGCTGATAAATTGAAATTCCGAATTTAGAATCGGCATGGCCTGTAGATATTTTCTTGTTTCCACCCGCCATAATATGTGGGTTCAAACGGATACAAACCGGTACTGTGTTATGAAACTCATTTCCGAACTGCTCAAGAATAGAAATGTTATCGAGATTGATCATTACCCCCAATTCCACCGCTTCTTTTATTTCAGAAATAGAAACACAGTTTGGTGTATATAGAATTTGTTCAGGCTCAAAACCAGCCTTTAGGCCCATTTGTACTTCTTGAATAGAAACACAATCGAGTTCTGAACCGATACTTCTCAATAGCTTAAGAATCGAAATATTGGTAAGGGCTTTAGTTGCATATTTTACCCTCATCTTAACTCCGCTAAAAGCAGAAGTAAGCTGTTTAAATTGAGCTTCGATTTTTTCGGCATCATATACATAAAGTGGTGAGCCATACGTTTCGGTCAGCTCCACTAAATCTACACCTTGAATGGTGTATCGGTCATTCACTAAATCCATTTCAAATAAATTAAGGCGCAAATATACTGTGTAGAAAAATAAAAAAGAGGAAGATTGACCAAACCTTCCTCTTAGAAAATGAGAATGAATATTTTCTACTCAATAATCACCCGCTTTGTAAGCGTTTTATTGTTCTGAATTATCTGTAAAATGTATACGCCTTCTCTTTCATCCGATATATCGATTTTGAAGTTATAGCTTGAAGCCCCTGTAGCATCGGTCTTATTATAAACCACATTGCCCGTTGGGCTTACAATTTTAACTTGTAAAGGGCCTTTGTCCGTGGTTTGAATGTCCAAATCAAACCTACCATCACTTGGGTTTGGATAAAAACTAATGTCTTTAATTTCAAGTGGCTCCATTTTATCCGCCCCAACTACCTCTTTATCCTTGTCCTTCGCTGCGCGAATAAAAACGCGTGCCCTTGAGATTACATGGAAACCTTCATCATCCTTATCATCTCCAAAGCTCCAAGCATTAAAATTGTCACTGTCGGTATCAAAGTCAAAATTCATGTTACCAAACCTATTCTTCATGACTTCTCTCAACGAGTCCATGTCCATAATCTCGTCTCCGTTCTGAAACATTTTTCCATTCTTAAAATGAAAATTCAGTTGATTTTGGAGCGAATCCATATCCATGAAAAAAGGATCATCATTATCAAAGTTGAAGAAGAAGTTGTTTGTCCCAAAGCCTCCTCGCATCATCGACTCCATATATTTTCGCATATTATCCATGTCGAAATCAAACATAGAAGAGGGATCTTGCCCCATTCGGAAAGCCCCTGAAGAGCCAAAGCTCGAGCTCCTCCCTCCAAAATTCCAGTCGCTTAGGTCTATCCCATTCCTCTCTAAATCCGGGTCACCGTTAATTTCATCATAGCTGTCATAGGTCTTTTCAAAAGTCTTGGTATCATCTCCCACTTTTGTCACTACTTTGAGCTTTACTTTACCATCTTCAGTGGTATTTACGGAAACCGACTTGGACTCACTGCGTTGTTGCGTTTGTGCAAAGCCATCAAAATTGGTGGCCATCAAAATCATCATGGCAAAAAAAGCCACGAGTTTAAGTGTTTTTTTATTCACTGACCTGTTCATCTTTTAAACCTTTAAGTTGTTGATACGAAAGTATTTAATTAACGAAAACGGCATTGTTAAAAGGCGGTTAAATCATGTTAATTTTTGTTAAGCCCACAGCCATGACCATTTTATTAAAGTACTTTTGAAACATGAGTAGAATGAAGATAAGGTGGTTGATAGGATTACTGAGCATAGCCATGCTCGGTTTGATCGTCTTCCAGTTTTATTGGATCAAAGAAGTGAATAAGGTAAATGAAGAACGATTTACCCAAAATGTTCAAACCGCTTTAAACGAGGTAACCAATAAATTGGCCCGTTTAAATGACACCAACTTTTTGCAGACAGACGTTAGCCAATTGATGCCTAGCCAGCCCGAGAGAATGCAGCAGGGGGATAGTTTACCAAACCCCTACCGTCCTCAAAATAGACGCCCCGTACCCTATGTTGACCCAAGTTTAATATCTTTTGGTGTTGAAATAGACGAAGTAAATCAGAGAGTTAATTTTCAAGTGAACCTCGATGCTTTAATCCAAGATTTTTACGATCAGGCCAACCCTAATCTCGACCGAGAGCGTTTTCAGCTGGAGCAGCAAATGAAGAATAGATGGAGGTCAATACAGAGAGACTGGGCAGAGCATTTGGTGGGGAGTAACAACCTCTTTTCAAGAGTCAATCCAATAGAGTTGGATACACTGTTAAAAAGAGAAATGAGAAATCGGGGTATCGACCTGGCCTACAATTATGGAATAATTGAACGTAGAACGGGCAAGACTAACCTGATTAATACCTCCAACGCAGACGATTTAGATAATATTAAAAACTCAAAATTGCAGGCCAATTTGTTTCCTACCGACCTGCAACCTAAGGACTACTTTCTTAGCGTTTACTTCCCAAGTCAAAAACAATTTCTCTTAAAGCAAGGCTTATTGCCATTGTCTGCCTCGGGGCTATTAATGCTTATTCTGATCGGCTGTTTTACTTACGCAATTGTCGTCATCCTTCGTCAGAAGAGAATCTCGGAAATTAAGAACGACTTCATCAATAACATGACGCACGAGTTCAAGACTCCAATTGCTACGGTGTCATTAGCTACCGAGGCCCTTCAAGATGCCGACCTTCGAAAGAATGAAGGAATCGTAGACCGATACATTCAAGTGATTCGAGATGAAAACAAAAGACTTGGAATGCAGGTGGAGAAAGTGCTTCAGATTGCCAGTTTAGACAAAAAAGATTTCAGACTGAAGTTCGAAACTTCCGATGTGCATGACATTATAGAAAAAGCACTAGTGAACATCGATATTCTGGTACAAAAAAGAGAAGGCTCAATTACCAGCCAGTTATTGGCTTCAAACCCAATTATTGAGGCTGACAAGGTGCATCTCACGAATATCATTTATAACCTGTTGGACAACGCCAATAAGTATTCGCCAGAGCCTCCAGAAATACATATTAGAACCGAAAACATTTCAACAGGAGTAATTATCAAAATATCGGACAAGGGTATTGGTATGGCTCGGGAAGACATTGAAAAGATTTTCGAGAAATTTTACCGTGTTTCCACGGGCAATGTTCACGATGTTAAAGGATTTGGTCTTGGCCTATCTTATGTGAAAAACATTGTAGACATGCACAAAGGGACCATTTCAGTGAAAAGCGACCTAGGAAAAGGAAGCACATTTAAAGTATATTTACCTTTCAATCATGGCTAGTTTTAAAATTTTACTTGTAGAAGATGACCCCAATCTTGGGCAAATCTTAAATGAATACCTTTCTTTAAAAGGGTATGAAACGAAACTTTGCCGCGATGGTGAAGAAGGCGTTAAAGCATTCAAGCGCGAAGCTTTTGACCTTTGCCTTTTTGATGTGATGCTACCTAAAAAGGACGGCTTTTCTATGGCCAAGGAAATAAGAAGGGACGATAAAGTGACTCCCATTATTTTTCTAACGGCCAAGTCGATGAAAGAGGATACCATTGAGGGCTTTAAGATTGGCGGTGACGACTACATTACAAAGCCCTTTAGCATGGAAGAATTGCTGCTCCGTATTCAAGCAATTCTGAGAAGAACAGCCGAAAAAAATCCTCAAGTTTCCGATCAAAAGATTTTTGAATTTGGCTCCTTTCACTTTGATTTCGATAAACAAATTCTGTCATGGAATGGAGGCGAAAATAGACTCACTTCTAAAGAGTCTGAGCTTCTACGCCTTTTATGTTTGCATGAAAACCAACCTTTGGATAGATCAACAGCTTTAAAAATTATCTGGAGAGACGATAGCTATTTCAATGCAAGAAGCATGGATGTGTACATTGCCAAACTCAGGAAGATGTTGAAAGCGGATGAGTCGGTTCAGATCATTACTATTCACGGATCTGGTTTCAAGTTGATTACGGAAGGCATCACAGAAAAATAATAACCCAAAACTGAGATATTGACGTTCAATAGTTTAAGATTTTATGGGTCACAAATTTTGAATTCTGCCGTAAAAAGGCTATTTTACTAGGCTTGAATTCTAACACAATATTAATATAGATTTTTTCTTTTTAGTGTTAGAAACCGCTAATTTTGGCTCTGCAAGCTTTATACATCCAACTATATGATAAGAATTGTTCCCTCTATATCGATTATCAACGGAAAAGTAACCCGTTTAAAGCAAGGTGATTACGAGCACGGTACTGTCTACAAAGATAGCCCTGTTGATATTGCTAGAAGGTTTGAAGATTGTGGGGTAAAGAAAATTCATATCGTTGATTTAGATGGTGCAAGAAGCGGCACGCCAGTAAATTACGATATATTAGAATCTATAGTCGGTTACACCAAACTAAAGGTCGATTACAGTGGCGGAGTTGCTACTGATGGAGACATTAGTAAGGCTTATGAGTATGGAGCCAACTCAATTACTGCGGCATCCATTGCCACTTCAGATAAAGAGCAGTTCGGCTCGTGGTTAGTGTCTTACGGAAGAGAGAAGATCATTCTTGGCGCGGATGCAAGAGATGGGAAAATAGCCATCAGAGGTTGGCAAAAAAATACCGACATCGACCTGTTTGACCACATTGATTATTACTACATGAGAGGGCTGAAATATGTAAAGAGCACTGATGTAGCCAAAGATGGTATTCAAGAAGGCCCAAATTTTGACATGTACAAAGAGATTGTATCTCGTTTCAAAGGAATCCACGTGCTGGCCAGCGGTGGAGTAAGGAACATAGACGACATCAAAAAACTAGAAGAGATTGGGGTTAAGTCCGTGATTTTCGGGAGGGCATATTATGAAGGTAACCTGACCCTAAAAGACATTGAGAAATTCATTGTCAGCCAATCTAAATAAGCTCCTTAAAAACTGTAATTCAGTTTAATACTAAAGTTTCTACCCACCTCATCTGAGTAGTAACGAAGCCTATTCATGTAGTCGCGATAACTGTTGTTGAACATGTTTTCAACAGAAGCATATACCGCAATATAATTTGCAGAAACTGGCACTTTAAATCCAGCGCTAAAACCAAAATTCGAATAGCCAGCAGGAGCGGCCAAAAAATCGAAAACCGTTTGATTGCCCGTGAAGAGGTCCGTATTAGTCTCATTGGCTTCAATCACCTCAGAAATACTTACCACCCTAGGTGCATTTCTTTGCTTATCGACCATATCGGCCGACAATGAAATATAAGGGTCTTTTAACCAGCCATCATTGAAATTATATGTAATACCAGTAGAGAGTCTATTCGTAGGGATATTAATCAACGGCCCATTGTTCAATTGATCTTCAACTTTAATCAGTGATAGCTTTCCGGTGACATCAAAATGTTCATTAAGGTGATACGTTAAATCCGTATCGAGGCCAATAAATGAAGCATCCGTCTGGGTATAACTGAGCAAAGGAAAAGCCCCTTGAATTGTAAGTTCAACATTCTCCGGCCTTAGGTAGATATAGTCGTAGATGTAATTATAGTAAGCGGCTATGTTCATTTCGAACTTCTCTGAAGCCTTTTCGAAGCTACTGATCCACTTAATAGCCTTTTCGCTTACAAGGTTCTCATTTCCTCTTTCAATAGCAGCAGAACCATGGTGAAGCCCTCCACTGTACAGTTCATTAATATGAGGTGCACGCCAAGCAGTTCCTAAGTTAGTTCTGAAATTCCATCCCGATGGAAGAAAAAAGACTGCCCCTAACGAGCCCGTAACATTGTTAAAATCGAATTCTGGTTTGATAAGATTGTTTTGAGAATCAAATCGCTTCACCAAGTAATGTTTAAAATCATAGCGAACGCCTCCTTCTAATTCATACGAATTTTGAATATATCTCCAGATGGCATGAACACCCACGGTCCAATTGTCAAAGTTGGGGATCAAAGGTTTAATCCCTGTTTCTGGGTCATTGGAATTTCCTTGATAAAGAAAGCTTGCGCCTATATCTCCTTTAAAGTCACCCATAGGCTTCAAGTCCAGGTCTAGTTCAACGGTATGTGTAATCAATTCTAACGAAAGAGCAGGAATGGTAGACCGACCACCTCTTCTGATGTCAAATTCCTTTCTTAAGTTTCGTTGAAGACCATACTGCACGGTAACTTCACCTAAGTCTTTCCAATCCAAATGGCCATTCACTTTCAGCAATTGATGCTGAACCCTTTGCCTTGGGTTATTAATATCATAACTAAAGTCGTTGATAAAAAGCGGTCGATCGCTTCCAATTGCTCTTTCTAAATCCGTAAGATTTCCCGTATGCGCACTTCTTAGCACGCCCATTTCCGCATCAAAGCTGCTAAAGAATAATTCGAGACCACCCTTTTCTTTGTGGTAGCCCAAGCCTATCGAAAAGTTTTTCTCTAAAGTCCCTGTATTGGTTAGCCTATAATCTGGTGCTTTTGAATCTCCAGCTTTTTTATAACTACCTTGAAGTCTCCAACCGAATCCATTTAGGCCTTCAATGCCTCCTTCGACCATCGCGCTTCCTGTGTACATACCGTTGTTAGAATTTCCAACAGCATTCAGTGAGCCAGAAACTCCTGCGGTTTCTGGTAAATCAGGTGGGTTTACCAAAATAACGCCACCAATGGCGTCAGATCCATACTTTACTGCTGCTGCACCTTTAATCAATTGAAGATTAGTAGCCACAAATGGGTCAATCTCTGGCGCATGTTCCTGGCCCCACTGCTGGCCTTCTTGCCTGATTCCATTATTCAAAATCAGAATACGACTGCTGTGCAATCCATGAATAACGGGCTTAGCAATATTGGGCCCTGTTTGAAGCATATTTACTCCAGACATTGTGGAGAGCACCTTGCCTAATGACTCACCACTCTTCCTAAAAAGTTCTTCTTTCTTTATCTCAAGCTGTTTTAGTGTAGCAATCTCTTCTGCTTTTTCTCCTTCAACGGTTACTTCACTCAAATCCTTAATTTCAGGAACTAACTCCACCTGAATTTTAGTGGCTTTTGTAATGCTTATTGTTTCTTTGAAAGGCGTATAACCAACAAATCGAATCAAAATTTCATAGCTACCAGCACATAAATTTGCTATTTCAAACTCCCCATTTTCATTTGCAACTGCCCGGTGTTGGGTATGCGCTATTTCTATTGTAGCTAAAGGAATCGTTTCACCACTATCTTTTCCAATGATAACTCCTGATAGCTTTAAATCACAGTTGGTTTGACCAAAGGCCGCTGCGTTAAATAAGCTTAGTAATAAAATTAAAAGAGAGAGACGCTTTAAAATCATGTTGGCAAGGTATACGTAAATGCAACACCATTGCAACAATGAATTTTCAAAAGGTCAAAAGAAGTTAAAGAAGGTATTTATTTCTTCTCAAAAACGTCTGAGGGCTTAAACTTGTAAAAAATGTAATAGAGGAAATTAAATGAAAGAGCCGATTGGTTCTCTTCTTTGGTCGCAACTTTTGGTTGGTTGTCCTTTCTTTCTGAGGGTTTTTCTAGATTAACAGAATTCAACTCGCTCCCTAAAATGGTCGTCTCAGAAGTACCACGAGGCATGTCACGTTTACCTTCAGAATTAAAATCGACTGGGATGATGCTATCTTGAATAACTGTGTTTTCGTGTCTAGGAACAGGTAAGAGCACTTCTTCCCCCTCTTGACCCAAGGCACTCATAGAATGCATGGACATCCCTAAAATTCCGAAAGTAAAGATACGAAGTAGTTGTCTATTCATAGTATTTATCTCATGGGGGGATAAAATTAATAAAAAATCGCAATTATCTAAACGGTAGATATTTTATTTTGTTTAGTTTTCTTATCCAAGCACTAACTTAGTGTTAAAACTCTGTAAACAATAAAGATACATGAACAATCTTATCAGCTGGTTAGATTTCGAGAAAGTTGACCTTCGGGCAGGCACTATTATAAAGGTCGAAGATTTTGAAAAAGCGAGGAGGCCTGCTTGGATACTTTATGTGGATTTAGGCTCAGAATTGGGTATTAAGAAATCGAGCGCACAAATCAAACACCACTACACTAAAGAAGATTTACTTAACACTCAAGTAATGTGCGTAGTCAACTTTCCACCCAAACAAATCGCCAATATTAAGTCAGAAATTCTAGTAACCGGCTTTCCCGATCAAGATGGAAATATAATATTGGCAAGGCCAGATAAACCCGTGCCGAATGGTGCTAAACTTTTCTAATTTTAAGACTTGAAACTCTCACAGATTTTTGATGCAATTGATGGCGAATACTTATCTCAAGGAATAGATAACGATATCGCACATTTAATGACGGACAGTAGAAAGGCTTTTGATTTAGAATCAGGACTTTTCTTTGCTATTGATGGCCCACATCATGACGGCCACTCTTTTATTCCTGAATTGATAAAATCAGGCTTTCAAAACTTTGTGGTTGAAAAGGAAATTGGAGAAATCCCTAAGAATACGAACGTTATCAAAGTTGCGTCTTCAGTGAAAACACTACAAGCCATAGCTGCTGTGAAAAGGGCTGCGTTCAATAAACCTGTGGTGGCCATCACTGGGAGCAATGGCAAAACCATTATTAAAGAATGGTTGGCACAAATACTCTCAGAGAAGCTGAATGTATGCAAAAGCCCCAAAAGTTTTAATTCGCAAATTGGTGTTCCTCTTTCCGTTTGGCCTTTAAGCGAAGCGCATGACCTAGGAGTTTTTGAAACCGGAATTTCTGAGCCTGGAGAAATGCTGCCTTTGAAAAAGGTAATTCAACCTACTCAGGGCATTTTCACCAATATTGGTTCGGCACATGAGCAATACTTCGCCTCCATCGATGAAAAGCTGGATGAAAAACTCATTCTATTTGAAGGCATTGATCAACTCTACTACCGAAATGACAACCCGCTGATTAATGAAGGGTTGAATAGGATGCAAAACCCTCCCAAACACAAAACCTCTTGGGGCTTTAATTCCAAAGCAGATCTTCAGGTTGAAAAAAAGGAAGGTCAGTTCTTTCAGTTGAAGAGCCAAAACGAGTCTTTCAACTTAAAACTACATTCCGGAAACGAACCTTACATAGAGAATATAATGCACTGCGTTTGCTTTGCATATTTCAATGGTTGGACCCCTTCAGAAATTCAAAAAGGAATTGATGCATTGCGGCCAATAAAGATGAGGCTGGAATTGAAAAAAGGGATTAACCAGACTTACATAATAGATGACACCTACAATAATGACTTGGCCGGGCTAGAAATTGCGCTCGATTTTTTAGCACAGCAGAAGCACTACCCAAAAAAATCACTGATTCTTTCAGATATTCCGCAGTCTGACCCGAAAGAAAGCACCTATAGCCGTGTAGCCGAACTGGTAAAAGAAAAGGGCATTACACAGCTTTATGCCATCGGACATGAGTTGGCCGACTTCAAAAGCTTATTCCCAGCATCCACTAAATTCTATCCTTCTACCGAAGCATTCCTTCAGCATTCATTTGACGCTTTTGAAAAGGAGGTTGTCCTTATTAAAGGGGCAAGAAGTTTTGGCTTTGAACAAATCGCGAAGCAACTAACAGAACGCATTCACCGCACGGTATTAGAAATTGATTTAGATGCGGTGACACACAATCTTAACGTATATCGCCAGTTGCTAAAGCCAGAAACCAAGCTTTTAATTATGGTGAAGGCATTGGCCTATGGCAGCGGAGGCTCTGAAATTGCTCACCTTTTACAGTTTCATAAGGTAGATTACTTGGGCGTGGCCTATGTAGACGAAGCGGTGCAATTGCGAAAAGCAGGAATCAATCTTCCGATTATGGTGATCAACCCGTCAGAGGAAGATTTGCCTAATTTGGTGGCCTACGATATCGAGCCTGAAATTTATAGTTTCTTACAGCTCAAGACTTTTTCTGAATTCTACCTTAAGAAAGGCATTGCGCTCAAGGGCCACTTTACCATCAATACCGGAATGAACCGCTTGGGTTTTGATCCTGAAGATTTAACAACATTAATTGCTCAGCTCCATGCTCAGCCCCATATTAAAGTACAGAGTTTGTACACGCATTTGGCCGCATCGGACGAGCCAATACACAATGAATTTTCGCTTCAGCAATTACAAACCTTTACAGGCTACGCACAAAAAGTAGAGCAGCAACTGGGCATAAAAACCATAAAACACGCGTTGAACTCCGCTGGCATTGTAGCCTATCCCGAGTACCAATTCGATATGGTGCGATTAGGCATTGGGCTTTACGGCATCGAACCCTGCGGTAATTTGCAGCATGAACTGAAGTCGATAAGCACCTTAAAAACGGTGATTTCTCAAATCAGAAATGTGAAGAAGGGCGAAACGATTGGTTACGGAAGAAAAGGAAAAGTGACCAAAAATATGCGCGTTGCTACCATTGCGATTGGCTATGCCGATGGCTTCTCAAGAATTTTCAGTAATGGAAATGGAGAGGTAATGCTGAACGGACAAATAGCGAAAGTGATTGGCAATGTGTGTATGGACATGACCATGATCGACATTTCCAATATTGAAGCCGAAGAAGGAGATTCCATCATCATCTTTGGTGAAAAACCGACCATTTCCGAGTTGGCAAAAAATGCAAAAACTATTCCTTACGAAATACTGACCAATGTGAGTGATCGCGTAAAGCGTATTTACTTTGCCGAGTAGGCTAATCGTGATTACTGTATTTGGAGTATAGTTTATTGATTTTCTCCTTGGCCCTAGAAAGGCGCATTTTTACTGCACTTTCTGAAATGCCCATGGTTTGCTCAATCTCTTTAATGGAGTGTTTCTCTTTGTATTTGAGCAGCAGAATCAACTTTTCTTCAGGCGTAATATCTTCTAATAGTTTAAACAAGGCTGTTTCCATGGCATCTTTGTCCAATACATCCTCATCCACCAAATCAATCATTTCATCCATCAACTTTTCAGAAATCACGGTGTGTGTTTTCCTTTTCTCTTTCCGTAAATAATCAATGCAAGTATGGTGAATGATGGAATAGAGCCAGGTTTTGAACTTTGCATCGCTGCGGAAATTCTTGAGCTGCATAAAAATCTTAATCAGAATCTCCTGACAAAGATCTTCCGAAACGTCTTCATTTTTTACGTAGCTGCGACACTTCTTAATAATATAAGTCTCATACCTTCTGGTAATGATCTCGAAATAGCGTTCGTGGCCTCCCGCTTTCAAGAATGCAACTACTTCCTCGTCCGATAAATTGTCGTTTTTCAGCATAAAGCTTTACCCCAATGTTGTTTTCTTAAGCCTTGACCCAAGAAATACAAAGGTAGAAAAATACATGATCGTTTTTGGGAAAGGTTGGGGTGGGGTTTATTTGTTTCAACGGATTGATGAGCGTCTTTACTGTTGCAAGTACTTATTCTCATTTAAGTTATTAAGTAATGAGCCCTTTACTTAATGTGAATACTTGTTCATAACAATAACAACAAGGATTTCATCTTCTGGTAGGCAAAGCGTTGAGCCCTTTATGAGCCCTTTATAATGCAGTGGGACTTTGACCATGCCGAGTTAAATTCTTGATGGTAAGAGATATTACCAACACACTTGATTCAATTTATGTTGTTTGATAATCTTCGTCTTTTATTTCTGGTTCAGGCACCCAACTTGGACGATTAAACTCGTAATCCTCAAACTTAAATCCTTTAAGCTGCTCATTTGCTTTGACATAGCTATAAATTTTCCATAGGAGTTTCTTTTTAGGAAATGCTGAAGTGGTTCTTTGAAGCCAATCTTCGAAGTTCTGCTGACTATCAAAAACTTGATTAGTAAAAGCATGAAAAGCATATTCACGGCCTGTCTCGCTTTGATTTAACGGAATAATAAGGTGTTCCAAATAGGATTCAGGCTCTTCGATGATTTTTTTCCTTAAAAGCTCATTTGCTTTTTCATTGATTTTAATTAGTCTGGACTGTTCCTCAACACTTTCTGTACAACGGCTATGAATTGTAAGAGCCAAATCATCGATAAGATTATTGGAGAGATATGTCTCCAATATTATCAGGTTCTGCTGAATAAAATCATCAAACGGTATAATGTCTAGAGACTTTTCTTTGTCATAAATGATTTGTAGTAGTATCTGCTGAATTAAATATGACCTTCTATTCACATCTTTTATAGAGTTTAACCATTCAAAAAACATAAACCGATAATCGTCAAATTTATAATCATCAATCTCACTTGTAAGACTGCTCAGTTCTGATGTTGATAGTAATCTTTCTTTGATGTCACGTATTTCTAGGAATCCTGAAGTTAACATATGGAACCACAAAGAATAAACTCTTTTGAAGGCAGTAGGTGACGTAAATTTCTCAATGTCTGACAATCTGCCTAGTAGCTGTGATTTAAGATTCTTTGATGAGATATCTTGATAATACTCTTCGGCTGTAAGGGTTAATTCATTCAAATACTTCTGAAATGTTGTTTCGGAGAAATAATTACCAAAGAGATTTACTCCAAAGATGATATTGAATCTTGATAACCACTGTATTGAAAGATTATTTGCCTCTTTCGAATTCCTTTGGAAAAGTGATTGTACTTCTTTTAAAAATAGCTTTACGTTCGCTTTTTGAGGTTTTTCAACAAAGGTCTCGAAAGATTTCCGTCCATGTGCTATTTGTTCGCTGCCTTCTGTATCCTTACCTGGATACTCTAGGAAAGTATCATTACCAACAGATTTAGCCATAAGAATATTATTATGATTGGCATAAAAATAATCTAGTTCTCTAGCGAACTTTACTTTAAGAACTTGAATTCTGAAGAAGTCGTTTATGTCTACTTCTCGTCTTATATCTTCATCATATGTAAGCTTAATATTATTAGCCAAGCGAATAACATCTCGTAAATTTGTTATTAATGAACTTGCTGTATTTGAAGGAATTTCCATGGATGATCCAATCATTGAGCTAAGTCCAAAAAGTCCAACATCTATGCTAAAAAGGTTTTTAAGTTCATTTAAGTCCTCTTCAATCCTTATCGTCTCTTTTAGACATTCAATAAGCTTGTCTCTAAGTACAATTCTATCAAATCCTGGTAAGCTAATTTCGGCTTGAAATATCTTGTGAAGGTATTGGTGCGTATTGTGCTCATTAATGTCTTTGAGCGCTGTGGTAACATATTCTCTGTCAAAGGCCGCTAGGAAAAAGGTATTAGTAAAGCTACCTGTATTCCTTATTAACCTGAAGACTTCAATCACCTCGTCTTTATCAAGCCGATCGATGTCATCAATTTCGATAAGTATTTTTCTTCCTATTGAAGTTATTATTCCATCTATTTCTTCATAAAGCTGTCTTAACGGTTTTGGAGGGTTAAATGCATCAACAAGGTCGTTGATGTTTTCCACAACAGTATTCCTTTTTAATACGGTTATAGAGTTTGAATACTCCTTTATAAGTGATCCAACTCTTGTTCTATATGGTGCCAAAGAAGTTTCAAATTCCTTGAAAAAATCCGTGATTATGCCCTTTGGGTTTTGACTTAACTTTGGGTTAAATCTTATTACAATCGCTGATTTATCTAGTTCTTGAAAGTGCTCAATGATTAGATTGACAAAAGATGTTTTTCCACTTCCCCACTCCGATGACAAAGCAAGTGCGAATGAATGGTCAAGAGAAGTGTTATGGATGTGATTTGAAATCTTTTGAGCATAATTCTTTCTTGAGAGCACATCATCTAAAGACTTTTCAATTGGAACATCGGCTATTAGGCTTAAGGACTTATTATTGTTCGATTTTCTCCTCTTATCATGTAGTCTATTCCTTACCTCTAGGACAACGCATGAAACAGGAATAAGTGCAAGTGCATGGAAATAAGGAACTTCTGAATCGAACCAGGTTAAATAGATCCAGTTGTCAAAACCGTAATAATA
Organism: Roseivirga echinicomitans; assembly: GCF_001592935.1. Taxonomy (GTDB): domain Bacteria; phylum Bacteroidota; class Bacteroidia; order Cytophagales; family Cyclobacteriaceae; genus Roseivirga; species Roseivirga echinicomitans. The sequence continues at coordinate 285,662 of NZ_LRDB01000001.1, forward strand.
AACGAAATAAATTGAGACTAGCAGAGAGGTATAAATGACCGTCCAATTTGAGATAATAGTTCTGCGCCTCCACAATAAAACTGAGTAGTAAATAAATCCAATTATTAGGAGGATTAGCAAAAACTCTAACCAACCAGAACTATTGAACTTAGAGAGAATTGGATTTACAAGGTAACTATTGATTAGATCAACAGATTTATTTGGAAAAATAAGCGGGCCAAAAACTAGTACTACGATTAATAAGATATGTTTTTTCATTTCTCACCCCCCTCCACAATCTCAACCTCCTCCTCACTCAGCGCATACAGCGCATAAACCATCAAATCAATTTCGCGCTCTAAAGCAGAAGTATTTGCCTGTGGGTTGCCCTTTTTGAGAGAAAGGATTTGTTCGACTTTGGCATCACCCACCTGACTTATCAAGTAGAGCAGGTTTTGCCTAAACGCATCAAGATCATTTCTAAAAAGCTTTACTTTTCGATAAGCTTGGTTAAGAGCGCCTTTTGGTTGTATGGGGTGGAGAAGCATTCTCAAAGATATTTCTTTCGCATTCAATTTTTAATATAAATATTGTTGTTTGATTTTGAATGATTTTTTGTCGACTATTATTTTCAAGCCCTGCAAGCACAAGCTTAAAGCCCTCTGGCAAACGGAGCGAAGGCCAAGCAAATGATAGTGATAGAATTAATTTAGGTAGTGAGATTAATAGTGCAACAACTGTTGCAGAAGTGATAATGGTAAAGAAAGTAATACTGCAACAGCTGTTGCAGAAATAGCATACACAGAAAATGAATAAAGAATTGCATCGAGATAAAAGCTATGAGGACCTATTGCAGAATATACTGCTAGAGATAGAAAGTCATAGAAAGAAAGCTTCAGAAGAGCTTACTATAACCATGATGCAGCTATACGATACTATTGGAAAACGTATAGTTGAAAAACAAGAAGAAGAAGGTTGGGGTAAATCTATTGTTGAACAATTGGCAATGGATATAAATAAGGTTACTGGGTCTAAAGAAAGTTTCTCAAGCAGGAACCTATGGTATATGAGACAATACCACCTTACCTATTTAGAAAATGAGGAACAACGCTTACTTTCTTACAGGGTTAACTGGGGTCAGAATATTCTCCTATTCACCAAGATTAAAGACGGGGAGGAAAGAAAATACTATTTGGAATGCACCATTGAAGCCGCATGGAGTAGAAACACCCTATTTAATGCTATTAAAAGTGAGGCTTATAAGAATCATAGACTCAATAAAAAACAGAGCAATTTTAAAGCTACCCTACCTGCTCACTTTTCAGAACAGGCCAATGAAACCTTAAAAAGTGAATACACCCTAAGTTTTTTAGACATTGATGGTCCTATCCTAGAGCGGCAGTTGGAAAATAAAATTGTGGCCAGAATCAAGGACTTTGTTTTGGAGTTAGGCTATGGGTTCACCTATATGGGTAATCAATATAAACTCGTACTAAGAGATAAGGACTATTTTGTTGATCTTCTATTTTTCCATAGAAAGCTCAAATGCATTGTAGCCATTGACTTGAAGATTGGAGAGTTTCAGCCAGAATTTGCCGGAAAAATGAATTTTTACCTTAACCTTCTTAATGAGCAAGTTCGATTGCCAGAAGAAAATCCTTCTATTGGTATTATACTTTGTGCAGAGAAGGACAATGTGGAGGTAGATTATGCGCTAATAGGCGTTCAGAATCCAATAGGAGTGGCAGAGTACACACTTAAGAAGAAACTTCCTCAAAAATACAAAGGAGAATTACCTGGCGTGAAAGAGCTTAAGACTAGGCTGACCAAAGAATTTAAAGCCAATCATAACAACGAAAAATCATGACTTCCCTCTTTTCCTATTATACAACTGCTAAGGCATTACTTACTTTTTTTTAGTGGGCAAGGAACTACGGGCACAGCGTACCAACTAAATCCCCCTCCCAAACGGAGCAAAGGCCAAGCCTGCGAGTTTAAAGTGTTGCATTCCAAAAGGAATACCGATAATGGTGATGCAAAAGATTAGCCCCCAAGCCAAGTGGGTAAGGAAGACCCAGAAGCCACCAAAAATAAACCAGATAATGTTTAAGGGAAGTGAAAGGCAACCGGTAAGTGTTCTCCCCCCTTCAATTCGTTGCCCAAAAGGCGCAAAACCTACAATGGCCAGTTTAAAGCACTGAATCCCAAATGGAATTCCTACAATGGTGAGACATAAGGCAATGCCGCCAATAATGTACTCCAAGGCGATCATCCAACCACCAAATACGATCCAGATTATGTTTCCGATTAAACTCATTTTACTTTCTTGAGCTCATAAATATAGAACTTATTATAATCGAGTTCTTCTTCCTCGTTTACATAAGGCACTAAGAGTTGGCTTTCATTTAACCTTACATACCTCAAAAGATCAATATCAGTTTCGAGCACCATTTTATCCTTAACAAAAAAGGAATACCGTGTCTCACTATTAGCCATTGCATATTTAGTTGCCTCTCCATAATCTGTAATACTAGTTGGTTCGGCAGCTCCCGTTTTGTATCCGATCATGGTTATTTCACCATAGCTGTTCACATCTAGAATACTACTATTCAGCATTCCATAGATATAATTCAACTGGTTCGATCTACCGAAACCTTTGAGGGGATTTTCATGCTGATCTTCATAAGCAATACCTTGTGGTGTTCTGAAATTTCTCAAATCCAGATCAAGTGTACTTTCTAATTCAAATCCATTATTTATGAGTTTATACTTATACAGTTTTGGCTCCAAGGGCAATACTAGCATCAGTTCCTCTTTCTGTTGATTATAGCTAATTTTAGGCTCATGGTTGTCAAGATAAAGTTCGTTAGTCCTGTATATTGAATTCTCTGGATAGGGTAATAATTCCGTTGGCTCTTGGCTTTTAGAATTAAATGCCTCCAACATCATAGCAGTATTAAAGTGGTCTTCCTTTAATTTGACACTCCCAAAATAGTTCTGACTCTTTGCTTTGATAATAGTGTTTACGCCATTTATTTCTACCGCATCGGGTTTGCCATCTATATAAGTTAAAGGAATATAGCCAGAGCCAGGAGTGAACTTTTCAAGATAATTCCAGTCGGCATCGAGGAAATAGTAAGCACCCGCACCCTCCACAACTATATTATCTCCCAAATAGCCCAAGCCACTCATTCCAGGGCCAAAGTGCCCCGGCCCCTCTCCAGTCAGATCGACTGAACTTAACACATTCCCTTCTGCATCAATTTCCATACAAGCCTTACTTTGAGTACCATAGGCTAAGAAACGATTCGTTTTTGGATTGAAATCTGTGATCTGAAGTGGCTCTAAAACTGGTACCATTAAAGAATCTACTTTAACCAGCTCGTAGTTTCCTTCAAGGTTTGAGTTCTTACTCTCGGTGGAAGTGTTTGAAGAACAGGAGGCTATAGCCAAAAGTGAAAAAATTACTACTCCGAAGGGCTTAAGATGGTTTGCTTTCATATCAATATGAAAGCTAATAGTTTATTGGAAAAAGAATAAATTATTTCGGCATTTTATTCAATAAGCAGACCAGTCAATGAGCCTAAATGTCCTTAAAAGAAAGCACCTCTAAACTCTCGGTATTCAATTCAAAAACCGTTGTGATGTTTTGCGCTTGATTGAGTTGGTACTCGTGTAAATAAAAAGTAGATGCTTTTCCGCTGAGGTCAAGATGATAAGCCGAAAGATTAAAGTAGCTCAGGGCATTATTAATATCCAAAAGCTGATCGGTGAAAAGCTGTTGTTGTGTGCGATAGCTTTCTGGGAAAGTCTTCTGGTTTACTTTCAGTTTGGCTTTAAGCGCATTGTCTAATTTGATGTTCTCCATAATTAACTCATCAATCAAATCGATTTCAAAGCTGTTTTCCATGCTAAGAAAGGTATTAATCAAAGGGCTTTCAAACACCACGGAATAATCTAAAGCCAAGTTGAGCTTCGTTCTCACCGTATCCTGAATGGCCAGAACAGAAGTCATTAACGCTACATCAGACGATAGGAAATTATTGTCAATACGTTGAAAACGAATGGGGTTATAGGCAATGTCATTCTCTAAATGCTCCAAAATGAAATAACGAATTTCGGCCTGAAATTTATCTTCACCATTTCTCCGGTCGCAACTGAACAGAGAAAATACAGTCAGGGCAAGGGCTAGCAAGGCATTTTTTCTAAAAGTATTATTCATAATGCAGTGTGTTCGAAGGGGTGAATTCTGCAATTTTCAGGGTTTGATAATTCACCTTGAAAAATAACCATGCCTAGGTGAAAACTAGGAATGCTGAGCACAGAAAAAGCCCTGTTTTTAACTAGGCTTCGCGAATCCATTCGGATATAGGAGAATAGCATAATAGTATTTTTGAGCTTGACCTATCCAATATCGTTAAAACAAATGAGTTGCGAAAGGATAGTTTTCGCCATTTTTAATCTGCCTGTTCAATTGAGTTAAGCCAAATACACCCACCTATTGATAGCACTACGGACGGATTCTTTCAGCCGATATTTGTGTATCAGAAATATGCTTTCTGCGATTTGGCGTGAGCCTTCAGGATCGCATAAATGCGAAATCTAATGCTTAAACATGTTAGCCGGAATAGCTTGCTTCTCTATATCAGGGCCTTGAAAGGCAACAGACAAAGTTTCACCCCCACCAGCCTCAAAATACTTAAGTAGAAAATTATGATAGCCAGCCCTCAAGGCAATTTCTCCCATTCGTTCCTGAGCGCCATGGGGACCATCATTATCAACCACCTTTTGACCATCGATATTAAGTACACTACCATCATCAGAAGTGGTGTAAAAAATGTAAATGCCATCGGTAGGGACATTGATAAGACCCTGGAATACCAGCCCAAATTTATCTGGTTGATTAGTAGGCAAGACAACATTGTCGGAAACAAAAGTAGAAGAAGCTCTTCCCTCAATTTGCCTTACACTTGAATAATTTCGAGTGTAAAGCATGGTTTGTAATCCATTATTTACTTTTAGAGGGTTCACGGATTCAACCAACTCAGCTTTCTTGTAAACTCCCTGAACGATAGGACTGTATTTTCCTGTGGAAGTAACGGTTACCGCCTTTACTTGCAATTCCCTTTCAGCTATTTTCAGAATGAATGGAGCAGTATATTCTATTGAATTTTTCGAAGGCTCACTTCCATCTGTTGTATAGAAAATTTTGGCGTCCGAATACGGCACTGAAAGTTCAATCTCAATTTCTTCGGAAAGTGTTAAGCCTTGCTTCAAACCTGCCGGAGCAGCCACATGATAATTGATGTTCTTTGAATCGAGCAGCTGGTATTGATATTTGAGCTTCTTCTGAAACCTTTCCCAGTTCTTATTTTCAGGGTTCGTCCAAACTGTTTCCGAAAGGGCCAACATACGTGGGAAAACCATGTATTCAACATGATCAGAGGTTTTCATATACTCTGTCCAAACATTGGCCTGAGCACCCAACACATGCTTTTGGTTTTCCTTAGAAAGCTCTTCTGGAACTGGCTCATAATCATACACATCTTGAAGCGTAGTAAAGCCACCAATGGCCAAAGGTTCTCCTTCTGGGCTCGCTTGGTAGTGGTCAAAGTAAGCAACACTGTTTGGTGTCATAATTACGTCATGGCCCTGCTCTGCGGCTTCAATACCTCCGGCTTCACCTCTCCACGACATTACCGTGGCTTCAGGTGCTAGGCCTCCTTCTAAAATTTCATCCCAACCAATGAGTTTTTTGCCCTTACTGATTAAGAACTTTTCAATTCTTTTGATGAAATAACTCTGCAATTCGAACTCGTCTTTTAAGCCTTCGCGTTTGATCACCGCCTGTGCTACTGCGCTTTCTTTCCAACGGTCTTTTGGCGCTTCATCGCCACCAATATGGATATACTGACCTGGAAAAAGCTCAACCACTTCTGAAAGTACATTTTCTAAGAAAGTAAATGTTGCTTCGCTTGGGCAGTAGATGTTCTTATCGACACCCCAAATGGTACTCACTTCAAACGGACCTGGCGTACAGCCTAGCTCTGGATAAGCCGCTAAAGCTGCCACACTATGCCCTGGCATTTCAATTTCTGGAATCACATTGATCTGTCTTTCCATGGCATAAGCCACAATTTCTTTCACCTCTTCTTGGGTGTAAAAACCACCATGAGGAATGCCATCGCCCACATATGGACTAAAATTTTTCTCTACCATGGTCTCTTTACGCATGCTGCCCACTTCCGTGAGCTTAGGGTATTGCTTGATTTCAATTCTCCAGCCTTGGTCTTCGGTAAGGTGCCAATGGAAGTTGTTCATTTTGTAAAAGGCCATCATGTCCAAATACTTTTTCACGAACTCAACAGGAAAAAAATGACGGCCCACATCAAGGTGCATTCCACGATAAACGAATCGAGGCTCATCATTGATTTTCATCACGGGCAGCTTTACGGCTTCTCCCTCTAGCGGTAATAATTGAATAAGCGATTGAACAGCATAAAACAAACCCTTTCCATTGGCGGCTTCGATTTTAACTCCTTCTTTGGAAGTACTCAGCACATAGGCTTCTATGTTGTCTGAGCCAATTGATTTTTGTTGAATAGCAATGAAATTACTGCTGGGTGCATCTTCTTTTACTTTCACTGTCCAGTTAATTTCGGCCAAATAGTCTTTCAAATAGTTAGCAATCTTCTGTTCTTCTTCGCTTACTGCCACAATGGTTAGGCCTGAAGAAATGACCATCGTTTCGTTATCCCTGATTTCCATACTTTGAGGCTGAGGAACAATTTGTACCGCACTAACCGCCAAATCTGGATAAGAATTAGACTGGCAAGAAAAGGCCAGAATGGCCAATAGACTGAAAATTACCGCTGTTTTTTTCATAGGGAAAGATATTGAGATTCAACCAAATATAAAATCAATGTTAAAAGGTATGTTACAGGTCGGTACATTTTTTTTAACTTCCTAAAATTTTTACCATGAGCAATCGCAGAAAATTCATCAAGTCGGGCATACTAGGAGGCCTTGCTGTTACTACTGGAAGTTTATCCACTTTGGCTTGCGCCACCCCAGCGAAAGCGGGTCAGAAGCCTATTGTTATTTCTACTTGGAACCACGGAGTGCAGGCCAATGTAGGCGCATGGGAGGTCTTATCTCAAGGAGGAAAGTCCGTTGACGCGGTGGAGCAAGGCGTAAGAATTACCGAAGCCGACCCTAATAACGCCACCGTAGGCATAGGCGGTTTTCCAGATCGCGATGGCTTCGTCACCCTCGATGCTTGTATTATGGACCACAACGAAAACTGTGGCTCAGTCGCTTTTTTGCAAGACATTATGCACCCTATTTCTGTTGCCCGAAAGGTAATGGACGATACGCCTCATGTGATGTTGGTAGGTGAAGGCGCCAAACAGTTCGCTTTGGAAAAGGGCTTTAAAGAAGAAAACTTACTCACTCCCAACTCTGAGAAGGCTTGGAAAAACTGGCTTAAAAATCAGGACTACAAACCGAAGATCAATGTAGAAAACCATGACACGATAGGCATGTTAGCTTTGGATGCAGATGGAGATCTTTCTGGCGCATGTACCACCAGCGGTGCTGCTTGGAAAATGCACGGTCGAGTAGGAGATTCTCCCATCATCGGAGCAGGGCTGTATGTTGACAATGAAATTGGAGCAGCAACGGCTACAGGTTTGGGTGAATTCGTGATTAAGATTTGTGGTTCACATATGATTGTTGAACTTATGCGCCAAGGCTATCCTCCACAAGAAGCCTGTAAAGAAGCTGTGGATCGGATAGTAAGGAAGTACAAAAACAACTATATGGATTTACAAGTTGGCTTTTTGGCCCTTAGTAAAACGGGGGAGTATGGAGCTTACGGTATACACAAAGGCTTCAATTTTGCAGTAAAGTCAAATACGCAGGATGAATTGATAGATTCTATGTCTGCTGTTTAACCTATTTTTTTATGGGCTGAGCGCGGCCATAACTGAGTGAGCGCCAGACCCATTCAAACGGCCCAAATTGGAAATAGCTTAACCATATAGAAGAAAAGAGAATCTGAAAAACCCAGAGTGCTAATACCACCACTCCTTGAGCCGAACGGTCTAAATCACCATAGAGGCCCAAGCCGTGTCCATAAAATATATAACTACAGATGATGGACTGCATCAAGTAATTTGAAAGGCTCATTCGCCCCACATAGGATAAGCTTCTGGCAATAAAACTTCTGGTTGAAATTTTACAGAGAAGAACAATAAACCCGCAATAACCAATGGCCATTAAAACACTTCCCCAATAGTTAAACTGAGAAAAATAAAAATAACTCAATTCAAAATCCCAGCGGTAATGAAAGTCGAGTAGAACACCAGACACTACCAATGGTAAACCCAAACCTAGGCCATAAATGAGCATTTTTGATAGGTATTTTTTAGATTGCTTGCCAATAAGGGCTCCTTTCTTATAAAAAGCCATTCCTAATAACATTAACCCACTCACTTTCCAAAATACTTCTGAAAGGAAGATTCTCGTTTGCATATAAAAGGCCTCAGGAACTCTAATCAGCATTTGTTGTTCCCAACTGCCCCTGTAATAACTAATTTGATTGGTAATTTCCTGAGCGCTTGGATCCCATAATTTTGATTCTAATAATTGAAACTGACCTGGCTCCCAAAAAGGAATGCTATAGGCAAGCAGAAGCTTTAAGCCCGAACCAACCACCAAGAATATAACCCCTGACTTAAAGAGATAAGCTTTGCTCTTGCTTCGAAAGGCAAACATAAAAAAGCCACATATAGAAAAGGCCACTAAGAGATCCCCATACCAAAGAAGATAAGCATGTAAAATCCCAATAAGCAGTAAAACAAAAAATCTGCGATACTGCAATTTACTAGACCTCATGTGTTCCTTTCTAGCCTTCTGCGATATCATTAAAATGCCCGCTCCAAATAGCATGGCCAGCATGGCTGAAAATTTTCCGTTGGCGAACACATGGCTTATCAGCCAAGCATATAAATTAAGCCCTTCAAGGTTTTCAAAAGAAAGAGGATTCAAGAAGGCATAAGAAGGCATGGAAAAACGCTGAATACTCATCAGTAATATTCCAAGCACAGCACAACCTCTCAAGATATCTAGAGTTATAACTCTATTTTTAGTACCAATGGGTTGTAAAATATATGATGTACCTGCCATAACCGTAGTAATATTAACTGATTCGTTTTTAATCGAAAAATCAGTCGTTCACCTGCAAAAAAACACCATCGTTTTCAATTTTTAATGCATGAATTCTCAATGGCTTAGTTCGCTGCTCACATTCGCTTCCATCCTTCAAACTAAACCGATAGGAATGGAGCGGACAAACCACTTCATTCTTGTAATTAATTGTTCCTTCAAACAAGGAATGTTGATTATGGGGGCAAAGATGGTCAAACGCATGAAATTCTCCCGCATTTAAAACTAGGCAAATCCTATGATCTCCAATTCGAACAATACTGCGTTCATTCACTCCCATTCTTTCCAGCAATTCATTCTTTGAATCAAAGAGCTTAAAGGATTTCATTAGTTATTGATTTGCTTCATCACCTCTTCAATCGCTCGGTCAAGTTGTGGGTCTTTTCCGCTAAGGCGATCTTTAAAATTCATATTCACTAAAATATCTGGACTCACGCCTTCACTTTCCAAGTTTTTACCATCCATAGTATAACAACCCCACGAGGGTAGTCGATAGGAGGAGCCATCTACTAATCTTGCCGAACTCGTGAATATAATCCAGCGATACGTTTCGGTTCCAATTATTTTACCCAAACCCAACTCTTTAAAGCCAGCCGCTGTCATTTCTGCATCACTCAATGATTGTTCATTAATCAGCAGTACCATCGGTTTGGCACCAGCGCCAAAATTGGCCTGAGTAGTCAATTTTCCTTCACGGAATTTCCATTTTAAATATGGTTTTTGAGAAAGGAATTTAAGCACTTCATCATGAACATTTCCACCCGTGTTGTATCTCAAATCCAAAATAAGTCCATCACGATTATAGCCTTCAGAAGTCATTTCAATCAAGAATTCCTGTAATGAGCCTGTACTCATATTTTTCATATGTACATAGGCCACTTGGTCTTTTGTGGCTTCATCCACACGCTTTTGGTTGTCAGCTATCCATTCATCATACAGGTTATTTCTCAATGCGCCCATACTCGATGGATGCACTTTTACTTCTAATTCTTCCTTCCCTCTTTTTATGCCCAAGGTGATTTCTTCATCTACTGAAGGCTTAGAAAGGTAATATTCCCGATTCATTTTCGGGTTAATGACTTCTCCGTTGATTGAAGTAAGCACATCCCCCTTTCTTATGTTTTTATTTGAAAAGTCCGAAGGACCTTCGCTCACTACTTTATCAATTTCATAAGGATTCTCATTAGAGAAAAGTACACCTAGATTCAAGCTCTGAGTGCTGTAATAGGTACGTTCTTCCCCTCCACCAGAATTAAAACCCATGTGAGAAGAATTCAATTCACCCAGTAAATCATTGAGGAGCACGCGTAATTCAGCCCTACTTTTTACATGTGGAAGGAATTGAGCGTATTGGGTTTTAAGCTTAGTCCAATCGGCTCCATGAAAAGTTTCGTTGTAAAAATTCTCCTCAATACCTGCCCAAGTTTCATCATACATCTGGTCAAATTCATTTCTAAGCGATTTTCTGAAAGTGAAATCCGTTTCAATATCCGTAAGCTTGTTTTGGCTTAAATTCAACTTACTGATGGAGCCCCCATTGATTAAATAGTGGTTCTTTTTCACCGTAAGGATTTCACCTCTGGCCCTGGTCGACCCTGTTATTTTCTCTGTTTTATTCCTTTCAAAATCTTCGAGGGTAGTCATCCAAAGACCACGTTGGTTTTCATCGTGATTGGAAGAATAAATCACATAAGTCTTATCACCAGACTTGATGACATTGGGATTGCTTTGAGTTCCGAAGTTGGGGCTAATACGCTGTAAATTACGTAACCAGTTTTGATCGAAATCAATGTTGACAACCACTTTAGTACTGTCTTTCTTCTTGTCGCTCTTTTCAAAAACCTCATTTAGTTTATCCGATTTAAATTCGGCTTCATGACGAGAAAGCGGCACTCGATACACGCGGCCATCTTCCAAACCAAAAGGGTAACTCGGCTTCGTTCTGTTCGAAACAAAATAGAGGTATTTGCCATCTGGCCCCCAAAAAGGACTGGTTTCTGTCACTCCAGTTTGAGTGTAATTGCTTAACTTTTTTGTAGGAAGGTGATAGATATAAATATCATCTTCAAAATCATTTTTCACATTGAAGGCAATGTATTGGCCATCGGGAGAAAACCGTGGCTGTGAATTGTAAAGCCCCCAAAGCTCTTCGTTCGCAATCGTCTCGCTTTTCAAAGTTCCCAAATCAAGCAAACGCACTTCGTTAATTCCACTGAAATAAACTGCTTGCGTTCTATCCATATTGAACTCCAAGTTTCTATCCGATTGGTCATCTTGCGTCAGCTTCTTTTCCTTGGCTTGGTCATCAGAAGCATCAATGGTAAATAGGTTGGTATAGCCTTTTACCGTTTGGGCATACAATAAAGTTTGGTTGTCTTTAAGCCACTTTACTTCCGTCACCCTTTCCCTGTCATTGGTTTTAATCTGCTTGATGAATTTTCCGCTGATGTCAGACACAAAGAGTTCGCCCCTAGAAACAAAGGCCATTTTCTTCTCATCGGCCGAAACATCAAAAGCAGAAATATTTCCCTTTGTATTGAAATTGGTGGTTTTGGCCAGTGTTGAATTCTGGAATATAGAAATCTTCACCTTTTCACTTTTCTTGCTGGCTACATCATAAACGTATAACTGATAGTCTTTTTCAAACACCACTTTACCACCGTTGGCATTTACCTGAGGGGTTTTTATGGAAGTATTAAAACTGGTGAGTTTGATTTTACTTCCATTTTGAAAAGCATACAAATTGTACTGTTCGTTCGATTCATCCGATACAAAATATAGGTTGCTTTTTCGGTCAATTGTAGCCCACATATCTTTACCTATATAGTCGGTATGCGTGTTAAACTCTTCCGTTTTAGGGTTATATGATTTAATATCTGGGTTAAAAGCTCCTTTATAGCGTTTACGAGCCACCTGATTACTGCTTTCCCAGCTCTCATTGAAATAAATTGTGCCATCCGGGTGAATGGCCAAGTTATGTGGCCAGTTAAAAAAATGTTCGAAAAAACGGTTCGGTGTGCCGCCATTAATGCCCACCGAATAGGCTGAACGGCTGTTGTATCTGCTCGAATGAAAGTAAATGGTTTTACTATCCCACGACCAAGTTTCCATTTGATCACTTGAGGAATTAAAGGTGAGTTGCCTAATTTCTCCTCCGCCATATGGCATCAGGTAAATGTCTGTATTTCCATATTGTTCCGAAGAAAAGGCAATCCACTTACCATCTGGGCTTACGCGTGGATAACTTTCATTCCCGTCCATGGCCGTAATTCTAGTGGCGGTGCCACCATTTGAAGCTACTTTCCACAAATCACTATCGTAAGAAAAAATGATTTCGGAACCATCGGGGTTTAGACTTGGAGTTGAAGCAAAGTACACATCGCTTTGCGCATGAAGTGTCGTTGCAAAAATCAGTAAAGCGAGTATCGAGTAAGCCTTTTTCATACAAAATTGATTCATAATGGAAACATATCACATGGTTTAACCACAGTTGTACCATGTGACTAGTTATTAAATGTATCAGATTTGTACTTTACTTTCAAACGTCCGCCTTGAATCGTTTGGCTTTTGAATGAAAATACCAATTGAGTTTAAAAAACGAAACGTTAATCTTTAGCGAATAACTGATCGATTTCTTTAAATGCTTTAAACTCTAAAGCGTTACCGTCTGGGTCTAGAAAAAACATGGTAGCCTGTTCTCCTGTCTCGCCTTTAAAACGGATATAAGGTTCTATAATGAAATGAATTCCCCAAGTCTTTAACCGCTCTGATAAATCCATCCATTCACCCCAATCCAATACTACACCAAAGTGAGGAATAGGGACATCATGCCCGTCTACTGGGTTAGATTCAGGTTTATCAGCCTCCTGGCTCTTAGAGGTTTTGTGAATGACGAGTTGATGTCCAAAAAAATTGAAATCGACCCACTTTTCAGCGCTTCTTCCTTCAGCGCAACCTAAGGTTTGCCCATAAAATTCTCTGCATAGCGCTAAGTTCTGCACGGGAATAGCCAAGTGAAATGAATTAAGTTTTTTCATGTGTTTCTCTAGTTCTCTTTTCTCCACAAATATCTTTTGAGATTACTTCATTTTAAAATTGATTGAATTGCCTATTTTTGATATTTCTGCGCTATGAATGGTTTTATTAAAAAATAACAGTTGATTCAATGATTGATGCTTTAGATTTGAAAATCCTGAAAGTTTTAGAGAAAAATTCGAGGCTCTCCTTTGCCGAAATTGGAAGGGTTGTAAGCCTTTCTCCATCTGCCACAAGAGAGCGGGTGCAAAAGCTAGAAGAGAAAGAAGTGATCTCTAACTATACAGTAGAAATCAACAGTCGGTTACTTGGCTATGATATTGAGGCCTTTATCTCTGTAAAAGTATTCCATGGCAAACTCAAGTCTTTTCTAAATGTCGTAGGAACATTTCCAGAAGTAAAGCGAGCCTATAGAATAACTGGTGGCCAGAATGTTCAACTGGAAATCATTGCAAAGGACAGACTGCAACTACAGAAGCTTATCGATAAAATTATGGAATACGGTGATACGCTCACTCAACTCATATTATCAGAAGTAGAAATCGACAAAGAAAAAATTACCTACACCATCTCGAAGTAAGAACATCAAAACCCTATAAACAAGGTGAGAGGTATTTCCTAATCCGCAAAAAATCCGATCTTCGGGTGTGGAAAGTTACATGGCAATAGCTAAAGAAGTTTGCAGATCAAGAAGAACTATGAGATTCACTCATTTTATAATAATACTCCTCCTTTTAAGCATAAGTTTTTTCGCCAAAGCCCAAACCGGAATAATTCTCTTGGGTAAGAATGCCGAACCAGTGGAGGGAGCCTTGGTATTTGTACTGGGCACAAGTCAGGTGAAGGTAAGTGATCAGCGAGGCATTGTAATTTTAGAAATTACGGAAAACAGCAAAGTCAACATTACTCATGTAGGCTTCAAAACTACAGAAATTGAAATAGCGGTCGACTCTTGGCAAACCATTTCACTTACACCAAACACCACCAATTTACAGAGTGTAAAAGTTGAGGGTTTTTTAGAAAACACTGACCTCAGTGAACAAGCAGGTGCCATTTCGACCATTGGCCTCAGAGACTTACAACGCTCCGATCGAAGCTCTTTGGTACAAGCCGTAAATGCGATACCAGGTATTCGTTTTGAAGAAAGGGCTGGGGCCAGCTATCGTATTTCTATTCGCGGAAGTTCGGTTCGCTCTCCCTTTGGTGTGCGAAATATAAAGGTCTACTGGAACGACATTCCATTTACCGAACCCGGAGGAAACACCTTCATCAACTTGCTCGACCTCACCAATATTTCTGGAATCGAAATTATTAAAGGTCCTGCAAGCAGTATTTATGGTGCAGGAACAGGCGGGGTAATAAAGTTAAAAAGTACAGTGCCTGGCGATTTGAACAATAGCATTCAGGCAGCCGCCACAGCGGGTTCGTACGGGATGAACAAGGCGGATTTGATTTTTAATCAGTTAAGCGAAAAAAACAGCCTTACCGTAAAAGCGGCCATTCAAAAAGCGGATGGCTATAGAGAGCACAACGCAATGGACAGACGCACCTTGGAAATGGATGCCTTATTCTTTCCAAGTAGCAAGCAAACCTTATCCGTTTCATGGCTATACTCTAACCTGTTTTACGAAATCCCAGGAGCACTCAATCCTTTACAGCGAAGTGAAAACAGAAGACAATCAAGGCCGGGAAGTATTGACAGAAATGCTTCTGTTGATAATCAGTATTGGCTTGTAAAACTGGGCCAAGAGTTAGAGTGGGGAAGAGCCTGGAAGGGGAAAATGTCAATTTTTGGTTCGAAGATGGATTTTGAAAATCCTTTCATACTAGACTATAAACAAGATGAGCAAGATATTTTGGGAGGGAGAATGGAGGTGAGTCGGAATGTGATTATGGCTGGTTTACCTGCCTCTTTTGTAGTGGGGACTGAGCTTCAGAATTCTTCCTTTTTAGGGAAGAATTTTGGTAATGTGATGGGCCAGGCAGACACCATTAATTTTGAAGATGATATTAGTGCTAAGCAATCCATTCTGTTTGGCTCGTTCAAAATAGAACCAATAAATGATCTCTTTGTTACTGCAGGCCTGAGCCGAAATACACTGAATTACGATATTAATCGCTTAGTGGATAAGGTGAACAACAACCCCACTCAATTCAACAAGGCGTTTGAAACTGTATGGTCGCCAAGGCTGGGTGTTTCGAAAAAATTAAACAAGGATTTATCCGTTCACTTTAGTGTTTCGCAGGGCTTTTCACCTCCAACTACCACTGAAGTACGTACCAATGAGGGCAGTATCAACCGCGACATTCAACCCGAAAAAGGCACCAATTACGAATGGAATATTCGGGGCAATTTATTGGGTTCGAGACTCTCCTTTGACATGGCCATTTTTAGGTTCGATCTAAAGGAATCTATTTCATCATATACCAATGGTGATGGTGTGGTGCTTTTCAGAAATGCGGGAAAAAACACTCAACAAGGTTTAGAGTTGCAGGTTAATGGTGAATGGATTAAAGATGAAGAGCAAACTGTACAAAATTTGAGTACTTCAATTTCCTATACTCTCCATGATTTTGAGTATAAAAATTACGTGAATGATGGCGATGATTTTTCAGGAAACGCCCTCCCTGGTACAGCACAAAAAGTAGTGACCCTACAAGTAAACACCAGTTTTATTTATGGTTTAGATGTTAAGCTGAGCTATCACTACTCAGATGCCATTCCACTAAATGATGCAAACACTATGTATTCAAGACCATATAACCTTTGGAACATAAATTACAATTACCTGATCCCGAAAAAGAAAAAGATGCAATGGGAATTGTTCGGAGGGGTGAATAATATTTTTGACGTGGATTATAGTTTGGGTAACGACCTTAATGCGTTTGGCAATCGCTACTTTCAACCTGCCCCAGGAAGGAATTATTACTTTGGTGCCCGATTGAAATTATCTTACAGAGATTAAGGCTGTATAATTTGTCCGCGCTTAGGCGCTAGCAAAGTTCATTTTTAGCAGGGGCTATAGACCATTTTCCAAGCGGTCTATGCGCTGATTCACAGACTGGAGTTCTTTATGAATATCAGCCAAAGCCTCATGTAAATCGGAGTTTTGTGCTTTTTTCACCTTGTATTCACCCGCTGAGTCCGCTGCCATCAATTGTGATTCATCAAGTAGCATTTCACCCTCCCCAGTAATTAACCAGTTCAGGTTTATGTTCTCATATGATTCTTTCAGTTTTGCATAGAAATCGTGACTGGGCGAAGTACGTCTGCCATTCTCAGAAATGATATTATGAATTGTGGTACGACTAAAATCCAATTGTTTTGCCAGAGAATTCACTGACAAATCAAAATGCTTCATTAACAATTCTAAACGATCGTTTACTGACATATACAAATATTGTTCTCATATGTTTGTTATTGTAATCAAATGATTACATATTTGTTGACTCAATAGCTATTGAACCAAACATACACTCAAACATAGTTAAAAGCACCGATAAAGAAATACGATAAAAGGTTTAAGGCACTTAAAAAGGGGTCTGAAACACTGCTTGTGCTATACTTTTGTGCTATACTTTTGTGCTAACCAATAGTTCCCTAACATCTACATCCAATGTTTCGGCAATAGTGAAGAGGGTCTCCATGGTGGGCTGCATATCGTTAGTACACCAGCGTGATACAGTAGTAATGTTCTTCCCCGTATTTTCAGAAAGCCAATTATTAGTTTTTCCTTTCTCTGCCAACACTGCCTTTATGCGGTTATAAATCTTTTTATCAGCCATAAAATTATCGTTCTACACAAATTATTGATCAAAATAAGAAAATCGAAACTAGCATATCAAAATTATAATTATCGTATTAATAAACTATTATATCGTATAACGAACTATTAATTGTGTTTAACGATAATAATTTTAAATTTGGTTAAATATTACGAACGTTAAAGCTAATTCTTATGGACAAAAAAGCCCTTGCCCTTCATCTCATAAAACAAGACCTTAAATATCGCCAAATGGTGGTTGCCCAAAACAGTGTTGGTATTCACTTGGAGTTTCACCCCGACTTGGTACGTGTTATCCGTGCTTTAATGGGGCATTCCAATGTTAAAACCATAGACGCCTGGGTAGACGTTTATGTGCAAGGAATGGCCAAAATAGAAAAGATAAATTGGGGTAATGAAGCAGGGCTTTATATTGTAGCACTCAACATTTACAAATCATTAGAAAGCTTTAACTGATTTGTAAGCATCTCTTTACAGTTTGGTATTAAAACTTGATACCCACTTCCAATGCAAATAATCGGTTTTTAAGAATTAGCTCATCATAAGCTTCATTTTGGATTTTTACCTGATTAATAAAACCAAGGTTAGAGAAAATACCGGCATACACACGGGTATTTACCCCAATGTTTCGCTCTAAGCCTCCACCAAAATTACCCGCTAAATCAAAGCTTCTAAATTCACGGATGATATCAGAATTAGTAGATTTCGGAGAACTGCTCAAGCGTACTTCGGGTACAATACCAAAGTTGAAATAAATCTTAGTATCAAGAATCACCTCATTGGTGTATAGCTTTAGCAAGGCCGGAACCTGCAAAAACTCTTGGTTAAAGCTGGCTGCTCCTGTTACATTGGCGATGCTATTGGTTGACCTAGCCGTTATCCCAAAATCCTTGGAGGCATAATTGATTCCGGCACTGAAAAAATAGTTTTCTTTGAACTGATAATCTACAAAAGCACCGATCAAAAACTGAACGGAAGAGCCGTCATCATCATAATTTGTACTTGTACCATCTGTACTTGGCTTTGAATAGGTTAGGGTTGGCCCTAATTTGATACCAATATTATAATCTTGCGCTACAGCTGCCACGCTAAACAATGATAACAAAACCGCTGCTAAAGTGAATTTTCTCATGGGGAATAAAATAAATGAATACTTTTGTCATTTAAAATTAAGTATGAACAAAAGCTGGACTATTAGTTTCGTTTTCTTGTTGGTTATGGCTTGTGGCAAAGATGACCCTTGCAAAGACATCCCAAATATAGCCCTTGATTTGGACTATACGAGTTTGGTAGACCAAATTCATTCAGTGGAAGATACAGCGGCTTTAAATGATTTTTTAGAAGCCAACCCAATCGTACGTGATTACTTCTTTTTAGCGGCCGATTATCCATCTAAAGCGGAGATGCTTACCGAGGTTTTCAACCTGATAAAAAACCCGTTTGTGGATACGCTGTATCAGCAAACCAAACAAATTATTGACGAGGCACAGTTAGAACAAGACTTAGAAACGGCATTTAAACGTATAAAATCTTATTATCCTGAATACAGGGTACCCAAAGTTCAAACCGTTTACTCCGCTTTTGGTAACGATGTATTTTTCTCTGACACTCTAGTCATTATTGGTATTGATTATTATTTGGGTCCAGAAGCTTCTTACCGACCAAATGTCTATGATTACCTATTGGTAAGGCTTACTCCTGAGCACCTCGTTCCGCACATTGTTCAGTTCTCTTCTTTAAAATTCAACGATACGTTTGACAATGGTGAACGTACTATTTTAGAGGAAATGGTGTACTACGGAAAAGCACTTGAGTTCACAAAAACCATGTTGCCTTGCTTACCTGATAGTTTGATTATGGGTTATGATGGTGAAAGCTTGGCCTCGTCCATTCGAAGTGAAGGTTTTCTTTGGTCGTATTTTGTGGATAATGCTTTACTATACGACAAGAACCCACTCAATTTATCCAAATACATTGATGAGCGCCCAGGAATTCCTGAAATTGATCCCATTTGCCCTGGCAGAATTGGCCAATGGATCGGCTGGCGTATTGTTCAGAAATATCAAGAAGAAAAGGATTTGGACTTTACAGCGTTGATGAAGCTGACAGACGCCAATGACTTTTTGTTGCAGTCGAGGTATAGGCCTAAAAACAATTAAACTCCCTTGGTTGATTCTAAAACTGCAATCAATTTTTGTACTTGTAATCGCTTCGAGTAAAGCTTTTCTGCAACAATTCGCGCATTGTTTTTATAGGTATCTAGTTTATCTTTTTGTTCAATAAATGGTGTGATCTTCTGAATAAAATCATTCGCGTCTTCAGGATTAGTATAGAAACCGCACTTATTTTCCTCCACCAAATCCTTTGTCCAGCCAAGCGAGTTCACAATCGTAAGTTTACCAGCCGCTAGGCTATCAAACATTTTATTGGGGCTGTTGGTACTCAAAACAGGGAAATTGGCAAAAGAGACATAAGTCGCATCTGTTACATTAAGTATTCTTCGTACCCCTTCTTTGTTCTGATGACCGTAGAACTCTACATTTTTGAGTTTTTTTAGGTAAGCCTCTAATTTAACCTGATGTAATTTAGCCCCTTCACCCACAATCTTAAACTTGATATTCAACCCCATTTTTAAGCACTTCTCGGCTGCCTCCAGCAAAAACTCGAGGTGATTCGTAATACCAATACTACCCAAATAGGTAATTACAAAAGCATTGTTCACATTATAAAAAGAAGTCAGCTTTGGGTCTTTTAACTCCTTACTAAAGAACTCGCAATCTGCCATATTCGGGATCATATGTACTTCCTTTTCAGGAACCACTTCTCTAATCCAATCTTCCATTCCAGGGGAAAGCGCTATGATTTTTTCTGCACGCTTGTATATTTCTTTCTCAAGTCCGTATAGCCACTTTTTCAGCCAGCGGGACTTAATTGCACCAATCTGAATAGGCGCAGTAGGCCACAAATCGCGCACTTCAAAAATATAGGGTTTGTTCAACCTCTTCTTCAACCAAAGACCAACCAAGCCCACGGTTAAAGGTGTAGAAGTCAAATACGCCAAGTCAAAACTCAAGTTTTCTTTTGAAATCAGTTGCTTTGATTTCTTTTGAAACGAATAGAAAGAATAAATGCGCTTAAGAAAGCCTAAGTCGTTGCTGTAATAAACAGGCAAGTAATGGACTGTGATTCCATCAATTACGGTTTTTTGATAAATGCCTTCGTTGTGGCTTGTAATCATTTCCACTTCAAAGCCTTGATCCACCAAGCCTTTGGCCAAGTAGTAAGAGCGAATGGCTCCTCCTTCTTGAGGCGTTTTAAAATATTGGTGGATATACAGAATTTTCATGGTGAACAATCAACTGGCCTAACGCACGATTCCTTCCTTTTTCTCGAAATAACGGCAAAAAGAAGTTAAAGCACACGATTCGCATTTAGGAGTTCGCGCTAAGCAAGTATAGCGACCATGCAATATCAGCCAATGATGAGCCAATGGAATTACCTCTTTTGGGAGATGACTTACCAACTGTTTTTCTACTGCCAATGGAGTATTGGCATTCTGATTTACCAAACCCAATCTTTTCGACACCCTAAACACATGCGTGTCTACTGCCATGCTGGGCTGATTCCAAACCACGGAGGTAATTACGTTGGCCGTTTTTCTACCCACACCCGGTAGTTTCTGCAAGTCCTCAATGGTTTCGGGAACTTCAGAATTAAAATCTTCCACCATCATCTTTCCCAAGCCCAAAAGGTGCTTGGTTTTGTTGTTGGGATATGAAACGGTTTTTATATAGGGAAAAAGTTCGTCAAAATGAGAAGCCGCTAAATGGGCCGGAGTAGGAAAATCTTGAAACAATTTGGGCGTCACCAAATTGATTCGTTTGTCAGTGCATTGCGCACTCAAAACCACAGCCACTAGCAACTCAAACGGATTGCCATATTGCAGTTCCGTTTCGGCCTGTGGTTGGTTTTCACTAAAGTATGCTATAAAAGCCTCGTACCTCTGCTTCCTCGTCATGCCCCTAAATTAGGCTATTTCAAGGAATGAAGGTCATAGGATTTAGAGTAACTTAGTATTTTGTCGATAGTCGACTCAGAAGGTACTCGTTCAGCAGCCGTTATTAACATCACTGTTTGCTCAAGTTCACGCAACTCATGCGACAGCGAGCCATTTAAAATGGCGGCAGTTTGAATTTCGATATTTTCTTCTGTGTCGGTCTCCTGATATATGTATCTGATCAGGTCATTCTGGGTAGATGTTCTTATCATACGCAACGTTCGTTTTGTCCATCTTTTTTCTAAGATTGATGAGCGCATAACGCATACGACCAAGGGCGGTGTTGATACTAACATCTGTTACTTCCGCAATTTCCTGAAAGCTCATTTGCATGTAGTGTCTCATCATAAGAACTTCTCGCTGTGAATCGGGTAGCTCTTTTATTAACTCCCTAAGTAACGCGTGTGTATCTTCTTTTATTTGACGATCCTCGATAGATTCTTCAGAAAACTCTAAGCTGTTGAACACATTGCTGCCATCTTCCATCACAATAGTTGGGTATCTCTTGGCCTTTCTAAAGTGGTCAATCGCTAGATTATGTGCGATTCGGCTCACCCAAGGCAGAAATTTACCTTCCTCATTGTAGCGTCCAGACTTTACTGTATTCACCACCTTGACGTAAGTTTCCTGCAATAAATCTTCTGCAAGATTATGGTCTTTTACAATCATAAAGATTGTAGTAAAGATTTTATTTTTGTGACGAGAGACTAATTCCGCGAATGCGTCTTCATTACCGTTTTTGTATAGCGATATCAATTGGCTATCGCTTACTTCATATTTCCTCATGTTAGTTATTGTTAGGTCTAAGTAGAGGTTTATATCATACGGTAATGTTTAGTTTTTAGAAATGGATTAATAATAAATACGATCTCAAATGTATTGATTCAAATATAGATTACAAATATTTGATCGTGATTTTTAATTTTCAAGCTTTAGGCTAATGCCTTCAAGACTATCACAAAATTTTACTCAAGTATAATGCCAGAGTTTAGAATTTAATTCTGAAAAAGGTAATTATTTTCAATTAACAATTAGTTGCCAGCTCTGTTATCTTTGCAATCTTATGAATTCAACAACACTTAACCGCCCTACCCCTATTGACGACTTGAACCCTAGAGAGTTCATTATCATTAAAGGAGCTAGGGTAAATAACCTTAAAAGTATCGATGTGGCCATTCCAAGGAATAAATTGGTGGTGGTTACAGGCCTTTCTGGTTCAGGTAAATCATCACTGGCCTTTGATACGCTTTTTGCGGAAGGGCAGCGGATGTATGTGGAAAGTTTGAGTTCATATGCCCGTCAGTTTTTAGGCCGAATGGAAAAGCCTGAGGTCGATTATATCAAAGGGGTTTCGCCTGCCATTGCCATTGAGCAGAAAGTAAACAATAGAAACCCTCGTTCTACTGTAGGGACGACCACAGAAATTTACGATTACCTGAAATTACTCTTTGCCCGTATCGGTAGAACTTTTAGCCCAGTGAGCGGCAAAGAAGTAAGCCGCGATAGTGTTACGGGTATCGTAGAGTTTTTAATGGCCAAAGAAGAAGGCACCAAGTTGATGATTCTTTGTCCGCTTGTTCAGAAGGAAGAAAGAAGTGTAACAGAGGAATTGAGTTTACTGCTGCACAAAGGCTATACCCGTGTGGTGGCAAAAGGCGAGCCTTATTTTATAGAAGATTTACTCAAGGACGGGAAAGACATTGTTTCAAAGGACTTGGAAATTCTGATTGATAGAGGCGTAGTCGCCCACAACGAAGACACCAAATTCCGTTTTTCAGATTCAGTACAAACTGCGCTTTTCGAAGGCCAGGGAGATTGTATAATTGAAATTCCGGGCGAAGGCCGAACGGCTTTTTCCGATCGATTTGAGGCAGACGGAATTCTGTTCGAAGAGCCAAGCGTTAACCTATTCACTTTTAATAATCCCTTTGGCGCTTGTAAGCGCTGCGAGGGTTTTGGGAAAGTTTTAGGCATCGATATCGACTTGGTGATTCCCGATAAATCACTTTCTGTATATGAGGGAGCTATAGCCCCTTGGCGCAGTGAAACCATGAATAAATGGCTGCAACCGCTATTAAAACATGGAATAGAATTTGATTTCCCTATTCACAGAACTTATGCGGAACTGACTGACAAAGAGAAGCAGCTGCTTTGGACAGGCAACAAATTCTTCAAGGGGCTCAATAAGTTTTTCGAGCACTTAGAATCGAAAACACACAAAATTCAGTACCGCGTAATGCTTTCGCGTTACCGCGGCCGCACCGACTGCCCTGAATGTAAAGGTACAAGGCTAAGAAAAGATGCAGCCTATGTAAAAGTGGACGGCAAGAGCATCACAGATGTTGTTCTAATGCCAGTGAAGGATGCGGCTGTATTCTTTGAAACGCTTCCACTTACAACGCATGAAGAAAAAGTAGCGAAAAGACTACTTCAAGAAATTCAAAACCGACTTGAATATTTAGGCCGCGTAGGCTTAGGTTACCTTACCCTAAATCGGCTTACAAGTACTTTATCGGGAGGGGAATATCAACGCATTAAACTGTCCACCTCCTTGGGCAGTGCCTTGGTGGGTTCCATGTATATTTTGGATGAGCCTAGCATTGGTTTACATCCGCGCGACACTGATCGATTGATTTCTGTTTTGCTTACCCTCCGCGACTTGGGCAATACGGTGATTGTAGTAGAGCACGAAGAAAAAGTGATGCAAGCTGCGGATCAAGTCATCGACATTGGGCCAGACGCGGGTACGCATGGTGGTGAGCTTATTTTTCAGGGCACCATTGACGAATTGATTCAAAATGGCACAGGCCACACCGCAAACTATTTGAGTGGAAGGGAAAAACTGGAGATTCCCGCGCAAAGAAGAAAGTGGCGCGACTCACTTAAAATTAAAGGCGCCAGAGAGAACAACCTGAAGAATATCAATGTGGATATTCCATTGGACGTGCTTACTGTCATTACGGGGGTAAGTGGTTCGGGGAAATCCACCTTAGTAAAGAAAATTCTTTACCCTTCATTGGGTAAAATGTTAGGTACCGTAGGTGAGCAAACAGGCAAAATGGATGCGCTTGAAGGTGACACCAAAAAGGTAACCCAAATCGAGTTCATCGATCAAAACCCGATTGGCAAGTCCTCCCGATCGAACCCCGTTACCTATGTAAAAGCCTATGATGCCATCAGGGCATTGTATTCAAACTTACCACTATCAAAACAACGCGGTTATAAGCCCGCATTTTTCTCCTTTAATGTAGATGGCGGCCGTTGTGAAACTTGCCAAGGTGAAGGCGTAGTTAAAATTGAAATGCAGTTTATGGCCGACATTCAGTTGACTTGCGAAAGTTGCAAAGGTCAGCGTTTCAAACAAGAAATTCTGGAGGCCAGGTACAACGACAAAAGCATTGCCGATGTACTCGACATGACGATTGACGATGCCATGGACTTCTTCGCCAATGAGAAAGCAGTACATAATAAACTGAAGCCTTTGCAAGAAGTAGGCTTGGGCTACATCCGTTTGGGCCAATCTTCAAACTCCCTCAGTGGAGGCGAGGCACAGAGGGTGAAACTGGCTTTCTATCTAGGAAAGGGCAAATCGAATGACAAGGATCATATTCTATTCATTTTTGATGAGCCCACTACCGGACTTCATTTCCATGACATAGACAAGCTCATGAAGGCGATCAACGCACTGATTGAACAAGGCAATTCCGTCATCATTATCGAGCACAATACCGAAGTCATCAAACTAGCCGACTGGGTTATTGACCTTGGCCCAGAAGGCGGACAAGAAGGCGGAAACATCACTTTTACCGGCACCCCAGAAGAAATGATAAAGCTCAAAGACAACTATACCGCGCAGTATTTGGCTGCTGATATGAGTAAATAAACTTTTCCAACAATAAGCTAGACAGTGACTGTAATACCTGATATATCAAGTATTACAGTCACAAAACTCAATATATTTATGGTATACGTCATAAATGTGACTGATAAATAATGTTAGCCAAAAACTTATCGACACAAAATAACCTTTCCACTTCAAGATTATTTTGAAACAAAATTTTCATTGTTAGGATTCCTTACTATATTTGCAATGCAATAGTGCAATAAATCAAATTCTATTAAAATGAATAAATCAATTTTTTATCATGCAGGATGTCCTGTATGTGTAAGCGCAGAACATGACATTGTTAATTTAGTTGGAGCTGACAATGTTGAAGTTGTCAATATTGGCGAAAACCGAGTAAGAATATCAGAGGCAGAAAAAGCAGGTGTTAATTCTGTACCTGCATTGGTAACACCAAACGGTAACACACTTCATATCAATTTCGGTGCATCTATGGCAGATGTAAAAGGGTAATATTTAATTATTATAGTTAGGATTCCTAATCTATAATAATATTCTAACTTCTAAAAACAATTCATGATGAAATCAATACTCATATTACTGTTAACAACCTTACTATTAAGCGCTAAATCTTTTGCGCAAAAACACCAATACAAAAATGACGACTTCAACATTAAAGAAGTAAGCGTAAGTCACGAACCCAATCTCGGAGTTACTGTTTGGGAAATAAGAGTCAATGGAACAGCAGGAAAAACAACACCGACAAAAGTTGGACAGCTTGATGGCGCACCAGTTTTAGGATATGTGTTTCCCACCAGTTTAAAACCAACTGATGTAGGTTTTAATCAAACAGACGGTATTGTGGCACTTGCCCTAACATCTCATCCCGATTTTGACGATACACCTCTGTGGGACGAGAATAACGACAAAGTGTATGATAACGATGGCCTTGTTTGGCATCCGCACTGGGTAATCCTACACGAAGATGAGCGAGTAGCAGGTGGTCTTTCTGTAAAACAATTTAAAAAAGCAGATGAAACAGTTGTATTGCCACCAACTAACCCAGGAATGCCAATGTATATGGATTCACCAGGTTATCCTGTTACCGCTAAAAGCAATACCATAAAAGTTATAGTCCCTGATTACCGAATGAACAACAAAACGGACTTCAATTATGATGGTGTAACAGCATTTATGCAAGTAAACACAAGCAATGAAAACTTACCAATGCTAGGCGTTTACGAAGTTTTTAGCGTAGCAAGTGGAGATTTATCTCTACCGTATAAAGTCAAAAAGTGATACTATGAAAATAGCGATTTGGGACACATATGTAAAAAGGGAAGATGGCAAGGTTATGCATTTTGATATTTTAGTGCCAAAAAGTGTAACGGATGAAAAAACCATATTTGCCTATGGTAAGGCTTATCTAAAAACCAAGCCTTTTCCAACTAATCAATTATCTGCGGATGAATGTCGTCTTTGCCATATGGAGCAAGCTACCAAAGATACTATCTTGTCAATTGAACAAAAAGGATATTCAATTATAGAAATGGAAAATTGCAGTTAATTTAATTAGGATTACTAACTTTGCCTGTCGAACTAATCTCGGCAGGCTTTTTTATGAAAGAAAGTACATTTAACCCGAATCAACAAGAAAAGGATATTTCGAGTAAAATCGTTGCAGGGTTGGAACGAGTTTCAGAAGTATTTAAAATCTTGTTATGGGAGAAAGCCAAAATGGTTGGTTTAAGTCCGATACAAATTCAGATACTTATTTTCATAGCATTTCATAAACGGAGTTTATGCAACGTTAGCCATCTTGCAAAAGAGTTTAACGTAACAAAACCAACTGTAAGTGACGCTGTTAGGATTTTGGACAAGAAAAGGCTTATCATAAAGGACTTTTCATCATCAGATAGTCGAAGTTATTCAATATTATTATCGGATTTAGGCAATGATATAGTTTCTCAAACGAATGACTTCTCAAATCTGTTAAAAAAGGAAATTAATGGTTTTTCGCAATCCGAATTAGAAAGTTTGTTCGGAACTTTAAGTCAACTGATTTTCAAATTAAATCGTAACGGAATATTAAGCGTTCAAAGAACTTGCTACGGTTGTAGGTTTTATGAAAGAAATCAAGAAATTGATTATTGTTACCTACTTCAAAAAGAATTATTGAACAAGGAAATCCGATTGGACTGTCCAGAATACGAAGAAAAAGCCCGTGGTTAACAATGTAAAATTATGGCTAAGTGCTAAACCAAAAAGTAATCGCCTACAAACTACCCTACTTTTCTTATACTAAGCGTTACACTAGTCATTCTTTTACCCTTCTCCACTCAGACATTTTCAATTCCGTAACCCTTATTCTCTACTCCAATCCCTTGCATTTCAAGATTACTTTTTCACCAATTTCTTAGAGAATCAACCCCCTCTAAACAACTTCTTACATTTCAACGCCCACTATTAAACACCCGAATCAGTTTGCCGTCTTCTTCGTCAGAAAGTAAATAGAGTTGCCCTCCAGGAGAAACAATTGCTTTTCTTAACCTCACTCTGCTGTTGATGAAGAGTTCTTCGGCACTTATGATTTTATCGCCATCCACCACCATTCTCCACAAGCTGCCTTTGCTCAACCCAGGCACAATCAAATTACCTTTCCATAAAGGAAATTCTCTACCTGAGTAAAAGGTCAATCCTGTTGGTGCAACAGTGTGTTCCCATGAATATAATGGATCGGTAAAAACGGCTCCCGAAATCGCCTTTGGTTGGTAATCCGTTCGGTAACTGCCCCTAGTAACATTAGGCCATCCGTAGTTTGCGCTTGGCTTCAGAATGTTCAGTTCATCTCCTTGGTTTGTACCGTGTTCACTAAACCATATATCTCCCGTTTCTGGATGTATGGCCAGGCCCTGCGAGGCACGAATACCAATGGCAAACAAACCCTTAATCGCACCCGATCCAAAATCAGGGTTGTCTTTTGGAATACTCCCATCAGGGTTAATTCTGATGACCTTTCCTCGCTTGTCTTTTACATCCTGCGCAACTGGAATTTCAGGGTTCATATACTCAAAGAAGTTACGCTCACCAATGGTAATGTATAGCTTGCCATCCCTGCCGAAGATCATTCCGCCCCCATAGTGATAGAGCCCATGCACATAAGGTTCTGCTACAAAAAGCGTCTCCACCTCTTTCAGCTCTTTGTCAATCAGCTTTCCGCGAATAACTTTGATAGTGCTGGCGCGCGCTTTATTCTCCGCGGCATAGGACATATATACATAGTTATTTTGGTCAAAGTCCGGGTCGAGGAGCACCTGAAACCAGCCAGCATTGGCGCTTAGGGTTTGCCCATGAAGACTATTAGGGAAAATGCCTTTCTCAAATTTCGTAGAGTCAACCCGCACGGCCCTCGCCACATCCTTTGGTAATCCTGAAACGGCTTTCCGTTCTTTGGTTTCCAAATTAACGCGAAGAAGGCTGCCATCCTTTTCAGCAATAAGCACATCATTTTCTGAAAGAAAGGCCATGCTCCAAGGCCTGTTGAGCCCCGTCAGTACAACTTCCTTTGCTGGGTTTGGCGTGAACGCTTCAGGCGCTTTGGGAATCGGTCCGGCTGAAGTGGCCTTGCCCACAATTTTCCAATGACCAAGGATCTTTTTAAGCAAGAGTAAATCATGATATCGATTCCCAAAAGATGGAATATCAATCTCTAATTTGGCATAAGCCACATCTTTCACAATCTCAATGCCGATGATCTTTGATGGCCGATTATTCAACGTGCCTGGCGCTTTACGCCCATACAACCCTGCATACTCTTCGGAGGTCATAAAATAGGCCGAGTCCGTCCCATTATAAAGAAACATTCTGGTACCCGGATGGAAAGCCATGGCTATCGAGTCTGGATAGTTATACTGGGTACCCACAATAAATTGATTGAGTATTTTCGTGATTTGCTCATGATCTGTTTGGGCAAAACACGGGCTGATACTTATGACAGCCAGAAAGATGAATGCTTTAATTTTCATTGGATGAATTGATTTGTTCAGCCAAGATTACGAGCAGTGCCGTCAAGAAATCGAATTAATCGGAGATAAGAAGTCCAGAATGATCATTCTGGAGTTATTTGTAGCTTATGCCACCAGTTGGTGGCTCTTTCTATACTCCGAGGGGGTGGAATTCGTGATCTTTTTGAATGCATCAAAGAACGATGACTTGGAGCTAAAGCCTGCTTCAAAGCCGATGCCTTCCAGCGAAAGTTCATTTCTGGTGTGAATCAATTGCTTCGCTTCTTTCACCCTAAACTCTTTCACATATTGCGCAAAGCCATATCGGTACTCTTCATTCAATAACTTGGACAAGCTGTGCTTTGAAAGCCCAGTCTGTGCGGCCAGGTCGTCCAGTTTAAGTTTCTGATTGATATATGGTTTTTGCGTATCCATCAGCATATTCAGTTCCTCCAGTTTTTTTGAAGCATTAGCAAGGGGTTGGTCGGTAGATTTGGGTGTAAAAAATTTGCTTGAAATCAACATCCTTCCCAAAAGAAAATATAAGGTAAAGGAAAAAATAAGTGCCCCCCAGATGTAGGTAAACAAACCATACAGCGCCATCTGGTAGGTCAAATTGATGATGAGCAGGGCAATGGTGAGTATGGCCAAATGCTGCTGTGGCTTACTCATTGCGGAGGGCTTCAGTATTACAGGTTTCAGCATTTTAACAGCGTAGTACAAACCCATTAATGTGAATACGCCCCAGGTAATGTAGATTCCATAAACAACATAACCTCTCCATACATCGGGCTGCGTTCGGTAAGGATAGATTAAACCGATGCTTACAATAGATACCAGAAGGAGCAAGAGCAGCATAACATCCTTGGTATGAATTTTCCGATGCTGCCTGTAAATGGCTTTGGTGTAGAGGTAAAAGAATGGCCCTATAAAAGTACAGGCAGAAAGCCCAATTTGAAGGATCAGTAAGTCTACATTATCTTCAAAATAATAGAAAACAGATTTACCAATCCGTAAGCTCAATACCAATAACAGTCCGCCCAAATAGGCATTCGCGACTTTGTTCTGGTTGCGGAAAACCAGAAAAGCACCAATCAATAATCCGTTGATTACCCCCAAACTAGAGAGCAAATAAAGTACTGACATCTTGAGGTTTTAGAATGATAGGATAAAGATAGAAAAAGACTCCATCTATCTAACGGTTCGGTTTAGTGCAGGTTTCTTTAGCTATTTTTAGAAAATATTTTGACGCTTTAAAGGAATGCTTTTTCAAATCATGAACGAACTAATGACTTCTACATCTTATATATAAGTATAAACATCATATATTTTTAATATATTTATAGCAATCAGTCATGGCTGAAATGGAACTCTTTGAACAAAAAAAACGCACTTATACAGGGCCTTCAAACCACAATGAAAATCCGTATGGCTATTACGATAGAAGTGCAAGAAAAGATATTTCTGTTATCCGCGAAACTTTAAATGAGTGGTTTAGGAAATATCCAAATGATGAAAAGCTAGAATTAAGAAACAGTTTCAAAAAGAAGTTTGATGATTGTTTTTATGAGTTATTCCTCCATCAACTTTTTACCAAACTCGGATTTGATATTCAAGTCCATCCTGATTTACCCAATACTTCCAAAAAACCAGATTTTTTGTTAAAAAAAGGAGACTTAGAGCTTTATGCCGAAGCAAAAATCGTAAAGAATAAATCTCATCAGCAAGAGGCCATTGAAAGGAAAATCAACGAATTTTATGACAATATAAGTAAACTCGACTCGAAAGGATTTCTCTTAATCATCGACACATTAATTCTAAAATCTAATAACCAACCAAGTACGAAGAGATTAATAAAAAGAATTGAAGAAGAAATAGAAAAGCTTGATCCAGATTTGGTTACTGAAGAAATTTCGACAAAAGGTTTTGAGAGTACTCCTATTATAGAGATAGAAAATGAGGATATTCTACTCAGAATAAAACCAATCCCAGTTGTTAAATCAGCAAGAGATAAAAAGAAAAGACCTATCGGAATGTACCCCATGGAAAGCTTTTGGGGTGGAGGTGAAGATTCGTTAAAAGAATCTATTTCTATGAAGGCTAAAAGATATGGCAAATTGGATAAGCCATTCATTGTTTGTGTGAACACTTTGGACGTCAAGACTTCCGGAACACATGATATTGAAAATGCTATTTGGGGTTCATCAGCAATATCTTGGTCTACTAACCCAGATAATAAAGATGAAAAATGGATAAGGAAAAGAGACGGAGTGTTTTTAGGAGAGAAAGAACCCAAACTGAAGAGTTTATCAGGTGTTTTAGTAACGAAAGTATTTACTCATAATATTCCCGTTGCAAATTATTGGTTATATAAACATCCTTTTTCTGAAAATGGGCTTGAATTTAATTCTCTTGGACTTAAATTCAATTTCGTTGAGAATGGTAAAATCAAATCAGAGTTGGGAGATGATTTGGGTAACATTCTAAAAATTGAAAACGATTGGTTAAATAAATAAAAGCTTACAGCACTGTGTAAAAATGTATTGAAACGCATTTTACACTAAACGTTAAACACAATTCAGAACAACATTAAATCGAAAAGAATTGGGGAAAAAAATTTAACCGATAGCATTGAAAAAGAAATCTTCAATACAACATCGGAATTAACTCAAGATTATGCTGAACTCGCTTTTGACACTTTAACGAATAAGAGTCTTTTAAGCAAAATTCCTATTGTCAAATCTTTAGTTTCCTTTTATAAAATTACATCTTCAATTGTTGACAGAAATAATGTTAAGAAAATATTGATTTTTTTAGAACAGTTTCATTCAAAAGGTATTGATGAAAATAAACTAAAAAAGTTTAAAGATAAATTTAACGAAAACAGCAAACACCGAAATCACGTTTTAGAAACAATTTTATTACTAAACGAAAAATTCATTGATACAGAAAAATCAAAAATATTAGCAAATTTATTTTCTGCGCACATAGAAGAAAACTTGACTTGGGAGGATTTTTTTAAAATATCATTCATACTGTCAAATCTGAATCCAGCAGCATATCTATTTCTAGAAAAACATGTTGACAAAGACTCAAAAATTAGAACAAAAATGTACGAATCGATTGAGGGAGAAGCTTTACTTATGGCTTGCGGAATTGGTACAATGTTCGAGCAACAATTTAAACCAACAAGAACAGCTATAAAACTTTATGAATATGGATTAAAGCCTCTGAAAAATAAGCGCAGTGTCTAACAAAGTGCATAGAGCATAGCTACTTCAGGCTTTCCCGAAGGTCGCTGCATATTCTCAAAGTCCACCAATCTGAAAATTATTGTAAATTTAGATGCTACGTTGCATGTACGTCAATTGTAGCTCATTCTTTTGACACATTGTACCTATGAAAAAAGTATCCGGACTTATTTTATTCTTTTTAATTCCAGTCATGTTGACTGCTCAGACTTATTCTCCCAAAACCTTAGGGAGTAAATGGTCTTTCAAAATGGGGAGCAGTTCTTTTACTGACGAAATAGTTGAAGGTAAACTCACTATTGATGGCATGGACTACTTTAAAAGCTTGAGAACGTATTCATGGGGCGATAAGGACTTATCATATTTTAGAATTGATAATAATGGGACAGTTTTTTATCTAGACACGAAGTCAAAACTTGAGAGCATTGATGTCCCAGGGCAACCGAAAGTAGGGGACTCTTGGACAAGCACTGACAACGCTTGGGAATATACCGTTACCGACATTGCAGCAAGCTTTAAAACACCCATACAAACTTTTAAAGACTGTTTGATTATCAAAGCAGAACAAACAGATAGAAGGGATAGCGAGAAACTTCAGACCTATTTCAACTACTACGTTAAAGACATTGGATATATAGGCAGTAAAGTTGACGGAGGACTAATGGCTTATATTGAAAAATGGAATTTGAAATAAAAACGAGTCTTTCCCTACTCCGACCTCAACGCATTTACTGGATTGCTTTTTACTGTTTTCATTGAAATGAGTGTGATGGTAAAGCCAATCAAGAACAACACGGCAATGGCAGTAAGTACATAAGCCAAAGGATCTATTCCGAAGTTGTTGAGCCAGTCTTTCATAGAAATGATGGGAGTAGTTACAGTACTTCCTTAATAAATAAGCACGTTGAGTTAATCTACAATTGAAAATGGGCTTTTAAAAAACAAATCGAAACAATCGAAACAACGTTTCGAATATTTCGTTTATTTGTGATAGACAACTGAACTGTATTAACATGAATAACATAGATGACATAAAAAGACCCTCTAAAGAAGAGCAGAAGGCAGCTATGGAATCTTACGATGCACTTGCCGCTACATTGGATCAAATTCATTCTGAATACCCCTCAATTGAGATTGAGGAGACTAATGAAAGAATTAAAATTCCATTAAGTGCGCTACGGCTCTTGGCCAAAATACTAAAAGCGACAAGTCAGGGCAAACCCATATCCATAGTTCCAATAGCTACCGAAATCACTACGCAGGCTGCTGCGGAGATTTTAGGATGCTCAAGACCCCATCTAGTCAAATTGCTTGAAATGGGGGAAATCAACTTTACAAAAATCGGTAAACACAGAAGAATTCAGTACCAAGACCTGATTGATTATCGAAAGAAAATGAAGGCAGAACAGCGCAAGCTGCTGACAGAAATAATGAAAGCGGACGAGGAAACTGGGTTGTATGATTCATAGTGTACGGTTTACTTGTGTTCTTGATACCAATGTGATATATCCAATCGATATCAGAGATCTTCTTTTTTGGTTTGCTTCTTACGATCTCTTCACTCCAAAATGGAGTAAACACATATTCAATGAGTGGGAAACCGTAATGAAACGAAAAGGTGTCCCAGATGAAGAAATTCGTAAGAGATTAGGCAAGGCTCAACTTGCGTTTCCAGATGCGTTGGTTGATAATTATGAATCACTTGTCAATGCATTGGAATTACCTGATGATAAAGACAGGCATGTGCTGGCGGCAGCAATAAAAACAAATGCAAACATCATTGTCACCAACAATATCAAAGACTTTCCAAAAGAGTATTTAGCTACTTTCGGTTTGGTAGCAAAGAAAGCCGATGACTTCATTACAGACACAATTGACCTCAACAATGACCTTGCGCTCGAAGCTTTTAGAGCCTTAGTGCTGAACCGAACCAATCCAAACCTTGACGAATTTGAAATATTAGATCGATTTCGTAAAAATGGACTAAACGACTCGGCTGATTATTTACACGCGCTGATCTAAATAGAAACCAGCAGGAGGAAAACAAAACCATTAAAAATGGCTTTCTATTCAATTCCCACTAAAAACCTCTACTCCGACCTCAACGCATTCACTGGATTGCTTTTTACCGTTTTCATGGAAATAAGTGTGATGGTAAAGCCAATTAAGAACAGCACCGCTATCGCGGTAAGCACATAGGCCAAAGGATCTATTCCAGTCTGGTACGTGAAATTGCTGAGCCAGTCTTTCATAAAATACACGGAAACGGGCACGGCAATAAGTAGCGAAACTCCAGCGATTAACAAGTACTTAAAGTTCATCAACCATAGAATTTGAGAAGCCGAAGCGCCCATAATTTTACGAATACTGATTTCCTTTACGCGCTGCTTAATCACAATGGAGATAATGCCCAAGAGCCCACCACAGGCCAGAAAAATTGAAATAGCGGAAAGTAAAGTGGTTAGCTTCAGGGTTCGCGTTTCTTCCAAATAAAGTCTCTCGATTTGATCGTCTAGAAAACGATAGGAGAAGCCACCTTCAGGATAAACCTCTTTAAAGTTTGACTCTACACTTAATATCGTCTCTTTTAGGTTTGCTGGGCTTACTTTCGCCACCAAATAATTATAGCCAAATGAAGTAGGCACCATCATAATCATTGGCCGGACTGGGACGTGTAGGGAGTTGTAATTAAAGTCTTTTACTACACCAACAATAGTTCCTTTTACAAGCTGTTCGTTATTTACCCAATTAAGTTGCTTACCAATTGGGTCTTCCAAACTTAGTTCTCTTATGGCTGTTTTATTCAATACAAAAGCAGTTCCAGAAGAATCTGCCGAAAATTCTTTATTCAGCATTCTTCCAGCTTCAATATTCAAACTTAAGGTAGTAGCTAAGTCATTATCAATAAACATTTCAGCAGCATCCACCCGAAGGGAAGGATTGTTAGCTGCGTATATTGGGTGTTGGTTAAACTGACCTCCTGGTACGTTTGAAACAAGGGAAACATCTAACACCCCAGCACTTTTTTGAATAGATGTTTTCATTACTTCCAAGTCGCCTTGAAAATCGTCTACCTCCACAACCAAAAGGTTTTCTTGCTTGAAACCAAGGTCCTTATTCTTTAAAAAAGAAATCTGATTTTTAATAATAATGCTTCCGCTGATCATAAGAATAGCAGCAACAAATTGAACTGCCAGTAGACCATTTCGAACACTAGATCCACCCAGTTTGGTGGTTTTCAAACCTTTTAAAATTTGCCCTGCTTCAAAAGAGTTTAAGTAGAGCGAAGGGTAAATGGCAGATACAAAAGCGGTAACTATGGCTATTGATAGTAAGACTAAAATGACGTCTGTTTGATATAAATCCGCCACTGAAATGTTTCCATTGACCAATTGATTGAAGGGAGTTTCCAGCATATACATGGCCACAAAAGAAAGTGCCAGCGCCAAAAACGTAGTGAACAGTGCTTCGAAAATAAATTGCGAAAACACCTGAGACTTG
This sequence comes from Roseivirga echinicomitans, assembly GCF_001592935.1. Taxonomy (GTDB): domain Bacteria; phylum Bacteroidota; class Bacteroidia; order Cytophagales; family Cyclobacteriaceae; genus Roseivirga; species Roseivirga echinicomitans. The sequence goes on from NZ_LRDB01000001.1 coordinate 321,346, forward strand.
TAAGCGCCCAAAGTTTTCTTCACCCCAACCTCTTTCAGCCTTTGTGCTGCTTTTGCCGTGTTGAGATTCACAAAATTGATGATAGAAATAAGTAAAATGAATAAAGCGCTGATGCCATAAATAAGCAAGTAGCTATAGCTGCCATTGGCTTCCAATTCCCATCGAATATTGGAATGCAAATGAATACTTTGAATGGGCTGTAATTCAAATTTATTCTCACCTGTTTTCAAGGCCTCTACATTTTCTTCATCCCAACCTAAGTACTTTGGCGCCCAATCAGGAATTTTCGCTTCGAAAGCTTTTGCATCTGTTCCAGGTGCAAGCTTTAAATAATTGAAGTGACCAAAATCATCCCACGACATCCATGGATCGTTGAATTGTAAAGACTTGAGGGACACATAAGAAATGAGGAAATTAAAGCGGAAGTGGGAGTTCTTCGGAGTGTCTTCAACTACGGCAGCTACTTCCAGCATATCTTCCATTCCGTTGAACGAAAGCCTTTCTCCTACAGGGTTTGCCTCTCCAAAATACTTTTCGGCTACTGACTTAGTTAGAATAATTCCCCAAGTTGTTTGGAGCGCCTCTTTCACATTACCATGAATTGGCTTAAAGCTAAATACATCGAAAAAAGTACTATCAACAAAATAGCCATTAGGTTCATCAAATGTGATGTTGCTCTTTTCGTTTTTTAGCAATACTGTCGCTTTAGTAAGCCCTGAACCATAAATTGGCGAAATACTCACTGCGTCAATCACCTCTGGAAAATCATCCACGAGTGCCTGCGCCATAGGATGAGGTGTTCGTGTTTGAGGGTTTTGGTTCATCCATGCCACACGATAAATGTCATCAGCGTTATCGAGAAAAGAATCGTAAGACGACTCGTATTTTATGTGGGAATAAATGAATCCGCAAACGCAAAAGGCCACAATAAGCCCGAGTAAATGGAAACTGGTTTGCAGCTTTTGGCGGAGCATTCCGCGCCAAGCAAATTTGAAATAGCTTCTGTACATGATGATTGTATTTGAGTTTTGACCAAGTTTTTTGATGGCAAAAGGCCGGATAAAATTGAGCATGTGAAACCAATAATGCAGGTTCGCCATACGTTTCGATTTCTCTTCCCTTTGGCCTTGATAGTATTCGTATAAATCTCCCTCTATTTCTTCAAAAAGGTTTTTCTTGCAAACAAGCGAGAGCAGCTTGACCGCAGTTTTAGGTGGTTCATATGTTGGTTGGAGCCCCACGAGATTACACTATTTTTAAGGCCATTTCTGGGATTTGATTGAAAAGGGAGTTTCTCAATTCATGGTTTCTTTCAAGGGCTTGTTTACCGCTTGCGGTAATCTTAAAAAGGCGTTTTCTTCTGCCTCCACGTTCGTGAGTGCCTTCTGCCAATTCAGATTCTAAAAAGCCTTTTTCATCGAGCCGACTGAGGGCAGAGTGTACTGCGCCAATCGCTACTTTTCTTTTGGTTTGGTTGATGATTTCCTCGCGGATATTTAGACCGTACGCTTCTGGAAATAATACGCCCACCACCAACAATACCAGCTCTTCAAATTCACCTAATTGCGTTCCTTTCATTCTTCAAGTTTCGTATTTGTAGAACAAACATAATCAAAATCTACAAATATGAAAATTGATTTCTTAAATTTGAAAAAGGAATAGCTGGGGGCGAAGAAGGAAAAGGAAGAAAATTGTAGCTAGAAAGCTAAGCCCTCTGAATAAACTCCAGATAGTTCTTTTTATTCACGGTGAGTAATTCATGGTCTGGATAGGCCTGTGTAAATGACTTACTAAACCGTCCCTTTTTCTTTTCATTCCATTTGAATTCAAAGGCATGGAGTACTCCGTCATAGTCTTCAATAAAGTCTATTTCTTGTTGCGCATTTGTTCTCCAGAAATAGTCATTGGAGTAAATAGAATTATAGGCTTTATATTTGAGTCGTTCCACAATCAAGAAGTTTTCCCAAAGGCTACCCACATCTTGTCTTAAACTTACAGGGTTCCAATTTTTTATTACTGCGTTGCGAATGCCTACATCATAAAAGTAAACTTTACGGCTCTTTTTCAACTCATTTCTAAGATTACGGCTTAATGAAGGAAGCCTGAAAACAATAAAGGCTCTTTCCAGTAATGAAATATATTTTTCTACTGTTTGATTGTCTAAGCCTGTGATTTGTCCAAGCTCATTATAGGAAACCTGCTGACCAATTTGAAAGGCTAACGCTTGTACCAATAACTCAAGCTTTTGTGGTTTCTTGATATTTTCCCAAGTTAAAATATCCTTGTACAGATAGCTGTCTGAAAGCGTGTTAAGAATCTCTTTCTCATCTCCAGCATTGTTTATTACATCAGGATACCAACCATAGACCAGTCTATGATCTAATAAGCGTGTTTCTTCCAATAATGAATGATGCTTGATCATTTCACCCGTACTAATTGGCCAAAGGTTAAACTCCCATTTTCGGCCAGTCAAGGGTTCATTAATTTTATTTGCTAATTCAAAAGAAGATGAACCTGTCGCTATCACCTTTACTTCAGGGATATTGTCATGAATTATTTTAAGTGTTAATCCGATATTTTCTATTCGCTGTGCTTCATCAATAATAACTCTATCATGTTTGGCTATAGTTTGTTTGAGCCAAGTGGTTGTTTGATTGGAGAGTTGATTCCTTGTGTCCGAATCATCACCATTTAACCACAGGGTGTTTTGACTTGAAAAGTGCTGTTTGAGTAGTGTTGTCTTTCCAACCTGACGAGGCCCTAATAGAATAATGACTTTTTTATCATTGATTCGTTTTTGAATGAGTTCGATGAGGTCTCTAGTAATCATGATTTTGCGATTATATTCGCAAATATAGTATAAAATTTGCGATTAGATTCGCAATATACATACTGTTCTGATAAAGCACTTTTACTTTAGATGGCTTATCCTTTTTCTTTTTCTCATCAAAACCCCAAAAATGTTGGCAGAAATAATCAGACCCGCCCCGATCATTTTAGAGCTGCTCATACTTTCATTCAGAAAAAAGTAGCTGGTAATCATGGCGATTGGCGTGCCCAAATAGAAAATAAGACTTGTGTTGGTTGGCGGCAAAACGGTAGAGGCTCTCAGCCATAAAGTATGTGCGCCTACCGTACAAACGGTTCCCAGAATAGTCAGGTAAACCCAGTCCTGTTGGTTCAAATCCCAATTGGACTCGAGTGACATGGGTAGAAAAATAATCAGCGCAAAACTGTATTGGCCAAATGCCCGGGTCATAGAATCTAGGTGCTGATTTCTTTGTTGAATAAAGGGCAGTATGGCAAAAAAGGCCGCGCTGACCAGTCCTACTAAAATACCTGTGGTGAGATTATTACTTAAGTCAAAGGCGGGGACAATAAGGTAAATTCCAAAAAGGGCGATGAATACCGCGATGATATCGTAAACGGACGGCTTCTTCTTATTGATGATCCAATTGAGGTAAATCATGTGCAGCCCAAAGGAAGAAACCGAGAGAATAGCCATGGAAGGCGTGGCAAGCTTTACGCTCATGAAATAGGTAATCCAGTGCGCCCCGAAAACAATGCCAATGAGAACAAGTGCCTTCCAATCCTTTTTGGTGAGCCTTTTAAGGTTCTTATTTCCCGCTATGAAGAACAAAAAACTCGCGCCAATCACTAATCGCACCAAGCCAATGGTCACTGCATTGGCAGAAACTTCCTTGATAAAAATGGGAGTAATGCCAAAGAGAAAAACGGCAATCAATCCTTCGATGTAGTAGCGTGATTTCAACTTTCTGAATTAGAAAGCAAATAACGCAAAAAAGCACGGCTATTGAATAACCGTGCTTTTACAAAAAACTTAAATTTTCTTATTTCTCTATTTGCTCTTTCTTCTCTTTGATCAATCCTTTACGCCTCATAATCGTCTCCACAAATTTTATTTCGTTTTGAGTTTTGAAAACGGTGAAAGGAAACATCATCATTTGGGCTTTGTTTACCACAAGCACAAATTGCTTTTTGTCCATCCAAGCGTATTTGATCTGCTCCCATTTCATGGGCATACCTTGCTTAGAATTCATCTTGATCAAAATCTGACGGCTGTCAATTTCGTAAGAAAGCTTATCGAAAAGCATTTTACTTTGTTCTAGTTGGGTTACTCCCGTAAATTGGATCAACCAGAATAAAAGATAAAGTACATAAGCGATCAAAGCACCAATCCACCACCAATTTGAAGGGATGACAAAGGCCATGGAAGAAATTCCGATGGCAATTAAAACCACCCACCATTGCTCTTTAAGGATGTTTCTCATCCCCGCACGGATGTAAGCTTTTTTGTCTAAAGCGTATTTTTTTGTTTTTACAATCATGATAATTTACCTGCTAACTCGCACAGTGTCGAAAAAGGAACACAAACATAAGGATCAAAACCAAGGCTTCAATCATTAACACTAAAAAATTGCGCTTCTTAACTTTCAAATTATTCTGCTTTCAGACTTATGTCCAGGCTTTTTGCCGAATGGGTAAGTGCACCAACGGAAATATAGTCTACTCCAGTCTCTGCCACCGCCCCAATGGTCGATTCGGTAATGCCACCGGAGGCTTCGGTTTCTAAACGGCCTTTAATCAAAGCCAAAGCTTCGCTCATTAATTCCGGGCTCATGTTATCGAGCATAATTCTATGCACTCCCTCCAAAGTCAAAACCTCTTTAACTTCCTCTAAGTTACGGGTTTCTACTTCAATTTTAAGATCACGTCCCGTTCGTTTTAAATAGTCTTTAGTTGCTGAAACTGACTGAGTAATTCCACCAGCAAAATCGTTGTGGTTGTCTTTCAGCATCACCATATCATATAACCCAAACCGATGGTTCACCCCTCCACCAATAAAAACAGCCCATTTTTCCATCAGCCTAAAGTTAGGGGTGGTTTTCCGCGTGTCTAAAAGTTTTGTTGAAGTATGCGCAATAAGCGAATTCAGTTTGTTGGTGTAAGTCGCAATGCCACTCATACGCTGCATGCAGTTAAGCATTAAGCGTTCGCCAGACAAAATGGCCCTTGAACTGCCATGAATCCGCATGATGATGTCGCCTTTTTTGACCACATCGCCATCTTTCACTAATGACTCTACATTAATGGAAGGACTTAATTTTTTTAAAATGATTTCTGCCAATTCCACACCAGCGATGACGCCACTGTCTTTCATGAGCAAATAAGCTGAGTTTTCTGCGTTCTCTGGAATTGAAGCTAGGGATGAATGATCGCCATCACCAAGATCTTCGGCTAAAGCGCTTTCAATAAATTGATTGAGAGATTCTTCTGAAATGTATTTCGGCCACATGGCTCAAAAATACTAAATAGATTGCTAGGGCTTAACGGTCTTCAGTAAATTCAAGCCTATATATTTTATAGTCTGTCTTAAATTGCTTCGCCCTTATCACAACGCGGTATTTCTTATTGCCTGAAACATAAGAACCGATGGCGTAAACAATTCCTCCATCAGACTTAGAGTCGTGAATAAACTCTGTTGAGTCCGCTGGATTTTTCTGAAAAAATTGCTTCAGAACAATTTCAGCCTGATTTGTGCTGTAGTCCTTTTTCTCGTTATCGAGCTTAATTTCAACTCGTTCGTGCAAGTATTTAACCAGCTCTCTGGAACTAGAAGACTTTAATGCCTCTTGAACATTTTTTATCAATTTTTCTTCAGTCGTCTGGGCAAAACCTGACAAAGAGCTCATTATCATCAAAAGAGACATGAAAGTAATAACGATGTTTTTATTCCTCATTTTTAGTGACTTAGCCGTTAGTTTAACGAAAATAATGCCAATTATTACTCTCCTTATAGGGTAGTTCAGAATCAAATTAATACAATCGTTCTGGACTTACAAACCAGATCATAATAATATATATTTGCCCCATGGAAAAACGCGTTCTCTTAATGATCTTGGACGGTTGGGGTTTAGGTACCGATTCCAACGTCTCTGCTATTGATCATGCCAAAACCCCCGTTATTGATTCTCTCTATCAAAAATACGCTCATTCTAAGCTAGAAGCCTCTGGTTTAGCCGTTGGTTTGCCCGCTGGTCAAATGGGAAACTCCGAAGTTGGCCATATGAATATTGGTGCTGGTAGAGTAGTATATCAGGATTTGGTGAAGGTTAACAAAGCAGTGGAAGAAAACACCTTGGCAGATAACCCAACATTGAAATCTGCTTTCGACTACGCAAAAACGAATTCCAAAAAAGTACATTTCTTAGGCCTGCTTTCGGATGGTGGAGTACATTCTCACATCAATCACTTGAAAGCCTTACTCAGCATTGCAGACAATACTGGGTTGAAAGATGTTTTTGTACATGCATTTACCGATGGCCGCGATACTGACCCAAAAGGTGGAATAAAGTATATGGCAGATTTAGAGGCGCACATGGAAAAAACCACTGGAAAAGTGGCTTCTGTGATTGGTCGTTACTATGCCATGGACAGAGACAATCGCTGGGAAAGGGTGAAATTGGCTTATGATGCCATGGTGAAAGGAGCTGGTGTGAATTCAGAAAACATCACCGAGAGCATTGCTAATTCATATATTGAAGGCGTTACAGATGAATTTATCATTCCAATAATTCATACAAAGAATGGCGTTCCTCTAGCCACTATTGAGGAAGATGATGTTGTGATCTACTTCAACTTTAGAACGGATAGAGGAAGGGAAATTACCCAAGCACTTACACAGCGTGATTTTCCTGAACAGGAAATGAAAGCCATGAAACTTTACTTTGTCACCCTGACGAATTACGATGATTCTTTCAGTGGCGTAAAGGTGATGTTTGATAAAGACAACTTGGTAAACACTTTGGGTGAAGTACTTGCCGAGGCTGGTAAAAAGCAGATTAGAATTGCTGAAACAGAGAAATACCCACATGTCACCTTCTTTTTTAGTGGCGGCAGAGAGGTTCCGTTTAAAGACGAAAAACGAATTTTATGCCCTTCTCCTAAAGTGGCCACTTACGATTTGCAACCAGAAATGAGCGCGAATGATATTAAGGAAGCGATCATCACAGAATTAGATCAGCAGGAGGTAGACTTTGTTTGTCTCAATTTTGCCAATGCCGATATGGTAGGGCATACCGGGGTTTTTGAAGCCGCAGTAAAAGCTTGTGAAACGGTAGACAAATGCGCTGGAGAAGTAATTGATTCGGCCTTGAAAAACGGCTACACCACCATCGTAATTGCCGACCACGGTAATTCAGATGTAATGATAAATCCAGATGGCAGCCCAAATACTGCGCATACCACGAACTTGGTTCCTTGTATTCTCGTTGACAATGAATTGAGGCCTCAAATGAAAGATGGTAAACTTGGCGATTTAGCCCCTACTATTTTAACATTAATGGGGCTTGAAATTCCTAAAGAAATGAGCGGAGAAATACTCTTATGAAATTAAAAAACCTAGTCTTCTTACTTTCTCTATTGCTATTTGGTTGTTCTGTAGGAAAGAAATCTGAACCCATCCGAACTGGCACTTATTTTGACCTTGTCGAGCTATTAGACGAGCAAATAGCCGCATTTGAAGAGGAAAGACCTACCCTTACTAAGGAGCTAAGCGTGAATGGTGAAACCGATCAGGTGATAGTTCAATTCGATTCTGCAAAACAATGGAAAGAAGAGCTTGGTCTCTTTTATCAGGCTGACATAAATAAACTAGGATTGGAAACATCCTATGTTACCGAAGAGCTTTCAACTGGAACAGATATCAAAAAAGTAATTGATTCGGCCAAAACAGACAGACCCTCCGTTCGCTCCATTGAATATAATTACAGGGCAGACCGGTTAGAAAGCATCCGAATTATAATGAAAGACGAAAACCCAGTGTATAAATTTGAAAAAGAGCTCAGCCTCTATTTCAATGTGGTACAAGGAAAGTCGGTTTTGAGCTCTTTTACTATTTCTGGTGATCAGAGTATGATCTTAAAAGACGAACTGAATTATAGCTTAAAAGCTAAAATCGGCAAATAGATTATAAACGGAACAAAGCCTCAAGTAGGCTTAGGTTCTCTTTGCCTTTCTTCACCAAGAATAAAGGAATATCTCCACTTTCATAGACTAACTTTTCAGCTACGCTACCAATTAAGAAGGCAGCAGCGCTGGTTCGGCCTTTAGAGCCTAGAATAATTAAGTCCACTCCTTTTTCAGAAGCTGTTTTATAAATTTTATCGGCTGGGTGTGGATCATCATCAAGCGCAAAAGTGTGCTCAAATTTCACATCACCAGTATCCATTTTCTTAAAGAACTTTTCAGAGTCTTTCTTAGTGTTTTCGAGCATAATCTCCGAAAACTCTTCATAATTCTTCCCTGATTTATGATAACCAGTCGGCACTCTATAGATATGATTACTCATCAATTTTGCACCGGTTTGCTTCTGTAGTGCCACTCCAATTTCAAAAGCCATTTGAGAGTGTTCAGAGTAATCAATTGGAATAAGAATCTTATTCAATTCCAGTTTTGGGTTTTCAGGAACATACATTACGGAAGAAGGAGAGCTCTTGGCGATTTTGCTTGAATTCAAACCAGCATTAGAACGGTGATGCTTTCTACCCAAAATCATAAGGTCTATTACCTTTACTTTGGCCATTTTAATCACTTCTTCAGTCACTTTCCCAGTAGCTACCTTTATTTGAACATCGCAGCCATTGGGTAGCACAAAGTTCTCATCCACCTTGGCTTTTATTTCATGCTCAAGCGTTTCATCCAGTGGTGCAATTAAGTCGGGGTATTTCTCTTGAATCTCAGCAGGTAGCTCCAATGATTCGGCCACATGCAAAAAGTAAACAGAGTTAATTTCAAAAACGCGCGCTATCATAGACGCATACTGGATAAGCCCTTTATCCATTTGGGTAAGGTCTAAACAGACCATCATTCGCTGAAACTTGCTTAAGTCGTACATCTTCAATCAGAAAATTTGTTGATGTAATTTATTGAAATAATTAGCCCATACCCACGCATTGAAGGTTTTTTTGATAAGGTTTTATTTAGGGTTGGTGATTGGTATCAACATGCCTAACTTCGTGCGCTTTTAAAAGAATAAAAGGTTTGGCAAATACGCAGTTTTTAGAAAAGATGAAAGAGCGATGGAATCTCAACTCGCTCATTCAAGTGGTGTTGGTTTTAATTGTATTTTCACTTACAGGTACATCTGTTGTGTTTTTAAAGCCTTATGTTTTTCAGCTTTTTGGCATTGAAAGCCTAACGGGCATCAAAGGAGTCTTTCTTTATTTACTCCTAATTCCGCCCTTATACCAAATTCTACTCTTGTTTTACGGCACCTTACTGGGCCAGTTTAACTTTTTTTGGAAGTGGGAGAAAAAAACATTCAACTCATTAGGAAAACTTTTTCGAAAGAGAAAAAAGAAGGATTAAGTCTCTGTTTATATCATACGCGTCTATACAAGGAACTTAAAAATCCTGTGTAACATTCTTCTCTCGAATAACTATCTTTATTTCGTGGACAATCATATTAAAGAACTTTTAAGAGATCACACATTAAGGCTGACCCAAGGCAGAGCGGATGTTATTGACGTTTTTCTCAATCACGAAGTAGCGGTTTCTCATGCCGATATTGAGGTGGCTGTAGATGGGAAATATGACAGGGTTACAATCTACAGAACCCTTAAATCTTTTTTAGACAAAGGATTGATTCACAAAATACTCGATGACAAAGGAGGTATTCGTTATGCCCTGTGTGCTGATGCCTGTTCCGAAGGAAGCCATCAACATAATCACATCCATTTTAAGTGCAACAAATGTGAGCAAACCACTTGCTTGGAACATGTTGAAATTCCCATGGTAAAACTACCGAGGGGGTTCACTGGTGAAGAAAGTAATTTTTTGATTACTGGTATTTGTGATAAATGTAAACAGCGTTAATTAATAGGCTTTTTCAACCTTTCTCTTTTTCAGCAAAGGGGAATCAGGCCAAACCACACCAGGCGGTAAGTCTATATTGGGTGGTGTAAACTCATTAATTCCTCCCTCATCATCATCTTCATGCTTATTTACCTTTCGGCTTTTCATAAGCTGAAAAGTCAAGTACGTAAGAATCACATAAGTGAGGCCGCTCAAAATCAGATCTAGGTAAATGCTATCCATTTCAAAACTTCAGAGAAATGAAGTTACAAAATGTTTCTCTACAAAATCAACTAAAAGGAAGGCTTTCCCCTTCTGTGAAGAAAAATTTAAAACGCGAAGAAAACAAGCCAAATAATAAAGAGTATTGGCAATAGAATAGGAATAGAGTACCTCAATATATAGCCAAAGAACGAAGGCATATGAATTCCCATTTGCTCAGCAATAGACTTTACCATAAAGTTTGGTCCATTTCCAATGTAAGTCATGGCTCCGAAGAACACAGCACCAATGGATATGGCCATGAGCATGAACACGGAGTCATCATAAACTCCACCTAGGGCATAACTTTGAACATCGCTAATTACAGCAATATCTCCGCCCTGCGAAGCCATGGCAGCCGCCAAGAAATTCAAGTAAGTAGGTGCGTTATCTAAGAACCCTGAGAGAATTCCCGTACCCCAATACAAGGTGTTGTGTGTGATTAGCGCACTACCAGTTTCAGACTGTGCAAACTCACTTACTAAGGCCAATGCAGGCATCATCGTTCCGAAAATCCCAATAAATATAAATGCCACTTCCCTTATGGGCTCAAAATTAAATTCGTTCCCCTTTATCGCACGCTTATCGGCAAACCTAAAAGAGAGGAAGCCAACAGAGAACATAATTAATTCTCGAATGTAGGAGAACTTCATTCCGTCATAGTGAATTGCTGGAACGCCTTCTATTACATTTGGATCAATGAAAACGGCAGCAATTATAATGGCCAACCAGATAAAATTTCTTGAACCAAGAATCTTGGTTTTGTTGGAGAAGGTTGAGATTTCCTCCAAATCCTCATCCGTATTACGTTTATCAAAAATATAGAAGACTAAGGATAAGATTCCCACTCCAGTAATCCATGGAATAATATTGTGCTCTAAAGTCCAGAAGAATGGCACTCCTTTTAGAAAGCCTAAAAACAATGGCGGATCACCAATTGGGGTCAGCGCACCACCAACATTACTCACTATAAAAATAAAGAAGATTATGTGGTAAGGCTGAATTCTTCCCTTATTCAATCGAACAAAAGGTCGTATTAAAAGCATTGAGGCTCCTGTGGTACCAATAAGGTTAGATATCACAGCCCCTATCACCAGCAGCCCTACGTTTGTTAGCGGAGTGGCTTTTTTGTCCACATCAATCATTATCCCTCCAGAAGCAATATACAAGGAGGATAATAAGGCTATGAATTGAACGTACTCTGCTAAAGCATGTACCGGATGGTTAACATCACCAACGACAAAGAGGTAATATATAACCACAATTCCGGCCAAGGACACAGCAATTATTGGATAGTTCTTATGCCAAAAATGCTCATAAAACAATGGTCCAGTGGCAATCATTACCAATAACAAGACAAATGGAATTACGGACCAACCCGCAGGAGATGGATGTTCTTCGTCTGAAGAGGCGGCAGCTGAATCATCATGTGATTCAATTGAAATCTCTTCGGAGGCCATAACCGTAACTGAAGTCGCAGGGGTAGCCCCGTTGATATATTCAGCTTTGGCTATAAAAACCATAAACAACATGCACAATGTTAGTAGGAATCTGTTTTTCATTAAAGTCGCTGTGTGTCGCTAAAGTATACTTCTGATTCGAGAATACAAATTCGCTTTGCAGATTTTGGGCTAAGATAAGCATTAGCGGTAAAACCAATGTTAATCAAAAATCAAATTCAGTGGATTACACGAAATGTTAAGTTCTCATTTAATTCTAAAACCTTCAAAACCAACCTGACATGAAATGCTATAGAATCTTTAAACTGTTGTTCAATTTATAAAGTCAATTTTAGACTATTGAGTGACTGACCAAAGAATATTTACTCGAAAGGCAAAAATTAAAATCAGAGAGCTATCCAACCCCTGAACTGTTGACTTCAAATGCCAATGGGTTAGCCTTACGAAATAAAGATTCTAAAGTTATAAAAACTTAGAGGCTCTGTTCTTGAAAATAGGCTCCTGACTCCGTGAATCGTAGTCACACAAAAAATAACCACGGAGCATTGTCATACTCATTTTTATCAACTAAATTTATAGTCATAAATAAATCTAACTAGCCTTTAATTTGAAACAGTAATGGTCTATGGTTTTCTACTTGTTATGACGATACCGAGTCAAACTTTGAGCTATCGTTAGGTATTTATAAATGTATCTCAGCGTGGGATTGGAGGTAATTCTCACAATTTTGGTTAAAAATGTCTGATTTTAAGCGGATTATTGGCTTACCTTTTTTAGAAAGGTTTGAAACTAAAAGAAAAGCTGACATATTTGTAACCCTCAAATTAGTGCTCGTTGGACTGAATGTGTTTAGGTTAAGTAATGCTCAAAAATATCATTAAATATTCGGCCCTTCTTGGGGCATTTTTATTCTGTACCACTCTTAAGGCACAGTATACTCAAAGTTCTTATTCTGCTTTTGGAATAGGGGATGTCAACTGGGGAGGTTATTCCCATAATGCTGGAATGGGAGGATTCGGTATAAGTTATAATAACAGGCTTTACCTCAATAACCTTAACCCTGCTTTAGTCGCAACTAACTTCGAGGCTGTATTCCAAATTGGCACTTCCTTTGACTCAAGAACTTATAATAATGGCGACCAGAGCTACAGCTCGTTTACTGGTGGATTCAAAGACTTTGGTTTTTCTTTACCCATAAAATACGGAAAATGGAATATGGCACTAGGTCTTAGTCCATATACCTCCGTTAATTATGGTATTCTGCAAACCTCTACTGGCCCAGATAACTCAATTCTATTATCTCAATTGGATGGAAATGGAGGTATAGATGAGGCTTTCATGACCCATGCCCTAAGGCTTGGCAACCTCATGGTTGGCCTAAAAACTTCATACCTATTCGGCTCGATTGAAAGGGACACTGAATACCTTCTTACTGGCATTCCAACCATCACCTTTAGTAGCACAATTTACAATGAAAGAAGAAGTTTTTCGGATGTTACAGCCAACATTGGTTTGGCCTATAAACTAGAAGTTAAGGAAAGGCAATTCATTAATTTTGGAGCATTCTATAATTTAGAGGCGAATGTAAGAAGCAGGAACCTAACTAGATTAGAGAGTCAGGATATTAACGGAAACGTGCTTTCGAGTGATACGCTAAAAAACAATGTAGATTCCCAAATTTCCATCCCTCAGCGTATTGGATTTGGTATTTCTTATGAAAAATCACAAAGGTTTGCCGTTGGTATAGATGTACAAACTCAGGCATGGAGTCAGTATCTCGATGAATCTGGTCAAACCAGTTCAAACTTTGGGGATGCATTTAGAATTGCCGTTGGTGGAGAATTATTACCAAACTACGAAGTTTCGAAGGCTGGCCCGAGAATAACTTATAGATTCGGGATTCATTATGAAAGGACTCCTTATTTAATCAATTCACAAGAAGTAAACGACTTTGGTATAAATATTGGAACGTCTTTACCATTGAACGGAATTGTGGGTGTTTCAAATTTAAATTTAGGAGCTACCTTTGGAAATAGAGGTAATGTAACCGATGGGTTAATTAGAGAAAACTACCTCAAGTTGAGTATTGGATTTAGCTTGCAAGATCAGACATGGTTTGCGAGACAGAAATATAATTAAACTACAGTATTATGAGAATTAAATTTTTATTGACCTTGATCATTATTACCTCTGGGTACTCTGCCATGGCTCAATTCAAATGGCCAGAACAACCAGAAGAAAGAAGCGATGCCCAAACAAAATGGACATTGTTTAGCGATACTGAGAAGGCTGGAAATTATGATGCCGCTAAAGGTCATCTGGCATATATCTTGGAGCATTTTCCTGATTTAAGTGAGTCAACTTATATTAAAGGAATCGCGATTTGGGATGAGTCTTGGGAAAATGGGAAAACCGAAGCTGAAAAAGAAGCAGCGGCCGCTAAAGTGATGTCGCTCTATGAGATGCGCTTTAAAATGTACCCAGAGTCAAAAAAGGAAAATATTGGCCGTCAGGCTATTTCAGCATATAGGTATTTTATTAAGGACGCTTCCAAAACTCAGTACTTGCTTGATTTGTTCAAACTTACGTATGAGCTTGAAGGAAATGAGGGCTTCTACTCAACTGGCCGCTATTATATGCAAACTGCTGTTTTAGGCTATACACGTGATATTGGTCTTACTGACGAGCAAATTCTTGATATCTATAACAAATGTACCGAGCACATTGATTATCAAATCAAAAAAGCGAAAAGTCAGAATAAGAGCACCAAGAGTATGGATGCCGTAAAAGAGTTTGTCGATGAAAAATTGGCTAACCTTAACTTAATCGACTGTGCCTTTATCATTGAAAAACTTGTTCCTCAGTTTAAAGCAAACCCTAAAGATGGAGAGCTGGCAAACAAAATATTTGTTTATGCTTACGATGGTGGATGTACCGATGCTGAATGGTTTCTTGATGCCGCGAAAGCTGTGCTCGAAACAAAGCCACAATACGGTGTTGCTAACTTACTTGCCTCAACATATGTTAAAGAAAAAGACTATGTAAATGCTAAGATCTACTATAACAAAGCTATAGAGATTGCTGAAGACAATACTGATAAAGGAAAAGCCATGAAGCAGATTGTGTTAATGGAACGCCTTGAGGGAAATAAAGCGGAGGCGAGAAAATTGGCCATTGCTACGGTAGAAATTGACCCTACGTTAAAGGAAGAGATGTACACATTGATTGGTGATATGGTGATGCAAAGCACAGAATGTGATCAGCAGAAAAGCCAAGTTGATGATAGGGCAAAATTCATTGTTGCTTACGAATATTACACCAAAGGGGGTAATCAACTGAAAGCAAGTCAAGCCAAAGCGCAATTTCCAAGTGGTGGAGAAATCTTTACTGAAGGAAAAGAACTAGGTGATTCAGTAACAGTAGGATGCTGGATACAGCAAACTGTTAAATTGCAGAAAAGACCAGAACAGCAGTAATTATTGCCCAAATGAAAATAAAGGCGGTCTTCTCTCTTAGGGAAGACCGTTTTTCATACCATGAGATTGAGAAAATTTATACCTCTTTTGTTTATTATGGCTTTTACGGCCTGTTTTTCTGAGCCAAAAAAATTGGCTGAAATGGAAGAGTATGAGGGGCCAATTCTAGAATCAGAGAATGTAGAAATCATTATGACCGAAGGTTCTATTCGGAAATTGGGAATTAAGGGAAATAAACAACTAACTTTCTCCAATGGAGATTTGGAGTTTCCTGAAACTATAAGAATTGATTTTTTTGATAGCGAGGGAGACACTACTTCGATACTCACTGCATTAGAAGGTTTTTATGATGCTAAAACAAAACTTTATAGGGCTACTGGTGATGTAGTAGTTATAAACCTAAAGGAAAATCAGACTCTAAAAACCGAAGAGTTGTTCTGGAACCCAAACACAGAAAGAATTTATACTGATCAGTTCTTTATTGTAACCACAGAAACAGATTTGATTCAGGGTACGGGTATGGATGCTCCTCAAGATTTTTCAGAATTTAAGGTTACAAACCCAAAGGATACGGAATTCCTAATTAAAGAGACGAATGAGAACAACTAGTGGTACCATAATCTTTTCACTTTGTGTAGTCACATTTGTGATTGGAGTACATCAGACCATGACT
Organism: Roseivirga echinicomitans; assembly: GCF_001592935.1. Lineage (GTDB taxonomy): Bacteria > Bacteroidota > Bacteroidia > Cytophagales > Cyclobacteriaceae > Roseivirga > Roseivirga echinicomitans. The sequence continues at coordinate 337,092 of NZ_LRDB01000001.1, forward strand.
TATGGAATTGCCTATTCCTATTTTATTTTTATGATATCAATAGGTCTGTTATTTTTATACAGATATAGAAAAGCAAAGCATAAAGAAAAAGAAGAACAGGCCAAGTCGGCTCCTAAGCGGAAAAAGAAACATTAATGGACTATTACCAAGTTACGGTTATCATCATTACCCTCATTTTTTCAGCATTTTTTTCTGGAACTGAAATCGCATTCGTTACCTCAAGTAAACTTCAAATCGAGCTTCAGAGCAAAAAAGGAACGCTCAGCGGAAGAATTCTTGCATTTTTCACCCAGAAACCTTCTAGGCTCATTAACACAGCCTTGGTGGGGAATACCATAGCGCTGGTGATGTATGGTTATTTTATGGCCCTAATTCTGGAGCCTTTGATCATGGATGTTCTACCAGAGTATTTAATTAACCCTGGTGCAGTACTTATCATCCAAACTGTATTATCTACCCTTTTGGTATTATTTACGGCTGAGTTTACTCCCAAAAGCATTTTCCTGATTAACCCAAACCGACTATTGAGCATCCTTTCAGTTCCGATCATGCTCATTTTCATCATTATGTTTCCTTTGGTTTGGGTAATTGAACAAATGTCTCGTTTCATTATCGTTCATATTTTAAGACAGAAATTCTCTGAAGATCGCCCAGTTTTCGGGCTTACAGATCTGCGCTCCTACATTCAGCGCAATACCCATAAAGATATTAAAGAATCCAAAGTAGAATTGGACACCAAAATTTTTAACAATGCCCTAGAGTTCAAAACCGTTAAAGTAAGGGAATGTATGATTCCTCGAACTGATATTGCCGCAGTGGAGCTTGAGGATTCCATAGAAGATTTAAAAAACGAGTTCATTGAAAGCGGCCACTCCAAAGTATTGGTGTACCGAGATAATATTGATGAGGTCATTGGATACTGTCATGCATTAGCGCTATTTAAAAAGCCTCAAGACATAGAGAGTATTCTTACGCCAATAATCATTGTGCCCGAAACCATGTTAGTGAATGAGCTAATGATCCAGTTTATTCAAGAAAGAAAAAGTTTGGCCTTGGTCGTAGATGAATTTGGAGGGACATCAGGTCTGGTAAGTTTAGAAGATGTGATCGAGGAGATTTTTGGTGAGATTCAAGACGAACACGATGATGAAGATTGGGTTGAGCAAAAACTTGACGACAACAATTATCTTTTCAGCGCTCGCCACGAAGTAGACTACTTGAACGAGAAGTACCATTTCAATATTCCAGAAGGTGATTACGACACGCTAGGCGGCTTTATCCTCTCAATCACCGAGAATATTCCTCAAGTAAATGAGACCATTTCCGTTCCACCGTTCAAAATAAAAATAGTGGCAATGGAAGATGCTAGGATTGATACCGTTATGCTTAGTATCCTTCCAGACAGAGAAGACTGATTAACAGGGCTTTTTGTCTGTATTTTCTTTTGCTAATAGGTCATAAATCAATTATGTTTGCGGCTATTTCAATTAATAAGTACAAATGGCAATAATTAACACGCTTCGTGAAAAGATGGGACGACTCTTGGTAGTCGTAGTAGGGGCATCGATTTTAGCTTTCGTTTTAACCGATGTATTAAGCAGCAGATCGTCCATTCTGGGTAGTGACAAGCAAGAAGTTGGAGAAATTTCTGGAGAATCCATCAGTCAGCAAGAATATGCTAACCTAGTAGAAAGCATCAAACAAAATTACATGGCTCAATACGGTGTTAACCCGAATGAGTTCTTAATGCAAACCATAAGAAATCAGGCTTGGGAGCAGTTGATTGCTCAAATCGCGTATACCAAACGTTTCGATAAAGCTGGCATTGCAGTTTCTGGCGATGAAAGAATCGATATGGTTCAAGGCAAAAACATTTCACCTCAAGTAATGCAACAATTTGCAGATCCTCAAACGGGTGAACTGGACCGTCAGTTTTTGAACCAAGTTTTGGTGAACAGTGATTTGGACCCAGAGTCTAGAATTAGATGGCAGATGTTCGAAAATAGCTTAGCTGAGAACAGACGCATGGCGAAATATCAGAACCTGATTCTGAAAACCAACTATGTAACCTTGGCCGAAGCACAACAAGAATATATGGAGCAAGAAGGCGAAGTTACTTTGGATTACCTTTACATTCCTTTCTTGGCTGTAAATGATGACCAAGTTTCTGAAGTTTCTGATGCCGATTTACAAGCCTATTTAGATCAGCACAAAGATGAATACACTGTAGAAGAGAGTCGTTCAATTGACTACATCTCTTTCCCTGTTATTCCATCAGCTGCGGATAGCGCTTATTATATTGAAGAACTAAACCATCTTAAAGCTCAGCTTGAGGCCGGAGATAACGACTCAACTTTAGCCGTTATTAATACAGAACAAGGAATTGGTTTTGGAACATTCGACCCATCAGCACTTCCTGATGAAGTTGTCAACAATCTTTCGAACATTAAGAAAGGCGATATCATTGGTCCAAATTTGCAAAATGGGATTTATACCCTTTACAAGTTATCAGATATTGTTAAAAGCGAAGCCGAATTTGTAAAAGTAAGTCACATCCTACTGAGAACAGAAGGAATGTCTGCAGCAGACAAAGCCGCAGTAAAAACCAAAGCAGAAGGGATTTTACGTGAAGCCAGAAACGGTGCAGACTTTGCTCAATTGGCTATTCTCAACTCTGAAGATTCTTCTGGACCTTCGGGAGGAGATTTAGGATGGTATAGAAAAGGTGGAGATGCGCAAGGTCAGTGGGCTGAGCCATTCGAAAAAGCTGCATTCTCTGTGAATCGTGAAGGTGTAATTAACCGTCTTGTAGAAAGTGATTTTGGTTACCACATTATGAATGTAACTGGAGCGCCAAGCAACAACAGATACAAAGTCGCTATTATCCTGAAAGAATTAACTCCATCAGACGAAACTATCGATGGCGCTTATCAAAAAGCTGGTCAGTTTGTTTTAGAAACTGAGTCATATGATGATTTTGTAAACAATGCATCTGCAAACGGTTACTCTGTCTTCAGTGGGAACAATATTAACTCTAACAGTTCAAGTATTGGTAGATTAGAAAGTGCTCGTCAAATTGTAACATGGTTATATGGAGAAGCATCTGTAGGAGATGTGAAGGACTTTGACCTTGCCAATGAATACGTTGTAGCGGTTTACAGAGCCAAAGTAGAGGCAGGTACGGCTAAACTTACGGATAGTGGGGTGAGAAGCCAGATCAAACTTAAAGTTGAAAACGATAAAAAGGCAAAGTACATCACTGATAAGATTTCAGCTGCTTCAGGTTCATTATCTGATATGGCTGCTTCATTTGATGCCATTGCACAAGTATACACTGATACTCAAGTGAAATTAAGCTCAAATTCTTTGCCTAATGTAGGCGTTGCTCCTGCTGCTGTAGGAACAGCCTTTGCACTTAAAAATGTAGGTGACAGATCTAAAGCAATTACTACTGATGTAGGAGTTGTAATCATGGAGTTAAAAGGGAAAAATACGCCAGCCGGCATTACGGATTACACTACTTATGTAAATCAAATTCAGCAAAGAGCGCTAAGTAACGCTCAATTGAAGATGAATCAATCGGTAAGAGACAAGGCCGAAATTCTAGACAAACGATATAAATATTACTAAAAACATTAAATCGGCCTTCTGGCCGATTTTTTTTTGCCCCTTCCTGCCTTAACTTAGCGTGATGCAAAAATTCACTTCAGAGAATTTTAAGGAAAAACTAGAGAACACCCTTAACTTTCCAGCTTTATACATGTTCAAATTTATCGTGGAAGACGAGAAGCAAGATGAAGTAAAAAAGCTTTTCCCCGGCCATGATGTAAAAACCAAGGCCTCTAGCAAGGGAAAATATGTAAGTATTACAGCTCAAGTCATGATGCCTTCTAGCGATGCCATCATTAATACCTATCTCGAAGCAGCAAAAATTGAAGGAATCATAGCCCTATAACTTTGAGGTCATTACCCTACATATTGCTCATCCTTTTACTCTGGTCTTGTTCTTCTAAACCTAAAGAACGAGGTGTAGACTCTCCACCAATACAACATGAAGAACTAGTGCCCGAAGTTTTAAGCGAGCATCAGGAATCACTTGAATTACAAGAAGACGAAGGTAGAACGGAATGGCAAAATCCGGAGTTTGTAATTAACCTATTAGGAGATTTAACCAATAAGACCGTAGCCGATGTTGGAGCCGGATCTGGATATTTTACATTCAAAATCGCCAGAAAAGCGAAGAAGGTAATCGCTATGGATATCGACCCTAATTCACTGGAATACATAGAAAATCAGAAGTCAATTGTAGGCAAGTGGGCAGATAATATTGATACACGACTGACCCCAGCCGATGTGCCTAATTTACTTGACAATGAGGTGGACGTTGTATTGATTGTAAATACCTATGCCTATATCCCCAATAAGGATCAATATTTAAGCCGACTCAAAAAGGGAATGAAGAAAGGCGGAACTTTGCTTATTATCGATTTCAAAACGGGCGACATTCCAGTGGGGCCCTCAGATGAAGCCAAGGTTTCGAGCAAAACATTAGAACAATCTTTGAAAAAAGCAGGTTTCTCAAATACGGAGACTGACAATAGGAGTCTACAATATCAATACATTATTACAGCTAAAAACTAAGATATGTGGGAAGAAAAAGACAATAAGCTCGTTCGAAAATTCGAGTTTACCGATTTTGTAGAAGCCTTTGGTTTTATGACGAAAGTTGCCATCTGTGCCGAAAAAATGAACCACCATCCCAATTGGTCAAATGTATATAATACAGTGACAATTGAATTGACCACCCATGATGCTGGCAACACTATTACAGACAAGGACCGTAAACTGGCCAGTAAAATTGACCTATTAATCTAACCTGATGTCTGAGACTTCTCTATTCCTCGTCCCCACTCCCATTGGAAATCTTGAAGACATCACTTTAAGAGCTTTGAGAATACTGAGTGAAGTGGATGTTATTTTGGCGGAAGACACGCGTACTTCGGGCAAGCTATTAAAGCATCATAATATTACCAAGCCACTCCAGAGTTATCATATTTTCAACGAACACAAAACGGTCGAAAAACTAATCAGTAGAATGGAGGCAGGCGAAAAGTTTGCACTCATCTCTGATGCTGGTACACCTTCAATTTCGGACCCTGGATTTCTACTGGTGAGAGAATTGTTAAAGGCTGGCCTCGAAGTCAACTGTTTGCCGGGCGCCACAGCCTTTGTGCCTGCTTTGGTCAACTCTGGGCTACCGTCTGATCGTTTTGTCTTTGAGGGCTTTCTTCCACATAAAAAAGGACGTCAGACGAGACTGATAAAGCTGGCTGAAGAAGAGCGAACCATCATCCTTTATGAATCGCCTCACAGACTGATTAAATGCTTAGAGCAATTGAAAGAACATTTGGGAGATAGAAAAGCCTCGGTGTCGAGAGAAATTTCAAAGATGTTTGAAGAAACCGTTCGAGGTACTTTATCCGAACTGATTGACCATTTCACAACCAAGGGCGTGAAAGGTGAATTTGTGGTTTTGGTAGAAGGAAAGATTTAAATAGTCAATTAACCACCGCAACCAATATTTCTTTTAAAAGGAGCATCCTTCGGAATTCCTCCAAAATCAAAATCTCCCTTTTCGGTGTCTCTCAACTCCATTTCATCAAGTTTTGGGTCTTTTTTAGCCCCCATTTTTTCTTTCTTTGAAGCCCGAACCTTTTTTTCTTTCATAATTTTATAACCGAATCCTCCTGTTTAAAATTCCAAAATTGTATAGATTAGAAATATGTTGAATTTCTTTTCCAGAATCATTCAAAAGCAATTCGATCCAGTGGACAATTCTCCACTCATATTATTTCGAATAATTTTCGGCTTTCTGATTTTCGCTGAAACCTTTGGTGCCATACTTACTGGCTGGGTTAAACAAGCCCTAATTGAGCCTATGTTTACATTCACCCTCATAGGTTTAGAGTGGCTCCAACCACTTCCGGGTAGCGGAATGTATGCATATTTCGCTTTAATGGCCATTTGTGGTTTATGTGTTATGGTAGGTTATCGTTATAGGCTTAGCCTCAGCATCTTCACCATACTTTGGACACTGGTCTATTGGATGCAAAAATCGCATTACAATAATCATTACTACCTGCTTATTCTTCTTTGCCTTTTCATGCTTTGCGTTCCTGCCCATGCCTACGCCTCATTCGATGCAAAAAGATGGAGCTCAGTCGTAAGTATGACCTGCCCAAGGTGGTGTATTACCATCTTCATTATACAGCTCTGGATTGTCTTTACATTTGCCGCACTGAACAAAATTTACCCAGGCTGGGTTGAAGGTCACTTTATCCAAGTGGCTCTGAGCTCAAAAAATGGGTATTGGTTAATAGGTGATCTTTTGCAAAAACAGTGGCTGCAAAATCTGGTTATTTATGGCGGAATCTTCTTTGATTTACTCATTGTCTACTTCTTGCTTTGGAAGAAAACAAGAGTCATCGCCTTCATCACTTCAATAGTCTTCCACGTTTTCAATGCCGTGGTTTTTCAGATTGGTATTTTCCCTTTCATGATGATTGGCCTGACGGTGTTATTCTTCAATCCCGAAACCATCAGAAAGGCCTTCTTCCCTAAAAAGACTTTGATAGGACTTTCTAATAATAAGCAAACGGAGCTCAAAGCCGGTAGGCTAGCATTAGCCATAGTTTTCGCCATTTACTTCGGCTTTCAAGTCTATCTACCACTACGACATCACCTATATAAAGGCGATGTGTCTTGGACGGAAGAAGGTCACCGCCTTTCGTGGCGAATGATGTTACGGGTAAAGTATGGCAATTTGGATTTTAAATTAAAAGACCCAAAAACTGATAACACATGGCGTGTAGACCCAATGGATTTCTTTACAGCCAAACAAGTCGCAGCAGCGGCCTCAAAACCCGATATGATCTGGCAAATGGCCCGTTGGATGGAAAAGCACTATAAAAAAGAAGGAATAGCAGACGTAGAAGTTTACGCCAATACCAGTGTCTCTCTCAATGGAAGTACCCGACATGCTATTATTGATCCTGAAATAGATCTTACCCGAATGAAATGGCAATCTTTCAGGCATTCTACCTGGATATTGAGTCCCAAATAACGGCTTCTTTCACCCCTCTTAAAATAGATCAACCTAATTGGCACGAGTATTTTGTTATGAGCATTGACTCTAGTAAATTGCGGTTGTTTATATTTAATCTAAATAAGCATAGAGCCGTGAAAAGTCTAGCAGAGTTAAAGAAAAACGAAAGAGGGATCATAAAAGGGTTTAAAGATGATTCTCTTTCAGTAAAACTTATTGAAATGGGCTGCCTGCCCGGAACGGAAGTTTCTGTAGATCTTATCGCTCCTTTTGGCGACCCCATTGCTATTGGCGTTTCGGGTTATTGCCTCTCGCTTAGAAAGGATGAAGCGGCTTGTATTATGATTGAAGATTAAGACATGGCAAAAGCGGACAGAATTAAAATTGCGCTTGTTGGAAATCCTAACTCTGGAAAAACAACACTTTTTAACTTACTTACTGGGCTCAATCAAAAAACAGGGAACTTCCCTGGAGTAACTGTAGATAAGAAATCTGGGTTCTCAAAACTACCAGATGGCAGCACTGCCGAAATTATTGACCTTCCTGGCACTTATAGTGTCTACCCCAAAACATTGGATGAACAGATCGTTCAAGACATTCTGCTTGACCCTGAACATCCACAATACCCTGATAAGGTAATTGTAGTAACCGATGCTTCTAACCTTAAAAGAAACCTACTCCTTTTTACTCAGATAAGGGATTTAGGTATTCCGTTGGTTTTGGTACTCAACATGATGGATGTTGCCCAGCTTAAGAAGCTCAACATTGACTTAAGAGGCCTTTCCATTGACTTAGGAATAAAAATCATTCCGACTAATTCTCATTCTGGCCACGGAGTAGCGGCTTTAAAAGAAGCCCTAACTCAGCCTTTGATCAAGAGTAAGCGCCCATTCTATGATATCTATGATTTAGCGCCCAAAACCATAGATGTTATCAAAGAAGAGTTTGACCTCACTGAAAATTACCGCGCCTATCAATACGCGCAACAATCTGTGCGTTTGAATTTTTTGACTGAGGAGGAAAAAGAGAAAATAGCCAAAATAAAGACCGAAAATGGTTTTTATGATGTACCAACTCAGTCTCAAGAGACCTTGGGTAGGTACCAGCTCATTTCTGATATCGTAGATAGAAATGTAAAGAACTCACAAGACCCGTTAAAGAAATCCGTAAGCCAGAAAATAGACAAGGTGGTTACTCACCCTGTTTTTGGATATCTTATTTTCTTTACGGTACTCATGCTCATATTTCAAGCTATTTTCGCTTGGGCAGAAGCACCTATGAACCTTATTGAAGGATCGATAGCAGAATTTAGTGGCTGGGTGAAAGATGTCCTTCCTGAAGGAATCCTTTCTGATTTACTCACCGATGGTGTGCTTGCCGGACTTGCTGGTGTTTTCGTATTTATACCTCAAATCGCTATTCTATTTGCCTTTATCGCTCTTTTAGAAGAGAGCGGCTACATGTCCAGAGCGGTTTTCCTGATGGATAAACTGATGAGAAAAGTTGGCCTCAATGGAAAATCAGTAGTGCCACTGATCAGTGGAATGGCCTGTGCCATTCCAGCCATAATGGCCACCAGAAACATTGAAAGCTGGAAAGACAGACTCATTACGATTTTTGTAACCCCATTTATGAGTTGCTCTGCGAGGTTACCGGTTTATGCTATTTTAATTGGTTTGGTAGTACCAGAACAGCAAGTACTAGGCATTTTCAACCTTCAGGGCTTGGTCCTTCAAGCCTTATATCTTCTCGGCTTTTTAGCTGCTATTGGTTCGGCTTATGTAATGAAGCTCATTTTAAAGAGTGGTCAAAAGTCTTACTTCATCATGGAGTTGCCAGGCTATAAAATCCCAAGCTGGAAGAATATTGGGCTCACCATTTATGATAAGTCGAAAACCTTTGTATTTGAAGCGGGTAAAATAATCATTGCTATATCTATTGTATTGTGGGTGTTGGCCTCCTATGGTTTCAACGATAATTTCCGAAATGCGGAAGCGAACGTTAGGCAAAACATTGGTGCAAATGCATCCGAAGAAGAATATGAAATAGCATTAAGCTCTTATAAGCTCGAATACTCTGTTGCAGGATCATTCGGTAAAATTATAGAGCCGGCAATTCGCCCACTCGGTTATGACTGGAAAATAGGAATCGCACTGATTACTTCCTTCGCGGCACGAGAGGTTTTTGTGGGCACCATGTCCACCATATACAGTATTGGCGCCAGTGATGATGATGAAGTAACCATCAGGGAAAGGTTGAGTCAGGAAAAAAACCCTGAAACAGGTGAAGCCATGTATACCCCCGCTGTAGCTTTTTCACTCATGGTATTCTATGCTTTTGCGATGCAATGCATGAGCACTTTAGCCATTGTATACAGAGAAACTAAAGGGTGGAAATGGCCAATAATTCAAACCATTTATATGACCGCAGTGGCCTATATTTCAGCCCTTATCACTTATAATATTTTCTCCTAGAATGATCTTACGGCCAATAAACATGAAGTCTATTGCTCTTGCTCCTTTGGCCTAAAGTTTAGAGGTAGCTTTACAGAAAAGCCTCCCCATGTCCACCAGCCCAAATATAGGGCTGCTCGCTTACTGCTGAAATAACCAGGGAAAGCAATCAGTGGTTGTTTTTCTTGAAAAAGGATTACGGACTTTTGAAACAATGGAACATCACTGATGTCCATACCCACCACCTGATAGCTGGTAAGGCTCTGGTCATTACTCAAGGAGATTGTAGATCTAGATTTCTGATCGGTGTATTTATAGTTTCCACTTTTGGACTTACTTCTAAAGAGTTTCTTGTACTCTTCGTCTTCAAAACCCTTTGTATACGTTATTTCTATGTCAGAAGAGCCTAGCAATTTGTACTCTAGGTCCTTATCAGATGGCTCAAGCCTTATAATTTCAGATAATTTGGCAGGGTTCAGTGGAGTACTGTATTCTGAAGTAACCGAATCGAATTGAACTGTATTCACTGAAAAACCTTCCTCCGCAACTCTACTTTCGATCAAGGAATTCAAAAAATGGTTAACAGACCCATAATATGCCTTTCCCCTGGCCTCTTCCCATCTTGCATTCTGCTTTCGCGACTTGGGTTCAAGTTCCGTAAACTGTGCCTTGCCAATGTATGTCTTAGTGCCATTAATAAAAGTGAATTCTTCCAGAATGTAACTTACCTGATAACCTAGGGCATAATTCTCAATATATAGCTTATCATTGGCTGTTACTTCATAGTTATTTAGAGAATCGAGCACAAAGAAATCCAGCACTTCTGGGTTGACAATCCTACAATCTTTAGCGTTGCTATCTCTTCCTAAAAAATCCTCTTCAAACCTTTTGAGAAGTCTCCGGTCACTTTTACGTTGCTTTCTAGTCTTGTTGGCCGAAACTTCAACTGGCTCTAAGGCCACTTCTTCAACATTCATTTCAATTATAAAAGTGTTGTTCTCTAGTGGCTGTTTATAATTGAAAGGAATAGTCTTGGGCTCATATCCAACGTAAGACACAACAAGATTGAACGCGATATAAGGGATATTCTTAATTTCAAAATAGCCTTCACGATTTGTAGCCACTCCAAAGGTGCTATTATCAATGAACACATTGGCATAAGGAAGAGGTGTTTGGGTCTCGGCATCCAGCACTTGCCCCTTAATTGTCCTATCGGTGGAAGGTTGCTTGAGAATCACGATCGTGCCGTTAACCTCTCTATAATAAAGATAAGCTTTGGATAATATATCTTCTAGGATCGCTCGCAGTGAGACACCATCATATTTAACCGAAAATTTATCCATTTTCGGAATGATCATAGTATTGTATGAAAAATTGATTTGCGTCTGACGATTCAATTGGCGCAAAGCAGCACTTAGCGTTACGTTATCAAATTCAACAACGTATTCAAAGTCTAAAACTGAATTAGACCTCTCTTGGGCTTGTACGTTAATACACCAAAATACGTAGATGGAAACCAGAAATCCCCTGAGCATGGACCAATTTAATGATCGCAGGGCTTTCCGTCTAATTTTATTTCATTTTCTTTAAAGGAGACTAGCTTTACCTCTGTAAAAGTAGCCACAATGGTCTTGATTACATCTTCTATTGAAGTCCCTTGAAATGTGGAGGTTAGCGTACAAGCGCCAATGGCTTCATTATAATTAATTTTTACCCAATAGGTGTCTTCTAAGTCTTTAAATACTTCACTTAGAGGCGTGGCATCATATTCCAGTTTTCTTGTCCACCAACCACTAAAGTTGGTATCCTTCATTTCATTCTTTTGAATAATCTTTCCTGATTTATCCAGTTTCGCACTTTGCCCTTTGGCAACATGCTCCTTTGCTCCAGTAATTGTTGAAGAAAATTCAACCAAGCCTTCAGTAACATCAAGTTCTACACCATCTTCAGCCTCAGTGGCTAAATTAAAACTAGTACCTAAAACCTTTACTGTACTGTTTCCTGCCTCAATTACGAAAGGCAGATCTTCATTGCGAACAACGTCAAAATTTGCCTCTCCCTTTAAAATCACGTTACGATTGCTATCTCCAAAATGTTTGGATAGGGTGAGTTTAGCATTCGCGTTTAGTTTCACTAACGATCCATCAGGCAATGTAAATTCTTTTATCCCATTAGCCACTGAGGTTAACTCCGTACCCTCAAAGTCCTTAGCCTTTGTCGAATTATAAATAAAATATCCAGCAACCGACAATACCAATAGGGAAGCTGCAATCTTTAAAAAGCTAAAATTAGTCCTTTGGATTTTTACAACCTTAGTCTCTTTTGTGCGTTCGTTCACTCTATTCCAAGCGAAATCTGCATCGAAAATTTTATCATTCTCATTGCTCGTTAAATCAAGCACATTAGCATAAGACTCTAATTCGAGCCTAAGCTCTTCATCCTGAATCATTTGGAATTCAAAATCGGCTCTTTCGCTAGTATTTAGTTCATTGGCCAAATATTTGGCCATTAACTCTTCCATCATTTCCTTCTTTCTGTCAGTTAATGTAACAACCCTGACAATTTATTCCCCTACAACAAAACCACCAAAGGCAGAAAAAAAACTAAATAATCCTGTAATTGGTTTCTTAATATCTTAAGTGCCTTACCCATATGCACTTCAACCGTCTTTTTAGATATACGCAATTCCTCCGCAATTTCATGATACTTGAGGCCCTCTTCCCTACTCATTCTAAAAACCTTCTGACATTGGGGAGGTAAGCTATCAAGTGCGTCTTCAATTCGTTTTTGTAACTCAAAATCAGGCTGATGACTGACATAGCTTTGCATGCTGATTTCAATAGAATCTTGCTTATTGTTCACATACTTATTGACCACCTTTTCATGCTTAATGTAATTAAGGGCAGTATTGTAAGCAGCTCTAAATAGGTATGATTTAAAATTAATGTCTTCTCTAATCATCTCTCGCTTTTCCCAAAGGTTTACGAAAGTGCTCTGCACAATTTCTTCACAAGTATCTTCATCACGAAGTATTCTGAAAACATATCGGCAAGCGCCATTATAATGCTCTTTGAATAAATGCTCAAAAGCACGTCTATCGCCTTTGGCAAATGCAGCAAGAAGTTGATTTTCGTTTAACGACACTCTTTAGGATTTCAGCAGCTTTGAAGATAAAAAGAAAAAACATATTCCAATGAATTTACGTGTTCTCATACTAATTAATTGACATTTTTGATAGAAGTGTAAATTGTGGTGTCTATGTTTGAACATAAATACGCCTTAATGGTAAGAATGGTTTTTTATGCCCTTCATCTTATCCAGAGCCGCACTTAAATCTCTTATTAACAGAATGGAAAAACTTTTTAAAGAAAGGGCAGAGCAATTTGAACATAGCCTTAATGACCAAAAAAAAAGGTCCCTTTCACTCGCATGGCTTAGGGTCTCTTTATTTTTTGTAGCAATCATCTTAATTACACTTTTTGCAAACGCAAAAATAACAGAAGGAATAACCGCAACAGCCATTGGTTTTATTCTGCTCTTTTTCTACTTGCTCAAAAAACACGTTGCGGTAAAGAAACAACTCGACTTTACAGAAGCCTTACTTAAGGTAAATGAAGAAGAGTTGCAGAGACTAGAAATGAAGCTTTCCACTTTAGATGATGGAGCGGAGTTCATCAATCCACTACATGAATACCATATTGATCTTGACGTCTTTGGTAGGCATTCTATTTTTCAGTTAATCAATAGAGCTTCAACCGCCTTTGGCAGAGAGACCATGGCGAAATGGTTGAGTACACCTGCCGATAAGGAGGAAATTCTAAAGAGGCAAGAAGCATCAAAAGAAGTCGCTCCTTTGATTGATTGGAGGCAAAACATTCAGGCAAGCGGAAGAGCGTTCAATGAAGAAAAGGCCAATATTGAACCGCTACTTTCTTGGATAAAAGAGCCCAATGTTCTGTTGACAAAAACATTTTACAAATTAGCCATTTTCCTTTTTCCATTATTTACACTTACATGCATTGTGCTTGCTTCTATTGGAGTGTCTCCAATTGGACTTCCCATTCTGGCCGTGTTCATTAATATTGGGGTTTTGGCTACTGTTTTTAAATACGCAGGCGATGTATTTCAGAAAACCGTTTTCAGTAATAAAATATTAAAGGCATATGAGTCTCAAATAGCTTGGATTGAAAAGCAAGAACTGACATCACCTTTGATGAAAGATTTGAAAGGGAAACTTCAAACAGATGGTAAAGACGCTTCTGTAGTCATCAACCAACTTCAGTCTATTTTGGATAATCTGCACAACCGTGCTAACATGATGTACCAGATATTCAATATGCTTTTTATCCTAGATGTATATTGGTTGATACAGGCTGAAAAATGGAGGCAAAAGACCAAGGAAGATATACAGTCATGGTTTGAAGCCATTGGAGAAATTGAAGCCGTGAATAGCCTTGGTGCATTCTACTTTTCAAATCCAACGGCTATTTTCCCAACCATAGAAACGGATCCTTTCATAATTAAAGCAACTCAAATGGGCCACCCAATGCTCAATGCTAAAAAGAGAGTGAGCAATGATTTTGACTTTTCAGGAAAAGGCGGAATCTGCTTGATCACAGGATCGAACATGAGTGGAAAAAGTACATTCTTAAGAACAGTGGGGGTAAATTCGATTATGGCGCTTATGGGAGCTCCAGTTTGTGCCGAATCCATGAATATCTCTAAACTTCAGGTGTTTACCAGCATGCGTACGCAGGATGATTTGGAAGAAAGCGTTTCTTCTTTTTATGCTGAATTGAAAAGATTGAAGCAGCTTTTGGGCTCAATCAATACAGAAATTCCTACACTATTTATGATAGACGAGGTGTTGAAAGGAACCAATTCAGAAGACAGGCATACGGGCGCCATTGCCTTGATCAGGCAATTGAATAAATCATACGCTTTCGGCTTTGTTTCCACACACGACCTGACGCTAGGCAAAATAACTACAGAACTAAACGGGATTAAAAACTACAGTTTCAATAGCGTGATTGAGAATGATGATATCATCTTCGATTATACGCTCACCCCAGGCCTTTGCAAAAGCTTTAACGCAACTAAGCTGATGCAAAAAATGGGAATAGAAATTATTGACTAAATTTGCCCGCATTCCATTAAAAACAAGCATGTCGGTATTCGATTCTAATTTCAAAATAGGAGTTTTAGGAGGAGGTCAACTGGGTCGAATGATGATTCAGTCGGCCATAGATTTCAACTTTAATGTGCACGTATTAGACCCCGATGCAAACGCGCCTTCTAAAGAAATTGCGGCCTCGTTTACACACGGAAAACTCACAGACTTTGATACAGTTTACAACTTTGGCAAAGACAAAGATGTAATTACCATTGAAATTGAAAACGTAAATACCGAGGCTCTAAAGCAATTGGTTAAGGAAGGTAAAAAGGTGTTTCCACAGCCTGAGGTAATTGAACTGATTCAAAATAAGACACTTCAGAAAAGGTTTTATAAGGAAAACGGAATACCCACAGCCGACTTTATTGAAACCCAATCCAACGCTGATGTGGCAAAACATAAAGACTTTCTTCCTTTTGTAAACAAACTGGCTACTGGTGGTTATGATGGACGTGGAGTGCAAGTCATTCGCACCGAAGAGGCCTTCAGCAAAGCTTTTGATGCCCCGGGTTTTGTTGAAAAGCTCATTCCTTTCGAGAAAGAAATAGCTGTAATTGCTGCCAGAAATGAAAAGGGTGAGGTCACCTGTTTCCCAACAGTTGAAATGGTTTTTCACCCTGAGTTGAATCTTGTAGAATACCTGTTTTCGCCCGCAATCGTGAGCACTAGCGTAGAAATTAAAGCACAAGAAATTGCCAAAACGCTAATCACTAAATTGAATATGGTCGGTTTATTGGCCATTGAAATGTTCTTGACAAAAGAAGGTGAAATATTGGTGAACGAAGTAGCGCCAAGAACGCATAACAGTGGTCATCAAACCATTGAAGGCAACGAAACCTCTCAGTTTGAACAGCATTTAAGAGCCATTTTAAATTTGCCTTTGGGCAGCACTAAAATTGTTCAACCAGCCGCAATGGTTAACCTTTTGGGCGAAGATGGCTTCGAAGGGCCCGCCAAATATGAAGGAATGGAAAATGTACTCGGCCAAGAAGGCATACATGTACACCTTTATGGCAAAAGAATTACCAAGCCGCACCGTAAAATGGGGCACGCTACAATTACCGCAAGCAACATAGAGGGTTTGAAGGAAAAAGTTAATTTCGTAAAAGCAGAATTAAAGATAAAAGCATGAGCAAAGCATTGGTAGGAATCATCATGGGTAGTCAGTCAGATTTACGTGTAATGTCTGATGCGGCTTCTGTTTTAGAAGAATTGGGTGTCCCTTTCGAGGTAACCATAGTTTCTGCGCACCGCACACCACATAGAATGGTAGACTATGCTGAGCAAGCCATTAACAAAGGACTTAAGGTAATCATTGCTGGCGCTGGTGGTGCAGCGCATTTGCCGGGTATGGTGGCGTCCTTAACTACTTTACCTGTAATTGGAGTGCCTGTTAAATCGAGTAACTCCATTGATGGTTGGGATTCGGTACTTTCCATTTTACAAATGCCAGGCGGTGTGCCAGTCGCTACCGTAGCCTTAGATGGCGCAAAAAACGCGGGTATTTTGGCCGCTCAAATCGTGGGTACTTTTAACGAAAAGGTAGCTGAAAACTTGAAGTTCTACAAAACCGAAATGCGCAAGAAGGTAGAAGACAGTGTAGAAGAATTAACATCTAAAGGCTGGAAAAAATAAGCCAGATGGCTGATTTGCACTTATCCCATATAAAAGAAACCAGCCTTTATATTTCTGACCTAAATCGGACAGAAAATTTTTACCATACTAAACTTGGGTTATCGGTTGCCGCCAAAGTCGATGGGAGACATATATTTTTTAAAGTAGGTAACTGTATGTTACTTTGCTTTCTGCCCGAAGTGAGTAAAATAGAAGAAACTTTACCGCCTCATTTTGCCAAAGGCAAACAACATATGGCTTTTGGAATTCCTCTGAAAGAATACGAAGATTGGAAGAAGAAACTGATGAATCTGGGCATTCCCATTACCTGTGAGCACCATTGGCGTGAGCGTATATACTCGCTCTATTTTGAAGACCCAGATGGGAACGTTCTTGAAATTGTTCCGAACGAACTTTGGGATAATTAAATCTCGTACTCCAATTCATGAGTCCCAGAATATTGGAAATCGAACCAATATTCATATTCTGAATACTGAATACAATCCTCTAAAACCTGATCCGCCAAATTGAGTCTAACAAAACTCGTTTGTGGTAACCACTCGCGAAGCTTGAAAACTTGATCAAATGGTAACCTAGAAACCTGAACATATCCAGTGCCTAAGTCGATGTGGGGCTGTGCTTTCATTTGAATGCAATTTTAATCAATTACGACACACGTAACTTAATCAGCTGTTTATCAGATTATTAAATTTATGTATCTAAAACAATAAGTCGCCTGCATTTCAAGCGACTTATTGATAAGATGACTTAATTAAGTAAAATGTTACAGTTGGCTTCAAAAATTATTTCTAGTTGCCGCCTCCGCCTTTTTTCTTTTTCAGTAAGCCTTTCAATACACCTTCGGCTTTCTTCTTTGCTTCTTCAAGCTTTTGGTCAGTAGTATCCTTTTTAACCCCTAATTTACCAGCAAGCTTAAGTGCAGCACTATCAGTTTGGGACTTCAATAATGAATCAGCTTTAGACTTAAGTTCTGTTTTCTTCACATCCAAGACTAGGTTTGCTGAGTCTTTCGCTTGATCAACTTTTGCCTGAACTTCTTGCTTCACCTCTTCTTTCTTTTCCTCTACTTTAGCTTTTACTGAAGCCGTTACTGCACTTTTGACGTCAGTACCGTCACCACTGCCCACACTTCTAAGTCCGAATTCAGGTTTGGCGTATGTTCCACTCATACCAATATTTAGTCTCACTGTGCTACTAGAAACTGCTGAGCTACCCGTAACTTGAGAAACTAAACTATTTAGTTGAGCTCCAATTTGTCCTGCTTGAACATCCATTCCTAAGGTATAATCGATTGAACCATCTATTCCAGTACTTCCCGCGATGGTGGTTTTATAATCACCAAGCTTCACATCAAAAGGCTTCACGAAAAGGCGGCCATCCTTAATTTCAGCCGACATTTTTACTTTATCTAAAGTTGAAGTAGAAATTTTTTGAAGTTTAGTTAACGAAGTTAGACCTGTCACTATTTTGGAATCTTGATCTAAACTGGCTTGTAATAACTGCAATACTCCACTACCAGATAAGGTGCTATAATCAGGCATCATGTCTGCACCCAACGCTCCAGCCATTGCAAAATCTGTTGACAAAAGGCCTTGCATCTTCTCGGCAATTGGTGCTAATTTTTGAATCATCTCAATACTCTGAAATGATTGAGGAATTGAAATCTCTTTTACTTTAAACCCAAAGGCAAAAAGTGGTTTTTCTGGTTTACTGTCGTAAGAACCTTGTAAACCAACAGTGCCATTGAGGGTTTTCATGTTGGCATTTTCCAAGGCTACTTTACCATCCTTTACAACTAAACCACTTTTTACCTCTTTAAGCTCAAGCTTATTGTACATTACCTTATTTACAGAAGCATTCATGTTGAACTCCACATTCTCAGGAATTCTAACGACCTGCATAGGCTCTCCTGTTTCATCGTCAACCTCTTCTTCAGATTCGGTCATCCATTCGTTTACGTTCAGCACGTCAGCCGTAGCATTTAAATTCCCCTTCAGCTTTCCATCATTTAAAGCAAAGCCTAGGTAGTTTTCAATTTTACCAGTAGCACTAAAGTTCGTTTCGCCAGCCGAGCCACTTAATTCATTTAGGTTAATACTGCTTTTATCAAAAGAAGTGTTTGCAGAAGAGATTTTAAAAGTTTTTCCCATGGCTTCATCAGCATACACAAGGTTGGTCACTTTCAACACTCCTTTAGTATCTAAGTTTTGGTATCGCTCATTTTCTATATCGCTCATTCGGCCTTTTGAGCTCAAGTCAGCCATAATAATTCCAGAAGCCTGAACGCCTTCCATCGGGTAAATCTTAAAAATTTTATCAAGGTCAATGGTTCCTTTTGCTGTAGCATCCCATTCAAAATTATCTGGGTTTTGAAGCATCAACTTTGCCTGAAAAGGCTGTCCATCCATCATAAAATCCATGTTGGAAACATTGATTTTGGTATCCTTTATTTTACCCGTTGGGTTTAGCACTTCAGCCACTACATTGATTTGTTCCAATGGAATTGGGAATTCAGTAGACTGTATTTTACCATCTTTGAGGTTCATGGTAATGTCTAATATAGGAATCATGGACTGTAGACTATCGTACTTGCCATTTGCTTTTGCATTTAAGGTCATTATTCCGTCTAGAACAAGCCCTTCAATAGGCAACATGCTATTTAAATCTTTCAGGTTCAACGTACCCTTGATATCGGCATCAATAGGGTAGTCCTTTAGGTTTGCCACTTTTAATCGTGCATCAAAAGGATTCTTCCCAAAGTCGATGTGCATTTTCTTCAGGTCAATAACTGTGTTCTCAATTACTCCATTCGAATTGTCCACATTCAAGGCAACTTGAATATTATTGATTGCCTCTGGTAAACCAGGGTATTGAACAGATGCATCGTCAATATTAAGGTTAAGGCTAAATGCAGGCATTTCTGTATCTGAATATTTACCCTTCACCATTCCGCTAAATGAAACATTACCCGTTGCTTTCACATCATCGAAGCTCTCTGTATAGGCTCCGGGAATAAGTGAAAATATTTTTTTGAATTCTGATGAAGGAGAGCTAAACGAAAGATCCATACCATAGGAATCATCGAACATCGTAAACGAGCCATTGGCGGCTAAAGGAAATTCGTTAATCAGAAATTCGTTTTCTTTAAATGTAAACTTCATGTTAGGCAGGTCCATGCTCATCACCAAGTCCATTGTTACTGATTTATTGGTTACATATTCTGTCCCATCATAAGCAAATGTTGCTGCATCAACCTTTCCTTCAGAAACCAAATCGAAAATATCCTCGGCAAAATCACCCTTTCCAAAAATATTTATTCCGTTGAGTTGCGTAAATACTTGTGAAGATTGATCGAAGTAAATAAAATCACCATTTGAGACGGAAAAACTTTTTATTCCAAAGCTTAAAGAGCCTTCTGATTCAGTTGTATCTACCTCATCAGCACCTTCCACAACCTTCATTATATCATAATTGGCTGTCCCATCTTCTAGAACAATGATGGTAATATCAGGAGACTCTAGGCTCACTCCCTTAATAGTAATTGCATCACCAAAAAGTACTTCTTTCAAATTGATTTGAGCTTCAAGGTTCTTTACGTTGGCCAACGTATCTCCTTCAAAAACACCCTTCCCAATTATGCCAAAGTCGCCAAGGCTCACCGTAAAGTCCGGGAAATTTTTAATGAGCGAAAGCCCAAATTTATCAATGTCGAAGTATAAGGTAGCTTCAGTATTCTTGTCAAACTCGGAAACAATTTTATCCCTGATTTTATCTTTGAAAAAGATGGGGATAAGCAACAGCAGTAAAAAGACAAATAGAAATACTCCGAGAACAATTTTAAAAAAGCGCTTCATAAAACTTTAGTTTTTAATAATACAAAAGTATAGAATAAACTAGGAAGAAGCCTTGATGTTATAAAAATTGAAATTAAATAATCTTGAAGGTTTAAGATTTGAGCTTCCTAATCTTCCTAGGGCCATACCACAACCAAATACCTGATATGGAAAGAATTAAGAGGCCAAGACCCAAAACGTTCATAGAAATAAGTTTGAACAGTTCTGAAATTATACTCCCATCATGAATCTGCTCTATCCAGTCGGAATTTCGCTTGGCTACGGAATAAACCTCTAGTGTTTGGGCATCTACTTGAACTTCCCAACTTCCAGTATCGAAGATCACTTTGGCGATTCCTTTGGTTGGTCGATATTCAATTCGATCAAAATTAGAAGCATTCAGACCCAAACTGTCCACTGCTAGAAGCGAAACATCTGCCAAGCGTTGAACAGAATGCCAATCCGACATATTCAAATTTTCACCTTCCCGAGTTGGAGGTTGTAGGATATCAATATTCTTTTTCCAACCCAAGATTAGACCCGTCACCGAACTTATAATCAGAAAAGTCACGATGAACAAACCAAGGGTCTTGTGAATTTGACGATATGATCTTATGCTTTTTACAAGCTTAACAGGAGCCTTGGCCATAAATCAATGAGTTTGCTGAAAGCGCGAATAAGTGGAATTTAAGTGGAACGCACAACCGTAATTATATGAACAAAGCTTTAATTAAGGTGAAAAAATGACTGACCAAAACTACATGAACATAAATTGTATGTTACGTAATTTGTTATTATGTTACCTCAATGTTAACTTAATGTTAACAGATGTGTTATAAAATAGTAACTTTGTACATAGGCAATGAATAAAAGCAGAGACATATGGTTAATCATAATAGTGGGGTTTCTCCATTTTAACCTATATGCTCAAAGCCCTACACAAAATAATTCACTTCAAGAAACGTTTAGCAAAGCTGATATATTTCTGGCCGATGTCGAGGAAGAGCAGCGAATAGAAGCACATCAGAACCTTGCTCAACTCATTGATAATCTTGAGTCTATGAGAAAAAAAGAAAACGATGATGACGCCTTCTTGCGTAAGATCTTTCTTAAAACCAATAGAAAAAATCTTCGCAGATACAGCCTGTACTCTGATTTTTCTGAAACCTTACTTAACGGCAATTACGGCTGTCTGTCAGGCACAATCCTATACTCCCTTCTTCTCTCACATTTCGGTTTTGACTTTACAGCAATGGAGCTTTCCGATCATGTTTATTTATTGGTAGAGAAGGATAACTCAAAATTCATTTTTGAATCAACCTTGGGGTCTAGAGGTTTTATAGCAAACAAAAAAGAGATAGAAAAAGCGCTGAACGGCTATAGCGATCGGTTGGTTGTGAACCAGTCAATGACGGCCGTAGCTTCATTAAAGAGTAGAGAGCAAACATCCTTTATCAACAATCGAATTGGCTTGAAAGAGTTAGCTGGACTGCAGTATTATAATAAGGCCTTTGAAAGTTTTAAGAACTCTGAACTGATTATTGCGTTGGAATACACTGAAGAGGCTCACGATTTGTACCCTTCAGTGAGAATAAAACAGCTTATGCAATTAATAGTAAACCAAATTCTTTATAGCGAAGGATTAACCCAAGAGGTAAAACAAGATGCCTTGAACAATTACATTTCCCACGTTCGTGGGAATAAGATTAGTCAAACCAAATAGTTTTCTCTTTACATACCTATAATGGTGAACTCAACTCTTCGGTTGAGGGCTCTACCCATGTCGGTTCTATTGGTGGCCAATGGAACACTTTCTCCATACCAAACAAACTTAAGTCGATCTTCTTTAATTCCTAAGCCTGCAAGTGCTTTCCGAACGGCCTCCACCCTTCTTCTAGATAAGTCAATGTTATACTCGGGGCTGCCATAATTATCGGTATGGCCAGCCAACTCTACAATGGCGGTAGGGTAGTCGTTCATAAATTTAGCAAGGTTCCTAATTTCTGTCCAAGACCTGGGTTTGAGCAAATCCTTATCAAAATCAAAAAATACGTTTCTAATAATAAAGGAAGCTCCAGGAGCGGCTTTCACCACTTGTGCATTTATGTTTATGATTGGTCTCTGAATATCACTTACCAAAGCATTAGACTGGGTTGGTGCTTCATCCAATTCTCTTCGCTGGGCATTTAATAGCTCAAAAGTGTCTCTCTTAATTTGAGGTAAAGCAAGATCAATGGCCACTGCCTTCATAATATTTGCAGGAATGCTAATAGGTTCACCGGTAGCCAAGTCTGCACTATCAAGGTCCAATTTATCTAGTGTCACTGCGAACACATTGACTTCAGAGATATCCAATAAGTCAACCGTAGCTCCAACTGGAATAAAACCAGGTATTTCGGCTCTGTAAGTGTAAATTTCATCCGCTGGTAGTTCCGTGCAATAATTTCCAGCGGCATCGGTTCTTACTCGGCCAACTTCCACTCCATCTCTTAACCTAGAGAACACTACTTCTGCATCCAAAGGGTCTCCTGTTTCGGGATCCTTAATTGCTCCGCACAAGGTCACTAGTCTCAATTGACGTGTTACCAAAGGGAGCGTCATAGAAAAAATATCAAGGTCGTTGCCATCTACTTCTCTACAGAAATAGGCAAGCGATCCATTTTGCGGAATGAAAAGGAACATATCGTCCTCTTCTGTATTAATAACTGGCCCCAAGTTTTCCGGCTCAGTCCAACTTGTCCATGAGTTATCTAAGCGTCTGGTGACATAAATATCCTTCTTGCCGTATCCACTATGCCCTTCAGAGGTGAAAAACATTGTCTTTTTATCTGGCATTAAAAATTGCCCTTCTTCTTCACCAGCAGAGTTAATTACAGGCCCCATATGTAAAGGCTCCGTCCATAGACCATCCCTCTGCAAAAAACTTACATATAGATCTCTGCCTCCTTCTGTTTTCTTCCCTTCTTCAGAAATAAGAAGTATTTCGCTATCTGGAGTAAGCCAAAAGTTTACATTTCTGTGAACATTAACATCGTTGAAAATCTTAAGATTTTCGGGCTTAGTCCATTCCTTTTTGGATATCCTCTCACTTTTCGAAATACCATACTTCATTCCGCCAGGCAAATATTTATTGCCCAGGATAATCAGCTCCTCACTTTCTTGTAGAAATGAGCTTATAAAATTCGGATCAGGATTATTAAGTACATCACCAATGTTATTGGCCAACCCCCAGTCTAAAGTCGTTGAATCAAAGTCAGAATACCATATGTCTTCCATGTCATCTTCTCCCCCCACATTTCCAGGATGTCCTCTTCTACTGAAATACATTGTTTTATTGTCTTTAGTCAATAAGGGTTTTATTTCCCTATATGGACTATTTACCAAATCATTCAATCTTTTGACCTCCAGCTTAGTGTTGATATCAGGCAATAGGTTAACCTTTGCCTCAATCGGTTCTTGTGAATTAGAAACACCAATACAGTCAATGGCCGAAAAGCCATCCACCGCTCTTCCGTCAATTACTATTTTGATTGCTTTTACATTGTAAGGGGTCTTGTCCAAAAAAATTCTGAACATCCTATGAGGCTCATCAATTGGCCCTGGGGATTGTTTAAATACTGAATGCTCCTTGTTATCATCATCATAAAGAATCACTTCCCTAATGGCTCCTGGATTGAATGTCTCACCTATTGCAATTTGTTCGATAGGCATTTCCAAACTGAATTGTACCTTAACAAATTCAACGGTATTGGGATTGAAGGGTGCCCAAGCACTAGGGCTCTCTCCTCCTGCAGGTAATGCATCGGGCTTACCTAGCAACTGCTTGGCAGAACCCTGAAGCTGAGAAATTTCAGAAGAATAGTCAATTACACGCGAAGCCCACTGAACTGTGGTTTGGGAATAGGCCGCAGGAAAGCAGAACACCCAAAGAAGCGCACAAAGGACAATTCTCATAGAAGTGAAAACACGTATGTTATAGAGTTTCAATAATAGCCAATTATAACAAGTAAATAAATATTTAGGTATAGCAAATACCCTTTTTCCTATTCAATTGATCTTTGGTTGAAGATCATATACCCGAATGAGAGCGACAACCCTAAACTGGAAGTAGGGTTCTCTAAATAATTCACACGAAAAGTGAGCGGTCCTAAAACCGAATTATAAATCAACCCTGCCATTCCTAAAAAGCGTACATCCTCAAACCCCCTTTTATCTTGGGCTCTCTGTCCCGCCATTTGCTGAGGTCGATTATAAGCACTGAAACCATAAATTTCACCTCTTAAAAACAAACTATTGGCCAAACGCACAGAATGAACCATTCCAGCACCAACATAGCTATATGCCCTATAATTGGGCAAAAAATAGGTTTCTGAATCGAACATTGGGTTAAACTGAGTAGCATAAATCAAACTCGACTGGTAGTTTATAAAATTCGGTTGATTGCTATATACCGACTCAAATTTCCACCCAAACCTATAGTTCTCAGAAATTTTCTTGTACTCTTCAAAGTACAATTCCAGTGAAAGCCAATTTTTAGACTCCGTATAGGTGGTTATTTCATTGGGCCTGTATAAAACTGAAGTACTGCCTGGTGTATATGAAAGCTGACCCAACAAAGCGTTGGCCGAGGTATAGAACCTAACTCCTGAAGTGGCGAATTGCTTCGCGTTTAAGCTGTTCCTCTCGTAACTCAGCTTACCCTTGAAAGCCTCAAATCTTGTGTAATCTAAACTCTCCTCCACTGATATATTTGAGAGATTGCTAAAGTTATCTGAGTTTCTTATATAAGCCGCTTCAGTAGTAAATACGCTACGTTGGCCAGAGCCTAAGCCGACAGTCGCCCCAAACTTTCTATCAATTCGATTTAGAATAGTTGGACTTGCCTTTTCATTAAAAAAATCATCAGTATTAAGGTAATCCCATTGATTAAGTAAAAAAGAAGGCTCTACAAACAACCTTGTCCGTGGGTTAAGATTGAAACGGGTGCCCAGATAAACGGATTCATAAAATTTTCCAGTAGAAATTTTTAGTTTATACGAATTCAGATAACGGTTGAATGAATTTAGCGTTAACCCGAAGTGAAGGGTGCTTACACTTCTGGTAGAAAGGTTACCTCCAAAATCAACCGAAAGCCCATTTCTGGCTGTAGGCTTCAAATAGAATTCCAATACATAATAGCCATTATCAGAATCAAAGTCGAAATTCAGGTATATATTTCTAAAGTAGGCTTCGGAAACTAACTTGAAATAAGCTTGTCTAATTTCCAACAAGCTTAACGGCCCATCCTTGAACGAAACGAGGGAATTGATCAATAACTCCTGTTTGGGCATAAAACCAAAAAGCTTAATTGCTCCAAATTTGTAATCTATAAATTGATCTCGGAATTCAGCTCGATCCAATTCCACTTCGTCCTTTGCAACCCTCCTAGAAATCTTCTGCTTAATACTCTCCATTTGACTCATCGTGACATCATACCCCGCTTTAATAAGCTCAGGTACTCTATCGAAAGACAGGGCCGTGAAAGGCTTCATGTCGGGCTCTAGATAGATATCAGTACTGTCCAACTGGCTAGGGTCCGTTTTATTCAGGAAGAGAAAAAGGAGGGCATCGGTCAAGATCTCTTCATCAGCATCAAAGGGGTAAGACTCTGCCTTTTTAGTCGCCACATTCGAACCAATAGTTACTTCAGGCTTAAAGTCTTCCTTCATAATATCCACAGGAAAATTATCGTAAACACCGCCATCGAATATATACTGATTCTGAAACTTGATTGGTCGGTAAAAAAACGGTACAGCCATAGAAGAACGTGTGGCCTGCATCAATGAGCCCGTGTCTAATCTTACTACCTCTTCAGAAAAAATATCAGCAGCCACCGCTTTAAAAGGAACAAAAAGTTTGTTGAAGTTATAATTAGCGGCCTGTGCTGCCTGACCTAAATACTCATTCAAAAGAAAATTGATAATGATATCATTGGCCAGTGGTGTACTAATGGATGCTTGAAAATCCTTGTCGAAAAGTAAGTCTACCGTGATCCATGAAGCATCGTCTTGTGACTTCGTATAATTGTATTGATAGCGTTCTGAAGATTTTCCATTAATCCAATCTTCAAAGTTCGGGTTGGTTACAATTGTCTCAATTTCTTCTGGGCTAAAGCCCGCTGCGTATAAAGAACCAACCACAGCCCCCATTGAAGTCCCCACCACATAATCTATGGGAATATTGTTTTCTTCAAGCGCTTTCATCACGCCAATATGAGCAATGCCTTTTGCTGCTCCTCCACTTAACACCAAGCCTACTTTTTGTGCATGGATGATAAAGGAACTACACAGCAATAATGTAATGATCAGAGACTTGTTCACTGTTTTAATTGGCATAAAAAAAGCAGGGATTAGCCTGCTTAAAAATATAGATTCAATTTCGCTTATCTACTACTAGCAGTTATAACATCTTTAACCCACTCCATGGGTATATCGTTTAGTTTTTTATCCATTAATTCTTTCATGGCTTCAAACTTTACTATATGCTCAGGTGAAAGTGGTTTTTCAGCTGGCAAATCTTCTCTCAAGAAATCAACTTGCTCACCCCTTTTCCAAAACCTGAAGCAAAGGTGATTTCCTGTGGCCAAGCCCGTACTTCCAACATAGCCTATGATATCTCCTTTTTTGACTTTTTGACCATTCTTGTAATTTCCAAACTTCGACATGTGTAGATAGCCTGTGGTATAGGTTCCGTTATGTCTAATTTTCACATAATTCCCGTTTCCTCCAGTAAAGCCTCGTGCAATAATTACCCCGTCAGCTGCTGCTTTAATTGGAGTTCCTTTGTCGGCAGCAAAGTCGGTTCCCAAATGAGCTCTTCTTGTATTCAATACTGGGTGAAGACGACTTTTACTATAGCGTGAAGAAATTCTAGAAAATTCAACTGGATACCTCAAAAAGGCTCGTTGAAGGCTCTCTCCCAAGTCATCATAATAATCGAGACCATCTCCTTGATCGTAGACATAGGCCATATAGCTATTTCGAATATGATTGAACTCTGCGCCCAATACTTTTCCAACACCTATTGACTCACCATTGACTTGTCTTTCTTCATAAATTATTTTAAACCAATCTCCTACTTGCAAAGAACGCATGTCTATCTGCCAACCGAAAACATCGGCCACAGCACTTACCAAAGCGGCTGAACCCCCTTTCTCTCGAATGGAATGATCAAGTGACACGGTAATTCTTCCAGACATGGTTGTTTCAATTATTTCAACCTCTCTTTCTTCCTTGTAGATGGAAATAGAATCCTTCAATTGATAAACCACATACTCTAAAGGGCTAGGCTCATAAACAAAATAAGCGGCTCGCTTCAGAGAGTCTTCTGTGTAAAAAAGGGTGTAGTCACGATTTGGAATAAAATTACGTACACTGAAAACGTCTTTGGACAGACGGTCAATGCTGAAAATATCTTGATTGCTGATGTTAAAGGGGAGAAGAATGTCTGCAATTGTCTGATTGCGCTTAATCTTTCCTTCAAGTACCTGATACTGATCTACGGGGATTCCAAACTTATAAAGTGGCTCGGCAATAATGGCCGCTTCATTCATTGGTATTTCCTCCTCAATATAGGGAGTACTTTCTCTGCTAAAATAGAAGTATAGAACTACCACAACAACTAAACCTACTACACTGGCAAGTCCTAAGTTTCTTTTCATTATTCGTTAGTTTTTACCTTTCAACGGCAAAGTACTAAAAATGTGTCCCTTTTGTAAACCTTTTTTTTCGGCTATATTTTTGAGCTCCTTAACCTGAGGCTGTTGAGCACAACAGAAACAGACGAAAATGCCATGGCCGCTCCTGCAATCATAGGATTTAGGAGAAAGCCATTGACCGGGAAAAGTACTCCAGCTGCCAATGGAATGGCCACTACATTGTAGGCAAAAGCCCAAAACAAATTCTGCTTCATGGTTTTTGTGGTTTTTTCAGAAAGCAGAATAAGTTGATACAGTTTAGAAATATCTCCATTGAGTAAAGTGACGGACGCACTTTCTAAGGCTACATCTGCTCCAGTGCTCATAGCAATTCCTAAGTCGGCTTCGGCCATTGAGGGCGCATCGTTAATGCCATCTCCAGCAAAAGCTACGATATGACCGTCTGCTTTGGCCTGTTTTACAATCGCGTGTTTGTCATCCGGCATAAGACTGGCCTGGAACTTCTTGATTCCTGTTTCTCGGGCCACATTAGCGCAAATCTGTTCGTTGTCGCCAGAAAGCATTTCGATCTCTATTCCACGCTTTTGCAATTGTGCCACTAAGGCTGCAGATGATTTACGGACGGTATCTTTCAGTGCAATTACCGCCAACACCTTTTCGTCCCGAATAAAGAACACTTGGGTTCGGCCTTCCTTGTCGTGGCTCTTAATCAAATCATCAACCTCGTCTGATAGAGTGAGTTCTTTCAACCCGCTCTTTCCTACAATTTTATAATCATGCTGGTCTAGCGTGGTGGCTAAACCTACACCTGCAATGGTTTTCAGCTCTTTGATTTGCACAGGGAAAAGAGAATAATTCTCGTCTAGGTAATCCGTAACCGCTCCTGCAATTGGGTGATTAGAGGCAGCCTCCATTCCACTGAGCACGCTTAAGAGCTCAAGGTTATTGTCTTCCTTAAAGAAGGTTTTGAAATCAGTAACCGAGAGTTTTCCTTCTGATATTGTTCCTGTTTTATCTACAAACAGCTTGGTCACTTTCGATGCATTTTCTAAAGCAACGGCATCTTTAACCAGAATTCCGTTTTTAGCCCCCTTACCAATTCCAACCATAATGGCCATGGGTGTTGCCAAACCCAATGCACAAGGACATGCGATAATTAATACAGAAAAGGTATTTACAAAAGCATAGGTAAGGGCTGGGTCGGGCCCGACAAAATACCAGATCACAAAAGTAAGTGCGGCTAAACCAAGCACGATGGGTACAAAAATACCAGCAATTTTATCAGCCAACTGTTGGGCTGGTGCTTTGGAGCCTTGGGCTTCTGTAATCATCTGAATGATTTTACCTAAAACGGTATCCTCGCCCAATTTCTCGGTTTTAACCTGCAGGCTGCCATCAATATTGATAGTTCCTGCTTTTACTTCATCGCCTTCCGATTTTTCTACGAATAGAGATTCACCCGAAATCATGGCTTCGTCTAAACTTGCTCGCCCAAAAATAATTTTTCCATCCACTGGAATTTTCTCTCCAGCCTTTACTAATAGAATATCGTTTAGCTGAACTTTCTCAAATAGAATTTCATTTTGCTCACCGTCTTCAATCCTAATTACTTTTTTAACCTGAAGCTCATAAAGCTTTTCGATGGCTTTTGAAGTGGAAAACTTGGCCTTTTCTTCCAAATATTTTCCAAGAAGGATAAAGGCGATAATCACTGCGGCTGACTCATAGTATACATGCACCTGCAAGCCTTGATTCATGATCACTTCTGGGAAAATGGTATTGAACATGCTGAATAGAAAAGCTGAGCCTGTTCCAAAAGCAATGAGCGTATCCATATTCACTGCTCCTCGCTTGATCTGTGAAAATGCGCTCGTAAAAAATCTCCAGCCAGAGATAAACACTACGGGAAATGAGAAGCCGAGTAATACCCAGTTCTTATAAGGAAAATCGCCCACAAACATGGAGAGCACCATGACCACAACACCAAGGGAGATGGCTAGCGCCAATGATCGTTGCGTTTTTATTAAACCTTCTTCGCGCGAAGCATCTACAGAGGCCTTGTCCTTTTTGGCTTGGAGCGTATAGCCCGCTCCCTTTACGTATTTCTGAAGCAGCTTAAAATCCACCTCAGAATCATTGTATACTAAGGTCACCGTATTGGTGGCATAGTTTACAGAAGCTTCTTGTACGCCTTTGCTGTTCTTAAGGGTTTTTTCAACGGTGGAAGCACAGCCCGCACAGTGCATTCCTTCAACTGGGTATGTATCTTTAATCATGGCTTCTTTCATTGCGTTCAGTCAACACTACCAACGCTCGAAAAGCGCCACAGGTATGGATTAGCGTTTGGCAAATTCTGCCAGCCCTTTGTCTAAAAATTCCACAAAGTTGGACACTTCGGCATCATAAGATTTTGGACGAACTAATGCTTCTTCATTATTATCTAAAAGCACATAGTAAGGTTGTGCGTTGCCATTAAAACGGGTAATCTGAAAATCGAAGTTCTGTTTCCCGATAGTCTTTTTCACTTTGTTGTCGAACTCAGAAGTGTACCATTCTGACTCAGGCAATTCTGTTTTGTCATCTACGTACAAAGCTACCACCACATAGTCTTCTTTCATTCTTCTGAGCACTTCTGGGTCCGACCAAACATACTCTTCCATCTTACGACAGTTCACACAGCCATGTCCTGTAAAGTCAATAAAGAGCGGTTTTTTCACTCTTTTGGCATAAGCCAAAGCTTGTTCGTAATCGAAAAAGCCCTTGATGCCGTGGGGCAAGTGTAGAATGTCTGAATATTTTACTTTACTCGGAAAACCTGTTTCAGTAGTGGTGCCAGAAATCTGAGCACTTTCAATTTCTTCTCTGATCATTTCTCTTACAGAAAAATCATGTGTGCTCAGAGGAGGTAAATAGCCAGACAGTCCTTTGAGTGGTGCGCCAAACATGCCTGGCAATAAATACACAGCAAACACAAAACTAATGATGGCCATCACCAAACGAGGTACCGAAGTTTTTTGAACTTCATCATCGTGTGGTAAGCGCAGTTTCCCTAACAAATAGAAGCCTAATAGCACTGCAATTACCAACCAAATGGCAATGTAAATTTCACGGTCGAGCAAGCCCCAATGATAAGCCTGATCGGCTACACTTAGGAATTTAAAACCCAAGGCCAATTCGATAAACCCTAAAACCACCTTCACGGAGTTTAACCAGCCGCCTGATTTTGGAAGGCTCTTCAGCATTCCTGGGAAGATTGCGAACAGCGTAAAAGGAATAGCAAAGGCAATAGAAAAACCAAGCATTCCCACAACGGGTTTAATCACTTGCCCTTGAAAAGACTCGATTAAAATTGTTCCTACAATCGGCCCAGTGCATGAAAATGACACGAGCACCAAAGTAAAAGCCATAAAGAAGGTGCCGAACATTCCACCTTTATTGGCCTTTTTATCCATTTTATTGACAAGTCCACTAGGCAATACGATTTCAAAAAGACCAAAAAAGGAAAGTGCGAAAACCACAAATACCGCAAAGAATATAATGTTTGGAATAGCGCCTGTGGCCAATTCATTGGCAATGCCTACCCCAAATAAACTTGTGAAAAGCAAGCCTATTAGGATATAGATAACAATAATCGAGACCCCGTAAATACTGGCTTTGGTAATGGCCTGCGCCCTCGACTGACTGCTATTCGTAAAGAAAGCGACTGTCATCGGGATCATTGGAAAAACGCATGGCGTTAATAATGCTGCCAAACCAAAAAGAAATGCGGTTATAAAAAAGCCCCATAAGGAGCCATCGTCTTCGGGTTTTAGTAAATCGTCATAACCACCTTGGTTTGTTTTGTTGATGGTGCTAGTCGTTACACTTGCTGCTGTGGTAATCTTTTGTGCACCATCTTCTAAGGAAGAAAAGGCTACATCAAAATCTTCAGTATCTCGAATGCAAAGGCCCTCTACATCAGAGCAAGTTTGAAACTCTAACTCTCCCCTTAATTGAAAGTCGTGCTTTAAGATTTTTATTCTTTGCTTAAACTCCCCTTTTCCAGTAAAGTAGGTAACTTCCTCATTAAAAAAGTTATCGAATTTCTTCTTTGGGTTGGTTGGAATCAAATCTCCAATTACTTCAAAACCACCCATTTCTTCAAAAGAAACAGTAGCAGGAAGTGCAGATGCATCAGGAGCTAAATCACTGGAATAAATGTACCAATAGTCATCTACTTCTACATTGAAAACAAGATCAATTTCAGTGCCTACTTCGGTAGTTCCTTCCTTGCTGAGTCTCCAAGAAGTAACCTTTCTTACGCCTGGCCCTTGACTTAATAAGCTTTGAGGGACTACTTCTGCTGGCGTTTCATCTGGCTCCTTGTCACCTCCAACTACTTTAATAAAATCAATTACGAAGTCTTGTTCACCTGGAACACACTGCCCAGTAATGTCTGTGCAAGTTTGAAAATCAAGTACCCCCGAAATATTGAGATTGCTCTTGAGTATTCTTATCTTCTGTCTGAATTCTCCTCTGCTGCCAAAATACTCTACCGTATCACCCCAAATAGGATCGTATTTATGCTTTGGGTTAACCCCGTAAAGTTTACCGATGACTTCAAAAGAAGGATCTGCATTCAGCTCTGCAGTGGCGGGTATGGCCATCACATCTTCCTTCTGATTTGAAGAGTAGATATACCAGTCCTTAACGACATTGACATTGAAGATCAACTCAATTTCGTCCCCTACTTTTACCTCATTTTGTGAAGCATCAAAAGTCCAATTGGTAGTTTGACGAAACTGAGCAAAAGAACTCAGGGCAAAACCAATAAGAATGAATGACAATAGATACTTTCTCATAAAACCAGCATTTGGAAAATAAATGAGCCTAAAAATTAGGGCTCATTGTAAATGTAATTTAGTCATTCAACTCTGCGAAGTTTTTGAAAAACAATGGAATGGTTTCAATCCCTTTAAAATAATTGAAAACACCATAATGTTCGTTTGGTGAATGAATAGCGTCTGAATCTAGACCGAAACCCATCAGTACAGTTTTCAAACCAAGCGTTTGTTCAAAAAGTGCCACAATAGGAATACTTCCTCCACTTCTAAATGGCACAGGTGTCTTTCCGAAAGTAGTTTCCATGGCCCTAGACGCAGCAATATATGCTGGAGAATCTGTTGGCGTAACCGCAGGTTGACCTCCATGATGTGGGGTCACTTTTACTTTTACAGAAGGAGGTGCAATTGAAGCAAAATGATCTTCGAACAGCTTGGTAATTTTATCTGGGTCTTGATTCGGCACCAAACGCATTGATATTTTAGCATAGGCTTTAGAGGCAATTACGGTTTTGGCTCCTTCACCAATATATCCGCCCCAAATTCCGTTGACGTCTAGTGTAGGCCTAATTGAAGAACGTTCAATTGTAGTATAGCCTGCTTCGCCTTCAGTAGCATTAAGCCCGATTGATTTTTTATAGTCTTCTTCATTAAAAGGCGCTTTGGCCATTGCCGCTCTTTCTTCTGCAGTAAGCTCAATTACATCGGCATAGAAGCCTGGTATGTTTATTTTTTTGTTTTCGTCTTTCAACGAGGCAATCATCTCGGCCAACACATTGATTGGATTGGGAACAGCCCCACCGTATAAACCTGAATGTAAATCTCTGTTTGGCCCAGTAACTTCTACCTGAACATAACTCAAACCTCTTAGACCAACCGTAACTGAAGGCACATCGTTGGCAATGATTCCAGTATCGGAAACCAAGACAATGTCAGCGGCCAATTTCTCTTTATTCTCTTCAAGGAAAATTCCTAAATGGTCAGACCCAACCTCTTCTTCCCCTTCGATTAAGAATTTAATGTTACAGGCAAGATTATCGGTCTTCATCATGGTTTCAAAAGCCTTAATGTGCATATACACTTGGCCTTTGTCGTCACAAGCACCACGGGCGAAAATTGCCCCTTCTGGGTGAATTTCTGTCGTTTTAATTACAGGCTCAAAAGGAGGTGAATCCCATAGTTCGTAGGGGTCGGCTGGTTGTACATCGTAATGACCATAAACCAAAACGGTAGGCAATTTGGCATCAACAATTTTTTCTCCGTACACAATTGGGTGGCCTCCTGTTGGGCATATTTCAACTGTATCAGCACCCGCTTCTAGTAGTTTTCCGTGTATAAATTCGGCTGCCTTTAAGACATCTCCCTTGAACTTACTGTCGGCACTTACCGAAGGAATTCTAAGTAAATCAAGGAGTTCGTTTAAAAAGCGATCCTTATTATTTTCAATGTAATCGTTGATGTTTGCCATAGGTCTTAAATTATGACTCGAAGATAATTGTTTTGAAACGAAACGCCCATCAGAAAGGGCTTCTTTTAGGCAGGCTAAAATCCATCGCCCTCTACCACTTCTTTCTTTTTAAGTGATTGATCCGATTCGCTCGCCATCAGCAGTTTGTACGGTTCATCTATGCCGTAGAATAGTTTACGGTAATTCCGTGACCAAGCGATCACTTCTTCTAAAGAGTATGAGAAGACATTGAATTCGCCCACTTTAGATTTCGCTTTTCCCTTCCCGTCTAAGGGGTTTCCAATGGAGGCATTGAAGGCGGCATTAGAAGAAAAAGCACCTAAGCTAAACCCATCATAAGTGAAGTAATACCAAGTGCCATCCGTCATCTGAATCAAAACATTTACGATGTCACCCTCTGGGGTTTTCTTAATTTCGACAAAGCCATCCAGCTCCATGTTGATGTCAATATTATTGATGTTGCTAACGCTAATTTTCCCTTCGCTATAAAAAGTTTTTAACTGTTTTGACCACCTTAAGTCTACGTTTGAAATGACCAAATTTTTCATCAACTCCCCATTAGCTGAAGCATTCACCAAAGGAATCGGCACCGTCTGATATGATTTGTCCCATTTTTTTACGGCTTCATCACCAATAAACTCGGCTGCTTTATAAATTAGGTCTGAGCGGTCGTCATGGGCTCTTTTTATTCCTAATTTTTCAGCCATATCCTTCAAGTTTTGAGCCATTAACGGAACACTTGCCACTGGCAAACCAAAATCCATAACCAACATGGCGTTGATTTTAAAGTCAGCAGAATCTAAATTTCCAGTGCCTTTGCCTGCCCCTTGGACTGTCAACCCTTTACTCAGTGGGCTCACAAAATTCAGCTTTCCTTCAAAAGAAACGTCTTGGCTATCTTCGTTATATGAAAACATATTACCCTTGTAAAAATTAGCCGGATCTTCTTGTTTATTGGGGTTTACGATGTTGTAAGAGCCTGTATTTTGATCATAGAACAGATTTCCGCCTTTTGGAATAAAAAAGTCTTCATCATCCAAGCCTCGTTTTTCCGTTATAAAAGAAAGATAAATAGCTCCTCTATTAAAGTGAAGTCCAGCCGTGAGCGGCTCACCAAGCTCTGTTCGGGCTTCATCAAAGTTGAAAACCACCTCCGAAATATCATCATTCGATTCGTATTCAATCCATACGTTTTTCTCTTTCAGTTTCTCAAGATTAAGCTTTACAGCTCCTTTTAACTCTAGTGCCTTTCTAAAGGCATACATAAAGACTGTTCCTTTATAGGTGAATCCTGGTGAAACAATTACACCACTGTCACCACTAATCTTCCCGCTTGATTTAGTATAAAGCCCATGTTCTTGATCCTCCTCCAAGCCGAATTGATCAAATTTAATAGCAAAGGTATCCTGCAAAATCACCAGTTGATAAGTACCCTGGCCTCTAAAGCGATTTCGGGAAATAATTTCAATGTTGGCATCGTACAAACGGTGGTTCGCCTGTGCTGTATCAAACACGACAACCGCATTTTCTAATGCACCAATTTCAGAATCTCCTAAAATCAATACCTCATTATTTTCTGGTGTGATCAGCGCATCGGCTACAATAATGTATGGGATACCTTCAACTTTTAAGGTCTCTTTTTCAATGTCATAACTGGCACTTGTACCCATAAACACTAAGGAATCCATACTCTTTTTTGTAGAATAGAAAAAGGATTTTTCAAGGGCCACAGTATCTGGCTTTGTCATGGTAATCATATTGTTGGCAATATCCCATTCGGCTGTAGGAATGGAGGTTTTGTATTGCGCAAAAGGAAAGGTTAATGCCGCATTACCCTGTATCTCGGGTTGAATTATAGCCTTATTGTTGGCCAGATCGTAATTCACTCTTACATCGGCAGAACTCAATATTGGTTTTTTCGGATTTCCAGAACCCAACTCAAAGTCAGAGTTTCTAGATTCAAAAGAGGTTTCTTGCAGCGTATAATTCTCCGAATTGGTTTTAGAACCCCGCATCTTCATTTCCCCTTTACCATAAAGGCCGTTTGTAGACAAAGTGAGCATACCGCTAAATGCACCTAAGCTGTCATACATTTTAAATGGAGCTTCCAGGTTTCGTAAATTCATACTGTCCTTTTTAGGTAGCCAGTTTAGTTCATACCTAGATAGCTCTACGGAGGGGTATGAAACCCCATTGAGTGTTCCTGGATCAATTTTTCCTTCAATCCCTTTTTTCGAATACATGGAATCTAGATAAAAAGTAACCGATTCGGTATTGAAACCACCTGTTAAAAAGTCGATTTTACCTGGAGAGTTTAAGCCCGATTGATCCATGCTTATTTCACCATACAATTTTCCAGAAGTGCCATAGAGGCTATAACCCGAATCAGGAATTGAATGAATAAAACCAAAAGATCTATCAGGCATCGCCCTAAGGCTTTCTTTGAACTCTGGAAAAATTCCATTTGAATAGAATGTCCCCTCAAAGGCATAATCAGAGGGGTCTGCTCTAGATGCACTGTCGAGTTTGAAAGGGGGTATGTCAAAATATACGGTACTATCATAGGCACCTCCCAGCACCCCATTTTTGTCAAACATTACACTAGTACTTTCATTAGAAGTAAAAATGGGGTATTCTGGTTTCGAAATTCTTGCCGATTTATTATTGGGGTCGTTAATATTTAAAACCCCTGAAGTGTTTACCAACTGATTATTCAAAGCCTCCTTCTTTCCTTCTTCCAGTTCTACTTGGAGTTTAATTGAATCAATTTGGGGCAATTCAACCAAAAAATTATTGTAGTCAAATTTGAATCTTTGACCATTGAACTGAAAGTTTCCTGCCTCCAGCGCGCCATCAAATTCTATCGTTCTGTTATTGGAAATTTTAACCACTCCGTTGGTTGGTGTAATCATAACATCAAGCGAATCGCTTACGTAAAATTTCTCAACTCCTCGAACCGTTAAAGTATCGTTCACCAAGTTAATAGTAGCGTTGGGAGAAGAGCCTATGACGGAAGGGATGACGAGATCGTCAAAATCAGATTCATCTCGCCCTGAATCGTAGTAGTGAAGCCCTTTGGCAGTAATAATTACTTTTCCGGTATATTCATTATAAAGCACCAAGCCTTTAGACATCAAGTCGTTCATACTCTTTTTCAGAATTCCGAGGCTTATTTTTCGGTCTTCGGAAAGTGATGAAATGTAAAACTCATTCTTTGGCTCATATTGCTGAGCCTGCCTCACCGAAAGGATCAAGGGATTAAAATTGTACAGTTGAGAAAGGCTGTAGAATCTTGAAGAGCTAAAGAAATTCTTTGACTCAACAATCAGAGGGACTTCGCTTCGTGCTGAGCCAATGGTTAGATCCAACGAATCAGACTTCAAGTCCCAAATCAAGCGATCGCCCGTGAGGTCAACGCCATAAAAAGAAGAGCTAAAAGGTGTAGTTCCATAATCACCTTTATTAGGTTCGAGGTCCAAACGATATTTTCCGTAGTTATAGACCATTCCTACAGCAGGGTTATATATAGAGTCTGTACCATGGAAAATGGTTACTTTCGCTACTGCAGAACTGACCATAGAGTCCTTTTTGTTAAAAACAAAGTTGGACGCTTCCGCTCTAAACTTCAATTCTCCATTCACAAAGCCCTCTATCCTAGAAAGTTCATTAAAAGCCGATTTACTATAAAAGTCTCTTCCCTGATAACTTACGCCACCTCGGTAGGTCAGGTCATTGGTTCCTAAGTCATTGATGGGTGCATCGGCAAAATCCGATATAAATTTGGGGTATGAATCTACTGTGCTTCGTTGTGGAGTCAGGGTAATCTCTACTGCTCCTACTATGGGCTCATCTAATTTTCCCTGATAGTGAAAATAGGCTTCATCGAACTTAATATCCGTCTGAGTAACAGAAAAAAAGTAATTGCGCAGTTTGGCATAAGTGGTTTCGGCAGGCAAGCCCACATTGGTCCAGTCAACCGCACCACCTTGCCCCTCAAACTCAAGTGTTTCAAAAGAGAAATTTCCTTGTGTATTTCTGAGATAGATTGTGTCTAGACGATTTACAAAAACGAGATCCAGTTTTTTGAACTCGATTACTGGTCCCATTCGGGTGGGCATGGCGGGCAAAGTTTCTTCTAGTTTAGTCTCATTGTTGATAACTTCTTCCTCGCCAGAGGTTAAACCTTGCTGCTTCATCAATAAAAGCTCAATGGCGTCAGGCCCTTTTTGGGCCTCGGCTACAAAAGGCTCTTCTTCCGAAAGATCTGCAGAACCGTTGAACTTTAAATCGAAATCTGCATTTTCGACATAAATACCATAACTACGGTCTTTAAAAACTGCCATGTCGCCCAAGAAGAACGCGGCATATTGATGAAATTGATCAATGATTTTCTTGTCGTAGTTTTCAGAAACGCTTAAGCAAGCTTTCACCAAATCGTCAAACTGTAACTGATTAAAACTGCGCTTTTCTTTGGCCAGAATTAGTGTGTTAAAAACTCCTTTAAAATCGAAACGGGGCCTAAAGCCCTTTTTTTCCATATTCAAAAGCGTTTGCCCTAATTGATTTTTTTGAGCTTTGGTGAAATCATTTGCCTGCCATGCCTCTATAAAAGGCGCATAGTCGGTTCCAAAACTGGTAGGGTTAGGAGTGGTGAGAATTCTGGCAATATCTGGGGTATAAACAATAGAGTCCGTTGGTGTCGCTTCTTGCGCAAAAGAGCTCGGCAGAAGCCACAACAAAACCAATAAACTATATAAAATCCTTTTGACCAGAAATTCCATACGACCCTTCAACTGACCATTAATAACGATAAAAGGACGGAAATAATACTTTGAAACTACAGTTTCTTTAAAAGAATAGCCGCCCAGTTTTTCCTTTCGGTTGAATTCAACTTTTCGAAACCATTTGCAGCAGTACACTCCAGAATATCGGCCTCATCGTGGGTATAAAACCCACTTAAGAATAAATGACCACCTGATTTTGTAAGCTTCGCATAGTGTTCCATTTCAGCCAAAAGCACATTTTTATTGATGTTGGCATAAAGAATATCGAAAGGCGCATCAAAAGTAAATTCATCGATGGTGCCCAGCAAAACATCTTTTGGCTCAATTGCATTCAAGGCAAAGTTCTCTCTGGCGTTATCAATGCACCAATCGTCAATGTCGGTGGCCGATACTTCCGAGGCCCCAAGTTTTGACGCCATAATGGCTAAAATTCCTGTGCCAGCACCGACATCCAAGACCGTTTTGCCCTGATGGTCTAGTGTCATTTCTAGTGCCAACATTTGGTGAGTGGTTTCGTGGTGCCCTGTGCCGAAAGACATCTGTGGGTGGATGATGATTTCATGCTTAAAGCCCGGCTTCGATTCATGAAAAGTAGCACGCACAAAAATGTCGGTACCGACTTCAATCGGATCGTAATTCTTTTCCCACTCTTCGTTCCAATTTTGCTTTTCAATTTTATTCAACTCGTACCAAATGCGGGTTTGCTTTCGGTAATTGTTGAAAAGCTGCTGCAAAGCAGGGTGACTAAAAACATCTTCCGAAATATATGCGTCAAAACCCACCTCGGTTTCAACGAAGGTATCAAAGTCCAATTCGCCCATTTCGGCAATTAGTATCTCACTAAATGGCTGATCGCAATGGACTTTGATTTCTATGTAATTCATTGGTTTCAATTAAAATGACTTAGCAATTTCTACAAAGTCTCTGGCTTTTAAAGATGCTCCGCCAATTAGGCCGCCATCAACATCAGGCTGAGCGAATAGTTCTTTTGCATTGTCTGGCTTGGCACTTCCTCCGTAAAGAATAGAGACCTCATCTGCTACTTCTTGCCCAAATTGACCCGCTAAGAAATCACGCATCGATTTGTGCATGTCTTGTGCTTGTTGCGATGAGGCTGTTTTTCCAGTCCCAATTGCCCAAATCGGTTCGTAGGCAATTACAACTTTCTGAATTTCATCTTCTGTGAGGTGGAAAAGGCTTTCCGTAAGTTGATTACATACATAACTCACTTCCTTGCCAGATTCTCTGATTTCAAGCGATTCGCCACAGCAGAAAATTGGAGTTAACCCCATTTCTAAAGCCAAATCTACTCGCTTCGCAAGTTGATCGTTTGTTTCATTATGGTATTCTCTTCTTTCGCTATGGCCAAGAATAACATATTCTGCACCTACAGATTTAATCATTTCGGCTGAAATATCGCCTGTATAAGCGCCAGCAGTGTGTTCACTCATGTTTTGAGCACCTACAAAAACCTTATCGCTTTCTTGGGCATTTTTTGCTACTTGGGCCAGGTGAATAAATGGAGAGCACATAATGACGATGACGTCATCATTCAGTTCGTCATTCACAATGTTT
Organism: Roseivirga echinicomitans; assembly: GCF_001592935.1. GTDB lineage: Bacteria > Bacteroidota > Bacteroidia > Cytophagales > Cyclobacteriaceae > Roseivirga > Roseivirga echinicomitans. Next base: position 377,634 of record NZ_LRDB01000001.1, read on the forward strand.
ACCACTTCAGATGCCAGTGTAAGGCCATCGCTGAAGTTTTTGTTCATTTTCCAGTTACCTGCAACAATCTTTTTTCTCATTATCGGTTTGTTGTGTTTTGCCCAAAGATAATTCATTCTAACTTAGTTCGATGGCTTTTCAATACGAAGAACACAAACCAAAGCGATTAGACCCTAAAGTGGCCAAGCTCAAAGCGGCCGATTTTTGCGCTTATCAGGAGCGTTCGCAGCAAGAGGTGCGCGACAAGCTGTATGGCTATGGCCTTCACCATGATGAAGTTGAGGAAATTTTATCCGACCTAATTACCGATAATTATATCAATGAAGAGCGTTTTGCAAAAGCCTATGTTGGGGGAAAATTTAGAATCAAGGGCTGGGGCAAACGTAAGATTTTGCAAGGGCTGAAGCAGCATCGCATCTCTGATTACTGCATGAAAAAAGGGTTTATGGAAATTGACCCCGATGATTATTACGCCACCCTCATGCGTCATGCAGAAAAAAAATTACCGACCATTAAAGCCGAAAACCAATATACCGTGCGTGGCAAACTGACGCAACACTTGGTAATGAAAGGTTTCGAAGGCGATTTGATCCGGGATGTAATTGAGGAGCTGCTCAATTCAACAGCTCCATAATTATCACGCTTAGTTTCTCTCCCAGAAAAAAGGAGGCTCAATATTCAAAGTACGGAGGTAAACATATCCTTGGCCTCTGTGGTGAATTTCGTTATCAATGCAATAAAAAATCAGGGCATGGTTGGTGCCTTCATATTGACCAAAAGCATTTTCAACTTCTTGAAAACGCTCAAGTTTGATATGAGGAAATAACTCATTCAATTTTTCCGTTGACTCGTCCCAAAGTTTGAGAAGTCCCGCTTTGGTGGTTGGTTTTTCTTCGGCCTCAGATTCGCCAAAGGATTTCCATTTCCCAGTGATAATTCCCACTACGCTGGGCACAGCCATGTGGATCATTTCTAAGGCCAATTCAGAAAATGGACGCATTCCGCCTACTGAATAACTAAAAAGTTTGTCTTCTGGGAAAGCCTCAATCACTCTGCGGGTAAGGTTGCGGTGTCCTTGCCATTGGGTTAATAAGTCGTTTGGGCTGATGACTACTGGTGCTAATGTTTCGTTTTTCATATCGTGCGATTTAAGATTATGGTATAAACTTAAAGTGCACTAGTGACAACCCTATGTCAGTAGGTTTTTGGTAAATGAAATTCTTTTGGATTTAGGCTTAGCTGAGAAGCAGACACGGTCTGACCTTCGGTACCGACCGGTTGGTCACACTAGGCGCTTTTCTAAGGTCGGCACCGAAGGTCAGACCTCTATATCAATTAACTTACCTCATAATCGTTCTGAAGGTCAAATTCACCCTTGGGGTATTTACTTTTTTGGTGGGGGGTAAGCGATGAAGCCAATGGCTTTGCGTAGTATCTTTCATAACCAAGAGGCTGCCGTGTTCTAAGAAAATATCAATCTTCTCTTTGGTTTCTTTGTGCTTAAAAGCGAATTTTCTTTCGGCTCCAAAACTAACAGAGGCGATGGCTCCATTTTTCTTCAAGTCCTTTTCGCCATCACTGTGCCAGGCCATTCCTTCTTCTCCAGAATGGTATAAATTGAGCAAACAAGAATTGAATTTTTCACCCGTTTTTTCTTCTACCAAAGCTTTTAAGCTTAGTAGTTCAGGCGTCCAAAGCAGGGCTTTTTTGGTGACGTTGGAATAACTGTATTCGTAAGGTTGATCTGCATACCAAGCCACTTTGCGCTTGGTAATAAAATGCTTGCCAAAAATGACAGCCTCATCATTTCGCCATTCAATAACATCGAAGAGTTTTCGGAAATAGAAATTCGCTTCTTCCTCGGAAACTAGTTTTCCATAATAGTTAACCGTACCGTCTTTGGGTAGCCAGTTTTTGGTTTCGTCTATTTCTTCAGGGAACAGATTCATTCTCGTGGTTACGTTTTAAAAATCAGCTTTAATTTATTATTTCCCATTTCCCCCTTGTGCCTCCCGTACGCTTTATTTTACCTTCTTCCTTAAGTTTTTCTAAATGGTATTTAATTCCGTCTTCTGTAATATTACCGATGGCCAGCGCCAATTTGTACCTGCTTAATGATGGATCCTTGCTAAGCAAATCCAGTATCATTTGGGTAGTCATTTGGGTAGTCATTTGGGTAGTCATTTGGGTAGTCCCTTTTAAGGGAATCACGGTACTAAAAACATCCCCTTCTATAAATTCAGGTATTGCCCCGGTAGTATAAATGCCACAATACTTAAATGTATTGCGAACTCCTGAACCCAATTCATCCACCATTCCAATTTCTTTGAAGAATTTGGCGATTAGCGGGTTCTTAGGGTAAGGAGAAAAATTGAGCGGGTCAATAGCGCCATTATTATGAGGTCGATTCCAGTTCTCAACCACTACTCTATCTTTTTCGATAATCAACTTTGCAGGGAAGGGGTTAATATATTCTCTGTGAATAATCAGATTACCGATTACCTCGCGAAAAATCCTATCTCTCAAACTTATGCGTTGCTCTCCCTCTTGAAAAAATTTATCTGGTAAATGCTTCCTAACAAAATCCGTTAACCTAGTGTAAGCATCTAAGAGGTTTGTCCGAATGTCATCTCGATCATCATAGCGATCTGTATTTTCCACCCTCAGCAAAGCATCAATTCTAAAATGAGGCAGAACACTTTGAATTACTTCATCCTTACCAAAAAGAAGTACAGCAGCCAGGGTAAACCCGCTGTTCCCTTTAAAATGATCCATTCTAAATAGGCCTGCTGAGCGCAACAGGTCTTCATCCGTCATATTTTGCCAAGGATGGTTAGCCCTTTCATTTTTAGCTAACCTTCTCACTTTTTCAAATAAGTCTGGACGAAAATCATCAAGTTCAATAAACGGATAAATGCGATTTTCGGAATAGGTGGTTTGTTTTCTAAGATAAAGCTGTGTTACCTGTTCCGTTTGTCGCGTAATGTCGAAATCACCATCTCTGTTTCTATCAAAAATCTTTCCGTTGGTACTGTGAACCTGAGAGCTCTCTGGGACAACAACATAAATTATCTTTTTGCCTTCTACTTCAATCAATTCGGTCGACAAATAATATGGAGGGTTAAGTTTTTGAGGGTTGTTGGCGTTATTCACCAAATTGCTAGCAATATCCTCTAAGCAAGAATCCATGATGCCTTCAACAGTACCATCATTTCTAATTCCTAGGAATAGATGTCCTCCCTTTCGATTCAAGAAAGCACAAACAGATTCAAATACATCTCTGTTAAGCTCAAACTGTGAGGTTTTGAACTCAACTTCAATATTCTCTCCGTTATTAAGAAACTCTTGAAGTCTTTCTGTGGTCATTCGGGGTATTTATATTCCTTAAAGACTAAAGTAACGCTATTCATCTGAATTTGAAACAAGCGCAGACCTCCTTGTAGATTGAGTAAATCCGTTCTTGGTTTCGTCTATTTCTCTACTGAACAATTCCATTTTTCCAGTTTTGATATTAGGTTCTCATACAATGCCCACAGGGGCGAAAGCCATACAATTTAGCTTCATCCAGCGAATAGAAAAATACTCTGTTTTCCTTTTTCATCCTTTTTCCAGAACCACAGTTTAAGGTGCCGTAAATTTTCAGTTTTCTATTGCCAGCCCAGCGTATTTCTCTTTGCCTTATTTTACCATATAATTCTGAATTGCTGATTTCAATATGTTGGATCATACTTCAACTGATAGCATCATGAAAGATGACCCCTAACGTATGCCTTTCTCCGCTTTGTACTTCGCTTACTCCGTGTTTCATATTGACACGATAATAACCCTTGCTGCCTTTCACAGGTCTAAAGTTAGTCGTGAAAATAAGTAAGTCTCCTTTGTTTGGCTTTAACACTATGGCTTTTGATTGTGCACGTGGTGTTTGTTGCGTCAACACAAATTCTCCTCCTGTAAAGTCTACCTCTGGTTGGTTTAAAAACAGCACGGCTTGAATCGGAAAATATACTTCACCGTACAAATCTTGATGCAGTGTGTTAAAGCCACCCTTTCCATATTTCAAAATTAATGGGGTAGGTTGAAGTTGACCGCTATTATGACAAAGTGATTGTAAATCATCAAACGAATCAGGAAACTGTTTTTCGATATTCAGTACCTTCATCCAAAGGTTAGCAATAGGGGCAAGTTTTGGGTATAATTCTTCTCTAATGGTTTGAATAACTGATGGCAGCGGATAGTTAAAGTATTTGTATTCCCCCAAACCAAACCTGTAACGTTCCATCACTACCGTTTTACGGTAAATGGGTCGATTATAGTTTTCAATTAATTCGGAACAGGTATTTTCTAAAATGAAATTCGGAATAAGCGCAAAGCCTTTGGAGTGCATTTCTTCTGTCACATTCGACCAGCTGGTCTCTGCAATTTTTGCTTCTATACTTTCCATGGCCTTTTAAACTGCGGTGTCTATTTTTGCTGCCTCCCAACCAATGATAGCAGTTTTTCGAGTTGGCCCCCACATATAGCCACCTACTGTTCCGGTGGCTTGAATTACCCTGTGACAAGGAATCAAAAAAGCGACAGGGTTACTTCCTATAGCGGTACCCACGGCCCTGGAAGCTTTCGGCTTTTCAATTTTGGCCGCCACATTGCCATAGGTTGAGAGTTGGCCCAAAGGAATATTCAAAAGGGCTTTCCAGACTTTTAGCTGGAAGTCAGTGCCTTTGAGGTGCAATTTGATTTTATCAAGTTGCTGCCAATCGTGAGTGAAAATGTACAGCGCATTTTGCTGCATCATATCTACTACCTGATTTAACTTGGCATTGGGAAAATGGCTTTTAAAGGTGTTGAAGGCAGCTGTTTCATTTTCTGAAAAAGCCATATAACAAATTCCTTTTGGGGTAGAAGCCACCAAAATATTTCCGAAAGGGCTTTCGGCAAAACTGTAATTAATGGTGAGGCTTTCTCCTCCATTTTTGAATTCGCCCGGGGTCATTCCTTCAATCTGAACAAACAGATCGTGGAGACGGCCTGTGCCAGACAAGCCTGTTTCATAAGCTGCATCAAACAAAGTGGATTGCTTTTCTTTGAGCACCTGCTTGGCGTGTTCTACACTAATGTATTGCAAGAATTTCTTTGGACTTACTCCAGCCCATTCAGTAAACATACGCTGGAAATGAAAAGGGCTAAGGTTTACCTTTTCTGCGAGCTCTTCTAAGGTAGGCTGCGCTTTGAAGTTAAGCTTCAAATAATCAATGGCCTTCGCAACCCGCTCGTAATTAATTTGGCTTTGTTCGTTCATGATTTAGGGTTTCAATTAGAACAAAGGTTGCCTAATTGCCTAATGAGTAAAACCCGAAACTTGCGGGATTCTATTCTTTAATCGCGACTTGGCCCTTCAGAAGAATTACCACTTTTGCTTTTTACGCCTTCAATCTCGATTCCTTTGTTCACAAAATCATAGGCAGAGTGTACAAAAAACACGGTTCCGTTAAGCATGGCAATTGGCGTTTTAAGGATATCCGGATGACGCTTTACAATCTTCATCATTTCTTCATTCGAAAAATTCTGGGCCTTAATTTCATTTAAAAAAGTGTCCGAAGTTTTATCGATTAAATCGAGAATTTGCAAACCCATGTCATTTGCTACTTGGGTCAGCTGTGTTTCTGTCAGTGGGTTTTTGTCAATGTTCCTTTCGTTCACTTTGTATTTCTGAATAGAACTTGCATAGCCCAGCACTTTTGCATCATGGGCTTTTCTCCCATTAAAAATAAAAAGAATTTCGTTTTCCTGTGGTCTCATAAAGAATGGGTAAAAAGTGAACTAAAGGGTAGATAAAGTTTGGAGCAGTGACAGAAATACAGCACTGCTCCATGATCTATATATAGAGTAATGCCTATCGCCTACTGGTGACTCCTCTTAATAGAGAAACAACAAGCAATACCACGAAAATGAAGAATACAATTTTAGCTAGAGAAGCAGCGCCAGCAGCAATGCCTCCAAAGCCTAAAATACCGGCAACTATGGCTATAATTAAGAATGTGATTGTCCAACGTAACATATCTGTGGGGTTTAAGTGATTAATTGATTCACCCCTAGATATGGGAAAACTATGCCAAGCCGATTTATTCCAAATAATCAGCGTTTTTAGTAAATTTAATGAGACGTTAAGACCCAGCTTGTGGAGATGTTTCCACAACAAGTTGTTTAAATTGAAGGACTTAGGAATGCAATTAGATCAAGCCAAACCCTTCACCCATAAAAAGGCATACCTCACGGCCAAAAGTAACATGATTGGAAGTAGAGCAATAGAAAACACCTGAAGCTGGAAAACCCAAATAAAGGTCATTCCTATAAGCATAATAAAGAGTAAGCGAACATATACCCGTGTCCACCCTGGAGCTCTTCTCTTGGCTACATAAAAGGCTACAATGAGATTAGGCGCAAATGCCCAAAGTAAATTTAAGTTTTTAACCGTGGCGGTATGGTCAGTAGCAAACCAAAGCAAGGCTACCATTACCCCAACTAAACCTGTAACGAACAAAATGGTGAAATCTAAGTACCTAGCCCTTGTATTATTAGCGGTATCCTTATAGGTGAAAACCACCACAATAATCATTAGGAACGAAAAGATCATCCAAGGTGAAATTGTTTCTTGAGGTGTTTCATAGTAATCTGATTCGAAAAGCATGTTTGTTGACTTCACTACTGGAACTTCTTCCCCGTCTCTTGTGATCGTAGCATTGGCATAAGCCTTCATTATGTAATCAGGTAAAAACATATGCTCTTCTGGCGTGGCATTAACATCAATGACTGACCCTAAGGCAATGTCAATCCCAAAATCCCACCAAGGAAAGTTGAAAGTGTTTTCTTGAATCAGGTCACGAAAGGTCTTTTCTTCTGTGAGGTGATCGTTGTTGAATTTGAGTTTGTCCCCTAAAACATTGCTCACCACATCGCGCAACTTGGTGGCGCAGTTATCATAGAAGAAATCGTATAAATAGTAAGCGTTTTCAGGAATGGCGTTGTTCTCTATAAACTCAAATATTTGCTGTTTTTCAGCGTGATTAAGGCTCAAAACTTGTTCGGTTACCCAGCGGTTTTGGGCTTGATAATTCCCCAAAAAACGTTTGAAATCCTGAATTGACAGTTTATAGTTTAACTTACCCTGAGCAAACTTTACGTAGAAACCGTCTTCGAAAGAATCAAATGTTCCATAGTTATAGACCCTATCAAAACTTAAATACGGATCTTGAATTCGAATAGCACCGTGACCAAAGCTGTCATACAAATTTGCCCCTGGGCCAATGGTGATGATACTGATTTCAGCTTGGCCAGACAAGGCTGGAAATTGAGCCTTCGCGCTAAAAACAAAAAGGAGTAAACTGAAAAAAAGTACAAACCGCTTCATTCGTAATATGATTGTGTTGTACGAAGATAAAGAGACTTATTTGATTAAAAACCTTTAAGGGTTTTGAAAGTGAACTTTGCCAACCTAATTTGACGCTATGAACAGAAATTTCACAGATGGGATGAATTACGCGTCAAAACTGACCCTCCTTCGATTGTGGAATATGTTCCAATTGGTGGGAAGTTATTGGCTTTCTAAAATCACGAAAAGGGCAAACCATTCGGGAATGCCAATCAGCATCAGCTTAGAACCTACCACTTCTTGCAACTTACGTTGCCCCGAATGCCCTAGCGGAATTCGCAGTTTTTCTCGAGACACAGGAATGCTGACAGACGAAATTTTCCAAAAAACCATTGACGAACTGGCGCCTCGGCTTACCTATCTTATTTTCTACTTTCAAGGTGAACCTTACTTAAACACCAGCTTTTTAAACCATGTAAAGTATGCTTCAACAAAGAAAATCTATACAGCCACTTCGACCAATGCCCATTACCTCCACGATAAAAATGCTAAGGCGACAGTTGAGTCTGGTTTAGATCGACTTATTATTTCCATTGATGGCACCACGCAGGAAACCTATGAGCAATACCGAATTGGCGGGAAGCTGAAAAAGGTAATTGAGGGCACAAAAAACATTATCCGTTGGAAGAAAGAACTGAAGAGTAAAACCCCCCATGTCATTTTTCAATATTTGGTGGTAAAGCCAAATCAGCATCAGTTAGACGATGTTCAAAAACTAGCCACAGCGTTGGGTGTGGACGAAGTCGCTTTCAAAACGGCTCAGATCTATGATTACGAAAACGGTTCGGAACTGATTCCAACCATAGAAAAATATGCGCGTTACCGCCAAAAAGCGAATGGAAAATGGGAGATAAAAAACCGATTGCTCAACCATTGTTGGAAAATGTGGCACTCCTGCGTAATCACTTGGGACGGAAAAGTAGTGCCTTGCTGTTTCGATAAAGATGCACATTATCAACTGGGCAGTATGCAGGCCCAAAGTTTTCAGCAAGTTTGGAAAGGAAAAGCCTATCAGAGTTTCCGTCAGTCGCTTATTAAATCGAGAAGTGAAATTGAAATGTGTAAGAATTGTTCTGAAGGAACGAGGGTTTGGGCTTAGTTCTTTAGGTGATCTGGCATTTTAAACTCTATTTTCTTCACCTCTTTAGAAATATCACAAGAGCCACAGCCTTTCGGACAGCCTTTGTCGGATTTATATTGATGATAAAAGTGCCTCCCAATAAAGAGTACCGCTATTAAAAACACTATGCCCACTACTAACTCTTGCATTTCGCTGAACTTTTGAAAGGTTAACCCAAAACTCGCTGGCGAAGTTCGGTTTTATTTAGAATTATTCCAAATAAAGCCCGTTTAGTCGATTAAAACTCTAGATCCTTCGTACCTCAGGAAAAAAAAAGGCTTTGTCACTTCAGGTTTACTGATTTTAGCTAAAGCTTTACCATTCATTGCTTAAAACCAATGCTCTTGAATTAACTGCTGCATGGCGGGTTGCACTTCGTTTCCAGCAATGATTTGCCTTCCGAAAATATAGTCATCGCCTCCTTTGAAATCGCTCACCATTCCACCTGCTTCTTTCACAATTAAGGCCCCTGCTGCTACATCCCAAGGTTGCAAGTTGTACTCGAAAAACCCTTCGAAACGACCACAAGCGGTATAGGCCAAATCTACTGCCGCACTGCCCATTCTGCGTAAGCCATGGGTAGATTTCATGAACTCATCAAGAATCACCAAATACTGCGACATCTGCTCAAAGTTGTAATAAGGAAAGCCCGTAGCCAATAATGACTTGTCCAAAGTTTTTATGGGAGAAACTGTAATAGGGAAGTGATTCAAGAATGCGCCTTGCCCTTTTACGGCATGAAAACATTCATCCCGGTTGATCTCATATACAACACCCATGGTCAATTCATTGCGTTTCATCAAAGCAATAGACACTGCGTAGACAGGAATGCCATGTGCAAAGTTGGTGGTGCCATCCAACGGATCAACAATCCAATTATAGGTGTCTGATTTTTTAGTGGAAGTACCTTCTTCAGCAATAAAACCAGCACCTGGAAGAATCTTGCTCAAGCCTGCAACAATTCGCTTTTCAGCCTCTTTGTCTACATAGGAAACAAGGTCGTTTTTACCTTTGTATTCGATTTTTGAATGATCAAATTTTCTGGATTCTTGCCGAATGAATTCACCGGTTTCTTTGGCAAGCACGATGACATCTTGAAGTAGTTGCTGCATGTTCTATTTTCTTAACCCTACAAATATAAGGGTTTCAAAATGCAGACTTTATGAAATTCTGTTTAGTATTCAAGCAAAAGCCACAAGTCAACAGCTTAATTCCAAACCGTAGTTTGTAGCCAAGTAATAGCATCCTTTACATAAGGTACGTAGTTGCACGGCTCGTAATGCCCAAGCCCAGTTGCCTCCACAAAGGTAATGTCGCTCCCTGCGGAAATAGACCCGTCCACCCATGCTTTAGTGGTTTCTATTGGGAATAACTGATCTTCTGAGCCATGTATTACATAAAGCGGAACATTGATTTTCCGGAAAGAGCCATCTTGGTTACGCGTGCTATATGAGCTGGCCATGGCAATCCCAGCAGAGAATAATTGAGGTGCGTTATCAGTAAAAAGCCAAGTTGCATTTCCTCCATTGCTGTAGCCCATGGCCACCACTTTATTTGGGTCTACCGACAGGTAGTCTTTGGCCAAACTAATCAACCCTTGAATCTGAATTTGATTGTTTTGATCATACCATTGTTCTTGCCCTGCATTGGGTATTATCATAAATGCGTTGAGGCCTTCCAACCCTTCTTCTAAATAGCAATCGTATGAAGTTTGATGTGCACTGGCAGCGCCACCCGATTCACCATGCATGTCTATAAATAATGGCGCGGTTTCGCCTGTCTCCAATTCTGGCACCACCAGCCTAAAATTCCAGAAAACATTGGCTGCTACCTCAATAGAATGATCTTTAACCCCAGGCGAAAAATCGAGTTGACTGAAAGACAATTGAACATCTTCCCATGTAATTGGGTCTGGACCATCGTCTCCTCCGCCACCACAGCTAAGAACAAATATTGAAAAAAAGAGAATTGCTAAAAATGACCTGTTCTTGAGTTTCATACCCTTGAAAATTAGATGCTAAAAATGACCTTATTTTGATTAAATATAGAATTTTTAAATCAATAAGGACCGATGGAATAAAAACAACCAAGCCTAGAAATCCCCTTAACTGTCGAAACTATTGGCTTGGAATACAGTATAATTTTGTGAAAAATAATGCTCAACTTATAATGTTTGAAGCATTTTAATGCCTTCTTTAGAAGAACAATTCCTTATTGAACGCTTTTAATTAAATGAACAGAATTACCCTAAGTAGATACGTTTTCTTTATACTAGGTTTGATTTTTTCACAAGAGCTTTCCGCTCAGGCTTTATCAAACGCAGAGCAATACTATGCTTGGAATGTAAAGAGCACAGTGGTTTATGCCGAAACAAATACGGAATCCGAAGTTTTAGATAGCCTGGCTTTTGGAACGGAGGTTTTCATTAAAGATACTTCATACCCTAAGATCATTAGAGACTTTCAGGTCGAATCAGATCAAAATCAAATTGATTATTCCCTGAAAGGCCATTGGGTTAAAATAGTTGCTGGAGATGTTGAAGGCTATGTATTTGACGGTGAACTTTCCAAAAGATTACCATTGAAATTGACTGAAAACAAGCGACCAGAAAGAGAAGATGATTATTTAGAGCGTACTTTAGGAGAGGGAGTGGTTACGGAAGAAAACGAGCCACTAGGGACTGAACCTAACATTTACTACCGTTGGATTAAAGACATTAAATTCGCTGACGGTAGTTATATTCATTGGATAAATCAAGAAGGCTGTGATATAGGAGAGTTTTTCATTAGTGGAGCCAGTATCAATCAAGTCTATTTTATGTTCACGGCATTTCTTTATGACAACAGATCACGCATCTACTTCCCAAATGCTGATATCGTTAAACTTACTAAAGTGAAGGGTACAAGGCTCGAGTTTACCGATTCCGAAGAGTCTTATTCAAATCACATCACCATCAAGGAAGACGGGAAAGTTGTCTTTGGTGGTGGCTTGTGCGGTTAAACCTCTTTGCCTACATAAGAAACTAGATAACTTCTCTATTTGTATTCAATTTTGGATGATCAAATTTCGGGATTCTTGTCTAGTCAACTCACCAGCCTCCTTGGTAAGGAAAATGACATCTTGAAGTAGTTACCGCCTTGAATTATATGAATGGAATCTATATGGAGGATAATAAATGAGTAATTTCAAGAATACATTCACAAGCCATGAACTACCTTCTCAGTTTTCTCGTATTCTCAATACTTTGCTCATGTCAGCCAAAAGAGCTGCCCAAAAACGAGGTGATCATTATGGGGATGATCCACGGTGGACACAGCACCAACCCTAATTATAACATTGAAGTCGTAAAACAACTTATTCGTGAGATTGACCCGGACTTTATTCTAACAGAATTACCTCCTGACCGATACCCTGTAGCACGTAAAGAGTTCGATGAACTAGACACCATTATGGAGTCGAGGGTACGTGTTTTTCCTGAGTATGTAGATGCTGTTTTTCCTTTGACCCGAGAAATGGATTTCGAAATTATTCCTACTGCAGGATGGACCAAACCCATGAATGACTTTAGAAATAAAAGGCTGCGTGAAATTCAGGCCGATACGGCTTGGACTGAGCGATGGGCAGAATACCAAGCAGCTGGCAGAAAATCCAGCGAAGCATTGAAAGCCGCAGGAGACTCAAACGACCCCTATTTCATTAATTCTGATGCATATGATGCTGCCAACGAAATTCGGTACGAGGCTTATAACCGCATTCTTAATGATGAATTGCTCTTGGGCGGTTGGGACAACATTAACATAGCTCATTACTGGAACATTGAAAAAGCACTGAACGAGCACAAGAATGAGGGAAAACGATTTTTAATAACTTACGGTGCAGGCCATAAAGGTTGGTTTTTACGTGAGCTTCACAAACGTGATGACATTAAAATTATTGAGATGAAGCCTTATTTAGACAAGGTGCTAAAAGACAAAGCCAGCAAGTGACTCACTGAGCAAATACTTAATAGAATCTAACTCCTTATTAAAGAAGAACTTTTGATTGACTTCGATTTCGATGCCTGAGTAACTTTTAACCCCAAACTTCTTGCGTAAAGTGGTGGTAAAACCATCGTCAGTACCTTTGTAGGGTTCGTTCAGGTCGATGGTAAGCAAGGGCGCTAACCCCCGAAGTTTCTCGGTCAATTCCAGCGCAATCTTGTTTTCCAACCTTCTTTTGGGGTCGAAGAGAATACCGATATCGGTAGGGCGTTTTTTGCCTTCCCAAACAGGCGTAAACGAGTGTATGGAAAAATGAGCTACTTCCTTTTTGTCCTCTGTTTCTCTTTTAATCCAATCGGTTACTGCATTTCGGTAAGGGCGATAGTATTTATTCAGCAGAAACTGCTTTACCGAAGGCTCTAGGTCAATCGTGAATTCACTAAAGAGATGAGGGTGGTTTAAAGACCTATTCACCTCTACCAATAAACGCGAAGTGGGGTGCAGAAAAACAGGGGCGGCCAATTCAATTCCAAGGTAGCTGGCAAGAATAGCAGCACCAGGGTCCCAACCCCGGTGCGACTCCAACGCCTCTTTCCCTCTTTTAAATAAATATTTATAATTCTCAGGCAATTCGTTGCCTGCATGTTCGCAGGTAATTAGAATGCTCCTTCCAGACATGGATCAAACATTTGGTTGTTTTCCAAACAGTCAGTCAATTCACGATACACCATTTTTAAATTGCTGTGCTCGTAGTTGTCGTTGGTGCTGGCCAAAATTCTACTGGCCAAAGTGCCTTGATCTAGAATTTTATGAATTTGCTCGTACCAAGGTTCAAGCCTTTCAGGATACATCACATGTAAATTGATCAGCATTTTTCTCCAGAAATCACCAGCGGTTACTTCCTCATAAGGGTTAAAACCAAAGGCTTTTAGATATTCCTTGTCGTTGATTACAGTGTTTTCACCATGCCGAATTACTCCCTTGAAAATGGCTTGTAAATCCGTGGTTTTAAACTCATGCTGCACTTCTGTAGTCATGATTTTTTCCTCCGTAAGCATTTGCAAAAAGACAATGACCAAGTTGGCAATGGCCAAATCCGCAGCAGGGCATTCTTGAATATCAATGATCCTGATTTCAATCGCTCCACGATCGAAACGAGCAATTGCACCACGAGAATTCAACCAAATCGGGTCTAAAATTCCATCTGGATCATGCGGAGCAATGTCTTGTTCAATTTGGCTGTAAATGTACTTTCTGTAAGTCCTCTTTGAGAAAATAGCTTCCGGAATCACCTTCCCCGTAAGGGAAGGAATGATCTTTTGGTTGTTCTGGTAGTAATCCAAACGCTTGTCTAAAAAGTTGGTAAACTTACCCCCAATAATAGGCGAACTGGCCGATAAGGCTGGCAGCAAAGGCAATATCAAACGAATGGCGCCATGAAGTTTTGAGAACTCCTCATCGTCATAAAAGGGCAAGTTAATGTGCGTGCTTTGCAAGTTGCTCCAGCCATGACCTTTGCAGTTGAAAATCCTGTCGTAGGCAGCATAAATTTCACCATTGTCATGCGTCCAACGGAAGGATTCATTTTCAGGATCCATCCAAGGATGCGCAGCCGTTGGCATTAATCGCGCATGAAAAGTGCTCAAGAGCTCATTCATTTGCTCAATGGCTTCTTGAAAATCTACGCCCAATTGCACCAAGTCTTTGGTTGGGTAAGAGCATTTAAGTTCTAGCACGTGCAAAGCCAATTCGTTGGACCATGTTACTGGCCCCATGTTTATTTCTCCGGTATATTCTCCGGTCAAAGATTTGAACACCTCGTCTGCGATTGGCTTCACATTGAGGGTTTCTATATCCACAATCATGTATTCCAGCTCTATTCCAAATGCTTCGAATAGATGCAGGCGGTTCGTGTTGCTCATTTTTCTTATTTCATTTTTATGCGCTCCAGCATAATTTCCATGATGCGTTCGTAGAGCTTGTTCTTGATAACCCTATCTTCCACACCCGAATCAATGTTCGGGTTGTCGTTTACTTCTATTACATAAAATTTGCCATTCACTTCCTTGATATCTACTCCGTAAAGTCCGTTACCAATCAGTTTTGTAGCCTTTAACGCCGTTTGTAATAAGCCCACCGGAGCTTGCTCTACCGCCAAGGTGTCGGCATTACCCTCCACATGCTTGTCGCCTTCTTTCCAGTTTACAATTTGCCAATGGTCGCGCGCCATGTAATAGCGGCACACATAAAGCGGCTCGTTATTGATAATTCCCACTCTCCAGTCGAAAGGCGTTGGCATAAATTCTTGCGCAATCAGTAATTCCGACCCTTTGAAAAAGCCCTTTAAAAGCGCTTTCAATTCCACTTCATTTTTCACCTTTTTCACGCCTCTTGAGAAAGCGCCATCAGGTTCTTTTAGAATGAAAGGGAACTGCAATTTCTCAGTGTCAGGCGTTGAGTTATCTTTTGAAATGATCGTGGATTTCGGCACAGGGATTTTGTTGCTAGTCATCAACTCGTTCAAATACACTTTGTTGGTGCATCTCAAAATCGACATTGGGTCATCAAAAACCACCAAGCCTTCGGCTTCTGCTTTTTTGGCAAAGCGGAAAGTGTGGTTGTTTACGTTCGTGGTTTCCCTTATGAAAAGCGCATCGAACTGGGTAAGTCTGGCGTAATCGTTTTTGGTAATTATTTCCGTATTGAAACCCGTTTTTTCCGCAGCTTTTACAAACTTCTGTAATGCTTTAGCATCTGATGGTGGGTTGTCATCTTCTGGATTCACCAAAATAGCCAAGTCGAATTTTCTTCTTGGATTGCTGGTTCTCACTACCATTTTCTTGGTAAGGAAAAGACCCAGTTGTTCACTTAAAGTAATGCGTTCTTCTTCATTTAAGTCATGAATGTTGAGTGGCTTCAATAGCTCCAAAGCCCACTTTTCCTTCTTTACAAAAACCACTTTTAAGATTGGCGTTTGGAAAAGGTTGAAGAGCAAAAGGCCGAGTTTGCCCGTGTGGGCACTGCCGGTAAAGCCAAAATATATCCTTAGTTCAACCTTAGTTTCGGTACTTCCTTTAAAGGTCTTTTGAATCACTTCATCAAAGTCTTGCGCATCGTCCTTGATCATGGCTGGGTAGCGGAAGTCTTGAATGGTGGAAGCTTCTGGCAATACTTTGTGGTTTCTAGCTTCCGCTAAAAGCGACACATAGTATCCCGTGCTTTGATATTGGTATGATTTGCAAAGGTTAATTACCTTGACCTTGTTCAGGTGTCTTAAACCTTCGTTTGCAAAGTATTCTCTGGCGGAAATAACCTCTACGCCAGGGATATTAAAATTCCATTTCTTTGGGTTCTCTGTAACTATTAGTTTCGACATTACTGGTTTTTATCTCTTGGTTCAATAATTAATAAATTGGCATCGTAGGTGACTATGCCCAACATAATCGCATTGATCAGGCGGTGGATTTCTACTTTGTAGTGTTGCTCACCGTTGTTCATGGGGTTGTTCTTTAGCGGGTCGGCAATTGACACCATTCCCGTTTCTTCAGAATAACCATTCAGTACCACAAAGTGACCCACTGGTAGACCTCTCAAATCGTCATATTCGGTTACCGTTTCACCAATTTCACGTTTGCTGCCATACAAATAGGTGGCACTTAAGCCTGTTAAAATTGGTTGCTTCGCGAAGAGGAATTTCTTGATCAAATCAGGACTTAAATCTTGAAATTTTATTTCTCCACCACGCTTCAGAAACTTCATATAGGCCACAGATGCAAATTGAATTCTGCGCTGTGGTTTATATTTCTTTTGCAGTTTCAACTTCTGAAGCAAATCCGGCTGTTCTTCTTCAAACCATGATGGATCAAACAGGTTGAGGTTATAGGTGTAAAGTGTGGCTTTGTAACCGCGCTTTAATGCATGGTTGCCTAAGTTTACCGCTAACGTTCCTCCACTTTTCAGCTCTTTTACCTCCCCAATAACATCTGTTAATGGGCTGTAATCGTCATAGTATTGATATACCGCTTGCAAACAAGTGGGACCACAAGTGGAGTCCGTTGGCTGCGGAAGCATATCAATACCAAACCATGCTTTATCTAAAACGATCATGTATTTTTCTACCTTTAATACTCCTTTGACGAAGGCTTAATTAAAAGTCACTTTTGGGAGGGAATTTATGAGATAAAAGCGCTGTTGTTGGGGTCAAGTAGACGCAATCTCAACAACCTTTAAGCCGCACTTTTAAGTTAGAACGATATGAAATTTTCAATAGAAGAAACCAATAAGCTGCTCCGAAACCGCAGGTCGATATATCCAGCCATGTATTCTGAAGTGCCCGTGGATGACGCCATCATCAAAGAGATGCTTGAGAATGCCAATTGGGCACCTACCCATAAACTTACCGAGCCTTGGCGCTTTGTGGTTTTCAAAGGGGAAGGCTTGAAGAAACTGGCTACTTTTCAATCGGAGTTATACAAAGAATTGGCGACCAAGGCTAGCAATTTTGACGCCTCTAAATTTGAGAAGTTGGCGACAAAGCCATTATTGGCTTCGCATATTATTGCTATCGGCATGAAGCGCGAGCCCAATGTATTGGTGCCAGAAATTGAAGAAATTTCGGCTGTGGCCTGTGCGGTGCAAAACATGTATTTAACAGCTACTGCACATGGCATTGGTTGTTATTGGGGCTCGGGTGGAATTACTTATAAAGAAGAAGCCAAAAGCTTTTTTGGCTTGGGTGCCGAAGATAAACTACTTGGCTTTCTCTATGTAGGAAACTTAAAAACAGATAAATGGCCAGCAGGAAAGCGCGGACCAATTGAAGAAAAAGTGAGTTGGGTAGAAAGCTAAATATGTCAACCCTCCAAGGGTTTGAAACCCTTGGAGGGTTTTTTCTCTTCGAAAACTAAAAAATCAACTGCCACCTAAAAGCCCACATCCAGCGCAACTTGAAAAACGGAATTTCGGCTTGATTCATGATTTTCTCTAGTTCTGCTTTTTTGAAGGCCCGCCTTACCGAAAGCGGAGCATCGTTCTTTACCATTTCAGATTTGGAGAAAAAGCGAGTCAGCCATTTGATTAAAAACTCGGCCAAACCATGGCGATGCAAATCATTAATAACGGTTCCTTTTTTTGCTTGAGTCTTAAACTGATTGAAAATATTGATGAGTTGTTCATCGGTAAAGTGGTGTGTAAAGAGCGTACAAAGAATAACATCGAATGGCCTTTCTTTAAATTCTTCTGAAAAAATATCACACACTTCGAAACGGATGTTCGGGTAGGCTTTACAGTTATCAATGGCATATTCCACAATTGCAGGATTGGCGTCAAAGCCTATCAATTCAACTTCCAGTTTTCTCCGTTTAGCCCATTGTGCAACGAGCTTCAGCATATCTCCTCCGCCACAACCCAAATCAGCAATCACGAGTTTCTCCTTGGTTTTTGACCGAACAAGCTGATCCAAACCATTAATCGTCACAAAGTTTCCACCGAGCCATTTATTGATGGTTTCAAGCTCCTTTAGCGTCTGAGGAATTACTTCGCCTGAGGCCTCAAGGTCATCCATTAATTCTTCTTCGTATGATCGGTTGCTCAATGTGTTATTTTAAAGGTCAATATTTTTCATTCAAAGTAGACAATCCTTTTTACTATCCCCAACGAGTCGAAATGGACAAAAATACCATCAGATGAAAAAGCTGGCGGCTGATAATAGAACCTAGTAATATTGTTCTCTGAACCATAATCACTTCTTGCGTCAGGCTCACCCATTATTTTCTTCACCTGCAATGAGTCCATTCCTATTTCCAGCTTTTCGGAGTTGATCACATTTTCTTTGCCTTTTCTGGCAGCGGCACTCCATTCTGTAAAGTAGAAGAACACTAAAACCAACAGAGAAACTAAAACGCCAATAAATATGAAAACCTTTTTCCTTACCCTAAACATTAAACTATTTCTAACACCATCGACTCCAAAGTAAGGCCGGGGCCAAAGGCTACGGAAAGACAATGCTCGCCTTTTGTAGGCTTTTCTTCCATCAACTTTTCTAACACAAAGATTAAAGTGGCAGAAGACATGTTTCCATAATTCTGGAGCACCTCATAGGCAAAGGCCTGTATTCATTAAGAAGCTTATTTACCTACAACAAGATAATCTAACTCTTTAACTCCCTTTTTTAATGCCAGACCATAATTTTTCTGTAAGAAATCATGAAGTTTTTCACCTGAAAGGCCTTTGGGTATACTAAAGGCAAAAACTCCTTCAAATGGTTCTGCAAACACATAATCACTTAAATAGTGTTTTGCCAACACAAGGCCGAGGTAATTAATGTCACCAATAATATGCAAGGTTTCTTTGTCCATTGATACACTTTTCACTACACCAATAGGAACATCTATACCCATTAAAGAAGTGATTATACTTTCATTTACGATCGTAATCTCCCACACTTCTGCTGGAACCTTTTCTTCTTTCAATACATACCCCAACTTCTTCATTATTTGCTTAGAAACATCGAGGCCTATGTCATTCATTATCGTCATTTCAGAGGTTTTCAATTCTAAAAAGTATAGATCCTTAGAGCGAAAAACCTTAGTCTTGATAAATTTACCCGGGTTTAGTTCAGTTAAAATTTTAGAAATGTCACCTCCTACTTTGAGTAAATTACTGCCTTTACTCAAGCTCGTATTCGTAACTCCTTTTTGATCGAATTTATATAGTTTGAGGTCATAGCCTTCTTCTTGGTGATTAAGAATTAGGCTCATTTCTGCAACGGGCATCTGGTCTATATCAATGTTTTGACCTGTGAGCGAATGAGATACCAATAAAAGAAGTGTAAATGCCAGAGTTTTTTCAACGTTTTTCATTTCTCTTTGTATAAGATTAATATTGGATTTAAATCTTCGTTTAAAACTTGGTGGGCTGTTTTCAAGAACTCAATATCATTCAAACCATTGATGATTTTTTGCTCTTGTGTTTCAAGCCATTCACTGGTAAGAACTGAGACGAAATACCCATTTGAATAGTTGTTAGGGGCTACAATATCTATTTTGATTTTGGAGTCTATTATGTTTTTACTCATGAATTTGATTTTGTCATCTTTCAAATAAACCCATCGAAAATTCATATCGTACAGAATTACAAAGGACTGAGACTTGGGTGTTAAGAAATTAAAGAAAGGGCCTACGTGAATTTCTGAATTCCTTGACAATAGTTCTTCTGGAGACGGTTGAAAATGAGATTTATTTAAGTCATTGGGTATAGAAGGGCGCGATGGGAACCCAATATTCACGCCTGTTAACTCTCCATTGCTCAATATATAAAGTGAGTCATTTCTAAACCCATTGCTATAAATTAACGATGAACCATCTCGTCCAAAAGGCCTGTCTAATCCAATCAAGTTTTCTGTAACTCCAGATTTAACCTCACCCTCATATGGCAAGTAGCCTCCCATTATATTTCCTTCCTTATCTGTCGTGATTATCTCATACTTATCGGTTCCGTTCAAAAGTGGATTTAACCTGTTGCTCTTGTGAAAATAGAACATTTCATTGTCATATTCAAAGGAAGATCCACCTCTGAACTGCAAAGGTATGTATGAGACAAAAGAGAAGTCTTCTAGATTATAGAATAAAAGCCGATCACTTTTGTTGTCCAGAATTGCCAAACGGTTGTCGATTAGCTGAAAATCGGCAATTCTTTGATATTCTGACGGCCCAAAACCTTGTTCGTTCAATCTTCTGAGAAACTTTCCTTTTTTAGAAAATTCCGTAATTTCATCACCTGACTCAACAAGTATAGAGGTGTCCAAAACGACTATTCGGCCTACGTTGTTAATGATACTTTCCTCATGATTTTCTAGCGTTACATAAGTAATATCTTTAAAGAAATTACGCAATTCAACATCCCTGAACTCTTTGTAGTCTATAACTAAGCTGTCTGATTTTACTGACTTATCGCCTCCACAGGAAGAAGTACCTGATACTGCTAAAAGCAGTATCAGGTACTGAAATGGTAAAACCTTATCCTTTTTCATAGTCTAAAGTACTCCTCCATTAGGGATGCAAACCGCGGTGTTTGGCCCGCAACAGGCATATGTGTCTCCCGTACAAGTTACACTTGGACCTGTTTGGTCAATAATGGGTATTCCCAATATGGTAAGACTCCTCTCAAATTGACATTCAGAGGCACCAGGCCCTCCTGCCGCACAAGTTTCGTCAGATGCCAATGCCGCACCACTGAAAGTAAATATAAACATCACGATAAATAAAGTACTAAATATTCTTGCTTTCATAATTAAATTTTTTTGTTAAAAATTAAACTCATAGCCAACCCATTGTCTAGAATTTTGAACTTGCTACTTACCTATAATATTATGAGCTAACACTGACAAAATATGACATTACTATAATTAAATTAATTACTCAATATATATTTTTAATACGTCTTAATTAATTTTTTAAACCCAAAAGACCATTCTACCTCATACTCATAACAGTAAGCCCGGTAATAAACTTCATAATAAACAGGTGCACCAAGTTCTTTCATCAAGTCCAATAAACGATATAATTGTCTCTCACTAATTTCTAATTTTTCAGCACACTCCTTAGGGGTTCCAGTAGCTTTCAATCTGATTAAATTATGTAAACGCTCTATTCTTTCTATTTGCTTTTCCATACTTATCCCTATCCAGAACAACTACTTACCGTAATTTAATGGATAAAGTGCAATAATCACAGCTTATTATTGTTTTTTTGATTTTAAAGATGTTCAAAAAAGTAAATCAGACAATAAAATTGACTTTTTTTATGAAATGAGATGACAGCAGGCTAACTGAAAAGATTTAAGCGGCAATTAGGGAGTTACTCATTAACCTTGCTATTGATGGTTTAAACCCCCAGTACCATCGACTCCAAAGTAAGGCCGGGGCCAAAGGCTACGGAAAGACAATGCTCGCCTTTTGTAGGCTTTTCTTCCATCAACTTTTCTAACACAAAGATTAAAGTGGCAGAAGACATGTTTCCATAATTCTGGAGCACCTCATAGGCATGACGATTATCATTTTTGTCAAGATTCAATTCTTGTTCAATCACTTCCAAAATCCGTTTCCCTCCTGGGTGTATGGCATATCGTTGAATAGAATTTCCTCCCATTTTCGTTTTCAATTGGTCAATCATTCCAGCAATTCCCGACTCAATTAGTGTAGGTACGTAAGAAGAAAGCTTCATTTCGAAACCGAAATCGCCAATGTCCCAAGCCATGCTCTCGCCACCATCGTTCAGAATTTGATTATGAAAAGCGACAGGCGATAAGCCTTTACTTCCTTGTTCCGAAGAAGTCATTAAAAGGGCGGCAGCTCCATCACTGAAAAGTGCATTGGCCAGTAAATTATCCTCGTCTGTTTTATTCTGAAAATGGATGGTACAAAGTTCTGTTGAAACCACCAAAACTTTAGCCTTTGGGTCGGCTTTGCAAAAAGCATCAGCGGTACGAATACCCGTTATGGCTGCATAACAGCCCATAAAATTGATGCAAGTACGCTGAACATCCGGTCTTAATTTTAGTCCATTGACCAAATCAATATCTAAACCAGGGGCATACATACCTGTGCAACTGATGGTGATCAAATGGGTGATTTCCTCCAGCTTTATATTCGATTTCTGAATACAGTTCTTTACTGCCTGCATAGCCAAGTCTGGCGCTGCTTCTTTATATAAAATCGATCGTTGTTGGGTCGTTGGAAAAGGACTCAAGTCTTTACTTTTGGGATAAAAAGTCCAACCTTCCATATTCAGACTACTGTAATCCGGAATTACAGAATGACGGGTTTGAATTCCACTGGCACGGTAGAGTGCTTTCAGTCGGGTTTTATCCTTACCTTCAAACCCATGGGCTTTCGCCATGAATTCAAAGATTTCGCTTTGAGGGATTTTGTTTTCTGGAACTGCGGTGCCTATGGCTGATATGACTGATCTCACGTTCTATATTATCCTTTTTTCCGCTAAATTGTTCAGTATAACTTCCACATATGTTTAAAAAGTCGACCTGGTTACATCTAAGAATTCCGTTTAGCTACTTTCTTCTCCCTATCTATTTCTTTGGAATTTCTATTAGCCCCAACCTAAGTGAGCCCAGCCTGCTCTGGCTTTTTATCATTCTTCACCTTTTTATTTACCCTGCTAGCAATGCGTTTAACAGCTATTTTGATAAAGATGAAAAGAGCATTGGTGGCCTGAAAAGCCCACCACCAGTAGATAAAAACCTGCTTTACATGGCTTGGCTTTTCGATATTATTGGAATTTCACTTTCCATTTGGCAGTTCAAAAACAACTGGACATTGACGCTTATGCTACTTGTCTATATTTTGGTATCGAGAGCATACAGCCATCCTTCAATTCGATTAAAAAAGTATGCTTTCCTGAGCTGGTTCATCGCTGGCCTTTTTCAAGGCGCTTGGGTAGTTTGGATCATTTACATTGGCCTCAATAACTTCGAATTCAGTCATATTTTAAAACCTCATGTCCTTATTCCTGGGCTTATGGCCTCTGTTATTTTGTGGGGGGCTTATCCTATGACCCAAATTTATCAACATGAAGAAGATGCCAAAAGAGGTGACAAAACCCTCAGTATAAAGTTGGGAGTTAAGGGCACCTTCTTGTTCACCGCTGTCTTTTTTGTGATGGCATCGGTACTCTATTTCTTCTATTTTGAGGCCTATCATCAAGCCAAATATGGCTGGACGTTTATTCTCGCAATGACCCCTATTGTTCTCTTTTTTGTAGGCTGGTTTTTAGCGGTGCTTAAAAATGGAGACAAGGCGAATTACAAAAATACAATGTGGCTGAATTTCATTTCGGCCACCTGTTTGGGTGGATTCTTTCTATACTTTTTTCTCAACTCCACCAATATTTTAACGGCAGTAGGTCAATATTAAAACGGCTTTCCGTGTGTGTTTTTCATAATCTGATTCGCTAGCGCAGGGGAGTTTCTCATTACTGAAAGCGCTACATTACTGCTCCATTTTGAACCAAAAAAGGACTGGGTTTTTCTTCCCACCCAAAGCCGCCTTTTAAAAGTCGCATTCCACTTCTCACTGTAGGCACTTTCCAGCCTTTTTCTATCCCATTGTTCTGAACTGGCATGGTCAGCAATGGCATCAGAGAGGATTTTAGCGGAGTGAATAGCCATGGCCATTCCATTGCCGCACAAAGGAGTAATCAGGCCAGCAGTGTCTCCAGACATCAGAATGTGATTTTCAATCAGTTTTTTGGGACGAAAAGAAAAGGCATTGATCACCACGGGCTTTTCGTGCACAAATTCAGCATTATCAAAAATGGACTTTAGAAATGGATTGGCTTTAAGCACTTTCTCTTCCATTTCTTCTACAGAACCTGCTCTTTTCAAATCTTCTCTTCTGCCTAAATAACAGAGGTTAAATTGATCGTTTTCAATGGCCACGATTCCGCAATATCCCCCTTCGAAATTATGTAAGGCCACCAAGTCTCTAGGGAAGTCTGTTTTGATGTGGTGTTTTACACCAATAAATGGCGCTTCAAACTTCAAATGATTCCGCTCAAGTTTTTTATCCAGCACGCCATTCTTACCATAGGCGCCAATCACTAAATCGGCATGATAAACTTCACCTGAAATAGACTTAAGTTCAAATTGATTTTCGATGAATTCTACTTCGCTTATCGATGTGTTTTCTATAACCTGAGCACCAGATTCTCTTGCCTTGTTTGCCAAAAAATCATCGAGCACATAACGGCTAATACCAAAACCGCCTAAGTCAAGTGGCATTGTTAAGGACTGACCCGACAAAGCACTCATTTGAAACCTCGAGATTTGTGGAAAATCATCGTTTTTAGGCATTAAATCCTCCCTTTTCATGAAGTCTAACACTTCATTTGAAAGGTATTCGCCACAAACTTTATGGAAGGGATACTGCTTTTTTTCAAAGAGCAAAACCTCGAAAGTCAAACGAGAAAGTCGTGCAGCAGTCACTAAACCTGCTAAACCGCCACCAATTATTGCTATTTTTTTCAATTTTACATTCCCCTTTTATAATTCTAAAGTGCCTTTCAAGTAATATAGGCTGAACCGTATAACTTAAGCAATTAGCTTAAGCGACAATTATTAAACCACTAAAGGAATGAAAAAGATTAAAACGATTGCACAAAGGCCATTATTGGTTGCTGTGGCCGTCTTATTTTTGCTCACAGGGTTCGCAGATAACTCTTATGGGCAAACTAGGAAGGAAAAAAGAGAAGCTGCTGAAAAAGCGGCCGCAGCTGCTGCTGCACCAAAACAAGACCCTAAGCCTAAAGTTAAAAAAGGCGAACCAAAGCCTTATAATGAGGTAATTACAAAAGATGCCGTTTCAGACGAAGGTCTTTTCCAAGTTCACAAAGTCGAAGACAAGTACTTTTTTGAGATCCCTAATGATCTTTTAGGAAGAGATATGCTTATGGTCTCAAGAATTGCTAAAACTGCTTCAGGCATTGGTTTTGGTGGTGGAAAAACAAGCACGTTAATGCTAAGATGGGAACGTTATGAGAATAAAATTCTTCTCAAAATTATCTCAACTCAAGTAACAGCTGATGATTCTCTTCCAATTAGCGAAGCGGTTAAAAACTCAAATTTAGACCCAATCTTGGCGTCTTTCCAAGTTGAAGCTTTGTCTAAGGATGGTAATGGAGTAGTGATTGATGCTTCGTCATTATTGACTAGTGACATTAAGCCTCTTGGCATGCCTCAGCGTTCAAGAACACAATACAAAGTTTCAAGAATGGATAATGATCGCTCTTATGTGACTAGAGTGAGCAGCTACCCAGAAAACATTGAGCTTAGACACGTTAAAACTTATTTAGCGAGTGCCTCCCCTTCTTCTAGAGAGGATGGAGCCATCACAATAGAAATGAGTAACTCAATGATTCTTTTGCCAGAAGTACCAATGCAAAGAAGGCTTTATGACGAAAGAGTTGGTTGGTTTGCCAGAGGAACAACTGACTATGGCTTAGACGTTCAGCAGTCTAAAGATGTTAGATATTTGGACAGATGGAGACTTGAAGTAAGAGATGAGGACTTGGCTAAATTCCGTAGAGGAGAGTTGGTTGTGCCTAAAAAACAAATCGTTTATTACATTGATAGAGCTACGCCTACAAAATGGGCACAAGCAATTAAAGATGGCATTGAAGATTGGCAAGTTGCTTTTGAAGCCGCAGGTTTCAAAGATGCTATTATTGCTAAAACACCTCCTACTCCAGAAGAAGATCCAGATTGGAGCCCTGAAGATGTTAGATACTCAGTTGTTAGATATTTGGCTTCTCCAATTCCAAACGCAAACGGACCTCACGTAAGTGATCCACGTTCTGGTGAAATTTTAGAAAGTGATATCAACTGGTACCACAACGTTATGACTTTATTGAGAAGATGGTTCTTTGTTCAGACATCTGCAATCAATCCTCAAGCACAAAGCCCAGAATTTGACGATGAAGTAATGTCTCGTTTGATTCGCTTTGTATCTTCTCATGAAGTAGGCCATACTTTAGGTTTACCACATAACTTCGGTTCAAGTAATGCTTATCCTGTAGATTCTTTGAGATCTGCGGAGTTCACTAAGCGAATGGGTACGGCTCCATCTCTAATGGATTATGCTCGTTTCAATTACATAGCACAACCGGAAGATAAAGGAGTTGCTTTAATGCCAGAAGTGGGAGTGTATGATAAATACTCAATCGCATGGGGTTATAGACCAATTTTAGATGCAAATAGCCCAGAGGCTGAGTTACCAACTTTAAGAAAGTGGATTGAAGACAAAAATAGCGACCCACTTTATAGATACGGACGTCAAGGTAATAGCAATGATTACACTGCTCAAAGTGAAGACTTAGGTGATGACGCTATGAAAGCGAGTGATTACGGGATCAAAAACCTGAAAATAATCATGAACAACCTTAAAAAATGGACTTATGTACAAGGTTCTGATTATACCGAATTGGAAGAAATGTACGGAGAGGTTCAGTCTCAGTTCAACCGTTACATGGGTCATGTAGGACGTTATGTTGGTGGTGTAAAAGAAGATTACAAAACAGTTGACCAAGAAGGTGCTGTTTATACTCATGCTCCAAAAGCCAAACAAAAAGAAGCTGTTAAGTTCTTAAACGATCAATTGTTCAATACTCCAAAATGGATCCTTGACAATGAAATTTTGAACAGACTTCAAGATGATGGTGCTGTTACTGCCATGAAATCTATGCAAGTGAGAACTTTAAACTCTGTTTTAGAGCCAAGAAAACTTGGTAGAGTTATTGAAAACGAAGCTTTAAACGGAAACGCTGCTTACGGAATGCTTGAATTATTCAGCGATGTAAGAAACGGTATTTGGTCTGAATTGTCAGCTGGTAAGACAATTGATACGTACAGAAGAAACTTGCAAAGTGGCTATATCGACAGAATGGCAACATTAATGAACGATGCTACTCAATCTGATATTTCATCAGTAGCAAGAGCTGAGCTGAAAACTTTACAGTCTAGAATTAAAGCTGCTATTCCAAGAACTTCTGATAGAATGTCTAAAATACATTTAGAAGATGCATTGGAAAAAGTGAATACTATTCTTGATCCAAAGTAACTCAAGAAAAATAACTGATGTGAATAGGGCTGCCTTTTGGTAGCCCTATTTTTTTTTAAAGCAGTCGCTTGTGCTTTATATTGAACTGCATAAGCTCACCATCTCTACGAATAATCAACTTAAGTCGCTCGCCAGGGGTTCGTTTCAAAACTGAAACAACTTCATCCAACTTATAAAAGAATGCAGGGTTATTATTCATTGCAATAATTTCGTCCCCTATCTCCAAGCCCGCTTTATCTGCTGGTGAGTCTGCAATAATATCATTTACATAATATTCATTAAGTCGCTCCCCGAAGGCCATTACATTCATACCAACAGTATTGAATTGAAACCTATCACGAATGTTATTGTTTGGCTTTAAATACATGTACCCTTCGGAGTAGTTGAAGATTACGTGGAATCTAGAGAGCACATCGGAACCAATGGTTCCATATCGGATATCCTCCTTTTCTATTTCACTATCCGGTTTAGACAACCCCCAATCGTCTGGGTAAGAGGTCAACACTTTTTTAAATTTGTATTTACCCAGCCTGATTTTCTTTACCCTACCTATTTTTCCTTTTACAATTCCTGCAAGGCCTCTTCCAATAGTGTGGTCAAGCGTTCTCTCAGGCAAAACAATGTCTTCATTAGAACCCGCATCTAGAAAAAGTGCACTGCTAGCCCCTGTATCAATAAGCAATTTTACAGTGATCGCCTTTTCTCCCTTTTGTTTTACTGTAACATTTACGTACGGACGAAAATTCTCAATTGTGATAGGAATTTTTTTGTATTTCTTAGGTCGTTTAAAGTCCTCTGGATGGGTCAGGTTAATTCTTCTTTCTGCATAATCGATATCCACAACAAAGCGATTGAAGATTTCTGAACCCAGGATTCCATGGGCTTCGACCCCAAGCACATTTTCTATATCCACGAAATTACTTTGAAGGACTAACATAGATTGGTCCTTCCCATGTACTCCAGCAAAATTCACCCTGATGTCATTCGCTACCCAAAGATCCGTAACCTTATTGCCATCCGCAGCATAAATTGGAATTGTTCTGGCATTCATTAAGTTATTTTCCCCAATGATCAGTTTATCAAAAATCATCCCCGATTCGGAACCGGTGTCCAAAATGAAATTGAAGGGGCCTTGCTCATTTATTTTGATCGGAACGATCATCAGATTACTTTCATTTCTGAAAGACAAGGAAACCCTGCTAGCCCCGTTTTCTAGGCCGAAACCAATTGAATTCTGGGCATTGAGATTTGTAATATGGAAGAGAAAGACGGAGAAAAGTATAATTGGCAGATATTTCATATGAGTGGGTGTCTTGTGTTCTGAATGAATCAATTAAATAACACTCTGAAAAACGTAAACCCTTACCAAAGTATAAGAGTTGAGTTTTCTCAATCTCTAAACCACTTTTTATATATTGGTTTTCTATATATAAATTGGAAGTAAACTAAAGGGTATAAAACATAGTTCAGAAGTATGAATGGTGTTGAATATTCAATGTCATCAACAATCAATGATCCCGAATCCATACGCTTAATTATGTGCCTATGCTTCCATTTCCTTATGAAAGTAGGAAGCCTTCTGCCAACATCAACAAATTCAAAGAGCTCCTCAGAGTCGGTTTGATCTACAATTTCACTCACCCACTCTTGTTTGAATATACCAAAATTAAGTGAGAGCGCGACAATATCTCCTGGCTCACAACCATCATATCGGTTTAACTCAACTTTTGGAAAAGGAGGGCTCAAGCTAATAAAGAGCCTTTCATTAAATCCATTCTTTACTTTCGTCAAGTCTTGCTCTACCTTGGTGGAAATTTTGATTTTCATAACCGATTAACTACTCTTTCGTCCAAAAGTTTGTCGCATTCCCTTATTTGGAACTACAGCCTATTCTTCCTATTTTTCATAATATTTACTCTACTCAACCCATTGTAATGTCTCTACTAACGAGATGCTATTCTAAAGCTCCTCTTCTAAGCTGGCTTTTACTTATATTTCTATGTACCCCCTTAGGAGCGCAGCAAAGTGATTTTAATAAAATAAAAACCCCTTTTGTACTTAAGAACTCTTGGACTGACAAGCTAAATGAAAAGCTCAAAGAAGATCGACAAAATCCATCTTCCATGAATGCTAAGAGTTTAGAATATATTCAATCGGTACTGCCTCAAATTGAAGAAGAAAAAGATTATGAATCACTCTCTTATCTTTTGGAGCGAAATGCCGCAATATTATGGATTTTAAGAAGGGATTCTTTGGCCCTAGTTTCCGTGACAAAATCAATTGAGACTGCAAAGAAACATTTACCCACTAATCACTTTTTACTTTCGAGAGCATATTTTAGAAGAGGCTATATAGAGCACAAAATTGCCGACTTCTACGCGGCTGGCTCTGATTTAGATTCTGCTCAAGCCATTTATAAGTCCTCCAATAACTATGATTCTGCTCTTTATCATGATTTAATTGAGTATAAATACTATGCCTACAGTTATGGTGAAATGAATTTAGACACTTTAACTAAGTATTTAGATGAACGAATGGAGGAGCGTTTAAGTAAACCTAAAACAAAGCCTGATGATATTCTATACTTAATGAACGACTATGCGAAAGTGTATATGCAAAAGGGGGATTATGCGCAAGCTTTAGCCTACGCGATTGAAGAGGTGGCCTATTCTAAAGAGAAGTACGATTCGGTACTAAAGTCGCGATATATAGACTCTAGATTTAATTTGGGAAATGTACTTTATAGAATGAAGGACTTCGAAAGAGGCTTAAGGGTGTGTAACGAATTACTTAATGAAACTGAAAACATTACTAAGTTCTTTGGAGTACTTTCTCCTGAAGAAACTCAAAGTGTTAAAGGTAAAATTATTGGAATGAAATCGCTCAGGGCAGCGATTCTCTTGGGGTTAAGAAAATATGAAGAGTCTATTAAAAGTCTACAAGAAATCATTGACACAAATTCTGGAGAGTCTCGGTTCATTATTCAACAAAAAATTAATATTGCCAATGGACTTCTAAGTCTAGAAAAATATGATGAGGCGAAAGCCTTGATCGAAAATATATTGACTGAGCTAAGGCCCACCTTTCCTAATAAGCAGGCTGAATCCCTGTTTAGTGTAGCAGGTTCGTTATATAATGAGCTAGACAAATCTGATCTTTCATTTGACTACTATGATTCTGCCGTAAGAAATAGTATTCCAGAATACTATAAGTCTGACATTCTCAAGTTTCCGGAAATTAAGAATCAAAAAATAACCATTGATGCAATGGCATCCTTACGTGACAAAGCCAGATCACTTATACGGTATTACAACCAAAGCCTACAGGATAGCTTAAGTGTCCTGTTGGCCGCGAGTTCTTATGCTAGTAACACACACAACCTTTTGATGGGCAGTAGGCAAGAGTTAATGAGAACCGAGGGCAAGCTATTTCTATCAGAGAACTTTAAGTCATTGTATGAAGCAGGGATTGAGGCCTCATATTTAATGTTCAATCTGGGGAGTAAAAAAATTGGCTTTGAAAATGCCTCTGAGTTTTTCAGGTTAAGTAAAGCAGTATTGTTCTTGGAGCAATCAGGTGAGTTCGGAAAAATTCAGAATTCAAATGTGCCGCAATACCTAAGGAGTGAATTTTACCAATTAAAAACTGAAATAGAGAGCCTAAATATCACCTTCTATTCCATTCTAGACAAATCTTCGCCTACCAGTGATTCGGTAGGTAGAATCAATAATAGGTTACTCAATGCGAGTGAAAAACTGAAAGAGTTAAAAGACAGTGTTTCTCTCTTTTTGGTTGATCAGTCCGATGACGACAACCTTGTGTTCAAAAATCAGCCGCTTGACAAAATAGGCCGTAATAAGGCTGTAATTGAGTTCTTTGTAGGAGAAAACCAAGTTTTTATACTGGGAAAGTCAGCCAACAAGCAGGTTTTTGAGCGTGTGAATATTGACGAAAGGTTCAAAAATTCCTTTAATGATTTAATCGTAGAGGTTGGTAATAGGCCTCAACTGGCCGATTATGAAAACAATCTTAAGGCTTTTAATACGAACTCCTACTATATCTATAGCCTATTGCTGAAACCGATAATTGATCAGTTTGATGGCGCAATAAACGATCTCACTATTATTCCAGATGAGTATTTGTCACGACTTCCATTTGAAACCCTTATTACTTCTAAAGCCGAAAATCCAAGGTCGTTTAAAAACTTGCCTTATCTCATTAACGACTACACTATTAATTATCAGCTTTCCTCAAATCGGGATTTTGACAAAGCGGTGGCTAAAAAAGCGACAAAAAACCTAATTGGAATAGGTTATAGTCAGGGAGATAATGATTCAGGATTTGCAGCATTACCAGGAACTGATAGAGAAATTAAGTTTCTACAATCTAAAATTGAAGGCGACTATTACCTCGGAAATGAAGGCTCTAAAAGTGTTTTCTTAAAAACAGCAAAAGACTATGATGTGCTTCATTTGGCCATTCATGGAGTAGCCGACAGTACTGGAAAATATGAATCGAAACTGATTTTTAACGGCATTGACAATATCTTAAAAACTGGTGATCTTTATTTGGCTGGACTACAGGCCAGATTGGCCATTCTAAGCGCATGTGAAAGTGGAGTAGGAGAAATTAATAGAGGAGAGGGAGCTTTTAGTATTGCCCGAGGTTTTGCCCTTGTGGGTGTTCCTTCCATTGTAATGAGCCTTTGGAGTGTAAATGATAAAGTCACTTCCGAATTAATGGTAAATACGCATAAGCTGCTAAATGAAAAAATTCCTATTAATATGGCCATTGCTCAAACCAAACGAGACTATCTACAAAATTCTGATAATTACACTGCACACCCATATTATTGGGCCGCATTCATATCATTGGGCTCCCCAATCACTATTGAAGGTAGAAACCCTATCTGGATGAAGATAGTAATCATCGGCTCTATAGTGATCTTAATACTTCTTCTTTTAATGTTTTGGAGAAAGAAAAAAGCAAATCAACCATCTGGCTTTTAGTTTAGACTGAAGGTATAACAAAGAAAAAGCCCAGAGCACGATATGCGCTCTGGGCTTTTCAATTCCTATTTGAGGTAGTCTAATTTCCTCCGTTGGCTTTTTGCATTGGGTTAGAACCAGTGGCTTGGCCTCTGGCACCAGCACCTCCGCCTCTAAACATCTCGAAGCGAGAAGGCTTGTTTACTCTTGGGAAGTAATTGTTGTCTTCATTAGTATCCGCTGTCTCACGTTTAGGGTCAATACGAATCTGAACCACTTCTTTATCTTTCATAAAGGCCTTGGTCACTTTGTCTTCGTTCTTTCTCCAGATGTAAGCAGGAATTCTCTCTATTTCAGTCGTGCCATCAGCGTAAGTCCATTCAATAATGATTGGCATCACTAAGCCTCCTTGGTTAGAAAAATCTATTTGATAGAAGTTCTTGTTACTACCCAACATGGCTCTTTCTTGATCGCTTAACGAAGCACTGAATCTCTGATATGCATTTTTAGCCTCTTCAGTCACTTTAAATTCGTCATAAGAATAATAGAAGTCCTGAAGCCCTTTGTCCTTCTCAGCATAGTAAATCATGCCTTCTTCCTTATTCTTATCCTTTCTGATGTCATAATCCGCTTCTGCTGCTTCTGCCTTCATTCTTGGATATTCAACTGCAGGGTTTTTTGTATCCAATTTGTACCATTGTACATCGTCAATCGCGATATCCGTATTGTCAATAGTGAAGTACCAGCCTCTTATAAACCAATCCAAATCTACTGCCGAAGCATCTTCTAAGGTTCTAAAGAGATCGTCTGGAGTTGGGTGTTTAAATGCCCAACGTTGCGCATACTCTTTAAAGGCAAAGTCGAAAAGCTCACGGCCCATAATGGTTTCTCTCAATATATTTAAGCCTGTAGCCGCTTTCGCGTAAGCATTATTACCAAACCCAATAATGTTTTCTGAGTTGGTCATAATTGGCTCTAATTGATCTTTAGGCAATCCCATATAAGGAGCAATTTTATGTGCTGGCCCTCTTCTTGAAGGATAGTTTTCATCAAACTCTTGCTCGGTGAGGTACTGCATAAAAGTGTTAAGTCCTTCATCCATCCATGTCCACTGACGCTCATCAGAGTTCACAATCATTGGGAAGAAGTTGTGGCCTACTTCGTGAATAATCACACCAATTGCACCCCATTTAGTCGACTCTGGATAAGTGCCATCAGGCAAAGTCCTACCATAGTTAAAGCAAATCATTGGGTACTCCATTCCATTCGAAGCCTCTACTGAAATCGCTACTGGATAAGGATAAGGAATAGTGTATTTAGAGTAAGTTTTTAAAGTATGTGCTACTGCTTTGGTTGAATAGGGAGCATAAATACCATAAGCTTCTTTCGCATAATACGACATCGCCATTGGCTTATCACTTCTGCCTTCAATAGTTACGGCCATCGCATCCCAAACAAATTTTCTAGAAGAAGTCCATGCAAAGTCACGAACGTTTTCAGCTTTGAAATTCCAAGTTTTCTTGCCGGTTGGTTTTCCTTTTTCAGCTGCTTTAGCCTCTGCCAAAGTCACAATTTCAACGGGTTCAACTTCTGATTTTTTTGCTTGCTCCCATCTTTTTCTTTGCTCAGCAGTGAGCACAGTGTTAGGGTTTTGAAGCACACCTGTTGATCCTACAACATGGTCGTTTGGTACCGTCATTTTCACATCGAAATCTCCGAAGGTCAAAGCAAACTCTCCACGTCCTGTGAATTGTTTGTTGTTCCAACCTTGAAAATCAGAATAAACGGCCATTCTCGGGTACCAGCCTGTAATGGTATACATGTAGTTTCCATCTTCAGGGAAATACTCATAACCACCTCTAGCGCCCGACTCATCTCTTGGCGTTGTATTGTACCACCACTTAATTCCAAATGTCATTTTATCACCTGCTTTTAAGGGCGAAGGGAGATCAATTCGCATCATGGTCTCATTGATGGTATAGGTCATGTTTCCACCTTTGGCATCTTTCACTTCGGTAATGTGAAAACCCCAGTCATTATCGTGACCGTTTAACGCTTTAATCTGATCATAGCTCATTCTGTTTCGGATAGCGCTTTCTTCCCACTTATACACGGGGTTATCGGGCTGTCTTACATTCTCGTCTAAAGAAATCCACAGGTACTCAAGTGGGTCAGGAGAGTTGTTGTAATAGGTAATTTTTTCAGAACCTGTCAGTCGCTGATTGGTATCATCCAATTCAGCTTCAATAACGTAATCTGCCTTTTGTTGCCAATATTCATGGCCTGGGGCTCCAGATGCGGTACGGTATACACTTGGGTCACGGAGCATTCGCTCCAATTGCTCAAAACGTTTACCGTGGTTGCTATTGATCACTTGGGCCAAAGATTGGCCTGAAATGAAAACAACCGCTGTTACTACGAAAAGTAATCGTTTCATATTCATTCGTTTGTTTGATTTTTATGATTTACTCGATCCCCTTTTCCTCAAAAGAAGACTTTTCCTATTTGAAAAATAGAAGAAACGGGGATTCAATTTATAAAAGGAATTCTAGAATTGATAGAGATAGTTTAATCTCTTTCCTGTTAAAACAAATAAGGTGCCTACCAAAACTTCATCTCAATCATCATGGTGATTGCAATACCAGCGATGGCCGAAGAAACCACCAAATTCCAATCTCTTCTCGAGACACTAAAAAGGCCGGTAAAGACTGCTGAAATAATCATGAAAAGGGCCACGATTATCACCTGACCCAACTCAAGCCCTATATTAAAGGCCAATAACTGGGTAATGATACTTTCATTTTTACCCAAGAGACTCTTCAAGTAATTTGAAAAACCCAAGCCGTGGATCAAACCAAAAAACAGTGCAAAAAAGTAATTAAGGTTTAATACCGAAGGCTTAACCGAGTTTTGCTTTCGAATAATATTGCTGAAAGCAGTAATGAAAATCGTAACGGGAATTAAAAACTCGATAATATCGGTACGAAAATTGACTAGTTCGAAAGTGCTTAAAGCGAGTGTAATCGAATGACCAATGGTAAAAGCAGTGACTAAAATCAGTACTTTTTTCCAATCTTGCGCCATGTAAATGGCACAAAGCGCGATCACAAAAAGTATGTGGTCGAAACCATAGATGTCGAGGATGTGTTCGTGTCCTAGTTGGAAATAAAGCTTAAACTGATCCATTCTTGTATTTTGATGACTTGCTGACAGATTTTCACTTAGCTTTGCAATAATAAAACTTAATTTTTGAAGCACATACAAATAGCGTAATCCATGCCTCATAAGCTTTTATATACGGTGATAATTGGACTCTTTTGGAATTTACATCCTTTTCATGTGAGTGTGTGTGATATGGAGTACAACAAAGAAGCAAAGGCACTTCAAATCAGCCAACGTATATTTATGGACGATCTCGCCACGGGACTTCAAGGCTTCCATAAAATGGATTACATCGATACCTACAAACCTAAAGATCCAAAAAAGCTAGACAGCTTGATTAACGAATACATTCAGGCCAAGCTTTTTATTACCATTGACGGCAAAAAAGCCAAGCTCGACTATATCGGTAGCGAGTTAGAAGGAGATGCCCGTTGGTGCTATATCGAAGTAAAAAACATAAGCTCCATTTCTGAGTTAGACATTTCGAACGTTGTATTATTTGAGTCCTTTCCAGAGCAAGAAAACATTATTCACCTGAAAGTGAACGAGCAGCTAAAAAGCTATAAACTCAACAAAAAGGAAATTTCACA
This sequence comes from Roseivirga echinicomitans, assembly GCF_001592935.1. Lineage (GTDB taxonomy): Bacteria > Bacteroidota > Bacteroidia > Cytophagales > Cyclobacteriaceae > Roseivirga > Roseivirga echinicomitans. Next base: position 413,526 of record NZ_LRDB01000001.1, read on the forward strand.
TCTCTTTAAATTTGCCCAATGAAACCTTTAGGTTTTTTATCAATACTACTTTTACTTACCGCTTGTGAGTTTGGAAAAAAGGAAAGCGTAACCACTGCCGAAGTGGTTCAAGCTATTCCGAAAGCTACTTTTGTCAATTACGAGCTCAATAAGATTTCAGAGAAAAAAGGGCCCTGCGTAGCCGATGGAAAGGGGGAGAAATGCTTGAGTATAGAAATTCAGTACCCTACTCTTGATAGCGGAGCCTCTGCCACTGTGCTCGATTCAATCAACCGACAAATACAGCATGACATTTTGAATTACGCTTTTATCAGCGAACCTAAGGATGACTTCAAATTGCTGATTGAGGAAATGAGCCAAGAGTACAAAAAGATTTTGGATGAAAACAAAGACTATAAAACGGGTTGGCTTTTAGAAATTAGCTCTGATATCATTCATCAAGATTCAAGTTTTATCAGTACAGCCACTACAATTTTCACCTTCACGGGTGGTGCGCATCCAAACTCAATGCAGGTGTACCGTAGCTATGATTTAACTACGGGCAAAGTGTTAGAACTAGGTGATATCCTTGTGGAAGGGTATGAGGAAGAATTAAATAAGTTGGCTGAAATTGAATTCAGAATGGACAAGCAAATTCCACCAAGTGAGCCCTTGGATGAGCAAGGCTACTTCTTCGAGGATGGTAAGTTCCAACTCAACACCAACTTTGCTATTATGAACAAAAGCTTATTGTTCTATTACAACGCTTATGAAATTGGGCCATACGCCATGGGCCCCACCGAGCTAGAGCTCAAGTTAACAGACTATGTAAGCCTAATTAAACCCTCTGGAGTAATTGGCGATCTGAAAAATTAATTGTGTTGCACGTAGTGCTCCCACTTTTCGAGTACCGCTTTAAAGTCTTCGGGCAATTCTGAATTGAACTGCTCAAACTGACCCGTTACCGGATGAACAAAACCCAACGATTTGGCATGCAGGGCTTGTCTCGGCATAATTTTAAAGCAGTTGTCTACGAAAGATTTGTACTTAGAAAAACGAGTACCTTTCAATACTTTATCTCCACCGTAAGCGGCATCATTAAAAAGTGGATGCCCAAGGTATTTCAAATGCGCTCGAATTTGGTGCGTTCTTCCTGTTTCCAGATTACACTGAATCAAAGTCACATAACGCAGCCTCTTTAAAATCTTGTAATGCGTTACCGCATGGCGGCCACGGCTTCCATCTTCAATGGCTACGGTGATCCTGCGGTCTTTTTCACTACGACCAAGGTTCACATCAATAGTGCCCATTTCTTCACTGGGTTCGCCCCAAACTAAAGCATAATAAGTACGCTCTATGGAGTGATCGAAAAACTGTTTGGCCAAACCAGCCATGGCTTTTTCGCTTTTAGCGATCACCAATAAGCCAGAAGTATCTTTATCGATTCGGTGTACAAGGCCCGGCCTGCCTTCATTATTCTGCATGGTAGGCAGGTTCTGAAAATGGTAAGTCAGTGCATTTACCAAAGTGCCCGACCAATTGTTATAAGCAGGATGCACCACCATGCCTGCTTCTTTATTTACGATCATCAAGTGATCATCTTCAAAAACGATATTGATTGGAATATCCTCTGCAACAAGTTCGGTGTCGCGCGGAGGTTCTGGTAACGCCACTACGATTTCATCGCCCGGATGTACCTTATAATTAGGTTTTACCGCTTCGCCATTGACGAGTACAAAGCCATCTTTAATGCCTTGTTGCACCTTGTTTCGGGTCACGTTGGGCAGTCTGTCCATCAAGAATTTGTCGATGCGATAAGGCACTTGGCCTTTGTCGGCCACAATTCTATGGTGTTCAAAAAGTTCGTCTTGTTCGTCTATGTCTTCCGCGTAATTCTTCATGTATTCCTATCTGGCTACAAACTTCCGCTATTAAGGCTTATAAAGCAAGGTGGCCTTTGGCCATTAGTTGAACAGTTATTAGGGATGAGGAAATCAGGGAGCTGAAAGTTTATAATTACTCATACCCCGTTCCTTTCAGGTTATACTTCTTTTTGAATTCTTGAATTTCCTCGTAATCTAGACTCTTACCTAAATAGGTTCTTCCAAGTTCTTGAACAAACAAGCCTTGCTGGTAATAATACTCAAGGACTTCAATTATGTCATGAACGTGGTTGCTGTTTAGAATCATAAAATTATAGGAAAGGGTCTCCGCTTTCGTTTGGAGGGTTATCTCATTTTCAATACCTGACATATAGTAGTAAAGTGTGTACCTACTATGTACTTTCTGATCTTTGTAACGATTAAACCCAATCTTCAATGATTGAATTTCGGAAATTGGGAATGACCTACCTAAGAGTGTAATTTGGGATTCTTCCAGAATTATTTCTCCTAAATGTGTACCAAGGACTGGCCTTTCCCCAGTATCTAAATACTGACTAAATAACGCAGACATTCCACCAAAAAAGATCAACCAATTAAAATCCTGCTCTTGAATTAACATGATTAGGTAACCAATAGCAGCTATTAGAATGGAAATAACTCGGCCATAAGTCCTTTTGGATGGTCTTTTCCAATAAGGAGCTTCGTAAATACTGGATTCGAATTTTGCCAATTGCGAATGATTAAAAACGAATATAATCAAAGCGGGCAAACTAATAACCCTCCTTTAGCCTAGAAGGATGCTGAGACACTCGGAAGTTTCAGGGTTTGCCTTTTTCCAACCTAAACAAAGGCACTAATGCCAGTAATGTCTCTGCCTACAATCAGCGAGTTCACTTCTTTGGTACCTTCATAAGTATAGAGTGCTTCGGCATCTGCCACAAAACGGGCAATATTGTACTCCAGCAAAATTCCATTTCCGCCAAAAATCTCACGCGCATGACCGACAATTTCTCGGGTGTGTTTTGTACAGGCTACCTTGGCCAAGGATGCCTGCTGGTCAGTCATGGTGCCTTCATCCTGTAATTTTGAAAGGTGAAAAGCCATGCTCTGAATGGCGGTTAAATCGGTAAGCATTTGCACCAATAAGTCTTGCACCAGCTGGAAACTCGCAATGGGTTTTCCGAATTGGTAACGTTGGGTAGAATATTCTAAAGCACATTCATAAGCACCTCTGGCGCAACCCACCGCCTGCCAAGCCACACCAGCTCGAGTAGCCTTTAATACTTTGGAAGTGTCCTTAAACGAGTTGCATTCTTGCAGTCTGTTTTCTTCGGAAATCTCGCAGTTAGTCAAAGTAATCAGCGCATTCTGAACGGTGCGTAAGGCCATTTTATCTTCTTGTTTTTCGGCCTTAAAACCCTTGGTTCCTTTTTCTACAATAAAGCCTTTTACCTGATTATCGTCCAGATCCCTCGCCCAAATAATGGTCAAGTCAGCGAAAGTAGCATTGCCGATCCATTTCTTTTGACCGTTCAGCAGCCAGCTATCTCCGTCTCTTTTGCAGGTCGTTTCCAGTCCGCCCGCCACAGCCGAACCAACGTTGGGTTCTGTCAAACCAAAGGCGCCAATTTTCTCCATCTTTTGCATGGCTGGCAACCATTTCCATTTTTGTGCTTCACTTCCGCAGAAGTAAATACTGCCCATGGCCAAGCCACTTTGCACCCCAAAAAAGGTGGAAATTGACGTATCAACCCTGGCCATTTCCATCGTAATAAAACCTTCGAGCAAATAACTTCCCATAGGGCTGTCGTAACCTTCATAAGTCAGACCAGCAATGTTGAGTTCTGCCATTTTTGGAATCAGCTCCATCGGAAATCTGGCTTTGTTCCAGCAGTCGTTAGCGATGGGCTTTACATGCTCGTTCATGAATTCACGTACTTTCAGCTGAATTTCTCTTTCTTCTGGAGAAAGAAAACGGCTGAGGTTGTAATAGTCGCCATTGATTTCTGGAGGAACAAATTCCTTATTCTTCGACTTGATGATTTTCATGATTTGGTAAAGCTCGGTTTGATTGAGTTTACCTAGGGCTTCAAGCGTTTCGGAGATATCGAGTTGCGAAACCACTTTACCAAATTTGCGCAGGCTGGAGAAAACAGACATAGTTTATAGTTTAGCTTATAAACTGGGTTTCTGATTTAAGGTTTAGGTAGTTAAAAATACCCGTCACCCTGAACTTGTTTCAGGGTCTGTTTGACCCTTCTTCTAATGTTTTTATTTTGGATTGATATTCAGTTAGGCAGTCTTGGAAAATGGGCAATAGGTTTTTTAATTGTTCCTCCATTGGCTTTTTGGACAAAGCCAGATATCTCTGTTGTGTAAGACTACTTTGAATTTTATCAGATGAACAAATGCAATAATCGTTGGTAAATTCAGGATATTTTTTGGCCATATCTCCTGAGTCAGAAATACATCTATCAATCAAAATTTGTCGACTGCCAGAAGCCCATTCTTTTGTATCTGATTCGGTCAAATTAGTCAGTCCATAATAGACCCCTAAACTAGAGACTATACAGATAAGTACAATTACCCAGTGCTTTCCTGACATGAAATTTTTGTTTTCGATATCTGATTTCACGCTTTTCCTGTTTTCCTGATCAACCGATTTCCTGATCCCTGATCAACTCTTAACTAATTTCCCAATAACTACCCCAATTCCTCTTTCAAAAACTTAGCGGTATAGCCTTTCGTGCTTTTGGCTACTTTTTCGGGCGTGCCTTCGGCTATAATCATTCCACCTTTGTCACCGCCTTCTGGACCTAAGTCAATTACATGGTCTGCGACTTTCACCACATCCATATTGTGTTCAATCACCAAAACCGTATTGCCTTTGTCTACCAATCGGTTCAGTACATCCAGCAAATGCTGAATGTCTTGGAAGTGAAGTCCAGTGGTTGGTTCATCCAAAATATAGAGCGTTTTTCCTGTGTCCTTTTTGGAAAGTTCTGTGGCCAATTTCACGCGTTGCGCTTCACCGCCCGAAAGCGTAGTGGCATGCTGGCCAAGCGAAATGTAGCCCAAACCAACATCGTTCAATGTTTGTATTTTGCGGAGGATTTTCGGCATGTGATCGAAAAATTCTACCGCTTGTTCCACCGTCATATCGAGTACATCAGAAATCGATTTTCCTTTGTAACGCACTTCCAAAGTTTCGCGGTTATAGCGTTTTCCTTTACAGGTTTCGCAAGGCACGTGAACGTTCGGCAGAAAGTCCATTTCAATCAACTTCATTCCAGCACCCTCACAGGTTTCGCAACGGCCACCCTTTACATTGAAAGAGAAACGCCCGGGCTTATAGCCTCTAATTTTCGCTTCTGGCAATTCGGTAAACAGTGAACGAATATCGCTGAAAACGCCAGTATAAGTGGCAGGGTTTGAGCGTGGTGTTCTACCAATTGGTGACTGATCTACTTCAATTACTTTATCAATGTTTTTGATGCCATCGAAGCTATCGTACTCCAAAGGTGTTTTTCTAGAACGGAAGAAATACTGGTTTAGCAGAGGAAAAAGTGTGTCGTGAATCAGGGTTGATTTTCCACTTCCAGAAACGCCTGTAATGCAAATCATTTTACCCAAATCCAGTTTGAGCGTTACGTTTTTAAGGTTGTTTCCTTTCGCGCCCTTAAGCACTAATTTTTCTCCGTTGCCTTCTCTTCTTTCTTTCGGAACCTCAATTTTCTTGATTCCTTTCAAGTAATCGGCCGTGGTGCTGCCTTGCGTTAAAAAGTCATCTGGTACGCCTGCTGCCACTACGTGTCCGCCATGACGACCCGCGCCTGGGCCAATATCGATGATGTAATCCGAAGCCAACATCATGTCTTTGTCATGTTCTACCACGATAATCGTGTTGCCAATATCACGCAAATCCTTCAGCGCTTTGATCAGCTTCACATTGTCTCTTTGATGCAGCCCAATACTCGGCTCATCCATGATATAGAGCACTCCCACTAGCTGTGTGCCAATTTGGGTCGCTAAACGAATCCGCTGTGCTTCCCCGCCAGAAAGGGTTCTGAGCGGTCTGTCCAGCATGAGGTAGTTTAAGCCTACATCGAGCAAGAAGCCGATACGTTTTCTAATTTCCTTAAGTACTTCCGTAGCAATAATTTTCTGCTTATCCGTCAGTCGCTCTTCTAGGTTTTCGAACCATTCCCAAAGGGTATCAATGTCCATTTGAGCCAGTTCAGAAATGTTCTTTTCTGCAATTTTAAAATGCAGTGATTCTTTCTTTAGCCTTGCACCATTACATTCAGGGCAGGTTTTAATCGACATAAAGTCTTCGATCCACCTACGGGTTTTCTCCGTTCCTTCGTCTTTTTGTTTTTCTAGAAAAGAAATTATGCCTTCGAATTTGGTGTTCCATTCCGTGCCCGGATATTTCTTTGAAGTTACTGCCACAGCCACATCATCGCCATACAAAAGCGTATGCATTACCTCCTCAGGAATGTTCTTTATGGGTGTGCTCAGGCTGACTTTGTAACGTTTGAGGATGGCTTCGATTTTCTTGAAAATCCAGATGTCGCGGTAATCGCCAAGGGGTGCAATTCCTCCACGGCTAATGCTCAATTTATCGTCTGGAATTACCGCTTCACGGCTGATTTCTTCTACTTTTCCCAGCCCATTACAGTTAGGACAAGCGCCATAAGGCGAATTGAAAGAAAAGGAATTTGGAGCGGGTTCGTCATAAGACAAGCCACTTTCCGGGTCCATCAAATACTTAGAGAAATGATGGACTTGATCATTCTCATCACTCACCATAATGACACCTTTTCCATGAGTCATGGCGGTTTTTACGCTTTGCGAAATGCGGTAACGGTCTTCTTTCTTAGCGACAATTCGATCGACCACAATTTCAATATCGTGGGTTTTGTAACGGTCCACTTGCATCTTCGGCTCCATGTCCATCACTTCGCCATCGATACGCACTTTGGTGAAACCCATTTTGCGAATCTGTACAAAGAGTTCGCGATAGTGCCCTTTTCTACCTTTGACGACTGGCGCCAAAAGGATCAGTTTCTTTCCTTCGAAATTTTCAATCAGGTGGTCAATCACTTGATCCTCCGACTGACGAATCATTTTTTTGCCTGTGTTATAAGAATAGGCTTCGCTCGCACGGGCATAAAACAAGCGGAGGAAATCGTAAATCTCAGTAAGCGTACCCACGGTAGATCGCGGGTTTTTTGATGTCGTTTTTTGTTCGATGGAGATTACCGGACTAAGGCCGTTGATTTTGTCTACATCGGGCCTTTCCATATCGCCAATAAAAGAACGGGCATAGGCCGAAAAACTCTCCATGTACCTGCGCTGACCTTCAGCATAAATGGTATCGAAAGCCAAGGACGATTTTCCAGAACCAGAAATACCGGTAATTACGACCAGTTTATTTCGCGGAATTACCGTGTCAATGTTCTTGAGGTTGTGTTCTCGCGCCCCGAAAATTTCTATGTATTCATGACCAGAAAGGTCTATTGAAGCGAGATCGATTTTTACGTTTTCCTTGAGTTTTTCCATGGATGTGCTGCCAAAAACAGACAATTGGCAAAGGTCAGGATTTACAGATGGAATTACAACTTAGGGTTGATTATTAATGTTTGGATGAAGGGCTAATTATTAGGTGTATCAACGGCTCACTTTTTTCCAACGTTTGAGATTCACCTTGTTTATATCAACTTCTCGAACCCATTGAAACCAAGGCGTGAAGTCAGATACCATGATAGTTCGCCTTTGATGTGAGTCATAGTTCTCCTCAAGAATGATCTTTCTATCCGAATAGTACTTGTGCTCATATAGAACTCTTTCTAGATCGTTGGAACCTTCACCGAGAAAAACGAAAATCATGGCCGTGACCCAAGTGAAGAAGGCAAATCCAATTCCTAAAATAAAACTAACAAACCAATATCGCTCTTTTCTATTTTTTAAATAGTCTATAAGCACTATGAAAGCCGCAGCTACAGGTGTGCTAAATACAACGAATATTATAAAATCGGTTTCAAAGCTATCATCTCTGAATATAAAAGGGGAGTACTGTCTCAATAATAAATACCCCAACATCAAAGGTATGTAGCACAAACAGAGTTTGAAAACTCTTCTCATTGCCAATTCTCTATCCATCACATCCCCTTCAATTCATAAGTGCCCATAATGGCGAGGTGATCTGAAGTAATTTTGACAGAGTCCAAAGAGCGACAGCCGATACCCTTGGAATGGAAAATGTAGTCAATCGGGATTTGGGCCAAGTAAGGGTTCCAAGCTGGAAAAGTTGGCGTCAGCTTTTTGCGGCTGTCCTGTAACTCGGTGGTCGATTTGAAATTCTTCAATCGGTTGTCCCAAGGCACAGTGTTGAAGTCGCCAAGCACCAGAAACTCACCTTTCTTTTCACTGATGTATTTCTTGGCGATATTCAAGTGTTCGTTGCGCGAATTCCACTTTAATCGAGTGGTTGGCGAACGGGTATGCAAGGCCAAAAAGTTAATTTCCTCCTCATGCATTTTCACCTTTCCGATGATATTGGTGGTGCCGGCCCATTCCACAATTTCAGTATCTATTAATGGATGTTTGCTGAACACCGCAATGCCTTGGCTGGCATCATCATTACTCACCACTTTAGAAAACGGATAATCAATGGCTAGCCCTTTCTTTAATTCGGTTGCCCATTCCGCACTTACTTCTTGAAAAGAAACAAAATCTGGCGAGAGCTGGATCACCCGATCAATCGTGCTTTCGTAGGCTTGATTGGTGGCCAACACATTGAACTGAAGCACTGTCATCTGCTCTTTTCCTTGGTTGATTTGATAGCCCAGACCAATAGGACTATTGATCTTTATCAGCACCAAGAGGTAAATAGAAAAGTTGATGCCCGCCAAGCGGTAATGGTGCCGAATGATCCACAAGATACTTAACAGGCCATAGACCAACATGGCCTGAAACAAAAAGGATTGAAACAGGGTAAGTGTAAAAGTATACGTTGGGATCAGCAGCAAAAGCGCAGGCAATAGGAGCACAGCCGCCAAAGCCCTTTCCTTATTTTTAGGCTGACGCATGAGGCAGTACATTCTTAGCAAGAAGAGCCCGATACGGATTAATATTTTGAGTTTTAACTTATGATGCATGGCTAATGATTTCTTTAGATTTGATATTGTACCAATCAACTTTTCTGGATAAATACATACAGACCCCGAGCACCAAAACGAGGCCAAAACTGCCTACTAAAAGGGCAAAATCTTCGAGTTGAAGGATGATGAAAATGAAGGAATAGATGAGGGTGAAGAAGCCAAACATGACCATTGCCAGCTTCGAGCTTTGTAATATTGATTTAGCGTAGAGCGAAACCATACCCACAATAATGGTCGAGGCGATTAAGTAAGCATTGTTAAACCCAACTTGCTCCGAAAGAGAAAGCAACAAGGTGTAGAAAACGGTCAAAGCCAATCCAACAAGAATGTATTGAACAGGATGAATTCTCTTTTTATTCAGAATTTCAACAAAGAAGAAGGTAATAAAAGTGAGAAACAGAATGAGGATGGCATATTTAGCCGACCGTGTGTTGCGCTGATAATTATCGACTGGCTGATAAAGATCAACGCCAAAGCTAGAATTGCTGATCTGATGTGCCCTTCCTTCCCATTGTTGAGGATAGTTTCGATTTAGGTCGAAGACCGACCATTCCGCAGTAAAACCATTGTCGGTAATGTTATAACTATCGGGTAAAAACTGACCACCAAAGCTTGGGTGTGGCCAAGTGGAAGCCAAACTAATATTCGTGGTTTTGCCAATTGGGTTGAAGGAAAGCGACTCGGTTCCATTGATATTTAAATCGAAGGAAAAGGGAATAGACTTGCTCTCCGAATCAATTGCGACTTTACTATTAACACCAGAACTCAATAAGTCCTGAACAGGAATTCCCGAACCCGCACGATAAGTGTTTTCTCCAAATTGGATCTGAATATCAGATTGGATACCCGCCATGTCGGGAATACCGATAGACACAAAAGCTTCTGACCAAAGAATGCTTTCCTTTTCCACTTGAAAATTGCTGAAGTCCAAGGCCTCAAATTGACCTTCTGCACTAAGTTCAGAATTGTAAACGATGACTTCGTAAATACCCCGTTTCCGTTTTTCAGGGTTCAGTTTACCTTTAACATCCAGCTGCGAGGGAAGAAAATGTGCGTAGTGCTTCGTGGTATAAGGACCATCAACTCCTTTATGAGTTCTGTTAAACGGAATGGTGAGAATTGGCCCAGTGATCTCAACTGGTGCACCCCATTTTTGAGAGACTTCTTCCACCGCTTCAATCTGATTAATTTTCCTTTCGCTGATCAGCGATTTGATCATTGAATTGGGAATTAATAATACGGCAATTAGAAAGCCGATGGACAGCAATTTTATACTTACTGAGGTTTTAATGTTGTTGTTAACTTTTTCGAAAATTGACTCTTGTTTTTCTTCCATGATAATTGAGATTAAAAGTACTTTGCACTTCAAAGTGATAGGATAAAAAAATATTACCCTCTCCCTGTTTGTTCTTTAATTAAAGCCTCCAACGCATCAATATGCACCATAAAAGCCACCTTGCCAGCTTTCGTGGCCACGTATTTCGTATTGGGTTTTCTACCCACAAATGATTTTTGCACTTCTATATATTCTTCTTTTTCCAAGGCCTTTAAATGGCTGGCCAAGTTACCATCCGTTACTTCCAGTATTTCTTTCAGGCGGTTAAAGTCCATCTCTTCGCCTGCTATCAATGCCGACATGATGCCTAACCTCACCCTGTTTTCAAAGGCCTTATTTAATGAATGTATGTTAACTTTCAACGTTCGTATTTAAAGTACATTACCGCACCGTATACAATGTGCATTACGCCAAAACCCAAGGCCCAAATGAGCAATCCATATCCAGGGCTAAGACAAGCCAAAAGCCCAAGACCTGCTTGAATAATTCCCAAATAGCGAATATCTCTAAAGGTATATTTGCTGGCGTTAATCAATGCCATACCGTAAAAGATAAGCGTGGCAGGAGCCATGAGCGAAATAAAGCCACGAGTATACAGAATGATCACGAAAAGGCCACCGATTACCAGCGGAATCATCAGGTTAAGAATTACTCTTTTGGCACTTTCATCCCAAGTTTTAACTCCGTGCTTCTTTGCTTTTTTAGTGGTGAAATACACCCCTGTGCCCACTGCCAAAACAAATACGGCCACTAAATCTACAATCAGCCATGTCAGGTTTTCTGACACTTGGCGCTGACTGAGCAGATCATTATACAGCACAGTACTGCTGTTATAAATCAGCTTATTCGCTATGAATGCACCAATCAACGCATAAATTCCAGCCAAAACCCCCGTTAACCCACTCAGCGAAATAAACCGTGAGGATTTCTCCATAATGGAGCGAATCTCGGAGATGTCTTTCAAGTAATCCTTTTCCATATTAAAAGTACTTTGAAACACAAAGTAAATGATTTGTTTTGATGGTGCAATATTATCTGAAGAAAAAAATGTTCTAGTTTTACAGCAAGAAGTCCAAGCGAGCTTTTGTTGTAGACTTCTGAGGTTCAATCATTCAGGCGCTTAATGAATAAGCATTTTTAACCGAGCATATTTTGACCGATAAAGCATTAATTGACCAAATCAAAAACGGAGACGAACGTGCTTTCGAAAGCCTATTTCGAGAGTACTTCAAAGTGCTTTCCGTTTTCGCCAAGAAATTTCTGAATGACCTGGATGCTGCGCAAGACGTTGTTCAGGAAGTCTTTGTCAAGTTTTATGAGCAGAGAGAAAAATTGGAAGTACATACTTCGCTCAAGGCGCTGCTGTACCAATCGGTGCGCAATCGATGCTTGGACCAGATCCGCAGCACACAAACCCGAAACGTTCATCATGACAATATTCTAGCGGCTTCTTTCGGAACCGATATCGATACTTCTGATTTTATGGAGCAGGCGGAACTGGAACAAATGATTTACAATTCCATTGCCCAGTTGCCCGAACAATGTCAGCTTATTTTTAAGATGAGTCGCTTGGAAGGAAAGAAGAACCAGGAAATAGCCGATGAGCTCGGAATTTCGAAACGCACAGTAGAAACCCAGATCAGCAATGCGCTCAAACGCCTTCGACTCGATCTTTTTGAATACCTAAAAGCATTGATAATCATTGCTTTAGAAATTCTTTCATAAAATTTTCAATCTGGTCTACGTGTGTTTTAGCACCGGGCCGTCATATTACTGAACTCAATGAAAAACAGAAGCACCATAGACGAACACCTGCTGCTTTCCTACTTAAAGGGGGAGGCCACTGAGGCTCAACTTCAGCAAGTGGAAGCTTGGTTGGCGCTCGATAAGGGAAATGCTGCTTTGCTCAATAAATGGAAACAAGCTTGGCAGCATGCGGGTGCCATGGCCGATTTTGCCGCAATTGATGTAGACAAAAATTGGTCGCAAGTGCAAAGCAAGGTTCAACCTAAAAAAACCAAGCAGGTATTCTTGTTGCCAAAAATTTGGCGTGTGGCTGCTGCCATTTTGCTGATTGCTACGGTAGCGTTTCTAGGAAGAGAATTTATGAACAGCTCTGCTGGAGAAATGCAGACCCTAATGGCGGCCAGCCTCAATGGAGAAGCCGCTGTACTTCCAGATGGTTCGCAGGTTTGGCTAAAAGAAGGCTCTTCGATTAGTTTTCCAGAAGAATTTTCTTCCGTGCAAAGAGAAGTGACCTTACAAGGAGAAGGCTTTTTTGACGTGACGCATAATCCTGAACAGCCTTTTATTGTAAAGGCCAAACAGACAGAAACTCGGGTTTTAGGTACCTCATTCAATCTAAATGCTTCGCAAGAAGGGGAAAGAATTGAGCTGGTTTTAATAACAGGAAAAGTAAGGTTTTCTACCCAAGAAGAGGTGGTAGTTTTAACTCCTGGCGATCAGGTAATGATAGATGAAATTGGAAAGCTATCGAAAAAGGAAAATTCAAACGGAAACTTCCTGGCTTGGAAAACAGGCACTTTGACTTTCGAAAATACGTCTATGCATCAAGTAATGGAAGACATTGCCAATGCTTATGGCATCACCTATGAGTTCGAGAATTCAGCCTTTATGAATTGCCCACTGACGACAAGATTCGAAAATGAATCCATAGAAAATGTGTTGCAAGCCATTGAAGCCCTCTTCGATATAGAGATTAATGAAAATAACGGAACCTACATCATTAAAGGAAACGGATGTTAGCGTAGAATCAATTATCAAAACAACATAAACGCTTTGCTTACCAGAGATTGGTCGTTGACGGTGGCAAAACGAAAAAGGTCAAAAACTCAAAAAATAATTCAACAACAGTCAAAAACAAAAATTATGAAAACAACAATTTTATCAATCGCACTTCTATTATTTATTGGCTTTGGTGCATTTGCCCAAGAGCCCGATCAGGAATTCAGAACAATTTTCAACAACAACGGTATCCGTAGCAATGGCGGCTACGGAGGAATTACCACTGGTTATAGCAAAATTGCTGACAGAGATGCCATCTTAATTGGAGGACATGGCGCTTGGCTCATCAATCATCAGTTTGGTTTGGGTTTTGGCGGAACTGCCTTTGCTACCGAACGCAAAACCGACACACAATTGAACAATCGATATTCAATAGCAGGCGGATACGGTGGACTTAGAATGGAAGTTATCCTGATGCCCAAAAGCCCAATTCACCTTTCATTCCCAATCTTAGTTGGTGCTGGTGGGGTTACTTATGTAGAATCAGGCAGAGACTATGACTTTGCACGTGAAGAAGACAGCCAAGCGTTTTTTGTAACCGAGGCTGGAGCAGAGATAGAAATAAACGTAATCAAGTTTATGCGTCTTTCATTTGGTGCGCACTACCGCTATACTTCCGACATCGGCTTGACTTATCTGGATGGTGGCGCACCCATCACTGATAAAGATGCGCTGCGCGGAATGAGTGGAAAAATTAGCCTCAAATTCGGTAAGTTTTAAGAAATTGTTAAACCCAATTATATTTTTAAACTAAAATCCGACCTTTGGTCCAGTAATTTATACTGGGCTTTTGGTTTTTCAAACTGATATCAATTTAAGCATCATGTTCTCTAAGGCTTTCCTCATTTGTTTATTTATGCCTTTTGCGCTTATGGTCATGGGGCAAGAGGGAAATGATGTACTGGCGCGAAAGGTAACTTTGAATATTCGGGAAACCTCAATTGAAGATATTCTGAAGCAGATTGAAACGGAAGATTTTGCCTTCACCTATTCGGCTGAAATATTTGATGTGAAGAAAAGAATTTCCATCAATGTGAAAGACGAAACCATTGGCAGTGTTCTAGATATTTTATTTCGGGGCCAAGGAATGGAATGCCAGCAACTGGGGAATAAATTATTGATTAGGAAGAAACGAGTTCCGAAGGAAACTGTGTCAAAATCTGACACTACAAAAAAAGAAATTGCTTCCGCATTACCCGTTAAGCCTATTGTTCAAAAAGTGGAGCCCTCTGTTGTTGAAAAGGAACGTGAAGAAACCCCGGTAACAGAACCAAAAAACGAAAAGGTAACTCCAATCATTGCAACACAAAGGAGCGACTCAGCCATCGGAAATTCGACTCCCTCCTCCGAAGCCTCGGGCTCAGAATTAGAAAATGCCAGAACTGAGTATTACCAAATAGAAAGAAAGCAAACTGAAGCTATAGTGGCGGCTTACAAAAACCATGAGCTTGCACCATTGCTTTTTGTACCTATTTATGATATACACCCAAGAAGCCTGCTTCCTATCGAATTTAAGGGTGAGATTGCTGCTGAAGAGGCCCCTAAAAAGGTAAAAGAGCCAAAACCAGAAAAACCAGCAAAGGATAATAAGTTTAGAATCAACTTGGCACCATCGGTTGGTTATACTGAAATTGGTAACCGTGATGCAATTCTCCTTGGTGGTCAATTGGCTTATAACCCCAATAAAAGTTTTGGTTTAGGTGTAGCGGGTAAGGCGTTTATTACTAGGGCGGAGCCTGACGCTCATTTGGGTGCAGATTATTCTTATTCTGGTGGTTATGGCGGTTTACTTTTAGAAGCCACACTTTTTCCTAATAAACCCTTCCACCTTTCCTTTCCAGTAATTTTTGGTTTGGGCGAGATAATGTATAATAGCTTACAGCCAATCACCGGATTAAACACAATTGAAGATCGAAGAACAGTTTTTGTGTTCGAACCTGGTGCCTATTTAGAAATGAATGTTATTAAATACTTGCGCATTGGATTTGGCGCTACTTATCGCGATGCCTCAAGTGCAAATTTAAAGTACAGTTCTACAGAGCAACCCATCATGGATAAAAATGGCTTAGACGGATTGAGTATCAATGTCATGTTGAAATTCGGGATTTTCTAATTCATATATTCAAGCAAACTCTCCAAGGGTTTGAAACCCTTGGAGAGTTTATTATTGCTTTATAATTAACTTAAGCTTTCTAGCCAATTCCTTATGACTATGGGCTACATCATAAACGCCCAACTGTTTCAGTTTTTCGCCATGGCCGGGCTGAATGTGACTTCCGCCTAAAAAACCAATAGTGGTTAACCCCGCAGCCAAAGCTGCCTGAACACCAGTATAGCTGTCTTCCACTACAATAATTTCTTCCTTTGGAACTTGAATGGTATCCATCGCCAACCGATACACCAAAGGGCTGGGCTTGGCAAGCGCTACCATTTCAGCCGAAAAGACTCGATTTCCAAAATGATGACTTACCCCAATTTTTTCGAGCGCCTCAACCACATAACCTGCAGCACTATTAGATACTACCGATTTTGAAGAGGAAATGCGATCGAGTAAATCTGATATACCTAAAATTGGTCGAACCCTGGCTTTAATTTGATCATCGAGCAGAGGCACTATGGCCTCTGTTTTCAAACTTGCATTAAGGTAACCTTCCGCTTTAAGTTGATTGATAATATTGGTGAAGGTTTTACCCGTGTGTTCAAGAATAAACTCCTCCACAGAGATGTTCACCTTTTCACTGTTCAACCAATCTACGGTTACCTCGGCCGCAACTATTTCGGTATCAATTAATACTCCATCGCAATCAAAAATGATATGCTTCACAAATTAGAAGTTCGGAGTAAGTAGGTATTTAGAATAGAACTCATCAATAACCGTCACCGCCTCAGTTGGGGTATCAACAATGCTAATTAAGTCTAAATCTTTCGGGCTGATATTTCCCTCTTCTAGCATTGTACCTTTAATCCAGTCGAACAATCCAGACCAAAACTTTCTGCCCACCAGAACAATTGGGAATTTCCCGATTTTATTGGTTTGAATAAGCGTAATGGCTTCGAACATTTCATCTAATGTGCCAAAGCCACCCGGCATAATTACAAAGCCTTGAGAGTATTTTACAAACATCACCTTTCTTACAAAGAAGTAATCGAAGGAAATAAGTTTGTCTGGATCAATGTACATGTTATTGCCTTGCTCATGTGGCAATTCAATATTAAGTCCCACCGATTTTCCTTGTTGCTTTTGTGCACCCTTATTACCTGCTTCCATAATTCCGGGGCCACCACCGGTAATTACCCCATAGCCATGGCGCACTAATTTGGCGGCTATTTCTTCAGCCATTTTATAATATTCGTGGTCTGGTTTGGTTCGGGCTGAACCAAAAATAGAAACACATGGTCCAATCTTGGCCATTTTTTCAAAGCCTTCTACAAATTCGGCCATTACCTTAAAAATCACCCAAGAATCATGGGTTTTAATCTCGTTCCAATCTCTGTCTTCGAACGCCTGTTTAATTTTATCTTCGTTTGTCATTTTCTCTAATTTTTATGGCGCAGCAAATTAATGGGCTTTTCCCAAATTCACCGTCCTTATTTTGTTGATTATTTTATTGAGGTCAAAATGCTTTCTTGCTTATGTAAAAATGGAAGAAGGCTCTTCCACAGTTAAAAAACATGACCACTCTTCAATCTACTTGTTTTTTGCCAAATCTTCTAAAGCATTTTGAAGCTTAACATATTTAAAATCAAAGCCTGTCTTATTTATTTTGTAAGCACTCACTTTGTTTCCTCCTGTTACTACTTGTGCCATTTCGCCTAAAAAAAGACTCAGCGCAAAGGCTGGAACGTGAATCGGCAAATAGAGTTTCCCAAATGCCTTTGCTGCCATTTTGGTAAACACTTTATTGGTTAGTGGCTCAGGAGCAACTGCATTATATGGACCAATCATATTTTCGTCCTCTACAGACTTTCCTAAAATTCTAACCAGATCATCCATGTGTATCCAACTCATGTATTGTTTGCCGCTGGCCAGTGGGGCAGCAATTGGCGGAGACAATAGCTCAGGCAAAGCACCCCCGTCATTACTTAACACCACACCAATTCTAATTTGAACTACACGAATCCCCAGCACTGTAAAGCGGCTGGTGGAATCTTCCCAAGCTTTAACAACATCGGCCAAAAAATCGTGCCCCGCTGGCGAATCTTCTCTTAAACTCACATCGCCAGTGTCCATACCATAATAGCCCACGGCCGATGCGGCTACCAAAGTTCTTACTGAATGATCTGTGCTTTTCAGCTTTTCATACAACAAGTCAGAAGTCTGAGTGCGGCTGTCCAATATTTCTTCTTTTCTTTCCTTCGTCCATCTTTGATCGGCCACGCCAGCACCTGCCAGATGCACTATGGTATCAACGCCATCAAACGCACCTTCTTCTATGTAGTCATTCTTATAGTCCCACTGGAAAACAGGAGG
The DNA here is from genome assembly GCF_001592935.1 of Roseivirga echinicomitans. GTDB lineage: Bacteria > Bacteroidota > Bacteroidia > Cytophagales > Cyclobacteriaceae > Roseivirga > Roseivirga echinicomitans. Next base: position 431,166 of record NZ_LRDB01000001.1, read on the forward strand.
GGTTTCTCCCTTTCCTTTCGAGCGGCTTAATAGGCGCACTTGGTGGTCCTGTTTTTGAAATAGTTTGATCAACTCGGAACCCACAAGACCTGTTCCGCCAGTAATTAAAATGGATTTAGACGTATTCATAATTTAGGCCTTTTTAGTGGGACTGATTTTGAAGTAATATATAGAGTTAACCCGTCATAAACAGAATGGTTTTGTCCAAAACTTGACGCCTCATGAAAAGTGGCTAAAAACCAGTATTACGAACAGTTAATCGTTAAAATCTATCTATTGCGTGTATTGGCTACTTTACGTTACGTCAATGTTAAGTAGGCTGTTCTGAATATAACATTAGTCTCATAAACGTTTAATACAGGTGTAACCTACACTTTACCTCAGTACCCGTTCTTTGTGGTGTGAAATATAGAACAGTACTTATGAGATTATTTTTGTTTTTATTAGTCATGAGTTGCTCATGGATGGCAGCAGCTCAGGAGGTCGGAATTATAGCCGGCAAAATTACAGACAAAGACGCGAACGATGAACCACTTCCCTTTGCCACTGTATTTGTTCAAGGCACGCAAAAAGGTGCAAACACCGATTTCGATGGGCTTTTCAGAATTGATGGTGTAACGCCAGGCACTTATACAGTAGAGGTAAGGTTTGTAGGTTACGAGACTTTAGAATTAGCCAACATCGTTGTAACAGCAGGAAAAGTTACCGAGATCACTGCCTCTATGAGTGCAGGCGCAACTAGCCTAGAAGACGTGGTGGTCACGGCCAAAACGGAAAAGGATTCCGACATCGCCATGATCATGCTTCAAAGAGAGTCGCTGCAAATGCTACAGTCTATTGGAGCAAAAGAGCTTTCAAGAAAGGGAGTAAGCAATGCCGAAGGAGCCGTTACCAAAGTAACTGGCGTAAGTAAGCAGCAAGGTGCTAAAAACGTATTCGTTCGCGGTTTAGGCGACAGGTACAACAGCACATCATTGAACAACCTTCCTCTTCCTTCTGAAGATCCTGAATACAAAAACATAGCATTGAGCTTTTTTACTTCAGACATCATTAACAGCATTGATGTAAACAAAGCATTTGGTGCTAACCTTTATGGCGATGTAGCCGGAGCAAACATCAACATTACTTCAAAGGAATTGGGCAACGAAGACATTTTCCAAATTGGCATTTCTTCTGGCATCAATACTCAAACCATTTCAGAAGACTTTTATAGTGCTAGCGGAACAAGCAGATTAGGGACTGTCGATAATCCAACAACTCCGATTACAGACTTAACCAAATACGATTTTACAAACTCATTTGAGCCCACTAAAATCAACACTCCAATCAACTTCGGTTTATCATTAAATGCTGGAAAGAAGTTTCAAGTGGGAAACAATACCCTAAGCACTTTCTTGGTGGCTTCTCACAGTTCTGACTTCACCTACCAAAATGGTGTGACAAGAGATATTTCCCCAGAAGGTGGTGCGGGTAAAAATTTGACCTTCGAGAAATATGAATACCATGTGTCTCAGGTGTTGATGGGAAATTTCAAATACGAAATAGGCGATAATAACTTTATAGCCTACAATGGAACTTACATTCACGATAACAATCAAAATGTAGGTAACTACAACGGCTTTAATGCCACCATTAACGATAATGACGGAGTAAACGCAAACAAAACATTCATTAGACGACAACAGGAAAACAACAACAGGCTTTACGTAAATCAATTGTTGTCTTACTTTGAGTTGAATGATATAATGTCTTTAGACCTTAGTGGTTCTTACAATATTGTGCAAGGAAATGAGCCTGACAGAAGAACGAACAGTTATTCATTTGATGGCACTAACTACAGAACCGTATCTGGTTCGGCCGCTGCTAACCATAGGTTTTATTCTGAACTAGAAGAAAAAGATGCCGCAATCTTAGGATTACTTTCTATAAAACTAGATTCTGAGCAGTCATTGAATAAGCTTCAATTGGGTGGAAATTTTAGAAGTACAAAAAGAGACTTCTCTGCGCAACAATTCAACTTCAACTTTGCCAGCCCAACTGTAATAGACAGAAATAATCCGGATGCACTGTTCAACCAGCAGTCTATTGACAATAATACCTTTAGCTTGATTACAAGTAATGGTAGTGGGAGCCGTGCATTTATTCCAATTACTTATAGCGGTGACCGTACTATTTATGCTGGTATCGCAAATTACACTCGTGAGTTTAGCTCATCTCTTTTATTGAACCTTGGATTACGATACGAGAATATTGAGCAGGATGTGATTTGGGACACCAACCTTGATCCAAACACTTTTAACAACAACATCAATACCGTATCTGAATCTTACATATTGCCAAGCATCAATGTAAAGTATGATTTTACAGATGACAAAACTTTCAGATTAGCCGCTGGCAAAACATATACACTTCCTCAGTTTAAAGAAGTGGCTCCATTCCTTTATGAAGATGTAAACTTCTCGAGCTTTGGTAATCCATTCTTACATGCTTCCAATAACTACAATATTGACTTGAAATATGATTGGTATTTCACCAACACCGAGTTGGTTTCAGTTACTGGTTTCTACAAAAGAATTGAAGATGCATTGAATAGAGTTCAGGTAAACTCTGCTGCCAACGAACTTTCTTATGTAAACACAGGAAACGCAAACGTTGCAGGTATTGAATTGGAATTTAAAAAATCGTTGATCCAGCAATACGGTGACGACAACAGTATGAAACTATTGAACTTTGGTTTTAATGTTTCATACCTCTATTCAAACCAAAAGTTAGTTGATGTACCTACCGATGCATTAACCGTGAGATTTACAAATACAGAAGATAAACTTGAAGGCGCTTCTCCATTATTGATCAACTCTGACCTTACTTATCAGCTTGAGAAAGATGGTTTAGACTTCTCAACTTCATTAGTGTTGAACTACTTCAGCGATAGAATTTTCTCTTTGGGAACTGCCGGAAGCCAAAACATTATGGAAAAAAGTGTTCCTACTTTGGACTTCGTCACAAGAACAAAACTAGGAGAGCATTTGGGCCTAAATCTGAGTTTAAAAAACTTATTAAACCCAGCATTTAAATTGACCAAAGAACTTAACAACGGTAACGAAACCATCATCAACAGTTACAAAAGAGGCATGAATGTTTCTTTTGGAATAAATTATACATTTTAAAAAAACCTAATCAAAAATTATAATCCATTTTATGAAAACTCTTAAGAATTACTTTGCAATGGCCGCACTATGTGCCGTTATTTTCGGATGCTCTGATGACGATCCAGCTCCAGTTCAAACAAAGGATGGTGTAATCTCATCACAAAGCGATGTTGATCTTGATGCCGCTGATTTAAAAGGAAGCATTACTGCTAACATTACATTATCTGCCAGCCAAGAGTGGAACCTTACGGGCCCTTTAAGTGTAGCGAGCGGAGCTAAGTTAACCATCGAAGCGGGAACAGTGATTAAAGCTTTGGCTGGTGGAACTAACGTTTACATTGCTGTTGAGCAAGGTGCTCAAATTGAAGCCAATGGTACTGCTGCTGCGCCAATCAAAATGACGTCAAGTGCTGCAGCTCCTGCTTCAGGTGACTGGGGTGGTCTTTTACTCATGGGCAGCGCACCTATTTCTGGTGGTGGAACCGCTACTACTGAAGTGGTAGATTACACTTATGGTGGAACTAACGCAACAGACAATTCAGGTACTATTTCTTACCTAATGATTGAATACACTGGCGCTCGTATTAATGGAGACAAAGAATTCAACGGTCTTACGCTTTACGGTGTAGGTTCTGCAACTACGATTAGCAATGTTGCTGTTCTTTACGGAGATGATGATGCTGTTGAATGGTTTGGAGGAACAGTGAGTGTTTCTAACCTTTTGGTAGTAAATGCTAAAGATGATATGTTCGATTGGACTCAAGGTTATACTGGACAGAACAACACTAACTTCTATGGTTTGAGAACTGCTGGTTTTGTTGCTGTAACTGAAGATCCAAGAGGTATCGAAGCTGACGGTAACTTAGATGGTAAATCTCCAGGAGATGCTGGACAGTCTAACCCTAAAATTGATGGGATTACGATCATCCACAATGCTGCAGTTGAAATGTCTGATATGGTAAAAATCAGAAGAGGTTCTGGTGCTACTATCACTAACCTTTATGTTGCTTTAGGCGCTGGTGCAACCGCTGGTGACTTAGTAGATTATTATGACTCTAGAGGTGTTGCTATTGATGCTACTACTGTTTCTGGTACTGCTAACCCTGCAAACGGTTTAAATATCGCTGATATTAAAACTTCAGGAACTACGGATGGTGTTACTTTGACTACTGCAGCAACGACTACAATTACTTCAGGAACAACTTCTGCTGTAAACACTTCAATCTTTGCTTGGACTGGCTTTAGCTTCTAATAATTTAGAAGATTAGCATATATTTCACAACTAAGGCGCTCAGCAATGGGCGTCTTTTTTGGTTTTGGGTTATTGGGGAGTAAGTAGATTGTTAACTAGTTTCCAGTGTGTACCAAGCTTAAATCATGCACTTAAAGTGCATTTCAAAATAGGCACTCACCACAGGTGAGCACCAGTTACAGTAGTGGTCAAGTGAGCCATAGTTCATACAAGACCATCTTCTTTTTACAGCACAAAAAAAGGCCACAATTCACATTGCAGCCTTTGATACTTTTCATTCTGGTTTTTATTCTTGCTTAACCCGTAACCACGATCTTAAACTTATGCAACTCACCATTGACCACCATGGTCAGTAGATGCACTCCTTGGCCGATTCGGCTTGGCCTAATCGCCAGTCTGTCTCCAACTCTTTCTGTCTTTATCTGCACTTCCTTTCCATTCATTTGGTGTATTCGAATGACCCCCAACTCAGCCTTTTGGTCAAGACTTAGGTATAAGGTTTGTCCTTTCTTGATTGGATTAGGGTAAGGCTTTATCTCCATATCAGATTCCTTGTAATATGTTGCCAATATAACCTCAGAAGCATTTTCAATTCCATTCTGGTCGATATCAATCAGGCGGTAATAGTTATTACCATTTATCGGGTTGTTATCCCAAAGCACATAATCCTTAATGCGTTCTGTTGTTCCCGAACCGTCTAAGTATCCTAGGGCTTCAAAATCAACTCCGTTAGCTGACCTCTCTAGTCTAAAGAGACTGTTCTCAACCTCACTTACCGTTGTCCACATTAATACAATTTGGTCTTCTTCAGTAAAGGCTTCAAATGAAAGTAAAGTGATTGGTAAAGCATATTCTTCACCGGAAGCAAGGGTAAAATAAGCGCCATCTGTAAAGTCTGTTTGGAAGTTTACAAAGCCATCTGAATCGACCACAAATGACTGGGAAACAACACTTGCTCCTGTTGAAAAGTCTCCATCTGCATCAATCAACAACACTATTTCTGATTCATCATTGGTGCCAATGTTCTCATCTGGACCAATTAAACCCGATACCTTAAAACGGACGGTTACCGTGCCTACTGTGCCTGTTTCTTGCACCCTCCACTCTCTGTTCAATCTACTCTTTACTTGAAGGGCATCAAATTCTGTATTCTCACGATCATATAGTGAAGCACCATCATGACCCCATACCAAGGCCGATAAATCATTAGAGAAAGAGCTTCCGTTTAATGAATTACTGGATTCTAACCCATCCGTATCTCCATCCAAGCCCATAGCAACAATAGCATTGCTGTTAACACTATTCGATTGCAACTGATTTAAAGAACTCGCATCGTCTCTGGCAATACCGGCTACATTATTTTGAAAGGATGTTGCTTCAGAGGCATCCCAAAAAGGAGTGCCATTTGAAGCAAGATAGTCTCCCTCTCCAGCCTCAAAAGCAGTGGCATCTCCGTCAGTGTCTGAGGAAAGGGTAATGCCATATTTAATTGCCAAATAGCTTTCAATTTTCTGGCGTGTCGCTATCGGAGACAACAACTGATTATACACAATTAATTCCGAAATAAGCCCATTGAAGCCCCTCGTCCCATCTCCTTTGGCTCCAATTTGGAAGTTATTGGAAGTTTCTACTGCATGATCTGCGGTAAAATTAATTTCTCTACCTCCATTAATGAAGACACCTGATCCATTGGCCTGATCTTCATCAAAGACAATGGTTGAAAGGGTAGTGATCGCTGATGAATAAAGTCCAGTAATGTCATCTTCGGTACCAGTACCATTGCTGACGGCTTCGTTTTCATTCGCCCCAGGCCCATCTAATATATAACGATCGAAACTACCGTTGTCTTCGCCCCAAACTGAGCCAGCATCGTTCGCTGCAGGTTGATACACAACTATCACCGCTAAATCAGCATAAGTGCCCGCATTAACGCTTAAGGTAGTATTATAATAGTCAGTCCCGCCTAAGGAATTAGAGGGGTTAAAGTTGATAAGTGATCCACTGTTTGGTGTCCCAGATGATGTTACACTATAGTAATTATTGGAAACATCTCTCCAAGAGGTTCCTCCATTAGTTGCTTTTACCCAAAGCAAGAAATTTGTGTTAACTCCTCCTGGTGAGCCTGATTCTTGATTCGATTCTCGCCAATCTCTTTGAGTGGTTTTCCCTACAGTTGTAATGTTCGGAAATGAATTGGCCGTTTGGTTATTGTAAATATTGGTCGTTGCGTTTGGACCCGTAACATCATCGAAATTATTATCTAAACCATCATTGTCTGTATCAGTGCCACTTGGTGTTGTGTTAGGTAAGTAGCTACCATTAGTATCCCAAGCTTCGATGACATCATTCAAGCCATCATTATCAGAATCTAAATCGATATAATCAGGGTTATCTGCTAGATCTATATTAGCAAGGCTAGTAGGTACACCTGTGACCGACCCACAAGGCGCACAGTCTACATCAAAAGCATTATCAATACCGTCTTCATCTAAATCTGAGCCCACAGGTTTCACAGGAGTGCCTGTGGTGGTTTGAGATTCTATTAAATCCACAATTCCATCACCATCACTGTCAATATCTATTCTGTTTTTCAAGCCATCACTATCAGTATCTGGGTCTGTAAGGGCAGTTCCTCCGTTATTACTATCAAAAGTGTTCGCCCAACCATCACCATCTGTGTCAGTGTTGCTATCTACTCTTCCATCATTATTACTATCCACTCCACCAGCTTCAATGATATCTGGAATACCGTCATTGTCAGAATCTAAATCCAATCTATCTGGAGTTTCATCAGCGTCTGTGTCAATACATGCAGTATAAGATTGAATGGTAGCTTCTATTATTTCAATTCTCCCTCCATTTCTTGAGGTCATTTCAACCTGCACATACCTTGTTTCAGCGCTTAATGTATAAGTGTAACTCGTAACACTACCCCCTCCAGCTATATCCGTATCATCAACAGTGGCAGGATTTACTCCACCACCAAGGTTAGGAGTGGCATTTGGTAATTGCGCAAAACGAAGTGTTTTGTTATTATCGTTGCTCTTCCATAAAGTAAAAACTATATCAACCCCAGCTGGGATACTACTACCTAAATCGACTATAATATATTCGCCTGCCCCGTTTAACTGGATTCCATTATCTGAGGCAAAGTCTTCATCATTAATTAGGGTTAGGCTACCGCCTGTACCGTTGGAGTCTACTACCGCACCAGATGGTGTTGAAGCTTCGTTGGTACAGCCTTCATCAACATCCAAAATACCGTCATTGTCATCATCTATATCCGTGGCATCGGCCACGCCATCAAAATCAGTATCAATCACATTGGCCTCTCGCCAGTCTCTTTCACCTGTCTCTCCCGAAGTGGTTACATCTGGAAAATCATTGGCGTCCTGATTATTGTAAACGTTTGTTGTGGCATTTGGTCCCACCACATCATCATAGGCATTGTCGAGTCCATCACCATCGGTATCTGTTCCTGTTGGGGTTGTATTTGCTGCCTTATCACCATCAGTATCCCAGCCTTCTACGGCATCTAACAAACTATCACCATCAGAATTAAAGTCAAGGTAGTCTGGAGTGCCATCACTATCTGTATCTACAGGAGTGGTTGGGGTACCTCCAGTGGTATCAAAGGCATTGTCAATACCATCTCCATCAGTATCTGTTCCCCCAGGGACAACTGGTGAACCGGTAGTTGCCTGTGACTCGATTAAGTCTACAATACCATCACCATCACTGTCTATGTCTAAGTTGTTTTTAAGGCCATCCCCATCAGTATCTGGATTGGTAAGTGTTGTTCCTCCATTATCACTATCGAAAGTATCGGCCCAACCATCGTCATCTGTATCAGTAGCTGAATCTACTACACCATCGTCATTAGTATCTACTCCCCTTGCCTCAATAATGTCTTCGATTCCGTCATTATCCGAATCAAGGTCTAAATGGTTGTCAACACCATCATTATCAGTATCCAAAAGTGTCAGCGCGGTGCCTGCATTGTCACTATCGAAGGTATCAGCCCATCCATCATTGTCTGTGTCTGTATTACTGTCGACACGCCCATCGTTGTTCGTATCTACACCTCCTGCTTCAATAATATCAGGGATACCGTCATTATCGGAGTCTAAATCTAAGTGGTTGGCAATCCCATCTCCGTCAGTATCACAGGAAAGTTGTGCTTCGTAACCAATGCGAGAAGCGCTCCAAGCTTTTGAATTGTCATACCTCACCGCATCCATTAGGCCAGCATAGTTGCCAGAAATTCCGTTTGGAGCAGCTGAAATTGGCCCTCCAATACCACCGTCATCTCCGTGACTGTCTACTGTACTAAAGCCAGCAGTAGCTGTATTGGCCTTTCCATCAACATACACATAGATTTCTCCATTGTCGAAAATAGCAGCTACATGGTGCCATATATTATCTACAGTTAAAGTGATATCCGAAACAACTGAAACCTCTGAGCCAGCCCCCCCTGTTCTTGTGGTCACAGTTGGTACGCCATCGTCAAGCCATAGCATAAAACCATTTGTCCCCCCACCTTCTTCATACACCACTCTATCACCCGAAAGATTTGTAGGTCTTATCCAAGCAGAGAAGCTAATAGTCGAATAGGCAGACTCCATAAAGGCACCATCTTGGCTATACCTGATTTCATGTGAAGTACCATTGAAGCTGGCTGAATAAGTGCCTTGGATGGCCGTAGTTGAAAAGCCAGGAGCATTTCCAGCTGAGCGCTCATTGTGACCATTCCCAGAGATATCATTTGTATTGTTTTCTAAAGTCCAATAAGCTTCGGGGGTAGCATCAAAGTTAATGGTTGGCGTATCACATGGGGCTTCATCTTTATCCAAAATACCATCATTATCATCATCAATGTCAATGTTATCAATAATTCCATCAAGGTCAGAGTCAAGTGGGTTAGCTTCTCGCCAGTCGCGTTCGCTGGTGACTCCCGAAGTGGTGACATCTGGAAAGTCATTGGCGTCCTGATTATTGTAAACGTTTGTTGTGGCATTTGGACCCGCCACATCATCATAGGCATTATCCAGCCCATCCCCATCGGTATCTGTTCCTGTTGGGGTTGTATTTGCTACCTTGTCACCATCGGTATCCCAGCCTTCTAAAGCATCTAAGAAGCTATCTCCATCAGAATTCAAGTCAAGGTAGTCTGGAGTGCCATCTCCATCGGTATCAACCGGTGTAATAGGAGTGCCTCCATTGTCAGCATCAAAGGCGTTATCAATTCCATCGCCATCGGTATCTGTTCCCACAGGAACAACTGGTGAGCCGGTAGTTGCCTGTGACTCAATTAAGTCCACAATACCATCTCCATCACTGTCTATATCTAAGTTATTTTTAATCCCATCTCCATCGGTATCTAAGCTACATAAAGTATAAGACTGAATGGTAGCTTCTATTATTTCAATTCTTCCTGCATTTCTTGAGGTCATTTCAACTTGTACATACCTTGTGTCAGAGCTTAAAGTATATGTGTAACTCGTAACACTACCCCCTCCGGCTATATCCGTATCGTCAACAGTAGCAGGGTTTACTCCACCACCAAGGTTAGGAGTGGTATTTGATAGCTGCGCAAAACGAAGCGTTTTGTTATTGTCGTTGTTCTTCCATAACGTAAAAACTACATCAACCCCGGATGGGATACTACTACCTAAATCGACTATAATATATTCGCCCGCTCCATTTATGGCAATCCCGTTATCTGCCGCAAAGTCTTCATCATTAATTAGGGTTAGGCTACCGCCTGTACCGTTAGAGGCAACTACCGCACCAGATGGTGTTGAAGCATTATTGGTACAGCCCTCATCCGTGTCCAAAATACCATCATTGTCATCATCAAAGTCGTCTGCATCATCAACACCATCTCCATCAGTATCTAGCGCCACAGCTACAGTACTAGCCTTATAGTGTTTTTTTGTATCAACAATTGAATAGACTTCTCTGTCCTCCGAGATATCAATAAGCCCATCATTATTACAATCTAATTCGAGGATGGTAGATATATCGTCAAAAGCTTCAATGCCTTCATCCTCACATATCGTATCATTAATGCCTTTCGAATTGATCTGCACATCACTACTTGAATCTATATAGTTAGGTACACCATTAACTACATAATAATTATCAGGCACTTGGCTGTTAACAGTTATTCCAAACCCGAAATAAAGAAATAGGAAGAAAATTAATCTAGAGCGGATTCTGGAGAAGGATGCAAACCGGGCTTGATTCTGAACCGATGGACAGCGTAAGGCGTAAGTAACACTCTTTGAGAGGGAGCTCAGCAGATAGAGCCAAAAAGATTCACATGATAAAAGTAAAAATGTAGCACTAAATGAAGATTCAGGCTTAATTCCTGATCTGTCCAAACATGAAACCTCATCTATTTTTCCTGACTCTTTTCGTTCAGGAATAATGCTTTTCAACTTAGCCTATCTTTTAGGTGAATATTTCGACTGTATAAATGATGGCTACCACATTTAGTGGCCGCTTTATGTGAGGTAAAGGTAAAGCTAGCGAAAGCATTGCCCGTAACAAAGAATAGTACTCAGTCTTTTGCCAATCGTCCTAATTGCAATAATTAATAGACAGAGGATCTCTTAAAGCTTATCAATAATGTGCTTGATAGCTTTATACCACCGCTTTGTAGTTGCAGTTGAAAGTCCTAAATGAAATCCTTTCAAAACTCGTACTCGCGACATCTCTAGTTCGCTTTACGGACTAGTCTTTTAGTAACATTTAGGTTTATGAAATGGGTAAACGCTAGCCTATACCCTACAGTAAAAATTAAAAGCAAATGACTCGAATTAATTTTTCACCAAGATTTTAAGCGTATGTAGTTGACCATTCACCATTATGGTAAGAAGGTGAACCCCTTCACCGATTCGGCCCGGAATAATCGCCAGCCTATCAATTGTTCTTTCCGTTTTGATAGGAACCTCGATACCGTCCATTTGGTAAATTTTCACCCCACTCAATACCGCTTCTTCTTCAAGGTTTATGTAAAAAGTCTCTCCGTTTTTGATTGGATTAGGGTAAGGTTTTATCTCTATATCAGATTCCTTGTAATAACTTACCATTATAATCTCAGAAGTATTTTCAATTCCATTCTGGTCGATATCAATCAGACGGTAATAGTTATTCCCATTTATCGGGTTGTTATCCCTAAGCACATAATCATTGATGCTCTCTGTTGTTCCTGAACCGTCTAAGTATCCTAGGGCTTCAAAATCAATTCCATTAGCCGACTTCTCTAACCTAAAGAGACTATTTTCAACCTCACTTAACGTTGTCCACATTAATACAATTTGGTCTTCCTCAGCAACGGCCTCAAAAGAAAGTAAAGTGATTGGTAAGGCATATTGTTCAGCAGAAGCAAGGGTAAAATAAGCACCATCTGTAAAGTCTGCTTGGAAGTTTACAAAGCCATCTGAATCCACTTCAAAGGATTGGAAAACAACACTTGCTCCTGAAGAAAAATCTCCATCACCATCCACCAACAACACGATTTCGGATTCATCATTCGCTCCAACCACATCACCAGGACCAATTAAACCCGATACTTTGAAGCGAACGGTAACAGTCCCTACAGTACCAGTTTCCTGAATTCTCCACTCTCTGTTCAATCGACTTTTTACTTGAAGGGCATCAAATTCTGTATTCTCACGATCATATAGTGCGGCACCATCATGACCCCATACCAAGGCCGATAAATCATTAGAGAAAGAGCTTCCGTTTAATGAATTACTGGCTTCTAAACCATCAGTATCTCCATCTAAGCCCATCGCAACTATAGCATTGCTGTTAACACTATTCGATTGCAACTGGTTTAAAGAACTCGCATCGTCTCTGGCAATACCGGCTACATTATTTTGAAAGGATGTTGCTTCAGAGGCATCCCAAAAAGGAGTACCATTTGAAGCAAGATAGTCTCCCTCTCCAGCCTCAAAAGCAGTGGCATCTCCGTCAGTGTCTGAGGAAAGGGTAATGCCATATTTAATCGCCAAATAGCTTTCAATTTTCTGGCGTGTCGCTATCGGAGACAACAACTGATTATACACAATTACTTCCGAAATAAGCCCATTGAACCTTCTCGTTGCATCTCCTTTGGCTCCAATTTGGAATTTGTTGGAGGTTTCTGATCCATGATCAGCTGTAAAATTAATTTCTCTACCTCCATTGATGAATACACCCGATCCATTGCCCTGATCTTCATCAAAGATAACACTTGAAAGAGTAGTGGTCATTGATGAATAAAGTCCAGTAATGTCATCTTCTGTGCCAGTACCATTGCTGACGGCTTCGTTTTCATTCGCCCCAGGCCCATCTAATATATAACGATCGAAACTACCGTTGTCTTCGCCCCAAACTGAGCCAGCATCGTTCGCTGCAGGTTGATACACAACTATCACCGCTAAATCAGCATAAGTATCTGCATTAACACTTAGGGTAGTATTATAATAGTCAGTGGCATCAAAGTAATTAGAAGGGTTAAAGTTGATAAGTGTTCCAGTATTTGGTGTGCCAAATTTTGTAACCGTCACATAGTTATTGGAAACATCTCGCCATGAAGTTCCTCCCTTGTCTGCTTTTACCCAAAGCAAGAAATTTGTGTTAACTCCTCCTGGTGAGCCTGATTCTTGATTCGATTCTCGCCAATCTCTTTGGGTGGTTTTCCCGGCAGTTGTAATGTTCGGAAATGAGTTGGCCGTTTGGTTATTGAAAATATTGGTCGTTGCGTTTGGCCCCGTAACATCATCAAAATTATCATCTAAACCATCGTTATCATCATCATCTCCATTAGGCGTAATATCTGGCAAGTAATCACCGTCAGTATCCCAAGCTTCGATAACGTCATTTAACCCATCATTGTCAGAGTCTATATCAATATAATCAGGATTGTCCATTTCATCTGTATTGGCAAGGGTAGTAGGCACACCTGTGACCGAGCCACAAGGCGCACAGTTTACATCAAAAGCATCATCAATCCCGTCACCATCAAGATCAGAGTCTACGGGTTTTACTGGAGTTCCTGTAGTAGCCTGAGATTCAATAAGGTCGACTATGCCATCGCCATCACTGTCAATATCTATTCTGTTTTTTAATTCATCACCATCAGTATCTGGGTCTGTTAACGGTGTTCCGGATGTTTCAATATTATCATAAGTATTTTCCCAGCCATTAGCTCCAAATGTTGAACCATCAACTCTTCCGTCATTGTTGGAATCTACTCCACCTCCTTCTACGATATCTGGGATACCATCATTGTCTGAGTCTAAATCTAAATGATTAGCAATGCCATCATTGTCTGAGTCTGTTCCTGTACATGGAATAGTGAAGCTGGCATAACTTACATTGTCAACCCTTAGGTCTCCTCTATCTCTATTATAAGTAATTCTAATATGTGTTGCATCGGTAGTAAGTAGATATAGCTTATTTTGATAGGCTTCCCCTTGATCAAATGGGTATTCAATACTATTCACATAGTTAACTCCATCCGTTGATTCACTGACAGTCATTGTATTATCATTGCGGTCATCGGTTTCACGGGCTCGAACGGTAATTCCTGTCCCAGCCAACACCGTGCTTCCTCCTCGAAGCTCCACTTCTATCTGCTCTCCATTCGAATTAAATCTGGCATATGTACTATTGACTCCATCAATGGCGTCACCAACGTCATCAACGCTACCCACAGTTTGTGAAGCCGATGAAGCGTTTGTACCTGTAACCGTAACATCGGTACAGTTTTCGTCAACATCAAGGACCCCGTCATTGTCATCATCTATATCATCTTCATCAGCCACGCCATCCAAATCAGAATCAATGATATTTTCTTCACGCCAATCCCTTTCGCTAGTCTCACCCGAAGTAGTAACATTTGGAAAATCATTGGCATCCTGATTATTATACACATTTGTCGTTGCATTTGGCCCCACTACATCATCATAGGCATTGTCGAGTCCATCACCATCAGTATCTGTTCCTGATGGGGTTGTATTTGCCGCCAAATTGCCATCTGTATCCCAGCCTTCTAAAGCATCTGAGAAACTATCTCCATCTGAATTAAAATCTATATAGTCAGGTTTACCGTCACCGTCTGTATCCACTGGCGTAGTAGGTGTGCCTCCAGTAATATCAAAGGCATTATCAATCCCATCACTGTCCGTATCTGTTCCCCCAGGAACAACTGGCGAACCTGTAGTTGCCTGAGACTCAATTAAGTCTACAATACCATCTCCATCACTGTCTATATCCAAGTTGTTTTTAATCCCATCTCCATCGGTATCTGGGTTGCTCAATGCTGTCCCTCCATTATCACTATCGAATGTATTGGCCCAGCCATCTTCATCGATATCAGTGGCTGTGTCTACTACACCATCGTTATTAGTGTCTACTCCTCCGGTTTCAATAATATCAGGTATACCATCGTTGTCTGAATCTAAGTCTAAATGGTTATCTATTCCGTCATTGTCTGTATCAAGTAGCGTATGGGCTGTTCCTCCATTATCACTATCAAATGTATTGGCCCAACCGTCATTGTCGGTATCTGTAACATTATCTACACGCCCATCATTATTCGCATCTACACCCCCAGCTTCAACAATATCAGGGATACCATCATTGTCTGAATCGATATCTAGACTGTCATTAATTCCATCTCCATCGGTATCTCCAGTTTCATCAGTATCAAGGATACCATCGTTATCATCATCAATATCATTGGTATCGATAATTCCATCGAAATCGGTATCGGCAGCGTTCACTTCTCTCCAATCCCTTTCAATATTTCCTCCAGTAGTTACATCAGGAAAATCATAAGCATCCTGATTATTATAAACATTGGTAGTACTATTTTTTCCAGCTACAAGGTCATAGGCATCATCTAAGCCATCACCATCGGTATCTGTTCCCGATTTAATGATATTGGCGACAAGGTTACCATCAGTATCCCATCCTTCTAGCGCATCTGAAAAAGTATCACCATCTGAATTGAAATCTTTAAAATCTGGAATTAAATCACCGTCTGTGTCTACTGGTGTTGTAGTTGGCACACCTGTGATTGCACCGCATGGTGCACAATCACTATCAAATGCATCGTCTAATCCGTCTGAATCGGTATCTACTCCCACTGGAACTACAGGGGTGCCTGTTGTGGCTTGAGATTCAATCAAATCTACAATACCATCGCCATCAGCATCAATGTCTAGGTGATCCGCAATACCATCAGAGTCTGTGTCTATTCCAGTACATTTAATGGTGAAGCCTTCGTAACTTACATTGTCTACCCTCAGATCTCCTCTACTCCTTGCATAGGTAATCCTAATATGGGTTGCGTCTGTAAGAAGTTCATACTCCTTCGTTTCATATATGTCGTCATCGTCAAAAGAATATTCAATTTCGGTATCAAAATTAACACCATCCGAAGATTTACTGACGGTCATTTGGTTCGCTGCTCGACTGTCGGTTTTCTGAGCTCTAATGGATATAGTATTTCCAGCCGGAACGATACCCGACCCCGTTCTAAGAACAATATCCATGGTAGCTCCGTCATCTCTAAATCGTGCATAACTACCGTTTACGCCATCAATGCCATTTGAAGTGTTCTCAACCCTAGCCACTTTTTGAGACGCTGAAAAGCCATTACCTGCTGTGACAATTACATCGGTACAGCCTTCATCCGTATCTAAAATACCATCATTATCATCATCAATGTCATCTACATCATCAATACCATCTGCATCGGTATCTATTGGTGCAGCTATTCCATTACTGTCTCTAAAGTCGTATTCTGAATCTCCATCGCTGTCTTGTAGTGCAACATCCGAAGCGCAGGAGGTAACTCCACTGCCATAATTGATATATAAAGTTGGATTCACTTCTGCTGTTCTAGTATCTGCATCTGGTGGGCCGGTAATAATAATCACAATAGCATTTCCATTTGACCAGCCGCCTTGATTTACTATTTCCTGAATAATAGATGATATATCTACCGTTCTTTGAGCGGCACCAGCTTCACCAATGGTATTCCAATTTGCTGGACTCCAAGTTTTATTAGCTGTTGTTCTGCTCCTGGCACTCACATTATTTGACCCTGTGGTAAAAGTAACTGGGTTTGCAGCCAATTGACCTTCAATGGTAAGGTTAACTGTGCCCGTTGTAACTTCGTCAGTCTCGAACTGTATATAAGCTGAATTGATAGATGCTCCTTGAGTAACGGCAACGTTAGGAAAATAAACACCCACAATTTGATTTGAGTTTTCCGTTACCAATTCCAAATCGGAGCTAACAATGTCAACGGTGCTTCCTTGCTGTTCGGCATGACTCGAAGAAACAGACGTAATGGATGATCCATAGCACTCTTGGTCGAAAGCATCGTCTAGGCCATTACCGTTGGTATCTAAACCCGTATTGGCAACATCTGCTACACCATCCTTATTAAAATCGTTGCCCTCAATAAAGTCGGAAAGAGAATCGTTATCTGAGTTTCTGTCAACATAGTCGTCCAAACCTGCGGCATCAGTATCCACTGGGTCGATTGGAGAATTTCCAGCGTCTACATCCCAAAAATTGAGAATTCCATCTCCATCGGTATCAGTAAAAGTATTAGGAAATTGATAATCATCAGTGCCATAACCTTCTCTAGTGTCATCAATGCCATCAGCATCGGAATCTATGTCTATATAGTTAGGAAGTAGGGGTAAACCATTGGTGTTTTCATAAGCAAAATCGGTATTAGGCAATACGAACACTGAGCCTTCTATTGCGTCATGAAAGCCATTTCCATTTGTATCTAGAAAACTGTCTATTTTACCATTTCCATTGGCATCTGTATGATTGGCCTCTGTTACGTCTAAAATTCCATCATTGTCAGAGTCTAGGTCTAAATAGTTCTTTACGCCATCATTATCTGAGTCTGGTCTGGCTAAGGCCGTACCACCATTTGAGCTATCAAAAGTATTGGCCCAACCGTCAGTATCGGTATCGGTATCATCATCTACGCGGCCATCATTATTAGAGTCTACTCCTCCCGCTTCAACAATATCAGGAATACCATCATTGTCTGAATCTAAGTCAAGTCTATCATCTATTCCATCTCCGTCAGTATCTCCTGTTTCATCTGTATCCAAAATACCATCGTTATCATCATCAATGTCTGTACCGTCCGCAATTCCGTCAAAGTCAGCATCGAGTATATTTGCTTCTCTCCAGTCTCTTTGAGTTGTTTGGGCAGCCGTGGATACATCTGGAAAATCATTCGCGTCCTGAGTATTATAAACATTTGTGGTTGCATTTGGCCCTGTTATCAAATCATAGGCGTTGTCTAAGCCATCCCCATCGCTATCCAAACCAGCGGGTACTGTATTGGCCACTTGGTCATTATCCGTGTCCCAACCTTCCAATGCATCAGAGAAACTATCTCCATCGGAATTGAAGTCAATGTAGTCGGGGATTGTATCAGCATCAGTGTCAACTGGAGTAATTGTAGTGCCACCATTATCGGCATCAAATGCATTATCTATACCGTCTCCATCTGTATCAGTACCCACAGGAATAATTGGTGTACCTGTTGTTGCCTGAGATTCAATGAGGTCTACAATTCCATCACCATCACTATCAATGTCTAGAAAGTTCTTTTTACCATCTGAATCTGTATCCGGGTTGGTCAACGCTACTCCACCATTGTCACTATCGAAAGTGTTGGCCCAGCCATCTTCGTCAGTGTCAGTAGCTGAATCTACCACACCATCGTTATTAGTATCTACTCCTCCAGCTTCTCTAATGTCTGGAATACCGTCATTATCGCTATCGAGATCCAAATAGTTTTTAATCCCATCATTATCGGTATCAGGGTTCAGTAATGCAGTTCCACCATTATTATTGTCAAAAGTATTGGCCCAACCGTCATTGTCGGTATCAGTATCATTATCTACTCTGCCATCATTGTTAGTATCAACTCCACCAGCCTCAATAATATCAGGTATACCATCATTGTCTGAATCCAAGTCAAGCCTGTCATCTATACCGTCTCCGTCAGTGTCTCCTATTTCATTTGAATCTAAAATACCATCATTGTCATCATCAATATCCGAGTTATCGGGAATACCGTCAAAATCAGCATCATCGGCATTCGTTTCTCTCCAATCTCTTTCACTATCTCCTGAGGTAGTTACATCAGGAAATGAGAATGCTGTTTGACTATTAGTCGGGTTTGTAGTTCTATTTGGCCCTATCACATCATCGAAGGCATCGTCCAGTCCATCACCATCTGAATCGCTACCAGAGGGAACCGTATTTGCAGTAAGATCACCGTTGGTATCCCAAGCCTCGAGTAAATCGGAAAAATCATCATTGTCTGAATTTAGATCCAAATAATCTGGGGTGAGGTCACCATCTTTATCAAAAGGTGTTGTTGGACTCCCTGCATTGTCTGTATCAAAAGTATTATCGAGGCCATCTAAATCTGTGTCTGTTCCTGAAGGAACCTTGGGGCTAATAGTAGTCGCCTGGGATTCAATGAGGTCTACAACTCCGTCTCCATCACTATCAATATCTAAAAAGTTCTTTTTACCATCGGAGTCAGTATCCGGGTTCGTTAATGCCGTTCCCCCATTGACACTATCAAAAGTATCTGCCCATCCATTATTATTGGTATCGGTATTATCATCTACTCTGCCGTCATTATTAGTATCTACACCACCCGCTTCTTTAATATCTGGAATACCATCATTATCTGAGTCTAAATCCAGGTTATTCGGGATACCATCTAAATCAAAATCTTCAATTCCTTCATCAACATCTTTAATCCCATCATCATCATCATCAATGTCAATGGAATTGATTTGCCCATCACCATCTGAATCAACCGCATTATCTTCCCGCCAGTCTCTTTCAGAGGTTAAGCCAGAAGTAGTAGCATTTGGGAAATCCAACGCGTCTTCGTTGTTATAAATATTTGTAGTGCTGTTCGGACCAAACACATTGTCGAAAGCATTGTCTAGCCCGTCTAAATCAGAGTCTATTCCAGTAGGTACAGTATTGGCTACATAATCACCGTTGGTATCCCAAGCTTCCAGAACATCCAGAAAACCATCATTATCTGAATCAGTATCCAAGTAATCTGGTATTCCGTCTGAATCAATATCCTCTAGGTCGCTAATTGGTGTTCCCCCATTGTCATCATCAAATGCATTGTCTATACCATCTCCATCTGTGTCTGATCCCGTTGGGATAATTGGGCTGCCCGTTGTCGCTTGTGATTCAATTAAGTCTACCACCCCATCATTATCACTATCGAGATCCAACAGGTTTTTGATACCATCACCATCAGAATCTGGATTGGTTAAGGCTGTTCCACCATTATCAGAATCAAAGGTGTTGGCCCAGCCATCGTTATCAGTATCAGTAGCAACATCCACCTCACCATCGTCATTCGTATCCACTCCTCCGGCCTCAATAATATCCAAAATACCATCGTTATCGGAATCAAGGTCTAGACTGTTTGGAACACCATCGCCATCGGTATCTGTTGCTTCTCCTTCATCAACATCTTTAATACCGTCATTGTCATCATCAATGTCTGTAGAGTTCGGAATTCCATCTCCGTCAGTATCTAATGCCAATCCTTCAAAGTCCCTGAAATCATATTCATTATCAGCATCTGTGTCAGGTAGGCTAACATCTGAACGACAAACCACACCTGAACATGCGCTATCAAATCGATCATCTAGCCCATTACCGTTTGCATCTAAACCTGTGTTAGTTTCATCAGCCACACCGTTATTATTGGCATCATTCCCTTCAATAAAGTCAGACTCAGGGTCGTTGTCTGAATTCGTGTCTACATAATCTGGGTTACCATCGGTATCGGTATCAACAGGTGTTATTGGGCTTTTACCATTTGAAATATCCCAGAAATCTAAAACTCCATCCTCATCATCATCTCCAAAAAGTGTCGGAAATCTATACCCAGCTGTGCTTAGGCCTTCTCTAGTATCATCAATGCCATCAGCATCTGAATCAATATCAATGTAATTGGGTCTTTGGGTTAAGCTATTGCTATTTTCATAGAACAGGTCTGTATTGGTAACGGCCAACGGACTACTTTCCAGCGCATCTGCATACCCATTGTTATTCGCATCTACAATACCATCTACCTGTCCATCATTATCAGAGTCTACGGTAGCTCCTGCTTCGCGAAGGTCAAGAATACCGTCATTATCTGAGTCTAAATCTAAAATATCTCGAAATCCATCGTTATCAGAGTCAGGGTTTGTAGCAAGCATTACTCCACTTTCTGCAGAAGTTTCTCTAGTATCTACTATCCCGTTAGCGCCCACTGCGCCAGAGAGATTACCTTGAGAAGCTACATATTCAGCAGGTCTTATTCCCCCGTTCGCTTCAATGGCATCAGGAATACCATCGTCATCTGAATCTCTATCTCTGTAATTAGGAATACCGTCATCATCATAATCTTCAGAACCCTCAATATTATCTCGGATACCATCATTATCAGAATCAAGATCACATTTGTCTAAAATACCGTCTCCATCAGAATCAAGCTCCCCTTCAAAAAAATCTGTTAAGCCGTCTCCATCACAATCACTCCCCGTTCCTAAACCAAAATCATTACCTGTATCGCTTTCACCAAAATCAACCCCGTTAGTAAAGGTGATGGTTTCTATGTTATCCGTAGTTAGCGAGTAACCAGAGGGGTAAGAAGCTGCCTGTGTTGTTGCGAGTAGTGTTCCTGTGGTTAAATAATGGAAAGTATAGTCCCCATTATTATCGGTTAAGATACTCTGAATTCTAGTGTCTTCTGGGTCAACTTGACCGTCTCCATTTTGATCAAGATAAATATAGACACGCACATTTGCCAAGCCAGTTTCTCCACCGTCTTTTACCCCATCTAGGTCATCGTCTTCATAAACAGTTCCTGTTATTTCGTTCGCATTGGCCACCAATGCGGCCAATGACTCCACATCTCCACCTCCATCAAAATCTCTGAAGTTGGTCATGGCACCAGTCGACTTATTGATTAGGCTAAGGCGGTTATCACTGTCCCCTTCAGAGCCGTAAAGGCCTCCATCATTATTAAAGGCTAAACCTTCTATATCGTCCTCTGCTAAAGTGGCCACAAGTATAAACTCACCCGTAGTTTTATTCACCTTGAATAAAACATCATTTGAGCCATTATTATTTGAAACACCATAAATTTCACCACTAATGGGATCAACGGCAATGTCATCTACATCTACATCAATCCCTTCTCCCGTTATTTCTAAGTAATCTACCCCTGGCCCAAAAGCATCTGGTACAAAATGTCCCGTGGTCAAATTAATTTGGAAGAGTAAATCTGGCCCCGAATTTCGCTCAACAGCCCACATAATAAGCGTTTGCCCATCAAGCATCAGCCCGTCAACATCATTCAGTGTCTGGGCACCAGCAGAGCCATCTGCGGTACCACCATCATCAATTTCATCAATTAATGTAAACGCACCTGTAGTTCTATTCAGTGTACCAAAGTCTCCTCCGTTGGCAGCATATAAGGTTTGGGAGCCAGGGATAGGATAGTAGGCTAAGGCTTCGATATCAGATACCCCGGTCGATCCTATTTCAACTACTGCTCCTGTATTTCTATTAATCGTATAGAGTTTATTATCATCATCAGATACGTAGTAGAAGATATTCGAATTTTGTGCGTTAAGTGTTGCGCCTAAGCCAAAATAAACGAAGATGAAGAAGATTAACCTATAACTTATTCTAAAAAGTGATCCACTAGTGAATAGACGAACAAGGCCCTTTATCAGGGCGTTTAGAAGGAAAAAACAATATTTAAATATTAACGGCAAAAATGCAGCATTAATTGAAGATTCAGGATTTGTTCCTGATCTGTATGAATATGAAACCTCAACTATTTCTCCTGACCCTTTTCGGTCATGAATAACATTTTTCACCTTAGCCCGGTATTTATATGGCACTAATTCAATCGAATAGTTTCGACCGCTTATGTAATGGCTTCGGAAGAGGTAAAAAAATAAAAACCCTTAACGGGTCATTATTTTAACAGGTAAAGATAGTGAAAATATAAGTAGCAACAAGTATTTCGCATACACTTATCTGCCGCTTGTAACATTTACGATGAATAAGCCATTCATCGTAAATGTTACCGTAGTTTTTTAATTTGAAATTAAAGACAGCGTCTAAAACTCTAGTGATTAATAGGAATCTTCTTTAAGAGCTTTTCTATGATATGTTCAGTAGTAATACCATCTGCTTCGGCCTCATAGTTAAGGATAATCCTGTGGTTTAGAACATCCATACCAATCGCCTTTATGTCCTCTGGCAAAACATAATCGCGGCCATTCATAAAGGCATGCGCTTTAGACGCCAAGTTTAGGTTAATACTTGCCCTTGGTGAAGCACCAAACTGCATATAATAGGCCTCCTCAGTCAACCCAAAGTCTTTCGGGTTTCTGGTAGCAAAAACCAACTCGATAATGTATTTCTCTAATGATTCAGAAATAGAAACTTGGTTTACCTCGTTTCGGATGCTGAAAATATCTTCTTTGGTCAAAAGCGTTTCAAGTTCAGGTTTAAATGCCATGTTTGCCATTCTACGCATTACTTCTAACTCTTCGTCTTTAGATGGATAGTCTACCTTTACCTTCAACATAAAGCGGTCAATCTGCGCTTCTGGCAAACTGTAAGTTCCTTCTTGGTCTACAGGGTTTTGCGTGGCCAATACCAAGAATGGTCTGTCCAGCTTAAAGCTTGTCTCACCAATGGTTACCGTTTTTTCCTGCATGGCCTCAAGCAATGCCGACTGCACCTTGGCTGGAGCACGGTTAATTTCATCGGCCAACACCACGTTTGTAAAAATAGGCCCCTTCTTAACTTCAAATTCCGCTTTTTTCTGATTGTAAATCATGGTTCCGATCAAATCGGCAGGAAGAAGGTCTGGGGTAAACTGTACTCTTTGGAAGTCCAAATGAAGTACTTCTGCAAGTGTATTTACAGTGAGTGTTTTTGCAATACCAGGAACTCCCTCTAAAAGAATATGCCCATTGGTAAATAAGCCAATCATTAGTCGGTTCACCATATATTCCTGGCCGACAACGATCTTACTTACTTCCGATGCAACTTTACTTATTTTTTCTTGGTGTATTTTAGCCAATTCTGCTGATACCGCTTCCATTGTAAACTTATTTGTTAAAGGGCTCTAAATTAGAAATTTTGATCAATTACTGGGGTCAATACTCAAATGAGATGATAAAGTTTTCCAGCGTTGGTAGAATGAGGCGAATATCGGTCTTTTCTCACTTTATAAAAGAGATTTCACTTTCCTTTTAACAATAATTAACCTGTGCGAAAAAAAAGTTTGAGATGAAAACTCATTTCTATCCAATAACTCCCTCATTTTTTACTAAGCCTTTCAAATACGGCTTTCTGTGACTGACATTTCCTCAAATGTCAGTTGGCTTCATATAGTTATATTTCACACAAAACCCTGGCCTTCTTTTTCGCCCATCAAATTGTGTTATTCTAAGTATCCTAAATTTGAAAAAAGTTGCTTTTTGGTAATTATACGCATACTTTAGTCTCAGTTAGACTCTCTTTCACCTATCACACTGGACACCAACTAAAATGCTGATTACGGACAGTAAAAAGTGGTTTATTAGAATAATTATATTATTTGCATCCGTTTTTGGTGCTGCCCAAAGTACCTTTGCTCAAGGGCCCACAATAAATGGTGTAATCATTAATAGCTGTGTTGGCGAAATAAGTTTATCCGTATCATCCGAGATAAGTGCGTTGCCTTTAACTTTTGTTTGGCAAGACTCTGGAGGAGCCACCGTGGGTGGAAATTCTTTCCTACTCAATGGTGTAGGAGCGGACGATTATCGAGTTACCGTAACAGACAAAAACGGCAAAACGATTACAGCGGTCTATACCATTACTGATCCTCCTGATTTGGTAGGCTCGGTTGTGGTAAATGATGTGAGCTGTAAAGAAGGCTCAGATGCACAAGTGGTGGTAAGCATGGCCAACGGAAACCCAGATTATTCTTGGGTACTCACCAATAGTGGAGGTGGCACTGTCGGTACAGGGAATGCTACTGGAACCACAATTACAATTACTGGACTCGGTGTAGATAACTATAAACTGGTGGTAACCGATGAAGATGGCTGCGATGGAACCATTACCTTTTCAGTAACAGAGCCTGCCAATTTCTTAGGTGGTTCTTTGGTCTCAAAAACTGATGCTACTTGCAGCGACTCAGCCAATGGGAGCTTACAAGTGACAGGAACAGGCGGCTGGGGGAATTATACCTATGCTTGGTATACCGAACCAGGAGCGACCTACCTTGGAGCTGGGGCGACAATCAACAGCTTACTTCCTGGAGACTATAAGGTTTACATTACTGACGACAAGGGCTGTGTGGTTGAAAGAACCTATACCATCGACTCCCCAGACCCAATTGCCATTACCTCTTCAATCACCGATGCCTCTTGTAATTCAGGAAATGACGGAGCCATCAATATTTCGGTAACTGGGGGGAATGGAACATATACCTACAGCTGGAGCAATGGACCAACTTCCGAAGACATTTCAGGTTTAACAGCAGGCAGCTATACGATTACCGTAACCGATGGTAATGGTTGCGGCTTTTCAAAAACTCTTACCGTAGGAGAGCCGAATGCCTTGGCCATTAACCCAACCATTACCGATGTTAAGTGTTTTGGTGATAATACTGGAAGGATAAAAACAAACCCTTCTGGTGGAACTGCTCCTTATACTTATTCGTGGTCGACCGGCCAAACAGTGAAAACCATAAGTAATCAAACCGCTGGCAGTTATACCCTCACCGTAACCGATAAAAATGGATGCACAGTATCTGGAACTTATACCATAAAACAGCCATCAGCAGCTCTTTCTGTTCAGTCCATCACCAATAATTCTCCTTCTTGTTTTGGAGAAAGTGACGGAAGCCTTAATGTGGTAATGCAGGGCGGAACCGCTCCTTACAGCTATGTTTGGTCTAGTGGTTCAAATACCGCTGCTGCTTCTGGCTTAGCTTCTGGCAACTATACCATAACCGTAACCGATGCAAACGGCTGCACCTATACCAATAACTACACGGTCACCGATCCTCCAAAAGTTATCGTTACCCCCACACTCAACGAACCCTCTTGTAATGGGCAGGCAGACGGAAGTATCACCGTACTTGCCAGTAACGGAACTGGCCCATATACTTATAACTGGAATACTGGAGCTTCTGGCGCAACACTGAATAATATACCTGCTGGAACCTATACCGTAACAGTAAAAGACGATGGTACATCATGCACAGTAACTCAAAGTGTAACCTTAGGTGAGCCTTCATTAATTGTGGCTAATGCCGTAGTTACAGATATCAGTTGCAACGGCCAAGTAGATGGAAGTATCACTTTAACACCATCAGGAGGTACGGGTGGATATACTTACTTGTGGAATACAGGCTCAACATCGAATACCATTTCGGGGCTCACTGCTGGCAGCTACTCTGTAACCATTACCGATGACAGCGGTTGCTCTATAAACAAATCCTTCACAATCGTAGAACCCGATCCACTCACCTCTACTGTGGTGAAACAGGATGTTTTGTGTAAAGGCCAATCTACCGGCTCCATTGATCTTACGCCTGCCGATGGAACAGCCCCTTATTCCTTCGTATGGTCGAATGGAGCAGTAACTGAAGATTTAGTAAACGTACCCGCAGGGGATTATTCCGTAACCATAAGTGATGCATCAGGCTGCTCCATTGTTAAAGCCATTACCATTGATGAGCCAGCTCAAGTATTGGTTTTAAGTGGGACAGCCACCAATGTGACTTGCAATGGTGGATCTAACGGTAAAATTGATTTTACAGTAACTGGCGGAGTTGCTCCATATGCGTACGTATGGAATACTGGGGCAGTTTCTCAAGATTTAAACAACATTGCCCCTGGCGTGTATACCGTGAAGGTAACCGATGCGAATGGCTGTATCAAATTTGATTCATTTACCATTTCTGAGCCAGCAGCACTTGCTGTAAGCCCCTCTAAAACGGATATTACTTGCAATGGTGCTAATGATGGAATTATCAATCTTAATGTAAGCGGAGGAACAGCACCTTATATCTATATATGGAATGATGGAAGTATACAAAAAAACAGAACAGGGCTTACCAATGGCAACTATACCGTTACGGTTACTGACGACAATGGCTGCCAGAACACACAAGTTATAACCATTTCCGAACCAGCCATTTTAAGTGCTACAAGTGTAAAACAAGATGTACTATGTTTTGGTAATGCCACCGGAGTAGCCAACATCACCGTTTCTGGCGGAACTTTACCTTATTCATACTCTTGGTCAAATGGGGCGATAACGGAAGACCTAAATGGAGTAGTGGCGGGGAGCTATACTGCTACCATTACCGATGCAAATGGCTGTGTTATTACAGAGGTTGTTCAAATTAATCAGCCAGCCGCTGCCTTAACTTTTACCCCAACAGTGGGACAAATTACTTGCAACGGTGCCACTGATGGCGCTATTAGTCTGAGTGTATCAGGCGGAACCGCCCCATACACATACAACTGGTCAAACGGAAGCACGAGCCAAAACCTAAGTAATCTATCCCCTGGAACATACAGTGTCACCATCAGCGATACCAATAACTGTCAAGTAACAGGTTCTTATGACATCACTGATCCGCCCATTCTCAATCTTTCAGGAACCACAACTGACATTAGCTGTTTTGGAGCGGATGACGGTAAAATCAATATTACAGTTAGTGGAGGTGAAGCGCCCTACACATTTGTATGGTCGAATGGAGATAATACTGAAGATGTCAGTGGGCTGGCTCCCGGATCCCACACCGTTCAAATTGTTGACAACCGTGGTTGCTCTACTTCCAAAAGCTTTACGCTAAGTCAACCTACGGCACTCAATATTGCTTATACCAATACAGATGTTAACTGTTTTGGAGGAAACAATGCCGCTATAGACCTCACCGTAACTGGAGGAACGGCACCTTATTCCTATAGCTGGGATAGCGGCCAAACTCAAGCCGATATCCAAGATTTAATAGCAGGTACTTATACCGTTACCGTTACCGATGGAAATGGTTGTGAATCCGTAAAAAGCGTTACTATCAATCAACCTGCATCGGCCCTATCCATTACAAATACCGTTACCAACCTTAGCTGTTATGGATCGAATAATGGGTCAATTGCTTTAGTTCCTTCGGGAGGAACCGCCCCTTACACTTACAGCTGGAGCAATGGAAAAACCACCCGCGATATTTTTGGCCTTACTCCTGGCGCCTACCAAGTCACCGTAACCGATG
Organism: Roseivirga echinicomitans; assembly: GCF_001592935.1. GTDB lineage: Bacteria > Bacteroidota > Bacteroidia > Cytophagales > Cyclobacteriaceae > Roseivirga > Roseivirga echinicomitans. The sequence continues at coordinate 458,956 of NZ_LRDB01000001.1, forward strand.
CCAATGGTTGTTCTCTTCAGGAAACCTTCAATATTACAATGCCAAGTGCATTAAATGTAACCGCCTCCACATCAAATCTGACATGCAACGGAACACTAAATGGAACAATCGACTTAACGGTAACAGGCGGAACTGCACCTTACACTTATGCTTGGAACAATGGAGCAACAACACAAGACCTCACCAACATTTCGGGAGGCACTTATCAAGTTACGATCACCGATGCCAACAGCTGTTCATTAAATAGAACTTATACCATTACTGAACCTCTGGCCTTAGTTGCCACTATTACAAAGCAAGATGTGACCTGTTTTGGGCAAGGTGATGGAGATATTGACGTGAGCATTTCTGGTGGTAATGCTCCTTATACTTACTCTTGGAGCAACGGAGCCATTACAAAAGATTTGGCCAATATTTCGGGTGGCACCTATACCTTAACCGTTACCGATAATAAGGGCTGCCAAACCGTGAAGACTGTGGTTATTGATGAGCCTACCTCTGCGCTTGCCGCTACAGGAACCTCTACAGATGTCTCTTGTTTTGGGGGAAATGACGGAGCCGTAGATTTAACAGTTACTGGTGGAACAGCACCTTATACCTATGCTTGGAATAATGGAAAAACCACCCAAGATGTCTCTGGCTTAACTGCAGGAAATTATCAAGTCGTAGTTACAGACGCTAGAAGTTGTACCGTCTCTGTTACATTTACCATCGGTGCTCCAAGCCAAGTTCAGGCTACTGCTTCCGTTACAAATATTACATGCAATGGCGCTGATAACGGAGCGATTGATTTAAGCGCTTCGGGAGGAACTGCCCCATATACTTTCTTATGGTCGAATGGCGCTACGTCTGAAGACCTTTCGTCACAAACACTTGGTAATTATTCGGTACAAATCACCGATGCCAACGGCTGTTCCATTTCCAAAAGCTTCCAAATTACTGAGCCTGCCGCAATGCAGCTCACCTTCACTAAAACCGATGTGCTTTGCTTTGCCAACACAACTGGGGCAATCAACATCACCGTTACCGGAGGAGTTGGGGGTTATACTTACGCTTGGTCAAATGGTGCCACTTCGGAAGATCTTTCAAGCCTAGCGGCCGGTAATTATTCGGTCACCGTAACGGACGTAAATGGTTGTTCGGTAACTCAAAATATCCAAATCACTCAGCCAATAGCCGCGCTTTCGGTCTCAGAAACAAATACCAATTTAACCTGCTTTGGAGCCAATGATGGCACCATCGACTTAACGGTTGCAGGTGGAACGGCTCCTTACACTTACGCATGGAGTAATAGCAAAACTACCCAAGATCTTGTTGGGTTGGCTGCTGGAACATACAATGTGACCATCACCGATGCGAATGGCTGTTCGGTGCAAAAAAGCTACAACATCACCGCTCCTGATGCATTAACCTCTACCAGCTCCTCTCAAAACATCAGCAGTAATGGCCTTACAGATGGCTCCATTGATTTAACTGTCACTGGCGGAACCGCTCCATATGCGTATTCTTGGAGTAATGGAGCCACAACAGAAGACCTGTCCAGTTTAGCAGTAGGCAGCTATCAGGTACAAGTGACCGATGCAAAAGGATGTAGCGTTTCACGAAGCTTCAACATTACCCAAACCTTGCCACTAACGCTTAACTACACCGCCAATAACGTGTCATGTTTTGAGGCGGGCGATGGCGATATTACTACCCAAGTATCTGGTGGCACCTCACCCTACACCTACCTCTGGAGCAATGGCGCTACTACCAAAGACATTTCATCCTTAGCTGGAGGCAATTATACATTGACAGTCACTGATGCCAAGGGTTACAAAACCACAAAAAACGTTACGATTTTAGCACCTTCTTCCGCGCTAAATGCTACAGCAACAATTACCGATGTAGGTTGCAATGGTCTACCAAATGCAAGAATCGACTTAACCGTTACTGGAGGAACAGCACCATACAATTACCTCTGGAGCAACGGTGCAGTACAAAGAGATCTAGTCAACGTTTTTGCTGGAAATTATAACGTGAAGGTGACCGATAAAAATGGCTGTTCTTTCTCGGCTTCTTATTCTATTACCCAGCCAAACGCAATAACCGCTGACTTAGCGATAACCAATACTACCTGTTTTGGAGATGCTGATGGAAGCGTTATCGTTACTCCAAGTGGTGGAACGGCACCTTACACCTACGTATGGAGTAGTGGTGCTACAAGTAAAGATTTAATCAATGTGGCTGGGGGAACCTATAACCTCACCATCACCGATGCCAATAACTGCTCAAGCACTTCTTCGGTAGAAATTGGTGACTCTAGAAGCCTAAATGTCAGTGTTCAGAAAACAGATGTGCTATGCAAAGGAGAATCCAATGGAACGATTGTCCTCAATGTAAAAGGAGGTAGTGGTACGTACAGCTATGTGTGGGACAACGGATCGGAGGGAAAGGTGCTCAATAACCTTTCCGCAGGTGTATATAGTGTGTTAATCTCCGATGCCGCGGGTTGTGCGACCACTGCTTCTGTTGTTATTTCTGAACCAACACTTGCCCTCGGGGTAACGGTAGATAGGACTGAAGAATTTGCCTGTTTTGGTGAAAATACTGGCTTCGCCAATGCAATTACTTCAGGTGGCGTTGCTCCTTATACCTACTTGTGGAGCAATGGGGCTCGAACAAGACAAATCAATAACCTAATGGCTGGCAATTATACGGTAAGTGTTACCGATGCCAATGGATGTTTAGTTCAGCAGAGCTTTAGTATTCAACAACCAGCAAAGCCCGTCAGCATAAGTGCCAAAGGTGGTTTGCAATTGTCATGTGCTAGCGATGGAGACGGAGCCCTCGAACTGAGCGTGGAAGGTGGTACTGCTCCCTATACTTATCTATGGAGTACGGGAAGTACAGCCTCCAAAATTAAAAATTTAACTGCTGGAGATTATACCATTCGAGTTTCAGATGCAAAAGGCTGTATCACGGAAAAAGTATTCTCAGTGGAGGAGCCAAGCCCTCTGGTTATTGCAGACGCTAAAATAAATGAAAGTCAATGTTTTGATGATAGAAACGGTTCTATTGACCTCGATGTCAGTGGAGGAGTATTCCCTTATACCTATCAGTGGAGCAACGGAGCAACCACCAAAAACCTAGTTGGCATTTCAGCCGGAACTTTCATTGTTGAAATTACCGATGCCAATGGCTGCTCTGTGCAAGGATCTTATACACTCAGCACTCCTGAACGCTTTATTGCAGCTCCTTTTATTTCGGAAGTGAGTTGCGTAGGGGCGAATGACGCTTCCATTTCCCTCAATATTGAAGGTGGAATTGAACCACTCTCCATCCAATGGAATACAGGGGCTTCTACAGAAGTAATTACAGGTTTGGCGCCTGGCCAATACAACGTGCTGATATCGGACAACAAAGGCTGCACCATTCAAAAGTTGTTCAACATTATTGAACCTTTACCACTCAACTTAGACGCCTATATTGAAGAGGCCGCGCGTTGCAACGACCCAAAAAGTGGAAGGGTGAATGTGATCGTTTCCGGAGGAAGAGAGCCATATACCTACCGTTGGAACAACGGACAAACAACGTCCGAACTTGTTGACGTTCTACCAGGAACTTATGTGGTAACTGTATCAGATCAATACGGTTGTGAAGTGCAAGGTACCTACACCGTACAGCAGCCAGAGCCTTTGCGCATAGGGCTCACCTCTGTTCGCGAAGTAGATTGTGAAAACCGACTGGCTGGCATGAGGGTAAAAGCCAATGTAACGGGCGGGTCAGGAGACTACAGCTACAGATGGAGTTTAGGCAGTAGCAACAACAACGAAATTTTTCTTACCCAACCCGGAAGGCTTAGTTTAGAAATATTAGACAACCGAGGCTGTGTTCAATCCAAAGCCATAGACATTTCCATTCCAGATTTTGGAGAAGCAGAATTCTCATACAATGCAGAATCACTCAGGAAAATGGGAGATTTAGCCGCTAATGACCCTGTCAATTTCTATGATAAATCTGTAGGAGACATTATCGATTGGGATTGGGAATTTGGAGATGGTTTCGATTCAGATGAAATCGACCCAATTCATACTTATGATTCTCCCGGAAAGTACACTGTCACCCTTATTACAACAGACAATACGGGTTGTACCTCCTCTAAAACCACTGTTCTGGAAATTACAGAAGGCTACAGAATTATGACCCCGAATGCTTTTAGTCCCAATGGAGATGGCAATAACGACTACTTCCGCCCAGAGTTCTTAGGCCTAGTTACCGTCCAATTCTCTGTTTTCAATACTTGGGGTGAATTGGTTTTCAGTACCACCCTTTTAGAGACCAAAGGCTGGGATGGAATTGTAAAAGGGATTCCTGCGGAAAATGGAAACTATGTCTACAAAATTTCAGGGTTTACCCAAAACGGTTTGAAGGCAGAACGAAACGGGGTTTTCTCACTGATTAAATAATTAAACAAACACTATGAAAAGACTTTTACTTATCACTTTGTGTTTAACCAGTCTCTTCTGGTCAGAAAAGGCGCAAGCCCAAGACCCCCAATTTTCGCAGTTTTATGCCTCGCCCATGTACCTCAACCCAGCTTTAGTAGGTTCTACTGACCGAGGCAGAGCAGGGATCAATTATCGAAATCAATGGCCTTCACTTGCCCATTCCTTCACAACCATGTCGGCCTATGCCGACTTCTTTTCCAAAGCCATCGAGAGTGGTGTGGGTGTTATTGTAAACCAATACAGAGAAAGCTTTTTAAATTATGAATCCAATGAAATTGGAGCCGCTTATTCCTACAAAATGAGAATTTCAGATGCCTTGGTCATGCGCACAGGTATTCAGCTTTCCTACTTTAGCAAAGACCTTAATTTCGAACAGTTAGTGTTCGGAAACCAGATTGACATTGACAACGGGCAGGTCATTGGGCCTTCAGGCGAAGCTTTTGACCGTGGTAAAAAAGTTGATTTTATGAGTGCCTCGGCTGGCGGCTTGTTTTATACCAATACGCTATGGATTGGTGCGGCAGTGCATCATATCAATGAGCCCAACCAATCCTTTTTAGGAGAAGAAAGTAGATTGGCTAGAAAATTTTCCGTTCATGCGGGATATAAACTCAACTTAGGAAACGGTAGAAGACTCCGCACTATTTCTTATGCCTTTCAGGAGCGATCGGTCACTTTTGCGCTCAACTATAAAAAGCAAGCGGGCTTCAATCAATTGGATGCGGGTATGCAGTTCTATTTTCAGCCTTTGGTGATTGGTGGTTGGTACCGAGGAATCCCCGTTCAAACCGTTGATAAAGTCATAAAAAATGAATCCATCATTGGCCTATTGGGCTTGGAAATCACCCCAGACCTGTCCATAGGTTATAGCTATGACTTTACTGTTTCTAGCCTTGCGGGCTCCACCGGTGGCGCCCATGAATTTTCGTTGACCATCAGTTTTGGCCAAATCGTAAAACGCACCCGTAGAGATACCCTTTTGCCTTGCTTTAAGTATTGATACAAACTGGCCTTCCTGCTCGTTTGCAACGAGAAGTAAAACAACACCTCAGATAAACTCGTTTATTCTAAGTGCAATAAATTAGTTGCAATATAACTTTTGTCTCAAATCGTTATCTTTGAATTATGGACATACAAACAGAGAAGCTCCACTTAATAGAACAGCTGACAAGATTACAGGACGTCAGTATTATTAAACGAGTTAAGGAATTGCTACAGAGTGTTCCAAAAGAAAAAATTATTGGATCAACCCCTGACGGCAGCACCATAACGGAATCAGACCTTATTGCTCGTGCCCAAGCGTCCGAACGAGCAATTGAGCAAGGTGATGTAATTAGTATTGAATCACTGGAAGAAGAAACCAAGACTTGGTAAGGCTAAATGAAAGTCCTCATTACAGGCCCAGCCAAAGCCGCATTAAAAGCCATCTTTGAATATTATAAGTCCGAGGGATTTGGCGAATATGGCATCAAGCTTACGCAGGTAATAATCACCAAAGCCAAAAGCCTCTCCAAAAATTATCAGAGAGGACAAAAAGAAGAAATGCTCAAGCATTTACTGAAAGGACATCGTTACCTGATTGCCAAAAAACACTACAAGATCATATATAGGACAGAAGCTGAAATTGTAATAGTAACTGATATTTTCGATACCCGTCAGCAGCCTGAAAAACTGATTAAACGTAATAAGTAAATTCACTCCCACTCTCGTTTGTAACGAGCAGGAACTTCTAAAACATTTTGGTTTCATCATTGTGCAGCATCCTCGTTACAAACGAGGATGAGTGAGGGCATGATGATGTTTTGAAACTCACGAAAACAAAAAAAGCCGTACTCACGCACGGCTTCAATTTATTTGCAAGCTCAGGTTTAGTAGCCTCCCAAATACATCATACTAAAAGAGATTTCGGCATTCTTATTTACTGCAAAAGCAGCGTCATTGAATGATGGGGGGCCATCACTTCCCATAGCATTGTTCGAAAATCCAAAGCCTTCAGTAGGCATTCCATATTCGTTTGTATCCATATCTTCATTTCCGTTTTCATCGTGAATTACCGCTATGGCATAATCTCCGGCAGGCACTCCTTCAAAAGTTATTTTTTTATCAGATGATGATTTTAACGCCACTGCCTGAGTCATATAAGGCTCGCCTTGTGGAAAATCAGCATCCTTATTATATAGTCCGACCAATAACGAACCCGTACTGTTACGAACATTACTTATGGTTACCGTAATGGTGACATTGTCTTGTGGTTGTGGATTGAATGAACTTGTAAATAATAATAGGGCTGTAATAACTATGCTTAAAATTTTCATGGCTTTTGGCTTTAAGTTTTGACTTCGTGTTTTAATGATGACACTAAAGTGAGGGCAAATTGCTAGGCCTAAAAAAAAGAGTTACCGAACCGTAGAATCCGTTGGATGACTTGTAAGAAAGGCCCTCACTCCTTATCGTTTGCAACGAGGAGGAACAACTAAAGCATTTTTAATGCGGTTTACACTGTGCAGCATACTCGTTACAAACGAGTATGAGTGAAGAGTCGAAAATGAGTCAGTCTTCATACATATCTTCCAGCCTTTAGCGACTAATCTTGCACCGTGATGAGCTTCACCTGATCATCCACTCCAGTCATTTGCCAATGACCTAGCGATATTGGAATAGAGCCAATACTATTCAATTCGTCAAAGAAATTCTTGAGAAGAAAGGTTTCTCCTTTGCCTTCGGTCACCCGTGCATAATCTGCCATAGCGCTTTCTAAAAGATACTTACCCGTAATATAGCTGGTGCCATAACCCGGCTGCCTTAAATAAAGATGCTGTTCAAAAAGAAGCAATTCCTTCTCGGTTTTCATCCAACCACGAGGTGTAAATTCTGAATGTATGCCTCCCGCTTCTTCGCTGTTCATTTCGTTGGCATGGGCATAGAGAGAGCCCAATCCTCGCGCTGCCCTTTGCGCAATCATAATGTATACGATTTCGCGCACCCTCGGATCATCATCATACAATCCAGCATCCATAAACATTTCTTCCACAGCGGTGGCGGTGCCTTCATTTCGCGAATCGAAAATATTGTAGAGCAAAGCACCTCGTCTGATTTCACTTTCGTGTGGCTCATTGTCCATTCTTGCCAATTCGAACCAATGGTAGAAATGAGAGTAAAGTGGGCGGGCATCAAAATGCTGACCAATGGAGAAGAAGTTCCTTTTTTCACGCGGCACATATTCACCCAAGTGGGCGTACAAAGCAGTGTCGAAGTAATCTTTTACGGTGACTATTTCCTGCTCATACAAAAAGGTGAGCAAGCCTTTGGCCGATCGATCTGCCATGGCATCGTATTCCTCTGGCGAATTGGCATCCTCAAGCTCCGATAAATAGCGGTTGCGATGTTCTTCCAATTTCAAGGCCGTCCAAGCACGGGCCAATTCTCTTTTGAGAATCATTACTTCATCATCCCAAGTAAGCGGCACCAAATGAACGTTTTGCTGATACCAAGTATAATTCTCTTTACCAATACCCGATGGACCCGTTTTACTTTCCCCCTCACTTTCTAGCCAAGTGACGAAGTCGTTCGTGGAGTTGATTGCCTTATCAATCGCGCTGGTCATTTCATTATCACTGGCTATGCTTTCCCATTTTTTGATGGCGTTTAAGTCATTCGTTTGGTTTCGAATGTCTCTGATGCCCGCAATCCACAGGTCTTTTGCATTGCCCGTGAGGTTCTTTTTGGCTTGCTCATTAAAGGCGGGTATGGATTTAAACCCTCTTAAAAGCTTTGCTTTATCTTCAGTATTTAAAGGGAAATCGTATTTCCAGATATCGATGGCGCCATGGTTCGTTGGGCCTTCGTGTGCGGGAACATCACTGCGCGCCATCCAAATGGTTTTATAAAAAGCAGGGTCTCTTTGCCAAGGTTTTAGAATCCGGTCGTTGAAATCATAGCCGTTCATTTCTGCCCAAACAATGTGATAATCTACCTGCTCTGCTACCGACCAACCAGCGGTATCCATCGCCAATAACTTTGCTTGAAGTTGCTTAAAGGCTGGAAACCGTTCTTTGAAAGTAGCTTGGCTGTAATCAGGCGCACCATCAAGGAGTGGAGGGTTTTCAAATGTTCTCCATGCCTTAAAAAGATCGACCAAATCGGAATATTCTCTGGTGATAGCAGCCGTTGGCTCACTTGAAGGCGTTTTACAGCCTAACATTACGAAGAGCAGCAAAAAGGGAAGGTACTTGTGCATAAGGTTGAATTGTGGTTGGAGGCTTAATTTAGTCAATTTGAAAAAGATTAATACGGATTGCGCTGGTGAAATAAGTTGTTGTTTCTACGGCTCATTTTCTGAGGCTAGCATCTAGCGCTTACTTATCAACAGAAGTAACTGGTGCTTGCCTTTGGCGAGTACCTATTTTGTTATGTACTTTAAGTACATATTTAGTCAGGAGTAAAATTAAATAAGGCTAGTCCACATTACCAGCTTCAACTAAAAGACATTCATAACCATGAACTCAAAACTCCAGCTCTCAGCTATCCAGTCCATACTGATATTCCTTTTCATACTAATTGGCTGGGAATTGTTAGCGTTAGTTTACACCCCACATGGAGATAACTGGATGTGGGGTCAATCTTTGATCATCTATTGTGTTTTCATATCTGCCCTCATCTCTGTCTCAAATATTATAAGTAGTAGCTTCAATCGAAGAGGCGAGAGTGCTGCCTTAATTTTTCAAATAATGGTGGTCATTACATATTTAGCATTCAACTTTGGCCAAAGGCCTTACCGAAGCATATTCATAGCTACTTTCAGCATAGCGGCAATAGTGCTGGGCACTTATTTAATGAAGTGGTTCTTTACAAAACAAACTAAGTAATTGGCTCTACTTTGATTCTCACTCCCGCATCTAGTGCTTACTTATAAACTGAAGTAACTGGTGCTTGCCTTTGGCGAGTACCTGTTTTGTTATGTACTTTAGTGTAGTTTTAATAGAGATAAATGAAGAGGCTCTTTAAAATATTGGTTTCTGTACTGGCTATCTTTTTAGTCGCAATAGTTCTTGTCCCAAACGCATTTATTGATACTGTTTCTTTTTTTGATGTGGAGCTTAGAAATAGTTCAAAATACTATTCCTCAATAGATGGCAAAAAAGGATGGAAAAGGCTTGATGTGGGGCCTTTTACAGTTGACATACCTGATGATTTTAGGTATATCAAAAGGAATAGTTCAGATGGTATTATTGGAGATATTAAAGGAAGGGGAACCAGAATCTATTTTAATCACGGTTCTTTTATTGGCTATGTAACTAATTTACAAGAGAGCGATATAAATCAAAATAACTATTCATTTAGCTCAGACACGGTTAATAACACCATCAGGTTATTAGCAATACCAAAAAACGGTGGCTCGATGAGCATACAGGTGGAAGATTATACTGAGGAGAAGTTTGAAGATGAATGGAGAACATTCTACGGGGTAGAAATGATGATATCTTCAAAAACCTATGATGAAGACCTTGTTCTCAAGATTTTTAAAACAATAAGGTTGAAGAATTAATCTCACACCTCCTTGTTTGCAACAAGGAGGAACCACTAAAGCATTTTTAATGCGGTTTAAACTTTGCAACATCTTCGTTACAAACGAAGATGAGTGAAGCGTTGAGGATGAAAAAGTCTACAACATTAATTGCACTTCAGCCGCTCAACTGGTCTTCGCGTCTCGCTGAGACCACATCTGATCATGTTCACTTCAACCGCTCATGAATCAACCTTAAACCATCAAGGGTAAGATGGCGGTTCACTTCGTCAAAGCGTTCGTGGAGCGGGGTAAGCACTGAAGAAAGACCTCCCGTAGCTACTACTTTGAAATTTCTACCCATCTCTTTTTGAATTCTATCGAGCATTCCTTCCACCATACTTACATAGCCCCAAAGCACGCCTGCTTGAATGGCATGTACCGTGTTTTTTCCAATGACCGAAGCGGGTAATTCCAAAGGCACTTCTGGTAGTTGTGCTGTATTTCCAACCAAAGCTTTAATGGCTGTTTTTAAGCCCGGGGCAATATTTACCCCGTGAATATTACCCGAAGCTTCCACCACCGTAAAGGTGAGGGCGGTGCCAAAATCCACCACAATGCAATCGGTTTTATAAAGGCAATGGGCCGCCATGGCATTGGCCATTAGGTCCGTGCCAATGCTGTGGGGGTTGCTGGTGATAATGGGCAATTGATCGTAATATTTCGGCCCAATAAATACATGCTCGCATTCAATTAAATTCGACCAAAACTCAGCCAAGATACCGTTCATTTGTGGCACCACCGATGAAATAATAATGCCGTCAACATCGCTCAATTTGAGATCGTTTTCCATAAAATTGAGACGCAAAAACACCTCATATTCGATCTGATTTTTTATCGGGAGTGTATTAAATCGCCACTCGTGAATCCACGCGTTTCCATCATGAACTCCGAAAACAATATTGGTATTCCCTGCATCAATGGCTAAGAGCATTTTCTCAATTTTTAAGCATCAAATTATAAACCCAAAAGATGTCTATTTTTTCGCAAACAGAGGTGGGTTCTCTTCATCAAAACCCGTGGCTTCTTGATAAGCCCTGGCCACCGCTAAAATCGAGGCTTCATCATACAAGTTCCCAATAAACGAAATACTCGTTGGACTACCATTTTGGTTATAGCCATTTTTCATCACCACAGCCGGGTGCCCTGTGAGGTTGGTTGTCGAAAGCTGGTTATTCCCTGAACTCGGACTAATGATCACATCATAATCCTTCATCAGTTCATTTACTTTTTGCATCACTTCATAGCGCACACGATTGGCGTTGATGTAATCTACCGCAGTAATAAAACGCGCTTCGCGGAAGGAGTTTGGCCAAGCGCCTGAGTTCTGTCGAACCAAAAGGCTGTCTCGGTTTGAGCGTGTCAGTTCATCAAAAGCAGCAGCAGCCTCGGCCGAAAGAATGTTCAACATTCCTCCAAAAGGCAGGTCAGAAACCCACTCTACGGGCTTTAAATCTGCGCCCAATTTCGTCAACTCGTCCAGCACCTGCTGGTCATTTTTCTTCTGAGTTTCGTTTCGGGTATTGTCGAAATAAGACTTGAGGTAACCCACTCTTAGTTTCGATAAATCTACTTTTCCATTATAATTGAAAGGGGCATCTTGTACCGAAAGGTCAATTCCATCCGAGCCTCGAATTACCTCAAAAACCAAAGCGCAATCGAAGGCATTTCTGGCAATCGGGCCAATCTTATCCATGCTCCAGCTAAGCGCCATCGCACCCGCCTTACTCACTCTACCAAAAGTAGGTCGTAGGCCAGTTACCCCGTTTCGAGTAGAAGGTGAAACAATAGAACCCAAGGTTTCTGTACCCAAAGCAAAAGGTACCAAACCGGCCGAAGTAGCTGAAGCCGATCCCGCTGAAGATCCGCTCGCGCCTTGTTCTAAATTCCATGGGTTTTTGGTGGTTCCGCCATACCAAACATCGCCCATGGCCAAAGCACCTAAAGTAAGTTTAGCGACCAATACGGCTCCTGCATCGTCTAATTTTTTAATTACGGTGGCCAATTCATCACCACGGTCTTGGTCTTTATAAGGTGCAGCTCCCCAAGTCGTTTTATAACCCGGAACCGCAAGCAAATCTTTAGCACCATAAGGGATACCATGCAGCGGCCCCAAATAAGTGCCTTTTGCCAATAAATCATCCGCCTTTTTGGCCTGCGCTAAAGCGCGGTCTTTGGTAATGGTAATGACGGCCTCTAGGGTTCCTCCATGTTTTTCTAATCTGTCGAGGAAGAATTGGGTAAGCTCAACCGAACTAATTTTCTTGTTTTTAATCAGAGAGGAAAGCTGCGCTACGGTATAAAAAGCCAAGTCGTTTTTATCCTTTGGCATTTCTACCTTATTCGGCAAAAGCCATTCAATTTTCTTTTGTGCCGGAAAGTTCGTTTTCCCAATATTCGGGTTGAACAAAACGGCTGGTGGAGTGGCATTATCTAAGTGATATTCGTGCAGTTCGCGAACGTCTGCCAAACCCCTGTTCAGGTTAGGAAGTAGCTGTTCAATCTCATCATCAGTCAGTTGCAGGTCAATTATTTTTTGAGCCGATTGAACATCGGCCTTTTCGATCTTGATTTCTTGAGCTACTTTGTAGCCCATTACAAAACCAGAGGAAACCAATAGTACCACCAATAAAGCGGCAATCGGAATTCTGAATTTACGGGGATTTGGTTGTTTCATGGGTTTAATTTAAATGTTTTGCCGTCCTTTGCAGAACAATAACAAATCTAACAATCTGCTGAAGTTTTAAGTTATGAAAACGATAGAAACACAACAAGCTTTATTTCCTAACTGGATGCGCGGATTTCTACTGATCGCCTGTGTTTACAATATGTTTTGGGGCATTTTCATCGCTTGGTTTCCAGAAAGCTTTTACCACTGGGTAACCGAAAGCCAAAATGCCCAACCAGACATTATCATTTGGCAAGGAAGGGCCGTTTTGATTTTGGGCTTCGTTTATTTCGCTGCCGCACTTCATCCCGGAAGACTTTGGTACCTGGCTCTTGTTGGAGCACTCACGAAAATTGGTGGCGCCATATGGTTCTACGCTGTAATTTTGGAAGGGAAAGCTGGCGACCAAGGCTTATTCCACCTGATTATGAACGATGGAATTTGGGTTCCTTTTTTAATAGCAATTGCCATTAAAGGACTGGCCTATAAAAAGGCAAAGGCGAGTTAATTCTGTTTGTTCCATGTTCTCAATTATAACCTTCTAACGATTAAATTATGAAAGAGCGCTTTACCAGACTTTATGAATATAACATTTGGGCAAATAACCTGTTTGTCGATGTGCTCAAATCCAACGTTTATAAAAACGAGAAAATCACTACCCTTTTCCACCACATTGGGAATGCCCAACTCATTTGGCTCGACAGAATTACCCATGCTGAAGAGAATGTTCCAGGAGTTTGGACTGAAGGGAGTTTACCAGATGCGATTAAGCTCGTAAACCGAAGCAGCCAACGATGGCTAGATTTTATCTATTCTCAAGAAGAATATGAAGAGGTGATTAAGTACAAAAACTCAAAAGGCGAGGCTTACGAAAACCGAATTTCCGATATTCTAACCCATGTAGCAAATCACGGAACGCACCACAGAGGTCAATTAGCCACTTTGCTTCGCGAAGAAGAAATTACGCCACCAGTAAGCGACTTTATTTTTTACGTAAGGACTTGATCAAAAGAAGATCCACTTCTTCCTTTTGTAGATCGGAGTGCGCTTTGTATTGGTCATGGCTGTTCCACGTGAAGTACCAAAGCAGTAAGGTTTTTTGGCATTGGCCTTGAGCTGATTGATATTAATGCTGAAGAAAAAACTACCTGTATTGGGTTCGCTACTCAAAAGCGACCCTAAGCTTTGAGTGCCGAGCGTAAAAATGCCATAACGAGCGGCCAAGCCCAAATGAAAGGCCCCTTGTTGATTGATGTATAATGGAGCGTAAATGGCTTTCTTTTCATGTTCCCAACGGGGAGAAATGGTGAGGCTATGCTGGTAATTGAGTCGGTAGTCCGCTTTAGAAAAACTGGTTAAATCTACCCTAGCAAAAGCACCCACGTAATAATCGTTTCCAAAATTGTAATCATAACCAAGGTTAAGCGTTGTGGGTAAACTCATCGTGTATTCACCATTCAAAGAAGAAGTTTGAGCCACTGTAGAAAGACTATCTGCTACGCCTCTAAAGCTGTCAATCTCGCTAAAAAGAGTGTCCAAATTTGACGCAATAATGTTGCTCAATAAACCAGTGCTTTGTGTCGAAGCCGTTCCATATTGAAACTTCATCTTCCCAATATCGGTGATACTTGCACTCAGTTTAAATTCATAATCAATATCCCTATTTCGGTTGGTTCCGTTCTCATTTTTTGAGGTCTCCCAAAATGACACTCTTTCGTAAACGACACCAAAATCAAGTCCAAAACGGTTGCCAATTAAATCAGGCAAACGGTTTAATTTTTCGCTGCCATCAAATTGTTCAAAGCTGTTAAGGTTAGAAGAATAACCAAAAGCCAACTCAGCATTGTTTAAATTGGCAACACCTGTGTTATCGGTTGAATAACTAATTTCTTTAATGTCCAGAAAAGCACTTCCCCTTGGGTTGATCAGTTTAAAGGTGGCTCCGGCTTTCCAGCGATGAAAGCCGTCATCCTTTAAAATTTTAGCATAGGTAAGCCCATATTCTCTCCAAAATGCAGTCGCAAATTCTCCCGATTGAGCAGTCGCGTTCGTATTCAAAAACTGCGGTTGCGTGAACCTTCCCATTTGGGTAATAAACTCTGGGCTAAAATCGATAGCACTGCCGTGCGCCCGGATTCGATAAGTAAACCCTATGGATTCATTCCCCTTTAAGCTAACCATTCCCGAAATTCCTCCTAAGGCAATGTTTGAGTGTAAAAACCTTTGTCCGTCATTGAGGTACCGAACAAGACCACGACTGGTTTCAGTACTTTTTATGTAGGCTAAGTTATTGGTGAGGAAGTAATTCGCATTCACCAAACTGATGTCGTACTTGTAAGGCGAGCCGGCCAAGTTTGCTGGTTGAAACTGCGCCCCTATTATTCCAGAAAAATCTGAATGCACATAGCCATTAAAGCTTTGGCCCATAACAAGCTGTGCCGATAAAAAACTTACAACGAAAAGTAAAAATCGCAAAATAGAGGTGTACAATCGATGGAACATTGAAAGTACGGTAAAATCCCATAAATATTTTAGTCATCGGCAGATTTCCACAAAACCTTATAAATCAACTGACTGGCAATGCCTTTCTTTGCTTTAGCCAAATAAATTCTCAGCTCCTTTTTTTAAAAGGAATTAATCAAAATTCTATTTCCCTAAGTACTCGGATTACTTACCTTTATTGAATGAGTAAACCTGAAAAAACACTCTTCCTTCTGGATGCCATGGCATTGATTTATCGTGCCCACTTTGCCTTCAGTAAAAACCCAAGAATCAGTTCGAAAGGACTCAACACAGGAGCCGCTTTTGGTTTCACCAATAGCCTTTATGAGATCTTAGACAAAAAGAAACCTACTCATATAGCAGTGGCCTTCGATACGCATGCCCCAACTTTTAGACATGTCGACTATCCCTTATACAAGGCCAATCGTGATGCCCAGCCTGAAGATATTCGTATTGCTATTCCTTTGGTTAAAGACATCGTTCGGGCATTTAACATTCCTGTGTTGGAACTCGATGGCTACGAAGCCGATGATGTGATTGGCACTTTTGCCAAAAAAGCTTCAGCCGAAGGTTTTGAAGTTTTTATGATGACACCCGATAAAGATTTCGGTCAGTTGGTGGAAGAGCATGTGTACCTCTATAAGCCTGCATTTATGGGCAATGGGGTTGATATTATGGGGATTCCGGAAGTATTGGCCAAATGGGACATTGAAAGAATCGATCAGGTGGTGGACATGCTCGGTTTACAAGGTGATGCCGTAGATAACATCCCTGGAATCCCTGGTGTAGGGCCTAAAACTGCTGCTAAACTTTTGAAGGATTATGATACAGTAGAAGGCATCATTGCACATTCGCATGAGTTAAAAGGAAAGCTAAAAGAACGGGTTGAAGAGTTTGCTGCTCAAGGTTTACAATCGAAAGAATTGGCTAGAATTTGCATTACCGTGCCCATTGACTTTGATTCCTCCACCATGGAGTACAAAGGCCCCGACAAAGAAAAACTGACTGAGATTTTTGAAGAGCTAGAGTTCCGTACCACTTTGAAACGGATTTTGGGAGAAACTCCTGCGGCTCCAACGGCATCAAAGCCAAAAGCAGTTACCAATTCTTCTCAAATGGGGCTTTTTGGCGATTCCACGCCAACACTTTCAAATGACCCTGAAGAAGCTGCCGCATCGGAAAAAAACACACTCGCCAACACCGAGCACGATTACCATTTAATCGACACACCTCAAAAGAGAAAGCGCTTGATCAAGTATTTGATGGTGCAAAAAGAGCTTTGCTTCGATACCGAAACCGATAATTTGGAGCCAATCGAAGCAAATATGGTTGGCCTGGCCTTTTCATACAAAAAAGGAGAAGCCTATTACGTGCCCACCCCGCAAGACCGTGAAGAAGCCCAAGCCATTATTGAGGAATTCAGACCGGTTTTTGAAAATGAAGCCATTCTGAAGATTGCGCAAAACGCGAAATACGATATTCAGATCTTGAAGAATTACCATGTTGAAGTAAAGGGACCAATCTTCGACACAATGATTGCCCATTATTTGATCGACCCAGACACGCGCCATAATATGGATGTGTTGGCCGAAAATTACCTCAATTATACGCCCGTTTCGATTACCGAACTCATCGGTAAAAAAGGAGTGAAGCAGGGCAACATGAAAGATGTTGACATCCATAAAGTAGCGGAATACGCGGGCGAAGATGCCGATATCACCTTCCAGCTAAAACAGGTTTTCGCGCCATTGATGGAAGAAAGCAAGGTGACCAAACTCTTTGACGAAGTGGAAATTCCTTTGGTCAACGTATTGGCCGACATTGAATACAATGGCGTAAAAATCGATGTCGATGCCTTGGCCGTGATGTCGAAAGAACTGGAAGAAGAAAGCCTAAAAGCCCAAACTCAAATCTTCGAATTGGCGGGGGTCGAGTTCAACATTGCATCGCCAAAACAGTTGGGCGAAATCCTTTTCGATCAGATGAAGCTGATTGAAAAACCGAAGAAAACTAAAACGGGTCAGTATGCTACGGGCGAAGATATTCTTTCGAAACTGGCAGTAGAGCATGACATTGCACGCATCATTTTGGAGTTCAGGGAGTACCAAAAACTGAAATCCACTTATGTGGATGCACTTCCAAAAATGATCAGTCCGATTGATGGTTTGGTGCACACCGATTACCGTCAGGCGGTAGCGGCTACGGGGCGTTTGAGTTCCAATAACCCAAACCTCCAAAACATTCCAATCAGGACTGAGAAAGGACGTGAAATCAGAAAAGCATTTATTCCTCGTTCCGAAGATCACATTCTTTTGGCTGCGGATTACTCGCAAATAGAACTGCGCATTGTAGCGGCTTTTGCGGAAGATGAAAGTATGATGGATGCCTTTAAAAATGGGCGAGATATTCACTCCACCACGGCCTCAAAAGTATTTGGCGTTCCCTTGGAAGAAGTGGATCGCGACATGCGAAGGAAAGCCAAAGAAGTAAACTTCGGTTTGATCTATGGCATTTCAGCTTTTGGTTTGGCACAAAACATTGGCATTTCCCGCACCGAAGCACAGCAGATTATCACGGCTTATTTCAATGAGTTTCCTGGCGTGAAAAAATACATGGATGCCCAAGTGAACAAAGCGCGCGAGTTCACTTATGTAGAAACCATTTTAGGCCGAAGAAGGTACTTGCGTGACATTCATTCTAAAAATATGGTAGGTAGAGGCCATGCAGAACGAAACGCCATTAATGCACCTATTCAGGGCAGTGCTGCGGACATGATTAAAGTGGCCATGATCAGCATTCACGATTGGATGAAGAAAGAAAAGCTTCAGTCAAAAATGATTATGCAAGTGCATGATGAACTCGTTTTCGATGTGTACAAACCAGAGCTTGAAATGATGAAAGAGCGCGTTCCAGCATTAATGAAATCGGCCATTGAACTTTCGATTCCTATGGAAGTGGAAGTGGGCGTGGGCGACAACTGGCTGAAAGCACATTAATAATTTAAGTCTGTTTATTTTACTCAACCCTCCAAAAGTTCAAGTTCACAGTTCAGATGTGTTTAATAAATTCTGAGCCTATCGAAGTATCAACTTTTGGAGGGTTTTTACCATATTTAAAACCACTATGGAATTACCGATCAGTTTAGCACAGCTTCGCGAAGCACACGAACGCATCAAGCCGTTCATTCATCGTACCCCGATTCTTACTTCGGAAAGTATCAATGCAATTGCCGGCTGCGAGGTGTATTTCAAGTGCGAGAACTTACAGAAGATTGGAGCGTTTAAAGCACGCGGTGGTTTAAACGCTGTGCTTTCTCTTTCTGAGGAACAAAGGGCGAAGGGTGTGGTAACGCATAGTTCGGGAAACCATGCACAGGCCATGGCCATGGCGGCCAAAACCTGCGGCATTCCCGCTTACATCGTAATGCCCAACACCGCCCCTGAAGTAAAGAAAAAAGCAGTGGCGGGCTATGGCGCAGAAATCACCTTTTGCGAACCCAACCAAGCGGCTCGTGAAGCAGCAGCCAATCAGATTATGGAGACAACCGGAGCTACTTATGTTTCTCCTTACAACGATAATAAAGTCATCGAAGGGCAGGGCACTGCGGCCATAGAGTTTATGGAAGACCAGCCTGATTTGGAAGTTTTGATGACGCCTGTGGGTGGGGGTGGCCTCTTGGCCGGAACCGCATTGGCGGCTCATTATTTAAAGCCCGATCTCAAGATTTATGCTGGCGAACCAGAGGGCGCCATGGACACTTTTCTCTCCATACAAAAGGGTGAAATTGTACCGAATACAACCACCAATACCATTGCCGATGGCCTTTTGGTGACTGTAGGCGATAAGAACTTTGCCATTATTCAGAAATTGGTGGATGGTATTTTAGTGGTGAATGACCAAGAAATTGCCCATGCCATGCGCTTGATTTGGGAGCGGATGAAAATTGTGGTGGAGCCTTCTGGGGCTGTGCCTTTTGCTGCCCTATTAAAGTACAAAGCCCAGTTTGCTGGCCAAAAAGTCGGTATCATTATCAGTGGTGGCAATGTAGATTTAGGGAAGTTGCCTTTCTAAACTACCATTAAGAAATAGCCTCCACCAACAACTGATAATAGATGGAGCTAATTGGAATCATCTCTTTACCGATGTTCAATTGATGTTTTTCTATTTTATTGATAAAGGCCTTATTGACCAAAAAGGAGCGGTGGGTCTTTAAAAAACCCTGCGGCAAAAGTGCGTTTTCAGCTTGTTGCATTGTCATTCGACTAAGAACTTGTTCGCTTTCCGTCACAAACTTTACATAGTTGCCTTCTGCCTTGGCGTATTTGATTTGCGCTATTTCAAGTCGTACATATTCATAGCCCGTTTTCAGAAAAAGGTGCTGATCGTTCTTTTGTTCCAGTCGATCGCTGGCCTTGTTTACCGCCTTTAAAAACCTCCCGAAATCGAAAGGTTTCAGCAGGTAATCCACGGTTTGAAAATCATAACTCTCTAGCGCATATTCCTGATAAGCAGTGGTAAAGATCACCAAAGGTGCTTTTGAAAGGCTTTTCAGAAAATCCATTCCAGAGATATCCGGCATTTTTACATCCAAAAAAAGCAAGTCAACCGAATTGGTTTTTAGGAACTCAAGGGCCTGATAGGCATTAGTAAAGCTCGCTTTCAATTCCAAAAACGGAATTTTATTGGCGTGGCTTTCGATAATGTCCAGCGCAATCGGTTCGTCATCTATGGCAATGGCTCTGATCATATCAAGGTGATTTTAATGTTGGCCTCAAAGCTGTCTTCCGTTTCATAAATTTGAAATAAGTGTTTTTCAGGATAAAGAATGCCCAAACGCTTTCTCACATTCTCCAGCCCAATTCCCGATTTTCCTTTTTCAGGATCTCCCCCATGTTTGTGAACGCTGTTTTGAACATTCAAATGCACCTCTTCCGCATTACAAGTTAATTTTATTTTTACCCAAGAGGGTTTCTGAAAACTCACTCCATGTTTAAAAGCATTTTCAACAAAAGGAATCAGCACCATGGGCGTAATTTCTCCTTGGCAACCTTCAGCTACATCTACTTCCAATTGAAAATGATCTTTTTGTGAAATTCGCAAAGTTTGAAGTTCGATGTAATTACGGAGGTAGTCAATTTCCTTCTGCAATGGAATTTTCTCAGCGTGGTTTTCGTGCAACATAAAACGCATCATCTCGCTGAGCTGCTGCACCGCATGGGCCGTTTTTGGGCTCTCCTCATTGAGCGCCAAACCATAGACCGTATTTAAGGAGTTAAACAGAAAGTGCGGGTTGATTTGAGATTTGAGCAGGGAGAGTTCGGACTCTGAGCTAGCTATTTGTAATTGAGTCCTTACCCCAGCCACATTAAATTTCCAAACCAGTATGGCAACTGTTCCTGATATAATGGCAAAAAATAGAAGCCTAAGAAATCCAGCTGGAACTGGGTCAAAGGAAGTAAGTAAGGAGGAGTCAAACCCAAAAGCGATGCCCCCTAAGACCATCACAAAAGAAACGACTCCAAAAATAGAGACAAACCCAAGAGATACTCTTTCAGATAAGTTGTTAAAAACCCATTTACCGCGCTCAACAATAGTGGAAAGAATGAGCGAACCAATGAAAGTAGAAACTAAAGCAGCAATTAAAAGATTGATAACGAGGAAAATAAAAGCTAAAGAAAACACATGAATTTGAATAACTACGAAGTAGATAATTAAAATTATAAGAAAATTTAAAAAGTAGTTTACCGTCCAAAACCTTAACCCAAAGGACTGTATACTTACGCCTATAGGCTTAGCGTTTTTAATCGTCAGTAATGAAAAAGTGATGGAAGAAAATAGTGCGCCTAACCCAATGATTGAGTAATAAAAGAATGGAGGTATAGCTTCAAAAGTTTGAGAATCATTCAGGGGACCTTTTAGTAAACTAAATTCAAAAAATGGATTTAAAAACTCATGAACCAATGCACACAATCCACCATAGACTATAGCATATAGTACAAACAGAAATGGCAAAAAGCGAACCCTAGCCTTTTCTATTGATTTTTTCGATATCGTACTTCCAAAGTAAAATAACGCGACTAACAATACCACCGATATCCCTTTAGCAAAAATGGAGTTCGTCAGTATAGACTTGGCTTCCTCTGAACTCTTCCCAACTTGAATAGCTTGGTCAATAATGTAGTCGCCTTGATTAATAAAAATCACAACGCCCACCATAACGGCAAAAAGAAAAAGGCCAATGACAATGCTCTCAATTATGTGTGTGTTTCTCATCTTTTTTTCTTCAATGATACCCTCTCATACACTCTTCAAAAAATAAATGTGACCAAAGCCCAAAACAATGTGACGGAATATAATCTATTCTTGCAAGCCAATAGATAATTAAGCATTTTGCTGTAAATATTAATACTATGAACACTCCTTTTCATTTGGCCTTTCCCGTAAAGGACATCGAATCTACCCGATCTTTCTTTGGCGACTTGCTGGGCTGCGAAATTGGCCGCTCTACGGAGAAATGGATCGACTTTAATTTCTTTGGTCATCAATTGAGTGCACACGTAAAGCCAGAAGAATTGGCCCAAGCGCATGCTAATATTGTAGATGGTAAAAATGTGCCTGTTCGCCATTTCGGAGCTATTTTGGAATGGAACCAATGGCACACATTAGCCGACAAGCTAAAAACCCACGGAACCGAATTTGTGATTGAACCTTACATTCGTTTCGAAGGCCAAGTAGGCGAACAAGCAACCATGTTCTTTCTCGACCCCAGCGGAAACGCTTTAGAATTCAAAGCCTTTAAAGACACAAGCCAAATTTTCGCCAAATGAGAAAACTCACTGGTTTACTTTCGGCAGCACTCATCTCCCTTTCAGTTTTCAGTCTTAAAGCACAAGACGACTTTCTCTTCAAACCCAAACAGGTTTTTGATGGAAAAGAAACGCATGCCAATTGGGTCGTAGCGGTAAAAGGCAACCGAATTACTTACGTTGGGGCAAAATACACGGGTCAAGCAAATGAGGTGATTGAGTTGAAAAACCAAACCCTATTGCCTGGCTTAATCGAAGGGCACTCGCATATTTTATTGCACCCTTATAATGAGGTGTCTTGGAACGATCAAGTGCTTAAAGAATCTATTGCCGAACGTTCCGCCAGGGCAGTTAATCACTTGGAGGCCTCGCTAATGGCTGGCATTACCACCATGCGCGATTTGGGTTCCGAAGGGGCGGGCTATGCCGATGTAGGCATGAAGCAGGCCGTAGAAAAAGGAGTCATTCCTGGACCACGGCTTTTGGTGGCAGGAAAAGCCATTGTGGCGACTGGCAGTTATGGTCCAAAGGGTTTTCATGAGGGAGTAGAAGTGCCACTCGGTGCCGAAACGGCCGATGGTTTTGATGACCTCATTCGGGTAACGCGTGATCAAATAGGGCATGGAGCCGATTTTATTAAAGTGTATGCCGATTACCGTTGGGGGCCAAACGGCACAGCCGAGGCTACTTTCACTATAACAGAGTTAAAAACCATTGTAGAAATTGCTGAGTCCAGCGGACGCTATGTAGTGGCACATGCTTCTTCAGAAGAAGGGATGCGCAGGGCGATTGATGCGGGTATAGAAACCATAGAACATGGCGATGGTGCCACTCCAGAAATTTTTAAAATGATGAAGGAAAAAGGTGTCGCCTTTTGCCCAACGCTAGCCGCTGGTGATGCCATTACACAATATGGCGGTTGGAAAAGGGGCGTTGACCCAGAGCCCGCCCGAATAGCAGCCAAAAGAAAAAGCTTTAAAATGGCCTTAGACTCAGGTGTAAAATTGGTTTTTGGTGGCGATGTTGGCGTTTTTCCACATGGCGAAAATGTTAGAGAGTTGGAGATGATGGTAGAGTACGGAATGAATACCGAGGCTGCTTTAATTTCTGCTACTTCGGCCAATGCTGAACAGTTTCACCTTGACCAACTTGGCCAAATCAAAGCTGGATTTCTAGCCGATATTATTGCCGTTCAAGGCGATCCATCCAAAGACATCGCCTCACTTAAAAAGGTGAGCTTGGTAATGAAAGATGGTAAAATTTATAAAAACGAAAATTGATGAAAAAGCTACTTTCTATTTTCTGCTTTCTGCTCATGGTGGCTTGTCAGGCACCACAAGAAAACAAACAAGTTGCACAGACAACTAAAGAGGTTTTCAAACCAGAGAACAAACCCACCAAAGAACTGAATGTAGCTTTTCTGGCCATCAACGGAGTGTATAATTCAGAGCTGATGGCACCTTTCGATATTTTTCAGCACACCATTTTTCATACAGAAAAAGGAATGAAGACTTTCATCGTCTCTCCCACCAAAGAAGTGATTACTACTTTTGAAGGTATTCGCATTTTACCCGATTACGATTTTGATGATGTACCGAATATTGACATCCTAGTGGTGCCCAGTGCAGAAAACAACATGGGGTCAGATTTGGAAGACGAACGCCTGATCAACTTTGTGAAGGAAAAAGGGGGGAACGCCATGTACATTATGTCCTTATGCGATGGTGCATTTATTCTGGCCAAAGCGGGTCTCTTAGATAAAGTAAAGTCTACCACTTTCCCCAGCGACATTGGCCAATTCAGACAGACTTTTCCTGAGTTAGATGTTTATGAAAACGTCAGCTTTGTGCACGATGGCAAAACCATTACCTCATCGGGTGGCGCCAAGTCTTACGACCCAGCATTATACTTAGTCGAATTTCTTTATGGTAAAAAAGCAGCCGATGGCGTAGCAGGTGGCTTGGTCATCGATTGGAATGTAGGCGAAATCAAATCCATTACCCCAGAGAAGTGAATGCTACAAGGCTATTAAGCCGTAAAGTAATCCTCTAAGTCTTTTAAAGTAGTTTCGCTGGTTTGGATATCCTTCTGAACTTTGCCCTTTTCCAGCAAAACTATACGTTCGCAGACTTCCGTAACGTGACTTAAGTCGTGGCTAGAAATCATTAGCGTAACGTCCTTTTCTTTCTTCAGTTTTCTCAAAATTTCCTTTAGCCGAATTTGTGTGGTGGGGTCAAGGTTAGCAAAAGGTTCGTCCAATAAAATGATTTCAGGATTTCCCATCAAAGCCGCCACAATGCCTACTTTCTTTTGATTTCCTTTCGAAAGGTCACGGATGTACTTTTTCTTCCCTCTGATTTCATCGTTGAACAAATCGTCAAACTGATTCAAAAACTCCTGTAAATCACCTTTTGAGTAATTGTGCAAAGAGGCAATAAACTCGAAATATTCATCAGGTGTTAGGTAGTCAATTAGGAAGGATTCGTCCAAGAACGAACCAGTGTAATATTTCCAGTCCTCATTATTTTGAACGTTTACACCCTTAGAAAGCACCTCACCTGTTGAGGGTCTAATCAGGTCTAAAATCATTCTGAAGAAGGTCGTTTTGCCCGCTCCATTATTTCCAACCAAACCGTAGCTTTCGCCTTTGGCAATATGCATTTCAGGAATATTGACAACCTCAACTCCTTTATAACTTTTCGAAAGTTTTTTTACGTCAATCATCTTAATGGTTTATTGGGATCTAAAACTGGCAGCAAATTTATGTCTTCGACTAATGAAAAATTGGGTGAGCGCATTGAGCATTTTATCTCGGAATAAGAAGCCAATGAGTCCGGCCAAGCCTGTTAAAAACAGCCCCAAATTTTCGTAACCAAAGATTAAAAACGGAGCATAAAGCACGTAGGGCAAAATCATCATGGGAATCATAATGAGGAATTGCGCTGCACCTACGCCTTCATAATTAAAGGCTGCTCCTTTATTTAAATCAATCTTTTTCGGGTTGAACATGGCCAATCGCATTACAGCAAACACGTTTAATCCAATGTTAAATAGATAAGCAGCCAGATTAATCAAGACAATCTTCCATCCGAAATAACCATAGGCCAACGACACCACGAATGCTATGGTGGAGGTGGCCACGAATAACCAGTATTTTGATTCTATAAACTGCCTGAAGCTTACTCTTCTCGTAAGGATAAAATCGAAATAGCCACTTTCCCAGCTCAATAAAAACTGACCATAGTTGATAAAGAAAATTCCAGTAATAAACACCCCGGCAAACATGAAGATAAACTGCATTTGTTGGTAGTTATCGTTAGTATAAAAAATCAACCCATAGAGCAACAAAAGGGCACTCATGATCAATGTATTTCTTGGTCGCTTGTGACGCAAAATCAATTTCAGTTCGAGCTGAATCAGCTCTCCCATTCTTCCGTATTGCTTTAAGAAACCGAAATCTCCCGTAACCTTTTCTTCCTTTCTAATGGCCAACTCTTCTGGGTAAGTGTTATTTACCAAGAAGTTGTAGTTGAGTCTGTAAAACACAAAAGCCAGTACAACTGGGATAGCTCCTAAAGCTGGCTGCTCCACAATAAAGCCGAAAGTGGCAGAAGATAGGTCCGAGAACGAAACGATATTAAAATAATCGAGCGCACTAAGTGCCGCCACAAAGGCGATCAGACCAATGAAAAGGTTAGGTATATCATTCATCTTCTTTTTAAAGAGAATGACTACAAAATGCAGCGTAATAGAGAGGCCAACAATTGAAGCCAGCCAGCCAACAGCACTTACAACGCCATAATCAGCACCCACCCTTAAGATTGAAAAAGGAAGAAAAAGCAGAATAGCCAACAGGTTAAAAACGCTGAAAAGGCTCTTCCTGAACATAAAATGAATAATCTTCCCCTTCTTAATCGGTAGATGTAAGTAAGGCTGAATTTCTAAAACAGGTACATTCTGTAAAAAGAACCGGAGCATAAACTCAACCAAAAAATAGTAGAGAATAAAACCATTAACAAAAACTAGGGGGTCATTTTCCGGAAAAAAATCCCGCACCAGTTTATCAATAAGTACACCGGCAGTAAAAACATAAACCAGCATCATTAGGGCCGCAAAGCCCAAAAAAACATTTGTGAGTAAGCTCTTTGCCCAAACAGGCGAGCGAAATTCCTTTTTCCAAATGTGAGATATAAGCTGGCTTATCATTGATTTAATTTAGATTTCGATCTAGCTCTATAATTGAATAAAGTACGGCATGAGCAGCTTTGATATAGAATGATTGATTTACATTCTCAAATTCATCAGACCCTTTGTGATAGTGCTCGTGATCTTCTACTCCAAAATAGAGGAAGGGAATGTTATTCTTGTGGAAAACACCATGATCCGACTGCATCGTCCAATCGTCTTTACCTAAATCTGGAGAATCGTGACCAAACCTTAGTCTCAAAGGTGGTATTTCAACCTTTTCTAAAATAGACTTGTATCTAGGGTAGAAATGCGTTCCAGCCACATAAAGCTCATTCTTATCATTCATACTAATCATGTCCATATTAATGTTCAGTATGACATTCTTGATTGGAGTGTTTGGGTCATTAAAAATGGCCTTGGCTCCTTGAAGCCCCATTTCTTCACCATCCAGAGCAGCAAATATTAATGTGTGCCTTGGTTTATTGTTCTTGAAATACTCCATCATGGCAAGCATGGCTGCAACTCCTGAGGCATTATCATCAGCGCCATTAAATACTTCCCCATTAATTATCCCAACATGGTCGTAATGGGCCGTAATAATAAAAGCCGAATCGGATACCCCTTGGATATAACTTATGATATTTTCACCCATAACGGTATCTCCCTTGCTAATAAAAGTAAAAGGATGGCGGTACCCCTTCACAAAACGCTTTGGTTTTACCCTTTCAATCTGTTTGACAATAAATTGTCGAGCTATTTCTGCTCCTTTTGTCCCTGTTTTTCTGCCCTCAGCGGCATCATGTGAAAGTTTTCTTAAATCTTCCAACATGTATTCTGAATCTAAATCATTTTGGGAATAGGCGGTAATTGGCGCGCTCACAAATAAGATAATAAGCGCTAGGTTGAGGATATGCTTTTTCATTTTTATTTGGTTAAGTTCGAACAAAAAGAAATCGAACATTCAATATTTCGACTCTTTTCATGTTAAACTTAGTGAATTGAATAGTAAGTTTTGAAGGTCATAATATATAATTTTCTTTTTGTGCTTTTACTCAGCAGCTCACCACTGAATGCTCAAGGGACGAATGATTCACTATTTACACAGCTTCATATGAATGAAGCATACGATCCACCTCAAGATATTCTAAGTAGCAAATCAATTGTGTTGATGGATGTACCAAAGGGTATATCAGTGGAAGAAAGGTTAAAATTAGCAGATGAATTGCAGGCCTTTTTTGCAAAAGTGGGCGTTGACGCGGCCGCCTATTTTCAGATAAATAGCTTCAGTTCCGTGAGTGGAATGCAAGAGCAAATCCCAGATTTCATCTTAAAACGTGACATTAAAAACCTTATTTTTCTAACCGTTTTAAACCAGGAAGATGACTTTATATTAGGAATGGGGCCTTTTAATGGCAAACATAATTTTTATGATAAGGGAGCATCGTTTTGGTTGAGAAGAACTACTGATTTGGAAACCGTTTTCAGCGAACTCACGACAAGGCTAAAAACCGATGCTTTTCCAAAAGAAAACCTACTGTTAAGTAATTCAGCAGAGTTTTTCGAACCCACCGTTTCGGGTTTTAAACAAGCCTATGTTACCTTACCTAAAGACTTTGAAGGTAAAAAAATTGCGATTCCTCGAATAGATATAAACCCTTTTGCTGAACCCAATCCTCAGGCTTTAAGCATAGCGGCTCTAACATCGGCAAATATGTTTAAAAAGGAGCTATCAGATAGAAGTCATTCTTACGAAACGCTTGCCACCAAAGATTCCGTTTTATATCAAATCATAAGCGTAGAGAACAAAACCGATGCAGATTTGAGGCGCACTAGAGTAGATTATGTACTTCATTATATAGAGGCAGATGCTCAAAACGTTTACACCTTTTTACCCTTCGAAAAGCGTGAAGAAAACAAAACAGGGGTCTTAGTAAAGTTCTTCCTGCGTGACACCAGAACGAATATTGCATTTTTGGGGAGCAATTGGGACGCCAAGGAGGATTGGAATGAAGCCCTGAATTCATTTATTGCTCAGATCAACAGTATGAGGGGCAAATAACCCGATTGAACACATTATTGCCCATCAGTATATTTTAGAAAGGTTCTAAAAGCGCTATTAGCTACCTTCCTCCTCAATTAAAAACTTAAAAAAATGAGGATATCAGCATTATTAGGGTTTCTATTTTTAGGGCTGCAAGCACTAGCTCAGAACACCCAAGTAGATTACGAATCAATCTACAAAATCAAAGACGAAGGATTCAACAACAGTCAAGTAATGGACATTGCTTGGAACTTAACTGACAGAATCGGGCCTAGACTTACAGGTTCTGAAGGCTTGAAAAAAGCTTACGATTGGACTTCTCAAATGTATAAAGATTGGGGTTTAACCAATGTTAAGGTTGAAGCTTGGGGCGATTTCGGTCCAGGATGGGAAGTAGACAAAAACTACATTGCCATGACCGTGCCTTACTACCAAGCCATGATTGCTATTCCAAAAGCATGGACACCTGGTACTGGTAAAGAAATTACTGCCGAAGTGGTTTATGTTGAAATAAACTCGGAAGAAGATTTAGCCAAATACAAAGGTAATCTTAAAGGCAAAGTGGTTTTAATGCCAACTACAACTGAAGCCGTTAATGGTTATGATGCTGATGCACGTAGATACACAGATGAAGAGTTGGAAGGTATGACCAAAGTTGCTGTAAGAGGTGGCCGTGGTGGCGGAAACTTCAGCGCCAGTAGAATGTCTGATTTCAGAAGAGCTTCTAACCTAAGAAGAGCGGCTTACACTATGTTAAAAGAAGAAGGTGTAGCCATGGTGTTGAACACTAACCGTGGTGGACAAGGTACTTTCTTTACTTCTAACGGAGCAAGAAATGATGACAGCGCACTTCCTGAAATGGAAATGGCTCCTGAGCATTATAACAGAATGGTTCGTTTGCTACAAAAAGGCGAAAAAGTAATGGTTGAGGCTGAGACTAAAACTCGTTTTTTGAAGAGCGATACCAAAGGATACAATGTCGTTGGAGATATTGTTGGATCAGATGCTAGGTTGAAGAATGAAGTGGTAATGGTTGGAGCTCACCTTGATTCTTGGTTTGCAGGAACAGGCGCTACAGATAATGCTGCGGGATCTGCAGTAATGATGGAAGTAATGAGAATATTGAAAACTTCAGGTGTAAAGCTAAAAAGAACCGTAAGAATTGGTCTTTGGAGTGGTGAAGAGCAAGGTATATTCGGATCAAGAAACTACGTTCAAAACACTTTCATGACAGACAAAAAACCTAATGCAGCACACCAAAATTTCTCTGCTTACTATAACATGGATAATGGAACTGGTGCTATTAGAGGAATTTACCTACAAGGTAATGAAGCGACTAAAGGTCTATTCGAAGAGTGGTTCAAGCCTTTCCATGAAATTGGAGCAAGTACAATTACAACAAGCAACACGGGCGGAACTGACCACTTGGCCTTTGATGGTGTAGGCTTACCTGGTTTCCAGTTTATCCAAGATCCTATTGCTTACAATACAAGAACACACCATTCTAACATGGACATTTATGAAGCTTTGGAAGAAGTGGACTTGAAAAAGAACGCAGTAATTATTGCTGCTCTGGTAATGCAAACGGCTAATATGGATGCCAAAATGCCGAGAAAACCGAAAGATTTTTAATAAGCGTTTTTAGATTTTAGAAATAGCGAAAGGCCTTGTCTACAATAGACAAGGCCTTTTTCTTTGACTTTAAATCAGTAAAGTTCTGGATTAATGAAAGGAATAAGCGCCAGTACAATGGCTGGCCTATAATATTCAGCCCTATCAATCAGATCGTGAGTAAGGATACCTACCGCGCCATTTGATTGTTTGGAGTTCGATCGCTTAAATACCATATCGTCTGCTACACCTAATTCAATCCCTTGATGAATGAGCTCCGTAATTTTTGGTGGTAATGCAAAAGTAGCCGTTCTGGCTTCTCCCTTTTGATGCTTAGAAATGATGCTAATCCAAGCAAAGGCAATCATTTCGCCTTCTTCAGTTTCAGCAATTCCGCCTTCTATCCCGACCCAATAATCTGCATTAGGCTTAGCGGACTCTGCGTTCTTAGCCCTGTTTCTCGCGCCTAGAAGAGTTTCCGGGTCGCTCATCGGCTGGTCAGCCACATTAGAGGGGACATTTATTCCATTAAAGACAAAGACCTTCTCTTTAAATACTTCTGAAAAGGCCTTTTCAGTACATTTTATTTTTACAGGGTTTTGAGAGGCTATTACAACATTGATCATTCCTAATTATCCCTTTCCGTCTAGTTCCGCAAGTTTGTCGTTCATTTTCAGGCGCTCATAGAAAACCTTAAGCGCCCGGATGGTTCCTGGGTCACTAGGCTTGATTTTTCTGCACATTTCCATATAAGGTAATGCCTTTCGTGTCCAGTTATGACCCACTTCTTCAGTGCTTTTTCCACTAATAACATACTCCTCCGCACTCATCATGTTGATTCGGTCATACACGCGGTTGGCCTGCTCATTGAGCATTACCGCATAATTATAGTTGGCCGTAAAATCCTGAGGATACTTATTGAGGTAGATCTCATAATCCTCTGAAGCCATCTCAAAATATTTTTCAGAGCGATCTGGTAATCCGTTAACATAAGATTCTTTAAAAATACGATCAAAGAGATCGGCACGCCTTAATCTCAAATCAAAATTACTTGGAAATCGTTCTAAACCAGTGTTCAAACGAGATTCAGCCTCATCGAACTTATTCAACCTAATTAAGACCCTTACCTCCTCAGCTATGTATGGAGGGTGATCTGGGTATTCGAAAAGAGCTTCTTCAATCATGCTCAGCCTTTCTTGAAGAGGAGCATTCATGGATTGATTACACATGATAAGTCTATCATAAACCATTTGACTAAGCTTAGTCAAAGGCTTCATTCCTAAATAGTAATCAATGGCTTGCCGATAGTTTTGAGCATTTTGAGCACTCAAGCCAGCATATAAATAGGCGGTAGTATCTTGTGGTTTAACAGCCCTGGCCACCTCAAAAAGCTTTGTTGCCAATTCAAATTTCTGTTCTTGATAATATTTATAACCTTTATTAATTCCATCTGTCCAGAGAATCTCCAATTGATTGGAGGCAAGACGAAAAAGGTTGTTTTCAGGGTCGGTAAGTGCCTTCGTATTTTTATAGCACAGTGTTACTTCGGCTGCAAAGCCATTAAGGTCTACCTTAAATTTATCAAACTCGGGGGCCTCGCTCTTTAAGATTTCATGATATATACGGCCTTTGGTGTACCAAGCACGAGCACTTTTATTTCCCTCTGGGTTTTCAAAAACGTCATCTATTGTCTCTTTAGCTTCTATATATTTATTGTCATTCAAAAAAGTGCTGGCCACAGTCACCAAGTCCTGAGAATACCCAGACCCTGTAATCAATGTCAATAATATGGTTATAGCTAGCCTCAAATTGGTCAAATAGAACGACACGTGAAAATATGAAATATTGTAACAGTGGACATTATACTTTTCAAACTACATTAATTATTGTTGGAATACAGAAATAAGCATTTTATTTCTGTACATCAAAAATTTGGAGCACACTTATTAGAACCTAATTCAGTTTGTACTCGAAAACTAGATACAAAACAAGTAATGTTGGAGAGATTGTGAGGTTAAAGAATTCGCTAAATCGAATTGGATCAAATATATGAAAAATAGTACAAGGGCCATATTTAGCATGACCCCTGTATATCTTTCTCTATTGTTTTTTCCAATTAGGGAGCCTTCCTGATGTAAGTGGTGCCTCCAATTGGTCTAATTTGGTATCCATTCTAGTAAACTCACTCACTAAGGCTTTCACTTTAGGAAGAATTGGGGCGAACTCATCTGCGGCAATATCATAATTGGTTTTAGCCGTTCCAGTTACATTAGAAGTTGAACCAAAAATATCATAAACTGCGTTTTGTGCTCTTTGCCCTGTACTATATTCACCGTCCATGTCTAGTTGACCATAGTCAGAATCGCCATTGAGTTCAATACCAAGTGCTTTCACTTTAGACTCTAGCGCTAAGATTTCCTTCATGAGCTCATTACTTTCTCGCGCAGGAAAACCTTTGGCTGCAGCTTTATAGCTAGCAATTTTTCCATTCATTTCACCCAATACGGATCGGGTTGAATTGGCTGCCTGCATTAAGGCCATGGCCTTCTTTTTAAAATTTGCCATGTCTGCCCAATCTGCTGCTGGAATGGTTTTGTTGTCGATGTCTTTTACTTTGAAAGCGACAGGCCCAACCAATTCACTAATTTCGCCTTTTACATTTTGCGACAAACTCACGGTATAGTTGCCTGGAACAACATAAACGTTAGAAGAAGGCAAACTGCTGGTTACTGAAGCTTGTCTTTCGTTTACGGGGCCAAAGCCAGCATAGGTCATGTCCCAATTCATTTCGCTAATGCCTTTTCTCAAAGGGCTTCTTAATTCACTCACAATATCCCCCGATTGATCTTTTATGGTGAAGATTAAGAAAGAAGGAAGTTCGCTTTCTTCAGCCTTCAATTCTTCTAAAGTTGGGTAAGGAATAGCCTTTCCATTTTTAAAGGCTTCCGCGTCTTTTTTTGATCTTTCTGCTTTCAATGAACTTACACCTTCTTTCACGTAATAGGTAAAGATTGCCCCTCTAGTCGGGTTATCAGCTGAATAGAACATCTCGCCTTGAAAGCCTTTGTCTACACTACCCAAGCTACCCAGCGGTTGCCAAGTGTTGTACATCAAACCATCCTTTATTTTGAAAATATGACCGTCCTTGGCCAATAAGTCTTGGGTCATTTCACGCAGCGGAGCATAATTGTCTAACACATAAAAGCCTCTTCCAAAAGTACCCAGCACCAAATCATTTTCTCTTTCTTGAATTGCTATATCGCGTACATTCACCGCAGCAGGCAATCCAGCCGATAACTTCGTCCAGCTTTCGCCTTCATTCATAGAAACAAAAACACCGTATTCAGTTCCAGCAAATAGAATATTTGCGTTTACATGGTCTTGTTCTAAAGCATAAACCGCTCCTTTAGGTAGGTTCGAAGAAATACTCGACCATGTTTTTCCCTTGTCGTCACTTTTATACACATATGGGTTGAAATCGCCACTTTTATGATTGTTGAAAGCTGCATAAACTGTATTCACATCATGCTTCGATGCAATTAAATCATACACATAAGTATTTTCTGGAACGTCAGGAAAACGATTGATTTTCCTCCAGTTCTTTCCACCGTCTTCAGTGATATTGATTTGGCCATCGTCAGTACCTGCATAAAGTAATCCTTCTTGCAAACGCGATTCATCTAAAGAAACCGCAGCACCATAGCGAGAAGTTGATCCATTTTTCGCAACGGCATCCATAGGCCAAATTTTGCCCATAATCGGCAGTAAGTTTCTATCAATGTCTTGGTCAAGCTCACCACTAATTACTTCCCAAGAATCACCGCGATCTGTACTTTTAAACAACTTATTTCCACCAAAATATACCGTTTTGTGATCGTGTGGACTGATCATCAAAGGAGCGTCCCAGTTAAAGTTATACTGCCTTTCATCCTTTCTTGGTTTAGGCTGAATACTTACTGCCTCGCCACTTTTTCTATCAAAGCGAACAATGCCGCCATTTTGCGACTGAGAATATACAATGTTAGGGTCTTGAGGGTCAGGAACAGATTCGAAACCGTCACCACCTTGGGTTACAATCCAATCGGAACTTACGATACCATGGCGGCTTAACGTTTGCGAAGGCCCATGCAGACTGTAGTTGTCTTGGGTTCCTCCCATTATATTATAGAATGGGTATTCATTATCTACTGACACTTTGTAGAACTGGGTAACAGGCAAATTGCTAAAGAACTTCCAGTTTTGGCCTCTGTCAAACGATTCGTAAACGCCACCATCACAGCCTTGTAATAAATGATCTGTATTATTTGGGTCAATCCACATGGCGTGGTTATCCCAGTGTTTACTCTTCTCGCCCAAGCCAGAGAATGTTTTTCCACCGTCTTCAGTGATTTGTGTAAACGTGTCCAAAAGATAAACACGACCTACATGGACAGGATCAGCTACAATTTCTTGGTAATAATTTCCGCTGGAAGAAGTACTACTCATTTTCTCCCAAGAGGCGCCTCGGTTGGTACTTCTATAAAATCCCCCTTGACCACTTTGAGCTTCGACTACAGCATACAAAACTTCAGGGTCTGCTGGAGAAATAGCCATTCCAATTCTACCTTTATCCCCACCTGGCAAACCACGGTTAATTTTTTCCCAAGACTTCCCTGCATCCATCGATCTGTAAATGCCAGACTCTGGGCCTCCGCCTAAATAAGTCCATTGTCTTCTTCGTCTTTGGTGAGCTGTGGCATAAAGTATATCAGGATTTCTTGGGTCGAAGTGTACTTCGTTTACTCCTGTGTGCTCACTGATTTCTAAGACTTTCTCCCAGTTTTCGCCACCATCTGTAGTTTTGTAAAGTCCTCGATCCCCGCCTGCGCTCCAAACCGGACCATATGCGGCCACGTAAACTACATCAGAATTTCGTGGGTCAATGGCAACCATACCAATGTGCTCTGAGTTTTTCAAACCCATGTTTTTCCAAGAGCTTCCACCATCTTCTGATTTGTAAACTCCATCACCATAAGAAACGGAACGCTGGTTGTTGTTCTCACCAGTACCTACCCAAATTACACTATGGTTGTTTGGGTCAATTTCAACTGTTCCGATAGAATAGGAGCCTTGACCATCAAAAATCGGGGTGAAAGTTGTTCCTGCATTGGAAGTTTTCCAAACACCGCCAGCGGCTGCGCCCACATAAAATTCGCTATGGTTAGATGGGTTCACCGCTATGTCGGCAATTCTACCAGAGGTAAGTGCTGGGCCGACACTTCTAAACTTTAGGGTACCCAAAGAAATCCCTTTTAAAGGGTCATTTACTTCAGCTTTAGCTGGGTCTTTTTTATTGCGCTGGGCAAAAGAGATTGTAGAAACAAGGACAAATGCTAAGAATAAGCAAAGCACCTTGAAAGGACGAATATTTTTCATTTACATTGGTTTTGAGTTGAATAAATATAGCGTTTATTCGAAATAGCACACAATGTACATTTTAAGTATGGCATGGAAAAGCGCACAATAAAAACGGTCTGACTTTGGGCATAGCTCAATTAAAAGCCATAAACCGAAAATCAGACCGCAGTAAACTCAGTTGGAAGAGGGTATTACACTTACAGTTTCCTAAGCAAATTAGTAATCGAAGTTACTTCTGTAAGTTTGGCCTTCAGCTCGTCAATAGAAATTCTGATTTGACTTAAATCATCTCTATCACGAATCGTAACCGTGTTGTCTTCCAAAGTTTGATGATCGATAGTCACACAATATGGTGTTCCAATCGCATCCTGTCTTCTGTAGCGTTTACCAATCGCGTCTTTTTCATCGTATTGGCAATTAAAATCGAACTGAAGTTCGGCCAAAATTTCTCTTGCTTTTTGTGGCAATCCCGAATCTTCCTTTTTAAGTAATGGCAAGATGGCTACTTGATAAGGCGCCAAAGCTGCTGGTAATTTCAATACCGTTCTTTCGCTACCATCAGCCAATGTTTCTTCCGTATAAGCAGCACTCAATACCGCCAAGAACATTCTGTCCAAACCAATCGAGGTTTCTACCACATAAGGCACAAAAGATTCGTTTTCGACTGAATCGAAGAATTGAAGTTTTTTACCTGAGTGCTCTTCGTGTGCTTTTAAATCAAAGTCGGTTCTAGAGTGAATCCCTTCCAATTCTTTAAAGCCCATCGGGAAGTTGAACTGAATATCGGCAGCGGCATTCGCGTAATGTGCTAAGTTAATGTGGTCGTGGAAACGGTAATTTTCATCACCCAAACCAAGGGCTTTGTGCCATTTGATTCGTTTTTCTTTCCAGCTTTCATACCAAGTCAATTCTTCCCCTGGTTTTACAAAAAACTGCATTTCCATTTGTTCGAATTCGCGCATTCTGAAAATGAACTGACGTGCGATAATTTCATTTCTGAAGGCTTTTCCAATTTGGGCAATACCAAAAGGCACCTTCATTCTACCTGATTTTTGAACATTCAAGAAATTGACGAAAATCCCTTGAGCCGTTTCTGGACGTAAGTATATTTTGCTCGCGCCTTCTGCCACAGAACCCATTTCTGTAGAGAACATTAAGTTGAACTGACGAACGTCTGTCCAGTTTTTAGAACCCGAAACAGGATCGGCAATGCCCAATTCTTCGATCAGTGCTTTTACATCGGCTAGGTTTTCTGTTTCCAAGCTATTGCCTAAGCGCTGGCTAATTTCATCCATTTTCGCCTGATTTCTCAGTACGTTAGGATTGGTGGCCATAAACTGCTCTTTGTCGAAAGTATCGCCAAAACGCTTCTCTGCTTTTTCTATTTCTTTGGTAATTTTAGCCTCAATTTTATCAAGGTACTCCTCCACCAAAACATCGGCACGGTATCTTTTTTTCGAATCCTTATTATCGATCATCGGATCATTAAAAGCATCTACGTGCCCTGAGGCTTTCCAAGTAGTGGGGTGCATGAAAATCGAGGTATCAATGCCCACAATGTTCTCATTCATTTGCACCATGGCCTTCCACCAATACTGCTTAATGTTATTTTTTAATTCAACTCCATTTTGGCCGTAGTCATACGCGGCAGAAAGACCGTCATAGATTTCGCTGGATTGAAAAATAAAACCGTACTCCTTCGCATGTCCTGCGATTTTTTTAAGCTGATTATCGTCATTTTGTGCCATGCGGCAAAGATATGGAAAAGGCTTTCAACATATGCAATGCATTACTGAAAAAGGAAATTTCCGTTTATCAAGTCTCGGCATAATCCTTGAGGCCTTTTGCGAGTCTTAGAAATCAGAATCCTTATATTTGTTTGGTATGAAAAGAAAGCTTTCCACAGCAGTACTTATTTTGGCCGTCATTGTCGGTGGTATTGTTGGCGTACAACAGTATCAGCTTTATCAAACAAAAAAGTACAGTCCAGCTGAAGTAGCCTCTTATAACAACAATGCTATAAACATTGAGGTAACCTACAGCAGGCCATTCAAAAAAGACCGCGAGATCTTCGGAAAACTTGTTCCCTACGGAAAATGGTGGAGAACTGGCGCTAACGAAGCCACTACTATCCGCCTTTCAAGAGACGTTTCTTTTTCGGGAAAAACCTTAAAAGCAGGTTTCTATTCTTTAATAACTTTTCCTGGTGAAACCGAATGGGAAATTGTTTTCAACAACCAAATTCACGATTGGGGCACTGTTTATACTCCAGAAGATGATGTATTAAGAGTTAGTGCTAAGGTGGAAAGCCTACCTGAAGTTGTTGAACAGTTTACCATTGATTTTTCTGAAGAAAACGGAAGCCCCGTGCTCATTATGGCTTGGGACAAAACCAAGGTCTCTACTCCCTTTAAAGTACTTTAATTCCCCCTTAAGTATTATTTCATTTTGCAAATCTCAGATTAAGTAGATAAAACCGCCTTTTCTAACCTAGTCAATTCTACATTTTTCCTTCCTCATTAAACCTTGATCTTGCTTTTCAATCCAAGGTTCACAACAAACGAAAAAGAAATGAGGTCAATAATCAAAATTTTAATGGTAAGCTTGATCGGAGTATCAGCAAACCAAATGTTAGCTCAAAACTCTAGTAAGACATTATTGCAAACAGAGCAAATGGCAGCGAAGCTCGGTTTAAATGAGCAACAAAAACTAGCGCTGGATAAGGAATTGAAAGCAGCGCAAACAGAGCGCAAAGCCTCCATGGAAAAAATGAAGGCAATGAGAGAAGAAATGAAACGCGATGCTTTCGTAGAAAGACAAGCCAAGGATGAACGTCTTAAGGAAATTCTGACCGAAGAGCAATACGCCAAGTTAAAGGAGTCCTCAAAAAATGGTCAAAGAGGTCGGGTTCAAGGTCAAAGAAACCGAGGGGAAATGAGGGGAAACAGGAATGAAGCTCGCTTTTCACCACAAAATAACAGAGAAAATATGGGCGCGCGTATGATGATGAGAAAACGTGGTCCTGAAATGAAAGAGAAGGCCAAAGAGAAAAACGAGTCTAAAAAAGACGGAGGAAATTAAAGATTTGTAAAAGTGTAATATGTGGTTGTTTTGTAAAAAGGGGTTGATCGAAAGGTTGGCTCCTTTTTCGTTATCGGTCGAACTTCAATGTCACTTTTTGTAAACTCTCTTTGGAACCCACAATCGTTAGCACATCTCCTATTCTCAATCGAGTGTAACCATGTGTAATAATACTTTGCCCATTGCGGTTTACTGAAAGCACTATGATATCCGCTGGTAATCTCAAGTCCCTTAAAGGAATACCCCTCAGGTTTGGATTGAGTACCTGAATGTCCATGGTGTCTTGGCCTTCTTTCATTCCCAAGAGAAGTGTAGCCGCCTGAGGAGAACGAACCAAATGATCCATTAAACTCACCATAGCGGTATGAGGGTCTACAATAAGACATCCTAATTTGTGGAACTTCTCGAAATTATAGCGCTGATTCAGCCTCACCACAATGTCCTTTGTCCCTACATTCTGATAAATAAGCTCAGCAATCTCAAGGTTCTCGTCATCAGTAAGCGTGAGCACAATTGCTTCTACTTTTTCAACTTTAATGCCCTTGAATGTTTCTAGATCAAATTCCTTGACTTGATGAATTATAAGATCTGGAAAATCCTCCACATTCAAGTCTTTCTTTTGTGTCACTATTTCAGCTTCCCAACCATGTTCTTTAAGCTGCCTAGCTAGGGCGACACTCTGAGAATCGAAGCCTACGATAAAGGCATCTCGCACACCATCGTATTGAGGGATATTAGCCCTTGTATGGCCTTCCCCCACCAAATTAATGGACCACTTAAAAAGTGGCGGCCCAACGAATTGATTCAACACGATAACCGCAACCACTACCGTTGCAAACTCTGATCCCCAAGTTGGAAATGCATCAGCAACTACGGTGGCCAAACCTAAGCCGACACCCGCCTGAGTAACATAAGGCATCCAACCAATTTTTCGGAACAAAGGAGAATCGCCAGCCAAAGCTCCACCAACAAATGAACCCAACACCATCGTGACCAAACGCAGCGTAAATAGCAAAACAGCAATTCCGAAAAGCTCAATAAAAACGTCCAATGAAACGCTTATTCCCGTGAGGGTAAAAAAAGCGATGTATATGTAAGGACCTATTTCTTCCAGAATTTTCAGAAATTCATAGCGAAACTTACTGTAATTGGTAACGATGAAACTACCGATGATACAGATCAGCAATGGTTCTAAGTGAAATTCCTTTCCAAATTCTTCAACGGTATAACTTTTTACGAAATAGTAAAATGCATAAACAGCATAACCGGTGGCCAAAATCAGGGCGGTTTTTAAATGCTGATGCATTCTTTGCTTTAAAAGAAATGTCAAGATTTTCCCTACCAAAAAGCCCAGCCCAAAGGAGGCAGTAAGTTCTGCCAATAAAGTCAGCAAGAATTTCAGACGCAAAGGATCACCATTGACCAAGGCCTGTGATACAGAGAAACAGATCGCAAAAAGAAGAATTACCAGAAAGTCCTTCACCACGGTTACGCCCATGGCCGTTCGGACAAAAGGGCCTTTTGCTCGCATTTCGGTAATTACCGCTATGGCCGAAGCGGGAGAGCGTGCCACGAAAATAGTAGCCATTAATAGAGAGACAGCAACCTTATTCGCTGCATTTAAATCGCTCATGAAAGGAATAATGCCAGCCATGAAATAGATGACAATAGAACTGACGATAAAAGTGACGACCAGCTGCCCGAAAGTCATCCATTTGATACTTTTGAACTGACTTCTAACTTCTTTCAAGTAAAGTTCCGCTGCAGCTGCAAAAGCGATAAATGCCAGAGAAATGTCATTGATAAAGTGCAGACCATTGCCC
Organism: Roseivirga echinicomitans; assembly: GCF_001592935.1. GTDB lineage: Bacteria > Bacteroidota > Bacteroidia > Cytophagales > Cyclobacteriaceae > Roseivirga > Roseivirga echinicomitans. The sequence continues at coordinate 499,126 of NZ_LRDB01000001.1, forward strand.
GCACCTTTCGGAAGCAAATTAAAAATGAAAGGGCCAGAAACTAAGCCAATGACCAAAAGCCCCGTAATAAAGGGCAGCTTGATCTTTGTAAAAAAGCCCGCCAATTGCTTCGCGGCTACAGCTACAATGGCAAAGCCACCCAATAATAAAATCGTGTTTTGGTTAAAGGTCATGTAAAGCTAATGCGAGTTTTTATCCTTACTTCAGTTTTGAACAAGCTCACAAAATAGCTAAAAAATCTCTCTGAAAGCCGATTTTCAAGCAGTTTATGGCTAGCCCTTTAGCTTCGTATTGACAGTTAAGCCTTTAGTAAGTGTTTTGTGTACCGGGCATTTATCTGCAATCTGCAAAATTCGCGCGCTTTGCTCTTCACTCAAATTTCCAGTTAGCTCCACCTCTCTATCTATAAATTCCATTTGCGCTGGCGACCCATTTATGGCATCATCCGCATGGCGCTTATCGAAAGTCAGGTGTACTTTCACATCATCGAGCTCTATCTTTTTGTGGTTTGCATAAAGTCTTATGGTCATGGCGGTGCAAGCACCTAAGGCCGAAACAAGCAAATCATAAGGAGTTCCACCCAAATTGGTTCCCCCTACATCTTTGGGCTCATCGGCAATTAAGTAATGCTTATTCGCCATAATTTCAGAAAGGAGGCCATCTTCCTTTTCGTTTCTTACCACCACCTGATGTGTAGTTTCAAGCCCCTCTTCATTTACTTCCAAATCTACATAACGCTTAGCCCAGGTGGCAATTATTTCACCTACATAAATAGAGTCTTCTTTCGAAGTTAGAAGATGATCAGCCTGGTCTAATGATATATAGCTTTTTGGATGATGGGCGGCCATATAAATCTTTTCCGCATTATTAATGTCCACCGTTTCGTCTTGTGGGGAATGGAAAATCAGCAATGGCTTTCTTAATTCACTAATGACAGAAGTCAGCTCTGTTTTATCCAAATCATCGATAAACTGCTTTTTAATTGTAAAAGGTCTTCCACCCAATGAAACCACGGCTTTACCATTTTCCTCAATTTCTTCAAGCGAACTTTTAAAAAGCTTTTTAAGATGTGGCGTATCAGATGGAGCGCCAATGGTAACTACTGATTTTATGAAATCCAGATGGCTAGCAGCCATCAATACTGCAGCACCACCCAAGGAATGGCCAATCAAAATACTTGGCGCTTCGTAATTTTTCGCCAAATACTTAGCAGCAACAATAAGGTCTTGAATATTGCCAGAAAAATTAGTGTCTGCAAAATCACCTTCACTTTCTCCCAGCCCCGTGAAATCAAACCTTAAAACGGCAATTCCCTTCGAGGTTAATGCCCTGCTAATATTGGTCACCGCAATTAAATTCTTGGAACAAGTGAAGCAATGCGCAAACAAAGCATAAGTCACTGGCTTCTTGTCTACAGGCTGTTCGAGTTTTGCTGAAAGCAGAAAACCTTCGGCATTTTTGAATTGAAGCTTGATTGTTTTCATGGCCATTTTGGGTTTCTTTTTAAGGTTAATCTATGAAACGAGTTGTAAAGGCATATACCTAAAACCCCAAAGGGCTTTATTCGTTAACACAATGTGCTCTTTATTGAGTCACTAATTAATGATTTATTTTTTAGGCATAGGTAAGGGTAAATACCAAAAGCCTTGTTTTCTAATAAATCTACCTATAAATAAGGTCGCTCAAATATCTCTCTAAAGGAAGAGGAGTCCAATAGAGAATAAAACAACAGATTTGAACGATATAGATGAGGCACTATCTTAACCGATAGTGCTTTTTTATTGTCTATTGAAAAGATCAATTGGCCTAGCAGCTTAAACCTGAATTATGCATTAACCTTTCTATTCCATAGATAAATTACTTCAAAAGAGTCACTTAACATGCATTTAGTGAATCACCATAGCTATGCTATGCCTCTTCAATATAAGTAACCCTTTTTTTGTACTTTATCTCTTCATTTCGAAACCCAATGCATAATTCAGGTTAAAACAAATATCTTTGCAAACGGTTTATCAAGGCTAAATTCCAACCATGCAAAAAGAAAAAATTGGTGTCTTACTCGTTAATCTAGGCACTCCAGACAGTCCCTCCACATCAGACGTTCGCAAATACTTACGCCAGTTCTTAATGGATGGAAGAGTTATAGACATCCCATTTCTTTCTAGGTTTCTCTTAGTTCAGGGTATTATTGCCCCTTTAAGAGCCCCTAAGTCGGCAAAGGAATATGCCAAGCTTTGGGTTGAAAGAGGTAGTCCGCTAAAGTTTTACGGATACGATGTTCGCGATTCTTTGCAAGAATTATTAGGCCCTGAGTACAAGGTGGCTTTGGGTATGCGCTATCAAAGCCCAAGTATTGAAGAGGCATTAAACGAACTAAAAGCTGCCAGCGTAAGCCGAATCGTAGTGATTCCTTTATTTCCGCAATACGCCTCTGCTTCGACAGGTTCCGCGGTGCAAGAAGTAAATGATGTAGTGAATAAGTGGCAGGTGATTCCTTCTATGAGCTATATCAACCAGTTTATGGACCACCCTAAGTTTATTCAGGCCTTTGCTGAAAACGGACTTAAGTTGATGGAAACTACAGATTACGACCATGTGGTTTTCAGTTACCATGGTTTGCCCGAACGTCAAATCAAAAAAGGGTCTGATGGCAATCAGTGTCAGTTAGGCAGTTGTTGTAATAAATTCCATGAAAAGAACCGCTACTGCTATAGAGCGCAGTGTTTTTACACTTCTCGCCTTTTGGCCGAAAAACTGGGCTTAAGCGAAGATCAGTATACCATTAGTTTTCAATCGAGGTTGGGTAAAGATCCATGGATCAAACCTTACACTGATGAAATTTTAAAAGACCTTCCTAAAAAAGGAATCAAAAAGGTATTGGCTTATTCTCCTGCTTTTATTGCCGATTGCTTAGAAACTACGGTGGAAGTGGGCGGACAGTTTAAAGAGGAGTTTATGGAAGCAGGTGGAGAAGTTTGGGATTTGGTACCAAGCCTTAATAACTCGGCTACTTGGATTGCAGGGTTGAAAGAAATGGTAGAAAACGCATAGTCGAACTACCGTTTTATCTTTCTGAATTAGGTTTTAGAGAGCGGTTAATTCGCTGCGCTGATTTGCTCTATTCGAATAAATGCTCCGTCACCCAATAAGTTGGCACAATCAGAAAGTTCGTCTAGAATTTCTCCCTTAATAAATACCAAAGCCCCATTTTGCTTGTATTGGGCGGGCAAAAATGTAGGGACATAATATCGTCCTCCATCGGTTTGGAAAATGTATTCGCAACTAAGGCTTACCGTAGCCCCTTCCACAATGGTGCCTCTGAGTTCAGAAATGTCGATGTCCTCATCAGAGCAACTCAAAAGAAAAAAAGAAAGCAAGGCCAACAGATATATTGGCCTTGTTGTAGTCTTATGTAATATGGAACGAAATTCGTTCATCAATTCTATGCGTGTACTGGGTTTAGAATCTCAACGAGTTTTTCAACGGTATAGTCTACTTCCTCTGCAGTAGAATACTTACCAAAAGAAAAACGGATGCCTTGTCTTTCTGGGTCTGCTTTTATTCCTGTTAACACATGTGAACCCGTGTTGGCTCCACTAGAGCAGGCACTTCCGCCAGAAGCAGAAATTCCATTAATATCTAAATTGAAGAGAAGCATATCATTGTCTTCGTGTGCCGGAAAGCTTGCGTTCAACACCGTGTAAAGGCTGTGGCCTTCTCTGATATCTCCGTTGAATTCAATGCCTGAAACATTGTTTTTCAAGCCTTCAATCATTCTGGTTTTTAACCCTTGAATATGCTTAGCATGGCTGTCCATATCGCGATAAGCAATTTCTAATGCCTTGGCCAGACCAACAATGCCGTAAACGTTTTCTGTTCCGCCCCTGTGGTTTCTTTCTTGGCCTCCACCTTCCACAAAACGACCAATTTTTTTACTCTTGCAAACTCTTAAAAAGCCAACGCCTTTTGGACCGTTGAATTTGTGCCCTGCACCAACAATAAAGTGGCAAGTCAATGCCTGCAAATCATGTTTGAAATGGCCCATGGTTTGCACCGTATCGGAATGGAAAACGGCATCGTACTCTTTACACATCTCACCAATTCTGGCAATATCGTTGAGTGTTCCAATTTCGTTATTGGCGTGCATGATAGACACCATTGAACGTGAATTATCCTTTAACAGGCTATTCAAATGGTCATAATCCATATGACCCTGGCTGTCTACATCAACAAAGCTCAATTTCACTTTGCCTTGCGCTTCTAGCTTTTCTGCCGTTTGCAAAACTGCCTTGTGCTCAATTTTAGAAGTGATTAAATGCTTTAAACCATAGGCTTCAACACTGCAAGTAATGGCAGTATTATCGGCCTCAGTTCCCCCAGAAGTAAAGAAGATTTCAGAAGGAGTTGTATTCAGCAACTCCGCCACCGTTTTCCTCGCCCTTTCTACTTTCGTTCTTACTTCTCTTCCATGCGCATGGGTTGAAGACGGGTTTCCGTAGAACTCAAGCATCATTGGTTTCATGGCCTCAAAAACCTCAGGATCCAATGGGGTTGTAGCAGCGTTGTCTAAATATATCTTCTTCATTCTATCAAGATTTTGACGAAACGATTTCTTTAATATCGGTAATAATTTTATTAGCCAAATACTCGGCAGTGGCCTGAGATTCTGACTCAGAATAAATACGAATAATTGGTTCCGTATTCGACTTTCGCAAATGTACCCATTCTTTGTCAAACTCTATTTTTACTCCATCAATGGTATTTATCGGCTGCTTAGCATATCGCTTTTGCATTCCTTCCAATACTTTATCCACATCAATATCTGGTGACAAATCAATCTTATTTTTTGAGATGTGATAGTTAGGGTAGCTGGCCCTCAACTGAGACATTTTCTTTCCATACTTAGCCAGGTGTGTTAAGAAAAGAGCGATTCCAACAAGTGCATCTCTACCGTAATGTAATTCAGGATAGATGATTCCACCATTTCCCTCGCCACCGATTACAGCATTTATTTCTTTCATTTTGGTTACCACGTTCACCTCACCCACCGCAGCGGCTTCATAAGTGCCTCCTCTTTTTTCCGTTACATCTCTCAATGCTCGGGTAGAAGAAAGGTTTGAAACGGTATTGCCTTTGGTTTGCGAAAGCACATAATCAGCAACAGCTACCAAAGTGTACTCTTCGCCAAAAGGATCACCGTTTTCGGATACCATGGCCAAACGGTCAACATCTGGGTCTACCACAATGCCAAGGTCATAAATGCCCTTCTGCATAATTCTAGTAATGTCTCCTAAATGTTCTGGAAGTGGCTCGGGATTATGAGGAAAATGGCCATTAGGTTCACAATAAAGTTCTTCAATTTGAACAACCCCCAATGCTTTCAACAAAGGAGGAAGTGAAATACCTCCTGTAGAGTTTACGCAGTCAATAGCCACTTTGAATTTGGCCGCCCTAATCGCTTCAACATCAACCAGTGGAAGTTTAAGTATGGCTTCAATATGTTTTTGAATGTAGGTATCGTCTGTTCTGTATTTGCCTAAAGACTTAACAGGAGCAAACTCATAAGCATCGTTCTCCGCAATTTCTAATACTGCTTTACCGTCATCACCGCTAATAAACTCACCCTTTGCATTCAAAAGCTTTAGCGCGTTCCATTGCACAGGATTATGACTGGCGGTTAGAATAATTCCTCCACAGGCGTTTTCAGCGGTAACTGCCATTTCAACAGTCGGGGTAGTCGAAAGGCCAAGATCAACTACATTCAAGCCTAAACCTTGAAGGGTAGAACTGACGAGAGAGGAAACCATTTCGCCCGATGGTCGAGCGTCACGGCCAATTACAATTGTGTTTTGTTTGGAGTTTTGCTTCGCCCAGGTGCCAAAAGCGGCAGAGAATTTGACAACATCAATTGGTGTAAGTGCTTCGTTTACTTTACCTCCAATGGTTCCTCTTATTCCTGAAATAGATTTGATTAAGGTCACGTATATATTGGGTTGATTGTATTTACAAAGCTAGCAAAAACAGAATATGACGGTTCGTTTTGATCAACTTTTGACGGTATTAAAGAAACTGGGATTATTTAAACTTGGAGAGGACTTTATCTACTTCATTATCAGGATTTCCACAGCTTTCACCTGCTTGTACAGTTTTTCCACAATAGCCACAGGCGGCACCATCCTTATTCAAAAAGGGATTTTGGGAAGCACATGTTCCTTTGAACTCTCCGTTTTTTAAAAAAATTAAGCGGACAGACATGAATATGAAAAACAATCCTACAAGTCCTAAGGTCAAATATAGCGTTATCATGGTAGACTAATTTTTTGCAAATTTAAGATAGTTGTGCGTAGAACGCTACCTTTGGACTGTAAGTTTCCCAAAAAGCCTTTATCTCAATGCTCCAACCCGAAAAAGACATTCGTAGAAAAGAAAAACTAGACGCCTTCGACCGCTTGCTTACCATAATGGATGAGTTGCGCTTAAACTGCCCCTGGGACAGAAAGCAAACACTGGAGAGTCTTCGCCATTTGACCATTGAAGAAACTTACGAACTTTCAGAAGCCATTCTCGAAAACAACCTTGATGAAATCAAAAAGGAAATTGGAGACGTCATGCTTCATTTGGTGTTTTATTCAAAAATAGCCGATGAACAAAAAGCTTTTGATGTTGCCGATAGCATAAACGCCATTTGCGATAAGCTTATTCACCGCCACCCACATATATATAGTGACGTGGAAGCCAAGGACGAACAGGCAGTTAAGGAGAACTGGGAAAAAATTAAATTAAAGGAAAAGGGAAATACTTCCGTTTTAGGAGGAGTACCTAAAGGCCTACCAGCCATGATAAAAGCCATGCGAATTCAAGACAAGGCAAGAGGAGTTGGGTTTGACTGGGAGAAGAAGGAGCAGGTTTGGGAAAAGGTAGAAGAAGAAATGCAGGAGTTCAAGGATGAATTCAACATTGAGAACACTGCTAAAATCGATAAGGAAAAAGCTTCTGGAGAATTTGGTGATATGCTTTTCTCGCTCATCAACTACTCTCGTTTTATAGATATCGATGCAGAGGAGGCTTTAGAGCGAACAAACCTTAAATTCATTAAACGTTTTCAGTTTTTAGAAACCGAATCGAAAAAGGATGGTAAAAACATAGCTGAAATGAGCCTTCAGGAAATGGATAAATATTGGGAAAGGGCTAAGAATCTTTAGAGATTTGCAGTGAAATATCTATGAAGTTCAATAAGACATTTTCAACATTTTTAATCTGGAGAATACGCCACATCAGTACGCGTAACTTCCTTATAATTCTAAGTGGGGTTATAGGTCTTTTGGGGGGAGTGGCGGCCGTGCTCTTAAAAAGCACCGTCCATTATATTCAACATACCCTCAGTGACTTTAGAGAAGATGTTGCCCATTATCTTTTTCTAATTTATCCACTAATAGGTATCGTTATCACTTCCATTGTTGCTGATAAACTTTTGAAGGAAAAATTAGGTCACGGAATCACCAGTATCCTGTACACCATCTCTAAAAAATCAAGCATTATAACATGGGTAAAAACCTATAGTAGTATGGTCACTTCGGCCATTACAGTAGGTTTTGGTGGTTCGGTAGGGCTAGAGGCGCCTATAGTGGTTACTGGCTCAGCCATTGGCTCAAACATTGGGCAGCTGATGCACCTTAGTTATAAGCAACGGACCTTAATGATTGGCTGTGGTGCAGCCGCAGCAATTTCCGGAATTTTCAACTCTCCTGTTGCAGGTGTTATTTTTAGTATCGAAGTTATTCTAACAGATGTAACCATTGCAGCCTTTATCCCACTGCTGATCGCTTCCGTGATTGGTTCACTCGTTTCCATGCTCACTCTAGGACCAGATGTGCTCTTCTCCTTCGACTTAAAGGATCCATTTCTCGCTTCTGATTTTCCTTACTTCCTAGTTTTAGGCGTTTTATGTGGTTTGGTTTCAGTGTATTTCACGCGGCTGACTCAGTATACTGAGTCTATTGCAGTAAAAATTAAGAGCAAAACAGGAAGGGCCGTTTTTGGAGGTTTAGCGTTGGGGATCATCATTTTTGTTTTTCATCCAATTTATGGTGAAGGTTACGATTCCATCACCACTATTCTCAATGGAAACCCTGAAGCACTTCTAAAAGAAAGCTTTTTCCTAAAAAATCAAGACAGTACACTTTACCTTATTCTTTTTTCTCTAGGAATTTTGCTGATCAAACCAATTGCCACCGGACTTACTTTGGGGGCTGGTGGTAGTGGAGGAATCTTTGCCCCCTCGCTTTTTATTGGAGCAATTACTGGGTACATCTACTCTCAAACCATCAACTTTTTAGGAATAGGCAAAACACTTTCAATAAGTAATTTCACCTTAGTTGGCATGTGCGGAGTAATGAGTGGTGTATTGCACGCCCCACTTACCGCCATATTCCTTATTGCAGAAATTACCAGTGGTTACACTTTGTTTCTACCCTTAATGCTGGTCTCGGCTATTGGGCTAAGCACCTCACGTTATTTCGAGCAGTACTCCTTTTATACTGGTCGTTTAATTAAAGCAGGAGACCTCATTACTAACGATAAAGACCGGCAGGTATTAAGCTTGATAAAAATCGAAAAGCTTATTGAAAACGACTTACTTACTATCCATCCAGAAAAAACCCTTGGCGATTTAGTGGCCTTAGTTCGAAAGTCTAAAAGGAATATATTTCCTGTCGTAAATGAGAAGGGTGAGCTTCAGGGAATCATTACGCTTGATGACATTCGTGAAATTATGTTTGATCCAGCATCTCAAAAAAGTGTTATTGTCGCAGCCTTAATGCATAAACCCCCTGCTACGGTTTCTACAAGCGATAAAATGGAAGAAGTAATGACAAAATTTGAGAAGACAGGCGCGTGGAATCTCCCTGTGATTAAGGACGATAAGTACTTAGGAATTATGTCAAAATCGCGTATTTTCAGTGCTTATCGTACTAAACTCAAGCGTCAGAATAAGGAATGATTGTTCCAAAAATAGACGCCCGTTTTTTATAAACTATTTTGCTCCCCATTTATGAAAATATACCTTCAGAATGTCCTAGGGCAATTTTTTTAAATACTTATCAACAAAAATCAAATTCCACTTGTTTAATTTAAACTCCTTAAAGTCAGTCACTTATGGATTTTGTGTTAATAAATGTGGACAACTTTGCAGTTTTGTGGAAAACATTATTTGACTTTAATCAATCTTTGTTTTGTCTAAAAATCTTCTCAGTAATCGATTTTAGAAAGCCCATTTCTGAACCAGAAACGCAGCTTTCAGCAGAGGCTTCAATTGTATTTTCAGTAGTAAGAGTTGACTCAAATCGAAACGCAAATAGTTCAATCTCTAATCACCTGAATGTTAACCCAATATTACGCTCATATGAGCACGTTATTCTTTTGTATTTGGCCTCAATAAAAACCGAAGTGAAAACAATTTGGTTACTTTGAGCCCTCATTAGAATATTCATATTTCTAAACATGAGTGATCGAGGTGCTCATTCTTGAATCCAGTGAAAAATTCTTCAAACAACAGTCACATAAAATATGTTGAATGAAAGACGGAGAATGACGAGCTTCAAGCTTTGAAAAAGGAATTGCCAATAAAGATCAAAGGTTATGGTTTATATTAAAGCATTTGTAACGTCATTTCTCTTTATAGTAGGAGGACTGAACCAAAATCCTCAGGGGGTTAAAATAGGGGGTACCGCTCCAGACTTTAACCTTAAAAATATTGATGGTAAAATGGTGTCACTTAATACCAATAAAAGCGCGAAGGGCTATATTATTATTTTCACTTGTAATACCTGCCCTTATTCAGACATGTACGAAGATCGAATTATAGCATTGCATCAGAAGTATGCCGCTTTAGGCTATCCTGTAATCGCAGTTCAACCCAACAACCCAACAATCTCTACAGGGGATTCTTATTCTAAAATGAAAGAAAGGGCCAACGACAAAGAGTTTCCTTTCCCCTATTTAATAGACACGGATAATCAGGAAACCACTGCTGCCTATGGCGCAACAAACACGCCTCAAGTATATGTTCTAAACAAAGAAGGAAAGGAATTTAGAGTAGCCTATATTGGTGCAATTGACAATAACAGTCGAAACCCTAAGGCAGCCACCAAACGATACGTAGAAAGTGCTGTAGATGCCCTTTTAAATGGGCAAAGCATAGAAACCAACAGTACCAAGGCGATTGGCTGTACTATTAAATAAAATGAAGACTAAACTCAATTAGTTAAAGCAGTCAACAGCAGCATTACTTTATAAAACTTGCTTGTGATTTGCCCCTAACATCTTGAGAATATCATCTAGGTACTCTCGTGTGTTAGAAAGCCTAGGCACTTTATTCTGACCACCTAGCTTTCCTCTCCCCTTCATCCATTTATAAAAAGTACCTACTTCGGCTTTATGAACTATCGGGCTGGTTAGGGCCATGTCTTTATAACGCTTAGCGTCATAGTCTGAATTGATTTCACGAAGCGTTTCATCCAAAAACCTTGTGAAGTCTTCGAGGCTGTCGGGTTCCTTTTCAAATTCAACCACCCATTCGTGGGCAGCCTTTTCATCTTGGCTAAAGTATTTTGGAGCGGCCGTAAAGTTGTTAATCAGAGCGCCCGTTTTTTCCGAAGCTACTGCAATTGCCCTTTCTGCGTTTTCAACCACCAACTCTTCACCAAAAGCATTTATATAGTGCTTCGTTCTTCCTGAAATTCGAATTCTATAAGGTGAAACCGAAGTAAATTGAATGGTATCACCGATTTTATACCTCCATAAACCAGCATTCGTAGAAATGAGCAAAGCATAATTCTCGCCTTCTTCAACTTCTTCCAGCCCAATTACCTTGGGCGAATCTTTGTGTATTTCGGCAAAAGGAATGAATTCGTAGAAAATTCCATAATCCAGCATAAGCAACATATCATCAGACCCCATTTCATCCTGAATACCAAAAAAGCCCTCAGAAGCATTATAGGTTTCCATATAGTGCATTCCGCTCGAAGGAATCATTTTCTGAAAAATGTTTTTGTAAGGGCCAAAAGCTACAGCGCCATGAAAGAACACTTCCAGGTTTGGCCAGACATCATGAATATTGTCTGTTCCCTTAAGCTCCATGATTTTCTGAAGCAGAATAATTGTCCATGTCGGTACTCCTGAAATACTCGTCACATTCTCGTCCATGGTCGTTTTGGCCATGATCTCGATTTTAGACTCCCACTCATCCATTAAGGCAATGTCCAGTGCAGGTGTACGAACAAATCTAGTCCAGTAGGGAAGGTTAGACATGATTACTGCCGAAACATCACCATAAAACGATTCTTGACTGCTGTCGAATTGATTCATCTGCTGGCTACCACCAATGGTGAGCCCCTTGCCATCGAACATCCGCGTTTCGGGATTATTATTGCAGTAGATAGAAAGCATGTCCTTGCCTCCTTTAAAGTGGCATTCCTCTAAAGCCTCATATGAAACGGGAATGAATTTGCTCCTGGCATTGGTGGTCCCCGATGATTTGGCAAACCACTTTACATCTGAGGGCCAAAGCAAATTTTGCTCGCCCATCATGTTTCTTTCTATATAGGGGTTGATTTCCTCATAAGAGAAGATGGGAATGTCTCTTCTAAACTGCTCTTGATTTTGAATGTCCGCAAAGCCGTGGGTACGACCGAACTCTGTATTTCTGGCAGTAGTAATCAGCTTCTTGAATAATTCGTCCTGCACCTCTAATGGGTATTTCATGAAAAGGCCGATTTGATACATCCGCTTTTTCATTACCCATGTCAGTATCGAGTTAATTATTGCCACTTATACTTTCCGTTTGAGTTCGAAGTTTTTACCTAGGTATACCTTTCTCACCTGCTCATCCTCTGCCAACTCTTCAGCAGTCCCTGCCTTTAAAAGTTTTCCTTCGAACATAAGGTAGGCTCGGTCGGTAATCGACAGAGTTTCATTCACATTATGGTCTGTGATAAGAATACCGATGTTTTTTTGCTTCAGTTTGAAAACAATGGACTGAATCTCCTCCACGGCAATGGGGTCTACACCAGCAAAGGGTTCATCAAGCAATACAAACTTAGGGTCTACGGATAGTGCCCTAGCAATCTCGGTTCTTCTTCTTTCTCCCCCAGAAAGCACCTGACCTTTGTTTTTTCTTACATGGGTAAGACTGAACTCTTCTAAAAGAGATTCCATCTTTTCCTTCTGTAATTTCTTTGGGAGTTTTGTCATCTCCAGCACCGCCATGATGTTTTCTTCCACGGTAAGCTTTCTGAAAACACTAGGTTCCTGAGCCAAGTATCCAATGCCTAATTTGGCCCTTTTGAACATTGGTAAGGGGGTAATATCTTCATCTTCGAGGTAGACATTTCCCTCATTAGGCTTAATTAACCCAACAATCATATAGAATGTAGTGGTTTTCCCGGCACCATTTGGCCCCAGCAATCCAACGATTTCTCCCTGCTCAACTTGCACAGAAATGTCGTTAACTACTTTTCTTTTTTTATATGTCTTGACGAGATTATCGGCTCTTAATTTCATGATGGAATGGCAAAAATAGAATAATCATTCAAACTTAATATCCTTAATGAAGAGTTGAAGACTCTTATGTCCTCTAAAATCGTTCTCTTCAATGGTATAGGCCATGTGAAATTTCATGCCAGAATTTACCAAATCGTAATATTCTCCCAAACCAAAACCTATGGCATCAATAGAACCGTTTGTTCCCTCTTGTTTTACTGTAAACTTAAGGTGTTGTTCTTTCAGTACTTTGGCGTTTTCGGCATGTACATTTTCAGAAACAAACACAGGCTGCATGTTCTGCGGACCAAATGGCCCCATCTGCTTAAGCGTTTCATAAAACTTGAAATGGATGTCATCAAGAAAAATGACCAAATCAATTTTAATGGCTGGAACAAGTTGGTCTTCGGTGATGGTACTGGCCACCACACTTTCAAATTTTTCTTGGAATGCTTTTACGTTCTCTATCTCCATCGTCACCCCAGCGGCATACATATGTCCGCCATATTGATCGAGTAAGTCGGCACATTCGGTAATGGCATTGTAAACATCAAAACCCATCACTGAGCGCGCTGACCCTGTTACCTTGCCATTCGATTCTGTCAAAATAACCGTTGGGCGATAGTGCTTTTCGATACAGCGAGAAGCCACAATACCAATCACGCCTTTATGCCAATCTTCTTTATACAAAACAGTCGACTTTGCATTTAGCAGCACTTCGTCCGACTGAATCATCAACAGTGCCTCCTCTGTAATTGAGTTGTCGAAATCTCTACGCGCATCATTCTTATCATTAATAAGTGACGCTTTTGCATCTGCATCTTCTTCTGTTTTGGCCAAAAGTAATTTTACAGACGCCCTGGCGTGATCCATTCGTCCAGCAGCATTAATTCTTGGCCCAATACCAAAAACTATGCTGGAAACAGTAAAGTCATTTCTGTTCTTACAAAGATCTACCAGCGCTTTTAAACCTGGCCTGGGGTCTTGGTTCAGCTTTTTTAGTCCAAAATAGGTGAGCACTCGATTTTCCCCTGTAATAGGAACAATATCCGAAGCAATGCTCACCGCCAATAAATCGAGGTACTGTAAAAGGGCGTCTTGGGACATTTCTTTTCTTTGGCAATAGGCCTGTAAAAGCTTAAAACCAACGCCACAACCCGACAGTTCTTTATAGGGATATTTACAGTCCGTTCGCTTTGGGTCCAGCACAGCATAAGCCGTTGGCAATTCATCACCTGGGGTATGGTGGTCACAAATAATAACATCTATACCCGCTGATTGTGCTTGACTAACCCTGTCATGTGCCTTAATACCACAGTCTAATGTAACGATAAGCTGAAAACCGCTCTCGATGGCATATTCGATTCCAGCTTTTGAAACGCCATAGCCTTCTTTATATCTATCCGGAATATAGAACTCAAGCGTATCATGGGTTTCGGAAAGAAAACCATAAAAAGTGGCTACAGAAGTGGTTCCGTCAACATCGTAATCTCCATAAACGAGAATCTTTTCTCCGTTTTCCAAAGCGCTGGAAAGTCTATCCACTGCACGATCCATGTCCTTCATTAGAAAAGGATCATGCAACTGATCTAATTGAGGTCTAAAGTAGGCTTTAGCATCCTCATAATTTCTAATTCCTTTTTGCGCAAAAAGAAAAGCTAGATTTTCACTTATTCCGAGGTTTTCTTGAAGCGACTGTACCAGTTCACCATCTGTTTCTTCATTAAGTAACCACCTCTTTTGCATGTATAAAAATAGTAAATATTGAACCTAAAAGGGTATAAAAAAGCAGTGCTTTATTAATAAAGCACTGCTAAATTTCTAATGTCATAAGAGTTTACTTCGTTTTCTCTGCGGTTGGAAGAACGTCTTTGAGTGGAACTCTTTTACCATCTTTATATGGGACGATCCAAGCGTCTTCAACCCCCATTTCTCTCAAATATCTTTTAAGGACATTAGCATCTTCGTAATTTCTAAAATTACCAATTACATACTTTCTAAGTTCTTCCCCTTCTTCAGCAAAGTCCTTGGCCGTATCTGCATATTTTTTTAAATCTACCTTTCTGAAAGCACCCACTTGGACTTTGAACACAACACCCACACTAAAATCCTCCCCGTTGATGATCTCTGGGTTGTATGCTGGACGACTGTCAATTTGAGCCTTTAGGTTCTCTACTTCCTTTTGAGACGCTTGATAAGATGCTTGCATTCTGGCCACCTGTTTCTGCAAATCACCAATCTGGCCATCTTTACCACTCAATTGGGTTTCAAGCGTTTGAATATCACTCAAAGCTCCCGCATTGGAGGTTTTCAATTTACGATGTTCCTCAGAAAGTGTCTTGAAGTCTTCCGGAGACATCGACTTTTTCATTTTCTTCCAAACCTTCATTTCTTGTTTGAAGGCCTTCTTTTCGGCCTTGGTCATTTCTTGACCAATGGCGGCTGAGGCAATAAAGATGCCTAGTAAAAGCGTGAAAAATACTCTAGAAGCTTTCATCTTATCTTTGTTTTATTTGAGTGAAACCCATTAAATGACAAATTATAACTTTAATGTCAGCTTTTCAAACTTCCGATCATATCTTCTGGCCTTACCCATTCGTCAAACTCTTCGGCTGTTAAGTAGCCCAAATTAATAGCTTCTTGCTTTAATGTAGTTCCATTTTCGTGAGCGGTTTTCGCTATTTTAGCTGCCTTTTCATACCCTATTTTGGTATTCAAAGCGGTAACCAACATCAATGAATTGTTCACGTGTTGCTGAATGCTTTTATAATTAGGCTCAATCCCAACAGCGCAGTTTTCAGTGAAAGAAACGCAGGCATCTCCAATTAAACGTGCAGACTGCAATACATTGTATGCCATCATTGGCTTAAAAACATTCAACTCATAATGGCCTTGCGCACCACCTACTGAAACCGCAACATCATTACCCATTACCTGAGCACAAACCATTGTCATGGCTTCGCACTGCGTTGGATTTACTTTGCCCGGCATAATAGAAGACCCTGGTTCGTTTGAAGGAATGATGATTTCACCTATTCCGGAACGAGGGCCTGAAGCCAACATTCTAATGTCGTTGGCAATTTTGTTTAAAGAAACTGACATCTGCTTGAGTGCTCCGTGGGTTTCTACCAATGCATCGTGGGCTGCTAATGCTTCGAATTTATTTTCAGCAGTAATAAAAGGATGCCCAGTGAACTCAGCAATTTTCTCAGCTACTAATTCAGAATAGCCTTCTGGCGTATTAATACCCGTTCCTACTGCGGTACCACCCAAAGCCAGTTCTGAAAGGTGTTCTAAAGTATTTCTCAAGGCTTTTAAGCCATGGTTTAATTGAGAAACATAGCCCGAAAATTCTTGTCCTAAAGTAAGTGGTGTGGCGTCCATTAAGTGCGTACGACCAATTTTCACCACCTTCATAAACTCTTGAGATTTGGCCTGAAGCGTATCTCTCAACATTTCCACCCCTGGAATAGTGGTTTCAACAATCATTTTGTAGGCTGCTATGTGCATGCCTGTTGGATAAGTGTCGTTAGACGACTGCGACTTGTTCACATCGTCATTCGGGTGAACCTCTGTTTTGCCTTCACCTAATTTATGACCAGCAATTACATGTGCTCTATTGGCCACTACCTCGTTCACATTCATATTTGATTGCGTGCCCGAACCCGTTTGCCAAATCACCAATGGAAATTGGTCATCATGCTTTCCTTCTAAAATCTCATCACAAACTTTTGAAATAAGGTCACGCTTTTCTACCGCTAAAACACCCAAAGCGTGGTTGGTATGGGCTGCCGCTTTTTTAAGGTAGGCAAAACCATATACTACTTCAAGCGGCATACTGGCTTCTGGTCCAATTTTGAAGTTGTTTCTAGAGCGTTCCGTTTGGGCTCCCCAATACTTGTCTGCAGGAACTTTAACGTCCCCCATGGTATCCTTTTCTATTCTATATTCCATGTGATGAGATTTTATTCAATTCAAAATTAGGCAATGAAGCACTAGTTAGAAAGTAATTCGGTCATGTTATTCACCGATTATTTAAAACTGCTGAATGTAGTGGTCGAAAACATTGTGCGTTTACCGAGTTCAGGCGTTCGTTCACCGAATTCCGCCAACAAAAATGGCCTAATCCCACGTACATTTGAATGTGTTTCAAGCCCAAAGGTCAAAAAACATCGGTCAATTCAACAACAACAATTACTCAAAACAACAACCACAGCAGGCAGAAACTTTTCTGCCTGCATTTAACCAAAAAAATTATGTCACAATCAGCTAGTAAACGGTATATAGTAGGAGCATTATTTCTTGTCATCGGTTCGCTTTGGACTTTAGATAATATTGATGTCCTCAATATTCGTCTTCCTTGGTACTTTACCGAATGGTATTCAATTATGATCCTCATCGGTATTTTAATTGCCACGGTGAGAGAAAAAGTCGGATTAGGCTTAACGTTTGTAGCCATCGGAGCTGCCTTCCTAATTAGGGATGTATACTATCTTGACTTTAGAGACATCTTCGAATTCTGGCCAGTGATCTTCATCATTATAGGTGGGTCGCTTCTTTTCAGAAGAGGTATGGATAAAGACGGTTCTAGTGAAAAAAAAAATACTGAATCAGAAATAGATGGCATAGACGAAATCGCCATTTTCTGTGGAGCAGAAAGAAAAGTTACCTCGAAACAGTTTAGGGGAGGAAAGTTGACTACGATATTCGGAGGCACTGATATAAATCTTCTAAACGCAGAACTTGCCAGCGGCACGAATATTTTGGATGTATTTGTATTGTTCGGTGGAACCGAAATTAGAGTTCCGTCCGACATGAATGTGAAAGTACAGGTAACTGCCATTTTCGGAGGCTTTTCAGACGAAAGAAAAGTGATCACTGAAAATGAAGCCAACAACGGAAAAGAACTAGTAGTAAAAGGATTGGTGCTTTTTGGTGGAGGCGAGGTAAAGTAAAAACGGTAGCTTAAATCTAGAGTATTGAGATAGAGTTGGTCGCTCTTGTTTCAATACTCTTTTTCTTTTTTTGCCAAAGCCTTAGAAGAAATCACTAATTTTCCTTTCGTTTAGATTTTTATGAACCACCCCTTTCTAAAGAACAAAGGCATCATTTTTTATACCGCAGTATGGCTGTTTGTTGCCATTCTGTTTGGGCTCAGTCTTGGCTATTTTTACGATTTCAGTACTAAAGAAGCGAACATTGATAGCTTCATTTTTAATGGTACTTTCTATGGGTTGGGCTTGGCCTTTTGGTTCGTAGTACGGTATAATTCCTTCGATTCTTCTCAAATCCTAAATCTTATCGTAAGTCATTTGGCTGCCGCTGCACTCTCTGTAGCCGCAGGTGTTTTTATCACTGTTACCATTTTGAAAAACGTATTGCCTCAGACTGAAGAGTCATTAATTTACCTGAATAGCTCAGTTGTTTGGCGAGCAGGCTTGGGCTTACTTTACTATGCAGTGCTTATTTTAGTATATCACCTCATAAAATATTACGATGACTTAAGGGATAGAGGTCAACAACAAGCCCAGTTAGAAACGATGCTCAAGGAGTCGGAATTGGAGATGCTGAAATCTCAAATCAATCCGCATTTCATTTTCAACAGTCTTAATTCGGTTGCCTCGCTCACCATTACCGCCCCAAACCAAGCGCGCGAAATGGTGGTGAAACTCTCTGATTTTTTACGCTATTCTTTGGGAAAAGAAAACCATCAGCTAAACACTTTGGAAGAAGAAATGGCCAACCTGATGCTCTACCTAGAAATAGAGAAAGTTCGTTTTGGAGATCGCTTGAAAGTAGAAACCCAAATTGACATTGACGCTTTAAACTTCACTTTGCCCAACCTGATATTACAGCCTTTAATTGAAAACGCTGTTAAGCATGGCATTTACGAAAGCTTGGAAGATGTGACCATTCGAGTAAAGGCAAAAACCGAAAACGATATTCTTCGCCTTTATATGACCAACGAGTTCGACCCAAAAGCCGTGAGCAAAAAAGGTAAGGGTATTGGACTTAAAAATGTGCGAGAACGTTTGCGCGTCATTTATGGTGTGCCGAAATTGGTGTTTACCGAAACCAACGAAAATCTATTTACCGTCCGTTTGGACATTCCCCAACCCAGCGAAAAATGATCAAAGCCATAATAGTTGACGATGAAAAATTAGCCCGCGATATCATCAAGGCCTATTTGCAAAACTTTGCTCAAGTGGAATTGATTGCTGAATGTGGTGATGGTTTTCAAGGCCTAAAGGCCATTCAGGAGCATCGGCCCGATTTACTTTTTCTGGACATTCAGATGCCAAAAATCACGGGTTTCGAAATGCTGGAATTAATTGAAAACCCTCCAGTGGTCATCTTCAGCACCGCTTTCGATCAATATGCGATCAAAGCTTTTGAATTGAATGCCACCGACTATTTGCTAAAACCTTATGCCGAAGAGCGCTTTAAAGGAGCGGTTCAAAAAGCGATTGATAAAATTCAAACCAAAACTTCGGCCCAAAAAGAAATTGAGACCTTGACGGAAAAACGCGAAGAGCTTTCGGAAGGTATTGATCGATTGGTGGTAAAGACTGGAAACAAAATCCATATCCTAGACTTGGATCAAA
This sequence comes from Roseivirga echinicomitans, assembly GCF_001592935.1. Classification (GTDB taxonomy): domain Bacteria; phylum Bacteroidota; class Bacteroidia; order Cytophagales; family Cyclobacteriaceae; genus Roseivirga; species Roseivirga echinicomitans. Next base: position 518,268 of record NZ_LRDB01000001.1, read on the forward strand.
TTGCGCATTTCGAGGCGCAAGATGATTACGTAGCCATTCATTCAGACCAAGGTAAGTTTTTGAAATTGATGCGAATGAAGCACCTCGAAGATAACCTACCCACTGGTGATTTTATTCGTGTGCATCGTTCTCACATCGTCTCCATTAAGCACATTGAAAAACTGGAGCTCTACGAAAAGGACTCTTATTTACTCAGCCTAAAAACGGGGTCACAATTGCCCGTAAGCCGCAGCGGACACAGTAAGTTGAAAGAGGTGTTGAAGTACTGAACTGTTTGTGTGTTGGAGTGTTGAGATGTTGATGTGCCGCTTTAAGCCAACCTATTTCAGGACGAGACAAACCCAGCACTAGATTTAACCTTCAACTACTTAACCCATACAGACTTCCGCTAAAAATTATTACCCTCATAAGTAATCCCTCCTTTCTCTTGCGCCCGAAGCCTCAGCGAAGGAGGGTTGGGAGGTGAACAACCTAAGTATACCTTTCAAAATCGGGTTTCAAACAAAAACCCCTTCCAATTTCTTGAAAGGGGTTCAAATATCTTTTTAAGTGAATTAGGCTTACCAGCTTCCGCCAGATCCGCCACCTCCGAAGCTTCCGCCTCCGAAACCGCCAAAGCCGCCTCCACCACCGAAGCCAGAACCGCCTCCAAATGAGCCTCCGCCTCCACGGAAATTATCCCATTTGTCGTTATGGCTTCCACCTCCGCTACCCATCATAAGCCAAGCCCACCATGGAATACCTCGCGATCCATGACTATTTCCTCTCCTTTTCCCAACCAAAGCCGGAATGATAAAGAAGAAAACAATGAACAGGGTGAAGAATGGAAATCTTCCACCGCCATCACCAGTTCTTCCGCTTGCTACATCATCTGAAGTATATTCACCAGAAGCCAGTTTGAAAATAACCGTAGTGGCATCGTCCAAGCCTTTATAGAAATTACCTTCCTTAAAACGTGGATTCATGTAATCCTCTCGAATGGTATAGGTTGCAGCATCGGTAATGGAACCCTCCATACCGTAACCCGTTACGATGGCCGCTTTTCTATCATTAATGGATACAACTATAAAGATCCCATTATCTTTATTCGCTTGGCCAACACCCCATTTTTCGGCTGTTTGCTGTGCGAAATCTACTACCTCATATCCATCAAGTGATTCTACAATAAGAATTGACACTTGGGTCGAAGTAGTATCCTCATAATTCAACAGTTTTTGCTCAAGCGTATTCGCTTCAGCAGGCGATAAGGTTGTGCCTGTAAAGTCATTCACCAATCGCTTTTGGCTAGGCTTTTCTGGAATTCCCTGCGCAAAAGCAAGTGCTTGGCTGAAGATTAAGGCTATGGTAAGTAAGTATCGCATATTAGTTTTTTCCGAATGAGATGTCGTCTGACAGTTCGTTTTTGTCGTCCTTTTGGTAAGGGAAATACTCTTTTAGCTTTTCTCCCGCACAGAGGATTCCTTCTACCAAACCTGTAGTAAGATTCCCGTTTTTGAAATGGGCCAACATTTTATCCTTGGTGGTATCCCAAAAATCATCACCCACTTTTTGGTTAATGCCGGCATCACCAATAATGGCAAAGCGGTGATCTTTCACCGCCATGTAAATCAATACGCCATTTCTAGCATCCGTTTTATGCATTTCCAATTTGGAAAACATTTGTGATGCCCTATCGAGTACATTCTCTGTTTTACAGTGGTTTTCCAAATGTACCCGAACCTCTCCGCTGGTGTTCAATTCAGCTTCCTGAATTGCTGCTTTGATTCGTTTTTTCTGGTCGCTACTGAATAAATCCTCGGCCATTAGTCAAAAGTTACTTCTGGTGCTACATCAGACCCTGGGTTCGCTTCAAAGTATCCTTTATTCTCAAAACCGAACATACCCGCAATGATGTTTTTAGGGAAGGTTTTGATAAAGGTATTGTATCCTTGAACCGCAGTGTTGAAATTTCTTCTTTCTACAGAAATTCTATTTTCTGTGCCTTCCAACTGAACTTGAAGTTGGCTAAACTGTGTGCTGGCCTTTAAGTCAGGGTAGCGTTCTACAGTCACCAAAAGTCTGCTCAAAGCTGAACTCACGCCTTGTTGTGCTTGCTCAAATTGGGCAATAGCATCAGGGCTTAAGTTTTCTGGGTTGATACTTACCGAAGTAGCTTTGGCCCTCGCTTCAATAACACCTGTTAAGGTTTCTTGCTCAAAATCGGCATAGCCTTTTACAGTGTTTACTAAGTTGGGGATAAGGTCCGATCTTCTTTGGTATTGGTTTTCAACTTGCGCCCAAGCACCACTGATGCTTTCTTCGCGTTGAACCATTCCGTTGTAAGATCCTTTAAAAGTAGAGTAACCGATGATAACCACAAGGGCAACCACGATTAAAACAATCCATTTCGTTTTCATAATTTTTAGTGCTTTAGATTAAAGTACGTTCTTAGGCCTACAAGATATATGCTAACTTTGTTTTCGGACAATATGGCTGATAAACGTAACTAAATGGACAATGAATCTTTCAGGCGACACGCCCACAGCCTTGTGGACTGGATGGCCGATTACCTACAAAACGTAGAAGAATATCCTGTTTTACCAGATGTAAAGCCGGGCGATATAAAAAAGCAGTTTCCAAAACTCCCTCCTGAGCAGTCGGAGCAGTTTGAGGCCATTTTTGCCGATTTCAAGCAACAAATTGTGCCAGGAATGACCCACTGGGAGAGCCCCAACTTTATGGCTTACTTCCCTGGCAATAAAAGTATGCCTTCCATTTTAGGCGAAATGCTCACTGCTACTTTGGGTGCGCAATGCATGATTTGGCTTACCTCGCCAGCGGCAGCCGAGCTAGAAGAACAAATGATGGAGTGGATGAAAGAAATGCTGGCCTTGCCAAAGCATTTTACGGGTGTAATTCAAGATACCGCTTCTACTGCCACGCTTTGCGCCATACTAACTGCGCGCGAAAAATCTTCAGGTTATAAAGTGAATGAAGAGGGTTTCTCTGGAACGGAGAAATATATAGTGTACGCCTCAAACCAAATCCATTCTTCCATTGATAAGGCAGTCAAAATTGCAGGCATAGGCTCGAATAACCTTCGCAAAGTGAACGTAGATGAGGCCTTTGCTTTAGACCCTGCGCATTTAGAAGCGTTGATCAAGAAAGATATTGCTGAAGGAAGAAAGCCACTTTGTGTAGTATCTGCCATAGGCACCACCAGCACAACCGCCATCGACCCAATTATGGCCATTAGCAAAATTTGCCAGAAATATGATATTTGGCATCATGTAGATGCGGCTTATGCGGGCACTGCGTTAGTCTTGCCCGAAATGCGCTGGATGGCAGAGGGTGTTGAATTGGCCGATTCCTTCGTTTTCAACCCACATAAATGGATGTTCACCAATTTTGACTGCACGGCTTATTACGTCAAAGATCCACGTGCTTTAATCAACACGTTCTCCATTTCGCCCGATTACTTAAAAACTTCGGTTGACGATGAAGTGAAAAATTACCGCGATTGGGGCGTGCCTTTAGGTAGAAGATTCAGGGCACTTAAACTCTGGTTTGTGATTCGTGAAATGGGTGTTGAAGGTATTCAAGCCAAAATCAGAAAACACATTGCACTTGGTCAATGGCTGAAAGCTGAAATTGAAAAACATCCAGATTTTGAGCTTTTAGCGCCAGTTCCACTGAATACGCTTTGCTTTAGATTCGCTCCAAATATTAGCGAGGACAAACTGGATGGCTTGAATGAAGAAATAATGAATAGAGTGAATGCTACTGGAAAGCTCTTCTTTGCTCAAACCAAGTTGAACAACAAGTTTTCGCTAAGGTTGGCTTTTGGAAATACAAATCTAGAAGCCAAACACGTTGAAAACGCTTGGGCTTTAATTCAAGAAAAAGCAAAAGAGGTGTTGGCTAGTTACAACTAGCCAAAAGCATGTGATTAAGAATCAATCAAAAGATTGACTGATCAAATAAAAGAAAAGGGAGGAGGAAAAGCTTAGTGCTCTTCTTCTTTCTTCTTCTTTCCTTTAAAAATCGCATCGTGCTGGCTTAAAGCAGCAACAAAGCCAATAAGAATTACAACAATCCAAATAAAGGTGTTTGCGCCAGATGCAATTGGTGGGTCGAATAACATAGTTTCTTCTTTTATTTCGGAGGGCAAAGATAAATCAAAATGCCAATGTTAAGAAACTGTTCACGAATTTTTAACAGCCTTGTAACATTCTCTTCGTTTTTGAGATAAAAATGTAATATAAACTTAACTAAATAAAGGACCGTTCAAAGGGCTGATCGTTCTAGTTTTACGTAAGAATTGGAATCAAAATGAAAAACACACTCCGCGAAGAGCGAAAGCGAAAAAAGATAACTCAGGAACAACTGGCCGGCCTTGCGGGAGTATCTCGACAAAGCATTAACGCCATAGAGCGAGGTAAGTACACTCCTTCGACCACGCTCGCCCTTAAAATTTCTGAGATTTTCAATACTACGGTAAACCGTTTGTTCGAACTTGAACCGATGGATTACCAAGCGAAATAGTTAGACCATACTGTCTTGGGTCATTTTTTCAGAGGCCTCAGCCATTCTTAGTCGCTCTACAAACTCTCCAATTTCTCCATCCATTACTGTGGGTAAATTGTGCTGAGAATAACCAATTCGGTGATCTGTTACACGACCCTGAGGATAATTATAGGTTCTAATTTTATCAGATCTATCTGCACTTCCTACCAAAGACTTACGCTTTCCAGCTTGTTCCGCTTCCTGCTTCTTCAGCTCAATATCATACATCCGAGAACGCAAAACACTCAATGCTTTGTCGAAGTTTTTATGTTGTGAACGCCCATCTTGACACTCCACCACAATTCCAGTTGGAAGGTGTGTTAATCGAACTGCCGATTCCGTTTTGTTTACGTGCTGACCACCAGCGCCTGAAGAACGGTAAGTATCCTTTCGAACATCCTTCATATCGAGGTTGACATCGATATCTTCTACTTCAGGCAAAACTGCCACCGAAGCGGCTGAGGTATGTACTCGTCCTTGAGATTCGGTTACAGGAACTCGCTGCACACGGTGAACACCCGATTCAAATTTTAATGCTCCGTAAACATCTTCGCCCGAAACCCCGAAAGTAATTTCTTTAAAACCACCCGATGAAGCCTCGTTGATATTGATCAAATCCTTCTTCCAGCCTTTATTTTCAATATAGCGATCATACATACGGTATAAATCGCCTGCAAAAATTGCCGCTTCATCTCCACCAGCTCCTGCTCTAATTTCTACAATTACATCTTTAGAATCATCTGGATCTTTCGGGATAAGCATTACTTTCAGCTCTTCTTCAATCTCCTCTTTTCGTTCGGCCAGTTCATTAATTTCCATTTTGGCCATCTCACGAAACTCCTCGTCCTTTTCGGTTTTCAGAAGTTCTTTAGACGATTCTATATTTTCAGTCACGTTGACATATTCGTCATAGACAATCACAATCTTCTCTAGGTCCTTGTATTCCTTGTTCAGCTTAGAGTAATGCTTCATGTCTGTCATGGCATCAGGCTGTAAAAGGAGCTGACCTACTTCTTCGAATCTTGCTTTAAGTGTCTCTAGCTTGTCAATCATATTATGCGAATTAATACACAAAATTAACAAACAATTGACAAGGCTGTTAATTTTACACCCAACTGAGTAAATATTTTATTTTATGAAAAAGCTAAGCATCGTAATTCTCGCTCTTTTCGCTTTCAATTGTTCCAACCAGAAGGTGGATACCAAAAAAGCACTTCAAGATATGAAAAGCCAAGAGATTCAGATCGTTTCTGATGCTGAAATTATTGAAACCGCAATGGCCATGGGCGATAGTCTTTCCGCCACCTTAAGCTTTACGATGGACGGTGAAAAAATAATCTTAACCTCCATAGAAAATAAAATTGCTGAAGTAGTTGGCTTAGCTTTTAACAAAGAAAACACGTTAAAAGGGAAAGAAAAGGCCATTTACGAAGCCTATCAATACAACAGTCAAAACGACATTAAATCACCTGCGAACGTACAGTTTTTAGAAGACACTCACTTTGTGCTTTACACTTCTTCCATGGTGGCGGAAGGCCAAGAAGTTGGAATGTGGTTGATAAAAATTCCGAGGAAAACCATTGTCTTGGGTGTGGCCAAATAGCTTCTACTTCCCAGATAAAGCCTCATATCGAAAGCAATCTTGGGTGTGATCCATTACCAAACCGCAGGCCTGCATGTAAGCGTACATAATTGTGCTGCCGACAAATTTAAAGCCTCGCTTCTTTAAATCTTTGCTCAGCGCATCCGACTCAGGAGTAGTGGCAGGCACTTGCTTCATGCTTTCCCTAGCATTCACAATGGGCCTTCCACCCACAAAGGACCAAATGTATTTGTCGAAAGAGCCGAACTCCCTTTGTACCTCTATAAATTTCTGCGCGTTGATTATTGCCCCAGCCACCTTCATCCGGTTGCGAACAATAGCAGGATTCTGAAGCATAATTTCAACCTCGTCTGGGGCAAACTGCGCAACGGCCTCCACATTAAAATCGGCAAACAGCTGACGATACCCCTCTCGTTTCTTAAGAATGGTTGACCAACTTAAACCCGCTTGTGCGCCTTCTAGAATCAAAAATTCGAAATGGGTTTTATCGTCATGCACAGGCACGCCCCATTCCTCATCGTGGTATGTCTCATAAAGTTCGAAGGTGTTTTCGCACCAAGTGCAGCGTTTTTTCATGCTATGAAATTAAGGAATATTAATCTGAATTTAAGCTAGTTTTAATACGAGTGTTATAGGTTCGAAGAAATTTAAGATCATGACAGCACGATTCATAATTTCATCTTTCATCATGTTTCTAGTGATTTTTCCAATGAAAAGTCAAACAGTACCTAAAGAACAAGTTGAGCAACTCAAAAGATTAGGGAGAACAAATGATCATATAGAAAAAGTATACAAAGGTGAAATCATCAAATTACTCTTTGGAAAATTTGAATATGGAGGATCTTTCGATGGAGTTGTTTTTAGAACACAAAACGGGAAAGTAATCCTTGCTCGTTTATCACCCATATTTGGTACTGATATAAAGCCTTACTTGGTACTGAATGAAACTGTGGAGATGACCATCATAGGTGACGAATTATTACTGGAAGAAATGATCTATAAGGATGACTACATCAAAAAATTAGAAAAAGAATTGAAAGGCCCAATCCAAGGGTTAGGAAACATTAAGCGCTTAACTAGCTCAAATGGCACCTTTGAACTAGGTAAAATTGATAAGGAATATGTCAATGATTTATACGGCTCTCCGATGACTACAGTAATTAATGTGAATGTCCTAGACAGAAAAAAACTTGACAAGAATAAAGGAATGCTGATCTTAGAAAATGGAGACACTTTAGTTCTTGCCATTGACTCTAAGGATGATGAGCCGCTAAATTCAAAGAAAATATCTTACCTCAAATTTGAAAAAGGCGGTGAAAACGGCAGATATTATAAAGGTAAGAGCACATATAAACTTTATCATGGAGAGATTAATTCTCATGATATTTTGATTTACACTCCCTTTGCATTCAACTCTTCATTATTAGAAACCCTAAAGGTCAAACCTGTTGAGTTTGTCTCTGACGACTCTGGATTGGTTACAGGAATCGAAGCAAAGTCGAAAAAATACGGACTTCAGGTTTATTCCTTTAACTCTAAGGATGCACGCAAAATCTCTCAAAGCTTTAATGTAAAAGATGGAGATAGTTTGAATTTTCATTTCAGCGTACTTGGCAAAAACTACCATTTAAAAGCTATAGAAAGGAATGAAAATGAACTGATTTTAACCAGTCGTTTTGAAACAAGAACCGAAGAGGATTATATTCAGCAAAACGAACCTATTGAAGGAACTGTGAATAAAATATTCTATGCCAAAAAGAATGTTAAGTCCTCATTCAGGGGGCTATTAATGAACGACAGTATTTATGTTAAAGTGAACAGCTCGATGGCCATTTCAATAGCCAAATTGATAAAAGAGGGAAAGCCCGTTAAAATTGAAGGCTGGAAAAGAAAAGAACTAGATTCCGAAATCAACATGTTAGGCTATACCATTTTTATCCCTTCAAAAATCACTGTAAATGGAAAAACCTTCACTACCAAAGTAAACCTTACTCGCTCATTATGAAAATTCTCTTAATAGAAGACGAAGTTAAGCTGGGTAATTTTTTAGTAAAAGGCTTAGAAGAAGAAGGCTATTCTGTTGCGCATGAAACCAATGGAAGCGAAGCATTAGAAACGGCAGCCACCAACGATTTCGACCTGATTCTTTTAGACATTATGCTGCCTGGGCAAAGTGGTTTTGAAGTATTGAAAAACATGCGTGAATTTTCTATTCATACGCCCATCATTTTTATGAGTGCTTTAAATGAAAGTGAACACGTAATCAAGGGGCTTGATTTAGGCGCCATTGACTACATCAAAAAACCCTTCGATTTTGAAGAGTTAAAAGCCAGGGTAAGAAATGTGCAAAGGAAATTCGGCTCAACACGGGCTTCAATTCTTCAGGTAAAAGACCTTAAAGTAGATTTGATCAAGCGCGAAGTAACCCGGGCCGATCAATTAATAGAGTTAAGTAAGCGAGAGTTCTCTATCTTAGAACTGCTGTTGAGCAACACCAATCGCGTGCTCTCCAAATCAGAGATTACCCAGAAAATCTGGAACATTAATTTCGATCGAGGAAGCAATGTAGTTGAAGTGCATATGCATCAGCTCAGAAAAAAAATAGATTTTGAATTTGAGCCCAAGTTGATTGAAACCCAAGTAGGTTACGGCTATAAAATTCAAGGTGAACTCGTAAAAAGTTAAGCTTGCCGCAGATTCAGTTTTTTAAAAGTATTCGATTTAAGATTGCTGCGGCCTTCTTCGTGGTCTTTTTAGGCATTTCACTCGCGTTTAACTATTCCCTTTTCCAATCCATCCGAAACAGCCTCATCAACGCTTTTCAGAATGGCGGAAAAATTGAAGCCTTGAGTATTCTAAATGGAGTAGATGATGAGCTGACGCAAATCCCCGTTACGCAAGAAGATCAACCCATCCAACTATGGTTTGGCAACATGTTCGAAAGCCAAATGGTGTATGAGCGGCCCGATTTCCCAGAAATATTCTCTTCCGTTTTTGTGGAAATAGAACAACCTACTTCAGACGAGCGGGTTTCCCTGATGGAATTCATCAAGATTGATTCGTTTACTTATTGCATTGCCCGAAGGCCTTTGGATGAAAGCACTGGCGCGCAAATCAGTTTGGTATTGGCTAAAAACAACCAAGTCGTCTATAATGAAATTTCAGCCTTAAAGTCCAGATTGATCTTTGCCAATTTGGGTGCTGCGCTGATCGCATTTATCGCTGCCGTTTTAATTGCTCATTTTACTTTAGCGCCACTTCATAAGTTAATTGCCAAGGCCCAAAGTGTAAAGGCCTCGCCTCAAATGGATCGTTTACCAGTTTCTTCTGCCAATGACGAAATCACTCAGCTTTCGGCTACGATGAACGAAATGATTTCAAGAATTGAAACTTCCATTCGCAGTCAGAATCAGTTTTTTGCCATGGCCGCCCATGAACTGCGAACGCCTTTGGCCAATATGCAGTCGGAATTGGAGTACAGGATGGGCTCGTCTGAAAAAGAACTAAGTCAGGATATACTCACCAGCTTACGCGAAGAAGTGATTAGGCTAAAAAACATTGTCCAAGATTTTCTGCTCATGAGTCAGCTCAAATCTGAAACGTTAGTGCTACGTAAATCCGATTTCAGATTAGACGATTTGATTTATGATATGTTGGAAAGAATGCGCCCGACTTTATCCACCAAGAATTTAGACATCAAGCTTTCCATCAATGCCAACCCTGAAGAGCTTACGATAAATGCAGATAGAGAAAAGCTAGAAGGAGTATTGGTTAACCTCTTCGATAACATCCGAAAATATGGAGCAAGTAAACAGCCCGTTTCGGTTGAAATCTCTGAACAAAACGAGGTGCTTTCCTTACATATCCAAAACGGAATAGCCGAAAATATCGATTCGCTCCAGAAAGGAATGGGGCTTGGTTTACAGATTGCGAAGCAGGTGATAGAAAAGCACAACTACCAGTTTTTACTATCAAAAAGTAAAACAAACTTTACTATTGAAATAGTATTCACTCGTTAATGCACATAACTGGCGGCATTCACATCAATCGTACAGCCTGTTGCATGGTCCATTAATCCGCTGGCCATCAACGTAACCAAGGGTGCCAAATCCTTCGGCTCGGTCAATTGATTTAAAGCAATATCATTAAGGGCAAAACCCTCTCCGTATTGGTCCATAAAATCTTGCGCCATGTCGGTTCTTACAAATCCAGGCGCAATGGTAAATGCTTTGATTTCATTTTTTCCGTAAGCCCGAGATATGGAACGTGTCAGTGCCACCACTCCACCTTTCGAAGCCGCATAGGCCAAGTAATCAGAAGTGTCTCCACGAAAAGCAGCCCGTGATGAAATATTGATAATTCTTCCTCCACCATTATCCAAGAAATGCTCAATGCCCTTTTTGCACAGAAGTCCAGTTGCTCTTAGGTTCACGTCCATTGTAAACTGCCAGTCGTTTAGCCAATCTTCATCTGCTTTCACTAAGTCCGAAGAAATGGCAACTCCAGCATTGTTAATCAACACGTCTAAACCATTCATTTTTTCAATTACTTGTTTAAACAAGTTTATGGTTTCCGATACGTTTGAAAGGTCGGCCTGAAAAAGCTGACAATCGGAATTCAACTCTTTCAGAATGGACTGCGCTTGTTCTTCATTTGAATTATAGTGAACCGCCACTGCAGCGCCAGAGTCTGAAAGCTGTTTGGAAAACGCCCGGCCAATGCCCCTAGAACCACCTGTGACCAATATTACCTTGCCTTTTAATGAAATCTCCATGATTCAATCTGTTTATATCTCTTCAAATTAATTGAAAAACTCGCCTTCTTTCTTACCGTCAAAATCATTTCTTGGTGTAGAAAAGGGTGAATCATTCTATCTTAAGCACTTGCTTAGATTTTGATCACAAGCACAAAACCTTTAATATTCTACTTCGATTAAGCTAAAAACTATCTTAAGCCATGAAAATCAAATTGATTGCCTGCTCCATTGGTCTATTTTTCGGGACAACAATAGCCGCCCAAACAATGGATTTTGAAGGATATAATCCGCCATCATCACTCGTTGTTCCTGAGCATCCCTTAACGCGTTCTAAATTTCCTTTTATCGATATCCACAGTCATCAGAGACGAATGGGCCAACAGGATTTAGGTGCACTTGCGGCTGAAATGGATGGAATCAACATGGGACTCATGGTAAACCTGAGTGGCGGAAGTGGCCAATCAATTGCAGACGCTACAAAAAACATCAAGGCCAATCAACCAAAACGCTTTATTGTTTTTGCGAATGTAACCTTCGATAAGGTGGGTGAGAAAGGTTGGGGTGAAAAGGCTGCCGCGCTACTAGAGCAAGATTACAATGCCGGAGCCCGTGGTTTGAAAATATTCAAAAGCTTAGGCTTCTCAGTAAAAGATATTAATGGAAACCGCGTAGCGGTTGACGATCCAAGGCTTGATCCGATTTGGGCTAAATGTGGTGAACTGGGCATTCCAGTGCTTATCCATACCGCAGATCCAAAACAGTTTTGGGAACCCTTTGATGCTGAGAATGAAAGATGGTTGGAGTTGAAAACACACCCTGGCAGAAAGAGAGAAAACAATGATCCTGAGCCTTGGGAAACCCTAATTCAAGAACAACACAACGTTTTCAAAAAACATAAGAATACGCAATTCATTGCAGCGCACTTAGGTTGGTATGGCAACGACTTAGCCCATTTAGGAAAACTCTTGGACGAAATGCCAAATATGAATGTAGAAATCGGAGCGGTAATCGCTGAGTTGGGTCGCCAACCTCGTGCAGCAAATGCTTTCCTCACCAAATACCAAGACCGTGTGCTGTTTGGAAAAGATGCCTACAACCCAGAGGAATACGCCACCTATTTTAGAGTGCTGGAAACTCAAGATGAGTATTTTCCCTACTACAAAAAGTACCATGCCTATTGGAAAATGTACGGCCTAGGCTTGTCAGATGAAGTGCTGAAAAAGATCTATTACAAGAATGCAATTCGTTTGGTACCGGGTATTGACGCTTCTGCTTTTCCGAGATAGAAATTATTTGAAGTAGTGCTTTTCCCGATTCAGGGTTTGAATATGCTAGTACAGTCTGGAAACGTTTTTTCTACCAACAATTCAAATTACGTTTGTTGCATGGGTAGTCTGCAACATGGCGTTGAGAGAAGGGTAAGGAAGCTGATGCTTTGCATCGGCATTGCGGTGGGCTTGTTGATTATTGTTTCAGAAGCGAAGTCGCAGGAAAAGAACATTTACCTCTACGGAAGGGTAACCACGATTAATGGCGATAAATACCAAGGCGCTTTGCGCTGGGGAGGCGATGAGGCCTATTGGGTCGACCTTTTTAATGCACAAAAAACCTCAAGCGATTTTTTAAAATTCCTTTCAAAAAAAGAAATACAACAGATTTCAGATCAAGAAGGTGGAAGCTCATGGCTGGGTATTGACCTCGGTGTATTGAGCATTTGGGACGACAAATATAGCCGCACGGCTCACCAATTCGATTCCCGCTTTGGAGATATCAAAAGCATTAAACCTACGGGAAGAAGTCGGGCGCAAGTGGCGTTAAAAAATGGTGTAATCGTAGAAGTGAGTGGTAGTGGTTTTTCAGATGTAGGTGCTAGCGTGAGTGTGTACGATGAAGAATTAGGCATTGTAAAGCTGGACTGGGCGAGAATAGAAAAGGTTGAGTTTTTAGAAAGTGGTAAAAAGCTGAAATCACTCTTTGGCGAAGCCATTTATGGAAAAGTAAAAGCCGGCAGAAGAGGCGTTTTTGAAGGTACCATTCAGTGGGACCAAGGCACAAGCGAAAACAACCACAATGAGCGTTTTTTAGAAGACATTCTGAATGGCGAAGACCGTGATGGAGATAAAAATATTCCCTTTAGGTCGATTACTAAAATTGTAAAAAATCGCAATGGAGTAGATGTAACCCTAAAATCGGGAAGAGAATTCTACTTAACGGGAACGAATGATGTGAACAATGAGAATTCTGGTATTGTCATTAACGACCGAGAAATTGGGAAAATCATAGTGTCATGGCGCGATTTCGAAGAGCTGGAAATTATAGAAAGCAAGAATCAAGGGCCTTCCTATAGTGAATTCCCATCCTCCACTGGACTGAGAGCTACAGTGATTAACAGAGATGGCGAAAAAATAAGCGGTCTTATTGCCTATGACTTAGACGAGGCTTGGGAATATGAAACTTTAGATGGCCAAGATGACCGAGTGGTTTACAAAATCCCCTTCCGAAATATCAAAAACATAATTCCTAAGAACTTCAGTTACTCAATGGTCATTCTGAGAAATGGCAAAGAGCTATTACTTGGTGAAAGTCGCGATGTATCAGAAGACAATGATGGAGTGCTTATATTTACTTCGAAAGACGCCAAACCAACTTATATACGTTGGTCACAAATTGACGAAATCATCTTTGATTGAGTAAAACACATTGAAATTCAGTCGTAGTCAAATCATCCAAAATAGTATTGCCATCAGTTTGGTGGTGGGCGTTTTTGTTTTTCTCTACGCCACTTCAGCACCCCGAGAACTTTACTTGACTGCAGGGCTCGTTGTTGCGGTTTTACTATTGATTCTCCTGGCCAACCGCGCCTTAACAATTTCATTAGATAGAAAGCTTCCTTGGTTAACCCATGGTAACAAGCGCTTTTACTCTCAATTGAGCATTGGCGTGTTGGTTTCTTTAATCATTATCAACCTAAGTTATTTTCTGTTCAAGATTACCCTCACGGAAGACCCTCCCGTTGGAAGTCAAATTGCGACCATCAACGCATTATCAATTTTGATTCTGTTGCCTATCATTTCAATCAATTTTGGAATTCAGTTTTTAAAACGTTGGAAAAACGCCCAGTTGGCTTCGGAAGAATTTCAGAAAGAATCGATCAAAGCAGAGCTTAACGCTTTAAAAAATCACTTAGATCCGCATTTTCTTTTCAACAACCTCAACATTCTTTCTTCGCTGATTTCTAAAGACCAAAAGCAATCGCAGGCCTACCTTGAAAAATTTGCCGAAGTCTATCGCATTATTCTTCAAAGTAGTTCCGAAGAATTGGTGGAGTTGAAACAGGAGCTCAGTTTTGTAAGTGCTTATATGTACTTGTTAGAAATTCGGTTCGAAGACACCATTCAGCTGAGCATGGCCATAGATAAAAAAGACGAAGCTTTATACTTGCCTCCTCTCACCCTGCAAATGCTCATTGAGAATGCCATTAAGCACAATACTGTCTCGGAATTACGCCCATTAAAAATTCATGTTGAAAGTCAGAACGGCTATATCTCTATAAAAAATAACCTGCAGGAAAAGAAAGTTGAATTGCCGAACAGTGGGCAAACTGGTTTAGAAAACATTAAGCGTAGGTATTCCTACTTTACTACAAAGCCGGTTGAAGTTATTAAGAATCCAAACTCATTCATCGTGCGTGTTCCTCTCATCAATATTTCTGAAATTTAACCTTAAAAGCTAAGCGAATGAAAGTACTGATTATTGAAGACGAAAGGCTGGCATCGGAAAGGTTAATTGAACTGCTGAAAGAACTCAAACCTAAACTGGAAATCGTAGGTACCATCAGGTCAGTTGAAGCTGGTTTACTTTGGTTCGAAAATAATCAGCCTCCCAACTTCATTGTCAGCGACATCCAGTTGCTTGACGGAACGAGTTTTGAAATTTTCGAACAGCACAAACCAAAATGTAAAGTAATCTTTACAACGGCATACAATCAATATGCGATCAAAGCATTTGAAGTAAATAGTGTGGATTACTTGCTTAAACCCATTCAGCGCGAAAAGTTGGCCGCTGCGCTAGAAAAAATTGAAGAACAACCCGCCATTTCCACTTCTCCAGCCTTCGACCTTAGCCAAATCAAAGCACTGATTAACGAACAGAACAAAGAATATAAATCACGGTTCCTCACCAAAATTGGCCAGCGAATTCGTGCTATTCCTACAGAAAAAATCGCCTATTTCTATACCCACGACAAGCTTACTTATATTGTGACTTTTGAAAAGCAAAAGTACATCATCGATAACACGCTGGAAGAAGTAGATCAAATGCTAAACCCAAAACAGTTCTTCAGAGTAAACCGTAAATTTTTAGTGCATTTCGATGCCGTTAGTGACATTCACCCTTACTTCAAAGGCAGAGTAAAATTGAGCCTTAGCCCAGAAATTGATGAAGACATTGTAGTGAGTTCGGAAAAGACACCGCTCTTCAAGCACTGGTTAGACAATTAAAAATAGTACTAGCAAAACGAGAAGAACCTCTCTTCTAGAAAACCACCCCTTAGTTTTCAATAATCAATTCCAGTTCAGTAGGGTCTCCTCCCGTTTCGGTTAAAAAATAACTAGGTAGAGCCAATCCGTATTTCTTGGTAAAGTGTCATTCTGCATCTTTGATTCGTCAAAAGAATCAAACTCAAACAACACAACCATGATTAGATCAATTATTTTAAAATCTGCCCTTTTTCTCGGGCTCATTGCAGCCCCATTTCTTACGGCCAATGCACAAGATGAAGGATTCATCTACGGAAAACTTACAACCATTGATGGCAAGAGCTACACAGGTCAAATGCGCTGGGGCGATCGCGGAGAAGGCTATTGGACAGACCATTTTAATGGAAACAAGGAAGAAAACGATAATTATCGTCACCTGACGAGAGAAGAAAAAAACGATTTAAGGGACGAACAAAGAAGAAGAAATAGCAGCTGGGGTAGCTTCACAATTAGTTGGGGCAATAGCAGCTGGGAAACTACGCACGAATTCAGAACGGAATTTGGCAACATTTCCAGAATAGATATTAACAGACGTTCCGAGGTAGAGCTAACGCTTCGCAATGGGGATAGGATTTTTGTAAAAGACGGCTCAGACGATATGGGGGGAACAATCACCATTCTTGATCAAGAGTTGGGAAGCATGAAATTCAACTGGAACAGAATTGAAACCATAGAGTTTATGGATACGCCAAGCAAGCTCACCAGCAGAATTGGTGATGCGCTTTACGGAACTGTTGAATATTACGGAGGTTCAATCACTGGATTTGTTCAGTGGGACCACGATGAGCGCTTTAGCACGAACGTACTCGATGGCGATACCCGCGATGGTGACATGAAAATCGAATTCGGTAATATTAAATCCATTGAAAGAGATCGCTCTGGAAGTAATGTGGTGACCAAGTCTGGCAGAGAGCTTTATTTGAGAGGTTCGAATGATGTAGACAATTCGAATGGTGGAATTATCGTGAGTACCGATTTCGGGAGAGTAGATATTCCATGGAAAGAATTTAAGCGTGTTGAATTCACAAATGCTCCCAACTCTGGAAAAGCATATTCTGATTACGAAGTGAAGAAAATCTCAGGAACCGTAGAAACTACCAAAGGAGAAACCCTTTCAGGCGAGATCATTTTCGACCTAGATGAAGAATACAACTTCGAGATAATTCAAGGAGAGGACGATAACATTGAATACTTTATTCCAATTGAAAACATCAAATCCTTCAGCCCAAGAAATTACGATAATGCAAGAATTGTGTTGAAAAACGGAAAAGAATTAACCCTTGGTTCGGGTAGGGATGTAAGCGATGAAAATGAAGGTGTTTTGGTTTTCAATTCAAGCGGAAAGCCAACTTACGTGAAATATGAAAACATTAAACAGATTAGTTTTAACTAAGCCCAAAAGTCAGAAACATATACAGGTCAATTGGAAGGCTGCAACTACGTTGTGGCCTTTTTTTTAAAAACTAAACAACAAATAGAAGAAGAGCAAAATCCAAAGCACATCTACAAAGTGCCAGAAGTCTGTGAGCATTTTGAACCTGATTTTCTGGTAGGGATTGGTGCAGTAAATCAAGCTTTGCACCGCATCGAGCGAAACTTTATTACACTTTACCAGCAATCGAACCGCGTAAAGTAAAATGGCTAACACATGTACTACATGCAAACCCGTAATTACATAGAGATAAGCGCCAGAGCGTACTCCGCTAAAAAGAATCTGATTTTCTTGTAGTTCGCGCCAGCCTAAAAACTGAGAAGTGGCAAAAGCCAAACCCAGTAAAAAAGTAATTCCCAGCCATTTTTTCAGTTCTTCTAGCTCGTCCTTTTCATAAGCCGGAATAATTTTGGACACCGAAAAACTAGAAAGAAGCATTAGCACTGTGCTGACCACAAAAAATTTAGGGAATTCAATTTTAAGGAAATTGCTATTCTCAGGTTGGCTGGCGGTAAAAGCAACCACCAAAAAGAGGAAAAGCACTGAACTGCCAATCAAGGCAACATAGAGCATTATTTGATGCGGATGCATCTGCTCCATTTTATTAAAGGCTTCGCGCCTCAAGCCGATTCTAACTTTTTCTTTTTTCACTACAAATGCGCTAACAATAAAAGCAATTAAAGAGTTGGGTTAAATGTCGGTTAATTTATTGATTGCTTACACTGTTTTGCCACGAATGGCTTCAGAATTATTTACATTTGCCCCCTCTTTTTAGCAAAAACCTTGAAAGTAAAAGACTTCATAAAAATTTATAGGGAAGACCCTATCATTCAAACCATTGCCGAGCGAATCAAGCCCAATGAGGGAAATAGTATTCAGCTTAAGGGCTTGGTGGGTAGTTTGGACGCTGTTGTAGCAGCTGCCGTCTATCAGCACAATAAGCAAACTTCCCTTTTTGTAATGCACGACAAAGAAGAAGCTGCTTATTTTCATAACGATATGCAGAATTTGATAGGTGAAAAAGAGGTTTTGCTTTTCCCTACTTCATACAAAAGGCCTTACCAGTTTGACGAAACCGAGAATGCCAACATTCTCATGCGTGCCGAAATCCTCAACAGGATTAACCATAAAGCCTCTACAGGCGAAATCATTGTTACTTACCCAGAGGCACTAACCGAAAAGGTAATCAACAAAAAGGCCCTGGCCACCAATACCTTTTCAACCAAAGTGGGGGAAGAAATTGATGTAGAATTTTTGGCAGAACTGCTGATGACTTACGATTTCGAGAAAACGGACTTTGTATACGAAGCAGGCCAGTTTTCGGTGCGTGGTGGTATAGTAGATGTCTATTCTTACGCTCACGATTTACCTTACAGAATTGAGCTTTTTGGCAATGAAGTAGAGAGTATTAGAACTTTCGATCCGGTTTCTCAACTCAGTCAGGAAAGTGTAAAACACATTAACATCATTCCGAATATTCAAACCCGATTGTTGCAAGAAGTGAGGCAATCGTTTTTAGATTTTATTCCGAACAACACCAAAATCTGGTTTAAGGATTACCAACAAACCTTAGACACGATCGAAAAATACTTCGAAAAGGCTTCGGCTAATTTTGACGAAGTGCTTTCCGTTACTGATGCGCAAATAGTACTCAGCCCAGATGCGCTTTTCGAAACTCAAAAGTCCTTTAAAAAGGGAATCGAGAGTTTGGCCCAAATCGAATTTGGAAATCGCTTTACCAAAAAATCCGGTTTCGAATTTAGGTTTGATGCCGAAGTACAGCAATCCTTCAACAAAAATTTCGACCTCATTGCTGATAACCTTGGTGGTTGGCAAATGAAAAATTATACGCTTTTAATCTCTGCGGAATCTGACACTCAAATCGGGCGACTAGAAAAAATATTCACTGAGCTGAACCCTATCATTAAGATTCAACCCCTTAATATTGGCCTCAGACAAGGATTTATCGATAAAACACTCCAGATGCTCTGCTATACAGATCATCAGCTTTTCGATAGGTTTCACAAATACAAAAGCCGAACACAGCACAGTAAATCAAAGGCTTTAACGCTCAAAGAATTGCGCTCTTTGCACCCAGGCGATTACGTTACCCACATTGATTATGGCGTGGGGCGTTTTGCGGGAATGGAAAAAGTGGAAGTGAATGGAAACAAGCAAGAGTCCATCCGTTTGGTGTATCGCGATGACGATTTGCTCTATGTAAGTCTCCATGCTCTTCATAAAATTTCAAAATATTCTGGTAAAGAAGGCGCTCCACCAACCATGAGCAAATTGGGTTCTCCTGAATGGGAAACCAAGAAATCTAAGGTCAAGAAAAAGGTAAAAGACATTGCCAAAGACCTGATTGCACTTTATGCCAAAAGGAAAAGCGCCAGCGGTTTTGCTTTTGAGCCTGACAGTTTTATGCAGGCCGAATTGGAATCATCTTTCATTTATGAAGATACTCCAGACCAAGCCAAGGCCACCGAAGACGTTAAAGCTGATATGGAATTGGCACACCCTATGGACCGATTGGTATGTGGTGATGTAGGTTTTGGCAAAACGGAAGTGGCCATTCGCGCGGCTTTCAAGGCTTGCGCCAATGGAAAACAGGTAGCGGTTTTAGTGCCTACCACCATTTTGGCCATGCAGCACTACCGTACTTTTGCTGAAAGGCTAGAAAACTTTCCGGTTAATGTGGAATACATCAATCGATTTAAAACCAGTAAAGAAATTAAGGAAACCCTTCAACGGGTGAAAGAAGGCAAAACCGAAATCCTTATCGGCACGCACAGAATTGTGAACAAGGATGTAGAGTTTAAAGATCTTGGGCTTCTTATTATTGATGAAGAGCAAAAATTTGGAGTGCGGGTTAAAGACAAACTCAAGGAATTTAAACTGGATGTAGATGTGCTTACCCTGACTGCTACACCAATTCCAAGAACCTTGCACTTTTCGTTAATGGGTGCGAGGGATTTGAGCGTAATCGCTACGCCTCCTCCCAACCGACAGCCTGTAACCACAGAAATACACACTTTTGACGAAACCATAATTCGCGATGCCATCAGTTTTGAGCTGAGGCGTGGTGGTCAAGTTTTCTTTGTGCACAACCGAATCAAAGACATTGTTCAGGTAGGAAATATTATCCTGAAGTTGGTGCCCGATGCCCGAATTGGCGTGGCACACGGCCAAATGGAAGGAAGTGTGCTTGAAAAACGCATGATGAAGTTTATCGAGGGCGAATACGATGTGTTGATTTCTACCAACATCATTGAATCTGGACTTGATATTCCGAATGCAAATACCATTATCATTAATCACGCACATATGTTTGGGCTTTCGGATTTGCACCAAATGCGTGGACGAGTGGGGCGCTCTAACCGAAAAGCCTTCTGTTACTTATTAACACCTCCGTCTATCGGACTTAGTTCCGATTCCAGAAAACGTTTGAGCGCTTTGGAAGAGTTCTCTGATTTAGGCGATGGCTTTAAAGTGGCCATGCGCGATTTAGATATCCGCGGAGCAGGTAATTTATTAGGAGCCGAACAAACAGGTTTCATCACCGATTTAGGTTTTGAGATGTACC
This sequence comes from Roseivirga echinicomitans, assembly GCF_001592935.1. Taxonomy (GTDB): domain Bacteria; phylum Bacteroidota; class Bacteroidia; order Cytophagales; family Cyclobacteriaceae; genus Roseivirga; species Roseivirga echinicomitans. The sequence continues at coordinate 538,728 of NZ_LRDB01000001.1, forward strand.
ATAAAATTCTGGACGAAGCTGTTCAAGAATTGAAGGAAACCGAATTTAAAGACCTCTTCTACAAGGATTTGGTCAAAGAAGCAGCCGAAGCGGTAAAGGTGGATACTTCGATCGAAACAGATTTAGAAATTCTAATTCCAGAGACTTACGTTTCAAATATTTCCGAACGACTTGGGCTTTATTCTAAAATCGATAACATCAAGAATGAAGAAGGCTTAGCCAAATTCACAACCAGTATAAAAGACCGCTTTGGACCTATCCCTGTGCCTGTTTTGGATTTGATGGAAACGGTGAGGCTTCGTTGGTTGGCTGAAAACCTAGGTTTTGAAAAAGTGGTAATCAAAAACGAGTCGATGAAATGCTACTTCTTACCATCTGACAATGAGCGCTATTTCCAATCACCTGCCTTCGGAAAAGTAATTGCCTATGTTCAATCGCATCCAAAAAGCTGCCACATGAAAGAACATAAAACTCGCTTGATTTTACGAATTGATGAGGTGCTTTCTATTGGGAAAGCAATTGAGGTTTTACAAAACATGACTGCATAACCTGAAAAGGAAAAGCGCTCCAAAATTGAATTTTGGAGCGCTTTTTTCTAATTTCAGCTTAAAATTAGAAGCTCATAATATCTTTAAACTTAAGGGTTTGTCTACGTGAAACATCAATTTCTTCGCCACCCTTCATATAGATTCTTAAGCTACCGCTGAACCAAGGTTCAATTCTTTCAATCCACTTTAGATTGATGATCTGTTGGCGATTTGCCCTAAAGAACGTTTTATCGTCTAATCTCGATTCCAGATAATTCAAAGTACGTGTAATCATGGGTTTCGATTTATCGAAATACACCGTGGTGTAGTTTCCGCTTACTTCGAAAAGGCGAATATCTGCCAACTGAACAAACCAGCATTTTTCTCCATCCTTTACAAAAACCTGATCGTGAATAGTGAGTTTATCACTTCCATTTTCTTGATCACGTTCTTTTTTCTCTACCTTTTCAATCACCTTAGAAATGGCCCCAGCCAAACGGTCTTTCTGAACCGGTTTTACCAAATAATCCAGCGCATTGTATTCAAAAGCCTTTAGTGCGTATTCGTCATAAGCCGTTGAAAAGATTACTTCTGGAACGATTTCAAGCTCTTCAAGCAAATCAAAGCCTGTTTTACCTGGCATTTGAATGTCCAAGAAAATTAGGTCGGGCTTTAATTCAGCAATTTTTTCGATTGCTTCATCCACACTCGCAGCCTCGCCCACAATTTGAACATTGTCAAATTCTTTGAGCAGCCTTTTCAGCTCGTTTCTGGCAAGTCTTGAATCGTCTATTACTAAAGTTTTCATATGGCTTAATTTTGAGGTTTTTAATTAATTGGGATTTTGACCGTAGCACAGACCATGTGCTCATTCATATTCTCTATACTTAATGAGGCTTTGTCTCCATAAAGCAACCGAAGCCTTTCACGTGCATTTCCTATTCCAATTCCTTTTCTTTTTGAACCATTTGGCCCTTTTAGTTGCCCCGTATTCTTTACAAAGATATTTAAGAAGCTATCTGTCTTTTTTGACTCCACTATTATTTCCCCTCCTTGTATTAAGTTATTAATGCAGTGCTTAATGGCGTTTTCCACCAAGGTTTGAATAATCATGGGCGGAACAACAAAATCTTTGCTTTCACTATCAATCAGAAATTGATACCTAAGTCGGTCTTCTAACTGAATGGACTCAAGGTTTAAATAGTGAGCAACCACCTCCATTTCCTTCTCGAGACTCACTTTTTCGTAATGATCGAATTGAATGGAAAACCTCAAAAGATCTGACAGGTGAGTGATTGAGTCTCTGGCCTTTTCGGCATCTTCTACCACCAAAGACCGAATATTGTTGAGGCTATTGAATATAAAGTGCGGGTTGATCTGAGATTTCAATGCACTGAGTTCAGCATCTTTTACCGTAGCCTGAAGCTTCCATTTTTCAATTTCCACTTCCCTATTTTTTTGTAGAAACTGGTAGGCAAAATAAATCGATGACCAACTGACGAAGTAAACCGAATAGCTTCCAATAAAACTCATGGCCATGATGATCAATGTGCTAGGCGTAAATATACCACGATTCACTTCTCTTAATTTTTCAAGGGTGGCTTCATCAACCCCCTCCATTTTAGAAAGCCCGGTAAAATGATCCATCAAGTTGGGGTCTAGCTTAATCAATAGCATAACAGAGCTAATGGCTACTAAAAAGGTAAGAATGGCCAAGAGTGCACCTTGAAGAATACTACTGAAAAAAACCCTAGGAATAAGCTTGACAATTTTTAAGTCCTTCCACTTTCTCTTTTTCGCATAAAGCCTGTACAAATGGCTAATAAGAATAGCGCAAAGAACACTTACCAATGAAGATATGACAGAGGCCCAGAAAGGCAAGATAAAAGCAATCGCCAGAAAGCTGGTAATGTGGAGTCCGCCCCAACCCCCAATTTGGAGCATCCAATACAGCTGATTCTTTTTCATAACCTAAAGCAAATACATTTATTCAACACCTCTTTCATCAATTTACTGAAAGGTTTAATAGTCGGATTAACCATAAAATAAGCCCGATCAGAAAACAAATGACTCAATAGTAACCCTATCTCAAGTTAAAAAATGATTAACACCATAGCTCTTTTCTATCCCTTACTTTTCTTAATGCATAGATTTTGATGATCGATTTTAAAATATGTGCTTGAAAGTATCGTTTTTGCATAACAATGAGTGAATTACACCTTTGTTAAACATAAGGGATAAGCGTATATTAGCCCCCTTAATTCACCTAAAAGGTCTGATTAAAGCACTAACATGAAAAACACAGCTGGGTTTTTGAAGGTTTCAGTATTCATTTTACTGTCTTCCTCATTATTATCTTCTTGCTTCCTTTTTAATAAAAATAAAGGAAGAGTGAGTTCTACAACGGGTATGGCTTATGGTAACTCAAAAGACACACTCAATTTTACTCCATTTGATACAAAAAATTTACCCAACCCTCCGGGAATGGTGTTTATTCAAGGCGGTAGAACTGTTTTAGGCTCTTTTGAGGAAGATTTATTGGGCAGCAGGGACAACATAGAAAGAACCGTTACAGTAAACTCTTTCTACATGGACGAAACGGAAGTTACTAACGAAAACTGGAAGGAGTATGTTTTTTATCAATTTAATCCAATACCAATTAGCTTGGGGAGGGAGGTAAATATTGTTGACGATCCATCGAACCCATTTCTTCCTGCCACCACTTCTCACAACGGACAGACCCTTAAAGATTTAATCCCTAACGACAGTGTTTGGTCAAGCGACTTTTCTTTCAATGATGTATATAGTGAGAATTACTATAACAACCCAGGTTACAACAACCGCCCAGTTGTTGGAGTGACTTGGAGACAAGCTGTAGACTTTTGTAAGTGGAGAACTGATTTTGTTAACTACCTAACCATAAGTCAACTACCACTTGAAGATCTTCCTGATGCTTATAAATTTGAGTTTTTTAACCCAGATGGTACTCTACAAATTCTTGGTAGTAGTGGCGTTGGTCTGACAGGAGCTATAGAAGTAACCCCACAAGAGCTGGATGACCTTCAACAGGATCAAATTGCTTTTATAAATGCAAACAAAAAGCTCTTTATAGAAAGAGGTATATATCTACCTGAGTTCAGACTACCAAATGAGGCTGAATGGGAATATGCTGCAAAAGCAACCATTGGAACTCAATATTTAGATGAAAACGAAGAATACGGAAGAATTTATCCTTGGGATGGAAGAGGCGTTAGAAATCCATACCGAAAAAGAAGAGGAGAACTTTTAGCCAATTTCAAAAGAGGTAGAGGTGACTACGCAGGTATCGCAGGAAATATCAATAATGATGGTGACGTAATTCCAGCTGAGGTTGGAGGATACGAACCAAATGATTTCGGTTTATTCAACATGGGTGGCAACGTAAGTGAGTGGGTAAACGATACCTACAGACCCCTTTCTTATCAAGCGGTTGATGATTTAAATCCCGTGAGGAAGGATGGAACTGCAGATTCCGAACAACTTTATGGTTGGGATGGTGATAGAACAGATTTCAGGTCATTGATTAATGACAGAGCAAAAGTATACAAAGGAGGTTCGTGGAAAGATGTTGCCTACTGGATGTCACCGGGCACAAGAAGGTTTTTGGATCAAGATAAGGCGACTAATACTATTGGCTTTAGATGTGCCATGATTTCTATCGGTGTTGAATCTAAAAGAAGATAATAATTAAAAAGAGATTATGAAAAGGTCGTTTCCTAATTAAACGGCCTTTTCATTTATATCATCAATAAGTAGAGGCTAAGACACCAAAACTAAGTTCTTTCACTCCAGCCGCTATCAATACATTTCCGCAAGCCAACAAGGTTGCCCCAGTTGTGATTACATCATCCACTAAAAGCACACGTTTCTCTTGAACTTCAGAAGCGTTAATTACTTCAAAAATTGCTTCAACATTATCCAACCTTTCAGCTCTACTCTTTCTAGTTTGAGTTTCATTTGCAGTAACCCGCTTAAGCCCAATGTAAACATCCGTTTTCAATACCTCAGAAAGGCCGTTTGCAAAAGCTTCACTCTGGTTATAGCCTCTTTTTCTCTGTTTTGAAGGATGTAATGGAACAGGAATAATAAAGTCAAACTCAGTGGCAAAGCCACCTAGTAACAAATCGTGACCATACCACCTGCCCATCATAACTCCAACATCTTCTTTATGATTATACTTTAACTCGTGTAAAATATGCTGAACGATTCCCTTTTTCTGAAAATGTAAGTAGGCCAACATATGATTAAATGGAATTGAACCCGCCAATTTTTGGTAAATATGTGGAACCTCTTGCTTATAGTTATTTGTTTTCGGCAACTCGTACTGACAAGTGGGGCAGATATGCTTCATCCCATTGGGCAATGGCCCTTTGCACCCAATACATATATTTGGGAAAAAGAGCGCGACAAAGTCGTTTAAGATTAAGCTTATCTTGCTGGGCATTCGCGAAACGAAACTATATTTGACGAAAATATTAAGGTAATGACTATTGTAGAAGAATTCAATGATTATCGAGCCAAGATGAACGGAAAAATCTTGGAAGAGAACAATACCGTGTTGAAAAGATTATTCAATCTTGACACTAATGCCTTTGCACCTGGTGCATTGGACGGAAAAGTGAAAGAACTTATTGGGCTTTCAAGTTCAATGGTATTAAGGTGTGACGATTGCATTAAGTATCATTTAGGAAAATGTCATGAGTTGGGAGTTACCACCCAAGAAGTATTCGAAGTATTTTCAATCGCTAACTTGATTGGGGGAACCATTGTAATTCCTCACCTTAGAAGGGCCGTAGAATTCTGGGAAGAGCTTAATAAGTAATGTATAAAAAGGATTTAGAACTTCAGAGAAACTGGGTAAAGTTGCTTACCCACTTAGAGCAACTTTTAGGAAAAAGACCCAAAGACCTTAATGGGGTTCTATTTCTTATTGGGGTACAAGAATTAGGCAACGGAAAACAGAATTTCACTAAGGAAGAAAAGCAAGACTTAATGCACATTGCCATTTGCAAGGTATTGAGTCTCTCTGGCTTTTATGAACTCGAGGGAATTGATGCTGAAGGTTGGCCGCATTGGAAAAAAGCGGAAACCGCTCTTCCTCACTTCGACCTGATGGACCAAGAAAAGCTTCTCAAAATACATGTAATTGAATATTTTGAGACGGAATTAAAAATTGAGTTATGAAGATTATCAGTTACAACGTAAACGGAATTAGGGCTGCCATGAAGAAAGACTTTGTGGGCTGGCTAAAAGCTGAAAACCCTGATATTCTCTGTTTACAAGAACTTAAAGCACTACCTGAACAAGTCGAAACTTCTGAATTTGAGGACTTGGGTTATCATTTATATTGGGAGGCTGCTCAAAAAAAAGGGTACAGCGGTGTAGCAATTTTCAGTAAAGTCAAGCCGCTTCACGTGGAACATGGTTGCGGAAACCCTTTATATGATTTTGAAGGAAGAGTGATCAGAGCTGATTATGAGGATTTTTCCATAATGAGTGTTTACATGCCGAGCGGAACCAGTGGTGATATTCGTCAAGATTTTAAATATGAATGGCTCGATTTCTTCTTTGAGTATGCCAATTCGCTGAGAAAAATCATTCCTAACTTAATTATCAGCGGAGATTATAACATTGCTCACAAGGCAATTGACATTCATAACCCTGTCTCAAATAAGAATTCTTCTGGCTTTTTACCTGAAGAAAGGGAGTGGTTCACAAAGTATATGGATGCTGGGTTTATTGACTCCTTCCGTGTTTTTAACCAAAATCCAGACAAATATTCATGGTGGAGCTACAGGGCCAACTCAAGGGCGAATAACAAAGGTTGGAGGATAGATTATCACATGACTACTGAAGAAATGAAAGAGCGATTGGTAGGTGCTTCTATCTTGAACGATGCCATCCATTCCGATCACTGCCCGATACTCCTAGAAATTCGATGATTTAAATCGTATATTTCTCCTTTAGTCAATTGTTTTACAATCAAATACGGCTCGTTCACGTATTAATGTTTACAAGTTTAAATTCAGGAGATGGGTTCTAACCAATTACTAAAGCAGCAGATTCAGGCATATAAGAAAAAGTTCTACACTAACCGGTTGATCAAAGGCACTATTCTCTTTTTAGCCTTTTTCCTCAGCCTTTTTATTGTAGCCAATGCTTTTGAGTTTTCTGTACGCCTAAGTGGTGGTGGTAGAGCAATTCTTTTCTTTTCATTTGTCTTTGGAAGTCTATTGGCTTTCGTCTGGTTTATTGGAAAAAACCTATTCCATTTAAGAAATGCGCAGCAACACCTTTCAAACGAAGAGGCCTCTAAACAAATTGGAGCTCATTTTCCGGCAATTTCAGACAAGCTTTTAAATATAATTCAGTTAGAAAAGCTCAATACAGCTCAAAATGAGTTATTGCTGGCCAGCATAGAGCAAAAAAGTAACGAAGTTGGTAAAATTTCATTTGTCAACGCCATTGATTATAAAGGCAACCGAAAATACCTTCGTTATATAATCGGACCAGGTGCAATTATTGTTGTTCTGCTTCTCTTTATTCCACAGTTTCTTACAGAGAGCTCAACTAGAATTATCAACTACAATACTGAGTTTCTTCCAGAGGCTCCCTTTTCATTTTCAATCAAAAACCTCAATTTTCAAGCGTTTAAAGGTGAAAACTTCACATTAGAAGTAAACACCGAAGGAAGATCAACCCCTCAAAACCTTTATGTTTGGGCCAATAACCGAAAGGTAAAAGCCAATAAAACGGGTCCCGATAACTTTGAATATACCTTCACAAGAATTCAAGCAGGCACCAAGTTTTCTTTGGAAGCAGAAAGTATTACTTCTCCTGAATATGAAATCGAAGTCGTTTCTCGACCCTCACTCTCATTATTCAAACTTGAACTCGACTTTCCAAAATATTTGAAACGTGAGAAAGAAGTATTAGAAAACTCTGGAAACGTTTCCATTCCTGAAGGCACTAAAGTGACATGGAAATTCAATACCGATAATACCGATGAGGTGAAGCTTAATTTCCCAGAACTAAATGTATTCGGAAAAGCAAAAAAAAACTCAAATGGCGCTTTTACCTACGAACAAACGATCAACAAGTCGAGCCGTTATTCCATTCAACTTAAAAACGAATATAGCCTTAACCGCGACTCACTGGTTTTTGCTCTGGAGTCTGTGAAAGACCGTTATCCAGAAATTACCTTAGATCAATATCAAGACACCGTCTTATTTAAGTCTTTGGTTCTCGGTGGAAATATTACCGATGATCATGGATTTTCTCGACTCTCTCTATTCTACCAATATCAGAATGAGCAAAGCTTCGAAGAACTTCCCTTAGAGCTTAATAGGGACTTGAGCAGCCAGAGTTATTATAAGATTTTCAAACTCGATTCAGCAAAAATCACGGCTGGTGCAGAAATCAAATATTACGTACAAGTTTCTGATAATGATGGAGTTAATGGTTCTAAATCTATGAAAACCAGCACTTATTCTTTCAAAATACCTTCTAAGGAAGAGATTGAAAAAGAAATAGATCGTTCCTCTGAAAAGGTTCAAAACGACATTGACAAAACCTTAAAAGAAGCTCAGGAATTAAATGAGAAGTTAGGTGAGGTAGATGAACGCCTGAAGACAAAGAAAGAATTGGATTGGCAAGATGAAAAGCTGATGCAAGATATTCTTAAGCAGAAAGAGCAACTGGCAGAAAAGTTAGAGGAGTTAAAGAAGGAAAATCAGCTCAATAACATGAAGAAAGAGCAATTCTCTCCTCAGAACGATAAGATTCAGGAAAAAATGAATCAGCTCCAAGAGTTGATGAATAACATTCTAGATGATGAAACAAAAAAACTCTATGATGAATTGAGAAAGCTGCTGGAAGATCAAGGGGAGATTTCTGAGTTCAGAGATAAAATAGAGGAGATGAAAAATAAAGGAGGTGATCTTGAAAAGGAATTGGAAAGAACCCTAGAGCTGTTCAAAAAGCTCCAGTTCGACATGAAGCTCGAGGAGAGCATCAAGGAATTAGAAGAAGGAATAAAAGACCAAGAGCAGCTTATTGAAGATACTCAGAATGAAGAGGTAAATACGGATTCACTCAGTCAAAAACAAGCGCAGGAAAAAGAAGACCTAGAAAAGCTTCAAGAGAAAATGGACAAGTTGGAGGAGTTAAATCAGGAACGAAAAACTCCAGATGACCTGCCTAGCGACATAAAAGAGCAATTCGAAGAAATAAAAGAAGAGCAAGAAAAAGCAAAAGAAGAGCTACAAAAAGACGCTAAGCAAGAGAATAGCGAAGAGAAATCTGAAGGAGAGCAGGAAGAAGAAAACGAGAAGAGCGAAGAGGAACAACAAAAGGGTAAACCTTCACAGCAAAGACAAAACGCAACCAAAGCTCAGCAAAAAGCGGCTGAGAAAATGAAGGAGATGAAAAAGGACCTTGAGTCTATGCAAGGCGGTATGGAAATGGAACAACAGCAGGAAAATCTAGAGTTCTTAAAAGAACTAGTAGACAACCTTGTGACGCTTTCATTCAATCAGGAAGACCTTATGAATTCTTTCCGTGAAATACGCGAGAGCGACCCTCGTTTCATTGATCTCACGCAGAAACAGCTCAAGCTTAAAGACGACTCTAAGATTGTTCAGGATAGCCTAATTTCGCTTTCTCAAAGAGTTTTCCAAATCTCATCCTTTGTAATGAGGGAAGTAAGTGAAATGAACCGCCAAATGGATGGCGCATTAGACGAGTTGAAAGAAAAGAGAATAAATCAAGCCACTGGTAAACAGCAGTTTACGATGACTTCTATCAATAATTTGGCCTTGTTATTAGATGATATCGTTCAGCAAATGCAAAACCAAATGGCCAGCTCATCTAATAAAGGCAATAAAAAAAATAAGCCAATGCCTGGTGGCTTAAGTGAACTTCAAAAACAACTCAGTGAACAAATAAGCGAGTTAAAACAAAGCGGAAAATCAGGAAGACAACTTTCTGAGCAATTAGCGAAACTAGCAGCCGAACAGCAACGTTTGAGAAATGCCCTTGAAAATTTTGAAACCGGAGTTGATGGAGATAATTTAGGCGAGAAAATTGATAAGCTGATCGACCAAATGGAAAAGAATGAGGAAGATCTTATCAATAAAAACCTGACGGAGGAAACAGTAGAAAGACAGCAAGAAATTCTTACTCGCTTGTTAGAAGCTGAAAACGCCATGAACGAAAGGGGTGAAGATGAAGAACGAAAGGCGCAAACTGCATCGGACTATGACATCTCGGTTCCTGAATCTATAAACGAATACCTTAAGGCTAAGGAAAAGGAAATAGAATTATTAAAAACTATCCCTGCAATCCTTAACCCATACTATAAGCAGGAGACGAACAAGTACTTCAAAAAAATAAAGCAGAAGAATTAATTCTCTACATGAACACTATTAGCATTGAAATTCCATCTCTCGTTGAGAACATTCGTATTGTCGAAAGTTTTATAGACAACGCTAAAGACAAATATCAGTTAGACGATGATCTCTACGGAAACATCATGATAGCCGTTCTTGAATCGGTGAACAATGCCATTATTCATGGTAATAAGTTAGAGAAAAGTAAGTTCGTACAGCTCTCCATGATTCTAGAAGAAACTTCGGTGACTTTTTTGATCAAAGATGAGGGTAATGGCTTCGTTATCAATGACTTACCTGATCCAACATCGCCTGAAAATCTCACAAAACCAGGGGGGAGGGGTATCTTCTTAATGAAGCATTTGGCTGATGAAGTTTCCTTTAAAGACAATGGCCAAGAAGTTAAACTTACCTTCTACCTCAATTAATGGATAAGATTAACTTCTTCTCTGAAGACATAAACTTTAGCCTAACACAGGAAGAAAAGACTAGTCTTTGGCTTGAACGTATTGCAGAATCAGAAAATACATTAATCGAAGAAATCAGTTACATCTTCTGCACAGACGATTATCTTCTAAAAATCAATCAAGAATATCTAGATCACGACTATTACACAGACATTATCACCTTCGATAATCGTGATAGCCCAGAAGACCCAATAGAGTCCGATATTTTCGTTTCTATTGACAGAGTGACTGAAAACGCTTCAGACCAAAATGTCTCATTCGAACATGAACTTAAAAGGGTCCTTGCTCATGGCTTACTTCACCTTATTGGCTACAACGACAAGACGGAAGAAGAGCAGCTGCTCATGAGAGAAAAAGAAGAAGCTTATCTATCTTTGTAAATCAATTAGTAAATCAACTGTTCCACGTGAAACATAAAGGGTGTTCAACCAGAACTGTTCCACGTGAAACATCAAGTAGAAAAATCATATGTTCAATCAATACGATGTCATAGTTGTTGGTGCCGGTCACGCTGGATGCGAAGCTGCAAATGCTGCCGCGACTATGGGTTCAAAGGTTCTGTTAGTAACCATGAACATGAATACCATAGCCCAAATGTCATGTAACCCAGCAATGGGAGGTGTGGCCAAAGGTCAAATCGTTAGGGAAATTGATGCGCTTGGAGGCATGTCGGGAATTGTTACCGATAAATCCATGATCCAATTCAGGATGCTCAACAAGTCAAAAGGCCCAGCCATGTGGAGTCCGCGTACTCAAAGTGACCGAATGAGGTTTGCTGAAGAGTGGCGATTGGCACTAGAGAGTAATCCTAATGTTGATTTTTGGCAAGAAATGGTCACTGGCATTATTGTCGAAAACAATACTGCAGTGGGTATTACCACGGGAATGGGGATAGAAATTAGATCAAAATCTGTAATCCTTACCAATGGTACTTTCCTAAATGGCCTGATTCATATTGGAGAAAAGCAGTTTGGTGGCGGAAGAACAGGAGAAGGAGCATCCAAAGGAATCACCGAACAACTCGTTCAGCTTGGCTTTGAGTCCGGGAGAATGAAGACAGGAACTCCTCCCAGAGTAGATGGTAGATCTTTAGACTATTCAAAAATGGAAGAACAGAAGGGGGATGAAGTGCCCGGAAAGTTCTCTTTTTCGCCATCAACAACTCCATTGGCACAACAAAGAAGTTGCTACATTACCTATACGAACCCGGAAGTACACGCAATATTAGAGACTGGTTTCGACAGGTCACCAATGTTCAATGGTAGAATTCAAGGTTTAGGCCCACGCTATTGTCCATCTATTGAAGACAAAATCAATCGTTTTGCTGAGAGAACGAGGCATCAGGTTTTTGTTGAGCCTGAAGGTTGGGATACCGTTGAGATCTATGTCAATGGATTTTCAACATCTCTTCCTGAAGACGTACAGTTCAAAGCTATTCGTAAAATAGCTGGTTTCGAAAATGCTAAAATGTTCAGGCCAGGTTATGCCATCGAATATGATTATTTCCCCCCAACTCAGTTGAGCACAACACTCGAAACCAACCTTATTCAGAATCTATATTTCGCTGGCCAAATTAATGGAACCACTGGATATGAGGAAGCGGCCTGTCAAGGGTTAATGGCAGGAATCAATGCGCACAATAAAACACACGATAAAGAGCCTTTTGTTTTAGGAAGGTCGGAAGCATATATCGGAGTATTGATTGATGACTTAATCAACAAAGGCACTGACGAACCTTATAGAATGTTCACGTCTAGAGCTGAATACAGAATACTATTACGGCAAGATAATGCTGACATTCGTCTCACTGCAAAAGGTCATAAGCTAGGTTTGGCTTCGGACGAAAGACTCAAAATTGTAGAAGAGAAAAAGAAGTCTGTGTCGAAGTTATTGAACGATATTAGACAAAAGAAGATTGATCCTGATAAGGCCAATCCTGCACTTACTGCACTTGGGACTGCAACAATAGAGCACCGAACCAATTATGCAAAACTGTTAAAGCGACCTCAAATAAACATCTACGACCTGCCTGCCTTTGATGAAGAAATGGCTGACTACTTAGCAAAGTATGATCCTGAGATTCTAGAGCAAGTTGATATTCTTATCAAATATGAAGACTACATAGACAAAGAGGAAAAGCTCGCAGACAAGATCAGTAGCTTGGAAAATCATGCTATTCAGAATGACTTTGATTTTGATTCCATCAGCGCTCTATCTGCAGAAGCACGTGAGAAGTTCAAAAAAATAAAGCCATCTACCATCGGTCAAGCTTCCAGAATTAGTGGTGTTTCTCCAGCAGATATTTCAGTACTTATGGTATACATGGCGCAATAAAGAATGGAGAACTTAGAACAATGTCCACTTTGCGGCAATTCTCATTTTGAACATCATTCAACAGTCAGTGATCACTTTTTAAGTCATGAAGTATTCGAACTGATGGAGTGTTCTTCATGCCATTTGGTCTTTACTAATCCACGACCAATGCATACAGCAATTGGCCCTTATTATAAGTCAACCGATTATATATCTCATTCGAATAAAATAAAAAGCATCTCCAGTATTCTATACAAGCTGGTGCGGTCATATACGCTTCGTAAAAAATATAGACTCATTCAATCCTTAATTGGCCAGACCTCAGAGATACATCATTTGGACTATGGTTCCGGCACCGGCCATTTCATAGATTATACTACAAAGAGGGGATGGGTTTCTAAAGGGTACGAACCGGACCAAAATGCATTAGAGCATAATAATAAATCAATTCAAAAATTAATTCTACATAATTTAGAATCAATTCAACTTAATACTTACGATGTAATCACATTATTTCATGTTTTAGAGCACGTACATGATCTCAATTCGGTACTAGCCTTACTCACCAAGCAACTCAAACCAAAGGGAATCTTATTACTCGCCCTTCCCAACCACAAATCCTTTGATGCTGAACATTACCAGCAGCATTGGGCAGGTTATGATGTACCCAGACATCTATACCATTTCGATCGAAACTCCGTGAAACACTTAGCACAAGAACATGGCCTAAAAATTGATAAAATCGAACCAATGGTATTCGATTCCTTTTACGTAAGTATGCTTTCAGAAAAATATGCGGGTAATTCTATGACACTAGTTCGTGGATTATTGAATGGATTCAAATCTAACCGGAAAGCAACAAGCAATGGCGAATACAGTAGCTTAATTTATATTCTCAGAAAATGACCAGAATACAGACCCTTTTCATTCTCATACTATTATCACTATTGGGTTGTGCTCGCGTGTCATCACCAACTGGTGGACCGGAAGATAAAGACCCACCTGTACTAATAAATTCTAGTCCAAAAGATGGTCAAACGCTATTCAATGAAAAGACCATTACCCTTGTATTTGATGAAGCTGTAACCACTAAATCCATTGATAATAATCTGATTATAACACCTTCCATTGAAGGCAATTTCAAAACTCGAATTAAGCGTAATACTGTTTATCTCCTATTCGATAGTACTTGGAGAGAGAACACAACTTATTCCTTCAACTTCGGAAATACTATTCAGGACCTTAACGAAGGAAATGTTCCATCCAATCTTTACCTCAGCTTTTCTACAGGAGCAACTATTGATTCCTTAACCCTTTCAGGAAAAATAACAAACCTCTATACTGCAGAACCTGTGAAGGAAGCGTTGGTTTCATTATATCCTTCGTCTGATACATTGAACATAACTTCTGGCGCAGCGCTATACTTGACAAAAACAGATACCGCTGGTAACTATAAATTTCAAAATCTTCCCACGGGAAATTTCTTTGTTTATGCTGCTTTAGATAAAAACAACAACTCAAAAGCAGATACTGATAAAGAGTTATATGGCTTTTTGAAAGATACAGTTAAGCTCAACGAAAACACTTCGCAGCTTTCATTCTCACTACAGCGACTCAATGCCCTTCCTTTATCAATAAAGACAAACCGTCATTTCGGAAAATATTACGATATCACTTTCAACAAACCCATCACATCTTATCAATTGGAATCTCATAATGATACTCCTTTGGTTCATCATCTCTATGCTCCTGATAAGATCAGAATTTATAATACCAAAGCCACCTACGGTGATTCAACAAAAGTTGTAGTACACGCAAATGATTCCATCAACAGTAATTTAAAGCAAAACATAAAAGTCTACTTTAATGAGTCTGATTTAGATGGAGATAAACTCAACCAAGAAATTACTCCATCTTCATCATACGTTACAAATAATTTTGAATTGAAAGCAACTTTCAACAAACCCATTGCTACTTATCAAGCTGAAAAAGTCATTTTACAAAAGGACAGTCTAAATAAGTTTTCTTTACCCGATTCAATCCTCACATGGAACAGTTCCAAAACAGAAATTTCATGGTCACTAAATGCGAGCAATTTCATTAAACCTGGAGAACAGTTCAAAGCCATCTTCGAATCAGGAGCATTCATTAGCATTGAATCGGATACATCATCAGTTATTCAAAAAACATTTCAAGTAGCCAAATCTGAAGACTCTGGTATTATAGAAGGAACCATCGCAACTGATGCTCCCAACTTTATACTTCAGTTATTAAACAATCAAGGAAAAGTAATTCGTGAGCTGTACAATATCAAAAAGTACACCTTCAACAACCTTGATGCTGGTAATTATAAAGTAAGAATGATAGTAGATACTAACAACAATAAAAGGCTAGATGTCGGAAATATCCTGACAAGAACATCTTCAGAAACAATTATTTTCTACACAGATCCATCTTCGAAAAGCAAAAATATAAGCGTTAAAAAGAACTGGGAAATAGGCGATATTAATATTTCACACACTGTGAATAACAACTATTAACTGTGAATAAGAAAGAGGGTAGAGACACTACCATCCACACTCATCCACATTCCTCCCTAACAACATCAGGCCAAGTGGATAAAACCTCAACCTTTCACGTAATTTTCAAAACCTCATCCACATTTTAAAAGTCATTAATCATTATCCACAAAATGACGGACTTTTTATTCAAATTTCTTAAGTACTTATTAATCAATATATTGAAAGTTAATAAGATGTTTATAACCTTAAATAAGTATACAAGTTGTTCACAGATCTAAATACAAAATGTGAGTAATGAAGTTATACACATATCCACAGTCTTAATAGAGAGTAATTATCTTTAATCAATTAACTATCTTTAATTACTACCGTGTTGAAAATGTTGACAACTATGAGGAAAACAGCTCTTTTACTTTTTATGATACTCATGAGTACTATTGCTTTTTCGCAAGTCGATGCGATAGCACTTGCCAATGAATACTATGAACAAGGAGAATTTGAGAAAGCACTTAAGGAATATAAAAGATTAGCGAAGGACAACTCAAATATTTCTCGAATACATGAAAATTACCTGAAGTTACTTCTAAGTGAAGAAGAATTTAATGAAGCTGAAAAATATCTAAAGGGTACGATTAAGGATAACCCAGATAACTTCTTCTATAAAGTTGACTTAGGTATGTTGTACAAAAGTCAAAAGGACGAAGAGAAAGCTGAGAAGGTATTCAATGATATAATTGCCGAACAGGCGAAAGACGCTGGAGAAAACAATAAAACGAATGGCATAAGGTTTTTAGCACAGGTGTTCTTCGAGAAGAACTTAAGGCAAAAAGCACTGGAAACTTATCAAGAAGGAAGAAAGGCAATGAACCGTCCCGATATGTTTTCATTAGAACTTGCGAATGCTTACCAACTGATGAACCAAAAGCAAGAGATGGTTTTGGAATACCTCGTTTTTTCAAAATCTCAGCCGCAAAACCTCAGCTATGTTAAAAACTCATTTCAAAGAGCGCTTACCGAACCAGAAGATTTAGATACACTTGAGACTACGCTCTATGATTTCATTCAGAAAGACGCGGGTAACCCCATCTACAACGATCTATTGGTATGGACACACCTACAACAGAAAAATTTTTCCGCTGCCTTACGGCAGGCTAGAGCGCTTGATAGAAGACTTCAGAACAATGCCGAGAACATTATTAACGTTGGTCTCATCGCTTTTAGAAATCAAGAATATAAAACTGCGCAAAAGGCCTTCGATTATGTTTTGAATGAGTTTCCAGAGAGCCCCAGTCGGAGTTTAGCATCACGTTATGTTCTATTGGCGGATGAAGAGGTGGTAAAAGAAACTTATCCGGTAGATACTACAGCTATTAAAAGTCTGATTGTTAAATATCAGGACTATAAAGAAAGCTTGCGTGATGTCTTTAATATCATTGACGCCAATCGAAGGGTTGCTCATCTGTATGCCTTTTACTTAAATGAAATTCCGAAAGCCATTGAAATTCTTACGGAAAATGTGAACCAACCGGTTGGTAAGCACAGAGTAATTGCTGAGTCTAAAATGGACTTGGCAGATATATATCTGCTCAATGAAGAACCCTGGGAATCTATTTTGCTTTATGCTCAGGTAGAAAGAATGTTTAAAGACGAACCGTTGGGATATGAAGCTAAATTGAAGAGCGCGAAGCTTTCTTACTTCAAAGGTGAGTTTGAGCTTGCCCAAAGTCACTTGGATATTCTGAAGCTCGCCACATCAAGAGAAATTGCTAATGACGCTTTGAACTTGAGTATTCTAATTAAGAACAATACAGTTTTTGATTCAACCGATGTGGTAATGCAAGAGTACGCAAATATTGAACTTCAGCTTTTTCAGAATCAAAAAAATGAAGCCATAGCAGCATTGAATCAAATGATTGTAAAATATCCGAACCACTCCATTATTGATGAAGTCTATTTTTTAATGGCTAAAACAGAAAGAGAACTTGGTCATTTTGATAAAGCCTTAACGGCATTGGGCGTAATAAATGAGGGGCATTATTATGAAATTTTGGGCGATGACGCCTTATTTCTCACAGGTATTATTTTGGAAGATGATTTAAAAGACAATGAAAAGGCAATGGAGGTTTACCTTCAGCTTCTCGAAAAATTCAAGGGAAGTATCTTTGTTTCAGAAGCCAGAAAAAGACTCAGAGAACTACGAGGAGACTTTGGTTAATTTTTACTGCTCCCGCATTTTATTATCTTGATGAACATTAGCCAACTATTATGAAGACAGCAACCCGACTTTTTGAACTGCTACCACTACAGTTAGAACAATATAACCTTGATGTTTGCCTTGCCGATAAAAAGGAGGGTAAATGGAGAAAGTACTCAACCCTAGAGGTCATAGAAAAATCTACTCAGCTTTCTTTTGGGCTGATGAGCAAGGGAATTCAAGTAGGAGAAAAAGTAGCTATAATAAGTGAAAACAGAACTGAATGGAACTTTGCAGATATAGCCATTCAGCAAATTGGAGCCATCAGTGTTCCGATGTACCCAACCATTTCTGAAGACGATTATGCTTTTATCTTTGAGCATTCTGAAAGTAAACTCGTTTTTGTTTCTACCGAAGAAATATATCAAAAGGCGAAAAATGGAGCGGCAAAAGCAAACTTGGATTTAGACATCTATATTTTTGATGAATCTACAGTTACGGAGCACTGGTCCACCCTTCTGACTTCAGGTTCTGAAGAACAAAAGGAAGAAATGGAAAAAAGGAAGGCTCAAGTAAATGAGTTCGACCTTGTCACCATTATTTACACCTCAGGTACAACTGGCCGGCCAAAAGGTGTAATGCTTAATCATAAGAACATTATTTCAAATGCCACAGCGGTTTCCGAAAGGGCAGAATATAACAATGGCCATGACAGGGTGCTTAGCTTTTTGCCATTGTGCCACATTTTTGAACGCACCGCAATTTACTTCTACTTTCAGCTTGGCCTGTCTATTCATTATGCTGAAAGCCTAGAGACCATAAGTGATAATTTACAAGAAATTAAGCCTCACGGATTCAACACTGTTCCTAGGCTCATCGAAAAAATTTATGACAAGATCATAGCCAAAGGTTTTGCCCTTTCGGGAATTAAGAAGCAGCTGTTCTTTTGGGCTGTAAACTTGGGTCTTAAATATAACCCAGATCAGGCAATGGGTTTTGTGTATGACCTTCAGTTGAAAATTGCTCGAAAGCTCATTTTCAGTAAATGGCAGGCTGCACTAGGCGGAAATGTACGTCACATTATTGTCGGGGCCTCTGCAATTCAGCCACGCCTCAAGAGGGTATTTTGGGCAGCAGATATTAAAATACTAGAAGGATATGGACTAACCGAAACATCGCCTGGTATCAGTATTGGTATGCCAGACCCAACTCAAGCCAAACTGGATTATGTTGGCCCGCTTCTTACCGGTGTCCAGGTCAAAATTGCCGATGACGGAGAAATTTTGGTGAAAGGGCCTAACGTAATGATGGGTTACTATAAAGACCAAGAGAAAACAGATGAGGTAATTGTAGATGGATGGTTCCATACTGGAGATATTGGCGAATTGACCGATGAGAATTTTTTAAGAATTACCGATCGAAAAAAGGAAATGTTTAAAACTTCTGGGGGCAAATACATTGCCCCTCAGGTAATGGAAAATAAGCTTAAAGAATCGGTTCTGATAGAACAAGTAATGGTTATTGGCGAAAACAGGAAATTTCCAGCGGCCCTTATCGTTCCGAACTTAGAAGCAGTTGGAGGTTGGGCAGATCGTCATGGCTTAAATAGAACCGACCCTGATTTGCTCAAGAATGTCCAGATAATGAATAAGTTTCAAGCAGAAGTAGACGCTACAAATCAGAGTTTTGGCAATTGGGAACAGGTAAAAAAGTTTGAAATACTGAATGACCAATGGGGGATAGCTTCAGGGGAACTCACGCCAACATTAAAACTTAAAAGAAGAATTATAAAAGAAAAATATGCCGATCTAATAGAGAAGATTTACGCAGTGTAATACCTTCGCTCAATGGCAAAATCATTTAATAATTTACGGGTAGGTAAGAAGTTTAAGCTCATTAATTTTTCAGAAACATTTGAGTTTGAAGTAATCGAAATAAAAGCAAATGAAGACTGCCTTCTTAAAGACCTCAACTCTTTAGATACGTATCATCTTTTTGATCTTATACGTTACGGAAAAGGAGAAGATTTTGACCTTATCGACTTGTAAAGGAGATTCTCTATTTAAAAGAAGAGACAAAATTTTTCAAAAAAATAGTATGCATGCATAACAAATTTTCTTTAACTTCGTAACCCTTACAGGATTATGAAGAGAGAAGAAACCATAGACCACAACGTAAAAATGCTTTGGCATGCGATCTACCGCATGTATAACCAGCAGGCAGTAAAACACGACATTACCACTTCTATCGGTTTTGTACTTCTTATTATTAATAGTAAAGAAGGAACTCCAGCTACAAAAATTGCCCCTTTAATGGGATTAGAATCACGAAGCCTTACTCGCATGCTCAAAAGCATGGAAGAAAAGGGCTTTATATATCGTGAGAAAGACCCTAATGATGGTCGTTCGGTTAGAATATTTCTTACTGAACTTGGAAAACAGAAGAGAGAGATATCCCGTGCCACGGTTTTGGAGTTTAATACTACCGCTAACGAGTTAATAGAAAAAGAAAAGCTAGACACCTTTTTCGAAGTAATAGAACAGATAAATAATCTTATAGATAAAAAATCAATCTTTTAGAACACATGAACAGATCGATTAGAAAAGTTGCGGTATTAGGTTCAGGAGTGATGGGCTCACGTATAGCTTGCCATTTTGCTAATATCGGAGTAGAAGTATTGTTATTGGATATGGTACCAAGGGATTTACCCGAAGAACAAAAATCCAATAAGGCGGCCAGAAACAAACTGGTAAATGATGCATTGACCACAGCCTTAAAATCTAAGCCATCTCCAATTTATGACTTGAGTTTTTCAAATAGAATTTCCACTGGAAACTTTGAAGACGACATGTCTAAAGTTTCTGAAGTGGATTGGATTATTGAAGTGGTAGTGGAAAGACTTGATATTAAGAAGATCATCTTCGATCAAGTTGAAAAGCATAGAAAACCAGGAACACTTATTACATCGAATACATCTGGTATTCCTATGCATTTGATGTGCGAAGGTAGAAGCGAAGATTTCCAGAAGCATTTCTGTGGCTCTCACTTCTTCAACCCCCCAAGGTATTTACGTTTGCTGGAAATCATTCCTGGGCCTAAAACAGACCCAGCGATCATTGATTTCTTAATGCATTATGGAGACCTTTTCTTAGGAAAGGAAACCGTGCTTTGTAAAGATACCCCAGCGTTTATTGCCAACAGAATTGGTATTTATGCTATTATGTCTGCTATGCACACCATTGAAGAAATGGGGCTTACTGTAGGTGAGGTGGATAGAATGACTGGGCCAATTATTGGTCGTGCTAAATCTGCTACTTTCCGTACCATGGACGTTGTTGGACTTGATACTACGGTTAATGTTGCCAACAATTTGCATAAGGGCTTACAGAATGACGAGGCCAGAGAGAAGTTTATTCTTCCAGGTATTGTTGAAGAAGTGCATAAGCGAGGTTGGTTTGGCGACAAGTCTAAGCAAGGCTATTTCAAGAAAACGAAAGACGCCAATGGTAAGACAGAAATTCTTGAGCTTGATTTAAAAACCTACGAATACGGTGAACGAACAAGGGCGAATTTCAAAGCGCTTGAAGCTGTTAAGGAAGAAGAAAATTTAAAAGCCAGAATTAAAACACTCGTCAACTTTGATGACAAAGCAGGTGAGTTCTATAGAACTACATTCTACGATACCTTCAAATACGTTTCGTTCAGAATTCCAGAAATTTCAGACGAACTCTACAGAATAGACCAAGCAGTTTGTGCTGGTTTTGGATGGGAGCTCGGTCCTTACGAAACATGGGATTTACTAGGCGTAAAAGCTACAGTTGATAAAATGGAAGCCATGGGCTTTAAGCCTGCGGCTTGGGTGTATGAAATGCTTGAAGTAGGAAACGATGCTTTTTATAAAATTGAAAAAGGAATAAAGCACTATTACGATATTCCTTCAAAATCATATAAAGTAATTCCGGGCTTAGATGAGTTGATCATCTTAGAAAATATTCGCGAAACCAATAAGGTTTGGGGCAATCCTGGTGCATCAGTTTTTGATATCGGAGATGGTGTGCTTTGCTTAGAGTTCCATACCAAAATGAATTCAATGGGCGCTGAGGTCATTGAAGGAATTCAAACTGCCATTTCTATGGCAGAGAAAGATTATAAGGGTTTGGTTATTGGAAACGAAGGACCAAATTTCTCAGCAGGAGCAAACTTAGCTATGCTGTTTATGTATGCTGGTGATCAGGATTATGACGAGATCAATTTGATGATTGCTCAATTCCAGAATACAATGAGGCTGGCCAAATTCTCATCAATACCAGTAGTGGCTGCACCGGCAGGACTTGCGTTGGGTGGAGGTTGTGAGTTGTCGTTGCATTGCGATGCTATTCAAGCCCATGCTGAAACCTACATTGGTTTGGTTGAAGTGGGTGTTGGCCTTATCCCTGGTGGAGGAGGAACGAAGGAACTTGCTTTAAGAGCTGCAGATTCTTACGTAGCGGGTGATCCAGAATTGAACCGACTTCAAGAGGCGTTTATGAATATTGCGACTGCTAAGGTTGCTACTTCGGCAGAGGAAGCCAGAGGAATGAATATTCTTCGACCGACTGACGGCATCACAATGAACAGAAAACGATTGATTTCTGACGCTAAGAAAAAAGTGCTTGAATTGCACGAAGCGGGCTATACCCAGCCAGTGGAGAGAAAAGATGTCAAGGTACAAGGCGTAACAGGCTTGGCGTTATTTGAAGCGGGAATTAATGGAATGCTTTTTGGAAATTATATTTCTGAGCACGATGCTAAAATTGCTAGAAAAGTAGGTTACGTAATGTGTGGTGGAGACTTAACTGCTCCACAAGAAGTATCAGAACAATACCTTCTTGATTTAGAGCGCGAGGCTTTCTTGGCACTTACGGCCGAGCCAAAAACCTTAGAGCGAATTCACAGCATTCTTTTCAAAGGAAAACCGCTTAGAAACTAGAGGTTAGACTCTAGATGATAGACACAAGACAAAACAGTAGGTGCATAATTTTAAAGAATTGAAGATTTGGCAGAAGGCAAGGATACTTGTTAAGCAAGTATATGTTGTTTCAAATGAGCTTCCAGATTCTGAGAGATTCAACTTAATTTCTCAAATGCGAAGCGCTTCGGTTTCAATAATGTCATGCATTGCCGAAGGATCTGGAAGAGGTTCTGATCAAGATTTTGCGAGATTTTTAGATATGTCTTTAGGGTCATGTCACGAATTAGAAAGTTTGCTTTTTGTTGCTTTGGACATGGATTACATTGATCAAATTAAGCATGAAAATCTGACCTCTAGTCTTTCAGAGATTCAAAAAATGATTGTAGCATTTATTAAAAAATTAAGGAACCACTAGTCTGACGTCTAACGTCTGACTACTAAAATCTAAAAATATGGACGCATATATAGTTGCAGGATATAGAACAGCCGTAGGACGTGGTAAGCGCAGTGTGCTTAAAAGCGTACGTTCTGATGACATGGCTGCTGAAGTAATTAAACACTTGGTTGGTCAGGTGGCCAACTTTGATCCGACAAGAGTAGATGACCTTATTGTAGGTAACGCTGTGCCAGAGGCTGAACAAGGCATGCAAATGGGAAGAATGATTTCTCTATTGTCATTACCTATTGGAGTCCCTGGTGTTACCGTTAACCGTTATTGTGGGTCTGGTTTGGAAGCCATTGCTTTGGCTTCTTCTAGAATTCATGCAGGTACCGCAGATTGTATTATCGCTGGAGGAACTGAATCTATGAGTCAAGTACCAGTTATGGGTTATAAAACTGCCCTTAACTATAAGCTGGCCACAGAACATAAAGATTACTACTTAAGCATGGGCCTAACAGCTGAGCAAGTAGGAAAGGAATATAATATCACCAGAGAAGAGTCTGATCAATTTGCTTTTGAGTCACATCAAAAGGCTGTGAAAGCGCAAGCTGATGGCAAATTCGATGACGAAATTGTTCCGATTAAGGTGACGGAGAAATTCGTTGACGCTAGCGGAAAAATGGCTGAAAAAACTTACACTGTAGATAAGGATGAAGGCCCAAGAGGAGACACTTCAATGGAAATATTGGCGGGCTTAAGGCCGGTATTTGCTCATGGTGGTCAAGTAACGGCTGGTAACTCTTCTCCAGTTTCAGATGGAGCATCATTCGTGATGGTTATGTCTGAGAAAATGGTAAAAGAACTAGGCTTAGAGCCTATCGCTCGGATGGTTACTTATACCGCTGTGGGTGTTCACCCAAGAATTATGGGAATAGGCCCAGTAGATGCAGTGCCGAAAGCATTAAAGCAAGCTGGTTTGAAACAGTCGGATCTTGATTTGATCGAATTGAACGAAGCATTTGGAGCACAGTCTTTGGCAGTAATCAAAGCGCTAGACTTTGACCGCTCTATTCTGAATGTTAATGGTGGAGCAATTGCTTTAGGACATCCACTTGGATGTTCAGGAGCAAAACTTTCGGTTCAACTCTTCAACGAGATGAGAAGAAGAGGCAACTCTAAATACGGAATGGTAACGGCCTGTGTAGGCGGTGGCCAAGGCGTAGCAGGTATTTATGAATTTTTGAAATAGGTTGTAAACATAATAAGGCAATGTCAAGCGAAAACGTAACCAATAAAGCATCAATT
This sequence comes from Roseivirga echinicomitans, assembly GCF_001592935.1. Lineage (GTDB taxonomy): Bacteria > Bacteroidota > Bacteroidia > Cytophagales > Cyclobacteriaceae > Roseivirga > Roseivirga echinicomitans. The sequence goes on from NZ_LRDB01000001.1 coordinate 562,817, forward strand.
AAGGGCGGTGAATTTCTAGTAAGGGAAACTCCTGCTCAGGAAGTTTTTATTCCTGAAGAATTTAGCGAAGAGCAAAAAATGATGGCGCAGGCCTGTAGCGATTTCATCGAAACAGAAATTACGCCTAATGCTGATCGTATAGACAGTATGAAAGAGCCAGATTTGGTTCCTAAAATATTTAAGAAGGCCGGTGAATTAGGCCTTTTGGGCATCACCGTACCAGAGCAATATGGAGGCTTAGGAATGAGCTTCAATACAAGTATGCTGATGGCCGATGTAATTGGTGCAGCAGGATCGTTCTCTACAACCTATGGTGCACATACTGGAATCGGAACCTTGCCCATTCTTTATTATGGAACTGAAGCGCAGAAAGAAAAGTATTTACCGAAACTATCCACTGGCGAATGGGCTGCTTGTTATTGCTTGACAGAGCCTGATGCTGGGTCTGATGCCAATTCAGGAAAGACAAAGGCTGTTCTATCCGCGGATGGAAAGCACTATAATGTTACGGGTCAGAAAATGTGGATCTCGAATGCAGGTTTCGCGGACTTGTTTATTGTATTCGCTAAGATTGAAGACGATAAGAATTTGACTGCCTTTATTGTTGAGAAAACCTTCGGTGGCATCACAATGAATGAGGAAGAGAAGAAGCTTGGTATTAAAGGTTCTTCAACTCGCCAGGTATTCTTTAACGATTGCCCAGTTCCTGTGGAAAACATGCTTTCTAATAGAGGGAATGGTTTCAAAATCGCGGTGAATATATTGAACATTGGTCGTGTGAAATTGGGAGCAGGTGTTTTGGGAGGTTGCAGAACTGTAATTTCTCATGCTACTCAATATGCCAACGAACGTAAGCAATTCGGTGTGTCGATTTCAAGCTTTGGTGCTATCAAAAGCAAATTGGCCGAGATGGCCACTAAGACCTACGTGACGGAGTCTTTAGACTACCGAGCAGGTCAGAACATCGAAGATAAAATTAACGACCTGATCGCAGGCGGAATGGACGATGCCAAAGCCAAGCTTAAGGGTGTTGAACAATTCGCCATCGAGTGTGCCATTGCAAAAATTCACAGTTCTGAAGTATTGGATTATGTAGTGGATCAAGGCGTTCAAGTATATGGAGGTATGGGCTATTCTGCCGAAGCTCCGATGGAAAGAGCTTATAGAGATGCGCGTATTGCCAGAATTTATGAAGGGACCAACGAAATCAACCGTATGTTGATGATTGGAATGCTTTTAAAACGCGCAATGAAAGGTGAACTGAACATGTTCGAACCAGCAATGGTGGTTTCTAAAGAACTTGTTTCTGTCCCTTCATTTACTACTATCGATAAATCAGTGTTGTTCAATGCTGAAAAAGAAGTGGTGAAAAACCTTAAGAAAGTTTTCCTTATGGTAGGCGGAAAAGCTGCTATGGCGTTGCAAGATAAGATTGAAGACGAACAAGAGGTAATGATGAACCTTGCCGATATCTTAATAGAGATTTATGCAGTAGAATCATCCATGCTAAGAACAGAGAAGTTGGTTAGCCAAAGAGGTGAGGAAGCTTGCAAGGATTACATTGCCATGACACAGATTTACATGGCTCAAGCTATCGATAAAGTGAATGCAGCAGCCAAAGAGGCTATAGCATCCTTTACCAAAGGTGATGAGCAGAAAGTGATGTTAATGGGCTTGAAGCGCTTTACAAAAATGGATTTAGTAAATACTAAGGAGCTTAGAAGACAAGTAGCAGACACGATGATTGCTAAGGGAAAATTCCCTTATTATTTCGCATAACAATCAAATAGACTGATAAAGAAAAAGGGAACCTCATTTGAGGTTCCCTTTTTCGTTTGAATTGATGTTTTAAAACTTAAGCTGTAATGGCAATCTCTTCGCCAAGCTTGTTGTTTATGGTATAAGTTGAAAGACTTAAAGAACTGTCTTTTTCAATTTTTACCCAAGTGTGATATTTCTTGTACCACTCCCACCTTTTAGAGAATATTCCCCTAGTGAAATAAGCATGTAAAAAAGGATGCACTAATAGCGTAATTCCCTTTTCGTTTTGGGTACCAAGAATGTAATCGATATTCTTTTCAATTGTATCTGAAACAAGTATTGTCGCAGCTACTTTTCCCGTTCCTCCACATGTTGGGCAGTTTTCGCGGGTAGTAATGTTCATTTCTGGCCTTACACGCTGACGTGTAATTTGCATTAAGCCAAATTTGGTGATGGGTAGAACTGTGTTTTTAGCACGGTCATCCTCCATAATGTCACGCATTACAGTGTAAAGCTGCTTTTTGTTTTCAGCCTTACGCATATCGATAAAGTCGATCACGATAATACCACCCATATCGCGCAGCCTTAATTGGCGTGCTACTTCTCTTGCTGCTTCAATATTAACAGCAAGTGCGGTGCTTTCTTGATCTTCTCCTGCATTCGATTTATTACCACTATTCACGTCAATAACGTGAAGTGCTTCGGTATGCTCAATAATTAGATAGCCACCTTTAGGCAAGCTTACAGTTTTACCAAAAAGCGATTTGAATTGCTTTTCAATTCCAAAAGCTTCAAATATTTTGGCTTTTCCTGTATAAAGCTTTGCTATCTTTTCTTTGTCGGGAGCGATTTTCTGAATGTAGGACTTAATCTCATTATAGATTTCCTTATCATCCGTACTTACACTGTCAAAAGATTCGTTGAGGATATCGCGGAGTAAGGATGAAGCCCTACTCATTTCTCCGATGACCTTATCTTTAGGCTTGGCTTTGTGAAGCTTTTTAATGCCTTCAATCCAAGTTTCTTCGAGGTTTCGGAGATCTTTATCTAACTCGGCCACATCTTTTCCTTTCGCAACTGTGCGAACGATGACACCAAATTTTTCGGGTTTGATCGATGAAATCAATCTCATCAATCTTTTTCTCTCATCTCCATCAGTTATTTTCTTAGAAATATTGATAGAATCGGAGAAAGGCACTAAAACCATATAGCGCCCAGCTATAGACAACTCGCAAGAGAGTCGTGGCCCTTTTGTTGAAATAGGTTCTTTTACAACCTGAACAAGTATTTGCTGACCTCTTGTCAGCACTTGACCCATTTTGCCAAGCTTGTTAATGTCTGGCTCACCTTTGAATTTACTCAGGTTACCGTTGACATCATTGGCCGATTGGGCCATTCTGGTGTATTTGTTTAGTGATTTTATTTGCGGACCAAGGTCAAGATAATGCAGAAAAGCATCTTTCTCGTACCCTATATCTATAAAAGCCGCGTTCAATCCTTGGACAATCTTTTTTACGGTGCCCAAGTACATATCACCTACCTTAAACTGGTTGTCATCATGATCATGATGAAACTCAACCAGGTTTTTATCTTTCAGAAGGGCTATACGACATCCATCTTGAGTCGAATTAATTACTAATTCGTTGCTCAATTTGAAAAAAGTTAAATGTTAATAATTAAACTAGTGATGCGTATAAGCACAAAACTAAGAAGTACTACTTCTTAGTTTTGTGTCTGTTTTTTCTAAGTCTTTTCTTTCTCTTGTGAGTTGAAATCTTATGTCTTTTTCTCTTTTTACCGCAAGGCATAATTCTAATGTTTTAATGAAATAATGTTTTACTTAATCCTTTGCAGATACTCATCAACAGCCGTTTGCACAACTGGATCAGCATCCATGTTTTTTACTTTTTGAAATTGGGCTTTTGCTTTGTCGCTCTTCCCTGTTTCAAAATAGCATACCGCTAAAAGATAATTACCATCTAAGCTATTCGGATGGTAACCCACTAATGCTTCGAACCTTTCTACTGCTTTATCAAACTGATTTGATTGCATGGAAAGGCGACCCATGTTCAAAAGGGCCTTTTCGTTCTTTTCGTCTGTTTCGAGGATTTCTCTTAGCATTAAAATTCCCTGCATCGGGTTAGAACTCGCAATATAGGTCATCGCTAAATTGTTTTTAACATCCAGATTATCTGGTGTTTGCTCTAAAACCTTAGCATACATTTCACGGGTCTTACTGCCAAGTCTTTCTACTTTGTTTGGTTCTATAGCGAAAGAAAAAGCCTCGAAATAGGCGTCTCCAGCCTTCTGCCAGAGTGTAATCGTTTTAAATTCTTCTGCGAAAGATTCAGCATAATAAGCTGCGCTATCAAATTGGTTGATGGTTTGAAATATGTCCATCAATGAATCCAATGCTACTTCGTCTTTCTTAATGTTTGAATCAGAAACCAGTTTATCCTTCCAGAAATCAATTTTTGGTTGAATTTCTTCAGGGATCTCAGAGCTGTGATCTATCACCACTCCGCCTGGTTTACTTTCGTCTACAAATTCTAAAGCTTCATTTTCCTTATTGTCTACTACGGAGGTAGGTAGCATGTATAATAATACAACAGCTACAATTCCAACACTCAGAAGTATAATTTGATTCTTTTTCATAATAGCCAATCAGGCTAAAGCTTACTTGTTTGCAATCTTTACTTTATCGCTCACCTTTACTTGCTCTACAAAAACCTTTGAAGGCTTAAAGCTTGGAACAAAGTGCTCATCAATTACGATGGCAGTGTTTTTAGAGATATTTCTAGCAATCTTTTTTGCTCTTTTCTTATTCACAAAGCTGCCGAATCCTCTCACGTAGATATTTTCACCTTCGGCCATTGAATCCTTTACTACTGTAAAAAGAGTTTCCACCGTAGTAGTAACATCAGATCGATCTATTCCTGTCTTCTCTGCTATTTGGTTAATAACATCTGCTTTCGTCACCGCTGTTAAATTTTAGATTTATAAATATTGTGTAAAAAACTAATTCCCAGTTATTTTGGCCTGCAAAATTACGAGTTCATTTCTAATTTAAAAAACAAACCCTCAAATTTTAACCAATACCTTGCAGGGGCATTAATTTGGCACAAGATAGCACTATGTTAGACAGTAAAGTGTTTGCAAATCAGTTAATTAACTGGTATGAAGAAAATAAAAGAGACCTGCCGTGGAGGAAAACCAAGGACCCTTACCCAATTTGGCTCTCAGAGATTATCCTTCAGCAGACAAGAGTTGCGCAAGGTTTGCCCTACTATGAGCGGTTTATTGAGCAGTTTCCCACCATTTATGAATTGGCCAATGCTTCCGAAACCGAAGTACTGCGCTTATGGCAGGGCTTAGGCTATTATTCAAGAGCAAGAAATCTTCATGCCTGTGCTAAAATGGTGGTAAATGATTTTGGTGGCGAGTTTCCGTCTGAGTTTGATGAACTACTGAAACTCAAAGGAATAGGACGATATACCGCTGCCGCTATTTCCTCATCTGCTTTTAATCAACCCAATGCCGTTGTAGATGGCAATGTATATAGAGTACTGAGCAGGGTTTTTGGAATGGAAGAAGATATTTCGAGTACACAAGGCCCTAAAGTTTTCGAAATTAGGGCGAATGAGCTGTTAGATAAGGAAAGACCAAATCAATACAATCAGGCCATTATGGAATTTGGGGCCATTCAATGTTCTCCAAAGTCTCCGGCTTGCGGAGTTTGCCCTTTCAAAGACGACTGTTTTGCCTTCAACCATAATAAAATTGAAGTGCTTCCGGTTAAAACAAAGAAGACCAAGGTTAGAAAAAGATACTTTACCTATCTGGCCTTTCATTCGGAACGAGAGTTTTGGATGAAGGAAAGAGGAAAGGGTGATGTTTGGCAAGGTCTCTTTGATTTTTATTTGATGGAAGACAGTAAACCTATAAATTTAGAGGAGGTTCTTTCAACCCTTCAAAAACTAGGTTTGACGGACTCAATAATCGGAGAAGAATCAAAATTATACGAACATGTTTTGACGCATCAACGTATTTTCGCCAACTTCGTGAAAATTGAACTTGAAACAGAGGATGAGGCTAGATTAATGACCCTTTATCCAGAAATAAAAAAATACTCTTTAGAACACATAAACAACCTTCCAAAGCCTGTTTTGATAATCAAATACTTGGAAGATCAATGTTTTTAATTAAATTGTTCTATAGAACCAAAAAATAAATATTATGGCAGGAGTAAACAAAGTAATTCTAGTAGGCAATTTGGGTAAAGATCCAGAGGTACGTCACTTAGAAAATGGAAGAGCCGTAGCAAATTTTTCTTTGGCTACGAGCGAAACTTACAAAAACAAGCAAGGCGAGCGAGTGACCACAACTGAGTGGCACAATATTGTACTTTGGAGCCCGGTGGCAGAAATTGCAGAGAAATATTTAAAGAAGGGAAACCAAGTGTATATTGAAGGTAAACTGACGACCCGTTCTTGGGATGATCAGGATGGAAATAAGAGATATACTACCGAAGTTGTTGGAAACAATTTGACAATGCTAGGTACTAAGTCTGACAACGAAGGTGGCGGAGGAAACTCTTCTTATTCACCTAGTTCGGAGAAATCTAGTGAAGTGTCGAGCATTCCTGAGGATGACTCAGATGATTTGCCGTTTTAATTAGTTAAAAAAAGAATATTGGAATCAGCAACTGACGATCCCTATCCTAGTTTGGCCCTTCTGGCCTTAACTCAAGATGTTTCCACTCCATACCTTGTGGTCAATGGAGTGGTTTTTATTTTTTTGGTTATACTTTCTGCGCTTGTATCTGGCTCTGAGGTGGCGTTTTTCTCCCTTAACGAAGATCAAATCGATGAATGTAAAAACGACAATACTCCAGCGAACAGATTAATTATTCAATTAATGGAAAGGCCGCGCCACTTATTGGCCACCATTCTGATCATGAATAATTTGGTGAACATCGCCATTGTTACCCTTACCACTTTTGTGACTTGGGAAATCATAGGTGAAAAAACTAGTGAAGGAACCATTGTTGTGGCTCTAACCGCTGTAGTCACTTTTGTGATTCTCTTTTTCGGAGAGGTGCTTCCTAAGAATTTCGCCACACAGAATAACCTTAGGTTTTCGAGAGCAACTGCCCGAATGCTATTCTTTTTCGAAGGCATAGTAAAGCCAGTGGCCTATGTACTGATAAAATTCACGCAGTTAATTGAAAGCCGTGTGAAGAAAAAAGGGCATAATATTACGGTAGATGAACTGAATCAGGCGCTTGAAATGACTACGGGCGATGATACTACCGATGAGGAAAAGGGGATTCTAAAAGGAATTGTGAACTTCAGTACGCTCACGGTTCGTCAGGTAATGAAATCAAGAATGGACATTACGGCTGTGGATATCGAAGTTGATTTTCACGAGCTGATGGACAAAATCAATAAGAGTGGCTTCTCTCGAATTCCTGTGTACAACGAGACCATCGATAAAATTGATGGCGTTTTATACATCAAAGATTTGCTTTCGCATGTTGACAAGGAGGATGATTTTAAATGGCAAGAGCTGATGAGGCCGGGCTTCTTTGTTCCTGAGAATAAAAAGGTGGACAGTCTGCTGAAAAACTTCCAAGACAAAAGGGTGCATATGGCCATTGTGGTGGATGAATACGGAGGTACTTCCGGACTGATTACCATGGAAGATATTATTGAGGAAATTGTGGGCGAAATCAACGATGAGTTCGATGATGACGATATTGCCTTCAACAAACTAGATAATAACACCTACATTTTTGAGGGAAAAACTTCCCTAAATGATTTCTGTAAAATCATGGAAATCGACCAGTATTACTTTGATCAGGTGAAGGGAGAAAGTGAATCGCTTGGCGGGCTTTTACTCGAATTGCACAGCAAGCTGCCTAGGGCTGGAGAAAAAATTAAGTTTGAGAAGTTCCTTTTCACAATAGTTGCGGTGGACGTTCGTAGGATTAAGAGGGTCAGAGTTTTAATCAACCGTAAAGTGTCAGTTTGAGAAATTCGATTCAGAAATTACTGCTGGTTTCTTTTGTGTTAATCATTGGGCTTTCGGCCTGTGAGCAAACTTATTTGCCTAAACCAAAAGCCTACAATCGAATCGATTTACCGGAGTCTGCTTATCAGGTTTTACCCGATACGTTCCCTTATCATTTCTTCTATTCTCAATATGCGGAGTTGTCGCGCGATACCTTTCCAAAATCAGGTAGGTATTACATCAACCTATTTTACCCAGATTACGATGCCGTGATTCAAATCACTTACAAGGATTTGAAAAAGCCTGAGAATAATGTGGAAGAACTGCTTACCGAAGCTTTTGACCTCACCATGAAGCACAATCCTAAAGCTTATTCTATCCGGGAAAGCATTATTCCAATGCGAAACAACCAAGTAGCAAGTATAGCCGAGCTGGCAGGAGAAGTACCCAGCCAGTTTCAGTTTTTCACTACCGACAGCACAACTCACTTTTTTAGAGGAGCACTTTACTTTAACACGGCCAATAAAAACGATTCTCTAAGGCCAATTATTGATTTTATTAAGAAGGATGCAATTGAAATGTTGAACTCTTTAGAATGGAAATATTAAATTGTTTCCGTGGCATCCTTTTTCGAAACCCGCATAGAATTTATTAAGGGCGTTGGCCCGCAAAAAGCAGCACTGATTGGTGCCGAAATCGGCCTGTTCACCTATGGCGATCTCATCCAACATTACCCTTTCCGCTACGAAGACCGCACCAAGTTTTACCCTATTGAAGAAGTGCATGGCGATTTACCCTTCGTTCAAGTCAAGGGTAAAATCAGAAGAATTGAAACGGTGGGCGAAATGCGGAAAAAGCGTCTCGTTGCCCACTTTGAGGACGGAACCGGTACCCTAGAACTGGTTTGGTTTAAGGGAATTCAGTTTGTAGCGAAGAAAATACAGCTGGGGGTGGAATACGTGGTCTTCGGTAAACCCGCTCTTTTTGGAAGAAAGATTAGTATTGCCCATCCCGAATTGGAAGTGCTGACCACGCAAAACGAAAAGGCTTCATTCCTTCAGCCAGTCTATCATACGTCTGAAAAAATGAAGGCCAAATACTTGGACAGCAAAGCCATTTCTAAAATGGTGCGTCAGGTAATGGTTTTGTCTGAACCGCATATCAACGAAACGCTTCCTCAAAGTTTAGTGACCCAGTATGGAATGATTGAAAAGAAGCTGGCGCTTTGGCACATTCATTTTCCGGGCAATGAAGAATTATTGAAGAAAGCCCAATTCAGGCTAAAATTCGAGGAGCTGTTTTTTATTCAGCTGCGCTTGCTTAAGTTAAAACTCACCCGAACAGAAAAATACCGAGGAGCCGTGTTTAGCGACTCCAGCTTACTCACCGATTTCTACAAAAACCATTTACCATTTGACTTAACGAATGCCCAAAAGCGGGTAATCAAAGAAATTTACTTCGACATGAAGTCGGGGAAGCAGATGAACCGTTTGCTGCAAGGCGATGTAGGAAGTGGAAAAACCATTGTGGCCTTTATATGCATGCTTTTGGCGGTGGGCTCTGGTGCGCAAGCCAGTATCATGGCACCTACCGAAATTCTGGCGGACCAACATTATCAGGGTTTAAAACCCTTTGCCGATGCGCTGGGCATTGGCATTGCAAAACTGACAGGTTCCAGCAAAAAGAGCGAGCGCAAAGTGATTCACGCTGGCTTGCTTGATGGCGGCATTAGCATTTTGGTGGGCACGCATGCTTTGCTCGAAGATGTGGTTCAATTCAAGAATTTGGGCTTGGCCATTATTGACGAACAGCACCGTTTTGGCGTAGCACAAAGGGCGAAGTTATGGGGCAAGAACGAACGTTTCCATCCGCATGTGTTGGTAATGACTGCGACACCTATTCCACGTACTTTGGCCATGACGCTGTATGGCGACCTAGAGGTTTCTATTATTGATGAAATGCCTGCGGGCAGAAAGCCCATTAAAACCTTGCACGAATACGATGCAAAACGACTTCAGGTGTTTGGTTTTATGAAGCAAGAAATCAAAAAAGGCCGTCAGATTTATGTGGTTTATCCGCTCATTGAAGAATCTTCCAAGCTCGATTTGAAGGATTTGGACGATGGCTATGAATCCATTCGCAGGGCTTTCCCCGACCAGCACATTAGTATTGTGCATGGCAAAATGAAACCGCAGGACAAAGACTTTGAAATGCAGCGTTTTATTAAGCACGAAACCCAAATTATGGTGGCCACCACGGTGATCGAAGTAGGGGTAAATGTGCCGAATGCTTCGGTAATGGTGATTGAAAATGCCGAACGCTTTGGTTTGGCGCAATTGCATCAGTTGAGGGGCCGTGTAGGGCGTGGGGCAGAGCAATCTTATTGTATTCTGATGACGGAGTACAAGCTGAGCAAAGAAGCCCGCATGCGACTGGAAACCATGGTGCGCACCAACAATGGTTTTGAGATTGCCGATGTAGATCTCCAGCTCCGTGGCCCAGGCGATATTACCGGAACCCAACAAAGTGGCGTGCTCGATTTACTGATAGCCGACATCGCCAAAGATGGTCAAATTCTCCAGGCTGCCAGAAATGCCGCCAGCGATATTCTTGAAGCCGACCCCAAGCTAGAAAAAGAAGAAAACCGCAATATCCTCCGCCATATCAAGTCGCTTAGAAAAGCCGTAGTGAATTGGGGAAGGATTTCGTAATCTTTGCCATTATGAAATATTATCTTTTTATCAATAAATTTATATATTTAGGAGAAGAGTCGCGCATCTATCATCATATTCTATAAAGCCTTTACTATTTGTTTGAACAATGAACAATATACCGTAATAACTTACCAATGGCTATAAACCCAAAGGAAGGGAAGCTTCTTTATCATCTTACCGCACTGGATAATTTACCTTCAATTATTGAAAATGGGCTAAAACCAAGAGCTCAGTTAAAAAAATTTACTGATGTTGCTGATCCTGAGATAATTGTTCATCGGAGTGATTTCAATTTAAACAGTAGTGTCCCGTTTCATTTCTATGCGCCTACTCCTTTCTCGGGGTCTGTTCAAAAAGCGTGGCCTAAAGAACAGTTTGTTTATCTCACAATTGAAAGAAAATTGGCTTTGAAAAATAATTTTGGAGTTATTCCAAGACACCCATTAAGCTTTAAGTCTGATCCACTCCCTTATAACAAGGGGATAGATACAATCGATTGGGAGCTTATGGGTAAACGGGATTATCTTGATCATGATTGTAAAGAGGTGTGCATGGCTGAATGTCTGACTCATGAACCAATACTATTTGAATTTATTCGTTTTATTTATGTCAAGAATGAACCAGATAGAATCTTGGTGAATGATTTTATGAAAAAGGCAACAAAAACGCACTCAGGTTTTTCTATCTTTATTAATCCAAACATGTTTGTAAAATGATACAGTTTCAAACAGGTAATATTTTAAAAGCTACTTCTCAGGCGTTAGTGAACACAGTAAACTGTGAAGGCTATATGGGTAAAGGGATTGCTTATCAATTTAAACTTGAGTACCCAAAAAACAATATGCTTTATGAGCAAGCCTGTAGGAGTGGACAAATGAGGATAGGCAAAGTACTTCCGGTGAGAGAGGATAGTGATAAGATAATTATAAACTTTCCGACAAAAGATAAGTGGCGTCAAAAATCAAAATATTACTTTATTGAAGAAGGGCTTAAGGACTTGAAAAGCGTTGTCCAAGACTGGAAAATTAAGTCTATTGCAATTCCTCCATTAGGTTGTGGTAACGGAGGTTTAGACTGGGCAAAAGTAAAGGAAATGTTAATTCAGGAGTTAGAAGGTTTTGCTTTAGACAAAGAAATAATAATCTATGAACCTTCAAATATCATTCAAAAATTAAAAGTAAAAACACCTCCTAAGCTAAATACATCACACTTAGTTCTGATGAGTTTGAAAAATAGCCTTACGAGATTCAATAAAACTAGACTTCAAAAATCAGCATTTCTAATCAATTATTTATCTGGGCAGCATTACTTTCAGTTTGAAGCTCATCACTTCGGTCCTTACGCTCATTCTCTTGAAATTCTTAGTAAGCAAATAAAGGAATATCAAGATTACTATAATTTCGATACTATTAAGGCTTATGATCATGCCAAAAGCGTTTTAATTAGTGACTCTACAATCCAAAAGGAGAAATTTTTAGAGCCTTTCTTGAAAGAAGCAACTAGAATTACAAATTCCATTTCATCCGATAAAGAGTTAGAGCTTATATCAAGTCTACTATATTTGATTGAAATAGATGACCTAATAACAAAGGCTGAATTGGTTGAAAAATTTAAAAGCTGGTCACAAAGAAAGGCAGAATCATTCACTTTAGAAGAGATTCATGATGGGTTAAAAAAAACGCTTTCCCTGGGCCTTATTCAGGATGAGCTCTATGGGATATCAAAAAGCACCAAAGACTCCCTAAGTCATATTAGTCTTAAATACTCTTAGCTAGAAGTTTTCACCAACAAGCTGATGAGGCCTTTTTAAAGCAATACATTCTCACTAGCAATATTCCCCCTTAACCAATAACCAACCCCTCATAACCACACACCCTCCTACAATCTCCACAAATAACTGGCTTTAAAGAAGAAGCCGCTGTTGGTGCGGAGGTAGCGGTCGTCTGGTCTATAGTTGACGCCATCCCAACGGGTTTGCTCATGGATAGAACCGTAACCGAGGTGCACTACTGTGCCTGGAATGTAGGTAAAGGAGGCCAAGAAATTAGGCGCCACAACTTTCGATAAACTGTTGTACTGCACAATGGTTCGGAAGAAGAGGTATTGGTTCATTTGGTAAATGACCTTTCCTCTTAAAATATGGATGTCGTAATACTTGTCATCGGTTTCTTCATTGTAAAGCGAGTTGAAGCTGTGGTTAAACTCTGCATTGAATTTGTCGGACAATTGAAGGTTGAGGCTGTTGCTGATTCGCTTGCCGTAGCCTTGGGCAGGCGTGCTATAATAAATGCCTTTGTCCCAACCATAGCTGGTTCTAAAGTAAATTCTTTTTGTCATTTGAGAGTTAGCCGAGAACGTTACTCCTCCATCATCGAAGCGTTGGGCTTCATAAATTTCCGTGGAGAAGTCTACAGAAGCTGAGAAACGGGTATTTCTCGGTAAAGTGGCAGCCAATGAAAAATAGACTGAGCTTTCATACATTCCGCTGGGTTTGTCCTTGGTTAGTGAAGTGTATAAACTCGGATCGATACGCTTTACTATTCCTTGCTTTGGATAAATTTTCGGGTTGGCATTGAAGGTCCACTTACGAATGGCGGTTCGGGTGATGTAACCTACATCTGAGCGGAAACCGTCACCGATATCCATAAAGCTTAAGCTTCCTGAGAAGTTTCGGGTGCTTCGTTCAAAGGCAAAAGAAGCAGTTCCTTTGTTTTCGATGGCGCCATCGGCAGTTTCTCTGGTTAACGAGTTTAAAATATGGGCACCGAAGAGGTTCGATTGTTTGATTCTAACTTGTCCGTCTACACCATAAACGGCATTGAAACCATCGTTTCGTTTTCTTCCAGTTCCAATAAATCCGAGGTAGCTGTCTTGCGAAAAAGAACGCATATATCGGAGCACACCCACATCAGCAGTTTTGTCTTCTGCATAATCAGCCAAACTCTCACTGGCGCGGTCTACAGCATAAATGGTGGAGAAAATGTTTCGTGGCCCCAGTTTACCCGTCAGTTTTGTAGCGGCAATTGGCGAAACAATAGAGCGTGTATTAACCACTGACCGAACGGGCCCAAACATACTGTTTCCAGCAAAATTGAAGTTTTCATTTCCCTCTAAAAAGAAAGGCCTGCGTTCAGGGTAATTCACGGGAAAACGCTGATTCACTTCTACCTGAGAAGCATCGGCTTCCACCTGACTGAAATCTGGGTTGATGGTGGCATCGAGTACGAGTTCGGAGGTGATGCCATATTTTAGCGTAAGGCTCGGTTCAAAATTATTCTCTTTAACATATGCTCCGTTCTGATGACTTTGGCTTTGGGCATAAGTAATGGCAGGTAGCACTTCGAGTAAAACCGATTTCTTCACTCCAGTATAACTCATAGGTAAAGTTTGGGTAAGGAAACTCATGCCTTGTTTTGGATCCAAGGCTGGGAAAGTGCCCTGCATAGAAAAACGGCTAATCTTGCGTTCGAAAATCACGCCCATGTCCACTTTTCCGTCCTTAACGGCATAGCGAATGCTTTTAAAAGGAATTCTTACTTCTATGGTATAGTTGTCATCATTAATTTTGGCCTCGCTGTACCAAATCATATCAATCCCGATGTCCTCTTTTCCTGCAGCAAAACGAGTGTCCATTTGGATGCCGTTGGGGTTAATGTAAAATCCATACATGGATTGTTGACCATTGAAAGAGTCAAGGTTGATACATATCCAGTCATCATCTCTAATTTTATCTCTGGCGGCAATGGAGGTCTTTATTTTGGTAGGGTCATCAAAACTCTTGAAGGCGAAGTAGAGATTTTCATCGTCATGTGCCACATAGGCAATTGTTTTGAAGGGCATGTCTTGACCGTAATCGGGAACAAAGGTTTTAAAGCCGGTTACCGTTGCGCTATTTTGCCAAATATCATCATCTAAGACCCCATCTATTTTGGGAGCCAATTCAGCATATACAGATTGAATTTGAGCGTTTGCCTGAAATTTAAAAAGAACAACAAACGCAATGACCGAGTAAAAAAGAGTTTTCAACATAAAAAATGATTACTTAAGCAAAAATACTTTGATTCACTGTAAAAATGGTAACCACTTATATATTTTGAATCGCTCTAAGATGTTATTTGATTTTCAGCGTCTTAAACCTCATTTCATCTTCGTTTCCTTGATTTTTAGCGTATACATGAATTCCTTTTTCTGTGGAGAAAACTACAGGTGCTGAAAGGGTGAGGTTGATATCTTTCAAAATATCACTTTCGGCTATTTTCTTAAAGTTAGCATCGAATACTACCACTTTGTAATTTCTAGTTTCGGCTTCATTAATCTCCTCTTCATTCATTTGAGAATAGGTTAGCGGTAAATTGACAAAGCGCCAGTAAGTGTCGGAATATGCATCGTAATGAAGCCTGGAAAAAGAAGGGTTTTCTAGATATTTTTCTCTTGATTTTTGACCTCTTATATCAGACTGTGATTTATAGTAGTGACCATCAAAATCATCAATTGCCGATGACTTCATAGGATGCTCTTTTATAAGCCCATTTTTAGTAAGCTCGAAAACCGTGTGACTTAAAGGGTAGCTTACAATGAGTGACCCTGTTTTAGAGTTTAATGTTGGAGATATAAATCCTTGAAGACCTCCAGAAATCATGTTTTTATAATTCTTAGGGTAGTTTAAGAATGTGGAAACTGATGAATCTGATTTATTGATTCTGACAATTGAGGGAAATCTATAGTCAGCGAGCATTGTCTTAATATCGTGGCCTCCTATGATAGGTATATAGATATACTCATTATTCACAGAGGCCATAGAAATCCCTGTTGCCAAATAAGCTCCAAATGTGTTTTCCTCTTGCTTAAATATATACTTGAAGCTTTCCCTACCTTTTTCATTTACGGCATGGGCAGATTGTTTATAATAGCTGAAAACATAAATGTCATTTTCATCTGCCATTAAGCCTGTAGATTGATACATGCTTTTTGGCCCCTCTTGTGCAATATTAATGGTACTAGCTACACTTAACGACTCTTGGTCAAATAGCTTTATGCTGAAATTTACAGGGTTGTAGAAAGCAAAATAATCTTTATACCGCACAGGGCCGAATGCCTCAAAGGAGGTTTCGTAATCCAAATTAAAAACAAAGTCGTCTCCGTAAGCTACCTGCTTCGCTGTCTGAGCCTGGAGAGAGAAGGAAATGATACAGAAGCCCAGTGAAAAAAATTTAATCCTATTACTTATTCCTAAAAATTTCATAAACCAAAATAGTGATACTTTGACTAGAAATGAAATGGGGCACTTTCTAAGTTGGCTTTACCAAAGATGCTTAAAGGAATTACTAAGCACTAATAACTATTCACTGAGCACTAACTACTCCCCATCAAACCAAGTCTTAAAGGCATTCACCTTCTCACGGCTAACAATAATCTCTCGGTCGAAATTTAGGTGAAGGATGATTTTCAGGCGGCTGTTCGAATAAACCAGCACATCTTTAATCGCATTGATTTCGATGATATAGCTACGGTTTACCCGGAAGAACTTTTTTGGGTCGAGCATTTCTTCCAGCGTTTCCAGCTTGTAGTCTATAATGAGGCGTTTGCCCTCTTGTGTAACGATGTAAGCATTTCGCCCTTCGGCATAAAACAGGTGTATAGTATCTGTAGTGACAGAGCGAATGTGCTCCCCAATCTTCACCATAAAACGCGTTTTGTATTCGCGCTTGCTCAGCATTTGCAGGGCGGCTTGTAAATCAATGACCGATTCCGTTTCTACTTTTCCTTGTTCCGAAAGTCGGTTTTTAAGGTTTTTGAATTTGTCCAAACTTTCAGAAAGGGCATCGAAAGTAACGGGCTTGAGGAGGTAGTCTATGCCGTTGGCCTTAAAGGCTTCGATGGCGTATTCATTATAAGCCGTGGTGAAAATCACGGGGATGTCAATTTTAACGGACTTGAAAATATCAAAGCTGAGTCCGTCTGTTAATTGAATGTCCATCAACAGCAGGTCCACATCATGGTTTTCATCAAGCCAACTTACGGCTTGCTTTACGCTCATGGCCTGACCCAAGATTTCTATGTTTTCATCATAGCGCATTAAATAGCGTTGAATCTTTTCGGCTGCCGGAATTTCATCTTCTATAATAAATACCTTCATAGTTCTTCTTTCAATTCGAGCAATGGCAGTTTTATAAAGGCGTCACCATAGGCCCTGATTTGGATTACGGGCTTGTCTGAAAAATAAGCAAAGGCCTGATGCAGGTTTTTGTGCCTTTTCTTAATCATCGCATCCAAACTCAATTTATCATTTTCTTGGTACTGCATGACCAGGTAACCTTCTTCATCAAAGCTAATGCGAATATTTAAAGGTTGGTAGCTCGATATGATGGTGCTGTTGACCACACAATCGAGCAGCATCGGCAATGAATTTGGCACCAGTAATTTTCCTTTTTCTCCAGTCCAAGGAGCAATAGTTAAGCTGATTTGTTCGGGGTACTTTTCTTTGAAAAGGAGGAACAGGTTTTTGGTGGCCTGAAGCTCGTCTTCCACCTTGACCAATTCCTTTTTTCGGTTATCCAAAATGTAACGATAGACCAATGACAGCCTGTCCACAAAATCTTCTGCAGCGTCTATATTGTGATGCACCAAGGCAATGAGCGTTTCCAAACTTTGGAAAAGCAGCTTTGGGTTAATTTCATTATTGAAGATTTCAAGCTGGTGCTCTAGGTTTTGGCGCTTGAGGTCTTCGCGCTTTATTTCAGTTTCATTTTTAACGGAAAGGAAATAAATGCTGAGGTAGAAAAGTGTGTACAGCAGGCCGCTAATGGAGTAAATAGAGACCAGTTTAATCAGGTTGGACTGATAAAGCACAAAGTAAGAATTGCCCTCAATTTCAGAAAAGTAATAATATACCGCAGCGAAGATGATGGCTGCTGAAATCAGAAACGAGGTGAAAAAGAGCAAAGTAATATTGCCTGTTCGCCTTAGTTCATGCCCCACTTTTTTCTCGAAGAGCACAATGGTAAAACGCAGCGATTCAGAAGTAAGAAAGGCGAGTACCACGCAAAGCAGTAGCTCTTGGGTAAGGACGGTTTCTGTAATTTGGCTGAGGTCGTTGTTGAGCAATAGAATCAGAAAATACATCATCAGCCCATAAATGGGAGGCACGGTAATGCGGAAAAGGGGCTGATCTAGTAGGTTCTTTTTCATGAATCTTTCAGAATCGGCAGTTTTACTTCAAAATAATCTTCGTCTTTTACCTCCACTTCTCGCACGGTGAAAAAGGCATATCGCTTCTTTATATTGTCGAGGCCCACTTTATGTGAGCTGGTTTTGGTGGGCGCTTCGGTTTTGTTGTTCAAAACAATAAGGTGATGCTCGTCATTTCTAATGTTGATCCTCAGCGGTTCGTCATCAGAAATCACATTGTGCTTTACCGCATTTTCGACCAAAAGCTGAAGGCTCAAAGGCGGTATTGGAAAAGAGAGCGTAGCATCATCGATTTCAATTTTAAGATCCAGCGCATTTCCGTAGCGGATGCCCAGCAAATAATTAAAATCTCTTAGGGCTTCAATTTCTTCTTTTAGACTGACCAGCTTTACATTTTTCGTATTCAAAACATAGTTGAATGTTTCAGCCAGGTTGCGAATAAAGTTCTCGGCAATTTGAGGGTCACGATAAATCAGCGATGAAATGGTGTTCATGCTATTGAACAAATAATGCGGACTAAGCTGGCTTTTAAGGGCCTCAAACTGAAACTCAAGTTGTTTTCGCTCCGATTTTAACTTCCGGATTTGGCCCACAGAAAACTCGCTGTAAGAATAAGTATTGAACTCTACCAGTGTTACAATAAACAGCAGAATAAAGCTTAGGATAATCACTTTTACTTCCAGTTGGCTTTCGGTGAGTGCTGCTTCAAACAAGTGAAAATCAATTATTCCTGAAACGCCAGCCAGCCAGTTTAAAGTCAAAAGAATAATGGCGAGGGCTAGAAAATCAAAGGCCAATCCAGCGATAAATCGTTGCAATATGCTTTTGCGCCAAGGTAGTTTTTCGTTGAGCTTTAGGTTGATACTGCTAATGGCCAAGCCCGAGAGAATGCTGGTGATAATAGTGAAAATATACAGCGGAGCCTCTCTATACACATTGGGGAGCAGGTCGTATTCGCTATAATAGAGGTATTCTAGGAATAGAATTCCAATGACGGTAAAAAGTACAAGCCGGATAAGCTTGGGCATACATTAAAGTTGGTTGGATAGAAATTTAAGAAAAAGAGAGGGGCAAAATGAAAGTCTATCGAAATATATTCGAAACCGAATTTGCACTTCCCTCTCTTTTGGACAGAAAATCTTAGTCGATACAACGGGCTACTTTGCCGTAATAAGTATCTGATTTAATGGTTTTAGCTACCGATCTGAACAAGTCTTTTACCTCTGCGTCAGCACTACTTACGGAACTACAAGCGCCTTTTAATACCTCAGACTTATAATAGTCTGAGTCAATGCTAGAGATCGTTTTCAAGATGCTGATCATGTGCGTTTTATTCAATTTTTTGGAGTCAAGCACATCTTTCAAAATGTTAACTTTATAATAGTCCGAATCAATGTTGGCTACTCGGCTCAATACCTTGTCGTAGTTTTCATCAGAAAGATCTTGCTCGCGCAATACGCTTTTCAAAATTTTGGAAGCATAGTTGTCGGAGCCAACATCATTAACGGTGACCAAAAGGTCATTGAAGTATTTTTTAGAAATCTGCTGATTTTCCATCAAATCATTGATCACTAAGGTTCTGTAATGATCTGAATCCATTCGACCCACTCTTTTGATCACGGCTTCTACTACTCTGTCGGAAGGATTGCTTTGTCTCAAAAGACCACGCATGGTTTCGGTGACATAATGATCGGAATCAATATTTGAAATGGCCTCCATCAGACTTTCGAAAGCTTCATCCGTCAAGTTGGGTCTGTCCAAAGCCTCTCGTAAAACCAAAGTAGCGTAGTGATCAGAATCAATGTCGGAAGTGGCTTTCACGATTCTATTTACTGCGCTGCTCGAAAGGTCTTTTCTATCCATTACTTTTTTAATCACCTCAGTTTTGTAATGGTCAGAATCCATTCTCTCGGCAGCATCTAGCACCTTGGAAATCA
The DNA here is from genome assembly GCF_001592935.1 of Roseivirga echinicomitans. Classification (GTDB taxonomy): domain Bacteria; phylum Bacteroidota; class Bacteroidia; order Cytophagales; family Cyclobacteriaceae; genus Roseivirga; species Roseivirga echinicomitans. The sequence goes on from NZ_LRDB01000001.1 coordinate 582,429, forward strand.
TGACGTCACTCAAATCTTCTTGCAAAGCACGCATAAGTATGAGGCTTACGTAATGATCAGAATCCATTCGGCCAATGGCACTTAAAAAGGCCTCGGTGGTTTCATTATTCTTTAAAAATAGGCTGCTGTAATCTTTAAAAACTTCGGTGATGTAATGGTCAGAACTTAGGTTAGCAGGTACATAAGCCGCTATTTTCACCAATTCTTTATTGTTCAGATTTTGCTTGTCGAGTACCGCTTTAAGGTACATTTGGCTTACATAATCACTCCTGATTTGACTGGTTTCTTTTAAAACCGCATCAAGACCACCCTTGGCGTAAATTCTTTGGGTTCTGCTTTCTGCTCCGATGCCAGTAGCGCGAATGGCTTCGGGCAATACATCGGCCAACCATTTTTGCGCAGCGGCATCAAAATCGGCCTTTCTTCGGCCTTCATAAAACTGATAGTCTATGGTGCCAGCAGAGTTTCCTTCGGCCAATAACTCTCTTCTTTCGCCAAAAGAGGTTTTTCTAATTTTGATATATCCATCTCTGGAAATTGATTTGATGGCTTTGTCATCATCCGTAAATGCGATGTCACCTTCGTACTCTATTTCAATGCCGTTGTTGCCTTGCTTGCTAGAGTAACGGTAGGTGCCGTTCTTTTGTGAAATGCTCGTGGAGTTAGAACCAGACCTGGAGGTTGAAACAGTAATTTGTTTGGCAGAAAGATCATTTGCTAAGGATAGCATTGCCCATAAGGCAACGGCCATTCCCATAATCATACTTCGAGTTTTTGTGCTTCGGTTTTTCATAGTTTGTTTCGTTTTAGGCAGTTGCCAGCAGGTGACCAAACCTGCCTTTTCAACTGTCTTTGTTGTTTTGAGTTCCCGATGACCTATCGGGCTGACCTCTTGCCGATGCGCCAAATGGCTAATCGACCTTACAATGATGGGAAGATGCCGCGCAAGAAAAAACTGCAATGCAATGAACTGTAATTTGCCTGCACTGAACTGTCGAGAAGATGTAATGCTGCTTTGTAGGGGAGGTTACTTTACTCCAAAAACTCTAAACTGGATTTTGTCTTCGTTTTGCTGATCTTTTACGCGAAAATGAATACCCTCATTGCTAGTGAATACATTAATGCTTTCTGGCACTTTTAGGTCAATTTCATCGATAGGCAGTTCGAAATAGCTTATCTCGTTCGTTTCTGTGTTTACGACAATTAATGTTGCGCCAATGACATCGGGTATATCTCGTGAGGGGCTTGGTTCCATGGGAAAGCACGCGATAGATGTACTTTCCATCTGGGGAAATACTATTGTCTCCGTAATATGGAGGATGAATAGGTTCCTGAACTTTTGAAACGCTTCCACTTGACCCAGAACGAATGTTTTTGATCTCTCTTAATTTCAAGAAAGTTTCGTAATCAGCGATGTTACAGTTGGGCTTACCTGCATAAATAGACTTTACCCGTTGGTTATCCTTAAAAAGGAAAATACTATCAGAGATTGGTGTACTGGCAAATAGGAATTCGGAACTTCTTAAAAAATGGACTTTAATGGGGATGAACGTTTTATCCTTACGGTTCAGCATCTCCTTGATTTTTGGATAATCTGAAAAGACCTGATTGGCAGAAATGCTCTTTGATACAATGGAGTCATTTTTCCAATCTATTATTGCTCTTAGATATGTTTGTTCTTGATTTTCACCCTGATTCGCACTAGTCCACAAGGTGTTGATTTTACCATTTTCGTAATAACTAGCATCATCGAAAGAAGCCTTTCTTATTTCATTTTGAAATACTCCTGAGCCTTTAGCTTCTTTTTTATCTATAACTTCTGCCTTACCATTGATTAGATAATGCCCCATCATTGGAACTCGAATAAGGATTGAGTCCATAGCGTGAAAGAAAAATTGAAAGTTAAAGAATTCATGTATTCTATTTGGCCCAACTTTTTCCAATTGAATTCTACGAATAGGTTTAGGTTGTTTATAATCATACATATAGATGGAGTATGATGCTCTGTCAAAGAATGTTAAGTAATCTACTCCTTCAATTGTATTGAATTTTAGATCAATGAGCCGCTCAAAATTGATCTCATCATCTAGAGTGAAAGTCTTGAGCCCCTTATCAATAATTTCAAGTGGCTTTCTTTCGGCTATTGTGTTATCAGTCTTCTCACTTTTTTCAGTTCCTCCACAAGAGCTAAGGAACAATATAGCCAGAAGTGTTTTAATAGGATTATATCGCATTATAATTTCTCTATACAAAGATTAAATAAACGCAATAACCATGGAATTAACAAGACAGGTAACTCTCCAACCTGAGGAATAAAAAAAGGCTGCACCTTTCAGCACAGCCCATTCCTATACACAATACAAAGCCTTTTAGCGATATGCTGGAGGCTTAATTCCTTTCACTCTTAAATAGCTCACCATTTGGCCTCGATGATGGGCATTATGGTCTAAATAGGAAATTACTTGAGCCGTAGCCGCGTCACTCGACTCACTCGCGAGAATCAATTTGTGCATGGCATCAAATTGCTCCCCAGCCCATTTGATTAGCTCTGCTTTACTTTTGGCGTTTTCATCTCCTGGACTCCATGCGGCTTGCCCTTTGTTCTCGAAAGCCCTTCGAAAATAATCGATACTGTAGGCAATGTGGTAGGCCTGTGCCCCAAAAGTGCGCTGCTCTTCATTGGGCTTGAAATTGTAATCCGCCTCTGGCATGGCATTAAAAACCTCAATAGTAAAGGCTTTGGTGGCTTCTAATCTTTGTTTGAGGTAATCATAACCGCTATCCGCTGGCTTTAGGGTAGCGCTCGTGAGCCCAATGGCCAATACACAGAGTGCCAATGCCGATAAGGCTGTTTGTTTTAATTTGCTTTTCATAAGTGGTAGTATAAAGTAAATAGAGGGTATACGTAAGCAGTTACGTATTTGGTTGTCGATTATGACAATTTTCCCTCCACCACCTCAAAAAACTTCACTTCATGGCCAATCGCTTCGAAGATTTTTTGGCTTCGCTCGGGGCGGGCATCGGTAACGAAAATCTGCCCAAAGGCATCGGAGGCCACCATTTCCATCAGCTTGGTAATGCGGAAATCATCTAGCTTATCGAAAATATCATCGAGTAGCAGCATGGGTTTAATTTCCGTTTCAGTAAAGATATAATCGAAGTGCGCTAGCTTGAGTGCAATCAAATAAGACTTCTGCTGCCCTTGCGACCCGAACTTTTTGATCAGTTCGCCTTCCATTTCAAATAGAAACTCATCTTTATGAATCCCTACATTTGTGCGTTTCAGAATTAAATCCTTTTTCTGGTTTTGCTTAAACAAAGCGGCAATGTCCTGCCCAAAGTCTGATTCATACTGTAAATCAACTTGTTCACTTTCTTCTGACAGCAGCGCATAATGCTTTTGCACCAAAGGACGGAAAGCCTGGGTAAAGTCTTTTCTGACTTCGTAAATGCGTTGGCCAATTTCAATCAGCTGATCGGTGTATTGTTGAAGCAGGGCAGCATCGAAAAAATCACGGTCGGCAAACTGTTTCAGCAGGCTGTTGCGCTGTTTGAGTACATGGTTATATTGAATAAGGTCGTTCAGGTAATTTTGGCTGGTCTGCGAAATAATGCCATCAAAAAACCTCCTCCGGTCTTCACTGCCATTCCGGATGACATCCGTGTCATTAGGGGCAATAAGTACCACTGGAAACTTACCAATATGCTCGCTCGCTTTCTTATAAGGCTTCTCATCCAGCTTAATTAATTTCTTTTTTCCCAGTTGCAAACCACAAACTAGGGTGTGAGTTCGGTCGCCTAGAATAATTTTTCCTCGTAATGAAAAATAGTCTTGTCCATGGAGGGCGCATTGGACGTCTTGTGGGTTAAAGGCGCTTTTGGTGATGCAGAGGTAATAAATGGCATCTAACAGGTTTGTTTTACCACTTCCGTTCTTCCCCACAAGGCAGTTGATTTCCTTCGAAAAGTCGATCTTTAAACTTTCGTAATTCTTGAAATTGTTAAGGCCGAGAGATTCGAGATGCATTAATTTCGAAGTTGAACGTTTTTGTCTTATTTTCGCACTCCGATTTAAACTTGTACAAGCAAAGGAAACGGAGATTTCCTTCAAATATATTGACGAATGGCCGCAACTAAAGCAACATCTAAAGCAAAAGCAACAAAGGCGACAAAGTTCTCTAAGGAGACTTATATGTTCTGGTTCGAGAACATGTTGCTACAAAGAAGGTTCGAGGAGAAAGCAGGACAGCTTTACGGACAACAAAAAATTAAAGGTTTTTGCCATTTGTACATTGGACAAGAAGCCTGTTCTAGTGGTTCAGTTTCTGCCTTGGAAAAGGGAGATAAGTGGATTACTGCCTATAGAGACCACGGTCAGCCATTGGCTTTAGGAACAAGCCCAAATGCAATTATGGCGGAACTAATGGCCAAAGAAACGGGTGTTTCTAAAGGAAAAGGTGGCTCAATGCACATGTTCGACAAAGAAGTTGGATTTATGGGCGGTCACGGTATTGTAGGTGGCCAGGTGCCTTTGGGTGCTGGTATTGCCTTTGCCGAAAAATATAATAAAACAGGAAAGCTTTGTATCTGTATGATGGGTGATGGTGCTGTGCGTCAAGGGGCATTCCACGAAGCATTGAACATGGCGATGTTATGGAAATTGCCTGTAATTTTCGTAATCGAAAACAATGGTTACGCCATGGGAACTTCGGTACAACGAACTTCTAACGTAACCGACCTTCATACTCTAGGCGAATCTTACGACATGCCTTCTGCAGCTGTAGATGCTATGAACCCTGAAAACGTTCACATTGCGGTTGAAGAAGCTGCCGACAGAGCAAGAAGAGGTGATGGACCAACTTTATTGGAGTTCAGAACTTACCGCTATAAGGGGCACTCAATGTCCGATCCAGCGAAATACAGAACCAAAGAAGAACTGAACGAATACAAGGACAGAGACCCAATTGAGCAAGTAAGGGCCAAGATTTTGGAAAACAAATGGGCTACTGAAGCAGAGTTGAAAGATATAGACAAGAAGATCAAAGCTACTGTGGAAGAATCAGTTAAGTTTGCAGAAGAATCAGATTATCCTGATCCGTCTGAGGCTTACAAAGACGTTTACGTACAACAGGACTACCCGTTCATCACCGAATAGGATTTAATCCCTTGTTGTTCAACATTTTCCTTATATTTGCGACCTAATTTTCAAGAGATGGCACAAAAGACTTCAGAAGAAGCACACGAGACGCATAGCAATACCAACTCAACAGTTGGAAAAATGAAGAAAGAGCTAGGACCAGCAGGTTTTGTTGGGATGATAGTAGGTTTGGTAATTATTGTAATTACCAGCGCTGTTTTCTTCATCAATTATACCAAGAGTAGCAAGAATACAACTGCCCAAGCAGACATGTTTCAGGCGCAGTATTATTTCGAACAAGATAGCCTTGATTTGGCCTTGAATGGTGATGGTAGAAACCTTGGTTTCTTAAGTATCATCGATATTTATGGTGGTACAGAAGCGGCAAACTTGTCTAACTATTATACTGGTGTAATCTATTTAAAGGAGCAGCAATTTCAGTTGGCTTTAGATCATTTAAAGAACTTCAGTTCATCAGAAGAGTTGATTCAATCGAGAGCTTATAAGTTAACAGGTGATGCTTACATGGAATTGGGTAACTTCAGTGATGCGGCAAGCCAATACGAAAAAGCGGCTAGCACTGCTGATGACGATGCTTTTTCTCCAGCGTATTTATTGAAAGCTTCTTTGGCTTACGAAAAACAAGGAGACCTTAAAGCAGCTGTTAAGCCTTTAGACAATATTATTAAGAATCACTTTGGAACTGCTGAGTACGCTAGCGCACGAAAGCATAAGGCTCGCCTAGAAGGCCTTGCCGGGAGTTAATTTCTTAATTCAAAAAAAATTAACAATGAAGGTAAGGTCGAAAGGTCTTACCTTTTTTATTTAGTACAGGGCTCAAGCGCACAATTCTATAGTATCAATAATCTTTACAGCAATACACAATCAACATTATGGCATCAAACCTTAAAAGTCTTAGCGATTACAGCGATAAAAATATTACCGATATGGGTAAGAAGAAGTTCGCTATTGTGGTTTCAGAGTGGAATGAAGAAGTAACAGAATCGCTTTATCAAGGCGCATATGAAACGCTAATTGCCAACGGAGTGAGCAAGGACAACATTATTAAGAAAATGGTGCCTGGCAGCTTTGAACTCTCTATGGGCGCACAATGGATGGCCCAAATTGAAGAAATCGATGCTGTGATCTGCTTGGGCTGTGTAATCCAAGGGGAAACCCGTCACTTCGATTTCATTTGTGATGCGGTAGCCCATGGCATTACCAACGTATCGTTGAAATACAATAAGCCTGTGATTTTTGGTGTGCTTACCCCAAATACCCAGAAACAAGCGTTAGATAGGGCCGGAGGAAAGCACGGCAACAAAGGAGATGAAGCGGCAATTACTGCGGTGAAAATGCTCGGCTTCTAATCAATAATTTTTACAACTTAATTTCCCAGATCAATTTATGCAGGTCTTAAAATTCGGAGGAACTTCGGTTGGAAAACCGGAACGAATGCATCAAGTGGCTCAGCTGATTACCAGAGATGAGCACTCTAAAATTGTCGTACTATCTGCCCTTTCAGGCACTACCAATGCATTAGTGTCCATTGGAGAGTCATTGGCAAAGAGCGATAAGCCTGAAGCCAAATCTAAGATTGAGGCCCTTCGAGCACATTACAGCACTTTCATAGAGGCTTTATTTTCTACTTCGGAAAAGGCAGCGGAAGCACAAGAAATGATTGATGAGCATTTTGAGTTCCTGCTCATCACGCTTAAAATATCATTCAACGAGGCCCTGAACAGGGATATCCTCGCGCAGGGCGAATTAATGTCCACCAAGCTTCTCACGCTTTATTTAGAAGAAATTGGGCTAAGTGCAAAGCTGCTTCCAGCGCTAGAGTTTATGCGTACCAATGAGGAAGAGGAGCCAGATTTAGACCTGATTTCTGAAAAGCTGAAGGCCATTTTGGCAAAGGAAACAGATGCTACAATTTTTATCACACAAGGCTATATCTGCAAGAATCATAAAGGCGAAATTGACAATTTGCAGCGTGGAGGAAGTGACTACACCGCTTCTTTGGTTGGTGCAGCCATTAATGCAACTGAAATCCAAATTTGGACGGACATTGACGGAATGCACAATAACGATCCAAGGGTGGTAGACAAAACTTTTCCGATTGCTGAGCTCTCTTTTGACGAAGCTGCTGAGCTTGCCTATTTCGGAGCGAAGATCTTGCACCCTGCTTCCATTTGGCCAGCGCAGAAAATGGGAATTACGGTGCGTTTGCTCAACACCATGCAGCCAGAGGCAAAAGGAACAGTGATCAGCACAGAAACCACTTCTGACGATGTTAAGGCCCTGGCGGCAAAAGATGGGATTATCGCGATCAAGATCAAGTCGAGCCGAATGCTTTTGGCCTATGGTTTCTTGAGAAAGGTGTTCGAGATTTTCGAGAAGTATAAAACACCAATCGATATGATTACCACCTCAGAAGTGGCGGTTTCTGTAACCATTGATGACGATACTTATTTGAATAAAATACTTACGGAACTAGAGAAATTTGGTACCGTGGAGGTGGATAAGAATCAAACCATCATTTGTGTAGTGGGTAATTTTGTGGCGGAAAGAAAAGGGGTGGTTAATAATATTTTTGAAGCCTTAAGCACCATTCCAATTCGAATGATTTCATATGGCGGAAGCCGACATAATATTTCTTTATTGACCGATGAAGGCTCTAAAGTTGAGGCACTCAAAAAATTGAACACTCATTTGTTCGATTTATAAGTAACTCGGCGTGAAATAAAAATGCCCCCCAAATTATTTGGGGGGCATTTTTTTGCTCTGACATTACATATTATTAGGGCACCCACTTTACTCCTTCGAAGCTAGCGGGCTCAAATATTTTAGGAGAGAGCTCATCAGGAGATTTGATATTTGTATATACTTCTGAAAGTCTCAATTTATTATCGGTGTAAAACTTTACTTCAGTAGCTACCCAGCCACCGCCAATTTTCTCATATTTATTAAAATGGACATCTTGATTTCGCCCATTCCCAAAGTTCTGGGTCATTCTAACAAACAGAAGGGTTTCCTTATCAATCCAAAATTGGTTAGAATCATTATCGCCTTCTAACGCTCCAACAACGTATACTTTTTTGCCATTATAATCTCGTTGGTGGGCTTTTTCTAAATCAAAGCCCAAAATGGTAAGGGCCCTGGCTGTTTTTACTGCTGGCTGATCGTAAACTGAGAAGCCTAAAATAAGCAAGGGATGATACATGATCCGAGAACTAGAAACTTGGCCTTCTTTCAATTGATAGATGGAGTCATTTCTGAAAATCATTCCATTACCCTTATCCATGTCATCAAACTTGATGGCCAATTTATCGGGCATTTGAATGGCTTCGTACCATACGTTTTCACTCACTATTTTACCCTCTTCATCGTATCTAATGGTTTGCTGATCAAAAGTGAGGGTTTTATACCATTTGCTTTCGTAGCGTTTATGCATTTTATCCAGTAGCCTCAGGCCATCGCTATTTTGCTCATGTGGAAGGGCAAAGAATAATACTGTAATAGATAAGATAAGCTTTTTAAAAATCATTATTTTCCTTCAAACAGCTCCATATAGGCTGCATCAATTGTTCTAGATTGGCTTCCTTTCCATTCAGGAGCACCAGGTATTTCATTCACGTCAGACAAAGCTTCCTTCGTCTTCCCTCCGTCAATTCCTTTTTTGACGTACTCAAGAGATTTCTGTAGATAGTTTTGAAAAGCCTTCAAATCTTCGCGCTTTCCTTGAATATCATAACCCTCTCCAGCGTGTCCATAGACGAAAATCGTATCGCTGTCAAAGGTATTATAAGTTTTTTCAAGAACCGACTGCCAGCTGGCCATATTTGCCCCTGCGGATTTATCTATAAAGGGTGTTCTTCGGTTAAAAAGCAGATCGCCCATATGCACGATGTTAGCATTCTCAAAATGAACCACCGAATCTCCATCGGTATGACCAGCACCAAAATAATGCAGCGACATGGTTTCGTCTCCCACCTTCTTACTCCACTTTCCTGATTTAAAAGTGGTATCGGGTAAAAGTGTATTGTCTGGGTTTCTAGAAGTTCTTTCTTGATTGGCTTTTGAGTTTTCATGCGCGACAACCTGCTTTGCCAAACCCTTAAAGGCAATATTACCCGAAGTATGGTCACCATGATGATGCGTATTGATCAAAAGGTCAATTTGCCGACTCGTCTTTTTCTTTAGCTCTTCAATCAAATGTGCAACCGAATCTTGGTACTGCGTATCCACCACCACAATTCCATTATTGGAAGCCATCCAGCCAATTGTACCTCCCTTTTCGGTAAAAAAACCAACGTTATTTCTCAAGGGAGTCATTTTATACCCGTCTTGTTCGAAAAGTGCATTAAGAAAGGAGAAGCCTGTAGTGGCACCAATTCCGGTGATTAAACTTGTCTGTTTTACAAAATTGCGTCTGTTCATAAGGGTAAAATTGGTCAATTGAAATTAGAAAAGGATACGATTAAAGGCAGTACCGCCTATATAAAAGGGAAACAAAAGGATTTTGAAAATGTAAAACATGAGCTTGTTTTTGGTAATTTCACCGACCCTAAAATGATAATTATGAGACTTTTTTATCTATTGATCTTAAGTTGTTTTGCCATTTCAGTAACTGCGCAAGACCTACCTAAATCATTTCTAACCACTCCAGAACTTTCGAATTACGAGAAGACTTCTACCTATGCCGATGTAATGGCTTTTATAGATGCCGTAAGCAAAGGAACCAACAAAGTAAGCCGTATTTCGATGGGCACTAGTTTGGAAGGAAAAGACATTCCTGTGTTGGTTTTGTCCAACCCAAAAGTGAGCACGCCAGCCGAAGCAAAAGCCAGCGGCAAACCGATCATTTATATCCAAGGAAATATTCACTCGGGTGAAGTAGAGGGAAAAGAAGCGGTGCAGGTAATGCTTCGCGAAATCCTTCACGGAGACAAAGGCTATCTTTTGGACAACCAAATCATCCTTTTTGCGCCTATTTACAATACTGACTCCAACGACAAAATGGAGGCAGGCCGTAGACCTTCGCAAGAAGACAGCCCGAAGGAAGTCGGAATTAGAGAGGCCAGCCAAGGTTGGGACTTGAACCGTGACGGTATTAAGCAAGAAGCTTTAGAGACTAACGGACTTATTCAAAACATTATCGTGCCTTGGGATCCTACACTTTTTGTAGACCTGCACACCACCAATGGCGTTTGGCATGGCTATTCACTTACTTGGGCACCTAGCTACCACACCGCTGGTGAAAAAGCACCTTACGATTTTACCTGGGATAGAATTCTTCCTGAGGTAACCACGCAAGTAAAGAAGAAAGATGATGTATACCTCGGCCCGTATGGCTATTTCTATCCACAAAGAGAGGGATGGCCAATTAAGTCCATTACTACTTATAATCACCACCCACGCTACTTGGTGAACCAATTCGGTTTAAGGAACAGAATGGCGATTTTGAGTGAAGCTTTTGCTCATGAGCGTTTATATCAACGTATCAATTCTACCCATGCTTTTGTCAGAGAAATCCTTGAGTTCACCAATAAGAACGGGAAGGAAATGTTGAAGGTAAATGCGCAAGCAGAAGCGGCAGCCATTCAGTTGGTAAAAGAGCAAGGTGGAAAAGTAAGCAAAGGAGTAAGATTCGAAATGACTGCTTTGGATAAAAAGATTCCTGCATATAGAGCCTATAATTATGTGGCTTATGATGAAACCGAAGGCAACCGACCAGGTACACGTTATGTAAGAAAGCCAGAAATAGTAGAGTTACCAGATGTAGTTAACTACAGTGCTTTTACTCCAACAGTAACTGCCATTTTACCAAAGGGCTACATTATTCCGGCCGAGTTTGCTAACATTGCTGAGCACCTTATGAAGAATGGTGTTAAAGTGACCAAGCTTGAAAAGAATGTAAGAGCAACAGGTCAGGTATATAAAGCCACCAAGTTAGAATTAGGGCAAAGACCTTTCGAAAAGCACAACATGGCCACCATTGAAGGAGCCTATGAAAGCGCAACCAAGAAATTTGGTAAGGGCGATTACTGGGTAGACTTGGCTCAGCCTTTGGCCAACCTAATTTTTTATATGTTAGAGCCGGAATCAGATGACGGCTTAGTGACTTGGAACTTCTTTGATGAGCATTTCCAGAAAAGCGGTATTGACCAAAAAGCTGTAGAATACCCTGTTTTCAAATATTTTGAATTGAAATAATATGAAAAAGACCCTCCTATTTTCAGGCTTGTTGCTATTTGTTGGTACCGCTTGTAGCCCTCTTACGGACAAAGAAAAAACCGATGCTACGGTAAATCAAGAAACCATTAAGGAGCACATTTACTATTTGGCTTCTGATGAAATGAAAGGCCGTGATACGGGCTCACCAGAAATTTTAATTGCTGCAGATTATATCGCTGATCAGTTGAAAGCATATGGAGCGAAGCCTGTGCCAGGTGCTGATGGTTATTTCCAGTCGGTGCCTTTAAGAAAGAAAAGCCCAGCAGCGTCTGCTACTTTAGATTTCTCTGGTAAGAATTTCGAATTGGGTACAAACCTATTGGTGCTCGAAGGTCAAAGCGAAAAAGTGGAAGGCGAAATCGTATTCCTCAATTACGCATTGGCAGCCGATTATGACGACAAGGACGTAGAAGGCAAAATCGTATTCGCTAAAATTGGCGATGGAGAAGCTACTGACACACGTCAAATTCTTCAGTTCAGTCGTCAGAAATACCAATTGGCTTTAGAAAATGGAGCAGCTGGAATCGTAGAATTCTATAACCTTCCTACTTCATTTGAACAGGTAGGTGCTCGTTTCAGAAGCACTAGCCTGAGTATCGATCCTGATGGTGATGAAGGAAGAATCATTCCTCAGCTTTGGTTGAAGGATGCAGACAACTCTACCCAGAAGTTCATGATGACGCGCAGCATCAAAAGGGCGAATATTGAAATCAAAGGAATGATCAATGAGCTGACCAAAGACAAAAATGTCTTGGCCATGATTGAAGGCACTGACCCTGAATTGAAGGACGAGTTCATTATGTTCTCTGCACACTACGATCACGTAGGAATTGGAAGACCAGACGAAACAGGTGACTCTATTTACAACGGTACTCGTGACAATGCAATTGGAACGGTAACGGTGCTTTCTGCGGCTGAAAACATTGGCAAGTACCCAATGAGAAGATCTGCGCTTTTCGTGCTTTACACAGGTGAAGAGAAAGGTCTGATCGGAAGTCGTTGGATGGCTGATAACCCAATTATTCCCTTGAACGAAATTGTGTTTTGCTGGAATAGTGACAACGCTGGTTATAATGACACCACCATTTCTACAGTCGTAGGCTTAGAAAGATTTACCGTAGTGCCGCAATTGATAAAAGATGCAAACACGGCTTATGGCCTTACTGCCATTGATGATCCTGCGGGTGAGCAAGGGCTTTTCGATCGATCGGATAATGTGAGTTTTGCCCGAAAAGGAATTCCAGCACCGACTTATAGCTTGGGCTTCCGCTCTTTCGATGGCGATGTAACCAAGTACTACCACAAAGCAGGCGACAATCCAGAAACCGTAGATTATGATTATCTATTTAAGTTTTTCAGCAGTTACGTATTGGCTTCGCGCCTTATCGGAAATGCTGATGAAACTCCTTTTTGGATAGAAAGCGATAAATACTACGAAATAGGAAAAGCACTTTACGGAAAGGATTAGCAGTTAACGAGTCTCCCAAATTTTTGGATTTCGACTTGTACTGAGAACAGCTATTACAAATATCCTTTTGTCATCAATGAAATAGTGGATGGCAAAAGGATATTGTTTTATTAGGGCAAATCGAACGTTTTTATACCGCTCTTGAAAGAGGTAGGGACGTTTTTGGATTAGTGTCAACTTATGATCGAGGGATATTAAAAACCTTGCTCCTAAACCTGATCTTTTGAATTCATACCAAAGGGCGGCTTCGGTAATATCGTTTTCCGTCTGTGGTTTTATAATGACGGAGTAGCTCACAGCTTTCGCTTGATTCGATCTTTAACTTCTTCCCAACTTGAACCAGAGTTTGGGTACTTTTCATGTTCTTCAAGTCTTTCTTCAAGAAGAGCTTTATGTTCTTTACTCAGGGTATAATCAGATTCGTCAATACCAGACTGTACAATTGAATACAGCGCTTCAAGTGCTTTGTCATCTGCCTTGTTGATAAAGTCGTGTAATCTCTCCCTGATATCTGCGCTGCTCATATGGGTCTTTTTATCAAAAATAACGAAAATCTACTTCTTCAACTTGCCTTTAATCTCATTCAGTTTGAGCAATGCTTCTACTGGAGAAATGGTGTTGATGTCTAGGCTGTCTAGAATTTCTTTGATTTCCATGAAAGTAGGATCAGCTTCAAAGAGGTTCAACTGAAAGTTGTTCTTTGGCAGGTCTTTCATCTTGTCGTCCGTTTGATTGCGGATTTTGTCCTTCTCCAAGTGGTGCATGATTTCCGCAGCACGAATCACGACAGGGTTTGGCATCCCTGCCATTTGTGCCACATGAATACCAAAGCTGTGTTCGCTGCCGCCTTCTTTGAGCTTGCGCATAAAAATCACCTTGTTGCCCACTTCCTTCACCGAAACATTGAAGTTCTTAATGGCAGGGAAATCTTCTTGCAACTGATTTAGTTCATGGTAATGGGTAGCAAAGAGTGTTTTTGGTTTGAACTTGTCGTGGTTGTGCAAGTACTCCACAATCGACCAAGCAATGGAAATCCCATCATAAGTACTGGTGCCTCGGCCAATTTCGTCCATCAGCACCAAGCTTCGATCGCTCAAATTGTTAAGTATACTTGCTGTTTCAGTCATCTCTACCATAAAAGTAGATTCACCTTTGGACAGGTTATCGCTGGCACCCACTCTCGTAAATACTTTATCGGTAATGCCCAGAATAGCGGCTTTGGCCGGCACATAGCAACCCATTTGCGCCATCAATACGATCAAGGCAGTTTGACGCAAGAGCGCAGACTTACCCGCCATATTGGGGCCAGTAATGATCAGAATTTGGTGCGTATGATCGTCCAGAAAAACATCGTTCGGCACATAGCTTTCGCCCACAGGCAATTGCTTTTCAATCACAGGATGGCGGCCTTCCTGAATATCAATGATCATTTTGTCATTGATTTGCGGACGGCAGTAATGGTTTATTTCGGCTACAGTGGCGAAAGAGATCAAGCAGTCTAACATACCCACCACCTTGGCATTTTGCTGTACTTGGGCGGTGTACTCGGCTGCGAACGAAACCAAATCGAGAAAAATCTGCTGCTCAATGGCTTGAATCTTATCTTCGGCTGTTAAGATTTTGTCTTCGTAGGTTTTCAGTTCTTCGGTAATGTAGCGCTCTGCATTGACCAAAGTTTGCTTCCTGATCCATTCTGCAGGCACTTTGTCTTTGTGCAAATTGGTGACTTCCAAATAGTAACCGAAAACTCTATTGTAGGCAATTTTCAAAGAGGTAATGCCGGTGCGTTCTGTTTCTCTTTGCTGAATTTGAAGCAAATAATCTTTTCCGGAATGCGATATTTTCCGAAGTTCATCCAGCTCTTCGTCCACGCCATCTTGTACAAAATTACCCTGATGCACCAACATAGGCGCTTCTTCTTTCAACTGCTCTTGAATGCGTTCGAGCAGTTTATCGCAAGGGTTCATTTGGTCAGCAAGGGCTTGCAGCGATTTGTGTGAGGCATTGGCGGCATATCCTTGAATTGGACGGATGTTTTCCAAGGCTTTTCGCAGTTGGTTCATCTCGCGTGGATTAATTCTGCCCACCGCTACTTTAGAAATCAAACGCTCCAAATCACCTATCTGCTTGAGGTGAATTGAAATCTGATCTCGTAGTTCTGTGTTTTCTGCAAAGGCATCAACAATTGAAAGGCGCTCTTCAATTCTGCTTTTTTCCTTTAACGGAAGCACCATCCAGCGTTTCATCAAACGGCTGCCCATGGGGGTATGGGTGTGATCAAGAATGTTAATTAACGGCACGCCACCTTCTTGTTGAGGGTAAACCAATTCTAGGTTTCGGATGGTGAATTTATCGAGCCAAACGTATTTGTCTTCTTCAATTCTGCTGATGGAAGCAATGTGTTTTACTTCCTTATGTTCGGTTTCTTCCAAATAATGAAGAATTGCGCCTGAAGCAACAATGCCCAAACCAAGACTTTCAATACCGAAACCCTTTAGGTTGGCGGTTTCAAAGTGGCTGGTCAGTTTTTCATAAGTGTAATCGTAGGCAAATACCCAGTCATCTAAATGATAGGTGTTATGCGATTCTTTAAAACGATCGTAGAAAATCTCTCGATTCGATTTACAGAAAATGAATTCCGAAGGGTTTAAGCTCTGTACTAGTTTGTCTATATATTCTTTAGAGCCTTGGGCAGTTAAGAATTCACCCGTAGAAAGATCAAGGAAGGAAATACCCACTTGGTCTTTGTCGAAGAAGAGCGAAGCCAAATAGTTGTTTCGCTTTTTGTCCAGCACATTATCATTAAAGGAAAGGCCAGGAGTTACCAATTCAGTCACACCGCGTTTCACAATTCCTTTTACCGATTTCGGGTCTTCAAGCTGATCGCAAATAGCAACACGATTGCCAGCACGTACCAATTTTGGCAGGTAGTTATCTAAGGAGTGATGGGGGAAACCAGCCAGTTCAATGTGACTGGCAGAACCATTGGCGCGTTTGGTGAGCACAATATCAAGCACCTTACTGGCCCTAATGGCGTCTTCGCCAAAGGTTTCATAGAAATCACCCACCCTAAAAAGCAATAGCGCCCCAGGGTGTTTGGCTTTGATGGCATTGTATTGCTTCATCAACGGGGTTTCCTTCACTTCTGCCTTTGCCTTCGCCATAAATTGAATTTGAATTTTGTGCTTCTTCAAAAATAGAAAAATCCACTGCGCTTTCAATTTCCTATTTATAAAAGTCTGGAAATAGTAGGGTTCATTTACTCCTTAGGCCGAGGAATATCAACGAAAAATATAGTTTGGGCCATTCCTTTTTCAAAATGACAGCGCTTTTTTCAAAGTGATAAAAATCTAGGGGTTGAATTTTCTGAAAAGCCTAAAATAGGCCAGTTAATGGGTTTTGGCACGAACGGCATCAAGTTCGCCTTATGGTTATCAGTAAAATTCTAAACAAAAACTGAAAGTTATGAAATATCTAAAATCATTAGCCGCAACACTACTAATCATTCCAACATTAATGTTTACTAGTTGCGATGACGACAATTCAAATGAACTTGACGGAACGGGAACCGCTAGACTGGAGGCAACAGATGCTGCAGTGGATGCAGAGAATATAACTGGCGTTTTCTTGTCAGTAGACGAAGCACAATTTATTGCCAATGGGCAAGTACAGAATTCGATCATGTTTGAGTCTCCGAAAGAGTTTAACCTAATGGATTATCAAAATGGTGAGACCTATATTTTAGGTACAGCTGAATTGGAAGCAGGTGCTTATGACGAAATTCGTTTAATCCTGACTTCATCTAATCAAGCCTATGTGAAATATGTCAATGGTTCTACCGATGAAATCGATGTGCCAAGTGGATCAACTTCAGGTTACAAAATTATGGGTGACTTTGATGTAATGGCCAACAGTATGACTGAACTTGTACTTGATGTAGACTTGAGAAAAGCCCTTGTTAAAAAAGGAAACGGTGAGTTTAATTTAAGACCAACTGCTAGATTGATTGCTAAATCTACCGCAGGTATGATTAAAGGAGTTGTGGATGAAGACAATATGCAAGACGCTGATAAGGTAGTAGTATATGCTTACTTAGAAGGTACTTTTGATGATTCTGAAATGAATGAACCAACAGAGGGAAATTCAAGATTTGAGAATTCAATTAACAGTGCTGTAGCAAGTAACCTAAACGGTAATTTTACTTTGGCCTTTATGCCAGAAGGAGATTATGAGCTTATTGTGGCTACTTATAAGGAAGATCAATTACTAGGTGGATTAGAGTTTGACTCTGCTACTAAGGTTGAAGTTTCAATAGACGGAGAAACCACCTCAGTTATTGAAGTAGAAGCGAGAGTAGTCACCAACTTACTTATTAACTTATTTCAATAATTGATTACCGAAGGGCGCCCACTGAATAATTCAGTTGGGTGCTTTTTTTTGAGTTAAACATATGGTCGACTGAATAGTTATCTAGCGTATATTGAGAAAGTAATTTTCAATATTTTATTTTTTTCACGTTAGGCGATAGATGACCCGTTTCAAACTCAATAATAGACATACTTGGGCCTGGTTGGTAAACTTGGCTTTGATCGTGCTTACCATTATTATTTCGGTGGCGGGATATAAAGCCTATCAAAGACTGGACAATATGGTAAGTGAGCTGCAGCAAAACGCAGAGCAGAACTATAATTTATTGATCTTGAAGGATGTATCCTTCTTTGTGAATGAAATGGAAACACAAATTGATGCTTATCGAAATAACCCTAAGTCAGACTATATCCGAAATTTTAATGCCTCTTTAGACAACAGCCAATACCTGATTGACTCACTAAAGACAAACTATTTTGAGAGGGATGAAATGATTCAACTTTGTGATTCGCTTTCTGATTTGATCAAGGAGCGCGCGAAAGTACAGACCAAGTTGACAGCCATTAATTCGGATTTGCTTGAAAACACTTTGGAAGATTTAACGCAGAAAATTGAAAGAATGCCTCAGTTATTGGCCGAAGCGGATACCATCACCCCTGAAAAGATCGGCTTCTTTAAAAAGACTGGAAGGATTGTTACTAATGCTTTAAAAAAGAAAGAGAACAGAATAAAAGCAGATACCACTGTAGCGCTAACGCAATCAGAGAAACTCCAAACCGAAATTATGTCAGAATTAGCCAAAGCGAAAGAAGAAAGCATGGAAAAAGGGTCTGACCTACGCTTTCAGCTTTCTACGCTTGAAAAGGAATCGCAGGTATTTCAGAATAAAATTATTGATGTAATTAACACAATTGAATCACGAGAACTTGAAGAGGGCAGAGATCACGTAAAAGGAATTCAAGATTTGGCGAGCGATACCAACCGAGAAGTGGTAATTTTTTCAGCGTTGTCCAGTGCCCTTTTGTTGATCACACTTATCAGCCAGTTGAATTATGTAGGTAGAAACAGAAAGCACCAAGCCCTGCTTCGTGAAGCCAAAAAGAATGCAGAAGAACTGGCCGAAGCCAAAGAGAAATTCTTGGCCAATATGAGCCATGAAATTCGTACGCCAATGAATGCCATTTCAGGCTTTACCAGTCAACTATTAAAAAATGCCCAGCCTGGAGAGCAAAAAGAGCAGCTACAAATTATTAAAAGCTCTTCCGATCACCTGCTTCATTTATTGAATGACATTCTTGATTTTTCTAAACTTCACGCCAATAAGGTAAAACTAAAACAAGAAGCCTTCGACCTCAAATTATTACTCAATGATACCATGCGTATTTTTGAGGAAATGGCCGATGAGAAGGGTTTGAAACTGAAAACGTCTTTTGATGGCATTCCTAATTTTGTGTTAGGCGATGAACACCGATTGCGCCAAATTATTCTGAACCTTCTGCACAACGCCATCAAGTTTACCGAAAAGGGTTATGTTGAACTCAGTGCTTCAGTTCAATTTAACTCGGGAGACCAGGTAAGTTTGCGAATAGCGGTGAAGGATAGTGGCGTGGGAATTCCAAAAGACAAGCAGGTCAAAATTTTCGAAGAATTTGAACAAGCCACAGTGGCCGATGAAGCCAAAGGTACAGGACTTGGTTTAGCCATTTCTGCTATGTTGGTGAAACTACACGAAGGAGAATTTTTAATTGAAAGCGAACCCGGCAAAGGCACAGAAATGATTCTGATTTTGCCATTTACCCTTGGTGAAAGGTTGAAAGAAGATGTTAAAGAGAAAGATGAAAATCTAATCCACCTATCGGGGATTTCAGTTTTAGTGGCCGATGACGAGCCTTTCAACCTAAAACTTTTAGAAACCATTTTTAAGAGCCATGACATAAAGCTGGTGCAGACGAAAGATGGAACCGAAGCGCTTGCTGCCCTTCAGTCTCAAGTGTTTGACATTGCCATTTTAGATGTAAAAATGCCGGGCCTTAGTGGTTTAGAGGTGGTGAAAAAAGTGAGAGAAGGAAAAGGGAAAAATCACAGGATACCAATGATAGCGCTTACCGCTACCGTTTCCGAACAAGAAATGAAGGAGAGCTTGGCCTCAGGATTTGACCGAATATTGAGAAAGCCATTTGACGAAAATGCATTGTTAGAAATGATTCGTGTGGAAACCATGAAAACTAAAATGAAGAAATCACCGGCTGCTGAAATTGTTACCGAAGTGGCAAAGTTCGACCTTTCTGGTTTGAGCGAAATGGGAGATGACGACTTTGTAAAAGAAATGGTCGATATTTTTAAGTCGAGCTCTGCAAGAAGTATTGAGAATTTGAAGAAGGCGATTCAGCTTAAAATAAGAGAGAGCCTTAAAAATGAAGCGCATAAAATGCTTCCACCTGCGCGTCACCTCAGTGCTACAGATTTAGTAAAAGCTTTAGAAGCATTACAAGCCAAAGCCGATAAAGAAACCTTTGATGAACTCAGCATTCGTATTGCTGAAATAGAAACAATTTACAATGGAATTACAGCCGCGTTGAAGGGCTAAATATCTGTGAGTGTTTTACCTTCTTGTAGGGCCTTTTTGTCTTTGGCAACACCAATGGCGAGTCCAATGGGAATACCGATTGCCATAAAACCAATATTGCCTAATGCGGTTCCCAATGGTATTCCAAAAATCACCATTCCTAATGACATCCATTGACCTCTATAGAAATGCGGAGGTAGTATTTCGAATTTCTTCTTCAATACACTATGAATATTACCCTTGAGTGTTCTTAGTTGCCCAAAACGCAAGGGTTCAATTTCTAGAAAACGGTCAAGTCTATCTATCGGCTCACCAAGTTCTTCAATCGGAATTTCACGCGTTTTTAATTGCTCAAAAAGATGAATAAACTGCCTTAGTATTTTATGGCAGGTCAAGTGCTTTTCATCTTGGAGCTTTTCCTGAAGTCGTGAAATAAGGGAGTCGTAAGTGGGCATATTTTAATATCGAGATAAACGGTCTAACTTGAAAACGAACCTTGATTCTCTTTGTACCACTGTCTTGCTGGTTTTTGGAAAAGAAGAACCAAAGCGTACACTTGAACTAGTGTTTGTAAGAGTTCTAAAACACCAGCAATTGGAGCATGGTCAATGTAGAAAGGCACAAAAAAAACTTCTAAAAGAAGGCCAAAGATCATAAAAACGAGTAAAACTACCCTTATCCATGAGATACCTAGCCTAATGGCGTATGCTAAAGCAATAACAACGAGACCACTAAATAGTCCATCATCAGAAAGCCCATTTATATTGACAGATGATTGAGCGAAGAATGTACGGATTATCCAAAGGATTAAAGAAGCGAATATAAGGTTTGAAGCCAGCCGTATCGTTGGATGAAGGTTTTCAGGAGTCTTCCATCTTTGGGCTGAATCAACCTTGGCTTGCTGTTCTTCAGCTATAACGAATTCAGTTTTCGAAGTGTCAATTTTAACCCCTCTACTTTTAATTTCTTCTATTGCTGCGCTTAGAAATTCGGGTTGATAATCTTTCGGGTGGTTGACAATATCTTCCAGCTCTTGGTCAGATTTTCCTTTTACTTTGGCTTCGAACATAGGGTTTAAATTTATAAGGGGATAAACGTAATATTTCTTAACCCGGTAACGGAATATAACCCGTTTCACCGGGTACCATGTCAAAGGCTTTGGCCTTCCAGCGTTCTTTGGCGGCTTCAAGTGTGGCTTTTTCTGAGGCTACAAAATTCCAATAGATGTGCCTTTCTTCTGGAAAAGGCTGCCCACCAAAAATCAATAAATGTGTGTTTTCTCCCAGCGTAATTTTGCAAAGATCTTCTTCTTTCGACACCAACATATTGCCTTTGTTTACACGCTCATCGCAAGCCATAATATGTCCTTCCACAATACAAATTCCTATTTCCCCTGAAAGCTGCCCATCAATATTTAGTAGGGCTTCCGCAGTAGATTTTACTTCCACCATAAACAATTCGGAATGAACGGGCACAGGCGATTGATGTCCAAAACCTTGGCCAGCCACCAGCTTAAATTGCAATCCATTTTCTTCCCAAGTAGGCAAATCCTCTTTGGGAGTATAAGAAAACTGCGGTTCCATAAATTCTAGCTCTTTCGGAAGGGCGACCCAGATTTGATAGCCGTGGGCGGTGAATTCGCTGCCGTCTCGTCTGTTTTGGGGCGTGCGTTCGGTATGCACAATTCCTTTTCCAGCCGTCATCCAACCTACAGAACCCGGAGTGACCAATTGCTCAGTGCCCAAGGTATCGCGGTGAGTAATTTCGCCTTCCAATAAATAAGTGAGGGTAGAAAGGCCAATGTGCGGATGCTGCCCAACGTCCATATAATGACCTGGCTTAATCGTTACTGGCCCCATGTGATCGATAAAAATAAAGGGACCAACCATGCGCTTTTTCCTAAAAGGAATCAGTCGGCCGACTATAAAATCGCCAATATCTCGGCTGCGTTCTTCAATAATTAAACCTTGGTTCGACATGGCTTGCTGTTTTTGGGTTCCGACTATAAGTTTAATCAATGCCGGTTGATTCTGTCTCACCTTCCTTAAAAAATTGTTTCTAATTACCTTTTCTGGGCGTCAATTTCTGCGGCTTCAAAAAGCAAGATTCTCAATTGGTCGAAGTCAATTTCTTTTAAAGACTTGAAAGTTTTGGTGCGGACATACTTTCTTTTTCCAGCATCTAAATACCCAGTTTCATCGGTGAGCAAATGGCCATGGGTAAAACCGAATTGAACGCCTTCGAAAGTTCCACCCCAAGGCACAGCTCCGGGCCAGATAAAGCAAACGGTTTTGCGTAGGCGAAAAAACGGCACATTGTAAGAGAGCTTCTCTTTTACTTGAGGAATACACTCATAGACCAAGCCTCTTAAGGCCTCAACGATTTTGAGTTCATGCTCAGGAAGAAAGGCAAAAAGGTCATCTAAATCCTGAAAGTCGACAGGCTGAAACTTATTCATTAGCTATTGGCATCATAGGCTTTTTGTACCCAAGTGGCCAAAGAGGCATCCACTTCTTCCACCGAAGAAAGTTTGATTCTGTGGGTGACCATGCTGTTCCAACTGCCTGCCGCTGCCACGATTCCTGTTGGCTCAACGCCTTTTAAATTGAGGCCAATATCTACCCTCGTTTTGGTGCTGGGCTGTAATAAAGCAAACTGCTTTTTCGGTGTCCGAAGACTGATATAGGTTTTCTTATACGCAAATTCTACTTCGCCATTTACGTTTTCAAAAAGGGCTTTGGCTTTTTTATACACTTCTGTAATGGCCTCTTTTCCTGCCAGCAAATCCTCATCTGGATTCTCGGTCACTTTGTTTTCGAGCAAGTCAGGCTTAAGGTAGAGCTGTGCAATCAGGTTGGCAAAACCATGAGTTACGCCATATTCTCCTTTAAGCAGTTTTATGATTACACCGTGTTTCTGTAGCCCAGAAGTGGTTAGCAAAGCCTTCCATTCGGTGATAGATTTTCCTGTTTTTTCGGGAAGGTTATTGATCATGGTTTGCGCCATTTCTTCAGGAGTAGCCATAGGGTTGGTTTTAAAAAACGTAACTATTTACATTTTAAACATACAAAAGATTGGGGTTTTGAGGAAGCTTAATTTATACAACCAGGGATACAGATTTGTATATATACGAAAACGTATATTTCATTTGTGACTAAAAGTGCAGTAGCAAAAGTTGGCACTGGAGCAGTTCCCCCTTTTTTGAAAAGGGGGTAGGGGGATTAGAATTACAATTTTACATATACTAATAATCAATCCTCCCAACCTCCTTCCCTAAGGAGGAGTGTTCGCAGATCATTTCTAAAATCTCCCGCCCGACCTGCGGTACTGACGGTAAGCCCATCGGTACCGAAGGTCAGATGGGGGGCATGAGGCATAAGCGGATACAATGGCCATTCTTGACTAAACTGTTAAAAAGGATAGCCAATACCAAAGTTGAAGAGTATTTCAGAGAGGTCGAAGCCTGTGCGTTGGCCGACAGGTAAATAGGGTTTGCTGAAAGGGCTGGCCAAATCGAATCGGATCACAAAGTTCTGAATGTCTACTCTCAACCCAGCGCCATAGCCAATGCCCAATTCTTTAATAAAATCGGAACTGAACTTTCCGCCAGGCAAGGCAGCATTTTCATTATTGAGCCAAACATTACCTGCATCGACAAAGAGTGCACCTTTTAAGAAAGAGTAGATCGGGAAACGGTATTCAAGATTAGCTTCTAAACGAATATCCCCCGACCTATCGAAGAAGGAGCCTTGATCTGCATCGGTAGGATTATAAGAGCCTGGCCCAAGCGATCTGGTTCTGAATGCCCTTACGCTGGAAGGACCGCCAGAGAAGAATTGCCTAGAGAAAGGAAGCGTTTCGGAGTTGCCATAAGGCAGGCCATATCCACCAAAAATTCGTCCGACTAGGGTTTGTTTACTGCTCAGTCGGTAGTTGTACACAAAGTTTAAATCAGCCTTGAAAAATTGCGCATAAGCAATTCCGAACAGCGTTTCTTGCCCGTCTCCATCTGTATCTTTGCTTACCCAGTCCAAAGCATTTCCAGCAAACTCAAAGTTGGTCACCAGCAGAATAGGGTTTCTTTTTTTGCCTTCAGTAAGCTGATTATAAATAAAGCTATAGGTAGACCCAGTGATCAGCTGTTCTTGAAAACTACTTTGCAGGAATGGATTTTGGTCTAAAATCGTTTGAAATTCAGGAGTGATATTGGACGTGTTGACATAGTTCACACTGATGGGGTTGAACTCATGATATATGGCTTGATTATTTCGCCAGCCATAACCAAAACTAGTATTCAGGGCATTGAGGTTATAGAGGTCACTGCGTTTGAATAAGTCAAAACCAAACTTGATGTTCGTTTTCGGTACGGCATAAAGTAGCGTGTCCTTTACATTAAAAGGAATGAGCAAACGAGGTATCACGAGCCCAGTTTCAAAACCAATTTGTGTACTGCTTAAGCCTTCTGCTTCTCCAGATCCCAATTGCACTTCGTAGCTAAAATTACCCGAAAGGTTGAGCGTTTCTCCGCCTCTAAAAAGGTTACGATTACTGTATACCATGGCCAAGGCAGGACCTGCAAAACCATTCGATTTAGTGACTGCTTTGAGCTCCGCTCGGATAGATCGCTTTTTTAATGGAGAGAGGTATATATTGGCATCAAGGCCTAAAGTATCTTGATCGCTAACTTCATCAAAAGCTGGTTCGTATCGAATATTTACAAACTTATAAGCCCCTATAGAAGACAGCCTGCTACTGGTGAGTCGAGAGATTTTTGGGTTATAAGGTTGACCCTCCTTAAACAGAATGTAAGGAGTCATCCGTTTCGGCTTAAAGAATTCAGGCTCCTGAATAAAGTTGATTCCGTTTATGCTGTATGCATCCTCTTTAGAGGCTATATTATTTAAGGAGTAGTCTGGATTAACATAAACCTTGTTGAGTTTATAAGGCAGCAGTGATTTTTTTGGCACCTCTTTTTTCAACCTTAAAAACAGATTGAAACGCCTGCTATTGTATTGATTGGTGTCGGCTTCGAAAATCAGGAAGTCTGCATTGAAATTATAGTAACCCCTCTCTTTTAAGTAGGTGTCTATTCTTTCGCGCTCTTGCTTCATCAGGTCCAAACTAAAACGGGTACCCTTGGTGATGGGGCTTTCTTCTAAAGACTGAGCAATGCCCTCGTAAATTGTGCCTGATGCGGAGTCCAATTCATACTTGGCCAAAGTATAGGGTTGCCCTAGCTCTACTTTGTATTTCACGCTGGCCAGTTTCTTTTTTGTGGTAGTAAAAGAAGACACCTTGGTATTGAAAAAGCCATTGTTTTCTAGCCTGTTGGAGATCAAGTCCATGGTGCGGCTAGAGTCTACATCCGATAAGTAAACAGGTTTCTCCCCAAATTTTCTATTGAGGTATTTATTCAGGAAACCAGGTTTTTCTCTTTGTGCTTTATAGTGGGCATTTAAACCCACTCGCATGCCTAAAAACTTGGCATTAGGTTCTGGCCGTAAAAGCCCCTCTAATTCATCTTCAATCCCCCCGATGTTTTTCACAGAATCAGGAGCAGACACCGTAACGCTAGATGATTTTAAGAGGTATTCGTCTGTAGGAATAAAGCGCCTAACACTACACGAGCTGACCAAGAATAGGCCTGCGAGTGAAGCAAAAATTATTCGAACCGATGACTGACGAAAACTCATTTATTGTTATCCTCTTTTTCCTTTTTATCTACTTCTTCTTTTACCTGCTTGGCAAAAAGTTCTTTGAATTTATTGAACTCGCGGGTAAACACCAGCGCAATACCCGAAACCGTCAATTGGCCATCAATCACCCCTTCGTATTCGTTTCTACTAAAGCCTTGAAGACGTAATCTTTTGTCCTGTGTCAATAAGTATTCCAAGCTCACATTTCCAATAATTGGAGTGCCTTGCGAAGCACTTTGGCTGCCCGCCACATCTACCTCGCTCCCCACTTTAACGATAAGGCGATCGTTGAAAAACTCTTTTTTTGCTGTAATACCAAGCTGGGTTTGTAACTGACCACCATTATCATCGTTGCCCGCAGTACTGTTGAGGTTAAAGCCGACATCGATGCCCGTATTGCCAAAAACCTTTTCTGAATAATTATTGAGCTGGCCAGAAAGCACATTGTTTACATTGTCCAAAGCCATGGAAGTCGGCCCGCCACTACTTCCGTCACTCCCAGAACTTGGGAAGAACCGATTTAATACCAACAATGAAAATACCTGCTTGTTCAGTTCTTCTTCCTGACTGTTCAATTGTTGAACTTGACTGTACACGGTTCCGCTTAGGGCGCTTCGCTCATCTTCAGGTAAGTCTAGGTTGAAGGAGATGGTAGGAGTGAGCAGTTCACCATCCACATTAATGTATACTTGGAACGGAAGCCTTTGCTGATAAGAAGCTTCCGCGTTAGTAGCCTCGGCAGAGGTTCTTGTGGCCATCAAAGGCTCTACTGATGTCTTTATACTGTATATCGCGCTTACATCAAGTTCAGCATCGTAGGGGTCACCCGCCCAGGAAATAGTACTACCCGGAGCAATTTCGAACCTGCGTTTTACAAGGTTGAAAAGGTTGGCTTCGTAATGTCCACCGCTCAACTCATACTTTCCAGAAAGGCCAATTCTGCCGTTGGGTTCTATGCTTAGGTTGAAGTCGCCATCGCCCACAACCCTTAAATTATCTCCCGTAGATTCATCGATAATGATATTGAATTCAGAATTATCACCTATCGTAATAATCGTTTCTATATCGTAGCCAGCAATTAAGGCCGCACTGGCTGAAACTTCGCTCTGATCCGCTTTTGTTAAAATGTCATCGGGGGTTTCTCGGTTGACGAACAGCACTACTCCGTCACGTTCTTTCAGTTCTAACTGAGATTCAGGCACGGTAAAAGTGAGCGCTGAACCGTCAATTACTTTCATGCTTCCTCTGACTTTTGGAATATTCAAGTCGCCTGTAATGGTAAGGTCTGCCCCTACATTTAACTGCCCATAAAAGAGATCGCTGTCTTCTTTGGCGGAGTTTACTACCCTGAAATTATTGGCCATTACCTTTAGGTCGAAAGTTGGGTTAGTGAGGGTTTCCGTCATTATTTTCCCGTCCACATTAAAGCTGTTATTGTCGCCATCGGTAATCGTGAAGCTATCAAGAAACAGTCCCGAATTATCAACTTTCAATTGTTCATTGGCAATGGAAAAGCGTGCGTTCAATTCATTCACCAAAAAGCCAACTTGGCTAAAGTTGAGTGTTCCAGTATACTTTGGATCGTTGGCGTTTCCGGACACATCTACCTTTGCGGAAAGGCTACCCTTCGATTCTGAAATACTATTATTTGAAAAAGCCTCTATGGCCGACATCTTTAATTCGTTTAGGTCGAGGTTGAGATTCAAGTCGCCACCAGTGGCCGAAGCCGTGTAATTGCCCGTCAGATTGAGGTCTGCATTGTTACCTTTCAACGAAAGATCTACCTGATATTTTTCAACTCCTGCTGCTTGCGCTTCTAATTTCAGTTGGCCAAAAGGCACTTCCATAATGGCTAAATCTGAAATGTTCAACCCAGCAATTACCCCAAAACCACTGAAAGGATTCTCCACTATAATATCACCATTGAGCATTCCAGTAGCCAATGGTTTTTCAGCATTGAAAAGGCTGGTTATCGTGGTCAACTGATAATCATTAAAAACAGCACCCAAGTGATTCTGTTCATGGCCGGGTAATGTGGTGCTGAGCGTAACTTTTTGTGTTCCGTTAGAAAGCTCAAAACCATTGATGTTGATGTAACTACTGGCCAGCGTGAAGCGGTTTTGTTCTAAAATATTCCATTGTTCACTATTAAAGATCAGAGTATCGGGGATAAGGTGTACCTGAACGGTATCGCCTTTTAGGTTTATTTCAGAATTAATGTTGATGAGTGTTTTTTGGTTACTGATGATGTTGAAACTGGAAGTAACTGTGCCATCATCTACCTTGCCTTGCAGTTTGGTTTTGTCAATTGTAACTGGACCAGAACTGACCTGAGACCAGCCCAATAAGAAATCTAAATAATCGTCTTTACCATTTATTTTAAACCCTAGGCTGTCAATTTCTGTCCCTTGAAAATTGATGTAGGGCGCCATCAGTTCTGCTGATAACTTATTGGTTTTCGCATCAAAATCAAATTTGAAAGCAATCGAATCCATGCGTTCTAAGCCTTGTAAAAACACTTCTGAAACTATGGAAGATGGCCTCGCCACCATGGTCATTTTCAATCTCGCATCAGTATTCAAGGAATCCGGTGCTGCCAGATTTACTCCGTTTTCGAGGTAGCGTGTGAACTCCTTTTGCAATAGCGGAAGGAGTTCCATAAGACTTTTATTGCCCATGATTTTGGCATCAATGGCTTGGCTGTTCACAATTACTCCCAAGGTATCGGGAGCAGACTTGGCTACCAGACTGAAGCTTCCGAATGTGTAAGCCTCGCGATTATAGATGGCCACCCCATCATTCAGTTCCGTTTTTAAATCAAAACTTGAAGCATTGCCTTCAAAGCTAGCGTCTAAAACAAATGCAGTTTTTATGTTTTGTGGGCTCAAGCCTAAAGCGTAAAGGTCAGCCCCTTTTACGGTCAAATTTGTATTGATTTTTGGCGCAACAGAATCAAGCGCTAGCTTGGTTTCCATTGCCATGTCTAGATTTTCGTCTTTAAAACGTAAATCGATATTGCCACTTCCGTTGGTGATTTTACCTGACAATTCGAGGTTTGAAAAATCGTAGCCGTTGTATTTCAGTCGTTCAAAATTTGTTTTTAGTTCTGCCGTTAAATCATTCAGGCTGGATCCGCTTCCTTTTACATCCACGGTAAACGTGAGCGTATCGAGTTGTTCATTCTGAAGCAATCGGTTGAGCTGAAGTTGTTTTGCAGAAATCACTCCGTCAAAAGTGATGGTTTCGTTTTGACTGAATTGGCCTTTTACCTCAACATTTCCATTTGTGGTTTTAAGTGTGAGGTTGGTTTGTGCATCATTCAGCCCGCCCTTGAAAGTCCCAGTTAAGTCCATGTTTTCTGGTAAACCCAAGACTAAACCTGTGGTATCTATGATTTGAGAAATATCGGCTCTTGTTGTTTTTGCGCTCAATGTGGGCAGGTCTAACCTCAACTGATCGGGGTTTGTTGGGTTGGTGACTCGGCCAGCAATATTGATAGTGGTTTGCTTACCCCAGTTGACCAAAGCCTCAGAAATTTGTAGGTCTGTTAGGCTGCCCTTGATATTTAGTCGCCCTGTAATTTTCCTTTTGGATAAGGATTGAAGGTATTCATTCTGAACTAGCTCCGGACTAAAAGCAGCCGCTTCGAGTAAGTCGATTTCAAATTTGTCCAAATCGGCAGTGATTTGAGTTGCGTCCGGTGTGTTGATCAAGTCCGTCAACGAGGCATATTTCAGACTCAAGTCACCCGAAAGCATATTCTTTGGCGTGGCAAAATCTAACGATTCAATCGAAAGAGATCCGTCAGTTACATTTAAATCAAACGCCAGTTTCTTAAGAGCAAGTCCGCTTCTTTCGGTAAAAGAAAAGCCATTGATGGACATGCTCGCTTTGCCGGGCTGGTATGCAATATCATCCGCGTCAAAATTGAAATTTTTGATCTCTAGCCAATTGGGGTTGAAAACTCCGTTTTCGGGTAAACTGTCTGTGGTTTGAAAAGTAATGTGATTCTTCTTGAGCGAAATTTCATTGACTTCTATATTCCAGTTCGGCCATTCAAAAACGATAGGTTCGGATGATATAGTAGAATCTGATTGAATTAGCTGCTCACCACTAGACAGCTGCTTCACAAAAACTTTGGAGTTGTCTAAGCTCAGTTCATCCAATACAATTTTTTGTTCCTTTAGATTGGCCATGGGCAGTTCAACCCGAAAATTCCCGATCTCGAGTTTGGCGGTAGTTTGGTCTGGAATTGCATTATAATCTAGGCTTACATTTTTCAGCACCAACGCACCAACAGAAAGGGTGGGTAGGACAGAATCTTCAGTTTGGCTGTTATTGGTTTGGGCTGTGTCTACCGCAGTTGCTTTGCTGAGTTCGCATTTAATCTGACTATCGGCAATGGAGAGTTCATCAATTTCATAGATCATTTGCTCTAGGTCCAAGGCGTCTACTTCCAAATCGAGCTCACCTAGAAGCGCGGTGGCTTTCATGCCTAGCAGCTCATCATTATAGGTAATGTTAAAATTGCTGAGCCTTATCTTTCCAATCACAATCTCAGGGCTGGCCGAAGGAGGAGTGTTGGTTGTCGTAGTATCGGTAGAAGCAAAGGCCTCGATTAAGAAATTGTAGTTAAAATTTTCGCTGGAAGCGGGTCGGTGAATATTGGCTTTTAAACCATCCCAGTCAACAGATTTCACATTGATGCGATCGCCTTTGATTAAAGAAAGTAGCGCCACCGACACTTCTAAATCCTTAGAATACACAAGCGTGTCTTGCTGCTCGTCTTCCAAATAAAGCCCCTCTACATAGAGATTACCCGAGAATGTGAGGTACAGCCTATCGATGCTTACTTCGGTGCCTGTTTTGTCAGCGATAAAGCTTACCGCCTTATTAACAATTATATTCTGGCCCCATGGGCTTCGAATAAACAGAACCAGCAAACCGAAAAAAATAAGCACACCGATGATGACTCGGGTCAGTATTCTTAAAAAACGATTCTTAATTAATCTCTTCAATGTAAATTTTTATCCTGTACAAATAACTCCATAATTCTCCATAGCGGTGATGAAATATGCTTTTTAATTAACCACGGGAGGAGGTTTTGGTTTATGAAGCATCAGGAATAAATTACTATTCGCTCAAAGTGAATTTGAAGAGTGAGTATTTAGCAATTATTTTCCTTCGGTCATTACATCGCCCAGTTGTGTCATTTTAAAACGGTCGAGTTTGGCAGAGGTATGTTCCTTGATCATAATTTCCTCCATATGTTTGATGATGTCAGGATGTAGCGCAGCAATGTCGTTTTGCTCGGCAGGGTCAGTTTTGAGGTTATAAAGTTCAATGGCCATATTCCCTTTTTTGATGTCTTTTCTAATGCCTTTCCAATCGCCCATTCGTATGGCCTGCTGACCGTTGTATTCAGGAAACTCCCAATACAAATATTCACGGTCTTGTTGAATTCCTTTGCCCGTTAGGGTGGGCAGAAAGCTCACTCCATCAGTTTCTTTTGGTATTTCAGTATTGGTAAGTTCGCCCACGGTGGCCATTACATCCCAAAACACAGAAACATGATTGGTTTTAGCACCCGCTTCAATTTGGCCTGGCCAAGCGGCAATCATTGGTACGCGAATTCCTCCTTCATAAGTAAAGCCTTTGGTTCTGCCATACTCAGTTTCGAAAGGAGATGCGCTTTCAAAATAGGGCGCGTCTACTCCGCCAGTATAGGTGGGTCCGTTATCGCTGGTGAACACGATGAGCGTATTTTCATACAGGCCTAACTCCTTCAATTTGGCTACAATTTCGCCTACCTGATCATCCAAGTAAGAAATCATTCCAGCATAAGCTGCCTTTGGATAACGGTTCGGGAAGTAGCCTTTGTCGCCCACATAGGGTTCTTCTTCTCCCCATAATTTCACATAGCGGTCGGTGTATTCTTGCGGCACCTGAATGGGTAAATGTGGAATTGGCGTAGCATAGTACATAAAGAACGGCTCATCCTTATTTTGTTCAATAAAGTTGAGCACTTCGGTTTGCATTAAGGCTGGCGCATAGTCAGGTTGCTTGTTGAACATGTCGTAACTGGCCAAATCCATTGGGTCTAAATCGGCAGCCAACTTCTGACTAGGTTTTACCAAGTCATTATCTAACCATACTTTTTCTTCGTTTTTCCAGAGGTGTTTTGGATACAGCTGATGGGCTTGGCGTTGACAGTTATAGCCGTAAAAGAAATCGAATCCCATGTTATTGGGAATAGACGCTGACAAAGGAGCGCCCAAACCCCATTTGCCAACAATGCCTGTTTTGTATCCAGCATTTTGCAATACATTTCCTAAAGTGACAGTGCTTGTGGGAATAGGTCGTTGACCTTCTAGATTAGGGTCATTCACTGCTTTTTCATAATCCCAAACCTCACCTCGTTCTGCCCATTCGTCATTACCACGGATGTAAGCTTTACCCGGTTGTTTCCCAGTCATCAGCATATAGCGCGCAGGGGCGCAAACGGGAGCGCCAGAATAGTGCTGGGTAAACATCATGCCCGATTTGGCCAGCGCATCGATATTGGGCGTTTGGATTTTGGTTTGGCCATAAATACCCAGTTCACCATAGCCAAGGTCATCGGCTAAAATATAAATGATATTGGGTTTAGAAGGAGCTTGTTCTGACTTTCCGCAGCTAAAACAAATGGCGGTTATAAACAATAAGGCGAGGAGGTGTTTCATGGCTGATTAAGGTTGAATTGATTTATAATTTAGGGCGATCTACGGTAACTAAATATCTTTTACACATCTAAAGCCTGTGTGCATTAAGCTGGTTTCAGGGGTTGATTCGCTGGTGCCAGTAATTTGGTAACCATGGCAAAAGCTTGGTTCGCAGAGAAAGGAACCTCCTCTTAATATTTTCTGACTGGTTTGGTTCGGTACAAAATTTTCTGGTTTGACCCCGTAAGGAATCAACCAATCGCTGGTCCATTCCCAAACATTGCCCGCCATATCGGTAAGGCCAAGCTTGGTTTTACCAAAGGCGCCTACAGGCGAAGTAAGTCCAAAACCGTCTTTGTTAAGGTTGACAAAGGGAAATGAACCCTGCCAAGTGTTGGCCATGTATTTTCCTTCCACAACGAGCTGGTCGCCCCAATTGTAAATGGTGTTGATGTTATCCGCATCTTTTGCAGCATGTTCCCATTCGGCTTGAGAGGGAAGCCTTTTTCCAGCCCAGTTGGCATAGGCCAGTGCATCATTATAAGATACTTGGGTAACAGGATGATCGTCATTGGCTTTTTCAGCATTTGGCCCTTGTGGATATTGCCAGTCGGCACCGTCTTCTAGAAACCAGTTTTGCTCAATGGTAAAGACTCCAGCGTTCCCAAATTTTTCGGCTTCGGTAATGTATTCGGTGGCCTCTACAAAGGCACGAAATTGAGCGACCGTTACAGGCGAGCTATCCATAAAAAACGCAGGGATTGATTTTCCTTTTGGAATGTATTGCATGCCTTCTGGAGGCTCAATATACTCAGGACTTGAGCAGCCCAAGATTATCGAGGTTGCAAAAATGAAGCTGGCAAGAAGTAGTTTATGTCCCTTAATTTTCCTCATTTGCTTTTGAAGGCTAGTGTTTACGGTTTGTAAAAAGATGACTGCGAGCGTGATTTAATCAACAAGATATGAAAAAGAGAGTATGGCTTTCAGAAATCTTCAATCTTGAATACCCAAGCCTCTTTGCTTTTTACTTGGCTGAATTTAATGTCACCTGTGTTGATGATCATTTTTCCGTTTTCGTACTTCCAGTCAAGATTTCCTTCATAACCCAAAAGGCTCACTTTGGCATTTTTTGAAGGCGCTTTTACCGTCAGGGCCAATTGATCATCTGGCCACTCCATAGCAATGGCATATACATTTCCATTGTTTTGAGTGAAGGCAATGTGCTGCTGCAAAGATTTATATTCAGCATTTAAGCCATGTGATTCTCCTTTTGCAGAAGTGTATAATTTGGAAGAACGAACGATCTGCTTTTCAGTGCTTTTGCTCGACCAATAAAGGCGGGCACTGGCGTTTTGCTGCTTTTCGAAATACTCCACTTTGATGGCATAGCGTTTTCCAGCGTTGAGCTGAATACTGCCTTGTTCTTTGTTCTGGTTATTGTTGCCCATTACAAAACCTTCGGCTCCTGCGGGTGCGCCTTCCCATTTGCTCAGTACCAATTGATTGTCGATCCATACGCGAATGCCATCATCGGCTTGCACCTCGAATTGGTATTCTTCTGAAAACTCAGGTTGAATAAATCCCGTCCATGTAGCGGTAAAGTTGTCTTCTTTGATCGGATTTCCAGGTGTGTTTCTGACCCAGTTAAAATCAATATTCGGATCAACTCGTTGAAGGCTCACTGGTTTTTCTTCTCCCGTTTTCTCCCAAGCCGTGGAGCCATAAATGGCTTCCCCATTAATTTCTAACCAACGGCCTAACTGCATCAATCGGTCTTGCTGCAATAGTGGAATTTGGCCATCAGCTTTTGGCCCAACATTGATGATTACTCCACCACCATTGGCTACGGCTTTTACAAAGAAGTGAATCAATTCTTCGCCCGTCATATAGGCATCCAACTTCTCAAAACGGTTGAGCCCAAAGGAGCGACCTAAACCACGGACTTCGGCCCAAGGACGTTCGGTTTCCGTGATGCCCGAGCTATATTCTGGCGTAAGAAAACCAATTTCTTGACTTCCGCCTCCCCAGCGATTGTTCACCACGGCATTTGGCCCAACCAGATTATAATACCATGAAATCAGTTCGGCAGAATGCCATTCTTCAGCCGAGTTGAACCACTCGCCATCGGCAAAAACCAAGTCTGGTTTGTAAGTAGAAATCAATTCCTTGAACTGTGGAATCATATGTTGATCAACGTAGGGTTTAATATTTCTATGAGGATCGGTATCCCAACGGTGGAGGGGGTTGTTCCATTCGGGGAGTGAATAATAAAGGCCCATGTGGAGGCCTGCTTTTTTTACTGCGGTGCTTAGTTCGCCCACTAAATCTCTTTTTGGCCCTACTTCCATGCTGTTCCAATTGGGTGCATATTTGCTTGGCCACATGGCATAGCCATCGTGATGTTTAGAAACCATGACCACATATTTAGCACCTGCTTTTTTGAAAAGTTCGGCCCACTCATCAGGGTAGAAAAGTTCGGTTTTGAAATAGGGAGCAAAGTCTTTGTAGGTGAAATCTTCGCCATAATTAGTTTTCATGTAGGAGGTGCGGAGCGAATCGTTCAGCATCAGCCCACGCAAATACCACTCTCCGTAATCTTCCTTATTACTGTAGGCAGGTACAGAATAAACACCCCAATGAATGAAAATTCCAAGCTTGGCTTCTTTGAACCATTCAGGATAAGGCTTTGATTTCAAAGATTCCCAAGTGGCTTCGTATTGCTTTTCTTGAGCGCAAAGTTGACCTCCGCTAAGAAAGAGAAGTAAAAGGAAAATAGACTTGAAAATGAAATTAGCCTTCACTGAATTGCTAGTTAATGATTTGAAATTGAGTCAGCGTTCATAGGCGCTAATATCATGTCGGGTTCCCCTTTAATATCTAAATAAATCACCTCATCAATTTCATTTGGTGAAATTTTAGGGAGCTCAATGACTAAAGCATCCTCATCTCTTCTGATGGTCAGTTGAGTGGAGGCTGCTGAAAGTAAGCTTGCTTGAATGGCCTCGTTCCGAATGCCTCCGAGTCTGAGTTCTCCATTTTCTGGCCAATCAAAAACATGTAAATAAAGTCTGGTGCCTCCATTGATCTGCTTTTGCGTTACGCGCCCCCAATCCAAATGCTCGAATGGACTTGCTTGGGTTTCGTAAATAGACGCTCCGTTAACATTCATCCAATTGCCAATTGCAGCCAACCTTTCAATGCTTTCTTGAGGGAAAGTGCCATCTGCTTTTGGGCCAATGTTTAGCAAGAAGTTACCGCCTTTGGAAGCGATGTCCACTAGGTTTTGAATCAACTCTTCAGATGATTTCCAGTTATCATCATTTTTATTGTAGCCCCAATGGTCGTTCATGGTCATGCAGCTTTCCCAATCGATACCGGGCAAACCTGTGTCAGGAATTTCTTGCTCAGGGGTTCCAAAATCTCCAACAAAATTACCTTCTGCCGTTAAGCCTTGCATGCCTTGTCGGCCTTTGTCCACTCGATTATTGATAATGATATTCGGCTGAAGGCTACGGA
The DNA here is from genome assembly GCF_001592935.1 of Roseivirga echinicomitans. GTDB lineage: Bacteria > Bacteroidota > Bacteroidia > Cytophagales > Cyclobacteriaceae > Roseivirga > Roseivirga echinicomitans. The sequence goes on from NZ_LRDB01000001.1 coordinate 618,118, forward strand.
TGTAATCATACAATTCCACACCCTCTTCATGTGTCCAAGTGTCTTCCCATTCCCCATCAAACCAAAGCACTCCAATCTCACCATAGTTGGTCAGCAACTCTTTCAGCTGATTTTTCATATAGTCCACGTAACGCGGAAATTCAGCGCCTTCAGTAGAGCGGTTTTTTTCCCATCCTCTTCTTGGCAAATAATCGGGATGATGCCAATCCATAATGGAATGATAGAAGCAAAGTTTGATGCCCGCCTTTTCACAGGCATCGGCCAATTCCTTCAGAATATCTCTTTTGAAAGGGGTGGCCATCACATCAAAATCCGAGGTTTTAGAATCGTAGAGACCAAAGCCATCGTGGTGCTTACTGGTGATGGTGATGTATTTCATTCCCGCATCTTTGGCCATTTTCACCCAAGCCTCTGCATCAAATTCCACCGGATTGAAATCATCTAAAAATTGATCATACTCTTCCAACGAAATTTCGGCTGTGGTTCTGATCCACTCTGCATGGTTGGTTGTCCCTTTCCATTCTCCCGCAGGGATGGAGTAGAGCCCCCAATGAATAAACATACCAAAGCGGGCATCGCGCCACCAATCCATTCGGGTTTCTTCGTTCGGCTCGTCTATTTTTTGGTCACCACCTTGGCAGCCGAAAAATGAAGCCATTAGCAGCGCAAGAAAAAAGCAGGAAAGCGTCTTTTTCGACATATTGGTAAGGGTTAATAAGAATGAAGAGGTATTTGGTAACTGTGGCCGAATACTTTAGCAGTTAATTTACTTCCTTTTATTATATTCAACCAATGACAAAGGCAGAACTTCAATTGATTCTTCAAGAAGGAGAAGGTTATAGGGCTGAATTTAAATCAAGCCTGAATAGTGATTTGCAACGAGAGCTGGTGGCTTTTGCGAATGGATCAGGAGGGAGGGTTTTTCTTGGAGTTTCTGATGATGGCAAAGTTACGGGCATTGAAGCGACCAATCACCTGAGGTCTCAAATACAACAAGCCGCTTCAACCTGCGATCCCCCTGTTGACATAAAGCTAGAAACCTTTGAGAATATATTGATTATTGAAGTGAAGGAGGGGCATGACAAACCCTATCGTTGTACGAAAGGCTTCTTTTTAAGAGCAGGGAGTAGTTCTGAAAAAATGAATACTGCTCAGATTATTAAGTTTGTTCAAAGTGAGGGAAGGATAAAATTTGACGAGTTATTATTCAAAAAATATCCTTTCGAAGAAATCTTTGATTCAGAAAAACTAAATCATTTTTTATCCCTTAAGAACATTTCTAAGAGTATCGAGGACGCTGATATACTTTCCAATCTGGGTGTTCTAGAGTTTGTTGATGACCAAGCCTACCTCACTCATACTGGTGTGCTATTTTTCACCAAAACTCCCACCAAGTACATTCCACATTCCAATGTAGTATGTGCTAGATTTCAGGGCAATGACAAGGCTACGATTCTCGATAAGAAGGAATTATCGGGCGATTTAATTTCAAACATTGAAGGGGCTATCCTATTCTTAAAAACGCATCTTAAGAATAGGGTTGAAATATCAGGTACTCGCAGAATGGAAATTTTAGAAATTCCTGAAGTTGTTTTGAGGGAAGCCATCGTTAATGCAATTGCCCATAGGGACTATTTTGAAAAGGGGGCAAATGTAATGGTTGAAGTTTTTGATGATATGATCGAGATTTCGAACCCAGGGGGCTTACCAAAAGGGCTGTCGGAAAAAGATTTCGGGAAAAAGAGCTTGGCCAGAAACCCCAATATTTGCGCTTTACTTAATCAGGCAAACTATATTGAGAAAATGGGCACTGGCATTAGCAGAATGAGAAAGCTTATGCAGAAAGGTAACTTACCTGAGATTCAATTTGAATATTCAGAATTCTTTTCATTACGTTTTAGTCGAATTTCTGGGCTTGATTTGTTGAGAAATGAACTAGGAGTTATTAGTAAAAGAGCTAGTAAACTTCGATTTATAATGAAAGAGCTTGCCGAAGCGGAAGCATTTTCTGTGAATACACTGTCAGAGAAACTTGAGCTTTCAAGTAGGGCGATTCGAGATGATTTACAAATTCTGGTTGAGCACGGTTATGTAAACATGATTGGAGAAACAAAGGATCGTGTTTATACCCTAACTTCTAAAGGAGTTCAGTTTCTTAAAGCTGATAACTGATAGCTTAGTCACGATTCGGAAGTTTTTATCGGAAGTTTTATCGGAAGCTCTATTCCTTTTTTTCGACTCTACATAGAAAAGCCATTACCGTAATATTGTGCTTCTGTAATACCGTAGTGCCGTAATGCAGTGCGTTTTTAATAAAATAGTGGAAAGAAAAAACTTGGCTATAAATTATTCGGAAGTTTTATTCGGAAGTTTTGAACACAAATTATCCTAGATTTTAGGCCTTGTGTAAATGTGCTGGAAGATCTTCAATACGCTCACAGCAGATCTGCTCCATCACTTGTTGTAATTGGGTTTTTAAAATGGAGATGGTATGATCTCCTCCCTTTTTGCCTAAAGCCCCAACACCATACATAAAGCTTCGGCCCATAAAAGTAAACTCGGCACCAGAGGCTAAAGTCCGGGCTACATCAGGGCCTGAACGCATACCGCTGTCCATCATTATTTTGATTTGACCACTGTATTTCTCTGCAATTCTGGTCAAAGGTTTGATGGTCGATTCCCCTGCGTCCAGTTGTCTTCCTCCATGATTGGAAACAATGATGCCATCCAAACCCAGTGCGATTGCCTTTTCGGTGTCTGCTTCGCTGGCTACACCTTTCAGCACGATTTTTCCTTTCCATTGGTCACGAATTCGGCTGATGCGATCATCATTCAATCGGCCAGAAAACATCTGATCCATAAATCCACCCAGTCCGCCTAGGCCCAAATTTTTAGGCATATAAGGTTTGAGTGTTGCGAAGTTGGGTTGGCCATGTTTGAGCGTTTGGAATGCCCAATGGGGATGCGTTATCACCTGCGCGATATTTTTCATGGTCAGACGAGGCGGCATCGAAAGCCCGTTACGAATGTCTCTTGGGCGATAACCAAAGGTGGGCACATCGCAAAGCAATACTAAAACTGGGCAATGCGCTGCGGCCGCGCGTTTCAAAATGTCGTCACGGAATTCTTCTTTGGCTGGATGATAAAGTTGAAACCAAGCCCTGCCTTCTGTCAATTCTGATATGCGCTCGATGCTGCTTGTGGAGACAGTACTGAGGATAAAAGGAATATTGTGTTCGAAGGCGGCTTTGGCTAGAATTTCTGGCGCATTGGGCCACATCAAACCTTGCAAGCCCACGGGTGCAATACCAAAAGGAGCATCATATTCATGACCAAAAAGCTCGGTTTTTAGACTGCTGCTTTTGTATGGCGCTAAGTATTTCGGCACCAAACTGAGCTCCCTAATTTCAGAGGTATTGCGGTGTAAATTGACGTCCTCATTGCAACCCCCATCCAAATACTCGAAGGCAAATTTGGGCATCTTCTTTTTGGCCTTATGGCGAAGGTCATCCATCGATGGGTAGTTCTTATTATATGACCAATTTGCTCCCATTTAATTTTTCAGTTTGATCAATGATTCCACCGTGAAAGTGTCGCTCGTTCCTTCTTCCGAATTTTTGCCAACCATTACTCGGAACTTGCCCGCTTCAACTACACGCTCCATGTTCCTGTTCCAAAGGGAAAGGTCTTCAGGCTTTAAATCAAAACTTACACGTTTGCTTTCTCCAGCATTGAAGTGGATCCGTTGAAAACCTTTGAGTTCTTTTACTGCTGTGGTTACAGAGCTGATCAAGTCGCTTAGATAAAGCTGTACGACTTCTTCACCCGCTTGAGTTCCGTTGTTGGTCACCGTTACTTCGATGTGAATTGTTCCTTCTCCTTGATTCGTAATCTGAAGGTCCTTATAATCGAAAGAGGTATAACTTAAACCGTAGCCAAAAGGGTAGAGGGGTGTAATTTTCTCATCGACATAGCGGTGGTTTCTGGTGGGTTTGGCACTGTAATACATTGGCAGTTGGCCAACACTACGAGCAACCGTAACAGGCAAACGACCCGCAGGATTGTAGTCTCCAAATAGGGTTTGTGCCACCGCTAAGCCTCCTTTTTCTCCAGGAAACCAAGCCTCTAAAATGGCAGGCACTTTCTGATCTAAACTGTTAATGGATAAGGGGCGACCGTTGAGCACAACACATACCACTGGGGTTCCAGTAGCAAGAATGGCGTCTACGAATTCCTTCTGAAGGCCATAGAGTTCTAGGCTGCTTACGTCTTTATTTTCTTCTACTAGTTCATTCGATTCACCGACCACCACAATGGCGACATCTGATGATTTTGCCTGCGCGATCGCTTCCGTCAAATCTGGCTTTTGCATGTTCCAGTTGAGATAAGCTTTGGCGCCATAACCACCTTCCCATACGTCCATCCTGATTTTGTATTCCTTTCCTTTCACAAAATCCATTGGCGCAGTTTCGATGCTTGTCGCTCCTTTTTCCCAATTGTCAATCACCAGTTTGTCGTCTACCCAAAGCCTTACGCCATCATCGGAACTGACGGCTAACCATCCGCTAAATGATTGGTCTGGCTGAAGGTAGCCTTCCCATGTAACAGAGAAGTGATCTTCACCCACTCCTTCGCCCGGAGAGCCCGGCCATTCAAACGCGACTTGCTTGTCAATTCTAGTGAGCACAGGTTCGCCCTCTACATTTCTATTGTTGAAGAATGTGGCATTCAATCCGTTTTGCGATTTGTCTTTGGTTTTAAAGTTGGCCATCGGAATGGGTTGACCTTTATAAATAAGGGGGACACCTTCGGAATACACTACTTCCGTATTCGCTCCGAGCAATTGCTTCACCCCTTCATAAACCGTGATGGCTTTTTTGTTTTTTACAGAATAGCCACCCAAAACGGACTCATTGGCCAATGGGCCAAGCACCGCGACCTTCTTTAAGTTTTTACTTAGGGGCAATAAATCACCTTCATTTTTGAGCAACACCATCGATTTCAAAGCTGCTTCTAAGGCCAGGTTTTGGTTTTCCTGACTGTGATTTCTTTCGTCAATAAGTCTTTGTTCTGTATATGGATTTTCAAACAAGCCCAACAAGAATTTCAATCTCAAAACCCCTGATACCGCTCTGTTCACTTTAGAAATATCAAGCGATCCTTCGTTCACCAATTCTATAATGGTTTGCTGAAATTCCTCATTTGGGAAATCGTAGAACTGCATGTCGATGCCCGCAGAAATGGCTTGCCGGATGGATTCTTTAGGAGAGTCGCTGGATTTGTGGCTGCTCTGCAAAAAGCGAATCGCGCCAAGGTCAGAAACCACGATGCCTTTAAAGCCCCATTCGTTTCGGAGCACTTCGGTCATCAGCCATTCATTCGAGGCATTGGGAATTCCATCAATTTCGGAGTAAGCGGCCATGGTGCCCAAAGCGCCTCCTTCCATAAATGCTTTTCTAAATACGGGAAGGTAATCCTGTCTTACGGATCTTTCTCCCAACAAAACAGGGCCCGCATTTCCTCCCGCTTGTGGAGATCCGTGGGCGGCAAAATGTTTGGGTTCTGCTACCATCGAGCGGTCAGAACTCAAGTCTTTTCCTTGGATGCCTTTGATCAAGGCGGTACCAAGTTCGGCAGATAAGTAGGTGTCTTCTCCCAGTGTTTCTGCAATTCTTCCCCAGCGTGGTTCTCTGCCCAAATCGAGGTTGGGGCCTAAACCGAAATGTACGCCATGCGCCCGGCCTTCGGTGCCAATGACCTGCCCCACCTTTTCCATTAAGGCTTTGTCCCAAGTAGCGCCAAGGCCAATATTCATGGGGAAAGCAGTACTGCCCTCACCCATATAGCCGTGCAAAAACTCGGACATGAGTAATGCGGGAATTCCCCAGCGGTTATTCTTGATGATAAATTCTTGAAGTTGATTGGCTGCTTTGGCGTCTTTCGGATAGTAATCGTGTACCGCGCCTGCACCCAATTTTTCTCCGATCAATTCCTTGGCCAACGCGAGTGAAAAGGCTTCTCCTTCCTTAATATTTGCTCCGTTGTACATGTCCATCTGCCGTACCTTTTCTTCCAAACTCATTCTTGAAAGAAGGTCAGAAACCCTTTCTTCCACTGGAAGTTTGGCATTTTGGTATGGATATTTTTGGGCAAATAGTGATATGCCCACTACCTGGAAAAGTATGATTAAACTGAAAATTCGCTTTTTGTACATTGGTTTTTTATTCTCGTAATTCAAAAAATTAGCCCTCCACTTTTCGCCTTCTTTTGCCATGGATAGGGCTTGCTGAAAGGGTCAATTTACGGAAATGAGTTGGGATATTTACTCGATGGTGGGTGCTCTGGTTTCCCGACAGTTTACTTCCCAGAATAAATGAATGAGGTGCATTAAAGATAGACGTGCTTCATAACAACCTCCGAGAGGCCTCACCCTTTTATCCCTCTCCTTGGAGAGGGACAGCACATTCTGCTAGGTTTTGCATATGTACTCCAATCTTGCACGCTGTACCCTGTTTTCCACAGTGTACCTCGGGCATACAAGAATAAGAGATATGGCTTACCACTTGTAAATATTCTTCTAATTGTCTTTCTTTATTATAGAAAAACATGCCTTCAGCTTTCACTCATCGTGCTTTTCTTTTTTTGTAAAAAGTGCTTTTAGCATACCCTATTGGATTTGCTAACCCTCACTTTTTGTAAACTATTAGAAATAAACGCCCATAAAAGTGAGCGTTATATAGTGTTAGGGGTGATTAAATAAAAATCTATGGAACGGGAAGAATACATTAAATCAAGAGTTGATTTGGATTATTGTTTTTATGACAGTAGAGCGAAGCAATATCGAACCGCTCATTTAACATTTCGAATTTTAGTAGTCATGATTTCAGCATCAATCTCAGTAATCGCAAATGTAGAATTTGGCATTAAGAATGTTTTGCTTTCAATTTTAAGTTCTTCTGTAATTATTTTGGTAGGTATTTCTGAACTTATGAAGTTCCGAGAACAATGGATGGAATATAGAACTACTGCAGAAACAATAAAATCTGAAAAAATGCTTTTCCTTACCAATACAGGGCCATACTCTCAAGAGGGTAAGTTTAACTATTACGTTGAGAACCATGAAGCCATTGTCAAGTCTGAACACATAAATTGGAAAAATTTCTTTATCAAGAAAGATCATGGGCAATGAGCAATTTTGAAACGGAATTTGGTAACAGAAGAATCGGGTTTCTAATAAGGAAATTTGAGGAACGTGATGATCGAAACACCCTTATTAAGACAGTAAGAGATTCTTTTCGTGAACGAGGATTGAAAATTGTTGATGCTAGTGAAAAGAACCTTCACTCAGAAACTTGGGGGAACATTAAACAATTCATGGATCACTGTTCTTATGGCGTTGTTGTTATTGATAATTTTAGCCCAACAAATTCTGGCTTTAACCCCAATGTTTTTTTGGAGATAGGGTACCTACTGGCATTAAAAAAGGATATTCTGATCCTCATTCAAAATAGCTTAGCTGATAAACTCCCTACGGATATTAAACCTTTCCTTTATACCAGCTTTGATTCTCAGGAGATCCAATCGCCACAGTTGCGTCAAAAAATTATCAAGTGGATTGATAACACTGTCAATTACAATCCAGGATATTTGAGCGTATATTTAAAGGGTGAGATTGTCAGTGTCGATTTGATTTCCGAATTCAAAGAAGTGGTTTATGCCATTTCCGACTGTAACATAACAGAGAGTAGCAAACTAATAGCGCCAGATCAAAAGGAATTAGATGATGAGTGTATCGATTGTCCAGATGGAGCGAGAAAAATAACATTTAGGACCCAAACCAAAAATATGGCTGATAAGCTAGTTGCAGATTATGAAAACAACTTCTATACGAATGTCCCTTTTCTTCATAATAGTTTATTAAAGATAAAGGCCAATTCAAGTGCAATTTCTGAAAGCTACGCTGATGGTGGAATTCACTACCTATTTAATGATGAAAAGGAAGCTTTAATTTATTGCCAAAACCAGGGGATTGAGGGATGTAAGGATGAAGAACATTTCGCTTCAAGCAATTTCAAACTTAAGAAAACAAGCAATCATGATGAAATTGAAATATTTATCCTGCCAAAGTTTGACAACGAAAACACTTTTTTGTACATATCCAACTACCTTCAAAGCGAAAACAGATTTTGTATAAAGATGTGTCATTATCCAAAAGATAATTCAAGAATTGTGGTGCCATTTCATGCCGTTGATATTTTATATCTAATAATATTTGGCGAACTACCAGACCCTAAAAGACTTAAGATAAACTCAGACTATAGAAAAAGATATTTGGAAATTGTAGATTTACATTTAGATAAGGTGATTTACAATGTTGAAAATAGGATTGCTATTGAACCGGGAATTGCGAAAAATGTAAAATATTTTGATCACAAATAAACTAGCTATACCACCCCTAACAAATGCTAAAATGAATATGCGAACTGATCCATTAGATACCATGGTGAGAGTTGGGAACTTCAGAGTATTTAGGAAATGGAGCACAGACTCAATTTAGCTAAACGTTGCCATAACCTACAACTCAAAAACCTTCTCCATCAACATCCATTTTTCACCTGGCTTCGCGAAGGGTAAGGCTTGTTGATATTTCCAATTTACTGAAATGAGTTGGAATATTTACTCAATCGAGGGTGCTATGACTTTCCAATATTCGCTTCTGTTTTCCTGAATATCTTTCCGCATTAGAGAGGCTAGACTTTCTGACAATTTGCATTACCAATGCAAATGAATTGAGGATATAATTCCTTCGTAATAACATCGAAAGAGCCTCCCCCTTTTGTTCCCATGGCATACAGGAATCAGAGATGCGGCTTACCACTTGTAAATATTCTTCTAAATGTCTTTCTTTATTATAGAAAAACATGCCTTCCACTTTCACTCATCGTGCTTTTCTGGAAATTGTAAAAAGTGTTTAGCATACCCTATTGGGTGTGCCAACGCTCACTTTTTGTAAACTATAGAAATATAACGTGCATAAAAGTGCGCATTATACAATGTTGTAGCCAATACAAGAAAAACCTCCGAGTATGAACAAAAGTGCCATATATATATTCACATGCAATCGTACAATGGAACTCAAAAGGTTGCTTCATGAATTATATACTATTAAAATAAATTATGTTATTTATATAATTGATGATTCTAATAATATAGAATATATTAAAAACAATATAATAAGTATAAACAAATATTCCAATGCTACATACCTGGGGGCAAGGCAATACTGGGACTTTTACAGCATGAATGGAAAGTCTAACCATAGTCAATTATTGGGGGATGAGACTTGGAATTTAGGAATTGCTCGAAATTTTGCATTAGATCATTCAACTCTTTTGGGGTATGAGAAAGTACTATTTGTTGATGACGACATATCAGGTATAGGTGAAAAAGTAATAGAAGTTGGGTTCGAATCGCTTATCGGAAATTGTTTTGTTTCATGTAGTTTGAAAGGAGTTGAGGATGATTCGATTGTTGGTCATATCGCAAAGCAAGTAGGCGTTATTGTTGAAGGACCCAAAATGTTATCTGGGGGGTTTTTGTTTTTATCACCATCTTCAATCACTCATAGATTTTACAACATTTATAATGAAGATTGGATATTGCAGCTTCTTGAAAAAGAAATGGAACAATTAATTATACCATATACTGTATTCCATAGTATGAATCAAGAGGTAGAATGGACTATTGATAAGGCCGTATTTCAAGAATTAGGGGAACTCGCCATAAATGGTCTTTTTGAAAACTACCAAGCATTATCTATGGACTATTCCTTTTGGGGTAATGTACTAGCAAAAAGGATAAAATTTATTGAAAAAATAAATGAACGTTCTCTGGATTTAAGAAATCATCATGGTCACAGAATTTGTATTAGACTTTTAGAATGGTTAAAGCAACTTGACGGGCATTCCCTTCAAAAATCTCTGGAACAAAAAAATTCGCATATGTATTTTTCCAAAAGCATTGAAAATTAATAAAGCGACTATATGAAATCTTATAAATCAATAGGAACTGGGATTTTTGTTCATAGCAAAGTGAAGATTGGTAAGAATGTCACAATTGGACAAGGTTCATGTATCGGCTTTGGTGACCCTAATGACGGTGACCTGATTATTGAGGATAATGTTCAGATTGGTGCCTTCTGTGTAATCCACTTTGGTGCGGTAATAAGAGATTCTGCATATATAGACCACAGGTGTGTTATTGGATTTGAAACTGAGATCGGGTGTAATACACAGATTCTTTCTGGAAAAGAAGTTGCTAGAAAATCAAAGATTGGCAAAAATTGCATCATTTGTGGAAATGTTGCAGACAGAACTATTATAGAAGATGATGTTACCTATCATGGGGAAATAGCTCATTCCCATAGAGATGCAAATCGCAATTGGGATGAAACGGAAGAGCCGTCACCTATCATTTATAGAGGTAGTGTAGTTGGGGTAAATGCCATAATAATTGGCCCCAGAAGAATTGGACCCTGTGCTTACATCGGTGCTGGTGAAATTGTTAAAACTGACATTGGTGAAGGAATAGCATTAATCATGGGCAAACAACAAACAGTAAAATCATTGAGAGGATTCATTAAACCAAGATGCAAATGAGAAAAAATCACACATCTATTAACGTTTTTGTATCCCATCCATTTAAACCTGATAATGGCGTTTATGATCTCGAAAAATTTCGAACTAATATAAAACTCCTGCTTGCTGAAGCAGAAAGCCTTGTTAGGAAAGAACATAATGATTTTGAACTAGACACTACATTTGAGTTTGTGGATTTCCAAAATAGATTGCCAACGCAAATAAAAAACAGTATAGCAAAAAGTCACTTTGCATTAGTTGATGTAACCGAAAATAACCCCAATATATTTTTCGAATATGGATTAATGAAAGGTTTAAATATCCCGGCATTGCTGATCAAAACAAACGAGTCATTTGGAAACTTTGATTTACCTGCCGACATGAAGGATGAAATTGCTGTTCGCTACGAAAATTTTGATGAGCTACGAAAAAAATGTCTCCATAATATAGTAGCCTTGTTTAAAGGATTATTAAAGAATGATTTCATTTATAAGAAGCTTATAGACAAAATTTGGTTTAATACTAACTCAGAGCCAAGGTTAAGTATTGTTGTATCTTCAATTCAAAATATAGAAGAAAACACTGCTTCTGCAGCTGACTATTTATTCTTAGAAAACCTTGGTGACAAAGGAGCTTTACTAGATATAATGACCTTTTTAAGTAGACTGTACCCTAATATAGAACCTTCTATTTCTCAAGCAACCGACTTTGATAATCATGAAGGTAATATTGTGGTTCTCGGTGGCCCAGGTGACGAAAGTGGTTACTGTAACAGTTTATGTGCGACCATGATGGAAAAAATAGACTCTAAATTCTCTTACTCGGAAGACTGTGAAGTTCTACTACTTGATGGTAAGACATACAAAGCGCAGAAAAAAGATAATAGGATATCTATAGATTATGGTTATTTCGCTCGCTTCCCAAACCCATTTAACCCTAAGTATTCTGTTGTACTAATCCATGGAATACACACTTTTGGTGTGTGGGGTGCGGCAAAAGCGTTTTCGTACCATACAGTAGCTCATAAAAATGTGAAGACGGTCATGGAGAAGTTTAACCTCAATGATATAAATGACTCGGCATTTGAGTGTTTTTTTAAAGTTAAAATTCAAAATCTTCACAATAGTATTTCTAAGAGCTATGTGGAGTGTCCAAAGATTTCTAGTGAGGATATCTTTCCGTTGAAATTTTAATACTGTGAAAGATTCTATTGAACTTATAAAAGACAATGCAAAAAATTACCCCGATCGCATTGCTGTAATTGACGGAAAGCGAAAAATCAGCTATGGTGATTTTATCATTCTTGTTAATTCTATTTCTCATCAATTGGGGCCACAATCCAAAATTGTAATTGATTTAGATCAGGGAATAGAAGCGTATGCTTTAATAATTGCCATTCTTAATGTGGGTGGAACTTATTGTCCCCTTAGTACTGCCGCTCCTTTGGAGCGGAAAAAGCAGATAATAAATGAGTTTTCTCCTGACTTGATTGTTGTTTCATCAGAAGAAAAAGTTTTGGAGTTGAATCCAATTGACTCAATCACTTTTACAAGTTTACTTTCATATACAAACGATACTGATGTTGATATTTCTTACGATGGAGAAGATATTATTTATATTATCTACACATCTGGTTCAACGGGCACCCCAAAAGGTGTGAGGGTTTGTCGTAAAGCGTTGAACAAATTTTTAGAATGGTCAATACCAACTTATGGAGCTAATGAAAATGACGTGTGGGGACAGTTTTCCTTTTTGAGTTTTGACTTGAGCATCGTAGATATTTTTACTTGTTTATGTTCTGGTGCTACTCTGTATTCAATGAACAATTTGTCCGCTAAGAAATTTCGCCCTGCCGGAGAAATAGAAAATCAAAAAATTACTGTTTGGCATTCAATACCAAGTGCTATAGAATTCATGATCAAAAATTTTCAAAGCAGAACTTACAATTTTTCATCTCTGCGTTTGATGAGTTTTTGTGGTGAACCATTGAAGAAGCATCAGGTTGAATTTTTGTTGGAAAAGAATAATTCTCTGAGAATTTTCAATACGTACGGACCAACAGAAGGAACCTTGTTCTGTGCTTGGCAGGAGTTGAACGTTACAAATTATCTTGACCTTTCACTTTTTTCTATGAGCATCGGCAAAGGGATTCCGGGTTGGAGTCTCCAACTAAATGGTCTTGAGGAATTTGAAGAAAAGGAAATTACAATTTATGGCGACTTTATTGGAAAGGGATATTTGGGCAACGTAGTTGATTCAAAATTCAAAGAAATCAATGTAGATGGACAATTGGTTGAAAGTTTTGAAACTGGTGATTTGGTGAATGAGGTAAAAGGGAACATTTATTTCTCATGCCGTAAAGATAGGCAGGTCAAATTAAAGGGATACAGGGTAGAATTGGATGAAATTGATTTTAGGATAAATGAATACCTCAACTTGACTTCGGTTACTTTAGTAAATAATGAGATGCTTTATTCTTTCATTGAAACAACCGATGGGATCAATGATTCTGAATTAAGGAATCATTTGAAAACGGTATTAGAAGAATATAAAATACCACATGGATTCTACCCAATTAAAGAAATTCCAAGAAGTCAAAATCAAAAGGTTGATTTTAACATGCTTAAGGGGAAAATAACATGAGCAAAAAATTAAAGCATCCAAAGGAGATTGTTGCAACAGCACTTAATATAAGCATTGACCAGCTTAACGAAGATTCAGCTTATGGAAAAACACCTAATTGGGATAGCTTAAACCATGTTGCTATTATCAACGATTTAGAAACTAATTTTGAAATTCAAATTCCTGACTCAGAAATAGAAAATTATTTAACCATGAGGGCGATCATTGAATTGTACGAAAAAATAAATAAGCACAGTACCGGCTACAACAAAGAATAAAAAACAAATGACCGATAAGGGTTTCAGCAAGTTTGGCACTCTCAACAAACATCCAGCTGGGCTGATGGGAAAGTGCTCTGAATGCCCTGCTGTTTTTTCTACAAACGCTACAGAAACCTACAACTCAAAAACCCTTTCCATCAACATCCATTTTTCTCCCGGCTGCGCGAAGGGTAAGGCTTGTTGATATTGCCACATCAGTGCTTCCCATGCTTGCACTTTAGGATTGGCCTGGTCCATTCTTCCTTTTTCATCAAATGAGAAATGATCTTCCGTTTCCATAATCATGCAAAGCCGATTACTAAGCAGGTAAATCTCCATTTTTAGAATACCCGAAACGCGAATGCTTTCAATGATTTCTGGCCATACCTTTTCATGATGGACTTTGTATTCCTCAATCAATTGAGGGTCATTTTTTAGGTCGAGTGTTAGACAGTATCTTTTCATTTTATTACCTCCTCCGCCCTTCGGGCACCTCCTCCAAAGGAGGACATCCGTGCGAGTAGTTACATTAACAGTTAATTATAGTTCATTCGCCAATTTACTCACCTTTCTTCCATACCAGCCAATATACACGAAACAGAGCAGTGGTAAGATAAAGGAGAAATTCACTTCGCTTGCACCCGTAATTTGAGTGTCGTTCACTGCGCTTCCGCCTAAATCTATAATCATTCCTTGCCATTTGGGTAATAAGGCGCCTCCTACAATGGCCATTACCAAGCCCGCTGCCCCGATTTTGGATTCTTCTTCATTCAGACCATTCAAGGAAACCCCGTAAATGGTGGGGAACATGATGGACATGAAAAGGGAGATGGCAACCAAAGCATACAAACCATAAATTCCTTCCACATAAATGGTGAGCACCGTACTTATTCCAGCCAATAGGGCAAAATACTTGAGTAACTGACCAGAATTGACAAACCTGAGGAGGTAAGTGCCAATTGCCCTTCCTACTAAAAAGAGGATGAAGGCCGCGAATTGATAATTGGCTGCGTCTGAACTGGAAATGCCTATGGCTTCGGCATACTGATAAATATATGTCCAGCACATGATTTGCGCTCCCACATAGAACACTTGCGCCAATACACCGAGTACGTATTTTTTGTTTTTGCGCAAGGCATCGAAGGATGCCCTAACACTAGGAATTTCTCCATCGCCTTTTGTCTGCGGCATTTTGCTCACTGCAATCAGAATAAAGATGCCGATAAGCACTAAGCCGAGAATGACGTAGGGATTACGAATGACCATCAGGTCAGAGGTTCTGATCAAGGTTTTTTTCGCCAGCTCAAGTGAAGCAAAGTCTGCTATATCATCGGACTGCAGTTTTTTGAGCACGAACTGCTGCGCAACGAGCAGTCCAGCCAATAACCCAACAGGGTTGAACGACTGCGCCAAATTGAGGCGTTGAGTGGCGGTTTCTTTTGCACCCATGGCCAAAATGTATGGGTTGGCTGTGGTTTCTAAAAAAGCCAAACCAAAGGTGAGAATGTAGAGGCCAAGGCAAAAGAACCAGAATTGCTCCGTAATGGCTGCGGGATAAAACAAAAGCGCCCCGAAAGCATAAAGTGCTAAACCGATTAACACGCCTACTTTATAAGAGTATTTTCTCACGAATAATGCGGCAGGTAAGGCCATGCAAAAGTAGCCCCCATAAAATGCCATTTGCACCCAAGCGGCTTGAGAATTAGTCAGCTCTAGCACCTTCTTGAAAGCCTGCACCATGGGGTCGGTCACCGCATTCGCAAAACCCCAAAGCGCAAAAAGCGATGTAATCAGAATGAAGGGGAGAAGCGTTTTTCGGTCAACGAGTTTTGCCTTGGTTGATGCTTTCATATTGGCGGGTTAAAGGGTTCGGTCTAAATGGGTGTAACCTCCGTCTACAAAGATCTGCTGCCCCGTAATATGACTGGCCTTTTCGGAGATTAAGAAAACGGCAGTGTTGGCAATTTCTTCGGCTGTGGTCATTCTTTTTCCCAAAGGAATTTTATCCGTAATGGACTTTACCTTTGCTTCGGGATCATCAAAAGTCTGTAGCCAATTTGCGTAAAGTGGCGTCATTACTTCGGCAGGTACAATGGCATTTACCCGGATGCCGCTTTCCAAAAGTTCAACCGCCCACTCTCTTGTCAAAGCCAAAACGCCACCTTTGGCCGCAGCATAACCCGATGTATTTCCTTGGCCCGTAATCGCGGTTTTAGAAGCAATATTCAGGATAGTCCCCTTCGATTCTTTGAGGTAAGGCAAGCAAAAATGAGCCATGTCGTAAAAGTGGTGGAGGTTCTTTTGAAGGGAAGTTCTGAAGGCTTCTGGACTTCCTTTTTCCAATCCCGCGCCATCGTTGATTCCAGCATTATTGACGAGTCCATGAATAGCTCCAAACAAAGCAATCGTTTGTTTGACGGCTTTTTCGCATTCGGCAGTATTGCATAAATCGACCTGAAAGAATTGAGACCGACCCTGAATTTCTGAGACAAGTTTTTCTCCCGCCTTTTCATCTTTATCGAAGATTATGGGTATGCCGCCTTCCTCCGCAATTTGACGAACAATGGCCGCTCCAATTCCTTTTGCACCTCCGGTGACTATAAAAATTTTATCTCTCAGGTTCAGATCCATATGTTTACTTGTTCTTCATTTACAAATTACTATTTATCTGATTCACAATACTTTCAACCGTTGTGAATTTATACAAAGTGCTGCTTTTAAATTCAGTGTTGGCCTCCAAAATTGTGGAGGGGAATGCAGGCTGATTTGGAGTATCTCCGAAGTGCTGCATTTCTAGAGCCACTCCTTTTTTCGGTCCAATGGGCATTCCATTTCTGCCCAATACATTGGGTAAATAATTTCCAGAATACAGGTGGGCAGCTACTTCGGTAGTAGAAATTTCTAACAGCCTTTTGCTTTTGGGCTCATAAAGGGAGGCCGCTTTTATCAACGAATTTCCTGCTTGCAGAAAAAAGGAATGGTCGTAGCCGCCCGCCAATTTTAGCTGCGGGTCTTGATCTGCAATGTCTTTGCCGATGGCTTTGAAGCAACTAAAATCGAAGGGTGTTTCACTTACTTCTTCTAATGTTCCTTGCGGCACAAGCTCAGACTTCATTGGGGCGAAACTTTTGGAATTGATCATCAGCAGGTGATCTAAAATCTCTTCTTTGGCAAAACCAGAAAGGTTGAAATAGGAGTGAGAGGTAAGGTTGATAATGGTTTTCTGATCCGACTTTGCGCTGAAGTCCAGCCTTAATTCACTCTCATTGTTCCAAGTATAAATTAGGCTCACCTCAAGGTTTCCCGGATAACCTTCTTCACCATCTGGAGAGAAGTACGAAAGTGTCAAACGTTCAAAACCTTTGCTGCTTTCTGTTTTACTTTTCCAGACTTTTTTATCGAATCCGTTTGCGCCACCATGCAGGTGATTTCCTTTTTCGTTTTTTGAAAGCTGAATGGTTTTTCCATCCATTTCAAACTTGCCTTCATGAATTCTAGAAGCGTATCGCCCAACGATTGCGCCTAGGTAAGCAGGGTCGTTTTCGTATGCTTCCAGCCGATCATAGGCCAGCACAACATTATCAATTTTTCCAAGACTATCGAGCACATTGATTTCAACAATTCGGGCCCCAAAATCAGTAATGCATACGGAGTGTCCCTGATTGTTGTACAGGTAAAACAGCGTGGATTCTTCTCCGTTTTTGGTGCGGCCAAAAGGTTTACTTTCTACCATCCTAACCCTTGCTCCATTAAGCTTTTACTTTTTCTAATCGCGGCTTCCTTGCTATACTTTGAAAAGGGGAAAAGGTAAAAACCATAGCTCAGTTTTTCATCCGCTTTAATGCGATATTTTTCTTGTGGCATAGCTCCCCAGCTATCATCTCCAGCCACTCCGCGCTGACCCATGTCAATGTTCAATTGCACCAAATCTTTTTCCTTGATGTCGTTGATGTGCTTGCTTGGATTAGCAGGCGAAGCACCTTCCAACTGAAATTCTGGATCGATTTTATCGTTTGCACTATAGGCCAATCCTTCTGTTAAATCAAAATCTTCATTGGGCATGTGCAATGCTGAAAAACCAAGGGATTGATCCGTATAGTCTGTTACAATCATTAAACCCTGACCTTCATTATTGCTCAATGTGGCCCAACGCACATCTGTTTTGTAGCCGTTTTCCTGTGGCCGAACGTAAGGCACATATTGTTCTGAAACGGTAGAGGAATATACATCCACAAAGGCCGAAGCTTTCCGGTCTTGGTAGTTTTCCCAAGGGCCACGGCCATAATAATCAAGGTTGTTATATGCTTTCGGCAGTTGCATGCGCATGCCCATTCTAGGCATGTCGGCTTTGTATTCCGTTGGCTCTATTTCATTAGAAATATGGATCAGCCCATTGCCGCTAATGGTGTAAAAGCTCTTATAATGGGTATTGACGCCAGGTAACACATAAGTGATTTGAAGTTGAATTACATTTTTCTCTAATTCATAAATCTTTGTTTCAATTACTTTAGAAAACAGAGAAGCTTTCTTCCATTCTATATTTCTGTTCTGCATTCTATTGCCCAAATCATTGTCGGTTGGAGCACGCCAAAAATTAGGTTTTGGGCCTTGGCCATCTTTCAGCAATTCATTGCCTTCGAAAACATAAGAAGTGATTTGACCTTGATTTTTATCGAAAACCACTTTCACAATGTCATTCTGAATCGTGATGGTTTGGCCTTGTTCTTTATAATTCAGTGGGTTTCCATCACCTCTTGGTGCGGTTTCTAGAGGTGTATATTTCCCCTCTAAGAATAACTGCTCATGGGCTACTTCGAAACCTTTGGGAAGCAGTCCCCAATCTGTTTTTGTAGTGGCACTGATTTCAACAAAGTATTCTGTTTTAGGTTGATAATCTATTCCCGATAAAGGAATTCGGATCAGTTTTCCCGTATGCGTTTCCACAGATATTTCCTCCAAAGCAATGGTTTTTAATACCCTGCCATCCGCTTTGATTTTCGCTTCAAGATTGAATTGATTGAGGTCGGTGAAGTCATAAAGGTTTTCCACCAAAACTCTCAATTCATCATGTCGGTTAATGCCTTGGTCTTTGAAATTGATGTACTCATGCGCCTTTTTTACTTCGTATAAAGCAGGTTGAGGCGTACGGTCTGGAAACACAATTCCATTGTTCAAGAAGGTATTATCCGTTGGCATGTTTTCGCCATAATCGCCTCCATAGGCATAAAATCGTTCTCCCTTTTCGTTGGTTTTCCAAATGGACTGATCTACCCAATCCCAAATAAAACCACCTTGTAGGTTGTCGTATTTCTCGATGGTGTCCCAATAATCCTGGAAATTACCGGTGCTATTTCCCATGGCGTGGGCATACTCACTTGGAATATAAGGGCGGTCGGTTTTGCTTTGGCCTACTTGCTCGAAGCGCGCTGGTGACGGATATTGGGGAACGATAATGTCCGTGTTCCAATCCATATCATAAAGGCTGCCATCGTAATCTTTGTAAGGGCGCTCATACTGAATCGGACGTTTGGTTTTGTCTAAGGCTTTCATGGCCTTGTAGCCTGCGTAAAAGTTGATGCCATTTCCAGCTTCATTGCCCATGGACCAAATGACCACAGACGGATGGTTTTTATCGCGGGCAACCATGCGCAACATTCTATCCACATGGGCCTTTTCCCAATTCTCCTTTTTGGCCAAGGAGTATTGTCCATAATACATACCATGCGATTCGATATTGGCTTCGTCTACCACATAAATTCCGTGCTCATCGCAGAGTTCGTAAAAGCGCCTGCCTCTTGGGTAATGACTCAAGCGCACCGCATTGATATTATTTTCCTTCCACAAGCGAATGTCTTTCATGATCATTTCTTCGCTCATGACATGACCTGTTTCTGGGTCATTTTCTTGGGTGTTCACTCCCTTCAAAGTAATTCGCTGGCCGTTCACTAAAAGTAAACCCTGCTTAATTTCTACACTTCTAAAACCAATTTTTCGGGAAGTAGCTTCAAGCGTTTTTCCTTTTGAGTCTTCTACTTTTAGTAGCAATGTGTATAAGTTCGGATGCTCTGCACTCCATTGTTTTACTTGGTTGATGGTGGCTTGAAAGTGATGGCTGACTTCCGCGTTTGCTGCTACTGAAAGTGTTTCGGATGAACTTTTTATTTCCTTGCCTTCCGCTGTGATAAGCTTATAACTGAGCTTGAATTTCTGGGACTTCGTACCATGGTTTTTCAAATCAACAGTTAAGTCGAATGCTCCATTTTTGTAAGCACCGTCTAAAATGGATACCACTTCGAAATCCTTGATTCTAAGTTTCGGTTGTGCGTAGAGATAGACGCTGCGTTCAATTCCACTGATGCGCCAAAAATCTTGACCTTCTAAATAAGCGCCATCCGTCCAGCGATAGATTTGTAGGGCGATGGTGTTTTTTCCTGGTTTTACGAATTTGGTTACATCAAATTCTGCTGGCAACTTGCTGCCTTGAGAATAGCCAACGTATTCTCCATTAATCCAGAGAAAGCCGCCAGATTTCATCGCTCCGATGTGCAGAAAAATTTGTTTTCCATCCCAGTCTTTGTCCAAATCGAAATCTCTTCTGTAGGATCCTACTGGGTTATAGTCATGAGGAACTTTACCCGGGTCGGCAGGGTAAACGCGATCCACAAATTTCATTTCCTCAGAAACGGGAGCTTTGTAATCGGCAAAATCGTATTGATGGTTTACATAAATCGGCACTCCGAAACCTTCCACTTCCCAGTTGGCAGGGACTTTAATGTTATCCCAATTGTCAACGCTTTCCGAAGGATTCATAAAAGTGAGCGGCCTGTCTTTTGGCATACGCACCCAGTTAAATTTCCATGTGCCATCTAGCGATTGATAGAATTTGGCCTCTGTGGCTTTTTTGTTTAGCGCATCAGCTTCCGAAGTATATGAGGTGAATGAAGCGTGTGCAGGCGTTTTGTTTTCACTTATGATCTGCTCATTCTCGATGTATTTCCATATTTCGTCTACCCCATTTTGAAATTGGGCGTGGCTTTGTTCAGCAGAGGTCACCCATAAAACTAGTGTGAGGAGGAGGGCGGTGAACTTAGCTGGTTTGTTCATGGAGTTGTCGTTTTTAGTTGTGCGTTGAGGTAATAAGTTTTTCCAGCTTGCATTTCGATTGTTTTTGAAGTGCCCTGATATGCAAATTGATAATTCCCTGAATTTGCAGGTATTACTTTGGCCATGTCAAGTACGCCATCTTTCCATGATAAGTCAATGGTCAGGTTGCCCCTGGCTTTAAGTCCTTTTATATTTCCTGTGGCCCAAGTTTTGGGTAAAGCTGGCAACAGATTAATTTCGTCTGTGTGCGATTGAAGCAGGGCTTCGGCTACACCTGCGGTGAAACCAAAATTACCATCAATTTGGAAAGGAGGGTGCATGTCGAATAAGTTCGGCACAATGGATTTTTGCAAATGAAGTGTCACGTGCTTGTCTACTTCCTCAGCATCCAGAAGTCGAGCGGAAAGGTTGATTAACCAAGCCCTGCTCCAGCCCGTGCCTGCGCCTCCGTTGGCCAATCGGTATTCAGTAGACTTTCGGGCGGCTTTAAAGAGTTCGGGAGTTTTCGAGGTAATGGTGTTTCCCGGATAAATGGCATACAAATGCGACATGTGTCTGTGCCCTTTTTCGGGTTCTTCATAAGGCCGATCCCATTCCAAAATTCGACCATCAGGTCCAATCACGGTCCCCGATCTTAGGTTCGCCAGTTTCTCTTTTACTTCTTTCGTAAAGTCATCTTCAATGCCTAAGTCTTTTGCGGCAGCCAATGCATTGGTGAATACTTCGGCAATAATTTGCTGGTCGATGGCAGTGCCCAAAACAGTGGCCGCAGATTTTCCATCGGCAGCGGTATATGAGTTTTCAGGTGACGTGGAAGGTGCCGAAATCCATTTTCCATCTCGCGGATCTTCCATCAGCCAATCCAAGTAGAATAAGGCAGAAGCCTTAATCGCAGGATAGGCCCGGTCTTTTAAAAACGCCTTGTCTTGGGTGAATTGATAGTGATCCCAGAAGTGCTGTGTCAGCCAACCGCCTCCGCCAATCCAGGCACCCCAGTAGGGCGTTTCTGCGCGCATCCATGCTGGCGCCCAAAAGTCTGTAGCTTGGTGCGCCACAAAACCACGCATGTTGTATTGTTCTTTTGCAGTAATTTTTCCACGTTCGATGAGCCGTTCTGTGAAATCAAAAAGGGGGTCATGCATTTCGCTTAGGTTGGTGACTTCCGCAGGCCAATAGTTCATTTGCAGGTTGATGTTCAAATGATAATCTGCATTCCAAGGGGCTTGAATATGTTCATTCCAAAGGCCTTGAAGGTTGGCGGCATTGGTGCCTTGGCGCGAACTTGCAATCAGCAAATACCTTCCGATTTGGAATTGTTTGGCCACAAAATCTAGGTCCTTTGCCCCAGCTTTAATTCGATCGAGGCGTTCATTAATAGGAATACTGTCCAGTTCGTGGCCACCTAAATCGAACTCAACTCTTTTGAAAAGGCTTTGGTAGTCGGTTACATGGGCTTTAAGAATTTCTTGGAATGAAGTGTTCGAAAGTTGCTGAAGGTCTTGCTCGTTTTTCGTTTCAAAGTCATTCTGGTAATAAGAGGTAGCTGCAACAATGTAAATCGTGGCTTTTTTGACTCCGCTTAATTTTAGTTTTCCTTCTGAAGACGTGATTGTTCCTCTTTCGTTTTCTACTTTCAAACGGGTCTGAAATTTCACACCATAGTCGATGGGTTTTGGTTCCGAAAAGTGCTTGCCTTTGTATTGGGTCACCATGCCGTCCATTTGAATTTCATTTTCCTTTGGGGTGGAAATTGAAACGGTTGGATGTCCATTGTCATCGGGCCTGCTCAATCGAAGGTCTAGATTCAAGCCTGCTTCGTCTGTGGTTTCAAGCTCCAAAACCATGGCATTGTGTGGTTCACTGGCAAACATGCGCTCCGTAAATTTTCCGGTTTTCGTATTATAGCTGACGGTTACTAAAGCGGAATCTAAGTCTAGCTGACGGTGATAGTTGGAAACTTCTCTTTCTTCGAAATCAATGAATAAGTCGCCCATGGTTTGGTGCGAACGAACGATACTTTTATGCGAAAAAGAACCGACCCAAGCTTTGTCGGCTTCATGCACTTTTCCAGCAACCAAAAGCCCTCTTACTTTTTCCAAATCCGCTGGCGTTCCTTGCGCATCTCCCCAATCGGGGGCACCTGGCCACATGGAGTCTTCATTCAATTGAATACGTTCGTGAAGGGGATCACCAAACACCATGGCGCCCATTCTTCCATTGCCAATGGGTAAGGCTTCTTTTGACCAATCTGTTGCGGGCGTATTATACCAGAGGACGTTTCGGGTTTCTTCTTTTGGAGAAGTGCCACAGGCGGAAATTAGTGCCAGCGCAAATAGAATTGATAGAGCCTTTTTCATCATGTTAGTGCTTTACCTTCTCAATTTTGAGCACCCAAGCATCTGAAGCCGGTGGGTTTTTTCTTAGGCTTTCAGGAATAATCACTTCAAAACCATTTCCAACCGCCTCCCATTTCAGGTTTACTTTTGAACCCAACATGGTTACTTTGGTTCCCTTTTCTGGTTGTATTGTGGATAACCATATTTTGGCTGGAGGTTGATTTTCGTTGTCCTCGGGCAGGTAAGCTGCATAAACAACTTTGGTATGTCTGTTTTGTGTCAAGGCTACTTTACCTTCTTTATAAGGTGCAATAGGTCGAGTTTCATAAATGGCCTCACTATTTACGTCCATCCATTGGCCAATACCTTCCAATAATTCATAAGCACCTTCATCAAATTCACCTAGAGGAGAAGGGGCAATATTGAGTAATAGGTTTCCTCCTTTCGAAACAATATCCAGTAGCATATGCACAGCTTTTCGGGTTGAAATGTAGGTTGGTTTTTTGATCCAAGACCAGCTTCCGCCAGCAATCATTGGCGATTCCCATGGGTAAGGAATCATGTGTTCAGGAATTCGGTTTTCTGGGGTTATGTAGTTTTGATAAGGCCCTTCCACTGCTCGGTCAACAACAATAGTTCCTGGCTGCTTTGCTCTTACTTCCTCTACTAACCTTGGCATGTCGATGTCCTGATTCTGAAGATTGAC
This sequence comes from Roseivirga echinicomitans, assembly GCF_001592935.1. GTDB lineage: Bacteria > Bacteroidota > Bacteroidia > Cytophagales > Cyclobacteriaceae > Roseivirga > Roseivirga echinicomitans. Next base: position 641,783 of record NZ_LRDB01000001.1, read on the forward strand.
CTGCTTAAAATCCTTTTTCACTTTGTAAGCGAGAATTTCCTCATTGGTATAGGGCTGCACCCAACCGCCATCGAACCAGAGAATATCCACTTTGCCATAATCGCTCATAAGCTCGTTTACTTGGCCATGGGTGAAGTCTTTGAATTTTTCCCAACGATCGGGATAGGTATTTACATTGTAGTTTACGTTTCGATCTGGGGTCGCAAAATTCTTCCACCAATAATAGGGCGAGTGCCAATCAGGTTTAGAAAAATAGGCGCCAATCATAAAGTCTTCAGTTCTGAAGGCGTCAAAAATCTCCTTTGTGATATTGGCTTTTGGGTTGGTGTGAAATGGCGTTTTAGGGTCGGTGATTTTGTAATCCGTGAACTTCGAATCGAACATAGTAAAGCCATCGTGGTGTTTGGTAGTGAATACCATGTATTTCATCCCTGCGCGCTTGGCCGCTTCTGCCCATTTACTTGGGTCGAAGTTTACGGGATTGAAAGTCGTTTGTAGATTTTCATATTCCTGCTTATACAATTCATAATTGTCGTGTGGCCTTGTGCACCATGGCTCGTCTTCGGCACAAATGGACCAAGATTCTACAATGCCCCATTGGCTGTAAGTTCCCCAGTGCATCAACAAACCAAATTTAATGTCTTGCCATTGCTCTAATTTTTCTAAAACTAAAGGGTCAGTCTCTGGAAAGTACTTCTGCTTTTCTTCTTGTGCGTCTGTTAAAAAAGGAAGCGTCAGTAAGAAGGTAAGAACAAATCGTAGGCTTGACTTTTTCATGATTCATCAATTTAGGGTGTAAAATTTTGCCGCATTAATCCCCCAAAACTTGGCCTTGTCTACCTCTGAAAAATCTTTGAGGTACTCTTCCATTAAAACGCAGGTGGTGGTATAATTTCCAGCCAATTTACATACGGGCCAGTCGGAGCCGAACATAAGTCGATCTGTTCCGAAGGCCTCAAAAGCTATGTCTAAATAAGGTCTTATGTCTTCCATTTTCCAATTGTGCCAATTGGCTTCGGTGACTAAACCAGAGACTTTGCAAAACACATTCGGTGCTTTGGCCAGCGCCTGAATTTGTTCTTTCCATGGCGAAAATACTTGTTCTTTGATTTGAGGTTTGGCCAAATGGTCAATAACAAAGGGTTGCTCTGGAAACTGTTTTACCAGCTCCAGAGCAGTACCCAAGTGTTTAGGAAAGATCAGAATATCATAGGTAAGTCGGTATTTAGAAAGAAAGGAAATACCTCTTTTAAAATCATTTTGGAGCATAAAATGCTCGTCTGGTTCGGCCTGAACAATGTGTCTGAGGCCTTTAAGTTTTTCATTTGTGGCGAAGTGAGCTAAGCGATCCTCTGCATTTGCGGCTCGCAAATCTATCCAGCCCACTACTCCCTTGATGAAGGAATTGGATTGTGCCAACTGAAGTAAAAAATTGGTTTCTTCTTCGGATTGATCGGCTTGTACAGTTATACAGCCGTCAATTCCATTGTTGTCCATTTCTTCTTTCAACTCTGATGGAAGAAAATCGCGCATCAGTACAGACATAGAGTTATCTATCCAGGAGTCTCTTACCGGATTGTACTGCCAAAAGTGCTGATGCGCATCGATTTTCATCCGTACTTGATCACATTTTGTTTTGCCACTCCAAGTCCGTCAACGCCCAATTCCATCACATCTCCTTCAACAAGGTACTTTTGCGGATTAAGCCCCAGACCTACTCCAAAAGGAGTTCCGGTAGAAATAATATCCCCGGGTAAAAGCGTCATGAATTGGCTGATATAGCTCACCAATTTTGGAATCTTGAAAACCATATCCGATGTATTGCTGTCTTGCATGGTTTTGCCATTCAATTTCAACCAAAGGTTAAGGTTACTAGGGTCACTTATTTCGTCTCGGGTGGCCAACCAAGGACCAAGGGGAGCGAAGGTATCGTTGCTCTTTCCTTTTACCCATTGCCCTTGCCTTTCCAATTGAAATTCTCTCTCACTGATGTCGTTGTGCAGTACATAGCCTGCGATATATTCTAGCGCATTTTCTTCTTCTATATAAGAGGCTTTTTTACCAATGACCACAGCAAGCTCTACTTCCCAATCAGTTTTCTGGCTTCCTTTTGGAATAATTACATCGTCATCTGGGCCACAAATAGCAGTAGTAGACTTGAAGAAAAGCACGGGTTCCGTTGGCAATTGCATCCCACTTTCTTTTGCATGCTTGGCATAGTTCAATCCCACACAAACGATTTTAGAAGGCCTGCAAAGGGGAGGGCCAAGACGTTCGCTTTCAGGAATTCTTGGACAGTTGTCAATATTTTTTGACAGCCAAGTGATCAATCTTTTGATGCCGTCTGTTTCAAAAAAGGCCTCATTATAGTCTTCTCCAAAGCCAGTTACATTAAGCCTTTGACCATTTTTATTGATGATTCCGGGTTTTTCTTCTCCGGCTTTTCCAAATCGAATTAACTTCATTTATGTGTTGAGTTTTATGAATCCCCCATCAATTGGGTAGTCTGTTCCTGTAATAAATCCCGCCTCATCTGAACATAAGAACAAGGCTAAGTTCGCTATTTCTTCGGGCTGTCCCATTCGACCAATGGGTTGCGTTGCCGAAAGCTTTTCGAACATTTCTTTTTCTTCTCCCGGATAATTCTTGGCGATAAAACCGTCCACAAATGGCGTATGCACTCTTCCTGGCGATATGCAATTGCAACGAATACCTTCCTTCACGTAGTCTTTGGCTACAGAAAGTGTCATGGTGAGTACGGCTCCTTTGCTCATTGAATAGGCAAAGCGATCGGCAATACCGACAGCCGAAGCCACCGAGGCCATGTTCAGAATAACACCGCCCGATTTCTTCATGTATGGGACGCAGGCCAACATACCGTTGTAAACCCCCTTTACATTGACAGCATAAATTCGATCCAAATCCGCTTCTGTTGTGCCTTCCAAATTACCCACATGGGCAATGCCCGCATTATTCACCAGAATATCTATTGTGTGATTTTCTGCAATCGCATCAATCACCTTTTTTACTTCGGTTTGATTAGACACATCGCAAGCATGGCTTTGGGCAGTTCCACCAGCAGCTTCAATTTCAAGTACTACTTCATTGGCCGCCTCTTTATTTAAATCCAGCACCTGAACATTGGCTTTCGCTTCTGCAAAAACTAAAGCGATGGCTCTCCCAATGCCGCTGCCTGCCCCAGTAATGATGGCGTTTTTTCCTTGAAGACTAAACTTGCTCATAATTCATTTCTTTGACCCAATAACTACCATTTGGGTAGGAATAGGTGTTGATGGATTCGGTTTTCATGGTAATGCTATAGCCAACTTCTTCAGGCACAGTATAAGCCGCATTTTTGATGATTACTGGAGATTCGAAGTGTTCGTGGAGGTGATCTACATATTCTATTACTCGGCCTTCGGTACTTCCACTAATACAGATAAAGTCGATCATGGACAAGTGCTGAACGTACTCGCAAAGCCCCACACCGCCCGCATGGGGACAAACTTTCACCCCAAATTTTGCAGCCATTAAGTACACTGCCAGTACTTCGTTTACCCCTCCTAAGCGACAGCTATCAATCTGGCAATAATCAATGGCTTCGGCTTGTAAAAACTGTTTGAACATTACTCTGTTTTGGCAATGTTCTCCCGTAGCCACGCGGATTGGCGCAACGGTTTGTCTGATTTTTTTATGACCCAAAATATCATCGGGATTGGTGGGTTCTTCGATCCAAAGTGGATTGAATTGCTTGAGTCCATCCATCCATTCAATGGCTTGGTCTACTTCCCATTTTTGGTTGGCGTCCATCATTAGGAATCTGTCTTCGCCAATTTCTTCACGAATGATGGTGGCCCTGCGGATATCGTCTTGAAGATTGCTGCCTACTTTCATCTTCACATGGGTCCAACCTTCGGCAATGGCTTCTCGGCAAAGTCGTCTAATTTTTTCATCGGAATAACCCAACCAGCCCGCGGAGGTGGTATAGGCAGGATAACCGTTTTGTTTCAAATGAGCAATGCGTTCTGCTTTACTCGACTCTTTCTGCTTTAGCATTTCCAATGCTTCTTGAGGCGTAATGGCATCTGTGATATAAGTAAAGTCAATGCAGTTCACGAGCTCTTCTGCCGACATATCGCTGACCAATTGCCAAAGTGGTTTGCCTTCTTTCTTCGCCCATAAATCCCAAATAGCATTCACTACGGCTCCTAAAGAAATGTGCATTACTCCTTTTTCTGGCCCTAACCAGCGTAGCTGACTATCTCCATTAAGGCTATGCCAAAAGGCACCCATGTTTGAGGTGATTTCGGAAAGCTTTTTACCGATGATCATGGGCATATAAGCCCGAATGGCCTGAACGCAAATGTCATTTCCGCGGCCAATGGTAAAGGTTAAACCGTGGCCTTCGAGATGGGGAATGGTGGTTTTTAGAATGAGGTAGGCTGCTGAATAATCGGGGTCGGGATTCATGGCATCAGAGCCATCCAGCGTTTTGCTGGTTGGGAAGCGGATGTCCTTCACTTCATAGCCTATAATCTCACAATCCATATGGAAGGCAGTCTATTTGAGTCTAGAGCAATTTCTTCAATTTATTGAGCTTTGACTACGTTTAGGTATTCCAGTACTAACACTATGTTTGCATTGAATGGTGTGATTAACTTTATTGTAGATAAATAAATGTCGGTGAAAGCAACATTACTTAAACGTCATACCGCCCCAGATCATTCTTTTGCTATTGCGAAACATGATTTCCCCTATTTTCTTAAAGTATGGCATTATCATACTGCCCTCGAATTGGTGCACATTGTGAGAAGCGAAGGAACTCGTTTTGTAGGCGATAATATTGATCGTTTTAAGGCAGGAGAATTAATTCTGTTGGGCAGTAATTTGCCACATATGTATCAAAACGATGAAGCTTATTTTAAGGAAGGTTCATCACTGAGGGCTGAAGCACTGGCCATTCATTTTGACCCTTCATTCCTTAAAACTTCTTTGGTGGATGTTCCAGAGTTTCGCGAAATCCATCAATTATTTGAGCGTGCTAAACTGGGGTTGAAGTTTTCAAAGGAGACTACAGGAAAAGTGAGGCCATTAATTTTAGAGTTGAGTGCATTGAATGATTTGGATCGAATGATCCACTTTTTGAGCGTGCTTAGTTTGCTGTCCAAAGATAAATCTGCCCAAACCATTGCCAGTCCAGGCTTTGTAAATCACTTTGAAAAAACGGAAGGTTCCAAACTAGAAAAGGTTTATGATTATGTGATGAACAATTTTCAGGAAGGGATTGAGGTAAATCATATTGCGGACTTGGTGAGCATGAATAAGTCTTCGTTTTGCAGGTATTTTAAGCAGACTACACAAAGAACATTCACCGAATTTTTGAATGAAGTACGGATCGGTTTTGCTTGCAAAATGCTGATGGAAAAACAAATGAGCATCCTTGAAATCAGTTACCATTCTGGTTATAATAACATCTCACATTTCAATCGGCAGTTTCGAAAAAAGATGCAGCTATCGCCTACAGAATATATTTATCAGAGAAAGAGCAAATTTATCTAAGTCCGTGTAAATTGGGTTGATTTTTAACCACCATCAGATAGAACTATGTCGAAGAATCACAGCTACAATGTTAAAGTAGAATGGACTGGAAATAAAGGAACTGGGACGAGTTCTTATAGAGATTACGAAAGAAGCCATATAATTCATGTGGAGGGAAAAGAAGCTATTCTTGGCTCATCAGATCCCGCTTTCCGAGGAGACAAAACAAAACACAATCCCGAAGACATGCTTGTGGCTTCTGTTTCTGCTTGTCATATGTTAGTGTATTTGCACTTATGTGCGGATGCTGGAATTACAGTTGTGAACTATTATGATAATGCTTCGGGTACGATGGAAGAAACGCCAAATGGCGGAGGCCGATTTACTGAAGTAATGCTTATCCCCGTGGTTACGATTTTGGAAGCTGCCATGGTAACCAAAGCCAATGAATTACACCATAAGGCCAATGAACTTTGCTTCATTGCCAATTCATGCAATTTCCCCATTCGTCATAACCCGACTTGCGAAGTAAGGGCTAAAAAATATTCAGAATAATTATAAATAACGATCTAGATGACCATCGAGCCTTTCTGATTGTTTCGTAGTCTTTCTTGAAGAAATGGTTGATAACCGACCGAGATTTTATGTGGTTTTCATAGACTAAGGCTAAAAGCATAACCTAGTTTTTTGGAAGTGAAACATACATTTTTTGAAATTTCTCTACCTGTATTAATACATAAAATAGGAGCCAAACTTCTTCATTTTTTAACCTGATAATCTGTTTGATGAAGTCTAATTTGGTTTACTTATCAATAAAAAAATAGTGCGCTTTTTACTGTAAACATGATTAAAGTCATATAGTGAAATTTGGAAGCGGTGAGTTAATTGCGCTATTTTATGGCATAGCGTTAGTAATCAGATAATTATGATTTTTAAAAATTCTATTAAATCAATACTCCTATTATCCTTGTTTTTTATTTACTCCTGTGATTCTGCAGGGGGTGCTGATGAAGAAGAGCCTGAGTTTAATAAAGAAGGAACGGAGGTTACCTCTAATGTGACTGGTGTGAGATTAACAAAGTATGGGCCTGAATACCAGAGTATGACCAACTCACCAGGTATAGATTTTTCTCTTTTACAAGATAGTGGTACACTAGCTTGGCTAAACGTTGACAGTGGAATTGGAAATGCAAAACTTGCCAAGTTGGTTGGTACCTTTGATTATTCCTTTTTTCAAGCGGAACCTACAAAAGACTTAAATAGAGGTAGTGATGATGCTATTTGGTGGGACGATTCGGCACTGTACGGAGGAGCAGTAAATGGAAAGAATTACTGTCTCGTAGATGCGGATTATGATGGAACTTTTGAAACCATGCTATTGGTATACCTGAATGTTCAAGATCTAGAAAGCTCTTATTTTATAGGTAAAGCTGTAAAAACAGACGGTACCGATTTATCATTTTCCATGGCGAAACAAGTGCTAGATCAACTTAATTAGACAACAAGGAATTTTATTTTTATGAAGAAGCACCTATTTACCCTAGTTATTTTTTGCTTTATCGCATTACTTTTCCACAGCTGTGGTAGTGATGGAGATGATGAAAAACCTACTGTTGAAGAGTATACTATAACTACCTATGGCCCGGGTATTAGGTTTATTGACCCCCCTATGCCAAGTATAAGTATTGAAGCTCCATTTAGCGATACCCCTAGCTTTGCTGAAATATTTCTAGGTTTCCCACAGCAGTTTGGCGTGATGAATTCAACACAAGCATTTTTTCAATCTGCCCCTACTGAAGCACTTACTATTGATACCGATTACCCTGATCATTCATTTTGGCTATTGAATAGAACAGAATTGCAGAATGGAGCAGTAACTGGCTTGAATTACATTTTCATTGACCAAGATGGCAACGGAATATTGGAGACAGCTTACCTGTTGCGCTTGGATGCTACCGCGCCTAGAGATGATCAAAAGACTTACTTGATTGGAAAAGTAGTCAAGAATGATGGAACCGCTATCACATTTGCTAAAGCCAAGGAATTGTTAGACAATTAGAAAAAGACAGATTATGAAACTTAGGTATATAATTACAATGCTCCTTGCTATGCTCGTTATCCAAGGCTGTTCATCAGCCGATGATTCTGACCCTACAGCTGATGGCATTCGTACTCAAGATATTACGACAAGCAATAATGGATATACATTAGTCCATTTCCGTTCCGAAAGGCAAAGCGTTGACCTTGACAATCCAGCGGAGAGCATTCATCTCTCAAAACTCTCTGACGACTATTATTTTTCAGCTAATCCGACAAAACTGGGTATTGACCAAACAGGGCAAGCATTTTTTCAGACTGAGCCCAACTCAAGCATTAGCCTTAGGGTTGATATGCCTTGGAATGCACTTTGGTTAGACGCCTCTGGAGCTCTTCAAAGTGGTGCTGTGAATGGATTGAATTATGTCTTTTTTGATGATAATCAGGATGAGGTTTTTGAAACAATCTTTATGCTTCGGTTAAATGCTTCAGAAGCTGAAACAGCTTCTAAAACCTATATTGCCGCTAAGGTGGTGAAAGAAGACGGTTCAGCGATTGACTTTGCTACAGGTAAGACCTTGTTAAATACCCTTGAAAAGTAACCATCAAGTTCAACCGAGGAGACCTAAAATATGGAGCCTCAATAATTATAAATTAACGATCGGGCCTGTCATCTACATAATTGTGGCCATGCAAGAGACTGTCTTGTTTGGTGTTTCCAGTTAATTTGGAAAGCAACTCATCTGTGGCGTCCAAGCGAGACATAAATGTTGGGAAGTCTACTTGGTATTCAACGTTCCAAATTCGCTCATTCATCACTGGCAAACGTTTTCTCAAACTCATAAATTCGCTTTGCTCTGCCTGCTCCCAAGCACACATTTGAGCACCGAGAATTAGGTTGGAACCGTTCGTTTGAATGGGGTCGAAAGAAGGCGCTTTTGGAAACCAGTTTTCCCAACGGGAAACATTCCAGTTGTAAATAGTTTCCGGCTCCCATTTCTTGCGATTGACCACATATAGCGGTTTCCAAGAAGTGTTGACCACGGTGTAGCCATCTTCAATTAAATCATTGGGCAAATACCTGTTGGTTTCGAACTCATAGACAATAATGTCTTTTGGAATCTCCACTTTACCTTCTTTTCTAAAGCCTTCCCAAACCGCCATTTGCTTGCCGTGCTTTTTTACGATGTCATTCATTCGCACAATAAAATGACGATATAAATCATGCACATCGTCACCGAGGTCGTTGGTTTTCATGTACTCTTGAACATGTGGATCATTATCCAATTTATGGAAGATGGCTTCGTCTCCTCCAATATGAATTATAGGAGTTGATTTGAAAATGGGGATAATCTCGGCTAGAATTTCTTCCAAAGCGGTATAGACTTCTTCCTTGCCCATGTTAATGGTCCACGGGTTTTCTTTAATATCCTTGATTCCGAAAAGCTCGGGATATGCTTCAACAATAGAACTAGCATGACCAGGAATATCAATTTCAGGAATAATGGTTACGCCACGTTCTTGCGCATAAGCCTCTAACATTTCCAATTCTTCAAAAGTATAATGCCTGTCGGGGGTAGAAAGCTTAGGGTATTTTTTTGAAGGCAATGTATAGGACTGATAGTCGGTAAAGTGGAGGTGCAAGTAATTGGATTTGTAAAACGAGCTCATGTTGATAAGCTCTTTAATGCTTTCTACAGAATGCCACTGACGGGCCAGGTCAATCATCAAACCTCGGTAGCCAGAATCTGGACGGTCTTCCATATTGAGGATTGGAAAACTTAATTTTCCTTCATCAACAAAAGCCAATTGAAGCAGGCTATTGCGTGCCATCGCCAGAGCTTGGTAAGAACCCCCAGTAACGTTGATTTCCTTATCAATTTTAATCTGGTAGCTGTCTTTTTCCTGCTGACCATCTATAGTGAAGGTAATGTCTGCTGAATTTTTGCTTTCGGCTATTTCAACTTTAAAATCGGTCAAGGCCAATAGTTCTGCTTGAAAGATTTTCGCTAAGGGGGCTAGTGCTTCTTCTACAAAGATTGTGCTCTGTTCTGAAAGCCGAACGGCCTGAGCCGAGACAGAGATTTGCTTAGGAATAGGTACCAGGTTGATGGTATTGCTGTGGTCGAACGTTTCTGTCGTACTGTTACAGGATTGAAGAAATAAGATGGAAAGGACTAAGAGTACTGTTTTTTTCATGGTTGGTCGATTGAAGGAAAGCTCGGGTGTAGGATAATGTGAACACTACATCAAAGTTACTTTGCCTGAAATTAAGGATTCTTCGGTTACCGTCTAATGACTTATTATGTGTGGGGTAGAAAACAAAAAGCCCCGACATGTCAGGGCTTTTTGTACCAGAGGCGGGACTTGAACCCGCACGCTCAGAAGAGCACAAGATTTTAAGTCTTGCGTGTCTACCAGTTCCACCACTCCGGCCTCGTCTTCCATAGCCTTAGCCTAGGAAGGCATCGTCTTCCATAGCTTTCGCTATAAAGACTTTGACTATCAGATAGTCAAGTTTTTTGGTAGTCTTTAAAACCTATCGGCTCTAAAGTAAAAAAGCGCGATCATGATCACGCTTTGATATTTTTGAGTGAAAAGACGATCCCGATACTTTAGGATAAATCTTGCGACTCATTATGTAAAGACGAAAGTCTTTACATAATGAGCGGGAGACGGTCCCGAAACTTCGGGACGAACCGCAACCAAACCTTGGCATGGTGCAATTATTGTCTACTCATAAATAAAAGCACCAACGTGTCTTTAATATTATGAGCGGGAGACGGGATTCGAACCCGCGACCCCGACCTTGGCAAGGTCGTGCTCTACCAGCTGAGCTACTCTCGCTTATTTCAGTACTTATTTTCCGCCCTTGTGGCGAATTGGAGTGCAAATTTAACTAAGGGCTTTAAATATGCAATACGTTTTGTGAAAAAATAAATGTATTTCTACTTCTGCTTATCAATCAGTGCTTTGAGACACCCCACAACCGCTAATACGTGCAACCTTAGTTAATTTTTTGCATCTGTGGAGTAATGAATAATAAATAAGCTCGTCTGATAAGTAACTCAAATCAACAAAACCATGGTCAAGAACATCTTCATCACCGCGCTGCGTGTCTTTTGGAAAGAACGCGGCTATGCTATTTTAAACATTTCAGGGCTCACCGTTGGCATTGCCACAAGCCTAATGCTGTTCCTTTATATTCAAGATGAAAAGTCGGTCGATCATTTTCATAAGGACATAGACCGAATCTATCAAGTAATGGAACATCAGCGTTATTCTGGTGGCTATGTACTTACCACAACAGCAAACCCTGGCCCACTAAAAGAAGCTTTTAAGGCCGAAATGCCTGAAGTGGAATACATCACTCAACTGGTCTGGCAGGAGGAGCGTCTATTTATTGTAAACGACCAATCCTATAAATCACAAGGCAGGGTGGCCAGCGAAGACTTTTTCCAGGTTTTCGACTTTCCCTTTATTGAAGGGAGTCAAGAAAATAGCTTGACCGCACCAGATGTCGCCTACATTTCTGAATCCTTGGCGGAACGTATGTTTAAGACCACCGCGGTTTTAGATAAAATGGTTAGCATCAACGGTTGGGGTGAATATAAAATTGGAGGTGTGTTTAAAGACCCGCCCGTCAACTCAACCCTCGACTTTGAATTTGTACTGCCCATTGAACCTTGGCTTGTCCACAATGAATGGCTGGAAGATTGGGGGAATAATGGCATTAGAGATTATGTCAAGCTTCATGAAGGAGTTGATGCTCAGGCCTTCAACATAAAAATTAAAGACTTTATAAAAACGAAGAATGAGGGTTCTGTCGTAGACCTCTTTGTTCAGAATTTAGGAGAACAATACCTGCACGGAAGATACAAAGATGGAATTCAAGCAGGTGGAAGAATTACCTATGTGAGGTTGTTTGGCTATGTGGCCGTATTTATACTGGTCATTGCCTGTATCAATTTCATGAACTTGGCTACGGCACGTTCTTCAAAAAGAGCCAAAGAAGTAGGCGTAAAGAAAGCAGTGGGTTCTACCCGAGGTCAGCTGATAGCTCAGTTTATGGGAGAATCTGTAATTATGGCTTTGGCCTCCACATTACTGGCGGGTTTGGTGATTATGCTCTTGTTACCCTCCCTTAATGACTTTACCGATAAAGCGATGGCCTTCTCCCTTTTAGATGTGAATAACCTGCTGTTGATTATTGGAATAGCCTTGGTGGTGGGTGTTTTGGCAGGCAGCTACCCTTCCGTTTTTCTTTCGTCCTTTTCGCCAATCAAAGTATTGCGAGGCAGTTTCCGTTCTTCGGGTTGGACCAATGGGATACGAAAAGGCTTGGTGGTTTTTCAATTTCTGATTTCCATTTTCTTGATCATCAGTAGCATGGCCGTTCACAAGCAGATTTCTTATGTAAAGAATATCAACCTCGGTTATAATAAAGAGAACGTGATCTATATTCCTATGGAAGGAGAACTTCAGAACGAAAGTAAGATTGAGCTTTTCAAGGCTAAAATGCTGGAAAATCCGAACATTTTGAATGTATCTACGGCCAGCAATACTCCTATCAATATTGGTAGCTCTACTTCTGGCGGTTTTTCTTGGGAAGGAAAAGACCCTGAAAGCGAAGTGCTATTTACAGTATTGCAGGTGAGCACCGGTTTTATTGAAACCTTGGGAATGGAAATGAAAGAAGGCCGTTCTTTTGACCCTAATTTGGTGAGCGATACGCTCAATGTGGTCATCAATGAGCAGACGGCCAAAAACATGAACATTGAAAGCCCATTGAATCAGCCCATCACTTTTTGGGACAGACAAGGCAAGGTGGTTGGCATCGTAAAGGACTTCCATTTTGCTTCGCTGCACAATAAAATTGACCCCTTGGTGATCAGTTTAAGGCCAGAGTCATCGAGTGTAATGTTTATGAAAACCACTACCGAAAACACCAAAGCCACTTTAGATTATGTAGAAGAGGTGTTTAAAGAAGTGAATGGTCAGTATCCGTTTGAGTACCAGTTTTTAGATGAGCAATACGAAAACCTCTATCGCAGAGAATCCGATATTGGTACTTTGGCCAATATTTTCACCCTGATTGCCGTATTTATTTCACTTTTAGGACTCTTTGGTTTGGCTTCTTTTGCCGCAGAGCAGCGCATCAAGGAAATAGGGATTCGCAAAGTGTTGGGCGCTGGAATTTCTAATTTGATAATGCTCTTGGCCAAGAACTTCCTGCTGTTGGTGCTTTTGGGCTTTGGAATTGCCGTGCCATTGTCCTACTTCTTCTTGTCGGATTTCCTCTCGGCCTTCGAGTATCAAGCAACCATTGGTGTAGGCGTATATGTTTTTGCTGGCTGTGCATCTGTGCTCATTGCTTTGCTTACGGTAAGCTATCATTCATTCCGTGCTGCGGCAGCCAATCCAGTGAAGAGCTTGAAGTATGAGTAAGTAAATTATGAGCTTGTTTCGGTTTTCGTTAATGCAGAGCCGGAACAAGCTTAAATTATTCCTTCACAGGCGCATAAGGATTAATCTCCCTCAGCTTTTCTTCCAAAGCGCGAAGGTCTTTAATGCGTAACCAGCTAATGCGCAGTTTGTGCTTTTGCAGCTTATCATCTTTGTCCAACAGGTTCATACCAATGTGGAGGTGATCGGTTTCGTAATAACTATCAAAGTTGTACTTGGTCACCAAAATTGAATTTTCCTTTTTCGAAAATAATTTTCTTGTGCTGATGGCAATCCCTCCTTCCGTTTCCATTGCAGTAACATACAACGGCCAATTCACCAGGCTAGATAAAAAACCAAAAATAGGCGCAAAGGCCACCAATAAGATCAAACTGGGCAGGTCTGGGCGGATAATGTATTTGTATACAAAGATGAAAACCGCAAAAAGCAGGTAGAAATACAGTAAGTATTTAAAACGGTTCACTTTTCCTTTGTTGCTAATCTGCTTCATAGTAGATGGTTTTTCGAAGGGTGAATTTAATCAAAAATGAGATATATGAATTTTATTTTCTGACCGAGGCAACGGTTTTGGCAACTCACTCCGTATGGGCTTCAGAATCAATAAATGTTTCACATAACTCAAAAGAAAATGTTAAAGAAAATCTTAATCATGTCGTTTTCCTTGGCGCTCATCACAGCTTGCCAAGACGATGAAATATCAAGTGACATTAGTGATGTAACCGTAACGGAAATTAATACAGAGAGTTTGCCAAGTTCTGTACAGACTTACATCAATGAAAATTTTGTGGGCGAAGTAGCTACTTCGGCTTTTAAGGTGACGAGTTCGGAAGCTACCAATTTCGAAGTGTTTTTAACCAATAGTATGAACTTGGTTTTTTCGCAAAACGGAGACCTAGAAGAGTTTGGTGAAGACGTATCTCAGGTGGATTGTGCTGGCCGTCCGCAACGCAGAGGAAAGCATCAGAGGAAAGGGGATCGACCTGAAGGCGATAGGCCGACTCAGTTGGAAGTGGCCGATTTACCAACCTCAGCTGCAGATTATTTAACGACCAATTACCCTGACAGCACCGTGCTAAAAGTGATGTTTATTGATAATGCAGACATTAGTCAATACCATGTTTTGGTCAAAGAAGTGGGCGTAGTGGTTTTCGATGTGGATGGAAATTTCGTAGAACTGAAAGAACGTCAAGAAAAGAACTGCAGACGTTTTGAGAAAGTTGAAATTGAAGATTTAGCGGAAGCAATTAGAACTTATATCACCAATAACTACCCTGACAATGAAGTGTTAGGCGCTAGAACTGGAGAAAGAAATGGAGCTACTGAAATTCACGTTTTAGTGAAAGAGGTTGGCGCTTTGATATTCGATGCAGACGGAAATTTCGTTGAGTTGAAAACGTGTGGGATGAAAAGGGGCTAAGCTCCGTTTCATAATTGAGGGCCGGAAATCGAAAGATTTCCGGTATCTTTTTGCAACCAAACAAAATGACAGAGAACATAATACAGCTTATTGAAGGATGTAAATCCAATGACAGGGCCGCCCAAGCAGCACTGTATAAGCAATATTATGGCTACGCAATGAGCATCTGTATGCCTTATTCAAAAACCAGAGATGAAGCAGAAGAAATTGCCCACGATGGTTTTCTGAAAGTCTTTACCAACATCGAAAAGTATGATATAGACTTTGGCTTTAAAGGGTGGATCAGACGCATATTTATCAACGCTGCGATTGATTACTTTAGAAGTAACAAAAAACACTACGATCAGGATGATATTGATGAGGCCAGAGGTGTAGAAAGTTTTGAAGACAACATTATCGATCAACTTTCAGCTCAGGAAATTGTGCTCCTAGTTCAGGGCTTGCCCCCAGCTTACAAAATGGTGTTTAACCTCTATGTAATGGAAGGCTACAAGCATCATGAAATTGCAACACAATTGGGGATTAACGAAGGCACATCGAAATCCAATTTGGCGAAAGCCAGGAATAAACTAAAGCTAGCATTAAGCCGCCAGGCATCTTAATAGCAGGATTATGGAAAACTTTGACAAGAAAATAGAAAATAAACTGTCCTCATATCAACATGAAGAACTGCCTAGTGATGCTTCTGCAAAACGCATGTTTGAAATGCTGGATGAAGTGCTTCCGCAGGAAACCAAGGTGGTGCCTTTACAGGAAGTGAAGCCAGCAAAATCGGTTTCTAGTTTCTTTTTAAAAGTGGCCGCTTCCATTGCTATTTTACTCACTGCTGGCTATGCTTTTTATACTTTCAATGAGGTAGAAATAAGCGTAGGAAATACGGCTCAAAAGGAAGTGATCTTGCCAGATGGATCCATCGTGACGATGAATTCTGGCTCTCAAATTCAGTACAACAAATTACTTTGGAAATTGAAGCGTGAATTGAGTCTTGAAGGAGAAGCCTTTTTTGAGGTTGAAAAAGGAGAAAAGTTTGTGGTGAACTCAACTTTGGGAAGAACTCAAGTATTAGGTACCAGCTTTAATATTTATGCCCGAGGAAAGAAATACGAAGTGAAATGCAGCACGGGAAAAGTATTGGTAAGCTCTAATCGCACTAATGAAGAAGTAATTCTTTTGCCGGGTGAGGGGGTGGTGCTTAAAGAAGAGATACTTCGACCTTTTGAATACAATATGGAAGAAAATGACGATTGGCGCCAAGGCGAATTTTACTTCGATCAGGCATTTTTTGACATTGTGATTGCCGAATTGGAAAGACAATATGGCGTTACTGTAAGCTACCCTGATCGCTATAAAAAGGAAAGATATACAGGCTATTTCAATAACAAAGATTTGGCCATGGCCTTGAAAATGGTGAGCGAGGCAATGGGCCTAGAAGCCAAGCAAAAAGGTAAAAACATTGAAATGATACCTTTAAAAGAATAGGCTTATGTTTGCTTAGCACAACAAGCAAAAGCATCCACCTTGCGAGGTGAAATGATTACAACCTTCTATGAGAAATCGATTTATAGTCATCGTTTTTATCAGCTGTACATTGCCAAACCTTCTGTTTGGCAATGGTGATGTTGTGATCAATGAACAATTTAAAAATGCACCCCTTAAAGAGGTTTTAAGAACGCTAAGGGACAATTATCAATTGAAAATTGCCTTTACCGACAAGTTCGTTCGCGATATTGAAATCAATGCATCGATTAATAACCTCAATGTTTACGACACATTCTCCAAGGTTTTAGAAGGCACAGATCTCACCTTTGAATTGGTTTCTGCCAACACGGTAATCATCAAAAGAAAGAAGACTGAGTTGGTAGAAGTGGCCAGTACTTTTGAGTTAACAGCGGTGGTGAGTGATGCCATTTCTGGAGAGGAATTGCCCTATGCATACGTTTGGGTAAATAGTCGTCAGCAAAATATAATGGCCAATGTTGAAGGCTACTTCTCCATCCCCTCAGTGAATGAACAGACCCAACTGAACATTTCCTATTTAGGCTATAATGACACCCTATTGACGATAAGTGATGATTATAGAAATAGAAGATTGCAAATTAAACTTCAACCCAACTATGTTGAATTAGAAGATGTCTTGGTGGAATCGGAAAAGGAAACGAACGATTTTAAAAGCGAAGAACAGGCAGGTAAATTCACTATGAATCCTGCCATTGCTCAAAAAACGCCATCGGTGGGAGAAGAAGATGTCTTCAGAACTTTACAATTGCTGCCGGGGGTAAATGCCACCAATGAGGCTTCTTCGGGGCTCAGTATCAATGGCGGAACCTCAAATCAAAACCTCGTACTCTTCGATGGTTTTACGGTATATCATGTAGATCATTTCTTTGGGTACTTTAGCGCATTTAACCCTTTGGCCATTAAATCGCTTCGGCTGTATAAAGGCGGCTTCGAATCCAAATATGGCGGCAGGGTATCCAGCGTGGTTGATATTTCCGGAAAAGATGGTAACCGCAATAAAACAAGTGGTTCTTTAGGAGTCAATTTGTTAAGTGTAAACACGTCTTTAGAAGTGCCACTTTCAGATAATGGAGCAACCTTATTCTTTTCAGGAAGGCGGTCTTACACCGACATTTGGAGTTCCTCTTTGTTTGAAAACATCTTCTCTATTTTTGAAAGCAGTATTACCGAAGACCAAGATGCACAGATTCCAGGAGCAGTACGAAGCATAAGAAGTGAGCTCATTCCTGACTTTTATTATACCGATCTCAACCTAAAAATTTCGACAAGAATTAGCCCTAAAAATCACTTGTCGTTTAGTTTTTACGATAGCAACGATATTCTGAATTACACTGAAACTTCCCAAACTAGATATAGGGATACACTTCGTGTGGACACCGATAAATTGGGAATTATTAAATGGGGGAATGTGGGCACTTCGTTGAACCTTTCACGCCTATGGAACACAAGCCATTACTCCAGCTTATTACTTTCTTATTCCAACTATGAAAGCACCTATAACGAAAGAGCGACCAGTAAAAGCGTGTCAAGAACCGAAGGCGAATTTGAGTCAAGCACCAAACAAGATCAAGTGAATAGTATCGAAGATGTTTCTTTAAAGTTCGATCATGAATGGGACATTAACAGTTCCAGTAAAATCGAAACGGGAGTCATGGTCTCCCTATATAATAATGAATTTAGGTACGAAGCGGACGACTCGGTATTGGTGGATAATTCGATGAATCAGGCATCGCTACTTGCTCATTACATCCAAGGCTCATTCTACCTCAACCCAAGCTTTTCCTTCACCCCTGGCCTTCGTACGAGCTACCTTTCAACCACCCAAAAGGTTTATTTGGAACCAAGGCTGTCATTTCTTTATCAACTCAATAGCAGCTTCCAATTGAAAGGAGCTACGGGTTTATACAATCAGTTCATTAATCAGTCGAATACGAAGAATGTGCTTGAAGGTAGTCGTGATTTCTGGATTTTGGCCAACGATAAAACCGTTCCTGTTCAGCATGCTTGGCATGGCCTTTTAAGTTTGGAATACAATAAAGGCGGGCACGTATTCTCTGTCAGTTATTTCAGAAAAGAGTTTGACGGTTTACTGGAATACGCTTTTAAAAACGGAAGCCTAATTACTCAGTTCGATGATGAAAGAAGGGTTTTTGATGAGGGAAAAGGAACCTCCAAGGGTCTTGAATTTATGGTAAAACGTGATTTCGGGAAGTTAAGCAGCTGGTTGTCTTATACGCTATCCGAGGTTAAATATACCTTTCCCAGACTCAATCGGGGGAAAAGCTATTTTGCCGATCATGACCAACGCCACGAACTGAATTGGTATGGCACTTATACTTATAAGAATTTCGAATTTTCAGCCACTTGGGTATATGGTTCAGGAAAACCGTACAGTACATTCGATGGTATAGAAACAAGAAAGCCTTCAGACGATAGAGGCCCTACCATAGGCAAATTAAATTTCACAGAAAAAAATGGGGAGCGTCTTCCAGAATACCATCGCCTTGATGTGAGTGCAAAGTATCGATTTCAATTAGGCTTAGGCAGTGCGTATGTTGCTTTGAGCATTTTCAATCTGTATGATCGCGAAAATGTGTTCGACACCAAAGTGTCGGTGATTGCGCCAGCCGATTCAAGAAATCGAAGAAATCCAATCATCAGTTCAACAAATGTAGCCTTGATGGGAATCACCCCAAACCTATCTTTTGGAATTGAGTTTTGATTGCTTAACCGAACTTGATTTTACTCGTCAAGTCCCATAACACCACGCCAATACTGACCGAAATGTTTAGGGAATGCTTCGTGCCAAACTGAGGAATTTCCAAACAAGCATCAGCGGCTTCAATCACTTCGTCTTCCACCCCAAAAACCTCGTTGCCAAAAACTAAAGCATACTTTTGGTCTTTTTCAATTTTGAAATTCTCTAGTGAAGTGCTGTTATCTGCTTGTTCTACCGCCAGCACTTTGTATCCCTTTTGCTGTAAGTTTTTACAAAGTGTCGTGGTGTTTTCTGCGTGTTCCCAATCCACAGATTCCGTAGCGCCTAAGGCTGTTTTATTGATTTCTCTATGGGGAGGTTGGGCGGTAATACCGCAGAGGTAGACCTTTTCGATGGCGAAAGCATCGGAAGTACGAAAGGCCGAACCGACATTGTTCATGCTGCGGACGTTATCTAGAATAAGCACGAGGGGAAGCTTCTCAGTGGTTTTGAATTCTTCCAGTGTCAGTCTATCGAGTTCGTCATTCTTGAGTTTTCGCATGCCCAAAATTAAAAAAAGTATCGCTCTTATCACCGATACTTTTTAGGCATAAAAAAAGAGTAGAGTCCTAAGACCCTACCCTACACATATGGCTTTCAAAGAACCATCAAAAATGAAAGCCGATATAGACTGTTAATGCCGAATTTTTTGCTTCGCTCGTGGCTTCTCCAGCGAACGATCCTGATTTACCGATTTCTCGGAAACCGTAGTTATACCTTACTCCCAAAATACCTCCGTCAAAGTCGTAACCTAAACCTCCAACCGCACCATAATCTATGGTATTGAAGTCGTCTCGGTCTAGTTCTTGGATACTGTTGATGGAACCGTCTCCATCTACATCTTTGATTTTAACTCCAGCCAAGAAGCCTACATAAGGTCCGGCATGAAGGTTAAGCTTGCCCAAGTTGGCGCTAAGCATAACAGGCATTTTGATATAATTAAGGTTGTATTTGTATTTACCACTTCCTGAAAGGAAGTTGTTGTACTGCACTGCAGCTCCTTTTTGAGCGTATAGGAATTCGTGTTGAATGCCTAAGAAATCTGTGATTTTAATGCGGTTATAAATACCAATGTTTAAACCGACTTTGGCGTTTTCGTCATCCACATCATCTACATATAGATTTGAAATATTGGCGCCAACAGTAAAACCTGTTTGGGCCTTTGCCGCTGATGCTATTAGCAACATCATTAGAGCAATTATGTATAGTTTATTTGTCGTTTTCATGGTTCTAGATTTTTCGTAAGTTTTTATATGCTTAGCTTTTTAAAGTAGGCTCCTGTTATAGGAGCCTACTTTCTTGCTATTACTCAGTTGAGGAGGGTACTAGCTTTTTGTTGATATCACCAAGTATTTAGATACTTGCCAAAACTTTTTAGGGTCGGTGATCTCTAAGTATTTGATGTTTGCTTCATTTTCATCTTGCACGATTACATAAGAATCGGCAGGGTGTTCAGTAACAAGCTCTACCTTATTTGCTTCGATTGGGAGTTTAGAAAACTCACGAATATCAATTTCGATATATTCTTTGCTATCTGCTGATTCATTTAAATCGATGCTTCTACCAATCCAAAGGAAACCTCCTTCTTTAGAAACTAAACCTCTTTCTTTTAGGTCTTTGAAACTACCCACTGCATAGTGAACAGTGTTCAAATCGTCATTTACAGAAGTCAGTAATTCGATTTCTTGATCTTTAGTGTTGATCTCTCTTACCTGAGTGGCTGTTATCACTTGAATTGAATCATATCTCCCAGCGATCATATTGATTTGCTCGTCCTTTCTAAGTACTTCACTTCTCAAATCGGCAATCATCGTGCTTCGTTGTTCCAAATCATCAGTCAACTGATTGATTCTTTTTTGGAAAGCAGTAAGCTTCAGGTCTGTGTTTCTCAACTTACCTTTTAAGTCATCTATAGTCTGGTTAGACTGTGCAACCAAATTATCGATCAATGCAAGTTCTTTTAGAAGCTTGTCCTTGTTATTGGCGTTATCACCTGACTGTGCGTTGGCAATAAGGTTTTCTTTTTCCACAATCGTTGCAACCTGATCTTCCACCTGACTAAGCATGTTTAATACTTCATTAAAGGCGGAGTCTCTTGATGCAATCTCGCTTTGCATTTCCTTAATAGAAACGGTTTGCTCTTCGATTACTTTTTCTTTTTCACCACTACTGCAAGACGCCAGACCTACAGTGGCGAACGCTGCTAGCGCCAAAAGCGCTTTGCTTGTTTTTGAATTTTGAATTTTCATGGCTACTGATTTATATGTGTTAATACTTATTTTCTCTTGTGGTTGGTGTTATGCCAAAACAAGACCACAATGAGAATTTCTCGTAAATCACTGTTAATCAGGATAATGAAAAGTAAGCAAACAAAAAATGCTCTACTTTCGAGAGCATTTTTGTCAAAATGAATAAAATCTGAAATGTTTTCTGTTAGGCCGTCTCCTCAATTTCTTTGAGCATTCGGTAGATGGTAGATTGGCCGATATCTAATTTCTGGGCAACAAGCTTAATGTCGTTGTCATAGTTCTTTAAATACAACTGAATGATTCGCTGGTTGTATTCTTTTAGGCTCATTTCTTCGCCAGACATTTCAGCAATCACATCTTTAGTGCCGAAGGTGATATCATCGGGGTGGATTGTTTCTCCTTCAGACATTACCACCGCGAGTTCCACCACAGATTTCAGCTCTCTAATATTTCCAGGAAAACCGTAACCCAATAGTTTTTTGGCAGCATCGGATGAAAGGACTTTTTTAGGCAACCCATTCTCTTTACAGAATTCATCGATAAAGTACTTGGCCAGAACAATGACATCTTTTCCGCGCTCGCGCAAAGGAGGGAGATGGATGGTTAATCCAAAAAGGCGATAATATAAATCTTCTCTAAAATTGCCAGCTTTAACTTCATCTAGTAAATCGCGATGGGTAGCGGCAACAATTCTGCAGTTGATTTTTACAACGTCTGTTCCCCCAACTCGGATAATTTCTTTTTCCTGAAGGGCCCTTAATATTTTGGCCTGAAGGGTTTTGTCCATCTCACCCATTTCATCCAAAAAGAGCGTTCCGCCATTGGCTTGCTCAAACTTTCCAATGTGGCGATTGGCCGCACCGGTAAACGCTCCTTTTTCATGACCGAAGAGTTCACTTTCTGCCAATTCCTTTGGAATGGCGCTCATGTTTACGGCTATAAACGGACTTTCTTTCTTTTCAGAATTATAATGAACTGCCTTTGCCACTAGTTCTTTTCCTGTACCCGTTTCTCCGTTAATGATCACTGAGATATTGGTAATGGTGGCTTTCTTAATGAGTCCAAAAACTTTTTTTAGTGGTTCACTTTGTCCTATAATGGAGCTTTGGAAATCATATTTCTTTTCAACTTCCGATTGTAAGGTCTCTATTCTTTCTTGCAGAGATGAATGCTCACGAATGTGCTTGATTACATTATGGAGCCTGTCCTTAATGTCTTTGGTTTTGGTAATGTAATCGTAAGCGCCACTTTTTAGCAGCTCCACAGCGGTGTCTATTTCGTTTTGTTCGGAAATGACAATGACCTTAATTTCAGGGGCAACTTCCTTTATCTTTTTCAAAAGCTCCTCGCCATTGGTATCGGGAAGACGATAATCCAATGTAATTACTTGTGGTTTTTCTTTGAGGGCGTCCATCAAGGATTTGCCATCTTCAAAGGCCACCACACGATAATCGGGGTTTAACTCAAGGGTATAAACGATAAGTTTTCGGTACCATTCATCATCTTCAACTACGAAAATGGTAAAAGAGGTTTTATTCATGTGACCAATTTACAAAATGAAATTAAGCTTGCGTGTTCAATTTTATTTTTCGCTTAAGAGATACTTTTTAAACTCAGAAAAGCTATCGGTTGTTTGTTCTCTATTCTTTTGAGTTGTATGGTCTCATCCTAAATAAGTAAACATCATTTAACATCCAAAATGAAGCATAAAAAAACCCGAGGTTAACTACTCCTCGGGTTACTAAACAAATAAACTACTAACTTAATGAAGATGATCACACGTTTGTGATCGAATTCTTTGAAACCTGAGGGTTACTACGTCTCATTGATTTCTAATACAAAGATCGTTTTTTTAAGAGAAAGGTTGTGTTTCTTAAATTAATTTAACGTTAATTAACTGGTTGGTTCATGTCCTATTTGAGAGGTACTATACTACTTTGAACCAATTCGATCCCGTGTTATTGTGTTTATTGGCTTAAATCGGTGTTTTAATCTTTTCACTCTGCTAGAGTTTCCTTTTCCAATACCAGAAAAGCTCATCACAAGTTTTCTCAAAATGTGTTAATTTGTTCGCTTGTCTGAATTACAAGTGCATTTCGGGGCGACCCTATTGACAGATCTTTAGGGTTGACATAAAGGGGCGGTAATAAGAAAATGATCCCAATCGCTTTTTAACTTAGCTTTTAGTTGTAGATTTATTCAACAGGTCAAAACAACAAACAATGAACGTTATCAATTTAAAATTCACACTCCGCTTTTTGTGGAGAAATAAGTTCTTTACGCTTCTAAATCTTCTTGGACTCACACTTGGTATTACAGCCTCCATCTGGCTGATGCTTTATTTAAAGAATGAGTTGTCTTATGATCAATACCACGAAAATGCAGACAGGGTTTATCGCTTTAGCCACCTTATAAAGGCGCCTGGGGTTGAATTCAATACTGCCTTTTCTGCCAACGAGTTATCTCCAATGTTGGCAGAAGAGTTTCCAGAAATTGAGACTTATGCTAGGTTTAGCCCTGCAAATACAAGGGAGATTACTTTCCAAAATGAAACCTTTAGAGAGCGGGATATTTTCTATACAGATCCCGATGCAACAAAAATATTCACTTTAGATTTTGAAGAAGGAAATGTTAAATCTGCCCTAGCGGAGCCCCTTTCTGTTATTATTTCGAAAGATATTAGCCAGAGACTTTTTGGTAATGGTTCAGCAATAAATAAAATTATAGAAATTGATGGAAGGAATGTCAAAGTCACGGGTGTATTCAAGAATCAACCTGAAAACACACACTTTAAATTCCAAGTGCTGATATCTGGAGTAGCACAAAGGGAGTTTGCTTTTCAAGATGGAGTATTTAATTCTGAGGCACTATGGAACCCTGACTGCGCCAACTATATTTTGATGAAGCCTGGTTTTGACAAGGCTAAGTTTCTTGAAAAATTTAAAGCGTTTAATGAAAAATACTACATGCCTTTCGGCAGAGTTGTTAGTGGAGAGCACTTTTTACGCATTCAAAAATTGGCAGACATCCATTATGATACGGTTAAAATTGAAGATGATTTTCCAAAAGGAAATTCAAATAACCTAGTCGTTTTTACCATCATTGGGTTGTCTATTCTTTTTTTGGCTTGCATCAACTATATCAATTTATCAACGGCCCGTGCTGGACTTCGTGCTAGAGAAATTGGGATTAGAAAAGTGTTGGGCTCGGATTCACTAAGTCTTAAAATGGCGCTGCTTTTTGAGTCTGTTGTTCAGGTTTCTGTGGCCCTAATCTTAAGTATAATTACGGCTTGGTTGCTTATTGAGTATTCGGGTTTTCAAGCATTGCTGGGCGTTAGCTTTTCCTTCAACTTATTTGCTCAGCCAGATCTGATAGGTTTAATTCTCTTACTAGTAATCTGCACTGGTTTGATTTCAGGGCTGTACCCAGCGCTGTATTTGGCCAAAATAAAACCTGTGAAAGCCCTAAAAGGCAATTGGGTTGCAAGCAGAAGTGGCAACTGGGTTAGAAGGGGTTTAGTGCTTTTCCAGTTTGTAATTTCAATTGGCGTTCTCACGGGTACTTTGCTGATGAAAGACCAACTAAACTTCTTACAGAATAAAGAGCTGGGATATGATAAGGACCAAATTCTAGTCATCAACAGCCAGGATAGTTTAGCGCAGACCAAGTTTAAGGTTTTG
Source organism: Roseivirga echinicomitans (assembly GCF_001592935.1). GTDB lineage: Bacteria > Bacteroidota > Bacteroidia > Cytophagales > Cyclobacteriaceae > Roseivirga > Roseivirga echinicomitans. The sequence goes on from NZ_LRDB01000001.1 coordinate 666,449, forward strand.
AAGGAAGTGTTTGAGCAGAACCCACAAATAGAAGCAGTAAGTTCTTCCAATTTTTTACCGGGCACCAATGTCGGTCAAACTGTTTTCATGGTAGAAAAAGATGGAGAAATGCAACAACAGGAATTTAAAACACTGCAAGGCGATGCGAACTATCTGGAGACTTTTGGAATGACCTTGAAGGAAGGTAGATTTTACCGAGGAGACGAGACTAGGGGCAATGCGTATTTTGTGGTGAATGAAACAGCGGCAAGAATGCTTGGCTGGGAGAGCGCAATTGATAAAAGGATGGGCTTCTTTCATCAAGAAGAGTTTGGGAGAGTAATTGGAGTGGTAAATGATTTCAATTTTTTCTCCCTGCATAACCCTATTGAACCTTTGGTAATTGTGTTTAATAATCAACCAGGTAGCCGCCTAATCGTAAGGTTTAGACAAGGCAATGAAGAGAAATTAATAGCGGGGATAAAAAGTATTTGGGAGGAAACCATCCCAAATTATCCGCTCGATTACTCTTTCTTGAACCAAAGTTTACGAGACCAATATGAAGCGGACAAAAATCAAAACACTTTGATTACTTCAATGTCAATTCTCTGCATTTTTGTTTCTTTAATAGGGCTCTCAGGGCTGTCTGCTTTTAATGTGAGTCAACGCAGAAAAGAGATTGGGATTAGGAAAGTGCTTGGCGCCATGACGCGCCAAATTATACACATCATTTTCTCTGATACACTCAAAATTATTGTGTTGGCAGGTGTAATTTCTGCACCTATTTCATTTTGGGTCATCAGTAAGTGGGCAGAAAACTTTGCTTATCAAGCTCCTGTAAGTTTCTTTTCCATGGTGATTTCTGTGGTCGTAGCGATTCTCTTGACTTTGAGCATTGTCAGTATTATTGTATGGTTTACCTCTCGAAAAAATCCAACAGAAACCCTGAGGTATGAATGAGGCTAAGCGTATGTTTTCAAGTCATTTAAAGCGAAGGCCATTCCAGTATTGAACTCATGAATTAGAGATTTGGTGCTGTCTTCTATTTGACTAGCTATCATTAATTCATGGATTTCTTTTCTGCTCTGACTCAAAAAAGGGATGCCCAAGTAGTCAACACTTGGACGAATTTTGTGTAGTACTTTTCTGACTTCGACCCAGTCTGATTGAGCGACTTTCTCATTGAAGGCATTCATTTCTAAAGGAAGATTCAGAAGAACAACTTCAATCATATCTTTCAGAAAGCTTTGGTCTCCCTGAACTGTGCGTTCTAGCACGCTCAGGTCAATTTTAAATTTACTCTTTAAAGACAAAACTTGAATGATGTTTTGTTCAAGAAACGTGAGGTCAACGGGTTTTTGCAATAGCCGCCAGTTGCTCAGCATTTCTAGAGGGCTGGGTTCTTCAAACTGGCTTCCACTTACAAAGATGAAAGGCACAAAATCATTTACACTCCTTATTTGATGAATCACCTGAATTCCACTTATGCCTTTAAATTGAATATCAGAAATAACAATGTCGAAATCGTTATTTGTTAAATTTTCAATCAGCCCTTCGCCCGAAGATACCACAGTGAGTTCTGCTTTTCTAGACTCTAAAAAAGCAGCAATTACAGCTTGGCTTACAGGGTCGTCTTCCCCAAAAAGAATTTTAAAACCAGAAAGTGATGCACTAGACCTTGGCTTTTCATTCGTTTTCTCCTCCGTTTTGCCTTGATCAAAAGCGAGATCGAAGCTCATGGTTGTGCCCTTCTGTGGTTGGCTAGTTATTTGTAGTTTTCCACCAAAAGCCTCAATAAGTTTTATTGCAATACTTAAGCCCAGCCCTGTTCCACCAAAAATTCGATTAGTGCTTTGGTCGGCTTGAGAGTAGGGCTCTAATACAGAGTTAATCTGTTCTTGGGTCATGCCAATGCCCGTATCGGTTAATTGAAAATGTATTTTTAATTGATTGTTTTCGAGCCCTATTGGCTTTACTGCTAATGCTACGCTGCCGTTTGAGGTAAACTTTAGGCTATTTCCTATTAGGTTATACAATACTTGACTCAAGCGTGTAAGATCACTTTTGAGCATGATCGTTTCTTTGGAAATGTCAAGTTTTATTTGGGTGTTTTTCCTTTCGGCTTCAAACTCAAAACCAGCAATAATATTTGAAATGCATTCTGTTAGATTGAAATCTATATTCTCAAAACGCAGTTTACCTGCTTCAATTTTAGAGATGTCGAGAATGTCGTTGATGATGGAATTGAGGTGATCGGAAGTGGACTTCAGAGAAGGTAGGTAGTTATCCAGCTTGGAGTTGTCTGACTGAATTAAGCTAACCAAGCCAGAAATGCTATTCAGTGGAGTTCTTACCTCATGACTTACATTTGCAAAAAACTGATTTTTGAAATTTTGTATTCTCTTTAGTTCTTCGTTTTGAAAACCAAGAAGTTGATTCTCCATTTCCGATACTTTATTTTGAAGTAAAGCTATTTCCTCATTGATGGCGCTATTATTTCGGCTTTGTTGATTTAATAGAATTCTTTGGTAGTCACTTGTTTTGTCAAGAATCACGAGTTGGGTTTGTCCGTTTTCCAACTTATCGAAGGTAAGGCTAAAGAGTCCTTGGCGTTGCTCTTCCCACTCTACTTCTGGAAATGCATGGCGCTCGCCAGTAGCCATAGTTTCGAATACTTCTTGTAGACTTTGAATGAAAATGAACTGATCAAAAATTGACCTGTTTTTGTCAGTTTTTAGCAGAGTATCACAGCTTTCAAATATTTTTCCAGCTTCATCAAAAATGGCTACCTGAATTTTTGAGGCGATCTGCTGAAGTTTAATTTGGTCGAGCTTATCCATTTATAGCATGGCTTTAGAGAGGTCAATAAAGGCATCTTCTACATACTCTCCCGTTTTAGCACTTGTGGTTTTAAAGGGGAAGTCGATGGTTTCAGTGATAGAGCTGAGCTCTTCTTCTGAAAGTAAGTCCTTTTTATTTCCTAAAACTTGAATGGGTGCGTTGGGCAGTAGCGTTTTCAGGTATTCTACTTGACCAGAGAGGTTTTCGTAGGTTGAAGGGCGTGTGAGGTCAAATACATAAATGATTCCGTGTGAGCCCAATTTATAGCTTTTTGAAACGCTATTTTGTTCTGTTTCACCTGCGATATCCCAAATGAGTAATGTCATTTGATGCCCATCGAATTCAACTACTTTCTTATCGATTTTTACCCCAATGGTAGTAAGATATTTCTCTGAGAATTTGCTGTAGACGAACTGTTGGACAAGGGAGGTTTTTCCTACTCCAAAGTGCCCAACAAGGATTACTTTCTTATTCATGCTTGTCAAAGTTATCAAAGTATTCCTCTAATCCAGAGGTAATGCTCTCCTGCTTCACTTCGTCATCTCCGTCTTTTGCCTTTTTAAGCACTTTTTCGGCAAAGTCTAACAGGGTGTCGTCTAGCTTGTCTCGGAAAGCCATACTCATTCCTCCTGAAGTAACTACGGCTATAAAAAATGACTTGAAGTTTTTGATCACTATTTTATAATTGTCGTAGTCAATGCTGTCTAACTCTTGAGTTTCTCCTTTAAAGGCATCTTCTACAAAAGTCTTAATGGCCGTAAGCATAGCGGCAATCATGTCTTGGTCCACCGAATGGTTTTTAGAGAAGCTTCCTAGGAGCATTCCCGATTGTTTTTCGACAATAAAGATCTCTTCGATTTTTGGTTCAATGAGTTTAGAAATGATTAGATCTTTTTGTGGGGTGCCTGTAAACCAAGCTTTGATTCGCATTTTCCATGCTTCCCAAGAAAAAGCTAGTTTCATTTGCTCATCTACTTTTTCGGAGAGCTTTTCTATTTCACTAGTAATGTACTTTTTGATCATTCGACCTAAAATAGGGTAGAGGGCTTCTACCACTTCATCTTGTGACTCGCTGATTTGTTTACGGATAGACTCAGTAATTTGAGGACCAAATAATTCTGGAAATTTAGCTCTCAGGTCTTCGCGCTCATTGTCCAGAATAGGCTGTATTTTTTCTTGCAGTCTATTTCTAGAATTCAACTGATCATCGAGGTCATTTAGCTTTTGGGCAAACTCTTCCCTTTCCTCCCAGTCTTTCTCCAGGAGGATTTCTCTAAGTTTATCAAAAGCCAAGCCTTTGCTCATGAATGCTTACTTATTCAGCGATTTGTTTACCCATTTCTTGAAGCAGGGCTCCGAGTAGTTTTCTGTTAACCTTTTTGTTATCGAGGTCAGTAACAGCTTCATCCATATCTGATCTAAGTTGGGTCACCTTCTTATTCATGTCGGTTCTTAACTCGTTGATGATGTTGTTGAGCTGATCGCGTGTGTCGTTAAGTTCACTCTCTATTTCATTTCGGGTTCGCTTGATCAACGTCTTCATTTCGTTGAATTCTGCATCGTACTGCTGCATGCTTTCACCAAAAATCAACTGTTTTACTGCATCAATTTTTGGGTCGCCTGAAGAAATGGATTGTTTCTTCTCTTCTTCTTTTTCCTTAGCCATGATTTATTTAATTAAAGCTTTAAGTGTTTTTTCGTCCACTTCGCCCGAAGGGAAGAGATTATTGTTTTCTTGAAAAGTCTTAAGTCTGTTGGTGGTAATTAAGCTGAATATTCCGTCTTGAGGAATACTATCTGCATTAGTATTGAGCAACTTTTGTAGCTCCCAAACGGCCGCACCTTTTGCCCCCATTTTAAGGTCCAGCAAATGTAAATTTCGTTCGAACTTAATATCTTCTGGTCTGAGGTTTTGCTCAAAGTACACTTGTACTTCATCGTTGCTATAGCCTTGTGATTTTAGCTTTGCCGAAAGCTCGAGTTTCGTTTCGAGCATCTTTGTCGTGGCGATCATTTCATTATAAACAGCAGTAGCTCGAGTGGACTCAAAGTCTTCATTATTGATGAATCGAACATCTATTTGATCATTTCTCCACAATGAGCGGGCATAAGCCCCCACCTCTAATGCGGTTTTGTAGTATTCTTTAAGTGCCGTGCGATTGTAAAAATCCGTGTCGATTTTTTCACTTAGCTCATAGTCGTAGGTCGATGGCGGGTTGAACCTTCGATCTTTCAAATACTGAACTGCGATATAGGCAACAACACCTATGAGTATTACAATAACTAGAAGACGCTTCATGACTGTATTGATTAAAAAAACTCAGTTATAAAAATAGCAGAAATTATTGGTCGGTTAACACATTTGAGAGTGATAAAACCATAAGAAATCGAGAAAAGTACCAAACCTGGAACGGGATTGGTATGAACGAGACAAAAAAATGCCGCCCAAATTGAGCGGCATTAGAATGATCTAGTATGCTGTATTTTGTTATAAATCGTAGTTGACTGAGAACAAGAAGTAACGCTTTTGAATGAAGTATTCGTAAGTGCTAATCAAACTTTCCGAAAAGGAATCTCTTCTTATTCCAGTAGTGTTCAGTAAGTTCATGGCTGTGGTTTTAAACTCCCATTTGCTCCCTTCCTTTCGGTAACTCAATTTGGCATTGAGCAGGTCATAGGTGCTTGTTGTTCCGTTCGAAGTGTTTTTATAAGTGTTAAACTCATAGTCGGAGTCGAAGCGGAAGTCTTTTAAGAAACGCAGGATCAAACGAGCAGTAGGTTTATGGTTTTCAAACTTACTACTGGTACTGTTGGCTGTGTAATTATTGAATGACACTTCGTATCCGAAATTAAATTCTAACGCCTTTAATACCGTGGTAGAAAGTCCAGCCTTATAACCTTGCTGAAAACTTACATTCTCATTGGCAAGATCACTAATTTGGTTATTCGTTACCGAGCGAGACCAGTTGCCCGAGAGGCTTACGCGGTAATGATCAAAGCGTTTATCAATACTGGCATTTCCCGATAGGTTTTCATTGGCCAAATCAATGTTCGTAGGAGTGTTTACCCTTTCCAAACCACTAAAATCTATAATGTTGGTGATGTCGTCATAGCGCTTTTGGTAGCTTACTCCACCCGAAACGTTTAGGAAATTATACATGTTGAAGTTGAAATAGTTAAGGCGCAAATTGTGATACCAACTATTGTCTAACACCGGGTTTCCCGCAAATAGTGAGTTGTAGCTTCTCACAATAATGCCTTTGGCTGCATTCTGAATATCGGTAAAGCTGGCAGACACATCATAATTTAGGTTCAAAGAATGTGAGTTTCTGAAATTATATTTTGCGTTTATCGAAGGAAGTAAAAGCGTTTTGTCAAAACCTTCGGCACTTCCGTTTTGCTGATTTTCGATATTATACTGATGCAAGTTGAGTCCTGGGTTCAACACCAATTTTCCAAATTTCACTTTGTAATACAGACCAAAGTAGTAGTCGCTAAAAGTGTAATCTACCAAGTTATTCAAGTCGGGATCGTTGAACTCATTTGTGCTACCATTGTCAAGTTTTTCCATAATGCTTGAGCTCAAATCCTGACTGGTTTGGTTCACACCAAGTTTAAAATTGATGTGGTTTGTGTTGTTCAGAATTCTATAATAGTTAATGGCTGCTTCGGCTTGCTCGGTGTTTATATTTTTAAGTTGAAGCAAGTTATAAGGGCTGTTACCCGTCATCGGAATGATTGCCGAAAAGGGCCTTTGTGTTGTAGACAAGTCATAATTTGGATCTTGCTTTTGGCTCTTATATGTGACTTCGGCCGAAAAAACGTTCTTCTCATCTGGCGCATAGAATGTCCTCAATTGCTGCTCAATAGAGAACGGTTGCTGTGTGCTCATACTATTGATGTCATTGGAAGTATTATTGAAAAATGAATTTTGAAGGTCTGAGTTTTCAATATTAGAAAGACGAGAGAACACATTGTAATCCAATTGCAAGCTTGCGTTTGGCGAATAGGTAATGCCTAATTTAAACAGGCCAGAAGTACTCTGAACATTCGATTCAGAAGTGAGGGTTTCTGTTTCTCCTGATTGCAAAACATACTGACGCTCCGAAATGCTACCCAATGTGTTGTCCACTTTAGAGCCGATGGCAAAACCCGAAAATCTGATTTTGCTGTTAGGTGTGTAATTGAAATTGAGCGCGCCCAATTGGTTGTTCAGCTCCTTCGCGCTATTCCTTTCTGCCATTGGAATTCCAAGTTGGTCGGAGCTTATACGGAAGTTTGAACCCGATCGGCCTGCTAAACTGGCCAAGCCCCCACTAAACCTAAAGTAGTCGCTCATGCTAAAGGCCAAGTCGCCTACATTGTTGGCATCACCAATAAAATTGATGTTCGTTTTCTTATCGTAATAGAAAACGTTGGCGTGTGCTTTATACCTTTCTTCTGGGCCTACAGCGAGTTCCAAATCGCCAAAAACCATGTTCTTCATGTCCTCTTTGAGTTGTATATTCAATGCCAGTTGCTCGCTGTTATTCACTCCGCTTAATGGGCCAACATCATTGAAATTCTGCAGCACCTGAACCTTGTCTACCGCTTTGGCAGGCAGGTTTTTTGTGGCCAATTTGGTGTCGCCTTCAAAGAATTCTTTGCCATCCACCAGTAGTTTGTCCACTTTTTTACCCTGTACTTTTACTTGACCGTCTTCATCTACTTCAAAACCGGGTAAATCTTTGAGCACATCTTCCAGTTTTCGCTCGTTGCCCTGCGTGAACACATCGGCTTTATAGGTAATGGTGTCGCCTTGAATGAGAATGGGCATTTCGGTCACCACTTCAAACGATCCTAAACTTCTTTCGTCATTATTCAACTGAATTGAAACGGGTAACGCTTGGGTGTCTTTGGCGGTGAAATACCTTTCAAAAGGAACGAAGCCAATAAAACTGACTTTGAGCTGATAGACTTTTCCGCCTTCTAGCAGTAATCTAAACTGACCTTGTTTGTTAGTCACCCCAAACGAAGCAATCGTTTTTTTGGTGGTGTCCATGGCCATTACGTTGGCAAATTCAAGAGGCAAGCCTAATGAATCTCTTACCTCTCCAAGGTAAACTACTTTCTGTTGGGCCTGCGCTTGCTGTATTGCTCCACATAGAAATGTGAGCAGAAAAATAAAGGCTATTCTTTTCATGTTGTGAGTTTTTGACCTTTGGGTTCGAAAAAATTAATTGCCGCCTATTTTGATTGTAAAGCTTTTGCCATCTCCGTTGCTACCTTGGCTGTATTTCTCCATCATCTCTTTGGTTTTTTCGTCTCGAATAACCTTTAATTCTTCTGGAGTTACTTTTTTACCTTTTGATGGTTTCTTGATTTTTACACCCTCTTCTGGGTTTAGGACTACTTTGGTGCAGAGGTAGGTAATTTTACCATCAGAGATTTCCATGATTAAACCGGGCAAGCCCCAAAAATCATCCGGCCCTTGTGATACTGGGATTTCAGGCGTGAACCAAGCTTCAATATTAATGGTATCAGAAGTTACTTTAGATTCTTTATCGTCATTGTCGAATGAAATGACTGTGCGCTCTACTATTTCGGAGAATATGGCTTTTTGGGCAGTGTAGTTACCAATTTTCTTGGTTTCGTTGGTCAATTGCCATTCTCGGTTTTTTAGTTCACTCTCAACTAAAAAAGGCTTACTAAACACTTCCGTTTCATTTAGAAAAAGATTGTCTGCCGTATTTTTGTACTTAGTGCCTGAATTAGAAGATATTCTCATCACCACACCCCCAGCTGCCGCTGCGGGCGCCCCTTCAAGACTTTCTACTTCCGCCCAGGTAGATTCTGTTAAGTTGAATTTCAACTCATATTCTTTTTGCATTTGCTTTTTCAGGCTTTCCTGAAGTTGCTTTTCCATTTCTGGCGACATACCATCTCCTTTAATACTCATATTACCCATTTTACGGGCCGACTGATATGTAGCAATTCCTTGAAAATTCTGAGCATTTAGGGTGAGTGTTCCTGCTGTTAGAATGCCCAATAAGAGCATGACTGTTTTTTTGAGCTTTTTCATTTTTGATCTGTTTTATGGAATACAAACAAACTTATATTCATGCAAACAGATAGTTAACCAGTGTTAACGAGTGTTAACCTTTGATGCTCAGGCATTACGAATGCGTATATTTGAACTGTGAAAAAACGCAAGTTCAAGGCTATAATCTATCTGATTTCCTTTACGGTACTTGTTACTGTGGGCATTCAGGTGTATAGAAATGTTCAGAATTATAACCTGAACAAGCAGCGTTTTATCAACGATGTGCAAGTAGCCTTAGACAACGGAGTGGAGGGTTATTTTTCTTCTTTGGCCAAGAACTTCGTATACCTCGATAGAAACGATAGTGGCGCTTTTGATGCCAGTGAAATCAAAGCGTTTTTTCAGCATAATATTGAAGGAAAGACAAGCGATTCTCTCTCGAAGTTTGAATTTTCAACCAAAAGCAGTGCTATTTCAGATACATCTATTGGGGGAGTAACAATTCGAAGCACGGGCAAAGGAGACTCAAGAATTCGCATACTTGGTGGTACAAAACTTAATAATGCTGCCTCCATTAACAGCATTCAGGTTTTTAAAGACACCGTTCGATCATCGAGGCTAAATGAGTTAGAAGCGTTCACTACTAGAGTAATGATTTCAATGGTGCAAGATTCCATTGATTTTGAAAACTTAACTAAGTATGTAAAGAAGGAATTGGGTCGAAAGAAAATAGACATTGATTTCGCCTTTGCCTCTTTACAAAATAATGAGATTGTTGAACGCTCGAGGGCATTTAGCGATGACGAGTTTTCGCTTTCTACCCTTTCAAAGGCCAGTTATTTACCTAAAAAGGAGTTAAAGATGTATTTTGATAATGCCTCTTTAATTATTCTGAAAAGGGGAATGGTGGATTTATTGATTTCAATGCTCATATCAGTTTCTGTGATTGGTTCGCTGTTATACCTCTATAGAATCATCAATCAGCAAAAACAGTTGGCAGAAATTAAGAACGACCTCATCAGCAATATCACCCACGAATTTAAAACCCCAATCGCCACGGTAACATCGGCCCTTGAAGCCATCGCCAATTTCAATAAGCAAAACGATCCGGAAAAAACGGCCAAATACTTAGACATGTCGAACGACCAGTTGAAGAAACTCAACCTGATGGTGGAGAAGCTGCTGGAAACGGCCACGCTTGATAGCGATGAATTGAGTTTGAGGAAAGAGCCTGTGAATTTAACACAGCTACTTTTTACTATGATTGAGAAGTATAAAATGCTAGCGGGCGAAAAAGGGCTTTCTTTTGTGGCACCTACTGTGGATGTAATTATTGAAGCTGATCCTTTTCACTTGGAAAATGCGCTCTCCAATTTGGTCGACAATGCCTTAAAGTATGGCGGAAGTGAAGTTCAGGTAATTTTGACGAAGTTAGGCAACCGTGCGCAGGTAATAGTGCAGGACAATGGCGGTTTTATAGAGAAGAGCCAAAAGGAAAGGGTGTTTGACAAATTCTACCGAATCCCTACCGGTAATCAACACGATGTAAAAGGTTTTGGGATTGGCCTTTATTATACCCGAAAGATAATTGAGAAACACGGAGGGTCGATTGACTTAGTCTTGAAACCCCAATTAACCAGTTTTGAAGTGGCTTTTTCATGACGGAAAAAATAAAAATATTGCTGGCCGAAGATGAAACGGCATTGGGCACCATCATTAAGGAAAGCCTAGAAACCCGTGGTTTCGATGTACTTTTTTGTACCAACGGAGAACAAGCCTTAAATACTTACCGCGCTGAAAAACCAGAATTATTGGTGTTAGACGTGATGATGCCTAAGAAGGACGGCTTTACGCTCGTCAAAGAAATTAGGGCTGAAAACGATAAAATTCCTGTCATTTTCCTCACCTCTAAATCCAGAACTGAAGATGTGGTGGAGGGCTTTGGCTTGGGCGGAAATGACTATTTGAAAAAGCCCTTTAGCATGGAAGAACTGATCGTTCGTATTCATGCGCTTTTAGACCGAAAGAGAAAACGGGAATCATCGGAGGAAGTCAGTATTGGTAAATACCGCTTCAATCTTTCTAAACAAAAATTGGGTTTGGGCGAGAAGGAACAGACCTTAACCCACCGCGAGGCGCAACTGCTTTTTCACTTGAGCGAAAACAGAAATGCAGTTACCGACAGAAGTTTGATTCTCACTCAACTTTGGGGCAATGACGACTTTTTTAATGCACGAAGCATGGACGTTTTCATTACCAAACTCCGCAAAAAATTAAGCGAAGATGAAACCGTAGAAATCCTGAATGTTCGGGGGTATGGCTATAAGCTGGTGTGTTGAAAAAATGTTCTCAAATCCTCCCCCTTTTTTGAAAAGGGGGTTGGGGGATTAGATGATTTCAGCAAAGAGTTCTAATGTTTCGTTGCAATCCTCCCAGCCTCCTTCACTAAGGAGGAGAAATTTGTGCTAGTGTTAACTAGTAGTTCTTTTGAATACCTCCTACCTCAGACTAACTTTCATAGAAAGACAAATCATGGAGATTTACTTCGTCACTATTCTAATTAAGGCATCATAACCCTTCAGCTTACGCTTTTTGTGGTAGTCAAACATCTTATCGTTTTTGATGATTTGAATACTTTTTACATTCATTAAATCAAGTGCTTTAATCTGATCATCAGTCATGTCAGGTTTTAACTCCCCATCGATTTCTAGGATAGCGTTGTCTTCTTTAAGCCTTTTTATAGTAAAGTTGGTCCTTTGAGAGTTGTCTGTTTTGTCATCAAAATTCACAGTAGAAAAATCAAGCACACGGATACTCAAAGGTGAGCGCATTGTAATACCTGAGGTTGCTTTTTCATATCCGTTTTTAGTCTCAATAATTATTAATCCAGATACCGGAGTAGGAATATCTGGGTATTGCTTGAGGACTGCAGTCTGGCCTTTTATTACTGATATATTCTCAACCTGATTGGGGTCAAGGGTACTTATAATACCACTTTCTCTTAATTTGCCATCAACCATATAGCGGACGGTAGAGGTGTCTTGTGCTTCCTGTACAGTGCCTTTCGATAGTTTTATCAACTTGACCTTTATTTCCTTGTGCTCTTTTTCATCATAAACGGGATAGTCTTCTATTATTTCTGAAACTCTAAGGCCTACCAGTTTATACTGGCTCATTTCTTCTTCGCCTAGAATCTTGCCCATGTACTGATAACGTATTTTGGGAGCCGAAAAATTGATGGAACTATTCATTTCTTCCAAATACTGATTTACTTCTTTTTCATACTTGCTGAGATTGCTTGAATAAGAATTTAGTGTTCTCCAGTGTTCACGTAATTCGTCCAGTTGTTTCTTGTATTGGTTGACAATGGCAGTATCAGTTTTTCCAGAGGCTTTCATCTGTTTCTCCAATTCCTTCAACTCTACCTGAATTTGTGGAATCTCTCGCTCCACCTTTCTTGTTTCAGCGCGAATGCGAGCTATATTCACTTCCTCCTGCTCTTGAATCTCCTTTTCCTTCTTTACCCACTCAATGATTTCTTGCTGACTTACCTCAGCCTTTTCAACCTCTGAAACCTTAATTACTTCTTCCACTTCTCTAAGGGCTTTTTGGGCACGAACAATTTCCTGATCGGCCTGAGTTTTTGCAGCGCGTTCGGCTTCCGTTTCAGTCTGCGCACTGTTTTCTAACTTCGCTCTCTCAATCATTAACTCTTCAAGTTGAGCCCTCCTCAGAGCTACTTCAATTTTTCTGTTTTTGACATTCACCATTTCGGCTAGTTCCCGGAGCTCTTCTTGGGTCCTCTGGTTCTCGTTAGAGAACTTATGGATCTGTTCGTAAGCGGCTTTATAGGCTTCAAACTCTTCGCCTGTGATCTCGGTTTTGTCATTCAAAAACATGGTGACAGTACCCGAAGCATCGGTTTTTACCGTCACTTTAGAGTCTTGCTTCAATAATTCCAGAATGGCTTTCCTCACCTTGGTAGTGTCTTGAGGCGCTGGCATTTGCATCAAGTTTTCGATGTTGTCTTCTTCCAAGTCAGCCATGGTGGGTTTGTCTTCTTGGCTTGCATTCTGACTCATAAGCACAAAGCTCAACACTAGAATTCCCAAAGACATAAAACCACCGAGCCAGTTCATTTGGGGCTTATGATCTACAATGCGTTTTACCCTGCTCAGCAATTGATTCTTCTTTCCCGCAAAGGCCAAAGCAGGTTGAAATTTATGACCTTGATATTCAGAGGCATTGGTGAGTGCTTTGATCAATGTCAGCTTTTTACCCAATTGGTTTAAGGCGATATCATCACAGTGGAATTCCCTTTCGGCATCGAGTTGTGTTTTGAGCCACCAAAAAGCGGGGTGGAAAAAGTAAACCACTTGCAACAAGTTGATAACTATGTTGATAAGAAAATCTTTTCGTTTGATATGGGCCAATTCGTGCACTAAAATGGCCTCAATTTCATCGGTAGGAAGGGCTTGGATGAGCCCCATTGGGAAAATGATGACAGGCTTAATCACCCCCATGACCAATGGAGAAGAAACCCTTTCTGATTGCTTTAAAAGCACTTTTCCCTTTATTTTCAAGGACTCACAAAGGGTACTCATTTTCTCTAACCAGACGGCATCCGTAATTAGACTTGCTCCTGATTTTAAACGATTTAGAAAATAGAAACCTCCTAACATTCTGACTGTGAATAAGAAGGCGCCCATAAGCCAAATCACTAAGGCCAAATTGGCATTCTGTGACGTCAATGCTTTCCATTTTGCTAAAACTGTAGGAGAAACAACCGCCTGCTCTACTGGTGTGGAGGTTTCATTGAGCTCTAATGAAAATACGGAGGGGCTTTCGAAATCGAGCGCACTATTAAGGGTTGAAGTTGCCACTCCATTATCTAAATGCCCCAAAAAAGTAGTGACCGAAAGTAGGGGTAAGATGAGAATAGCGGCAAGTACTACGGCATAACGTTTTGCAGGCGAAGCTTTCTTCATAAGAAGCAAAACAACAAAACTGATGATCAGCACTATGGCTCCCTGCCAAAGCGAATCGAATAGGGTTAAGCCCAAGGCTTCGGCCCATTGTGGGTTGATGAATCCTTTCATTTTTGCTCTCCTTCAAGTTGTTCAATGAGTTTTTTGATTTCTTCGAGCTCGGCTTTTGAGGTTTTTCCTTGCCCCAATGCCTGCATGACCAATTGCGAGGCGGAACCGCTAAAAGCGGCATCTACTAATTTATTGAGTAAAGTATGCTGTACATTTTTTTGTTCAATGGCTGGATTGTACACGTGGGTGCGTGACGATTCGTCTCTAGTGACAATCCCTTTCTGCGCCATAATTTGCATCAGTTTTAAAGTAGTGGTGTAACCCGTTTCCTTTTCCTGACTGAGTATTTCATTGACTACCCTAACTGTACTTGGGCCTTTTTCCCAAAGCACTCTGAGTATGTCTAATTCCGATTCGGTGGGTTTATGTGTCATGTTACTTCCGTTTTGTCTTTAAATCTTTACCTCTGCTGAAGTAGATGTTTCTAATCTACGACAAGTTTCGTATCAAACATATACGAACGAATTCGTAAATGCAAATTATCATACGAATATTTTCGTAGACTAATCAAGGGACTTGCCTAAGGTCATATGATTTCTGCCGAAAATGTGAAATCCCTTTCCTCTCATCAGGTTTTTAGAACAATTATATTATCTATCTGTATTTAGCATGAAAGGAATGCTTAATTTCATTAACCATTAAAACTACCAAAGAGATGAAACTACTGAAGAATTTAAAACGATTCGCTGGTCTTTTGGTCTTGGTGATGCTATTGAACTTCGGTTCGATACAAGCCCAAGATGCCAATATGGGCTACCAAAGGCCTCCAGAAGAAATTGCCAAACTGATTGACGCTCCATCAACGCCATCGGTGAGTATTGATTCCAAAGCAACATGGATGTTGTTGATGGAAAGACCAGGTTATCCTTCCATTGAAGAGGTAGCTGCGCCAGAACTTAGAATTGGTGGAACAAGAATTAATCCTGCCACAAATGGACCAAGCCGCCAGAGCTTTATGACAGGCTTGAGCTTAAAGAACATTTCTTCAGGCCAGGAATTTCAGTTTTCGGGAATGCCAAGCAAGCCTCAAATTGGCAACGTAAGCTGGTCGATGGACGAAAGTAAAATTGCTTTTACCAATACTACCGAAAGCGGAATTGAGCTTTGGGTGGCAGATGTAAACAGTAAGTCAGCTAAAAAATTGACGGGTGAAATCATCAACAATGCCTACGTAGGCGCATTTGAATGGATGCCAGATAATAACTCCTTATTGGCCAGCACGGTGGTAGACAACCGTGGCCCTCAGCCGAAAAGACCTTTGGCTCCGACCGGACCAGTACTTCAAGAAACTTCAGGTGCGCTTGCTGCTTCAAGAACCTATCAGGATTTACTTGAAAATCCTTATGATGAAATGCTTTTCGAATACTATACCATGGTTCAGTTGAGGAAAATTGACATGAATGGAAATAGTCAAAAAATAGGGCAACCCGATATTATTAAGTCGGTGAATATTTCACCTGATGGCCAATACATGTTGGTACAAACCATTCAGAAACCTTTTTCTTATTTGGTGCCTGCTTCTCGTTTTCCTTTTCAATACGAAGTATGGAGCAATACAGGAAGCTTGGTAAAAGTAATGGCCAAAATTGATTTGGATGAAGTTCGTCCGAATGGTTTTGACGCCACAAGATTAGGCGCGAGAAGCATGAATTGGAGAGCAGACAAGCCTAATACTTTATACTGGGCAGTGGCCAACGATGGTGGCGACCCAAATAAAGAAGTAAAAGAGCGTGACATTGTTTACATGCAAAACGCTCCGTTCAACGGTAACCCAACCAAGCTTTTGGGCACTAGCTTACGCTACTCTGGTATTCAGTGGGGCGATGAGAATCGTGCCATATTAAATGAAGGCTGGTGGGCGCAACGTTTAGACAGAGCTACTTTGATTGATCCTTCTAAACCGAACACTCCTGGTCAGGTGTTGATTGATCGTGCGACCACCGATCGTTATAACGACCCTGGAAACCCAGTGATGACGAAAAATCAATATGGTTGGAATGTGCTTTTATTTGACAAAGACAATTTGTTTATGCGCAGCACGGGTGGTTCGCCAGAAGGGGACAGACCCTTCTTGAGCAAATTCAACATGAAAACCAAAAAGGCGGAAATCCTTTTCAGATCCGAAGCGCCTTATTATGAAAGAGTAACCGACCTGCTTTCTAAAAAAGGAGACTTGATAATCACCATGCGTGAGTCGGAGAAAGAGCCGCCAAACTATTACATCCGTGACTTGAAAAAAGGCACGATGAAGGCGATCACCGAATTCCCTCATCCGCAGCCTTCATTAATGAATATTAACAAGGAGATTGTAAAGTACCAGAGAAAAGATGGCGTCAATCTAAGTGCCACTTTATATACCCCTGCGGGTTATGATAAAGACAGAGATGGCCGTTTGCCCGTAATTATGTGGGCTTACCCAATTGAGTACAAATCGGTAGAAACGGCTTCTCAAATTAGAGGTACACCTTATTCGTTTACCAGAGTAAGTTCAGGTTCTCCATTATTTTGGGTGCTTCGTGGGTATGCTGTAATGGATGGCACTGAGTTCCCGATTATTGGAGAAGGTGAAAATGAGCCGAACGACACTTTCGTAGAGCAATTGGTGATGAATGCCGAGGCAGCGATTGACAAAGCAGTAGAAATGGGTGTGGGCGACCGTAATAAGTTTGCCGTGGGGGGTCATTCTTATGGTGCCTTTATGACGGCCAACCTTTTGGCGCATTCCGATTTATTTGCAGCCGGGATTGCCCGAAGTGGTGCTTACAATAGAACGTTGACGCCTTTCGGTTTCCAAAGAGAGGAACGTACTTATTGGGAAGATCCAGACCTTTACAACACCATGTCGCCATTTATGAATGCCGATAAAGTGAATGAGCCATTGCTTTTGATTCACGGTGAGGCCGACAATAACTCGGGTACTTTCCCAATCCAGAGTATTCGTTTTTACAATGCCATTAAAGGCCACGGAGGCACCTCTCGTTTGGTCATGTTACCACACGAAAGCCATGGTTATAGAGCCAAAGAATCGATTATGCATATGCTTTGGGAAATGGATACTTGGATGGAAACGCACGTAAAAAATGCGAAAACTAAACCAGAGAATGCTGCCATCAATAGTAAGAAGTAATTGATCCGTTCATACCGAAACAACGAACCGCACTTGAAAGAGTGCGGTTTTTTTGTTTCGGGTTTACAGTTATAAAATTCGATATATTTATTAGAGTCAGTCACATTTATTACTGATATTATATGCTTTAAAACAACCCCATTTGCCCTTTGTTGGTTTTTACAAATAAGTCGGTGCGAAGCTTAGGCCTTGGCTCCGTATTTTGAAAGTATTTGGCTTTAGAAAGCTCAAACAGTCGGTTGATGGATTGCACCATTAAACCCTCGCCTCGCATTTTGGTGCTGTAACGACTGTCGTTTAGCTTGCCTCCGTGCGCCTCTTTTATTTGGTTCAGAATTTTGCTTGCCCTGTCGGGAAAAGCTTCTTGCACCCAATGTTCAAACACTTGGCCAATGGCGCCATTTAACCGAACCATGGTATAGCTGGCGCTTCGTGCTCCAGCCTCAGAGGCGGCTTTCATAATGTCAGGAATTTCATGATCGTTCAGGCCGGGAATAATAGGGCCAATCATAATGTTTACGGGCACGTCACGCTTGGTCAGCGTTTCAATGGCCTTCAATTTTCTAGCAGCCGAAGCCGTTCTAGGTTCAAGTTTTCTTCTTACCGATTCATCCAAAGTGGTGAGGCTGAAATAAACACTAATCAGGTTGAGATCGGCCAAAGGCCCAATAATATCGAGGTCGCGGGTGATGGTGACGTTCTTGGTAATAATGCCCACAGGGTGTTTGTACTTGAGAAAAACAGCCAGCAGCTTTCGGGTAATTTCGAGCTTCTGCTCCAAAGGTTGATAGCAATCGGTATTGCCAGAAAGCACGATGGTAGAAGGCTGCCAATTGGGGTTTTGCAAATGTTTTTCCAACAACTGAGGCGCGGACTCTTTGTACATGATCACTTTTTCAAAATCTAGCCCGGCATTATAACCCCAGTATTCATGACTGTTTCGGGCATAACAGTAAATGCAGCCATGCTCACAACCTTGATAAGGGTTGAGGGAATAGGTCATGCCCACATCAGGGCTTTCTACTTTGTTGACAATGGTTTTTGGGAAGATGGGGATGTATTTGGTGTTTGGGTTTTGGCCATCAAACTCATCGATTGCTTCTAGGTGTTCTTGCACATATTCGTGCATCAAGAACCTGTTCTTCACCTGCTTTTGAGCGCCTCTTCCCTTAATCATTAATCTAGTATTTTTAGTTTTACTAAAAATACTAGATTTCAACCAAATATTATAGCTAATAGATTGAGTATTTCTTTTGAAGTGTTATTGTTTTGGGCAGCGCTACTGCTGTGTGGTTTTTGTTTTCTGGGCTATTAATTTATATTTTAGAACATAAAATTATACTTAAGCTATAATGAAACCCCGATCTCAGGTATTCTCAATTTTTAGTTTCCTTCTGCTGGTTTTATTGACGGTCTCCTGTGGTACTTCAAAAGAGGTTTCTGATGATAATGTCAAATCCTACATTACCCAGATAGTCGATTCCGTTATGGTCAATCGACTTTCAACACTTCAACTATTAGACTACAACGTTGACACGAAGGAATTTTTAGTAGGTGATCTACAAACCGATGAAGTATTGATAGTCAACGAAAATGGTGATTTGGTTTTGTCATTCAATCCACATGTTGAAAGCCCAGCCTATGTTGGTGATTATGATTTCGGTTGGAGTTTTTACGGAAATGATGGATTGGTTTGTCATAGCCACTATTATTTATATCAGTTCGATAAAAAGGGAAACAAGCTTGCCAAAATACCTTACCCTGTAGAAATAAGAAGGCTTTGGTGGTTAGATAGAGATCCAACTATGGTGGACAGTTATACTATAAATGACAGCACTGAAGTGCTTGCTTTTATCACTGAGCCTGCTGGGCCTCCCTATAACTCTCAGGCCTTTCAAGATTCGACTGTTATGCTTTACCGTATGAATTTTGAAACTGGAGAGGCTACTCCCGTAATGGAAAAACAGCCTGAAAGTGTATATCGGACTTTAGGTAAATTTGTAGACCGCGGCTTTCCTTATGTAACTAAAATCAAAAATGATCGCTTTGCTCAGGTCTATAGCATTGACTCCATGCTTTACATTTTTGATGTGGCGAATAACAACTTAGTAAACGCGATACCGCTACCAAAAGCTTTTCAACCGGAGTATGAAACGATTGAGTTTGGAGAAAAAGGAGAGCCAGATATATTTAGAATTAATTCCTATGTGGTCTCCACTGGTGATAACATTATGGTTTCTGTAATGGGGAAAGTTCCAGAGTCGATCATAAGAGAAATATATAAAAAGGTAGATATGCTGTCTGAATCGCAGGATTATAAGGATGCAGTAAAAAAGTACATGACGAATAACCATTTACTCTTTGACGAAAACCGCTATTTGGGCGAGGTGAAATGGACTGCTGGAAATGTGGGTTATCAAAAAATCAGTAGCCCCGATGGATACTTCTGGGTTCAGCGCAGGTATGATGACGAACGTGACTACCAGACCTTTTTGAAAGTAAAAATTGTAGAAGACACCAATTCAGAAAAACCCTAACCAAAGATTTGTATGCTTAAGTACTCAAAAACCCTTCAACTTCTTCTCTTTACATGCTGCCTTATAACAATGGTGGCTTGCAATGGCAATAAAGAAAATTCAGAAAGCAAAATTGGAAACTTCAAAACCGAAATTGTGGACTCCTTAGTAATTAACCGACTCTCAATGGTTGAATTGCTAGATTATCAAAGTACTACAGGAGAACTTCTATTTGCAGATGTTCAATCGGGTGATTACTTGGTTATGGACAAAGACGGTAAGGTTCTTTCATCTTTTAACCCCCATATAGAAGGACCAAACTATATGGGCAATTCTAGTTATGGCTGGAGCTTCTATGGTAAAGATGAGCTGGTGGCTTTTGGTAGGCCCTATTTTTATCGTTTTTCGAAAGCCGGCAAAATAATGGGGCGATACGAAGTACCAATAGAAACAGGAGGAGGAGTTTATCTAGATTTTTCTCAAGAACGCATAAGGGCTTTCGAAACTCAACGTGGAACAGAAGTGTTGGCCTTGGTTTTGGAAGTTTCTGGAAAGGAAGGGAACAATCAAAACTATCAGGATTCTACTGATGCGGTTTTCAGAATGAATTTTGAGACGGGTGAAACCACTACGGTAATGCATAAAGCCCCCGACAATGTTTATCGTACTGCTGGAGAGTACATCGACTGGGGTTACCCTTCTTTTACACTATTATCGGGCAGCACTTTTGCTTTCAGCCACCGAAGTGATAATTACCTTTATATTTTTGATGCCGAAAAAAACGAGTACCTCAATAAAATGGAAATTCCAGACGAGTTTTTGCCCAAGTATAAAGCGGTAGCCTTTGGTAGCAAAGATGACCCAGAGCTGTTAAGGGTAAATGCAAAAGTGTTTACTATTGGGGATAAAATTTTGCTCCTTAGTGTGGCACGAATACCCAATGCTGTGATGGAAGAGTTGCAACGAATTCCTAATTTTTATGAGTCACAAGAGTTAGATGCGGCAGTAAAAAAATATATAAAGACTGATTTTCTGCTGTTCGATCAACAGCAGTTTTTAGGAAAAGTAGAATGGGATATTAACCTTAATGAGGCTTTACCCAAAGGCACAGAAAATGATTTTCTTTGGCTGAAAAGAACTTATAAAGATGAGCGTGACTACCAGACTTTTTTAAAGGTGAAGATTGTGAAAGAATGATTTTCTACCCAAAAACAGAAACCTCTTGAATGGCTTTTTCCATGGCTTCTTTTTCTGAAAGCGTTTTTTCCACAGACCAGCCAAAGTGATTTTGGAAGTCTTTAAGTATGGCATCGAGCGTAGGTTTGATGCTGTGGATATCGAAATACAAACGGCCCGTTCTGCGGATATAGAAATCTTGAATTGAAAAGACCATTTCATTTTCTAGGCAATACCTCAATTCTGAACGAATCAATTTAAGATGGAGTGCTTTGTTGTCAAAAGCATTCATGCCTTCAATAATTTCGTCTGTTACTTTTCCGTAATTGCTCACCAAATAACCAGCATAGTACTTTTCGAGGCCAATGACCTCTAGTTGTTCACGAATAGATTTTCTGTATTTCTTTACTGCTTTGGCATTTTTAAAAGCGCCATTATCCAAATCAATATGGATGGTTTTGGTTTCTACAATGGGCATATCTTCTTCTTTGTGAAGGCGATCATACAAGCGATCGACTACCTTTTCAGCCATTTTTCTATAGCCCGTAAGTTTGCCACCAGCAATAGAAATCAAGCCAGTTTCCGATTCGAAGATTTCATCTTTGCGCGAAATTTCTGAAGCAGACTTTCCGTCTTCATGTATAAGTGGCCTTACTCCAGCCCAGCTCGACTCTACATCTTTGGCCTTCAGGTTTAGCTTTGGAAATGCATGGTTAGTGCCCTTGATTAAGTATTCTACATCCGCTTTTGTGGTCAAAATTTTATCCTTATCGCCAAAGTAGTCGGTGTCGGTAGTGCCTATATAAGTGATTTTTCCTCGGGGAATGGCAAAGACCATTCGCTTGTCAGGGAAATCGAAATAAATGGCCTGCTTGAGTGGGAATTTACTGTGAGGCAATACAATGTGTACGCCTTTGGTGAGGTGGAGGTGTTTGCTGGTTAAAGAATGGTTTTTCGTTCTCAGTTCATCTACCCAAGGGCCAGCGGCACTGATGGTGGACTTGGCCTTGATCTCCATTTTTTCACCCGAAATAAAGTCAGTAGCGAAAACTCCAGCTACTTTTCCTTCCTTATAAATGAATTCATCGGCCTGCACATAATTAAGGCAGTGTGCTCCAAATCTGGAGGCGGTTTTGATAATTTCAATCGTTAGGCGGGCATCATCGGTTCGGTATTCCGCATAAATGCCACCGCCTTCCACATTTTCTTCGCTTAAAAGCGGTTCCTTTTCCAAGGTCTCTTCAATGTCCAACATTTTGCGTTGGTCCACTTTTTCTACACCCGCCAAAACATCGTAGACCATCAAACCTATACTGGTCATGAGCTTTCCGAAAGTGCCATCCTTAATGAGCGGCAACAACATTTTTTCTGAAGTCACCAAGTTGGGAATCAGCTTGTGCAAGGTGGCGCGTTCTCTGCCCACTTCGCGTACTAGGGCAATTTCAAACTGCTTGAGGTAGCGCAAGCCGCCATGAATCAGCTTGGTGGATTTACTGCTGGTGCCTGATGCGAAATCGTTCTTTTCAACCAACACGGTTTTAAGTCCTCTTGAAGCTGCATCGAGGGCAATACCTGCCCCCGTAATGCCTCCACCAATGATCAATAGATCATAGTGCTGCGTTTTTGCAGTATCGGTTAGTGCTTTTCGGTTGGTGGAAGAGAGGAAGTTCATAATGCTAATTTTCTACCCAGTCCATAGATCTTTTCACCGCCTTTTGCCAAGTGGCGTAGAGTTTTTCCCTGAGCTTGGCATCCATTTCTGGCTCAAATTCGTGCTCAATAATTCTGTTTTTGATGATGTCTTCTTGTTTCCAAAAACCCACTGAAATTCCAGCCAAGTAAGCGGCACCTTGTGCAGTGGATTCAATGACTTCTGGTCGTTCTACCCCAACGCCAAGAATATCGGCTTGAAACTGCATCAGGTAATTATTGGCTGCAGCACCACCGTCTACTTTCAATTCTTTCAATTTAAGACCCGCATCTTTCTGCATGGCTTGTAAAATATCACGGGTTTGAAAAGCCAGAGAATCCAACGTGGCCTTGGTAATGTGTTCTTTGCCAGTGTCGCGGGTAAGTCCGAAAATCGCGCCTCGTGCATACATGTCCCAATATGGAGCACCCAAGCCCGCAAAGGCTGGCACTACCACCACTTCATGGCTGTCTTTTAGCTTTTCCGAAATCGCTTCGGAATCGCTTGAATTCTCAATGACTTCTAGTCCATCGCGCAGCCATTGCACAGCTGCACCTGCTACAAAAACACTTCCTTCTAAAGCATAATATACTTTATCATCAATGCCCCAGGCAATGGTGCTGAGCAATCCGTTAAAGGAATGCTGAAGTTCTTCGCCCGTGTTCATCAACATAAAACAGCCAGTGCCATAGGTGTTTTTCGCCATGCCGGGTTCAAAGCAAGCTTGGCCAAAAAGGGCTGCTTGTTGGTCGCCCGCAATGCCAGCGATAGGAATTTCTACACCGTCAAGTTCATAAGTGCCGAAATCTCCGCAGCTTGGTCGGGCTTCAGGAAGCATAGATTTTGGAACGTCAAGCGCCTTTAAAAGCTTGTTGTCCCACTTCACGGTTTTGATGTTAAAGAGCAAAGTGCGGGAAGCATTGCTGTAATCGGTGGCGTGTACTTTTCTATTGGTCAGGTTCCAAACCAACCAAGTGTCTATCGTTCCGAAGAGTAAATCACCTGCTTCGGCACTTGCTTTTGCGCCTTCGACATTGTCTAAAATCCATTTGATTTTGGTGCCCGAAAAATAGGAGTCGATTACCAAACCTGTGTTTTCTCTAAGGTAAGCTTCAATACCCGTGTGCTTTAGATCTTCGCAAATGCTGGCTGTCCGTTTGTCTTGCCAAACAATGGCGTTGTAAATCGGCTTGCCCGTGTTTTTGTCCCAAACCACTGTCGTTTCCCGTTGGTTGGTAATGCCTATGGCTGCTACTTCTTCGCCTTTGATTTTGTTCTTTTTAATAAGGTTGGAAAGGGTTTCCATTTGGCTAGAAAGAATCTCCATGGGGTCATGCTCTACCCATCCTGGTTTAGGGAAAATCTGAGAAAACTCTTGTTGTGCAATGTCAATAATTTGCCCTTTTTGATCGAAAAGCACCGAACGAGAACTCGTGGTGCCTTGGTCTAATGCGATGATGTATTTCTTTTCGCCCATGGTTTTAGATGGATTTTGCTTTAAATGAAAAAATGACTTGACCTCCTATAATATTAGCGACTATTGAGCGGAAAGCCTAGAGCGGAAAATCAATTCTATTATTTGAATGGAATGAACTTTTATTGCTGCTTCTGACTGTATATTTGACTCAAGTCTTTTTTACCTTTCCTGTTAAACCCTCAATACTTAGCTTTACCGCGATGAATTGGTTACAACTTCTTTCTTTAGATACTCCTGATGTTCAGCAAAACCAGACGAGAACGGTTTTCGATCGTGATTTTGATCGGATTATCTTTTCTCATCCGTTCCGGAAATTGCAGGATAAAACGCAGGTACACCCCTTGCCAGAGCAGGATTTTGTACACACCCGATTGACGCACAGCTTGGAAGTGTCTAGCGTGGGCCGCTCTTTAGGAAGATTGGTGGGCAGTAAGCTCATAGAGAAGTACGACTTTCTTCAGCATAAAGTAAGTGCACATGATTTTGGCGCCATTGTGGCTGCTGCTTCTTTAGCGCATGACATTGGAAATCCGCCTTTTGGACATTCAGGTGAATCTTCCATTTCAGATTATTTTAAAAATGCGGAAGCGGAATTAAAGCCAGAAGTAAATGATGCCGAATGGTCTGACTTGATCAATTTTGAAGGAAATGCACAAGGGTTTAGACTCCTGAACCGACCGGGTTATCAGGGATTAAAATTGTCTTCAGCAACTTTAGCTGCCTTTACAAAATACCCGCGCCCCTCATTGGTAGAAAAGCAAGAAAAGGCAAGAAGAAGCCAGAAGAAATTTGGCTTTTACGATACAGAAAGAACCGTTTTTCAAGCCTTAGGAAAAGAACTTGGCCTTGAAGTTTTAGGAACGGATCAGTTTTGTCGTCATCCGCTGGCATTTTTAGTGGAGGCTGCCGATGACATTTGCTACCATATTATAGATTTAGAAGACGGCTGTAATTTGGGCTTGGTCACTTATGAGCAAACGGTCGAATTACTTGCCAATGTCATTGGCGATAAATTTCAACCCGAAAAATTAGAGGCCATTCATAGTCTGAAGGAGCGAATTGGAGTGCTTCGTGCCTTGGCAATTGGTCAGCTGATTCAGGAATGCGGTGATTTATTTATGGAACACGAAGAAAAGCTTTTGACCGCAGAATTCGATATTTCTTTGGCCGATGAAATTCCTTCAAAAGATGCCATGGCCGAAATCATAAACGTTTCGGTTGCAAAAATCTACCGCAGTCGTGGGGTAGTTGAAACGGAAGCCGCAGGTTATCGCGTGTTGAATGGACTGCTAGAAGTGCTGGTGCCTGCAACTTTGGCGGGCTTTAAAAAGAACCTTTCTGCAAAAGATAAAACGTACTTTAGGTTATTGCCCACCGAAACCCAAGCTGAGGTGAAAGAAGCTCCTTCAGCATATTTAGCCTTAAGGGCCGTGCTCGATTATGTGGCTGGAATGACCGACTCTAACGCCTTGAATTTGTACCGAAAAATTATGGGCATTTCCCTACCGGGCCGATAGCCCAAATAACCTTTCTGTTTATAGGATAAAATGGTGAGAATCAATTTACTGAGAAGGGATTTCTATTACCTTTGTGATCTTTGAAAAAAATGTGGTCTAAACTTCCTCATATCGTTCTGAAATACAGGCTCGGCCTGATGATTCTCTTGCTCCTTTTTACGGTGTTCATGGGCTATATGGCGCGTGATGTAAAAATGGCATTTAACTTCAATACTGCCGTTCCCGAAACAGACGAGAATTATAAGTATTTCCAAGATTTTAAAAAGAACTTCGGTGAGGATGGAAATATCTTGGTGCTTGGGGTGAAGGACAGCAGTCTTTATGAGCTCGACAACTTCCTCAAGTATGAGGCGCTAAACAAAAAATTACAAAACGTAGAAGGAATCACCAACGTGATTTCGTTGGCTACGCTTCAGAATATTACCAAAAATCAAGACAATCGGAGTTTTGAACTTTCCCCTTTAATCAAGCAAAGCCCTACCTCACAGGTGGAGTTAGACTCCTTGATGGCCGTGGCCTTAAACCTAAAGTTTTACAGCGGTCAGTTGATGAATGTTAAGAATGGCGCTACGTTGATTCTGATCACGATGGACAGGGAGGTGCTCAATTCTAAACTTCGGAACGATGTTGTGGCCGAGATCCAAGGGATTGGAAAGCAGTTTACTTTGGACTCTGGAATCGAGCTTCATTATTCGGGAATGCCGTTTGTGCGGACCATCATGCAAGAAATGACGGCCAGAGAGCTCAAGTTGTTCATTGTGCTATCCATTGCTATAACGGCCCTTATTCTCTTCCTATTCTTCAGGTCATGGACAGCGGTGGTTTTTCCACTCATTGTCATTGGAGTAGTGGTGACATGGGTAATGGGAACCCTCGGAATTCTTCAGTATAACATCAATGTACTTACGGGTTTAATACCATCAATTATTATTGTTATTGGTATTCCCAATTCGATTTACCTACTGAATAAATACCATCAGGACTTTGCCAAGCATGGCAATAAAATGAAGGCGCTTAGCCTGATGATCAGAAAAATTGGCTTGGTAACTTTCATTACCAACTTCACCACCGCCATTGGTTTCTTGGTTTTGGTGACAACAGACATCACCCTCTTGAAGGAGTTCGGTTTAGTGGCTGGAATCAACATCTTGGCCACTTTTGTGGTGAGTATGGTGCTTATCCCTGGCATCTTCTCCTACCTACCAGCCCCTAAGCCAGCACAGCTGAAGCACCTTGATTTTAAAATGACTGGGCGTATGCTCACTTTGCTCGACTTGCTAGTGCACAGACACCGTTACCGTGTTTTCATAATCACTTTTGTGGTAGTTGGAGTGTCGCTTTATGGAGTTTCGAAACTTTATTCGGTGGCTTACATGGTGGATGATATTCCAGAAGAATCTAAGCTTAAGCAAGACCTTTACTTTTTTGAAGAGAACTTCAATGGAGTAATGCCGCTTGAAATTATTATTGATTTCGGAAAGCCGAGATCATCGCTCAATGCTAGGAACCTACGTAAGGTAGAGCGTTTGGAAATAGGCCTAGATTCTATCGACTTCGTTTCACAACCTATTTCCATTGTGAGTTTCGCAAAGGCCATTCGACAAGCGTATTATAATGGTGATGCCAACCGATACAGTCTTCCGAGCCCAAGTGATAGGAATGCAATCCTGAATTATTTGAGCAATCAGAAGGATAATGATGGGCTGCTGAACAGCTTTGTAGATACCACAGGTCAGGTGTTAAGAGTTTCTCTAAAAATATGGGACTTGGGCTCTGTTAAGATGGATTCGCTGATTACCCAAGTAGTGGAGCCAAGAATTGAGGAAGTGTTTGGGGATGATGATGAGGTCCATACCAGCGTAACGGGATCGACCTTATTGTTTGTAAAAGGCAATAAATTCTTGATCGAAAACCTTCAAATGTCACTGCTACTGGCTTTCGCAATTATTGCAATTATCATGGCAATCCTCTTTGCTAACTTGCGAATGATTATCATTTCTATGGTGCCCAACTTAATTCCATTGGTGCTTACCGCAGGAATCATGGGCTTTTTTGGAATTCCATTAAAGCCGAGTACTGCCCTAATTTTCAGTATTGCCTTTGGTATTTCAGTAGATGATTCTATTCACTTCTTGGCCAAGTACCGTCAAGAGTTGTTTGCGAATAAGTTCTTTGTGCCTATCGCCATCAGTAACAGTATAAAAGAAACGGGGTCTAGTATGCTCTATACTTCCATCGTGTTGTTCTTCGGTTTTGTAATTTTCGTGTTCTCCGATTTTGGAGGAACTGTAGCTTTAGGTTTACTAACCTCGCTTACTTTGCTTTTTGCAATGCTGACCAACCTCACTGTATTGCCAGCACTATTGATGGTTTTTGATAGCGGTAAACGAAATTTGAACTCTCACCCTCTCATTGAGCATTATGAGTTCTATATTGAAGACGAAGACGAAGAAATTGATACTCAAAGTTTATTGATTAAGAGTAACGACCCGTTTGTTGGTTCAACGGACAAAGAGAATAAAGATTCCTAAAAGCCATTTTCGGCTTAGCCCATAAAACAAGGAGTAAAGTGAAAAAGTACAACGAATACAAAAACCCGAATTATGCCGAAATAGGAGAGCAAATGCTCCAGTTCTGGAAAGAGAACGGCATATTCGAAAAGTCAGTAGACACCAGAGAAGGGCAACCTTCTTTTACCTTTTATGAGGGGCCTCCATCTGCGAATGGAACGCCTGGTATTCACCACGTAATGGCGCGAACGGTGAAGGATATTTTCTGCCGTTACAAAACGCAAAAAGGCTTTCAGGTAAAAAGAAAAGGCGGTTGGGATACCCACGGTCTTCCTGTTGAACTTCAGGTAGAAAAGGAATTAGGCATTACCAAAGAAGACATCGGCAAAAAGATTTCGGTTGAAGAATACAACCAGAAATGTCGTGAGGCGGTAATGAAATTCAAAGATGAGTGGGATGATCTTACCGAGAAAATGGGCTATTGGGTAGATTTAGAAAACCCATACATCACTTTCGAAACCAATTATATTGAAACGCTTTGGTCGCTTTTAAAACGACTTTACGATAAAGACCTTATTTATAAAGGCTACACCATTCAGCCTTATTCTCCTGCAGCAGGTACTGGTCTTAGTTCGCACGAACTGAACCAACCAGGCACTTATCAAGATGTGAAAGACACATCGATGACGGCCATGTTTAAGGTAGAAGGTACTGAAAACGACTTCTTCTTGGCCTGGACAACAACGCCTTGGACATTGCCTGCCAACAACGGTTTGGCCGTTGGCGCTGGTATTGAATACGTAAAGGTGAAGACCTTCAACCAATATACTTTTGAGCCAATCAATGTGATTTTGGCGAAAGATAGAGTGTCGTCATTCTTCAGTGAAAAGGCGAAAGAAATTAAGCTCGAAGACTATAAAGCGGGCGATAAGGTTATTCCTTATGAAGTGGTTGAAAGCTTCAAAGGCCGTGACATCGCTGGCAAGAGCTACGAGCAATTGATGCCTTACATTCCGTTGGAAAAACCAGCTTTCACTATAGTGATCGCTGATTTTGTGACTACGGAAGATGGTACAGGTATCGTGCATATTTCAAAAACATTTGGCGCAGACGATTACCGTGTTTCGGTAATGAATGACATGCCGGGCGTTTTTGTAAAAGACGAAGAAGGCAAAGATGTCCCTATTGTGGACAAGCAAGGAAAGTACGTGAAAGAGATCACGGATTTTGCTGGCATGTACGTGAAGAACGAATACTATTCCGATGCCGACCGTCCTGAAAAGTCCCTCGATGTTTTGATTTCGATCAGGCTCAAAGAAGAAAACAGGGCCTTTAAAGTAGAAAAATACGAACACTCTTATCCGCATTGTTGGAGAACCGATAAGCCGATTTTATACTATCCATTGGATTCTTGGTTCATCAAAACCACGGCTTATAAAGATCAACTCGTAGCACTGAACAAGACTATTAACTGGAAACCCGCTTCAACGGGTGAAGGGCGCTTTGGTAACTGGTTAGAAAACCTAGTGGATTGGAACTTGAGTCGTTCGCGCTATTGGGGAACTCCATTGCCAATTTGGGTGTCAGAAGATAAAAAAGAACAGATCTGTATCGGCTCATTGGCCGAATTGAAAGCGGAAGTAGAGAAATCAATTGCTGCTGGTTTTATGACCGAAAGCATTGGCGAAGGCTTCGATTTACACCGCCCTTATGTGGATGATGTGTACTTGGTGAGTGAAACAGGTCAGAAAATGATCAGAGAAGCTGACCTTATTGATGTTTGGTTCGATTCGGGTGCCATGCCTTATGCGCAGTGGCATTATCCGTTTGAGAACAAAGAAATTTTCGAATCGAATTTCCCAGCAGACTTTATTGCAGAAGGCGTAGACCAAACCCGTGGTTGGTTCTTTACGCTTCATGCTTTAGCAGTAATGCTCGAAGGCAAAGTGGCTTTCAAAAATGTAATTGCCAACGGTTTGGTGCTTGACAAGAACGGCAATAAAATGTCGAAGCGATTGGGCAATGCCGTGAACCCGTTTGAAACCATCAATAATTTTGGCCCAGATGCCACACGTTGGTACATGATTTCAAATGCCAACCCTTGGGACAACCTCAAATTCAATATTGAAGGCGTAGGCGAAGTGCAGAGAAGGTTCTTCGGAACGCTTCAAAACACCTATGCTTTCTTTGCGCTTTATGCCAATTTAGATGGTTTCACTTTCGAGGATGCTGAAATTCCTTTGAACGAAAGACCAGAAAGTGACCGTTGGATCTTATCTCGATTGAACAGTTTAATCAAAGAAGTAGACCAATCTTATAACGATTACGAACCAACCCGCGCTTCACGTGCGATCATGGATTTTGTGACCGATGAAGTAAGTAACTGGTACGTGCGCTTGAACAGAAAACGTTTCTGGAAAGGCGATTACGATCAAGGTAAAAAAGCGGCTTACCAAACTTTGTACACTTGCTTGATGAGTGTGGCGAAATTGGCGGCTCCGGTTGCTCCATTCTACATGGATCGTTTATATCAGGATTTGAATGCGGTGTCTGGAAAGGAAACTTTCGAATCGGTACACCTTTCTGATTTCCCTGTGGCTGATGAAGCTTGCATTAATGCGGACTTAGAGGCTCAAATGATTTTGGCGCAAACCATTTCTTCGTTGACGCATTCTATTCGTAAGAAGGAAAAAATCAAAGTGCGTCAGCCTTTAACCAAAGTGATGGTGCCGGTGTTAGACGAAAAAACCAAGCAATACATTGAGGCGGTTCAAGACTTGATCATGACCGAAGTCAATGTAAAGGCGGTAGAATATATTGATGATGCTTCGGGCATTTTAGTAAAGAAAGTAAAACCGAACTTCCGCACCTTGGGTAAAAAATTCGGTCCTCAAATGAAAATGGTGGCTGCTGCCATTGGCCAATGGACAAAGACCGAAATTGCCGAAATTGAAAAGAACGGATCGATAAATATTTTGCTGGAAGGCGAACCTGCTTCACTTTTGTTGGAAGATGTAGAAATCTCTAGCGAAGATATTCCGGGCTGGTCAGTGGCTTCTGAAGGCAAGGTAACTGTGGCGCTAGACATCTTGATTACAGATGAACTTCGTGCCGAGGGTATTGCCCGTGATTTCGTGAACCGAATTCAGAATTTGCGCAAAGACATGGGACTTGATGTTCAGGACAAGATCAACATTCAAGTGGCCAAGAACGAAGCTTTGATCAACGAGGCTTTGGCAGCTAACGCGAACTACGTTTGTGAAGAAACGCAGGCATTGAGCTTGACCACAGTGGACTCGCTTTCAGAGGCGCAAACTGTTGAAATTGACGAGTGGACGCTTGAAGTGAAAATAGCAGTGGGCTAATGACTGCACAGTTCAGGCACTATAAATACTTTCTCCTCACTTTGGCGGTAATCGCCATAGACCAGACGGTGAAACTTCTGGTACATTTTAAAATGGTCTTCGGCCAAAGTGGGGAAATTAAAGTCTTTGGTGACTGGTTCAAACTGCACTATATATTAAACGAAGGCATGGCTTTTGGCCTTCGCTTTGGCTCTGAATGGGGAAAGTTAGGGCTTACCGCTTTCCGAATGGTCGCGATGACTTTCATTGCCATTTACCTTTACAAACTGGCCAAGAAGAATCTAAAACCTGGTTTACTCTGGACGATCGCACTCATTTTAGGGGGCGCTATGGGCAATGTAATCGACAGTATTTTTTACGGAGTTTACTTAAATAACGCACCTTACGATGCCGTTACACCTTGGTTTCATGGCAAAGTGGTAGATATGTTTTACCTCGATGTTTGGGAGGGATATATTGCAGATTGGGTTCCTCTTTGGGGTGGCAAATACATAGCGCTTTGGCCAATTTTCAACGTGGCCGATGTTTGCATTTTCTTGGGTATCGCCCTACTCCTTATTTTTCAAAAACGGTTTTTTAATCGTCCTGCAACCATCCAAAAGGAGATCACTATTGAATAGACAGTTATTGTCCTTATTATAGTCACGCCTCACTTAATCACTTAACTTTTTTTAATAGTAAATAAATGTAGAATCATTTATTATATTAATTATAATTTATACATTTAACTAATCGAATAGTTTTAATAATCAAATATGACAAACCGACTTCTAAAACTCAGTATTTGGGCAGTGCTATTGCTCGTCCTTCCATTATCGTCATTTGCTTTTCAAGAGCTTGAAAAGGATCCGTCTGTTAAGATAGGAAAGCTGGAAAATGGCTTCACTTATTATTTAAGACAGAATGCCAAACCTGAAAATCGTGTTGAATTTAGATTGGCCGTAAATGCGGGGTCAATTTTAGAAGATGACGACCAGCAAGGGTTGGCTCATTTTACGGAACATATGCTGTTCAACGGCACAAAAAACTTCGAGAAAAATGAATTGATCAGTTTTCTTCAGAAAATGGGTCTTGAGTTCGGTGGCGACTTGAACGCCTATACTAGTTTTGACGAAACGGTATACTTTCTACCCATTCCAACAGAAGACAAAGAGAATATAGATAAAGCCTTGACGGTATTGAGTGACTGGGCGCACAATGCTACTTTCGACAACACTGAAATAGATAAAGAAAGAGGTGTTGTCATGGAAGAGTGGAGGCTTGGCCGAGGTGCAGCGCAAAGAATGAGAGAAGAAACTTGGCCAGTGGTGCTTCAAGGGTCTAGGTATGCCGAGCGACTGCCGATTGGCAAGGAGACCGTATTAGAGAACTTTAAATATGAGGCGGCCAAGAGGTTTTATGCAGATTGGTACCGACCAGATTTAATGGCAATTATTGCTGTTGGTGATTTTGATCCTGCCGAAATGGAAGTGAAAATCAAAGAATATTTTGGTGCTATTAAGAACCCTAAAAAGCCAAAGGAGAGAAAATATTATGATTTACCTCCGTTTAAAGGAACCCGTATTGCCGTGGCAACAGATGACGAAGCCACTGGAAGTTCAATTGCCGTGGGCTTTATTACACCAGGAACTCATAAGCCAGAAAATACGCTAGATGATTTCAGGAAAAGTATTTTGAGTGGTTTATATGGTCAAATGATCAATCAAAGATTAAGAGAAAAAATTCAATCAGAAAACCCACCTTACTTATTCAGCTTTAGTGGATATGGAGCTTCATTAGGCAAGTACAAAAAGGAGTACAGCATTGTTATCAATGTAAAGGATGACATGTTCAAAGAAGGGCTTAAAGCTGCCATGGTGGAAAATGAGAGGGTGAGAAGATATGGTTTTACTGGTGGAGAGCTTGAAAGAGTAAAAGCGCTATACCTTAATGCATATGATAGAATGGCCAAGGAGGCAGATAAAGCCCAATCGGGTAGCCTTGTTAATACTTATGTTCAGCATTTCTTGAATGGAGGAACCTTGTTGAGCGAAAAGCAAATGTTGGATCTCATGAATCAGGTGCTCCCAACCATTAAAGTAGAAGAAATCAACGAGTTAGTGAAAGGCTGGATTACAGAGGACAACCAAACCATTGTCATCACGGCCAAAACAGATCAAGAAGCCAATATCCCGTCTGAAAACGAATTGAAAGCAATTATGACAGACGTGCGTACTGATCAATCGATTGAACCATATGCGGAAGAAAAACTAGCATCGGCTTTAATGACCTCTGCACCTAAAGCTGGAAAGATTACGAGCGAAACTACCAATGAAGCTACGGGTATTACCACACTTATTTTATCAAATGGAGCTACAGTGTATTTGAAACCTACAGATTTCAAGAACGATGAAGTACGGATGAGTGCGTATAGCGAAGGTGGTGCTTCTCTTTATTCTGCTGATGAATTTATGAATGTTACCAATGCCAGTCAGATTGTGGGTGAATTGGGGCTTGGAGAATTTAGCCAAGTTGATTTAGGCAAATTTATGACAGGGAAAACCGCATCCGTAGGCGCAAGCATTGGTCAATACGAAGAGAGTATGTCTGGCTTTTCGAGCTTAAAAGATCTAGAGACATTTTTCCAAATGGTGCATTTAAAGTTTACCTCCGTTCGGAACGATGAACAAGCGTTTAAAAGCTGGGTCACCAGGATGAAGACACTTTATGCCAATTTTGGTTCTAGCCCAGACATAAAGTATCAAATAGAATCAATGAAGGTTATGTATGGAGATAACCCTTGGGCAAGAGGACTACCTTCTGCGGAGGAAATGGATCAAATTTCGCTGAAAAGAGTGACAGAGATTTATCAAGAGCGCTTTGCCGATGCCAGTGATTTCAATTTTGTATTCGTAGGGAATATAGATATGAAGGCCTTTAAGCCTTTGTTAGAGCAATACATAGCTAGCTTGCCAGCATCGAATAAAAAGGAATCTAGTAAAGATTTAAACCTACAGCCTTTACCAGGAGTAATCACCCAAAACGTGTATGCTGGAGTAGACGACAAAAGTGTGGTTACCATTACTTTGAGTGGAGACTATGAGTATACTTTAGAAAACAATGGGCTCATGAGTACTGCCGCCAGTGTTTTGACCAATAAAATGATTGAAACACTAAGGGAAGAATTGGGTGGAGTTTATGGTGTTAATGCTCAGGCTTCACTGAGTAATACTCCAACAGAACGCTTCACTTTTACGATTTCATTTCCTTGTAAACCTGATAATGCCGAGGCCTTAGCAGAAGCGGCCATGAAGGAATTGGAGAAACTCAAAAATGGTGAATTTACAGATGAAGACATGCAGAAAGTGATTACTGCACGTATGCAGAATTATGATGAGCAAATTAAAACAAACGCCTATTGGCAGGGTATGATAAAAAGCTATTCAAAATCTGGAGATGGTTTTGAAGAAATCTTAAATTCAAATGAACGGGCTAAGGCTATTACAAAAGAACAGGTGGTTGGGGCTGTAAATCAGTATTTAACAGGCGAGAATATTATTCGAATCATTAAGCTTCCTGATGGGTATAAAGGTGATGCAAACCTGAAACAGGAGATCAAGAAAAATTAAAGAATCTGAAGTTGAATAGAAGGGGCCGGCATAATGTCGGCCTTTTCGCTTTTAAAAAAGAAGACTTGCTCCAGAATAATGTTACACTTTGATCTTACTGCCCGCTAATACTGAAAGACTCTATATTACCATTTACATTTTCAAAAGTGACCAGTTTTTTGCCTCCATCAAATACTTTAAAAGTCAGATAGGTTCCGTCTATGGGAAGTTGAATTTCTTGACTGAGCTTCCATTCCTTGTCTTGCTTCTCAAAAACGAGAATCGTATTGAATAGCGTTCTGTTGCTGTCCTTTTTTGATTGTTGAGGAATTAACATATAAAGTTTTCCTTCCAATAACTGAGCATCCTGAACAAATACACGGCCAGTGGCGCGCATCTTAATATTTCCGTTGCCGCTTATTTTTACTCCGCTTTTACGCTCCTGTGCTAACATGTCACTGAATATTTTGAGTACGCTCAAGTCCTGTGAATGGAGTAGGTTTCCAGCTAGGTCGAATGTTTGGATCAGAGGCTGGTTCTCTCCATAAATACTATAAATAACTTTCCCATCGGATAATATATGACTCCCCATCGTAACAGCTTTGGCCATTTCACCCATCCCCGATTCTTCTTTTTCATGGGTTAAGCTGTATTGGTGAACAGTAACCAAAGGCTCCATTAGATCAGAGTAATAGAGCTTGTCTTCAATCAGAAGGGTTTTATGATGCGTCACAACTTTCTTGAAAGGCAAACTCTCTTTGACTTCTCCTGTAAACCTGTTGAAGGGTAAGATTTTTTGAGCCAAATCAAAAACTAGAATATTGCTGTCTCCCTCAATGAGCAATTGCTGAGGCTGACTCAGTTCTTTTGGGCCAGGGCCCTCTTTTCCATAACTATCGACATAATTAAGGTTTTGATCCGTTGCGAACACTTTGAATAAACCAATGTCAAGAAAATAAAAGAGCTTATCGTCAATTACGATGTCACTAATCTTTGCGATGAATTGGCCATTACTGAATTCATTAATAGACTTGATTTTCTGCGCGTCTATTTTTTGATTTTGCCCTTGACTGTTGAAGAAGCTGAAGAATAGGATGAGAGTGGAGGTGAATTTAACAATGTTCTTCATACAATTGAAAGTTGAATTTATAGAATATTCAACTTCAATATAGAGCTTATTCTTAATAAGAGGCTGTTAAAGCAACACTACATCATTCACGATAGGACTTCCGAATTCTTTGGCCAGCAAAACCAAAATCTTGTTTTTGGACATGTTGAGTTCGTGGCGTAACGGGGCAGAGGTGAGGTGAACGTAAAGTTTTTTGTCCTTAATATAAATCTTGCTGGTGCGTTTGGCAATGGCCACGCCCATTACTTGTTCCCAAGAATTGATCAGGTTGGTTTCGTGAAATTTCTGCTCAATGTTGAATGACTTCAACATATCTTTCACCGCATCACCAATGCTTTCAGGTTGACTCTTTCTAGAGGCTCTACTATTATATCTCTCGCTCACTTTTTCCCAATTCAGACATCAAAAGTACGGGTTCATCTGATCAGATTTGCCATAAATGTTAAATTAGTCAATATTTATATCAAATTCAGAATCATGTTCATTAGAAAGCTTTTTAAGATTGGGGACAAGTTGAAATGGCTCAGTTTGGAGCTTTTGGTAGTTTTCATTGGAGTGTACCTTGCTTTCCTATTTAATGCCTATAGCGAAAACAAAAAGATTTCCTCAGAAAATGAAAAGGTATTGACGAGTTTAAAAAAAGAAACTGAAGAATTCAGATTAAGCTTTCCTCTTCAGGCCCAAGGAATGTTAGCCAATGTACGAAAGTGGCAAGCGGCTTATGATTCTGGTAATGTGGTAGAATACTATGATTGGCGATTTTTGGAACCCCAATACAACGATCAGGTGATAGAATATGCCATTGCTTTAAAGGGTTCTGAGATTGTGGATTTCGAATTATATGAAGCGCTGCTACAACTCAATCGTGAAATCAAACAGCTAGAACATGCTGAAAAATTGATGACAGAAACCAGCAATAGGTTCAATAATATTCCTTCAGACTTAAGTCGTAATTCAGACCTTTATAAAGCATATAAGGCTCAAAACTTATTCCACTTTTATAAATTCATTAACTACAGCCGTGACCGATGGTCAAACTTGTTAGCGGTTAGCAAAAAATCGCAAACCGTTGTTGATTTGATCAATCAGCGGCTTTCTACAGAAAAAAGGTTGGCAATAGAAGTGGATATACTCAAAAGGTTTTATCCGGCACTAGATGGTGATACTACATTTATTAGGAAAATTTTCAAAGAGTCTTTCCCTGATTTTCCTGAGGATAAATTTGAATTCGAGCTACGAAAACTCATCATAAACGAATAAATCAGAAGCTATTTTATCGGCCAGAAGCTTTCCGTTATTGGTGAGCGTAATACAACCTTCTTCTACCTGAATCATGCCTTTATAGTCGATTCGCATAAGGTAATCTTCGTGCATTTTTAATAAATCAACTTTGTGTTTCTTTTGTAGCCACTCGGTATCACAACCCCATTTAGTTCTTAGGCTGGTAAGGATGTATTCGTTGATCTGATCTTCTTTGGTCAGAATGATTTTCTCGAAAGGAATTACCCCTTCGGCTATTCCCTTGATGTATTTGGCGTTGTTCGAAACATTGGCTTGCTTAAAATGCCCGTTAAATGAATGTGCCGAAGGGCCTATACCTAAATATTTTTCCTGTTTCCAGTAATTACCGTTGTGCTGCGATTCGTAACCAGGCTGGGCAAAATTTGAAATTTCGTATTGTTCAAAGCCGTAGCGGTCGAGTGTTTCGGTCAGTATCTCAAACTGTTGTGCAGCGTATTCTTCTTCTACATCCTTCATTTTACCTTTCGAAACCAAATGACCGAAGGCGGTTTTAGGTTCTATGGTCAGGCAATAGGAAGAAATGTGTTCGGGACGCATGTGGATTACTTTCATTAAATCCCGCTCCCAAATGTCATGGTTGTGATGAGGCAAGGCGTAAATCAAATCCACGCTGATGTTTTCAAAACCAGCCTCTCTGGCATTATAGAAACACATTTCTGCCTCTTGAGCCGTATGTTGGCGGTTCATCCATTTTAAATGCGGTTCATGAAAAGACTGAATTCCCATGCTCAATCGGTTGATACCAGCAGCATAAACAGATTTCAGTTGGTCAAAATCTAAGTCGTCTGGGTTAGCTTCGAGCGTAATTTCGGGATTGCTGGCCAGGCTGAAGGTGTGCTGAATCTGTTTCATGATTCTTTTCAGCTGATCTTCATTCATCAACGAAGGAGTACCCCCGCCAAAATAGATGGTATTTATGGCTTCACCATTCAAATAATCGGCTTGTATTTCTAGTTCTTTACAAATGGCATTCACCATGCTGTCCATTTGCCCAACAGATTGGGTAAAATGGAAATCGCAATAATGACAAGCCTTTTTGCAAAAGGGGATATGAATATATAATCCGGCCAAAGAATCGTTAATTTGAAGCTTAAATTCGCAGAATGCCCAAGATATACTTAAAGTATATTTATTGCTTATTCCTTTATGGTTTTTTATGCCTTTCTGTTCAGGCGCAGGAAAAGTATGTGCTAAGAATTGAGACTTCTGCGGAAGAACAATTGGTGCTTCGAAAATACAACTACCCAACAGAACATGTCGATTCTTTGCGCGCTGAAATGGCCGTTCGGCAGCTGATCAAGACGCTGCATTCCGATGGGTATCTGTTAGCGAGAACCGTTTCTCGCTCCAAAGTAAATAACGAGCTCAGGCTTCAAGTTTTAGTTGGAGGAAAGTTTACTTGGTTGAAGCTGTCTTCTGGCAATGTGGAGAATTCACTTTTGCGAAGGAGTGGGCACAAGCAGACGCAATTCGAAGAGAAGCCATTTCGGTTCAATCAAGTAGCGCGGATGGAAAAATCGCTTTTGTCTTTTGCAGAAAGAAATGGCTATCCCTTTGCAAGCTTAAAGTTAGATTCACTTCGAATAGAAGAAAACCAAATTGGCGCTTCGCTGAACCTAGATTTAGGGCCGCTGATTCTTTTCGACAGCCTTGATATTAAAAGTGATTTTGCCCTTAAGGCACGTTTTCTAGGAAACTATTTAGGGATTGTTCAGGGTAGCCCTTACGACCAAAGAAAGATTGATTATTTGGGGCAACGCTTACGCAACTTACCTTACCTCAGGCTAAGTGAGGCTTCCTCCTTAACGTTTCAGAATTCTGAAGCCACGGTACATTTA
Source organism: Roseivirga echinicomitans (assembly GCF_001592935.1). Classification (GTDB taxonomy): domain Bacteria; phylum Bacteroidota; class Bacteroidia; order Cytophagales; family Cyclobacteriaceae; genus Roseivirga; species Roseivirga echinicomitans. Next base: position 705,624 of record NZ_LRDB01000001.1, read on the forward strand.
AAAGTTCAGAAAAGGCCAGTCAACCAGATTGATGGTATAATAGGATTCCTTCCTAATTCTAATAAGTCAAATGGACTTTTGATTACAGGTCAGGTAGATATTGATCTGCTGAACCCTTTTGGATCTGGGAAGAAGATTGGACTGCATTGGCAGAAATTGAGCGAAGAAACTCAGAACTTAAACCTGCTATATGCACACCCCAATGTTTTGGGGAGTCCGCTTAATTTTGATTTTGCTTTCGATTTTTTAAAGCAAGACACGCTTTTTACCAAACGAATATTTGACCTGAAAATTGGTTATAACCTTAGCGGAAATAGCTTTCTGAATGCCTTTTCAAGTAGTGAAGGCACTAACTTAATTGGGACCCCAAAAATCACAAACAATGAACTACCGGCTGTGGTAGATTTTGATTTAACCTCATACGGTTTGGGCTTTGATTGGAATAACTTTGATGATCCCTTTTTGATATCGAAGGGTACAGGACTAAGCCTTAGGGCTTCCACCGGAAACAAGAAAATTAGTCGGAATGTTGGCTTGCCCTCAGCCGTTTACCAGGGGGTTGACCTTAAAACACTTCAGTATACTTTTGACCTCAATTTTCAGAATTATTTAAGGCTGAAGAACAACTTTGTTTTGGTGAATAAATTGAGGGGAGGATTGAAAGCCAATGACCAGCTTTTTAGAAACGATGCCTTTAGGCTAGGAGGCCTTAAAACAATTAGGGGCTTTAACGAAAACTTCTTTTTTTCGACTAAATATGCATTAGCCACACTAGAAGGTAGGTTGTTATTTGATGAAAGTTCATATTTGTTACTGTTTTCGGACTTGGCCTATTTGCGAGGAGAATTTAAAACATCTCCGACATCAGATTGGGCTTTGGGTTTGGGGGCAGGTTTGAGTTTTGCTACTTCATCGGGCGTTTTTAATTTTATTTATGCCCTAGGAAGCTCGCAGAGCACTGGGCATTTTAATTTCAATCAATCTAAAATACACTTTGGTTATATCGCCAGATTTTAAGTGAATATGATCTACACACAATTGGTTAGGGCTGAAAGTAGAGATGCATTTATTGTTATTGCAATTATTTTGCTTTGTACCTATGCCGTGTCTAGGGCTGCTTTCCCAAAAGTGTTTTCGGGTATTGTTGCTCCAAATAAACTCTTTGGCTTTAGAGTGAGAGAGGATTTGGGAAGTAACTTAAGGCCATTCAGTTCAGAACACCTTTATTTCACGGCCTTAAGTTCTTTGTCATTGTCCTTTGTTGTCCTGTTCATAGCGAATGGCCTTTGGAGGGAAAACGGCTTACCAGAAATATTCATTGTCAATCATTTTGGAGTTGCCATTCTTCAATGGCTGGGTCTTTTTGTGGTACTTAATGTGCTGGTGTATGTTAAGTTTCTGTTGATTTTAAGTTTCGGATTGCTCTTTGATTTGCGCTCCATAATCGCTCGTCACTTTGTTGATATGGTGAATGCTACACTGGTTTTTTTTCTATTTGTGCTTCTATTTTTAGTTATAATAAGCTTCTCTTCTGTCGTGTTTCCAAAAAATCTCATTCAGCTTACATTGGCTGTATCTATTATCTTTTTCTATTATCGGGGGTTTTTAATCTATATGAGAATGCTCAACGACAGGCCTCATAGCAAGTTGTTTATATTTTCGTACATTTGCGCCACGGAACTGACCCCGCTCACAATTGGGTTGGTTCTAATAATAAACAGCCACATCTAGAAGAAGAAGTAGGGTATGTCTAATAGCACACAAGAGGATAGGCTTAAACAAGTAAAGAGCATCCTAGTATCTCAACCAAAGCCATCTGATGATAAATCACCTTATTACGTTTTAGCGAATAAGTATAACATCAAAATTGATTTCAGGCCTTTTATTCAGGTTGATCCAATCAATGTTAAGGATTTCAGAAAGCAGAAGGTAGATATACTTAAACATACAGCCGTTATTTTCACGAGCAGAAATGCCGTTGATCATTTTTTTAGGCTTTGTAAAGAACTTAAAGTTGAAGTGCCTGCCGACATGAAATATTTCTGTATTTCAGAGCAGACGGCTAATTACCTTCAAAAATATATTGTCGTTAGAAAAAGAAAGATTTTTACTGGATCACGAACGGCACAAGATTTAATTGAGATTCTTAAAAAGCACAAAAACGAAAAATACGTTTTTCCTTGCTCTAACATCCGTAAGGAAGACATTCCTGTCTTTTTAGAAGAGAGTAACTATCATTTCACAGAAGCCATTATATACGAGACCGTAGCAAGCGATCTATCGGATTTGGATGACGTTTTATATGATATTATCGCTTTTTATAGCCCTAGTGGAATAAACTCATTGTTTGTAAACTTCCCAGGATTTAAGCAGAACGACACGAGAATAGCTGTTTTTGGCCCAACAACCGCCCAAGCTGCAAAAGATGCTGGTCTGATTAGTGACATTGAAGCTCCTTTGCCCAATGCTCCTTCTATGACTGGTGCTCTTGAGCTCTACATAAAAAAGGCAAATAACTTAGATTGATTTATATCAACGCTAAGGGAAGAATCCACTTATCTTGTAATATATTCGACTCGAGTGAATAATTCGGCTAAATTTGTCGTTACGAGATTATGAATAGAACTTTTAGTTTTTCATTGGTTCTTCTACTGGTTGTCACCTTTCAGGCAAAAGCTCAGCAAGATGCTCAGTTTACCCAGTACATGTTCAATCAGTTGTATTACAACCCGGCCTTTGCGGGGCCTTCTGATGGAGCAACTTTAACTGCGATCCACAGATCACAATGGTTTGGCTATGATGGTACAGTAAATCAAGGAGGAGCCCCAAGCACACAATTGATCAGTTACAACTCAAGCTTACCTCAGATAAGGGCTGGGTTTGGGATATATTTGAGTAACGACAAATTAGGCCCCACCAACAACTTACAAGTACAAACAGCACTATCTAGAAACTTGAATTTACCTAATGGGGGAATACTTACCGTAGGATTAAATTTAGGTCTCTTTTCAAACTCTATTGATTATGATAAGGTAGTGGTGGTAGACCCCTCTGATCCAATTTTTAACGCTGCGGGAAAAGAAGGGCAAATTCGACCCGATTTAGGACTGGGGGTCCTCTATAGAAAAGGAGGTTTTTTTGGTGGTTTGAGTTCAAATCACTTATTTCAACCGAGATTTGACTTTGGAGAAAGCCAAGTTTCCAACCAATTGAATAGACATTTCTATTTGACAGCGGGTTATGATTATTCATTTACCCCTCAAATAACTATCACACCATCTGTTTTACTAAAATCTGTAAGTTTGAATACTTATAACGTAGAAGTGAGCGTTATTGGCGAGTACAATAACAATCTCAGGGCTGGTTTGGCTTATAGACAATCAGAGTCGGCCTCCCTAATAGTTGGGTACAAAATATTAAGTGATCGTTCGTTAACGCTGGCTTATGCCTTTGATTTTGTTGTAGGAAATCAAAGTAGCAAGAAACCGACATCACAGGAGTTAATGTTAATCTATAATTTTAAGTCTTCTCCAAGAATTGGAGGGCAGAGAATTATAAGAACTCCTAGGTTTAGGTACTAAGTGAACGGTTTACCTAAGTTAAGATTTTGATAATTTTCAGCCATAGACTGGATTAATGAATAGAAAACACTATTTTTCGCGCTTTATTTAATTGATTGGCAATAAGATAAACAAGCGGTCAGTTAAGTAAAAACAAGAATTAGCTATCAATGAGGAGAATATACGCTGGGTTTGCGATTTTAATGGTTGTCTCTGTATCTACTGGATGCTCTATGTTTAAGGGCTTCTTAGGAGGTGGAGGCTCGAGTAAGGTAGAACAAATGAATGCTAGTGGGCAGTTAATGGGAGTACCCGATCGAGAGGGGTGGATCCAAGAAACACCCTACGGAATGGTTCAGATTCCAGGGAGTACTTTTTTCATGGGGCAAGCCGATGAAGATGTTGCTGCATCTCAAATAAATTTCAACAGACAAATCACCGTCAGTTCATTTCTGATGGATTCAGAAGAAATTTCGAATAATGAGTATCGTCAGTTTTTGAACTTTATCGATACCATTTCCCAAGATCCTAACGAGCAGTACTGGACTCAGCAAGTAAAACAAGATGTTACTCCAAACCCAAATGTTTGGGATACTGAGTTTGCCTATCATATGGGTGATAAAATGACCCAATACTACTTTAGTCATCAAGCATTTGATAACTATCCAGTAGTAGGTATTAGCTGGGAGTCTGCAGCAAAATTTGCTGAGTGGAGAACTGAGCACTTTAACATCGGACGTGAGGATGATTACTTTGGCACAGGTGGTGGTGGTCTTTTCGGAGGTAGAAAGAATAAGAACGCAGATCCTGCTGATGTTCAAGGTTTAGGTGGCGGCCCAGGTCAATTGGGAGCACAGCCTCAAGTGAATCAAGGGCAAGGAAATCAAACCAATACTACTTTTAAAAGCACACTTCCTGTTGAAGCGCGTTACCCTAATTTCAGACTTCCAACCGAAGCAGAATGGGAATATGCTGCTCGAGGAGGACGTGAAATCATTAAGTACCCTTGGGGTGGGCCATATACTAAGAATAAAAGCGGTTGCTTCTTGGCCAACTTTAAACCTGGTCGTGGCAACTATGATGATGATGGGTACGCATATACTTCTCCAGTTAATTCGTTCCTTCCAAATTCATTCAACTTATATAACATGGCAGGTAATGTTGCCGAGTGGTGTCTAGATGATTTTTCACCTATATACAATCCTTTGGTTTGGGATTTGAATCCCCTATTCCTTTATAAAGAAAATGAAACAAGCAATCCGCACTATGGTAAGAAAGTAGTAAGGGGTGGGGCTTGGAATGATATATCTTATTACCTGCAAACAGGAACACGAACTTACGAATACAGAGATGTAGAATCTGCTAGTATTGGTTTCAGATGTGCGATGGATTACTTAGGCCGTTCAGGCGATGACTTCGGAACCAATTATTAACCAAATTTAACCAAATAACTTCAACCTTATCCAGACACGTATGGCTAACAAATCATTTTCAGAGAAATTTTATAGCGACATAATGCCCAAAATATATGGGCTAGGAGCTGCAGTGGTAATTATAGGAGCCCTATTCAAATTAGAAGGCTGGGCGTTTGCCAGCGAAATGCTAATTGTGGGTTTGGGTACAGAAGCATTGATTTTTGCTTTTAGTGCTTTTGAACCAAAGTCAACAGATTACACACAAAAATTATATGAGGCCAACTCAATCGGAGCCGACTCCAGTGCTCAAAGTGGCAAGGACGAGGTAAGCCTTGGTAAAATTTTGAAAGAAGCTGCAGTAAGTAAGGAAAGTCTCAAACAATTTGGTGAAGGAATGACCGCCCTAGCTGCCAATGCGAAAGGTATGTCAGATATGTCTAATGCTGTTTCGGCCACAAATACTTATGCTGATAGTGCGAAGAAAGCATCTGAAAGCTTAGGTAAAATTAATCAAAGCACAACAGCGACAGCCACAGCAATGGCGCAAATGGCCGAATCTGCAAAAGGAGCTGGAGAAATTCAGGCTCAATTGAAAACTTCGGTAGGTTCTTACCAAACACAGCTTCAAAATGCAGCAACTCAGCTAGACGCTTTGAACAAAGTTTACAAAGAAGAATTGAACGATTCACAGTCGCACGTGAAAGCAATTAAAACCTTCTATGCAAATATTGATACTGCCTTAGCAGGAGTGTCTGCTGCAACAAAAGAAGCAGAAGAATTTAAAGCTCAAATGGGCAAGCTAAATACCAATGTGAATTCACTTAACAAAGTGTATGGCGCAATGTTGTCAGCAATGAAATCATCAAATTAAACTGATCTATTATGGCAGGAGGTAAAGAAACCCCAAGGCAGAAGATGATTGGTATGATGTATCTCGTACTGACAGCTCTTTTGGCCTTACAGATTAAAGACGAAGTTCTCGAAAAGTTTGTATTGATGGAAGCAGGCTTGGAAACTTCAAACCAAGTGTATGCAACAAGTAATGCACAAGTTTTAACGAGTATTGACAAGGCAGCTAGAGATCAAGGAAGTAAAGATACTGATGTAGCGGTGGTGAATGCTGCAAAAGAAGTTCGCCAAAAGACCACGGATATTGTGCAGTACCTAGCTGAGATCAAGGAAGAGGTTGGCTTGGCAACGGCCGGAAACGATAAGGATGCGGTTTATAAGCGAAGCACTTTAAAGAAATATGAAGAGCCCTCCAATTATCTTGTGGAGCAGAAGAAAGCCGATGAGATGAAAGTTCGTTTAGATACCTATAATGACGAGATGAAATCAGTTTTATCTCAAATTGGTATCAACAAAAATTGGTCATCATTGGCGCTAGATGCTAGCGAAATAGATTTCTATAAGGATAATACAGAGGTGAAAGGGAAAGACTTTGCAAACCTCAACTTTTACAAAACACCTTTGGCTGCGGTTTTAGCACAACTGACCTTCTATGAGAACCAAATTTACGCCCGTGAATCGGAAGCATTAGGTTTACTAGGCGGTAGAGTTGGAGCAACAGCCGTAAAAGGATTTGACCAAATTACAGGTACTGTTTTACCCGTTTCAAACGTGGTTACTGCAGGTACTGAATTTGAAGCTGAACTTTTCTTAACTGCTTCCAACTCAGCACTAGAGCCTACTATGACTTATAATGGGTCAAAACTAACAGTTGAAAACGGAAGGGGTAAAATCAAGTTCAGAGCATCTGCAAATAACTATGTAGATAACATTTCTAAGCAGAAATTTGAAGCAGAAATTACATACAACGATGGGGGAGAGATTAAGACCATTCCTATCGTACATGAGTTTATGGTAGCTGAGCCAGTAATTCAGTTTGAATCAGAGGCCATTCAAAACCTTTATCAGAACTCTGCTAACGTTTTACAAGTGAATGTTCCTTCTTTAGGGCCTGCTTACAGCCCTAGTTTTACAGTGCAAGGCGCAGAACAACGTGAAGGTTCCAAAAGGGGAGAGTTAGTAGTAATTCCAACAATAGGCACTAGAAATGTGGTTATTGGCGTTAGTAGTGGAGGAGCCAAAATTGGTGATAAGACTTTTACTGTAAAGTCTATACCAAGACCTAGGTTTGTGGTTAAAGTTGACGATAAAGTCTATAATGCTGAAAAGGGTTACAGTGGTATTCCAAATAAAGTAAGCTTAGTATTAGAGCCTGATCCAGATTTTCTGAAGAACTACCCTGATGACGCTCGATTCTTTGTATCAAAGGGTAAGATAATTTTGATTAAGAATAATCGTGAGAGTGGTACTATTAATATAACCGCAGCACAAACTGATTTCGAATTGACGGCATTTAAATCTAACATGAGGGCTGGTGATAGGATTAGGGTTATTGTAGAAGAATATACGCGCTTGAACTTTGCCAATAAGAATGAAGTGGTGAAGTATAGCGATGCACAAGAAATAAATATTAATTAATTAATTATGAGAACTCTCTCAGCAATTTGTTTTTTACTCTTAGTGAGTGCCAGTAGTTTTGGTCAGGCCAATTCTAATGGAGCCGCACCGATTGATAGTGTACAAAACTCAAGAAGGTATAATATTAATTCTGTTAGGCCAATCCGAAATGAGGATGTAATGTTCAGCATTAGGGTATGGTCAAAAATGGATATGAGAGAGAAGTCTAATGAAGGTTGGAATTCCAGTCATTCTAAAATTGTTGAGATCATTTTCGAAGGCATAGACCTGTGGTATAACTCTGCTGAAGGAGAAGGAATTGCTCCTTATAATCCTTTAACGCAAGGTTATGAAGCTTCAGATTTACTCTCTGATAGAAATGCATATACGGACAGGGTGATCATTGATGGAACCAAGGGTGAAGATGCTACTTTGGATGAAGTAGAGCGCTGGAGAACTGAAGCCATTACTCGTGGGGTAGAGCCTGAGCAATACGTACAACAGAAAAGGCAAGAAAAACTGGCCCCTGACAGCATTCCAAAGGGCCAAATTGCCATGTTGGAAATTGAGGAAGATTTGATGTTTGACAGAAATAGATCTCTGCCGATTTGGGACATTCAGTCTGTAAAGGTAGTGGCGCAATCGGATATCGCTGGTGGTATTGAAAAGGAAATGGTAAGAATCAAATACAAAGACTTGGTTGCCTATTTAGATAAGGTTTATAGTGAAAGCTTTGCCAATAAGGAGTCCAATGTAAGGGCATTTTGGTTTAACCCCCGTAACCCTCGAAACTATGGGATTAGCTTGAGTAATGCGTTTGATATGCGATTGTTTAGTTCCAATATCATCAAGTTCTCAAACCCAAGTGATGTGGCCATGGAGCAATTCTTTGAATCTCAAATTGGAGCAGGAAAGAGAAGTTTGATGGAAATTTCAAGGGATTTCAGGTATCAGCTATTAGAAACAATGCATAACCTTTGGGAATACTAAAAAAGGTTAGAAGTAATTATAAATGAGGAAGGAGGCTTATGCCTCCTTTTTTTGTTGGAAAAAAATCTGAATACGCCTTGCCCGACTCTCTCCGGCTATCGCAGACAGTTCTTCGAAACTCGCCTTTTCGATTCCACTCATGGTGCGAAACTCTTTGAGCAACTTGTCCACAGTAAATCTTCCAATCCCTTTCACATTCTCAAGCTCAAAGTTGAAACTATTTTTGCTTCGTAAATCACGATGGAACGTGATGGCAAAGCGGTGGGCTTCATCTCTCAGTTTTTGGATCAACCTCAACGACTCTGACTTTTTATCAATGTGGAGCGGGAATGAATCCTCTGGAAAATAGATTTCCTCTAGCCTTTTGGCAATTCCAATAATGGGGATTTGTCCATAAATACCCAAGGTTTTCAAGGCTTCGCAAGAAGCACTTAGTTGGCCCTTGCCTCCATCGATTACGATGAGCTTTGGCAATGGCTGATTTTCTTCCAGCAAACGCTTATATCGCCTGCCTACAACTTCTGTCATTGAAGCAAAATCATCTGGGCCAACCACTGTTTTGATTTTGAAATGGCGGTAGTCTTTTTTCGATGGACGTCCCATTTTGAAACACACCATTGAGGCAACAGGGTTGGTTCCTTGAATGTTTGAGTTATCAAAGCATTCGATATGGACGGGCAATTCCTTCAATTGAAGGTCTTTTTGCAGCTGCTTTAAGACCCTGTTTCCTTTGTCCTTTACATTGTCCAACGACTGGTATTTTTCTTTTTTCGCGAACAGTGAATTCTTCAATGAAAGTTCTACCAATTTGCGCTTGTCTCCAATTTGCGGAACAACGGGTTGGAATGTGTCAGAACCTAAATCCAATTCCTTATTGGTCAATATTTCCTTAGTGATGCTCTGGTAACGATCTCGCATATCGACCAATAGGAGCGACAGAATTTCTTCGTCTGTTTCGTTGAGCTTTTTCTTAATCTCATTTGTTTTTGACAGGTTGATCATTCCATTTTTAATGCGGATGTAATTGACAAAGGCGTATTTTTCATCAGAAACAATCGTGAACACATCTACGTCCGTAAGTTTTGGACTTACTATGATGGACTTGGAATGGAAGTCATCTACCAACTCCAGCTTTTCTTTAAACTCTTGTGCCTTTTCAAACTGTAATTGCTCAGCCGCTTCGTGCATTCGTTCTTTGAAGTAACTTTTAGGTAGCCCCAAGTTTCCTTTCAAAATGTTCAATGCCTGATCAACATCTTTGAGGTAATCTTCTTCGCTTTGAAAAGCTTCGCAGGGTCCCTGACAATTGCCCAAGTGGTATTCTAAGCATACTTTGAACTTCCCCTTCGCGATATTCTCTTTAGATAAGTCGTAGCGGCAAGTACGCAAAGTGAACAAGCTATTGATCAGTTTGAGTACATTGTTCATGGCCCTTACATTGGTGAAAGGCCCGAAATATCTACCGAGGGATGGAATCAGTTTACGCGTACTGTAAACCCTAGGAAAGCGTTCATTGGAAACACAGAGGTAAGGAAATGTCTTATCATCCTTCAGTAGAATGTTGTACTTAGGCTGGTTCTGCTTAATCAGGTTATTTTCTAGCAACAGTGCATCAAACTCGGAATTGACGAGCACAATTTCGATGCTTACAATTTCGCTAACCATACGACTGGTCTTCTTACTGTGCTGTGCTGATTTATTGAAATAACTCGACACCCTCTTTTTTAGAGATTTTGCCTTCCCCACATAGATGAGCGTATCCTCAGCATTGTAATACCGATAGACGCCCGGGTTGTCGGGTAATTTTAAAATTTCTTGGGGTGAAAAGCGGGTCGCCTCCATTGACCTGTTTAGTAGATTTCGGGATCATAAATCGTAGAACCAGATGTGCTATCCTGTGGTACGAGTATGTCTTGAAACTTCTGGCAGTCGATCTCCATATCAAGGTTAACTGGACGCACAAAAAGTCCTTTCTGGAGGTTAATGGTAGTGTCCTTGTAGACCTTTTCAAAGAAGCGACCTACAATTGGAAGTGCAGTCCATGCGCCCTGCCCTTGAGCCCAGTTTTGGAAGTGGATCGCTCGGTCATCTCCGCCTACCCAAGCACCAGCTACTAAGTCTTTGGTTACAGCCATAAACCAACCATCAGAACCATTCTGCGTTGTACCTGTTTTAGAGCCAATTGAGTTTTCAGTTTGGTTATAATCTGTAATTTTGTATTCTCTCCAAAGCCTAGCACCAGAACCGTTGGTGGTGGTTTCCTGTAACATATTTAGCATTACGTAGGCCACATCTTCACTAATGGCTCTTTTCTTTTCAGGTACTTTACTCCAGATTATATTGCCAAAGCGGTCTTCAATTTTGGTAACATAATGGGCTTCAATGTGTGTTCCTTTATTCGCAAATGTGCCAAAAGCCGAAACCATTTCTTTTACCGAAACATCTACCGTACCAAGCGCTATAGAATAATATGGCCCTATTTCCGATTCAACCCCTAATCTTCCTGCCATTTTAGAAACGTTATCGGGTTTTACAATGTCCATTACCCTAGCCGATATGGAGTTTACGGATTTTGCCATGGCGGTTTTCATGGTCATCTTTTCACCAGTAAAAACATTATCGGAATTCTGAGGGGCCCAAGGGTTCGATTGGCCTGGAATTGGAATCGTAATCGGTTGATCTACAAACTCATAACAAGGAGAGAATCCTTTTTCAACGGCCGTAGTATATAAAAACGGCTTAAATAATGAGCCTGCTTGCCTTTTTCCCAATCTTACATGATCAAATTTAAAGTATTCATAATCAATTCCTCCCACCCAAGCTTTAATTTGCCCGTTATGCGGATCGGCTGCCATAAAACCTGCTTGCAAAAAGTGTTTGTAATACTTCAGTGAGTCCATTGGGCTCATAAGTGTATCAATATCTCCCTTCCAAGAGAATACTTTCATCGGAACTTTCTTATTCAAATAGTAATCTATTGAGTCCGAACCAGCACCATATTCTTTCTCCAAGCTTCTATATCTTTGGGTTCTGGATAACGGTTCTCCCTCAATAAAACCTTTAATGACTCGACCTTGATCATCAATCCAAGGCTCGCGCATTTTTCCGTTGCCGTCTTTTAATGAGTTGAAGAAATTGGCTTGAACTTGACGCATGGTGCTATCTACTGCTTGTTCGGCATAGCGCTGCATTCTGCTGTCAATGGTGGTGTATATTTTCAGGCCATCGGCAAATAAATCGTAACCTAAATCTCTGGCAATTACAATAAGGTCTTTCTGTACCTCTGCTCTAAAATACTGGCCTGGACCAAAGTTTTGATCTTGGGCATTATAATCAAGAACAATGTCTTGAGGGGCTAAGGTATCATAAGCTGCTTTGTCGAGGTATCCGTACTCCACCATTTGGTTCATTACCACATTCCTTCTCGACTTTGAGTTTTCTGGATTTCTTAAAGGATTATAACGAGTAACTGCTTTTTGAAGACCCACAAGTACTGCTGCTTCTTCTACATTGAGTTGTTTTGGCTTTTTGTTGAAGAAACTCTCAGCGGCAGACTGAATTCCAAAAGTGTTGTTTCCAAAACTCACTTGGTTGAAATACATAGCCATCAGTTCGTCTTTGGTATATGACCTCTCCAATCGAACGGCTAAAATCCACTCCTTGGTTTTATAAATAAGTTGGTCTAACAAACCATTAATGCCTTCTAACTTTCCTTTTTCATCTTCTTCAATAACACGTGTATCAAATAAGTTTTTAGCCAACTGTTGAGTTACCGTACTTCCTCCTCCTTGTGGGTTGAAGGTAATCACCCCGAAAGCCGCCCTCAACATACTGCGTAGGTCAATTCCTGAATGGTTGTTGAAGCGAATATCTTCGGTAGCTTTTAGCGCATTGATCAAGTTAGGACCCAGTTGGTCATAGGTAACTGGCTTCCGGTTATCTCTATAATAAGCACCAAGAATTTCATCATCGGCACTAAAAAGCAATGAGCTTAGATTTTGCTCCGGGTTTTCTAGTTGGCTATAACTGGGGAGTTCTCCAAATAATTGGCCTGTATTGCTGCTTACCGCCCAGATGTATACCGGGAAGCCCACAAAAACTAAAACGAAGCCCACCCAAAGGAGTATCGTTAATTTTTTGAATATTTTTTTGTCACCTTTCTTCTCTTCCTTGGCCATGTCTATTGATAGAATGTATTATGAAATCTGAGGTAAGCCTCTAACTCTTTGGTTTGAAAGAGCATCTGAAAGTTATCTCGTGATATTGCAAAATTATTAAAATTTGAATCGACTTCTATTGTGAAGTTTGTTAAAGCTTTTTTGAAGGCTCTATGATAAGCCTCGACCGTTTTTTTGTCTTCAAAAGAATTGATAAACACAATGCCCAGCTTTTTACTCTCATCAAACTCCAATTGTCCCACGCTTAGTTTTAAATGAGAGAATGAATTTTTATTGAAATTCTCAATTGCAGCTTTTAAATCAGTAGTCTTTGTTACCTCACTGTTATATACAATCGCTAAAAGGTGAAGTTGTTTAAGGTCTTCGCTGTATTCAAAGTCATCACTCCTTACGATGGTTTCCTTTATTGGGTTAACTGCTATCAACAGGTCCTTGGCGTAATTGGTCAAACGGCCTTCTGGGTATTTGGATACAAAGGTTTTTAGGGCTTCTTCATACGAAAATAAGTTTTCCGTTTTGGCTTTTAATATGGCCGAAAGCAATTCTACAGTGGGTAGAAAGTCAACATCTTCAAAGGATTGTAAAGCACCCCGTAAAATCTGATCTGATTTTACATACTCTCCATTTTCATAGGCTTCATAAGCAGAGGCATATACTTTTTGCAATGCTTTGTTGCGTGCTTCCTTTTCAGCCAAGTAATTTGGGTTGATCAGTGTTTTGGCAATCAACGATTCAGGGAAAGCGTCAATGATTTGTTGCTTATAACCTTCGGCTTGGTTTGCATCAGTTTCAAGGTAAAGTGTATACAATGCATAAAGAGCCTCGAGTTTATACCCTGTATCAGGGTATTTTTGGACAAGCGTTTTGTAACTGGTTGCTGCCTTGGTGTCTTTTTCCAGTCCAAACCTATATACAGCACCTAACTTAAAATAAGCTTCCTGAATTTCTAAGTGCAGTTGGTCCTTTGCGTCTGGTGTGGTAGGAATAGTAGCCAGTAGTTCTTTTTTCTTTGCTGCCCTTCCTTCATCGGCTGGCGCGGCTTCTTCTGGTTTTTCAGTTGCGTCATCCGTAATACCGACTTCGGTCGATGTTTCCGTAGTGGAAGAAGCCTCTTTTGAAGAACGCCTCCAGTTGTCTTCTAGTTTTCTATTGCCCCAACGTCTTTGAAATTCTATTGTTCCAAGCTCTACTGCCGCATCGTTGTAGTAATACCAATCACTTGAAGACGTAGTCGAAGTAAAACCACCTCCGCTAGAAGGGGAGATAACGGAGCCTGTTGAAACTGCATTTTGTCTTTCTTCTTTCTCACGTGCTTTAGCCTCTTTTTCTTGTTGGTTCAAGTAGTTATCAAGGAAAGCATCTAATGATATCGCTGGTAGTTCTGCCAAAGAAAGCAGACTGTCATTCACCTGAATGGTTTTGAGCTGGGTTACAAAATTGTTGAGTACTTCTTTTCGTTTTACATGGATTGGGTAACCATCAATATCAGACGGCATTATGGAAACCGCACTGTCATAATAATTGCTGGACAGTTCGAATTTCTCATAGATATCAAAATAGAGCTGACCAATCCTTAAATAAGAAAGTGATTGCTGTCGGGGCGAAGGCTCTTCAACCGCTACCGCTTGCAAGTAGTTGCCAATGGCCAGGTCATAATGGGTCTGCTTCTTTTCGAATTCACCCATTTCGTAATAGATCTTGCCTTGGTACTCTTTGTTTTTCCCATCCTTTAAAAGCTGAGCGTAAAACTTTCTCACCCTTTCTATTTCTGCTGTGCCATTTACTTGACTTACCTGCTGCATATTCAGCTTTGCATGGAAAGTAAGGTCATAGGGTGGAGTGCCTTCGAGAGAGGCTTTATAGTATTTATAGGCTTCGGTATTTTGACCCTTTTCTTGTTCTATTTGGCCTAGAATAAAGTTGATTCTAGACTTAGTATCTTTTTTGGTAATCACTTCCGCCACCTCTTTGAGGTTCGTGGCCATGGCTTCATAGTCTTGCTCACGTTGATAGTAATACGCCAACATCACCTTATAATTGGCCATGTTTTCATCATTCAACTCCTCCGTTTCTAAGTAATTAGAAACCTCTTTGGCTTTATCCTTATCGCCAGCATCCATGTAGGTTTGCATTAAGGCAATCAGCGAGGCATGCCTTGTTGGATCGTCTTCGCTGGTTTGATTAATATACTGAAGGGTTTCAATAGCAAACTGAAACTCGGCCCTGAGGTGACGAATTTTACCAATAATCAGATAATTATCATCCGTCCAGTCGCTTGTTCCGTACCACTCAATAACTTGAGAAGCTTTTTTAAATGCATCGTCTAGTTTAGCCTTGTTGCTCTTTATGATACTTGAATCAATATCAGGATAGATTTTTAGTACTTGATCGTAATTATACTGGTATGAATCTTCAATTTGCTGGTTGACTTCATTTAAATATTGGTCAGCATAGAAGTATCCGTTGTACCGAGCGTTCATGTTCTGATACCCTTTGGAATTGCAGCCTATGAAGAGCGAAGTAATGGCCAGCAGACCAAAAAATCTGGCGATATGTAAAAATCTAAATCTCAAAATCTCGTTTACCCGATTAAGGAACGAAATTAAATCTTAATTAATACAAATAAAGGAAGTGGATTATCTATTAATCTATATTTTTGTTTCCCTTAGAAAATAACCGTGGCGAAGAATAAAAAAACACTCTCGAACTGGTTGAATAACAGGCATATCCTGATTATTCAGAATGAGGAAGACTTTTCTCATAAGGCGACCTACAATTTTACTTATGCAAGGATCGTCTTTTTTAGTCTTCTCGCATTAATTATAGTTTTTGTAATTAGTTTTTATCTTGTAAATACGCTTTTGGCCCAGTGGTTTGATCCTACGCATGCCGAAAGAGAAACCAGAAAGGATTTGGTAACCATGAGCCTATCGCTGGATTCATTGGCCACAGAACTAGAAAATAGAGATCTCTTTATTCAGAGCATGAAGCGCGTTTTGGATGGGGATCAAGCAATCGAAAATGAAGAGCTTGCAGAAACAAGTTCTGAATCAGTTCAGCTTACAAGGGATCCTAATTCTCAAGAAATTGACTCACTCTTTAAATCTGAATTTGAAACAGGAGGTGATTTTCTTCTAGGTCGAAATATGGATAACATGGAGTTGAGGCAGACCTATTTATTTTCACCTATCAGTGGTTATGTTTCTCAATCTTTCGACCCAAGAAACGAGCATTTTGGAATTGATGTGGTTTCAAAGAAAGACGAACCAGTAAAATGCATAGCGGACGGAACCGTCATATTTGCCTCATGGACACAAGATGCTGGTAATGTGATAGCCGTTCAGCACAAAGAAAATTTGATTTCAGTTTACAAACATAATTCTGCCCTCACTAAAGAAGTTGGCAATTTCATTAGTGCAGGTGAAATTTTGGCCATCATCGGAAATACTGGGGAGTTGACAAATGGCCCACATTTGCATTTTGAACTTTGGTATAATGGAAGTGCTGTGAATCCTGAAGATTTCATCGTATTTTAGACCCTCCCAACTCAACTATTATATAATATGTTTACATCTAAGGAAGAAAAGAGAGCTACCGAAGAACAAAGCAATACCAGTAATATTATTGGTAAAGACACGACACTCGAAGGCAGTATAGAGTCTATCGGTAATATAAGAATCGAGGGCAAAATATTTGGTCACGCCAAAGCTAAAGCCAAATTGGTGATGGGCGTAGACGCCATACTGGATGGTAATGTAACGGCCCGTACGGCTGAAATTGCCGGAACGATTAAAGGCAACATTGAAATTTCCGAATTGCTCATATTAAAGCCCACCGCAGTAATCAATGGTGATATACTCACCAACAAATTGGTAGTAGAGCCTGGTGCTACTTTTAATGGAGGCTGTAAAATGGGGCATTTAGCCAAAGAAATTGAAATTGGTAAGCCATTAAGTCAGACCAGAGAAGCAGCGATTAAAAGGGCTTAGTTTTTATTTCCATTCATCACTATTTTTAAAGGAAAGCCATAATAGTGCTGCGCTTTTATTGGCAGAAATATCTGTGCTGGCCGACTTGTAAGAAAGAACCCCTTCTGGTAAATCTTGGATGAAACCGTCAATCTTATCAGCTTCGATCGTAAACACTAGCTTGTCTCCAAGCCATTTTAAGGGAACGAAAGTCCTATCTTCTAAAATGCCTTGGTTTGAAGTGAGCTTCTGATACTTTCCGTTTTTTCTGTCAATGAGTATGGAATGAAAGCTTCCGAACTGCTCAAAGCGCAAGAAAATGTAGTTTTCGCCTACAGTATTCTTCATCCTGATTACTTTTTCGCCACTGTCTTTCACTTGCTTAGCAAGTGCTTTGTCCCCATAATAGTCTTCGTTGTCCCAAACCCAATCCTCGCCCAAATCAATTGTAAATAACGAATCGAAACTTTGTGTTACCCTATTCCATTGAAACATAGTATTATTCATTGGGTCTTGGTATAGGATGGTTTCGCTGTAAGGCTCAAAGTTATTTGGCCCCCAATTCGTTCTGAAAGGCTCAGGGGTCTCATAGGGTAATAAGCCAGACTCATACTCTAGTTCATTGTTTAGAACCACAATATTAATTGCTTCTTTTTCTTCATATAATCGATCACTGGTATCAAAAAAGAAATGATTGTTAAATGAATAAAGACCCGTTGTTGGGTAGTTAATGGGGACGGTTTTAACAAAATCAGCATCCGGATTATAATAATTTACTCGTCTGTTTTGAGCATCATAGACGGCTAACTGTTGTCCGTCTAACCAAGAATACCATAGTGCATGATAATCCTGAGCGGAGTCTCCCATTCTTTTAAAGTTTCGTATCAAGTTTCCATGGGAGTCAAAAAGGTGAATATCCCCATACCCGAAGGTTGACACTACTATGCTCTTGTCCCAAATATTGAAAAAGCGAATGAGCGGCAGTTCAGTATCTTTAGTTTGCTCAAGAAGGAGTAATTCTGCCGTATCGATTATGCCGTAAATAGGAACTGCTTCGCTATGCGCTTCTATGTTGTAACTGGCATAAGCCTCATTGGTCGATTCAGAAATAGACAATGCTTCCTTAATAGACGATGCTTCCTTATGGCCATTGCAGGCGGTGATTAGCAGCACAATCAGCACGAAATAAAGGAATTTGAAATTATAAATCATTAGTCCGCGGCATTTACACAAAGCTTTTGAAAATGGATTCTTATTTGTTTTTCAAACGGATTACCGTTCTACAATATCATAAATGTCAAAAGTCAAGTGATCTTCATCGTCTGTGTCAACCAAAACATAGATTCCGTTTTTTTGAAAAAAAACAAAGGACTCAACCATTCGGTTATTTTTCAATTCGCCTTTTACATTTAGCTCGTCATCACCTATTACAAACACTTTGTCAAAGGTTGTTGTATCTCCAAATGGATTATTAATGTCAATTTCATTTTCGTTCATTCCAGAATACCCAGCCCTTAAAAACACTTTTCTATATGGGTCATAATATATTTGCCCGTACCGCCCTTGACCGAAATAATACTTGCCACTTGTTTCCATATCCATAGCTATTTGGATAGATGCTATCGGAACAATTGGCTTTACTATTTTACTTCCAAAGTACTTACTAATAAAACTACCGTCCGGCTTTCGAATCTGAACGTAGGGGTCGATGGGGTAGCTATATGCCCTGTACTTTTCGTTTTCCGCCCTATGGTAGCGTAACTGCTCCAACATCCACATTTCACCTTTGTAGGCGGTAGGTAGAGGGCTATGTTTTTTCTTAACCTCTAGTGTTTTTAATGAGAAGTCAAACTCTAGAGAATCAGGCAGGTTAATAAGCTTTATATAAGGTGTTTGGGCAACTGAACTGAAATTGAATCCGGTGCTCGTTCTAAAAGCCCAACCCCTAGTCATTCCATAAGGTGCCGTTTTCCCTTCTTTGCCAAAATTATATTTGAAAACGACATCCTTCTTGTTATTAACAATCGTTATCTGGAGTGTACTGCGAGAGTAGAACATAATGGAGTCTCCCAAAAACTCATACTCAATTGTACTGTCGAATTTACCTAATCCATTAGGGCCTTGCTCAGGGAACTGCTGAATTGAATCGTAGGTTTGGGTCTTTAAGTTGTAATAATAAATACTATTGTTAAAGTGATTGAGAAAAGTGAAGTAGTCAGTTCCTTTCTTATTATAAGCTTGAAAGGCAACGGGCTTGTTTGATGACATAGAGTCCAAAGGAATTTTAAGCATCCCTGTTTTTATGGCCTCAACGGTAAAATCAGCATCTGGTATATCGAAGGTGGCAGGCTGTTTATCACCATTGCATGAGACTAAAAATAAGGCAAAAAAAACGGCAGTAAAAAAGGAGAAATAGTTTTTATGAAATTTATTCATAGTGCTAAAAATAATCAACGATTTCTTTAGTTCAAACAACTGTAGCATTACTTTTTATGTAACGCTATTTCAGGACGGGACATGTTATTAAAAAAAGAGCCGTAGATAAGTTTCAACCATTTGGTCTTGTGTTGGTTCTATATTACAAGACTGATGTAACAGAAGCAGAAATCCTCTATATTCGATTTTACTATGGCGCTTAAAAAAACTAATACATATCTCAAATACTCGCAACTGGGCATTCAAATGTTTGTGACTATTGGCCTATGCGGCTGGTTAGGGTTTAAAATGGATGAATGGTGGAACAGTGGTAAATCACTTTACATTATTATCATGATCTTCATTGGGGCATTCGGAGCCTTTTATATGTTATTTAAATCTTTACCGAAAGACAACTAAGCCAATTCTTTGGCCTAAATTTGTGGCCATGCAAAAGTTGAATAAACAAATTGCCCAAACTTTAATATTTTCTGGGGTGATTGCAGCCTTAGTTTTGGGGCTACAACAAATCGAAGGTTCTGAAAGCTTTATTCATGCCCAAATCTGGCCGATTCTTATTTTCTCGGCTGTACTGGGGTTGATTATTGTTGGAATGAGCCACTGGGGAGTTAAAAACTTAGACCCACAGAGTCGCACTAATCTTTTTTTAGGAACCACAGTTTTAAGGCTAATATTCAGCATGGTCTTTATAGGCATCGTTCTTTTTAGGGGAGTTGAAGATCAAATAATATGGGTGGCGGATTTTTTCGTGGTCTATTTATTCTATCTAGTGTTTGAAATATATACCATTCTGTCTAACTTGCGCCAAATTTCAGGATAGGGGTTAAAAACCATGATGAGACTACCAAAGATGAATACTTCCAAAATACTGATGATTAGCCTCTTAATGGCTCTTTTTAGTGTTTCAGGTTTAAATAATTTGAGAGCCTCTAGCGATAGCGATGGAGAGGAGAAAGCGGCAGGTGGCACTGATTTTATCATGCACCACATTACTGACGCCCACGAATGGCATTTAATTACCTTAGGTCATACCCACGTTACCATTCCTCTACCCGTAATTATTTATGATTACGAAGAGGGTATCAAAGTTCACATGTCATCTGCCTTTGTGGATGCAGATCACAATCCAATTGAAGTAGATGGTTACATGCTAGAGCACGGAAAGCTTCACTCTACCAACCAAGCCGAATTCATGGATTTATCGATTACCAAAAACGTAGCATCACTTATTATAAGTATTGTTGTTCTATCGTTGGTTTTCATTACCGTAGCAAAGCGCTACAAAAAAGGTGTTTCAGCGCCAAAAGGTATTCAGTCGTTTTTTGAGCCTATCATCGTTTTCGTAAGAGACGATATCGCTAAAACTAATATTGGTCATAAATATGAGCGCTTTATGCCTTATTTATTGACCCTATTTTTCTTCATTCTTTTCAACAACTTATTGGGCTTAACGCCAGGTGCAGCTAACCTTACGGGTAATATTGCTGTCACCATGACTTTGGCCTTGATCACATTCATCATTACCAATGTGAATGGAAGAAAAGCTTATTGGATGCACATTTTGTGGACACCAGGCGTTCCGCTTCCTGTTCGCCCAGTAATCCTTATTGTAGAAATTATCGGAATTTTCACTAAGCCTATTTCATTGATGCTTCGTTTGTTTGCTAGTATTACAGCTGGTCACATCGTTGTGTTGAGTATTGTAGGTTTGGGCTTTATACTTCAAAGTGTTGCAGTTGGTGTGGTGGGAACACTATTCTCTACTGTCATTTTGATCATTGAAATTGTAGTTGCCTTAATTCAGGCCTACGTGTTTACCTTGTTCTCATCTATGTACATCGGCCAAGCCGTTGATGATGGACATCATTAATTAGAATCTTTGTTTCATATATTAATAGACAAATTATGTTCGCTATTTTATTAACTGCTGGTTATGCCCTTATGGGAGCTGGTATTGGTGCTGGTCTTGTTGCAATAGGCGCAGGTCTTGGTATTGGAAAAATTGGTGCTTCTGCTATGGAAGGTATGGCTAGACAACCTGAAGCTGCTGGTAAATTGCAGTCAGGGATGTTGATCATCGCTGCCCTTATTGAAGTAATCGCCTTGTTTGGTGTAGTAGTGTGTTTCTTGTTGGCTAACAACGCTGATATCACTGGTGCTCTTTAATTTAGGTAATTGAATTAATGAATTCAGGCTTGTGCGTTAGGCACAGCCTGAGTTTAATTTTAACAAAAAGCGATATGGATTTATTACTACCAGATTCAGGATTATTAATCTACCAATTGGTAGGCTTTGTCATTCTATTATTTGTTTTGGGCAAATTTGCTTGGAAACCAATTTTAGCTGGCTTAAAAGAAAGAGAAGAAACTATCGAGAGCGCATTACTTGCTGCTGAACAAGCAAAAAATGAAATGCAGGCGCTTCAGGCAGATAATGAAAAACTATTAAAAGAGGCAAGAGCTGAAAGAGATAGTATTTTAAAAGAAGCTCTTACTGTGGCATCTACGATTAAAGAAGAAGCCAAAACAGAAACTTCTAAGATCACTGCTAGAATGATTGAAGATGCTAAAGCAGTAATCGAAAATGAGAAAAAAGCGGCTTTAACCGATGTGAAGGTTTTAGTAGCTCGTCTTTCTCTAGAGATAACAGAAAAGCTGTTAAGAAAAGAATTGGCCGATCAGAGTGCTCAAAAAGAGCTCATCGATGGCCTTGTAAAAGATTTGAACCTTAATTAGGTATAAATGTCTGTATACAGAATTGCTTCCCGTTATGCCAAATCACTGCTTGAACTAGCAGATGAGAAAGGTATGTTGGAAGACGTGAACAAAGACATGCTGCTATTTTCTCAAATGATTGAGGAAAACAGGGACTTTTTACTTTTGTTAAAAAGCCCGGTAGTGCCGCATGACAAGAAATTGACCATACTCAACCAAGTATTTGAAGGTAAAGTGAACAGCCTTACTTTGAGTATATTCAAAATTCTTGCAAAGAAACATCGTGAACAATATCTTCCTGCAATTGCAACAGAGTTCCACCATCAGTACAACGTTAAAAAAGGAATAGCAGAGGCTACGGTCACTACTACCTTCCCTATTGACGCTGGTTTGAGAGCAGAATTTGAGGCAGTAGTAACGAAGATTTCTGGCAAAAAAGTAGAACTGACTGAAAAGGTAGAGAAAGACCTTATTGGTGGGTTTATTTTGAAAGTTGGAGACCGTCAAATTGACGATTCAATCAATTCTAGATTGAAAGCATTGAAATTAGAATTTAGCAAAAACCCTTACGTAAAGGAGTTTTAAATAATTAACACATAACTGTATCATAACATGGCAGATGTAAGACCTGATGAGGTTTCAGCAATTTTAAGAGAGCAACTCTCTAACTTTAAATCAGAAGCTGAATTAGAAGAAGTAGGTACTGTATTGCAAGTAGGTGATGGTGTAGCCAGAATCTATGGCTTGTCTAAAGCGCAATCAGGAGAACTTCTTGAATTTGAAAACGGACTGAAGGCCCTAGTATTGAACCTTGAAGAGGACAATGTAGGAGCTGTATTACTTGGTGAATCAGCTGAAATCAAAGAAGGCGATACTGTTAAAAGAACAGGTAAGATCGCATCCATCAATGTAGGTGAAGGAATGGTTGGCCGTGTGGTTGACACCCTGGGTACTCCAATTGATGGTAAAGGACCTATTTCTGGCGAAACGTTTGAAATGCCATTGGAGAGAAAAGCTCCTGGGGTAATCTACAGACAGCCAGTAACAGAACCTCTTCAAACAGGTATCAAAGCGATTGACGCAATGATTCCAATCGGAAGAGGCCAAAGAGAGTTAGTAATTGGTGACCGTCAGACAGGTAAAACTGCTGTAGTTATCGATACTATTCTTAACCAAAGAGAATTCTACGAAAAAGGAGAGCCTGTATTTTGTATCTATGTTGCCATAGGTCAAAAGGCATCTACTGTAGCAGGAGTAGTAGCAGCCCTTGAAAAAGGTGGTGCAATGGATTACACTGTTGTGGTATTGGCCGGTGCTTCTGATCCTGCTCCAATGCAGTTCTTCTCGCCAATGGCGGGTGCTGCTATCGGTGAGTACTTCAGAGATACAGGAAGACCAGCTTTGGTAATTTATGATGATTTGTCTAAGCAAGCAGTAGCCTATCGTGAAGTTTCTCTTCTTTTGAGAAGACCTCCAGGACGTGAAGCTTATCCAGGTGACGTATTCTATTTGCACTCTAGACTTCTGGAAAGAGCTGCAAAAATTAACGATAACGATGATATTGCACAGGCAATGAACGACCTTCCTCCTTCTTTAGTAGGGAAAGTAAAAGGTGGTGGTTCTTTAACAGCCCTTCCAATTATCGAAACTCAAGCAGGTGACGTTTCTGCTTATATTCCAACCAACGTAATTTCAATTACAGACGGACAGATTTTCTTGGAAACTAACCTTTTCAACTCTGGTGTACGTCCTGCAATTAACGTAGGTATCTCTGTATCAAGAGTAGGAGGTAACGCTCAAATCAAATCAATGAAGAAAGTTTCTGGAACCTTGAAGCTTGACCAAGCTCAGTTCCGTGAATTGGAAGCTTTTGCAAAGTTCGGTTCTGATTTGGATGCATCTACTAAACTTACCATTGATAGAGGTAGAAGAAACCAAGAAATTCTTAAGCAAGCGCAGTTCTCTCCATCACCAGTAGAAGAGCAAGTGGCAATTATCTATGCTTCTGTAAAAGGTCTTTTAGATAAAGTGCCAGTTGAAAAAGTGAGAGAGTTTGAGAAGGAATTCTTAACAATCATGAGAACTTCTGAAAGAGCAGCACTCGATTTATTGAAAGCAGGTAAGCTAGACGAAGCTGCTACTTCAGCAATCGAAAAGACTGTAAAAGACTTAGCAAGTAGGTATTAATTTCATTAAGCCTAAATCGTAATAGATGGCGAATTTAAAGGAAGTAAAGGAAAGAATTAAGTCGGTATCTTCTACTCAGCAGATCACCAGGGCCATGAAAATGGTTGCTGCTGCCAAGTTGAGAAGAGCTCAGGATAAGATCATTCAATTGAGACCTTATTCAGAGAAACTATCGGCCATTCTTGCCAATGTATCTGCTGGTAACAGCGATGAGTCCATGACAACTTACGCGCAAGAGCGTGAAGTTAAAAATGTACTTATCGTTCCTGTGACCTCTGATAGAGGACTTTGTGGAGCATTCAACTCAAATATCAACAAAGCATTAAATGTAGTAGTAAAAGCCCATGAGGGTGCGACTATTCACGTGATGCCAATTGGTAAAAAAGCGTTCGATATGTCCAAAAAGCAGAAATTCACTAATGTGACTGCTTATTGGGATATGTTCTCTAAGCTGAGCTTTGAAACCGCTCGTGAGGCAGCTGAATTTGCGATGAATGGTTATGAGGAGGGTAGATACGACAAAGTTGTATTGATCTACAACGAGTTCAAAAACGTAGCAACTCAAATCATTAGAAGCGAGCAATTGCTTCCAATCGTTCAGACAGAGCAAGACAGTGCAGCTTCTACTTCAGGTACTGACTATATTTTTGAGCCTTCAAAGGATTTTATCGTTGAAGACTTGATTCCGAAATCGTTGAAAATTCAGTTTTACAAGGCCATATTAGACTCTAATGCTTCTGAGCATGGCGCTCGAATGACGGCCATGGGCAAAGCAACAGATAACGCTGGTGACTTGTTGAAAGAACTGAAATTGATGTACAACAGAACACGTCAGGCAGCCATTACCAAAGAGATCCTAGAGATTGTTGGTGGAGCAGAAGCTTTAGCTGCAGATAAATAGAAATTCAATTGTAATAAGTAGAGAAAGCCCTTTTGAGAAATCAGAGGGCTTTTTTGTTTGCTTCTGGTTCGTAACTTTCCATACATTTGATCCATTGCTATGAGAAAGCTTTTGATCCTTATTCAGAACCTTAGCCTTGACGTTACGGCAGGGGCTATAATTTGTAGCCTGTATATAGCCAGATTGTTCGGTGTTACCCTCGAAAACTCGATGCTCATCGGTTTGGGTGTAGCTATCTGGCTCATCTATACCATAGATCATCTTTTTGATGCTAAGAAGGGGAGTGGAAACTCAACTAACCAGCGCCATACTTTTCACCAGAAATACTTTAGGCCAATTGCCTTTGTTGCGTTGATCGTTTTTCTCATTGGAGTATTTAATCTGTACTATTTGCCTTGGGTTACTACCAAGCTAGGCTTAATACTGGCGCTATTGGTTTTGATTTACATTGGCTCTTTACACCTACTTAAGCTCAGCAAGACATGGCATAAGGAATTGTTAGCCGCCATAATCTACAGCTTTGGAATTTTCGTTGCCCCCCTTAGCTTATTGGAACACTGGGATGTTTTCGTGTTCTATGTTTTCGTGGTGTTTTTTCTCATTGTCATTACCAACCTACTTATATTCCCTATGTTCGAACATGAGAATGATAAAAATGGCGATAATCAATCTATCGTGACGCTCTACGGGCAAAGGTTTGTTAGAAAAATGGCTACCGTTATTCTGGCTAATAATGTGTTGTTGATCGTTTGCGGAATGGTTTACCTCAACCCTGTTATGACTGGAGTTCGTTGGTTAAGCTCTGAGTATATTTTGTTTATGATGACTTTGGCTTTGGCTGTGCTTCTAATGTTCCCAAGCTTTTTTCAAGCTAAAGATCGTTACAGGCTGGTGGGAGATGGTATTTTCTTTTTCCCTTTGATTTACCTTTTGCTGTGAAGAACAATTTCAACCTTATCGCCCCAGTATATGATGGCTTGGTCAAAGTGATTTTTGGGTCAAAGCTGAAACAGATTCAGGCTCAATTTCTACCCCTAATTCCTGAGAATGCCGGTGTTTTGATCATGGGCGGAGGTACTGGATGGATTATCAACGAACTGTTCAATACGGGCTTTAAAGGAAGGCTTACTTATGTAGAGGCCTCTGAAAAAATGATTTTCCTATCCAAGAGGAACTGTGAATTCAGTGACTCAATAGACTTTATACATGGCGAAGAAAGTGATCTTCCTGTTGATAGAAAGTATGATGTGATCATCACCAATTTCTTTCTGGATGTATTTTCCAAAACAAGATTGGACCAAGTAATAACAATCCTTTCTGAAAAACTCAATGAGGGAGGAGGGTTGTGGATCTGCTCAGATTTTTACGATACGGGTAAAACGAGCCATCGTTTTTTACTCTGGCTTATGCTCTCCTTTTTTCGAATTACTACACAACTAGAGTCCAAGCAACTTATCGATTTTCATCCTAAGCTTGAAAAGGAGGGCTATTTACGAAAACAGCATTTTCAAATGATGAATGGCCTTGTTTTCTCTTCTATATATACTAACGCACGATAAACTTAAAGCTTTGTCGCTTGCTAGTGAACTTGTCAGCGATAACGACCATATGGAGTCCTTTACCTAGTCCTGAGGTTTCCAGTTTTATCCTTCCACTTTGAGGCTTAAGTATTACCGATTGGCTGCTGATCAAGCCCCCTGCGCTTGAGATTATTTGAACAAGCACTTCACTCTCCGCTTCAACACTGTATGCTAAGGTGATTAGTTCTCCTTGGCTTACAGGGTTAGGGAATACATTGAAGGTTTGAGAGATGATCGCCTTTTCAATAAATATTCTTTTGATTTCCGAAACGGTAGAGGTTCCATTAAAGTCCGTTTGTCTCAGTCGATAAAAGTTATTACCAGATTTGGGCGCTATGTCCACGAAGAAATAATTATTGACCTCTTCACTATTGCCAGCCCCCACTAGTGTATGTATACTTTGAAAGTCCTCCATATTTGAACCCCTTTCAATGGTATAATATGCATTGTTGTATTCGGCTGCAGTGCTCCAGTCTAACCTAACGTAGTCCTCATTGGTTTTTTGAGCATCGAAAGATAACAGTGTAATCGGCAATGAAGTGGCTTGTAAGGAGCCTAAAGTGAAGTATTGCTTATCATTTAGGTTGACGGCAAAGGTCACCGTTTTGTTGGTCGCATTAATTGATGTTGGGGATACTAAAGTAACACCCGAAGTAAAGTTGCCATCGCTATCAAGCATTAACCTCACCTGATTCAGGTTGTTTGTACCAATACCAGTAGGTCCTGTTACTGCTGCTAAATCGAATGTTAAGTTCACGGTTCCTACCGTTCCTGTTTCTTGAACATACCATTCTCTGAATAATCTACCGCTCACTTGAGAAGAATTGTATTCAGTGTTTCCGTCTGCCTTTGTGCCTTCTTTTGCTACATTGTTATTTCCCCAAATCAAGAATGAGTTATCTGCAGAGAAAGCACCTGCCATTTCCATGGTCACTATAGCATCATCATTTTCACTTTTTGATTTCCATTGCTGAAAACATGAGGCATCATCACGACCAATTCCAGCAATGTCATTATTGTAAACAGATTGCTCTGACCAATCCCAAGTAATGGTTCCGGCAGAAGACAAATAATCTTCAGAAGCTGTACCTCCAGCATTTCTTGTGATTCCGTATTTGATCGCCAAATAGGACTCTACTTTTTGTTTTTCGTTCTCCGTTAGGTCATCAGAGAACACTAATACTTCAGCAATTCTACCGTTGAATTGCGAGGCCACATTTGGGTCATCATGGTTTCCAACTCCGAATGAGCCTGGACCGGTTAATGAAGTGTTGGTAGAGGCTGAAGACCCCACAATGAGCGAATTTATGTAAAGCTGAATAGCGCTTGCAGATGTAGATTTTATTCTTGTAGCGGTTGCGATAAATGGTTCAAAGTTATTATACACTGGCCCAGAAGCACTTCGAACGTTGAGGGTTGAGTTAGCTGAAGCATTTACGTGCACTCTTCCTTCAGAAATTCCCAGCCCATAATCATTATTACCCCCAGAATCACCACCTCCGATAATAGCAGGAGCATCTTCAAAATTGGTAGTAGACCCACCTGCCTGACCTGTTTCAAAAACTGCAATCAATGTGAAATCTTCTGAAACATTATTCCCCCCAGAGGTTTTCATGAATGAAGCATTTGTAGAATTAGGGTCACTTATACTGATCGCTGGGTTAAAGTTAATCTGATTCGTTTGATATTTAGGCTCCACCGGTACACCACCACCTAAATTGGTTTCTGAGGCATTTCTGCCAATTGTACTCTGATCTGCCCATGTATTTAAGTCCGTATTATTAGTTGTGCTTCCCGTGCCAGCATCTGCTTTTAACCATAAAGCCAAATCTGTTTTTATACCACCAGGTCCGCAAGTTTCACGCGCTGTACCTAAAGTAAAGTAATTGCCATTGGCAAAATTGACGTTATTAAAGGTGATCACATTTCCATTGAATGTTCCTCCCGAAATGGTTGAACCGCTGGCCATTGTTGCACTAGAGGATACTATTAATTGGAAGTTTGCAGGATTTGATGAATATCCTAATCCTGTGAGGTCAAAGGAAACAGAGGTGTTTCCAATCGTACCTGATTTGGCTACCCTCCATTTTCTCGTCATTCTTTGAGTTACGTTACCTGGCAAATCACTTGCACTCGCTCCTGACTGCAATGCGCTACCTGCATCTCTACCCCATACTAAGAACGAATTGTCTACAGAGAAACTATTAGGGTTCGAAACGTTGTCTGTATAAATCCCACCATTCCCAATGGTTACAATGGAACCCGAATTCGCACTTTTAGATTGTTTTTGTTGTAAGCAAGAGCCATCGTCTCTGCCTATTCCAGCAATGTCTTTATTATAAGTTGAGTTAGTCGTGGCATTCCAAATAACACTACTCGCAGAGTTTACATAGTTTTGAGCCGAATTCTGACTTAGTGTAATTCCGTATTTAATGGCTAAGTAAGACTGTATTCTTGCATGTTCTGCATCAGACGGACGTGCTGAAAATGAGATTACTTCAGCAATTTGGCCATCAAAATTATCGTTAGTGAAGGTGTTGGCATCTAAGTTTCCACCAATACGATAAGCTACATTGGTAGAAGTAAGTAAGTTACCATCACTCAAGTTTACTTGGTTGCGACCATTCACAAAAATCTCGGTACTGTTATTTGCTGCATTGTTTTTCACCCCAAACATCATGGTGGTATTATTGGCAATTGTGCCATAAGCGGCTTGTGATGTCGCTCTTCTATAACGTGTACCTGATCCTCCAATAGCATGAGTAATGATTTCGTCATTAAAAGCTCCTGTTACACTTCCCAAAGCCAAGCTGCCAAACTGATTTGAAGCGCTTCCTGGCACAGTAAATTCCATTATACTTTCTTGAGCCGAGGCAGAAGTATAGGCAAGATCTGTATTAATGACCATGTAGTAGGCGGCAGAATTAAAGCCTGCTATACCTGACATTTCTTCGGTGTTACTGTCATCAAAATTAAGGGCGGGATTATAGTTTATAGAATTGCTCTCGTAGTTTGGTTCATCACCCGAAGCAGCCGAAGCGCTGTTGCTACCTGCTTGGTCGGCCCATGTAATTACATTGCTTCCATTTGTAGTAGAGCTTGGCCCAACATCAGCCTTGAGCCATAAGGTTAGGTTTGTACTTACATCGCCAGGAGCACAATCAATGAAGGCCGTACCGATAGTGAAATATTCTCCATTGGCTAGATTTACATTGCTAAATGTGAGTGTACTTCCTACTAATACACCCCCTGTAATCACCGTGGCAGAAGAAAAATCACCATCTGAGCTATTTCCTGCCACAAGCAAACTGTAGTCAGAGGCTACAGGACTGCCTGAAACGCTTAATTTAGAAACATCAAATGCTATGGAGTTATTTCCAGTTTCACCTGTTTCGCCCGCACGCCACACTCTCTTTATGCGTTTAGAAATCAAGGGAGGAACGTCCGCAGTTTCTGTATCCGTTACAGCGGTTCCATCATTACCCCAAATCAACCACGAATCGTTTGAAGAAAAACTTCCCCCATGGTTGATTGTTACCACGGAATTGTTGTTTTCACTTCTTGATTTTTGTTGCTCAAAAGCGGAGTTATCATCTCTTCCTATTCCGGCAATGTCCTTATTGTACTCTAAAAATCCACCAATTGAAGCTGCTGAGGTTGTATTAAAAATTACCGAGCCGGCAGAGTTTGTATAATTGATTGGAGTTGATTGATCTAGCGTAATGCCATATTTGATCGCCAAATAGCTTTCAATCTTATTGCGCTGTATAAGTGGAAAGGCGCTAGGTTCATTACAATAGATAAGTTCTGAGATTTCTCCGTAAAATGAGTTTCCACTGTTGTTTGAGCCATCATCAAACTTTATATTACCATCAGATCCACCAAACTGAATTCCTCCAGTGTGTCGATAGAGTATACCAACGTTTCCGAATGACCCGAAACTCTGTCCGTTGAGATATGTGGTGATTGTACCAGTCCCTGATGAATTTCCATTTTCCTCTAATGTCACAATGTACTCAGTATTCATGTTTACTGCAGTACTTACTGTGGTTACGTTTCCGTTGTTATTCCATGGTGCCCCAGGCCCGTCATTTGGAGTGTTCCATGCTGTAAGGTGGAGGTTACCGTTACGGATATAAATATTTATACCTCGTGAATTCCCTCCTTGTTTGTACAGTACCTGTCTTGTATTGATGTCACTTGCACTTGTGCGAAATGCTAGGTTAATTCCCTTTTTGGTGTAGGACGTGGCCGTATTGAAACCGTCATTATTTGATATATCTAGGCTGTTGTTGCCATTCCCAAAATCAGCCGTAGGGTTAAAGTTAATATGGCTTGAAGTACTTCTATACACCACCGTTCCAGTATTTGAGGTGGCGTCATTATCACCTATCCACTGGTCTTGCCAGTCGGTTATGGTGCTACCATCTGTGGCAGTAGTAACTCCTACGTTGGCTTTTAACCAAGTAGTTAGGGCTGCTTTATAACCGCCAGGCCCTACAGCTGGCGAAAGACAATTGTCTGATGAAACAGCCGCGGCTACTCCAGCCACTAAGTCAAGGCCAGAAACAGATGAAAGTGTGGTGGTCGGAAAAGTACTAATGTCGGTTAAATCAATTCCAGGATTTGATTCATTTGTATCGGAAGCGAAAATTGAATAGCCATAAACAACTTGATTGGCTGCAACACCCAACTCTGTGAAAGAAACAGCAACGCCCTTAATGGCCTGAGCCGCTTGGTTAGCCATCGTGCCAATATTAAGTAATGGTAAAGGGTTTTGACCTACCACCTGCCTTCTTAAAATCAAATAGTTATTGAAGGTTTGTCCTGTTCCGGTCCAATCAGAGGCTTCGATAAGTACAGTTGATGAATATCCATTTGGATCACCGTTACTGTCTAACGAAGTAATCGCTGCCACACGAATATTGTCATTACCCCCTCTTTCTAAAACAGGGAAAACAGCATTGTCGGGTTCGCAGGTTGCAACACCAGTATACCAAATGATATCCACTCGTTCAATCTGAGCCTGTATAGCGTCTCCCGCCAAATCATCTTCGTTTACTAAAATGTTATCATAACCCGCATTAATATTTCCAATTTGATAAATAAGGTCGGCATCGGATACAGCCCTTGGGTCTAAGTCTAATTGATTAGGAGTAGTGCTTGTATTGATTTGATTTAAGGTATACCAAATGTTTACGAATTTACTTCCATCGGTTCGCCTTATGGCTAAGGTGTCTGGAGCCAAAAAATTGCTATAAGTATTACCGCCAACAACATAACTCGTCACTGTAATGTCATTTCCTGTACCGTTACGCACAGTATAAACCGTACTGTTGTTAAGGCTATTACTCGCGTCAGCGGGAGCGGTTTGATTATATTGAGAATCTGGGG
Organism: Roseivirga echinicomitans; assembly: GCF_001592935.1. Classification (GTDB taxonomy): domain Bacteria; phylum Bacteroidota; class Bacteroidia; order Cytophagales; family Cyclobacteriaceae; genus Roseivirga; species Roseivirga echinicomitans. The sequence continues at coordinate 737,413 of NZ_LRDB01000001.1, forward strand.
CAGCTGTAGAGCTTACATTAATGGCAGTAATTGGGGATTGCCCAAAGAGTATTTGGTTTGAGCATACGATCAAACACAAAACAAGAAATCTTTTGACCAGTTTTAGTATTAACACGACACGTTTGGTTAAATACAGCATAAATAAACTCTCACTTTCCTATGGCTATTAAATGGTTAAGGCTAGAGCCTTAAGTAATTCAATTAACTTAGGAAAAACAGTGCCAAGAATTTATTCCTTGCTCGCTTTGCAAAAATGATGTTTTTTTTATTATAAAACAGTAATAATTTTAAGCAAGCTTTTTTTTTGAAACTAGATTCCCAGGTTGGGATAATGGCTGTTGCGGCTTTCTTTTAAAAATTTCAGACGGATTCATTTTTTTTAGGTAGATGAACTAGTGTACCTTTATATCGTATTAAGAATAAATGTCGATTTCTGCAATGAAAAGCCACTTTTCTGTTTTCAAGTACCTCAAAATGATCAGGGGCCTAAACCTCTTGATTGTAGCGTTGACACAATACTTCACCGCTATATTTTTGCTTAGAGAAGGGCTTAATTGGGTGTTGTTAAGTGATGAAAAATTCTTTTTGCTAGTACTCTCTACGGTTATTATTACGAGTGCGGGCTATCTCATTAATGATTATTACGATGTTAAAATAGATTATGTGAACAGACCTAACCGTGTAATTGTAGGTAAAACCTTAAAAAGAAGACGGATTATTATTGCCCACACTGTTTTGAACTTTATAGGAATAGGTATTGGATTCTATATCTCTCCTATTATTGGTATTATTAATTTTGTAGCAGCTTTTCTACTTTGGCTTTATTCCAATCAATTAAAGAGGCTTCCCTTCATCGGGAATTTTACAATTGCCATTCTCACTGGAGTCACCTTGTTTTTAGTGGGACAATATTTCCAAGAGCGAGAATATTTGATTTTATGTTATGCGATCTTTGCGGGTTTTATAACGCTTATCAGAGAGATTATTAAAGATATGGAAGACCTCAAAGGCGATGAAAGGTTTGGCTGTAAAACCCTCCCAATCGTTTTGGGAATTGCCAAAACCAAGAAGATCATTTATGGAATCATTTTGGTCTTTTGTATAGTGGTTTTTTTATTGATGAGTACTGTGAACATTGTTTTCCCGATCACTCTTTCAGTTGTTATGATTTTCCTCATCTTTGAGCTTTTAAAAGCGGATAAGATAAAGGATTACGGTAGACTCAGTACATTTTGTAAAGTTATTATGCTGATTGGTGTGATCAGTATGGTTTGGATATGATAAAAAAAAGAATAGCAGTTTTTGCCTCAGGCAGTGGAACCAATGCCCAAAAGATTTTTGAATACTTTGAGAATCACGAGGAGGTAGAAGTGGTGTTGCTTTTGTGCAACAAGAAAATCGCTGGAGTTTTAGAGAGGGCTAGAAACTTTAGTATTCCAACCTTTACTTTTTCTCGCAAAGAGTTTTATGAAACCCAATTGGTGTTAAATGCGCTACGCGAGCATCAAGTTGATGTAATTGTATTGGCTGGTTTTATGTGGTTGGTTCCCGAATACTTGGTCCAAGCTTTTTCTGATAAGATTGTAAATATTCATCCAGCCTTGTTGCCAAAATTTGGCGGCAAGGGAATGTATGGAATGCATGTGCACGAAGCCGTAAAGGCTGCTGGAGAAAAAGAGACAGGTATTACCATTCACTTGGTGAATCAACAATATGATGAAGGCTCTATTCTAGCCCAATTTTCATGTAATCTTTCAACAAATGACGCTCCTGAGGAAATTGCTAGGAAGGTTCAAGTGCTGGAACATGAAAATTATGCAAAAGTGATTGAGAATCTAGTTCTTAATAAGTTCTAAAATGCCTAGTTTTGCGACTTAATTAAAAGCCAACCTAGATGTCGCAGGTTAAGATCAAATCCGCATTAATTTCTGTTTTTCATAAAGACAACTTAGCCCCAATCGTAAAGAAACTAGGAGCTTTAGGTGTTCAGATTTACTCAACAGGAGGTACACAAACTTTTATCGAAGAATTGGGAGTGCCAGTAACGGCTGTTGAAGACCTTACGAGCTACCCATCAATTTTTGGAGGCCGAGTAAAAACGCTTCACCCAAAGGTGTTTGGTGGAATCTTGCACAGAAGGGATAATGCGGGTGATTTAGAGCAGGCGAAAGAATTTGAAATCCCTTCTATTGATTTGGTGATCGTTGATCTGTATCCTTTCGAAGCAACCGTAGCTTCAGGTGCACCCGAACAAGATATTATTGAAAAGATTGATATCGGTGGGATTTCATTAATTAGAGCGGCAGCAAAAAATTTCAAAGATGTGGTAATTGTTTCTACTAGAGACCAATACCCTACTTTAGAAAAGCTACTTGAAGACAAAAATGGTAGCACAGATCTAGCCGATAGAAAAGCCTTCGCAGCACAAGCCTTTGATGTGTCGTCTCATTATGACACAGCAATTTTCAATTACTTCAATCAAGATGAAGCGATTGAAAGATTTAAAGTGAGCCAAGCCGAAGGTCAAACGCTACGCTACGGAGAAAACCCGCATCAAAAAGGGCAATTCTTCGGTCCGCTAGATGAGCTTTTCGAAAAGCTGAACGGTAAAGAGCTTTCCTATAACAACCTGGTGGATGTAGATGCAGCGGTAAGTTTGATCGAAGAATTTTCTAACCATGAAAAGGCATTTGCCATTTTAAAACACACCAATGCTTGTGGCGTTGCCATTGGCGATTCTATAAAAGAGGCTTACTTAAAAGCTTTTGCAGCCGATACCGTGAGTGCTTTTGGTGGTGTGTTAATTAGCAATCAACCGATTGACTTAGCTACTGCTGAGGAATTGAATTCACTTTTCTTTGAAGTATTGATTGCCCCTGCTTTCGATGCCGATGCTTTGGACTTGTTGAAAGGCAAAAAGAACAGAATTTTATTGGTTAAGAAACAGTCCCTAAATACTAAAAAGCAGTTTAAAAGTTTGCTGAATGGTGTTATTGTTCAGGATAGAGATTTGGTCACCGATCAGATTTCTGGCTTTAAGCAAGTGACAAAGAAAGCCACCTCTGATGCCGAAAATTTAGCGCTGGCCTTTGCGAGCAAAATTTGCAAACACACCAAGTCGAACACAATTATTCTAGCCAAAGAAGGCCAAATGCTTTCTAGCGGTGTGGGTCAAACCTCAAGGGTGGATGCTTTGAAACAAGCTATTGAAAAAGCCAAAGCTTTTGGCTTCGACTTAAATGGAGCCGTAATGGCTTCGGATGCTTTCTTTCCGTTCCCTGATTGTGTAGAAATCGCAAAGGGTGAAGGGATTGTTGCCGTGATTCAACCAGGGGGGTCAATTAAAGATGATCTTTCAATTGAATATTGTGACAAAAACAGCATGGCGATGGTGTTTACGGGCACTCGTCATTTTAAACATTAAAAGAATTTTTCAAACCCTAGATAATTGCGAGTAATTCGTAACTTTCAAGGATATAAAATATAGGAGACAAGACTTGATATGGGCTTTTTCGACTTTCTGACAAGTGACATTGCAATTGACTTGGGTACAGCAAATACCCTCATCATACATAAAGATAAAATCGTTGTAGACGAACCGTCTATTATTGCCATTGACCGAAACACAAATAAGGTGTTGGCCATTGGTAGAGACGCGATGAACATGCATGAAAAAACGCATGAAAACATAAAAACCATTCGCCCTTTGAAGGACGGTGTAATTGCCGATTTTGAGGCTGCCGAACTGATGATCAAAGGAATGATCAAAATGATTGACTTAAAGCGAAGAAGCTTTATGCCGTCATCGCACCGAATGGTAATTTGTATTCCTTCTGGAATTACCGAAGTAGAAAAAAGAGCTGTTCGAGATTCAGCCGAACATGCGAACGCTAAAGAAGTATACATGATTTACGAACCAATTGCTGCGGCCATTGGTACAGGAATTAAGATTGATGAGCCGATGGGCTCAATGATTGTAGATATTGGGGGTGGGACAACCGAGATTGCGGTAATCGCCCTTTCTGGAATTGTTTGCGACCAATCCATCAGAGTAGCAGGAGATACCTTTACCAAGGATATTCTTGACTACATGAGAAGACAACATAACCTTTTGATTGGAGAGCGATCTGCAGAAAAGGTAAAAATAGCCATTGGATCGGCCTTGACAGAATTGGACGATGCGCCAGACGATTACGAAATCCGAGGCCGTGATTTAATGACGGGCATTCCGAAGGTGATTAAAATTTCATACTCTGAAATTGCTTTCGCACTAGATAAATCAGTTTCTAAAATTGAAGAGGCTGTGTTGAAAGCCCTTGAAATTTCACCGCCAGAGCTTTCTGCCGACATTTATGACCGTGGGATTCACCTAACAGGTGGTGGTGCAATGCTTAAAGGCTTGGATAGACGTTTGGCTTTGAAAACCAAACTCCCAATCCATATTGCAGACGATCCGTTAAGGGCGGTGGTACGTGGAACAGGTGAGGCCTTGAAAAACATTGATCGATATAGAGCGGTGTTAATGACTTGATAATGAATGGGTCAGTTATTCTCTTTTCTTTATAAGTACCGAGCCTTTTTTACATTTCTGACTCTGGAGTTGCTATGTATTTGGATGATTGTTCGAAACAACAATTACCAAAGGGTAGCATATTTCAGTGCGGCTTCTGGTTTTGTTGGAAACATCAATGAAAGGACGAATAATATCAGCGACTACTTCAGCCTGAAAAAAGTGAACAGTGACTTAGCGGAAGAGAACGCTATGTTAAGAACGCTTCTCTTAAGAGTAACAGAAACTTCGATAGATTCCCTTAAAGCTTTTGACATTGATACCGATACTACTGACGCTATCCATTATAAATTAATTGCAGCCGAAATAGTAGACAATTCTATCCGCCTAAGCCATAACTTCTTTAAAATAAATAAAGGAAGCAAAGAAGGAATTAAACCTGGGATGGGTGTGATTAGCCAGAAAGGTGTGGTTGGTAAAATTAGAACAGTTTCTAAAAACTATTCTAGCGGTATTTCGCTACTAAATTCAAGGAACCAAGTTTCTGCCAAAATTAAGAACTCCAACAGAACAGCTACTATCCAGTGGGATGGTGACGGCCGTAATCCTAGAATAGCAAAACTCCTTTACATTACTAGAGAAGATGATGTCAATGTTGGAGACACTGTTGTGACTTCTAGCTTTAATGCGGTTTACCCTAAAGACATCATGATAGGAACTGTGGTCAGTGTTAAGCCTGACCAAAATCAGCGTGATTTGGAAATTGAAGTAGCCTTAAGTGTTGACTTTGGAACCTTGGCTTATGTCTATGTCATTGAAAATATATATAAGGAGGAAGAGGATTCGGTTTCTATCAACAACCCCATAGATTTTAATGAGTAGAAACCTGATCATATTGACTTTTACCGCAATAGTACTGATGCTCTTTCAGGTGCTAATTCTAAAATACTTTGTGCTTTTTGGTGTTGGTTTTTGCTTTCTGTATCTCATGTTTTTGCTTTTTCTGCCTTTAGAAATTGGCTTTGCTTCGGCCATGGTGATTGGCTTAATCGCTGGCCTAATCGTAGACTTATTTTATAACACACTAGGCATCCATGCCTTCGCATGCGTTCTAATCATGTTCTTTCGTCCTTATTGGATGAAATGGAGCAAACCCAGAAGTGGTTACGAAATCAATGACTTACCTATGATTACCAATTATGGGCTTAGCTGGTTCGTAATATATGCGCTACCGCTCATCTTTATTCACACCCTCACCGTATTCTTAATTGAATCAGGAGGAAATCAGTTAATGGGCTTATCAATTCTCAAATCTGTTGTTACAACCCTCATTTCACTGGTTTTTATGATCGCTATTCAGTATCTTTTTTACTCTAAGGCGAAGCGGTAATGTGGGACAACAGAAAGTATATAATACAGGGTTCTTTTATTTTGATTGGATTAGTTTTTTTGATCAAGCTGTTTGCCATTCAAGTATTAGATAAAGATTATAGAACCAAGGCAGAGCGAAACATCATTCAGCCTATTGTCCAATATCCTTTCAGAGGCCTTATTTACGACAGAAACAAAGAGCTCATCGTCTATAATGAGCCAGTCTATGACCTTATGGTCGTTCCCAAAGATGTTTCTATTGGCGATACCACGGAATTTTGTGAGTTGCTGGGAATAGAAAAGGAGGTTTTTTTAGAGAATATGAAAACGGCCAGATCTTACTCTAGGGTAAAACCATCGGTATTTCTAAAGAAAATATCTCATGAGGAATACGGTCGTATTCAAGACTTGCTGTATAATTTCAGCGGATTTTTTGTAAACCCAAGAACAGTAAGGGGTTATGCTAGTCCAATTTTGGCGAACGAACTCGGCTATACGGGTGAAATTAGCAGGCGCCAATTGGACAGGGACACGACTGGCTATTATAGGTCTGGTGATAATATTGGTATCACGGGACTAGAAGAGCAATACGAAAGATTGCTAAGTGGCAAAAGAGGCGTAAGCTATAAACAAGTGAACGTTAGAGGAATTGAGAAGGGCTCCTTCAAGGATGGTGCGCTCGATACCGTTTCTGTACCTGGCACAAACTTGATTACCACTTTCGACCTAGAACTACAGACTTATGCGGAGAGGTTATTGGCGGGCAAAACAGGCAGTATTGTCGCGATTGACCCTTCCACAGGGGAAATATTGGTTATGGCGACCGCCCCTACTTATGAGCCAAAGATGCTTTCAGGCAGGGAGTTTGGTAAAAACTTTAGTCAAATAGCCTTAGATAGCTCAAAGCTATTATTTAACAGGGCACATATGGCCACCTACCCTGCGGGCTCGGTATTTAAAACAGTACAGGCGCTAATCGCTTTAGATGAGGGTGTAATTAAGGCCGATGAACAGATTTTTGTCAACCTGAATGGGATTGGAGATCATGCTCCTGCAGGCTACTATGATGTGGCTCGAGGAATTGAAAAGTCTTCGAATAACTACTTTCTTGAAGTGATGAGGAGGGTGGTAAATCAGAAAAAAGACCCAAGTATTTTTACCGATTCTCGAATAGGTTTGGCCATATGGGCCGAGGCAGTAAAGAAGTTCGGTTTTGGTGCTCCACTTGGAATAGATATTCCTGGTGAGGCTTCTGGCTTGGTGCCTGATGTAGCTTATTATGATAAGATCTATAAAAACAAAGATTGGGCTTATAGTACCATTCAATCCTTGTCAATAGGCCAAGGAGAGATTTTAGTAACGCCTCTACAAGTGGCTAACCTAGCAGCCATTATTGCCAACAGAGGCCATTATATTCAACCACATTTAGTAAAAGGTTTTGAAAAGGAAGGAGTGGTTACTTTAAAACAATTTGAAAAGAACTTCACAGGAAAGGGAACTGATTACTATCCTGCCATTATTGATGGTATGAAACGCTCCGCTCAGGGTACTCCTAGAGCACCAATTAGGGGCATTACGATTGCCAGTAAAACGGGAACAGCTGAGAATGGCGCTAAGGATGAGACTCTAGACCACTCCGTATTTATGGCTTTTGCTCCAGTGGAGAATCCAAAAATTGCCATTGCGGTTTATATTGAAAATGCAGGTTGGGGCGGACGAGCAGCAGCGACTACTGCCAGCTTAATTATGGAAATGTATCTGAAAGGATACATTGAAAAGGATTATAGAAATAGAGAGGAATATGTGCTTAAGGGTGACTTCTTAGATGAAGAGCAGAAGAGGGAAATAGAAAGAAAGAAACTCGAAAAGGCTAGAAAGAATGCCTTATTGCAGAATTGAGAAGAAGAGACTCCATATTAAAAAACCTGGATTGGCCCATCGTTTTCCTGTACATCATTCTTGTGGTGATGGGCTGGTTCAATATTTTCGCATCAGTTTATGATCCTGAAACTGCCTTTAATATTTTCGATATAAGTCTAAGTTCAGGCCGACAACTTTTATTCATTGGTGGTTCGGTTATCCTCATTGTCGTCATTCTCTTGCTGGATTTTCGTATCTACGAATCTTTTGCGCCTTATCTCTATATTCTATTTATGCTTTTGCTGATGGCCGTTTTGGTCTTTGGAGCTAAAATTAACGGAGCAAGGGCTTGGTTCGACTTGGGAATTTTTCGCTTACAACCTTCAGAATTTACCAAATTGGCTACGGCTCTTTTGCTGGCCAGTTATGTTTCCAATAATAATGTGAAACTCACAGAATTCAAGCATCAGCTGATCGCACTGTTCATTATCTTCTTACCAGTTGGATTCATTATGCTCCAACCAGATTTGGGTTCTTCCTTGATCTTCTTTGCTTTTGTTCTTCCTCTTTTTAGAGAAGGACTTCCAGCCATTTACTTGATTGTGGCAGGGGCTTTTGCAATAGTTGGTGTGCTGACGCTCTTACTTTCCCTTAAGATTATCATAATCATTGCACTCATTGTGGGTATCATTTGGGTGGTGGTTACATCACGGTCCGTTTCCAATATCGTAATTACCTCGCTGTTGATTCTTATGAGTGTTGGTTTCTCATATGGCTTCGGTTATGCTTTTGAAAACTTGGTGCCGAAATACCAGAAGGACAGAATCCTCGTCATCTTCGATTCCAACTCAGTAGATCCTTTAGGGGCGGGTTATAATTTAAATCAATCCAAAATTGCCATTGGCTCAGGAGGCTTCTCTGGCAAAGGTTTTTTAGAAGGAACACAAACCAAATACGGTTACGTACCAGAACAAAGTACCGACTTTATTTTTAGCACCTTGGCCGAAGAGCACGGTTGGCTCGGAAGCTTTGTGGTGATTGCTTTGTTCGTTGTTTTGATGATCAGAATCACTGCAATTGCCGAAAGGCAGAAGTTTAAATTTGCACGGTTTTATGGTTACGCTGTAGCTTCTATTATCTTCTTCCACTTCACCATCAATATCGCCATGACCATTGGCTTATTCCCTGTAGTGGGTATTCCGCTGCCGTTCTTTAGCTATGGAGGTTCATCCCTTTGGTCATTCACCATAATGCTCTTTGTACTCCTTAAAATGGACATGCACAGAACTCAGGTGCTTTCGAGGTGATTAAATCCTATTAGTCCTGTGCATAGATATACTTTTCCAACAAAGTTTTAATGGACGGATCTTTTGGCCCGGGTGCATCGGCTTCCACTAATTTTCCGTGGGTATCAAAAATCAGGTACCTAGGGATGCTTTGGATTTTCAGGTTTTTAACCCAATCTGAATTTTTGTGATTTAAAGACAGGTAATTGTTTTCCAGATCACTTAAATCATATCGTTCAACGGCCTTTTTCCAATCACTTTGGTCGTTGTCAGACGAGAGATACACAAAGATGATATTCTGACCAGCGTATTCTTCACGTAGTTTTTCAGCATAAGGCATGGCCTCAATACAAGGTGAACACCAACTGGCCCAATAATCCACGTAAATCACTTTGCCTTTGTTCTTGATTAGAATGTCTTGAAACCTAATTACACTACCATCCTCTTTTAACAGGTTCAACCCAACTTTCTCGTTTACTTGCTTTTCATAACCCAAAAGGAATTGCTCAGTAAACTCTTCTAAAAAAGTAGAGTCCTTGTAAGTCATCATGTATTCATTCAGGTAATCGGATATTTCTCCGTACGGCTCCTTATATTCCACCATTTGGTACAAGGATCTTTCTCTAGCTATTTTTAGTAATTCTCCTTCGGGAATGTGGTTTGGAAGTCTGTCGTATGCCTCTTTGAAATTGATGTATTCCATTGATCTACTCCGATCAGTTTTACCTTCTAGTACTATCTGTATGATGAAATTTTGAAAATAACCCAAGCCGAAACGACTGTTAATTATAGACTCATCTGTGAACATAGTAGAAGCAAAAGCCCTGTCTTTGATTTCTTGACTTTTTGTCCAACGCAGAAGGCTCATTAGCCTATAAAAGGCCTTTCTTTTTTCTAAGTCTAGTTTAAGCTCATTCCAGTCACTCGATCCAGAAGTCCCTTCTTGCGTGATTCGTTGTTCCGAAAGCTTATTTAAAAGGCCTTCAACAAGTAAATTAAAGGAGTCAGGGTTGGTGTCGAGTAGGGCCTTGTTTAGTGTCATAGGAAGCCCAAGATTTATTCTTTCAAAATCAGCTTTGATTTCTAATGGCTTAAACTCGCTGTTTGTGGATATATATAAATTGTAGAGCGAATCAAGGTAGGCCTGGCTTGTGCCTGATTCTGAAATGCTTTTCCTTCCGCCAATCAATTGAAATGCTTCTCCACTTTTTGGCAGCCGAATACTGATTGAATCCCCTTTAGTCACATAAAGTGTATCGCTATAAATGCTCTTATGGCTAATAAGTATTACCTCGGGCTGATAGATTGGAATCGTGAGGGTGTCCTTGCCTTCTTTAGTATAATAGTCTGCTTCAAGGCTATCGGACATGCTCCTATAAAACCTAATTCTGATTGGCGAGTCACTATTGTTGTCAATAAAAAAAGTGACTTCATTTTTTTCTGGAGCTTGAATTTCCTCAATAATTGTTTTTTGTCCGCAACCAAAAGCTAAAAGCGTAATTACTAATATATAAGCAAAAGCATTCTTTTTCATTTTAAATTACCTTTCATGATAGCTGTAATTTAAAACTAAAAATTAAGTTTTCAAGAAGATTGATTTTTAGAATAAATGTGTCAACAGCAAATTGCTTTTCGTGATTATAATCGATAACTAGAGTCGTAGTTGTTTTTTAATAAAAGAGGCCTAATCTTATAGAGATGAAGTACACATTGTTTACCGCTATTTCCGTGTTTTTATTTTTTTCCTGTTCAGATGAGAGAGAGGTTATTAGCGAACTGAGTTACGAGTTTGTTCTTGACGATTCGGTTAAGCTAAATATTGGTCTTGAGCCACAGTTTGTCAGTAAAAAAGCAGAGGCTAATGTTTTCCTTGCCTATACTCGAATTAACTCAACTTTTCAGATTTTTAACCAGTCAGGCAAATTGCTTCATAGTTTTAATAGAATTGGGGAAGATGCGGAGAGCTACAACAAAAATGTTTACGGAGCAGGCATTAGAGATGGTAAACTTTATATCCAAGATATTTCAAAAGTACATGCCTACGATTTAGGTGGGAATCATTTATGGTCTCAGAATTACAATAACCGTATTCCAAATACGGTGGGGGGAAATATTCGTGGGGAGTTTCAAATGCTTAACGATTCGATATGGGTGAATCCTCTTATTTTTAGCGGTGTTGTATCGTTCAGTAAACAGAAGTTAGCGATTTTAGACACGCTTAATACTGTTGAGCTTTTTCAGCTGGGAGGTAAGGCTAATCGAAGTTCAGTAAAGGTTGATGAATTTAGCTTTGAAGAAGAGAGTATGTACCTTGGAAATTTAATTTACCCAAATTTTTTGCCTGTGATTGAAGCTACCAAAAATGGTCTTTGGGTAGCATACCCCTATGAATTAGTACTTCACTTTTATGAATATGAACAAGGAGTAAGACATCACAAAGCTTATAATATTCAATTAGATAGATTCAAAGACCCCAAAGGCGCTGAGGAGAGTGAGTTAATTGACCCAATGAACAAAATAAGCCCTCGCTTGATTGGCCTGAATAGTCAGATATTAAAGCTGTATGCAATGGAAGCCGACAAGCTCTTTATTCTTTATAAAACCGGAATTCCTAATAAGCGAAGATTCGAGGAAAGCTTGGTTCCGTTTTATGACGAATCTAAATTCTTTGGCGCTATTTTTCAAGACGGGAAAATCGTTTCATCTGCCATAGAAATTCCTAGAGGTGGTTTTCAGTATAAGAATGAAGATAGATATGTATACCTAGGAGATGATAAGTGGATGTTTTTGCAGGAAAATATGACTGAGAAAGATTATTATACAGGATACATTTACAGATTAAAACCAGTCAACCCTCTCTAGCCAGTGAAAATACGAAGGAGAATAAGTTCTTAATATCAATTTGGCCTGCGTTTGCTCCCTTCTATGAACAGAGTCATTTCTATAACTTGCTCACATCAATATCAAATAGCTTGGCAGCGTTTTTCCAGAGAATAAGCTCCTTCTTTTCTTGAGGCAAATCCAATTGATCCATAAACTTTAGGTAGGATTTCATATTGCAAATAGGCCAATCGGTGCCATAAAGTAAGTATTGAGGCTCACCAGCATACAGGATCATTTCTTCGATTTGAGCTTTCATGTATTTCTCGAACTTCTCTGAGAAATCGCCCAAAACCAAACCTGAGATATCCGCATGTACATTCTTGTTCTTATAAACTACTTCCATGCAGTCCTTAATCCACGGATTACCTACATGGCAAATTACAATCTTCATGTCTGGATTGTCCACTGCCACTTCATCAATATGGATGGGGTGCGAATAACGAATTCTTCCTTTTGGAGAATAGGTATCACCCGAATGAAACATGACTGGGATATTGTACTCAGTTGCCAAATCATAAAAAACTTGAAGTCGATTATCATAAGGATAAAACGGCTCATACCCCGGGTAAAACTTTAGTCCCTTGATCAATCCGGCATTGATATAATCACTAATTTCTCTTAAATCTCTTTCTCTGTAATTAAGAAAGCTTACTCCTGCAACCACACCAAGATTTTTCCTTCCTTCAATAGCCTCTACTACCTTTTTAATACCTGGCCGATGTTCGTTCACTAAATAAGAAGTAAGTACAAGCGAATAATCCACCTTGTTTTCATCCATGGTGTCAGAAAGCTTGTCGAGACAGTCTTCAAGCGAAACTACTCGCTCTTCATGGTAATTATTAAGGTGAGTGAGTGCATCTATGATCATGTTATTCCTGAATAAGAGGGTTGTTTTCTAATATAAGCACTCTTGGGTGATATAACTGAAACCGCACATTGATTTTAAAAGAAATTACCAATCGGGGAATTCAGTTGTCCAACCGTTTTTCGCTAGCAAAGCATTTAAAAATCCCTTAGCTTTCTTTTATGAAAGTACTGTTTATTCAAGTGGGAGGCACCATTGATAAGGACTATCCAAAGCTGAATAGGGGCTACGCCTTCGAGATTGGCGAGCCTGCCATTTCACGAATTCTGGAACGGAATCTTCTTGGTTTCGAATATGAAATTGTGAGCCTCATGAAAAAGGACAGCCTTGATATGACAGATCAAGACCGAAGCGAGATTCGGGACTATTGTCTAAAAACTGAGTATTCAAAAATTGTCATTACCCATGGGTCGGATACACTGGTAGAAACGGCCAAAGTCATGGGTCAGATCAAGGGAAAAACCATTGTACTCACCGCAGCGTATAGGCCTGAAAGATTTTCGAACTCCGATGCAGATTTTAATGTTGGGGTGGCGGTAGGCACCCTCAATAATTTATTAGAGGGCACGTTTATTGCCATGAATGGGCTGCTGATTCACCCCGACCAATGTTATAAAAATGAAAAAACGGGAAGGTTTGAACAGGTCTAATACTATATTTAAATCCTAGACTTAATACAGATGAAAAAATATACAATATGGGCGATACTCTTGTTGGTGTCGCTTCAAGGTTTTGCTCAACAAGGGCTCTTACAAACACCTCCAAAGAACTGGTTCAACCTTGATCCAGTCGAAAACAAAGTAAATGGAGTGAGTACCGAAAAGGCTTATGAATTATTAAAAGGTAAAACTTCCAAAAAAGTAATCGTTGCGGTAATCGACTCAGGAATTGATATAGAGCACGAAGACCTTAAAGATGTGATTTGGACCAACCCAGGTGAAATTCCGAACAATGGAATTGATGATGACAACAATGGCTACATAGACGATGTACACGGTTGGAATTTCATTGGTGGAAAGGATGGCCGCAACGTGGGTAAGGACAGCTATGAAGTAACCAGGTACTATAAAGCTCTGAGTAAAAAGTACGAAGGGAAAGAGCTCAAAGACATTGATAAAAATGACAAGGAAGAGTTCATCACTTGGCAAAAAGTGAAAGGCGAATTCGAAGAAGCATATGGAAAAGCACAAATGGAATTTGAGCAGTATGGAAGCTTGGCGCGCCAGATTGAGCGCTTCAATAAGCTGTTTGAAGCCTATATGGATGTGGAAGAAGTGACGGTTGCAACATTATCCGAAATAGATTCTCCAGATGCAGTAATAGATCTAGGAAAAAATTACATGACTCAGATCTTACAATCCATTGACGGAGAATTATCTCTTGATAGCGTTTTGGTGTTGATCAATATGGATTTGGCTGAAATGGAAGCCAGTGCTAAGTATTCTTATGGTTTGGAGTATGATGCAAGAGAAATAGTGGGTGATGACCCAAATAACCTTGCGGAAAAAGGCTATGGAAACAACGATGTGAGTGGAAAGGGAACGGATAATTTTCACGGGACTCACGTGGCTGGAATTATTGCGGCTTCACGAGGAAACGGCATTGGAACAGATGGCGTGGCTAATAATGTGAGCATTATGGCACTTAGGGCCGTGCCAGATGGTGATGAGCGTGATAAAGATGTAGCCAATGCCATTCGTTATGCGGTAGATAATGGAGCCAAAATTATCAATATGAGCTTTGGGAAGGCTTATTCTCCCAACCTTCAGTATGTGTATGATGCCATTGAGTATGCCAATTTAAATGGCGTTTTATTAGTACACGCAGCAGGAAACAGTGGCGAAGACATTGACGAGTCCAACAATTACCCGAATGACAAATTCGGTAAAAAGGGCGATTGGGCGAACTGGATTGAAGTAGGTGCTTCTTCTTGGGGTGCTGAAGATGAATATGTGGGAAGCTTTAGTAACTACGGAGACAAAACCGTTGATTTATTTGCTCCTGGCGTGGCCATATACTCAACTGCTCCTGGAAATATATATCAGGATGCGCAAGGCACCAGTATGGCATCGCCAGTAACAGCTGGAGTGGCAGCGATGCTGCTGTCTTATTTCCCTGACCTAAATGCTGAACAGCTGAAAGATATTTTGATGAAGTCTGTCCGTAAACTGGATGGAATTAAAGTAACCAAACCCGGAACATTCGATCAAGAAGTGAACTTCTCAAAGCTGTCCAAATCAGGTGGTATCATTAATGCTTATGAGGCGGTAAAAATGGCTGAGTCTATGACTTTAGGTAAGAAGAGATAACATTAACTGTCTCGCCCTAAACACAAAAGGCCTCTTGAACTTAATTCAAGAGGCCTTTTGTGTTGTTATCTGTTTTAGTTTCTTTTCTCAAGAATCAACTTTCTATGCAAAAAGAAGGAGGCAATAAAACCTACACCTAGCATCAAGAATATAGAAAAGAAATAGGCGCCAGGGTAATCGTCAGATCGATAAGAATCAGGGGAGAAGTTTGCCGTATTCATTCTAACCAGTAAACCTTCCATAAAGTAACCCAAACCAATGCCTAGCGATAAGCAGATAAGCAATGAGCCAAGAATGATAGTGAAGAATAGGTTTCTCTTTTTCGGTTCTGTCTGAAATAAACTCGCATCAGCTCCTTTTTCTATTAACATAGCACGTTCCCTATGTCGTGTGAGTAAATGGAAAAATATCAAACCGGCTATGCTAAGGATGGCTATGATAAAAAATATTCCAACTATTTCATTCATGATTTCTGTGTTTAAATTTTCAATACTTGCTCTTATAGATGCGTTTTCTGAAATTTAGGTTACACCCTGTTCCAAAGTTTAATTTTTAACTTGGTTCATAATCGAATCTCTTAATCTTTATGTAACCTAAAACTCCACCTTGTAGTCAAACATAAAAAATGAAACCTCACAATGAACGATATGCAATGGAGCTGATCATCGCTAAAGTGAAAAATGGTGATGTTGCGGCTTTCAATGTGTTGGTTGATGAGCACAAAGCAATGGCTTTTACGCTGGCTTTGCGTTTATTAAAGTCAAGGGAAGATGCGGAGGAGGTAACGCAAGATTCATTTCTAAAAGCCTACAAAAATATAGGTCAGTTTAAGGAAGAAGCTAAATTTTCCACTTGGTTGTATACGATTGTGTACAATACCGCTTTAACCTCCTTGAGAAAGAAAAAGCTAAAGACCACGGAAATTGATGACTTATCTTCTGAAAACTTGCTTCAGCTGAGTGAGCCAGATTCAGAATGGAGAAGGCTTCAAAAGGAAGAAAGATCGGGTTATATTCAATTGGCTTTGACGCAACTTTCTAACGATGATCAGATAGCGATTACGTTGTTTTACCTCAATGAAAATTCGCTTCAAGAAATTTGTGAGATTACGAACTGGGAGCTTTCAAATGTTAAAGTTAGATTGCACAGGGCCAGAAAAAGATTACTTATTGCATTAGAGCATTTGTTAGACAAAGAGGTGAGAGAATTATTATGAAAGAGTTCGATCTATCAGATAAGGAGTTAAAAGAGTTACTACAAATGGAGGGTTTGGAAGAGCCTTCTATGGGTTTCAATCATGCCTTGCTTGAAAAAGTAACGCAGTACGAAAAAACTAAAATCCGGCCTGTCTACATTCCAAAATGGCTCAAAGTAACCTACTTCTCAGTCATTATTGTAGCGATAGGCTTTCTATTACTCTCCAAAAAGAACATTGATTTGGAGGGGCTCGGACTATCAAAAATTATGGAGCTCTTTACTTTTAACATCGACCTGTCTTTGCTTTTGCTCGGATTACTTAGCGTGATTGTAGTTTGGATGGCTGTTCTTTTGAACAGGTATTTCAAGCACCAAGAACTGGAAAGGGCGGTTAAAAAAGGTTAAATACCGATTTTAGCTTAGGGTTATCTATCAATCAAGCGTTACTTTGTAACGTGTTCAAAACCGTCACCATCGTATGTATGCTTTTCTTTTGCTTTTGCCTTAGCGCACAGCAACAGGAAAACTACGTATTGAAAGGGCAGTTGGTTGAAAAAAATACGCTAAGACCAGTGCCATTTGCCACGGTTTTGGTGGTGAATAAAAAGCAAGGTGTAGCAACTGATAATGAAGGAAAATTTGAATTTCCAGTTCAGCTCAACGACAGCATAAAAATCACTTCCATTGGTTACGAACCCGTTACCTTTTCCATAACGGCTTCTTTAATGGACACCCATCCCGATGGATTATTTATCCAATTGGAAGAAGGAACCTATCTGCTCGATTCTGTAGTGGTGACCGCATTCGCCAAAGACTTTTACCTCAATCGTCCGGAACGCGTACCCATGGACTTGGGCTTTGTAGATCCTAACGCACCCAAAACGGATTGGTCGAAACCACAGATGGAGACCTTGGAACAAGGAGGTATTGGTATTTCTGGCTTACTCAATTTCTTAGATAAAAAATTTATGGAGAAGCGGAAGTTAAATGTGCTTTTAGCTGCTCAGGAAAAGGAAAAAACACAGAAAGAAGCCGTTGAGGCTAAATTCAATAAGGAATTTGTGAAATTTGTTACGCGAATAGACGACCGTGTGATTGATGAATTTATGGAATTCTGCAACTTCTATGATATTGAAATCCTTCGTGCCTCAGAATACCAACTGGCACAAAAAGTACTGAACCGGTACGATGCTTTTTTGAGGCGGTAGGCCTCTACTTCACATACTTCTCCAAATACATCCACACAGTTTCCGCTACAATTTTATGCCCGGCACGGTTAGGATGAATCCCGTCAGATTGATTTAAATCTTCTTCCCCGCCTACGTTTTCAAGCAGAAAGGGAATTAAATCTACTTTCTTGTCTTTCGCTACTTTGGCAAAAACCTTACGGAATGACTCAGTATAATCTTGCCCCAGATTGGGCGGAATTTGCATGCCCGCCAAAAGGATTTTAGTGCTCGGTTTGGCCTGTCGCACTTTGTCGATCATGGCTTTTAAGTTGGCTTCTGTTTCTTGAATACTTAAACCACGCAGGCCATCGTTTCCGCCCAATTCCAACACAAAAATATCGGGCTTACCTTGCAGGATCCAGTCAATTCTATCTAAACCACCAGCCGAAGCTTCACCACTTAAACCAGCATTGATCACCTCATAATTCAGCCCCAAAGAATCTATTCTTTTCTGAATAATATTAGGGAAAGCTTCCTCCAGGCTTATGCCATAACCAGCCGTAATGCTGTCACCAAAAAAGATGATTTTTTTCTTCTCTTGATCGTTCGGGCTAAGCCAAAACGCAACAACAAAAGTTAAAATACTGAGGATCGGAAGTTTTGAAATCATATGTTTCTACACTTAATTGAAGGATCATTAAACATTCAGACGATAATTTCGTCTTGATTGTCTACATCCCTATTACTACATGGCAAGTATACTTAAGGTTCAAGACCTAACGAAAACTTACAAAAGCGGTTCCAAAAATTTAACCGTCCTCAAAAATGTAAATTTTGAAATTGAAAAAGGCACAAGTTTCTCCATAGTTGGACCTTCGGGCAGTGGAAAAACTACTTTGCTTGGACTTTGCGCTGGCCTCGATAGGGCCTCATCGGGCACAGTGGTACTGAATGGCCATGCCTTGGAAACACTCAATGAAGACCAAAGAGCGGCAGTTCGTAACCAGAATGTTGGCTTTGTATTCCAAAATTTCCAGTTGTTGCCCACGCTTACCGCACTGGAAAATGTGATGGTACCGATGGAGCTGAGAAAAGAAAAAAATATTAGAGTACGTTCTTTAGAATTGCTCGACCGTGTAGGCTTGGCCGATAGGCACGAACATTACCCAACACAACTTTCGGGGGGAGAGCAGCAGCGAATTTCAATTGCTCGAGCTTTTTCAAACCAACCCGAAATCCTTTTTGCCGATGAACCAACCGGCAATTTGGATGAAGAAACTTCCGAAAAAGTGGAGGAATTACTCTTCAGCTTAAATAAGGAAGCGGGCACCACCTTAATTTTAGTAACCCATGATTTGGAGCTGGCCAATAAAACTAATCGTATTATAAGAATTAAAGGCGGACAGGTCATTTACGATTCTGAATTGACACCTGTAGAAACCGAGATATAATGGCCAAAATGAAAATGGACCAAGACAATTTCGGATCGAACTCTTCTGCCAAGTGGTTATTTCTCATGGCTTGGCGCGATGCGCGAAAAAGTAAATCAAGGCTTTTTCTATTCATTTCATCAATCATTCTCGGTATTGCTGCTTTAGTGGCGATTAACTCCTTCAGCGAAAACCTGAAAGACGATATCAATGGCCAAGCAAAGGAATTACTTGGAGCAGATTTGGAGTTAAGCGCTAATAAGGATGATTTCAATTATCCCTTTCTAGACACACTGGATTATGAACTGTCTTCAGAAAATAGCTTTGCCTCCATGGTTTTCTTTCCTAAAAACCAAGGCAGTCGACTGGTAGACGTTCGGGCTTTAGAAGGTGCTTTTCCTTTTTACGGAGTTATCGAATCTAACCCAACTTCATCAGCGCAGTCTTTTAGAGATGGGCAAGCCAAAGCTTTGGTAGACCAAAGTGTTTTGGTGCAATACGATATTCAAGTGGGCGATTCCGTCCGAATTGGTAAAGTGACTTTCTTAATTGAAGGCGCCTTAATCAGTTCACCATCGCAGTCGATGGCCGCTACTTTGGTCGCCCCTGCAGTGTATATTCCTATGAAATATGTAGAGGCCACGGGTCTGATTCAGAAGGGAAGCCGTGTTCAATACAGAAAGTTCTATAAGTTGAACGACCTCGATCCTGAGTTTGACTTAGACGCACAGTTAAGAACGGACCGTGAATTTTTACGGACAGAAGGCATCAGTGGAGATACTGTAGAGGAAAGAAAGCGAGACACAGGCCGTACGTTTGAAGACTTGAGTAGCTTCTTAAACTTGGTGGCTTTTGTGGCCTTACTCTTGGGTTGTGTAGGCGTGGCCAGTGCGGTACATATTTACATTAAAGAGAAAATTAGAACGGTGGCGATTCTTCGCTGCCTTGGTGCTAAAGGAAGAGATACCTTTTTAATTTACCTGATCCAAATTGGAATAATTGGGCTGATTGGTGCAACGATTGGTGCTTTTTCAGGAACACTTTTACAAACCATTTTGCCAAAAGTATTTGCAGATTTTCTGCCAGTAGAAGTCAACTTCAGCATTTCATGGCCTTCTATTTTAGGTGGAATTGCTACGGGCTTTGTTGTGTCCATCCTTTTTGCGCTTACACCACTTTTGGCGATCAGAAAAGCATCTCCGCTGCTCACTTTAAGGAATACGCCTGATGGAGAAAGCGGTGCAAGAGATCCGCTCAGGTGGTTGGTTTTTGGCGGAATTTTCATTTTCATTTTTGGCTTTGCCTATTTACAAATTGGAGACCTCTCTAACAGTTTTGTGTTCACCATTTCCGTATTAATGGCCTTTGGGTTTTTAGTGCTCATTGCCCGTTTCGCCATGTGGGCAGTGAAGAAATTCTTCCCAACGGGCTGGAGTTACCTTTGGCGACAGAGCTTGGCCAATTTGTATCGTCCAAATAACCAGACTACGATTTTGATCGCTTCCATTGGTTTGGGCACAGCGCTGATTACCACCCTCTATTTTATTCAGGGTTTATTGATCAGCCAGGTAGAAATTACCACGGATGCTGGTCGCCCGAACATGATGCTGTTTGATATTCAATCCTATCAGAAAGATGAAATTGCAGCCTTTACAAAAGAGCAAGGCTTGCCAGTATTACAGCAAGTACCCGTAGTGACCATGCGACTTTCAAAAATCAATGGCAATACCTTATCTGATGTGATGGCTGATTCCACACTCAATTATCGCTCTGGGGCTTTCAATCGTGAATGGAGGATTACGTACCGAGATAGCCTTATTGAATCAGAAGTATTGGTAGAGGGAGAGTTTAAAATGATGGAGGCGGATAGCGATTCAGTTTTTGTGACATTAGAAAAAGGCTATGCACAAAGTAATAGAATCAAGTTGGGTGATGAACTGATTTGGAATGTGCAAGGCGTTCCGATTACAACCTATGTCGGGGGATTTAGAGAAATCGATTGGGAGCGAGTACAAACCAACTTTCTGGTGCTTTTTCCTGAAGGAGTTTTAGAAAAGGCGCCTCAGTTTCATGTGTTGATTACGAGGGTCAAATCCACCGAAGAAGGGGCTTTATATCAGCGTGATATTGTTAAAAAATACCCCAATGTTTCCGTAATCGACATTGGTTTGATTTTGACTACAGTGGATGAAATTTTGGGTAAAATTTCTTTTGTCATCCGCTTTATGGCACTTTTCAGTATTGTTACGGGGCTGTTGGTATTAATTGGTTCGGTAATCCTGAGTAAATTTCAACGCATCAGAGAGAGCATTTTGTTAAGAACGTTAGGCGGAAGTAAACGTCAAATCTTGACCATCAATAGTCTTGAATATTTTGTGTTGGGCAGTTTAGCCTCACTTTCAGGAATTGCCTTGGCGCTTTTGGGTAGCTGGGCTTTGGCCTACTTTACTTTCGAAGCTTCTTTCGTACCAAATGTACTTCCGGTACTGCTGGTTTATGTTTCCATTACTTCATTAACGGTTTTGATTGGGTTGCTGAACAGCCGAGGTATTTTGAGCAAATCCCCTCTGGAAGTGCTTAGGAGTGAAATTCAATGATCGGTATAATATTTCATTTAACCATTGTATTTCCCTTTCGTGCTTTTTTCTGATCACTGAAGTAGTGTTTTCGTATACATTTGGCCTAATCAAAAACTCAAATTATGAAATTTATAACCACATTATTGCTCGTATTCACAAGCCTCAGTTTTTCTCTTCAAGACAATTCCAAAGCACTTGGTGATTGGAACGGAAAAATAATCACTCCAAATGGTGACCTTGAAATAATAATCCATCTTACGGAAAAAGATAAGGCCCTAAAAGCCACCATGGACAGCCCAATGCAAAATGCGTATGGTTTAGCCTTTGACGAGGTAAGTTTTAAGGAGGATGTTTTAAAATTGAAAATGGAAGCCATTGGCGGAACTTATGAAGGCACGCTAAAAGACGGTAAGTTTACAGGTAAATGGAAACAGTCTGGTCAGACTTTCGACATGAACCTTGAAAAGAAGGCCAAAAAATAGAATTAAGAATTAGCAAATAGGAAAGCCTCTCAGTGAAAACTGCGAGGCTTTCTGTTTTACTACCCTTTCATTTTGCTCCGGCAGAATAAGCAGCGTTGTGTTCTGCTGAGGAAATAATTATCTTCTGCACTAATTCAACCTTAATCACTATGAAAAAACATTTCTTCAGGGCAATAGCATGCCTTTTCTTATTAACCTTAGTCTTTCACCTTCATGCTCAAGTAGAAAAAGCGCCCAATCGGAGTGAAGGCGAAGGGCCTTTCGAAAGACTTATCATTCGAGGAGTTACATTGATCAATGGAAATGGAGCACCACCCACTGGCCCCGTAGACATCATCGTTGAAAAAAACATCATCAAAGGCATCTACAATGTAGGTTATCCAGGCTTGGAAATTCGTGAACAAGACCGCCCGAAAGTAGGTCCAAAAGATCAAGTGATGGATTTGGAAGGCATGTACCTAATGCCAGGTTTCGTGGATATGCACGGCCATATAGGCGGGTCTGCACAAGGTACTCCAGCTGAATATGTGTTTAAATTATGGTTGGCGCATGGTATTACCACCATTCGAGACCCTTCCACTGGTAATGGCCTTCAATGGGTCTTGGATCAGAAGGAAAAGAGTAATCAAAACACCATTACTGCCCCTAGAATTTTGGCCTATACGGGTTTTGGACAAGGGGCTAAGGAACCTATTTCAACTCCAGAGATGGCCAGAGATTGGGTAAGACAAAACAAAGCCAAAGGGGCTGATGGGATCAAGTTTTTTGGAGCTGCTCCAGAAATTATGCAGGCCGCTTTAGAAGAAAACAAAAAACTGGGATTAAAATCGGCCATGCACCATGCGCAAATGGACGTAGTACGATGGAATGTACTCAACTCTGCCCGAGCTGGATTGACTTCAATGGAGCACTGGTATGGATTGCCTGAAGCACTATTCACAGACAGAAGGGTTCAGAACTATAGCTTAGACTATAATTACAGAAATGAGCAAGACCGTTTTGGTGAGGCAGGTAGGCTTTGGGCACAGGCGGCACCTCCTTTTTCAGATCATTGGAACAATGTGATGAACGAGTTGATTGATCTGGATTTCACTTTGGATCCAACATTCAACATTTATGAAGCCAGCCGTGATTTGATGCGTGCGTATTCTGCGGAATGGCACCAAGAGTATACTTTGCCTTCACTTTGGGAGTTTTATCGCCCGAGTAAAAGGTCACATGGTTCTTATTGGTTCTATTGGGGAACGGAAGAAGAAGTGGCTTGGAAAGAAAACTATAATCTTTGGATGACCTTTGTAAACGAATATAAAAACCGTGGGGGCCGTGTTACTGCAGGTTCAGACTCTGGCTTTATCTTTCAACTGTATGGTTTCGCTTATATCCGTGAGCTAGAGTTGCTTCGCGAAGCGGGGTTTCATCCGCTCGAAGTTATTATGTCTGCTACTTTGAATGGGGCAGAAGCCTTGGGCATGGCTGATAAAATCGGAACAGTGGAAGTAGGCAAGTTTGCGGATTTTGTAATTGTAGAAGAAAATCCATTACAGAACTTAAAAGTGCTTTACGGTACAGGAGCCCTGAAACTGAATGATGACAATGAACTTATTCGTGTAGGGGGAGTTCGTTATACGGTGAAGGATGGAATAGTGTATGATGCCAAAAAACTTCTGGAAGACGTGAAGAAAATGGTAGATGAGAAGAAGAACGGAATGACCTTCAAAATGACCGATAAATACTAAATATATGAAAGCTCGCTTATTGATAATACTTTGTAGTATTTTGTTTGTTTTCGCCTGTTCTGGAGAGAAAACTGAAGAAAAGGAAGAAGTTCAGGCCTATGCTGTGGATGGAACTCCACTGCATATTCCAGAAAGGAGTGATGAGGCTACTACAACATTGACTTCTAATTTAAAAGAGGCTCAAAAGAATTTTGATGACGATCCTAGTGAAATGAACACCATTTGGCTAGGAAGGCGTTGGGCGTATTTAAGCAACTATAATAAGGCCATTGAGGTGTTTACAGAAGGTATTAATAAGTTTCCGAACTCCTACAAGCTTTACAGGCACAGAGGACATAGGTATATCAGTACCCGGCAGTTTTCAAAAGCAGAATCGGATTATAAAAAAGCTTTTGAGATGATGGATAGGGAGAAGATTGAGGTGGAGCCTGATGGCGCCCCCAACAGTATGAACATTCCTCTTTCTAATACCCAGTTCAATATTCTTTATCACTATGGGCTGGCGCTTTATCTCCAAGGTAAGTTTGAAGAAGCGACTGCAATCTATAAGGAATGCCTGAAATATAGTGTAAACGATGATTTACTAGTGGCCACTACGGATTGGCTTTATATGAGTCTTATGCGAGAAGGGAAAGCCCAAGAGGCTTTAACATTCCTCGAACCAATTCATTCGGAAATGACGATTATCGAAAACGATAGTTACTATAAACGAATTATGATGTATAAGGGTGAACTGGCGAAAGAGGAACTACTGAGAACTGATCAAATGGATGTAGCACTTAGCTTGGCTACTCAAGGTTACGGAATGGGTAATTGGTACTTATACAATGGAGACATTGCAAAAGCGAAAGAGATCTTCCAAAAGGTAATTGATACTGGAAATTGGCCCGCCTTTGGTTACGTAGCCACTGAGGTTGATCTGTATAGACTGAAGAATTAACTTTAGAACGCTAAAAACTAGAAAGGCCATCTCAATTCAATTGAGATGGCCTTTTTTATGGAAATATTATATTCTTAGTTACCTCCTGATTTGGCGGCAGGGGTTCCTTCTCCTTCTTTAGGAGTTGGCATTGGAACACCTAGTTTTTCGAACACAGCTTTGGTAATGTTGTCTTCTTCTCTAGCTGCTAAAACGATTCCACCAGTTTCAGTGCCTGCATTAATAATCATGCCGTAGCCTTTTTCTTTTCTTACTTCCTCAATAGCGTTTTGAACCTTTGCATAAATAGGGTTGAACGAGTTGTTCGATTTATTGCTTAGTGATTCATCTGCTTTTTGAGAAAAGTTCTGAAAATCGGCTTGTAGCTTTCTGATTTCAGTTTCTTTTTCTTGCATCACCGTTGGTGATACAGTCGGTTGTTGTGCCAATTGCTGGTATTCTGCAATTTTTGCATCGATTGTTTTTTGTTTGCTTTCTACCTGACTGGCCAATTGTTTTTGATAGACCTGTAGGTCGGCATTGATTTGAGGAATTTCAGGCATACTAAATACAATAGCATCTATGCTTGTATAACCAACTTTAAATTCCTGGCTCCAGGCTGTCATTGCCATTAAAAACAATGATGTAGCGAGTAATAGTTTACGATTCATGACTTTAAGATTCAAATTAATGTTTTAGTTCTTCTTTTTTAATAACTCCAATTCTTCTAGCACAAACTCTGTGTAATCATGCTCAGGGTTGGAGTAAATAATACTAACATCGGCAGCTTTATCAAGCATATAGTCTATCTTATGCTTTCTAGAAACTATCTCTGTAGCCTCAGACATTTTTTGCCAAAGCGGCCTCAACAATTCGTTTTGCTTTTTATAAATGAGTCCATCATAACCAAAAAGCTCTGTTGACTTGTCTAGTGCCTCTTGTTCCTTCAGGTCAATTTCGTTTTGCTTTTCCTTTATCATTTCAGGAGTAAACAAAATTTCCTTGGCCCTAAGTTCTGCCCTCATCTTCTCAGCTTGGTTTTGCAAACTCCGTACCACTTTGTCATATTCCTTGTGGAGATCTTCTATCTCCTTCTTTTTCTCAGCGTATTCAGGCATTTTGGATAAAATATAACCTGAATCAATGTGGCCAAACTTCTGTGCGTAGGCCTCGTTTTGAGCCAGCACAAAGTTAGAAATTACAAAGAATAATACTATGGCGGGCGAAAATTTGTGCATGTTATCTGATTTGTTGACCAATAGTGAAGTGAATTTGAGAACCTCCATCAATCCCCAATTCTCTATCAGAATCAAAACCATATGCCCAGTCGAGACCTAACAAACCAAATGCAGGAAGAAATACCCTTGCACCAACTCCCGCAGACCTAAATAAATTCCTTGGAGAATACTCCGAGTAATTGTTCCACGCATTACCTGCTTCGCCAAAGGCTAAAACGTAAATGGTTGATGTAGGGGCTAATGATACTGCATACCTCAATTCAGCAACAAACTTGTTAAAGATAAGTCCTCCTCTAAAGCCTGTTTCAGGGTCTACTGGTACAATACTGTTATCCTCATAACCTCTTAACGCAATAATGTCTTGTCCAATTATAAAGTTATTTGCACCATTTAATCCGTTACCTCCTAGGAAGAACCTTTCGAATGGTCCTGTATCAGTCTTGTTTCCATAAGAACCTATGAACCCAAGGTGTGCTCTGGCATTCAACACAAACTTTTTAGTAAATGGAATAAAGTACGATGCATCCATTAATGTTTTGTTGTATTCAATGAACTGATAGCGCTCTCTGGTTGTAAGGTCTGAGCTTCCACCATCATTGAATCTATCCAAAAATAATGAATAAGGAGGTGTTAAGTTTATATTTAAATTGAACTGAGACCCATGTGTAGGGAACTGAGGGCTATCAATATTGCTTCGGGAAATAGCAGTGTTGAAGGTTATGCTGTTCGCCTGACCGGTAGAGAAGCCAAGTGTATTTCCAAAGTTGAATACATCATAAAATTGATATGATATGCTGTTCGATATACCAAAGTAATCGTCAGGCCAACGCAATTTTCTACCTAACCCAATTGTAAAACCAGATGCCTTCAAGAAACCGTTGACATCAGAAGGGTTATAGTAATCTGTAAAAGTTCTGTTCACAGTTCTGTTAAAGCTTACACTAAAGCTGTTTGGTTTTTTACCTCCAAGCCATGGCTCGGAAAAAGTCATATTGTAGTTCTGGAAACGTCTACCGTTAGATTGAACCTGTACAGATAACCTTTGTCCATCACCAGATGGGTAAGGTCTCCATTTACTCCAGTCTCTAATGTTTTTAATTGAGAAGTTGTTCAGCTGAAGTCCAACTGTACCCACAAAACCGAATGGCCCACCGAAACCTCCAGAAAGTTGGATCTGATCGGATGATTTTTCAACAAGGCTAAACTCGATATCTACGGTGCCATCCCCGTTGTTTGGAATAGGTTTTGGATTGATTTGCTCTGGGTCAAAATAGCCAAGCTGAGCCAACTCTCTTGTAGTTCTAATTAAGTCTCTTCTACTGAATTTTTGACCAGGTAGTGTTCTGATTTCCCTAAGAACCACGTGGTCACTAGTTCTGTCATTTCCCTTAAGAATAATCCTTTTTATTGTGGCTTGCTCTCCTTCATACATTCGCATTTCAAGATCTATTGAGTCGTTATCTGCTCTTACTTCAACTACTTCTAGCCTGAAGAACAGATAACCATCATCCATGTAGAGTGAGTTGATATCATCTCCACTTTGCCCATCAAATGAGGTTCTTGATTCTATACGTTCTCTGTTGTAAACATCACCTTTTTTAATTCCTAAGAGACCTGAAAGCTGTGAAGAAGTGTATTTGTAATTCCCTGTCCAGTCAATATCTCTGATATAGTATTTACTTCCTTCGTCTACTTTGATATTAAGGTTGATATAATCTTCATCTAGCTTTGTTACGGAGCTACTAACAATGGCAGCATCTCTGTAACCTTTTGTATTGTAGAAAGCTATTAATCCATCTTTATCAGCTTCAAACTCTGCTTGAATAAATTTTGAACTTTGAAGGAAGTTGAGTTTAACGTTATCATTAATGAAAGACTTGAACCTAGATTCACTCACCGTATAGGTTGAGTCCACATAATTAGAAACTGTGTTTGGAGTAGTCTTAAAAATTTGGTCAAAAAGTCTTGCCACAAGCCAGAAACGAGGCTTTTCATTGGTTTTCTTTAAAGGTTTCTTTAGTCGTTGGTCAGAAAAGGAATCGTTGCCTTCGAACTCAATTTTATTGATTCTTACCTTCGACATTTTATCGACAATAAAGGTCAACTGAGCTCCTTTTGTGCCTACAGAGTCCGTTTCTTGAAGTGTTTTTACATTTGCATTTAAGTATCCCTTTGCCACATAATACTTCTTAATCAGGGTTTCACTATTCTTGATCAGAGGAGCGCTTGCTACTTTTCCAATTACACCAATCTGCTCTTTTAAGTCTGATTTCTGCGAACTATTAACGCCCTCAATTTCAAATTTTGTGATTCTTGGTCGCTCAGTGATTCTAATCTCTAAAAACGCCCTATCACCCTCAATTTTTGTAAGCCAAATTTGGACATCAGCAATAATGCCTTGTTTCCATAGTTTTTTGATGGCATCGGAAATTTCATTTCCAGGAATACTGATTTTATCACCAACTTTAATGCCTACTAAACCGGTTAGCGCCCGTTCTTCTATGGAGCTAAGGCCAGAATACAGCACTTCAGCAATTTCAAAAACCCTTGGGTTTGTATAGTCAATTTGAACACCTTCTGCCGTATTCACACCATATCTCACCTGCCCTTTAACTTGCGTTAAACCACATATGCTAATGACCAGAAGTAAAAATATTTTCTTCATTCCCAAGGTTAATTCTATATCTGTTCGCTCGTTTTACCGAACCTTCTTTCTCTTGTTTGGTACGAGACAATTGCCTCATATAAATGCTCTCTCCTAAAGTCTGGCCAAAGCGTATCCGTGATAAAAAACTCGGTATATGCCATTTGCCACAATAGAAAATTACTTATTCTTTGCTCACCACTTGTCCTTATCAACAACTCTGGATCAGGAATCCCCGATGTTGACAAATGGTTTTCAATAATTTCACTTGTAATGTTTTCAGCTTTTAACGCTCCACTCTCGCACTTCAGGCCTATTTGTTTCATGGCATTGGTAATGTCCCACTTACCACTATAACTCAAGGCTAAAACCAAAGTCATCCTTTTGTTTTTCGAAGTTGTTTCCATTGCTTGCGCCAATTCACGTTGACATGACTTTGGTAAACTTTCGATATCACCAATGGCAGTCAATTTGATGTCATTGTCCATCAAGGTTTTTATTTCCTTATTGATGGTGGCTACCAATAGCTGCATCAGAGCGTTAACTTCTAGCTTTGGCCTCTTCCAGTTTTCTGTTGAAAATGCGTAAAGGGTAAGGTATTCAACGCCCAACTCTGCACACCCTTCAGTAGTGTCTCTTACCGCCTTAATGGCGTTTTTATGACCAAAAACACGGGCGGCACCTTGGCTTTTTGCCCAACGGCCGTTACCATCCATGATTACGGCAATGTGTTTCGGAAGTGAGTCAAGCTTAATTTTGTTCTTCATTGTATCTGCTCCGCGAAAAAGCGAGTGCGAAGGTACGAAAATGGTTATTGTTTTTAAACCCTAATTGATTCTTTATCAGTGCTATCTAAATTTGTCTTGAGGACAGACGATTTTATAGAGTGTATAGCTAATCGATATTGACGTAAAGAACATCCAATCGTCATCGTTAGGATTGCCTCCTCTATAATCTTTGATGGAAGGAGTATTGATAGATACATTGTCTAAATCGTCTGAATTAGACTTGATTGCACTGGTTGATGCTGCCAATGTCCACCTTCTATCGATTCTATATTTGAGGCCTATGCCTATTGGTAATCTTAAATTTATTCCAGAATTATATGATGAGCCAAAGCCATCTTCTCCGGTATATTTGTAAGCGCCCACGCCAAATAAAATATAGGGTGTCCAAAACTGTTGTAGTTTTTCGTCTCGAAAATCAAGGAAATTGTATTCCCATAGAAAATCAACATTGAAAATTCGACCCTTGAAAGATGCATTTCTATTTGCTGAAAACACGTCAAATGCTTCGTCATCTGCACCTTTTAGTTTGCCATACCCAACTGAAATCCGGGTATTGAAACCATTGTTAAGGTGTTTTCTAACAAAGAACTGCGCTCCTAAAGTTGAATTCCCAAAATCATAAGCTCGGGCTACATCGCCAAGGTAGTTATAAGTGCCTAGCTCAAAACCAACTTCAGAGTCTTGTGCTCTGACACTGAAAATTGACAGTAGTAACAAAATCATCAAAGATGATTTTTTCAAAAACTTAGGTAATACAGTTTTATCCGTATGATATGCTCGCAAGCTAGATAACATTGTGATTTCGTTTCAAAAATGGCCAGTTAAATATTGTTAATTCAATTTCTGGCGTCTACCCCCCAATTCAACTTATGTCGTAAGGTATCGAAATAGCTGTTATGGGCGAACCTTACCAGCTTTGCCTCAAACGACTCTCTCTTAACGGATATTTTTACTTTATCGTCTACACTGCATGACCTTGAATCTAAAGACACCATAAAACGGTTAGTTCTTCCTTCAATTTCGAAAGTGATTTCGCTTTGGTCTGAAACTATGATTGGTCGAACATTAAGGTTATGCGGAGAAACTGGAGTTAGAATAAAGTTCTTTAACCTTGGGTGAACCAATGGTCCTCCACAACTTAAAGAGTATCCCGTTGAGCCTGTTGGGGTTGAGACAATCAAGCCATCAGCCCAATATGCATTTAAATATTCACCGTCTACATAAGTATGTACCACGATCATAGATGAAGTTTCTTTTTTAACAATGGTAAACTCGTTCAGCCCAAAATTGAAAGGAGCAAAAAGGTCTTGATTTGAATCAACATGAATCAACGATCTACTTTCTACAATATAATCTGCAGAAATGAGTGATTCAACAGCATTGTTAATCTCACCTCTAGGCGTAGTGGCTAAAAAACCAAGCCTTCCAAGGTTTATGCCCACAATCGGGGTTTCGTGTTGTGCGGTATAGGCAATGGTATCTAGCATGGTGCCATCACCTCCTAGGCTTAACACAAAGTCAATGTCCGACAGGTCATCTCCTGGTAAAATAATTTTTTCCGGATTGGCGTTTAGCTTTGCTTTTTTCAGCTGCTTCTCAAAATCTTTTGACATCGAAATATCAATAGACTTTTCGTCTAAAACCTGAAGTAAATCTTTTACACAATCAATGGCTTCAGGGGTGATGCTTTTTCCGTGGAGAGCGATTTTCATAGGCAAATTAAATGTTGAGGTATTTCATCAACATATCATAACGGTCTTGGTCATTCGACTTGATTTCAATTTCTTGAAACTTTCCAATCACTTTATACCCAAAGCGTTCGATGGAAGCACTGATATGAGAAATATCGGGCTGATTAACCTTTAGGGTTAATTTAATCCTTGAAGCATCCATGTAATCGTTGGTGATGCAGCTGCTTAAAATCTTAGCATTTTCGCCTTCAACAATTCTACTGATTTCGGCCAAAGAATAATCTCTGTAGTTCATAGAAACAATTAGAATTGCTCCTGGTTCTTGAACGGCCATTGATTGAGCAAAGCTGCTAATGGTGTCTTCAATCGTTACCACGCCCAAGAAGTTTCCATTTCTACCTAAAACAGAAACCAGCTGAACTTCATGTTCATGGGCCATTTTAATGACATCATAAAAATGCTGGTCTTCAAAAATAAAGCAGTCTTCGGCAAACAAGTCGTATTCTCGAATAGGTTTGGTAGCATCATTGTTTTCAAGAATGACATCTTCTGAAATAAGGCCCAAAAACTTTCCTTTTTCTACCACAGGTAACTGATTGGTCCGTAATTCTTCCATCCATACAATGGCCTTGTTGCCATCGTCAGTCAATTTTAAAGGAGGAATTAAATAATTAATCAGTTCTGCTGCGGTCATGCTGCTTTTTGCTCGTCTAAAAACTCTTGAAGTAATTGATTGAATCTTTCAGGGTGTTCCATCATTGGTGCATGACAACACTTATCAATGAACCTTAGTTTCGTATTAGGAATAAGCCTGTCGAACTCATGTGCCACAATGGGAGGTGTAATGGTATCATTAAGGCCCCAAATTAACAGCGTTGGTATTTTGATGTTCGGGATTTCCTTTGCCATATTGTGTCTTTGTGCAGACTTAGCAATGGCCACAATTCGCATACATTTTGGAATGCTCTTGGTGGTTTCAAACACCTCGTTTACATACTCCTCAGTAACGGTTTTAGGGTCGTAAAAAGTGTATTCTACTCTTTCTCTAATGTATTCGTAACTTCCTCTTTTTGGGAAACTTCCTCCCATGGAATTTTCAAAGAGCCCTGAACTACCCGTTAAAATCAGTCCGTTGACTTTCTCTGGATTGGCGAGCGTATAAATCAGACCTATATGGCCTCCTAATGAGTTCCCCATCAGTTTCATGCTTGTCAAACCTTTTAGCGCTACAAAGCCCTCAAGGTGTTTCACTAAGCCCTCAAGCCCAGCTTGTTTGATTGGCATTTCATAAATGGGCAGCATTGGAATCATGACTCTGTATTCTTTAGAGAATTGATTTACTACGCTTTCCCAATTACTTAAAGCCCCAAAAAGGCCATGAAGCAGTACAATTACTTCGCCTTGCCCCTCATCTATGTACTCGTACCCTTTTTCTTCTTTAATTTCTAATGCCATGTGGTCAGTTTTAGCTAACGATTTAAACAATATTATAAAAACTCACCCAATTTTTTAGCATTTCTAATCCGTACTGGGTCAAAATAGCTTCTGGGTGGAACTGGATTCCAGTTACTTTTAATTCAACATTTTCAAATGCCATTAGTTCTCCATCTTCCGTTTGGGCAATTGGAGAAAGGTCATTTGGTAAATTATGAAGTACTAACGAATGATAACGAACCACGTCAAATTCATTGGGCAAACCATTAAATATAATGGCTTCTTCGGTTTTTATGCTAGAAATTTTGCCGTGCATTGGGTATCTGGCCTTTACTAATGTAGCACCTAAATATTGACCAATGGCTTGATGTCCCAAACAAATACCGAGCATTGGCATTTGCCCAATTTTGGCTTTCACAACTTCTGATAAGATACCAGCTTTTTCTGGCTTCTCTGGCCCAGGCGATAAAACGATGCCAGAATACTTGCTGAAGTTGATACTGTCCATAGAAACATTGTTTCTTATTACTTCGGTTTTTACATTGAGTTGCCCAAAGTAGTCCACCAAGTTATAGGTGAATGAATCGAAGTTGTCTAAAATGAGTATCAAGTGATTTGTGGAGAAACCATTTCTTTAATAGAGTCCAGCATTTCTTCGGCAAAAGGCAAAACCACATTTAGGGCTTCAATTAGATTGGGGCCAAGCTTTACCAAATATGGGTAGAGCACCAAATCTTCATCTTGCCCGGGTAGCTCAATGCCAAAATTATTAGTAAGCCAAAGGAGAATGCTTAAGCCAATGGCCCATTTTGCAATACCTACAATGGCTCCAGCAAATTTATCCACTCCGCCAAGCAACGTCATATCCACCACTTTCTTCATTAATTTCCCTACCATATTCACTAGCAGAATAATGGCCAGAAAAATAACAAGAAAGGAAATGAATGGCAGGAGGTGATCCATGCCTTCTATGTGTTCTTGCAAATAGGAGATACCGATCTCCATGAGTTTAAAACCACCAATAATGGCCAAAACAAAGGCCAATATTCCGATAATTTCTAAGAGTAACCCTTTTCTAAAGCCCATTACCGCTCCAAAAATGAGCGGTATTAATAGTATGATGTCAAGGGTTTTCAATGAATTAGGCTGTCAGTAATTGCTTCACTAAAGTTGAAATGGTTTTGCCATCCGCTTTTCCAGCGAGGGCTTTAGAGGCTGCGCCCATCACTTTACCCATATCCTGAGGACCAGAAGCACCTAGCTGAGCAATGATTTTTTGAAGTTCAGCTTTCACTTCTTCCTCGGTAAGCTGCTTTGGTAAATACTTTTCGATGACCTCAACTTCTGCCATTTCAACGGCATAAAGGTCTTCTCTATTCTGTTCTTTATAAATTTGCGCAGAGTCCCTTCTTTGCTTCACGGCTTTTACCAAAAGCTTCATTTCAGCATCAGCCGAAACTCCTTCAGTATTTCCTTTTTCAGTTTCAGCCAAAAGAATCATTGATTTGACTGCCCTCAAGGCTTTCAGGTCATCTTTACGCTTTTCAAGCATTGCACTTTTAATATCTGCGTCAATCTGTTGTTTTAGGCTCATCTCAAAATTTTTACGATCAATGAAATCATTAACTTGCGGGCAAAGTTATGCAAATAAAAATATTCCATGACTAAGCTTAGTGTCAACATCAACAAGATAGCCACAATTCGGAATGCCCGTGGTGGAAATAACCCCAATGTAGTGCAGGTGGCAAAAGACTGCGAACGCTTTGGTGCTCAGGGAATTACTGTGCATCCACGTCCAGATGAACGCCACATTACCAGACAGGATGTGTACGATTTGAAGAAAGTAGTAACAACTGAATTCAATATTGAGGGCTATCCTGACGAACGCTTTATGGCCATGGTGAAAGAAGTGAAGCCAGAACAGGCCACACTAGTACCTGACCCTCCGGGAGTCCTTACTTCAAATGCAGGTTGGGATACCGTTGTCCATGAAGAATTTCTGAAAGGAGTGATTTCGGAATTAAAAGCTGTAGGGATACGTGTCTCTATTTTCGTAGCACCTGAAATTGATATGATTGAAGGAGCTGCCAAAGTTGGCACTGATCGTATTGAACTTTATACCGAAATGTATGCTTCGACTTATGAGGAAGACAAAGTTAAAGCGATTGCCGATTATAAATTGGCAGCAGCCAAGGCGAAGGAATTAGGACTTGGAATAAATGCAGGCCACGATTTAGATTTAAAGAATTTAGCCTACTTGAAACAAGAAATTCCTTTTATGGATGAGGTCTCCATTGGGCATGCCTTGGTTTGTGATGCGCTATATTTAGGTTTAGAAAATACTATTCAACTTTATTTAAGAGAATTAAAATAATGCAAGAACTCTATTTCAGAGAATTGGGCGAAGGCCAACCATTAATAATACTTCATGGTTTGTTGGGTACATCAGACAACTGGCTTACATTGGGTAAAAAGTATGCTGAATATTATAAGGTATACATTCTAGACCAGCGGAATCATGGCCAGTCTTTTCATGACGATGAGTTTTCTTATCCGGCTATGTCGGAGGACTTGCTCAACTTTATGGATAATCATAACATTGAAAAGCCTCACATTTTGGGGCATTCAATGGGAGGAAAAGTAGCGATGACTTTTGCTACGGAGCACCCTAGCAGAGTGGACAAATTGATTATAGCCGATATTGGGCCCCAGTCATACCCCCCACATCACACCCTTATTTTCAAAGGTTTATTCTCATTAGATCTTCCCAGCTTGAGTTCGAGAAAAGAAGCAGATGAAAAGTTAGCTGAATACATTCCAGAGTTTGGAGTGCGCCAGTTTTTGCTGAAAAACTTAGCGAGGAGCAACGATGCATTCGAGTGGAAAATGAACTTAGATGTAATTGCAAAAGAAATTGATAAAGTTGGTTTAGGTCTAAATCATAATTCCGTTTATGATGGAAGCACACTTTTTATCAGGGGTGGAAAGTCGGATTATATAACGGATTCTGACTTCAATTTAATCCATTCCATTTTCAAGAAAAGTAAAATAGAAACCATAGAAGGCGTAGGGCATTGGCTTCATGCCGAAAAGCCAGAAGAATTTTTAAATCTCACTTTAGATTATTTGCAAAATGGGTAGTGGACAAGTTTTTATGATTCCGAATGTGATTTCGGCCGATACCCAGCAAGCGGTTATTCCCGAACAAGTGCGTGAAGCCATTCTTAAGTGCGACTTGTTTTATGTAGAGGATTTGCGAACTGCCAGAAGGTACCTCAGTTCGTTGAGGCTTGGTTTAGTGATTGAAGAACTTCAATTTGAGATTTTGAATAAAAAAACCTCCTACGAAGATTGTTTCGAATTGATACAACCCGCCATTTCTGGAAAAAACATTGGTATTATATCAGAGTCGGGTTGCCCTGGTGTAGCCGATCCTGGTGCCCGATTGGTTCATATGGCGCATCAGTTTGGAGTGAAAGTCAATCCCTTGGTTGGTCCATCTTCGATACTTCTGGCCTTAATGGCGAGTGGTTTCAATGGTCAGTCTTTTACCTTTCATGGCTACTTGCCAATCGACAGAAAAGAACGTCAGCAGGCCATTAGAGATTTGGAAAAGGAATCTAATCTGAAGAACATTACTCAGATCTTTATGGATACGCCTTACCGAAACGAAGCCTTATTGACAGACATTCTAAAAGTGGCTAGAAAGGAAACTTTCTTATGTGTAGCCAAAGATATTTCTGGGGCTAGCGAACACATTATTTCAAAATCAGTGGGCAAATGGAAGGCCTCTGATATAGATATGAAGAAGACGCCTGCTATCTTTCTGCTTTACAGCAGTTAGTATTACTGAACATTTGTTTTCATAATAAAATCAAAAGCCTATTTTTGCGCTCCAATATTTGAATAAACTAACATTATAATATGTCATACCTATTTACATCTGAGTCAGTTTCCGAAGGACACCCTGATAAAGTTTCCGATCAAATTTCCGATGCACTCATCGATAACTTCTTGGCTTTCGATCCTGATTCTAAAGTAGCTTGTGAAACCTTAGTGACCACAGGTCAGGTGATTTTGGCAGGTGAGGTAAAGTCTAAAACTTACCTTGATGTTCAGAGAATTGCTAGAGACGTAATCGAGAGAATTGGTTATACAAAAGCTGAATATCAGTTTGATAGCAAGTCTTGTGGTGTGCTCTCAGCCATTCACGAGCAGTCTCAAGACATTAATCAAGGAGTTGACAGGGCCAACAAAGAAGAGCAAGGCGCTGGTGACCAAGGTATGATGTTCGGCTATGCTACGAAAGAGACAGAGAACTACATGCCTTTGGCATTAGACCTTTCTCATAAAATTCTTCAAGAATTAGCAGACCTAAGAAGAGAATGTAAAGAAATTCCTTACCTAAGACCAGACGCAAAATCTCAGGTAACAATTGAATATTCTGACGACAACGTGCCGTTGAGAATTGATAGTATTGTGGTTTCTACACAGCACGATGATTTTGCTGGAGATGAAGAAATGTTGGCGACTATCCGTAAGGACATCATCAATATCTTGATCCCAAGAGTGATGGCGAAATTACCAGCGAATCTTCAAGCATTGTTCAATGGTCAGATCAAATACCACATCAACCCAACTGGAAAGTTTGTGATTGGTGGGCCACACGGTGATACTGGTTTAACAGGAAGAAAAATTATTGTAGATACTTACGGTGGAAAAGGTGCTCATGGTGGAGGTGCATTCTCTGGAAAGGACCCTTCAAAAGTAGACCGTTCTGCAGCTTATGCTACACGACATATCGCTAAGAACTTAGTGGCTGCAGGTGTAGCTGACGAGGTGTTAGTACAAGTTTCTTACGCTATTGGAGTAGTTGAGCCAATGGGTATTTTCATCTCTACTTACGGTACTGCACACGTAGACATGACCGATGGCGAGATTGCTAAAAAAGTATCTGAAGTGTTCGATATGCGTCCTTATGCAATTGAAACTAGACTGAAATTAAGAAACCCAATGTATCTTGAAACTGCGGCTTATGGCCACATGGGTAGAAAGAACGAAATAGTAAAGAAAAGCTTCATCGGTGCTGATGGAATGTCGCATGAGAGAGAAGTGGAATTATTTACTTGGGAAAAATTAGATTATCAAGATCAAGTAAAGGCAGCTTTCGGGCTTTAAGCTTTACTTCATAAATATTAACCCAAAGCCCGATTCATTGAATCGGGCTTTTTATTTAACTAGCAGCTATGGAACATAATTTAAGAGAAACGATTCTTTCCGCCTTTGAGCGCTTTATGATGATGCCCGAAAATGAAGCCAATTTAAGGCTGGCTGCTGATAAATGGTCGATTCAAGAAATTGTGGGGCATATGATCGATTCAGCTTCCAATAACCATGCGCGAATTGTGAAAGCACAATCTACGGATGACTTGATTTTTGAAGGCTACGATCAAGTGGCTTGGGTAGAAAACCAAAATTATGCAGGTGCGCAATGGCATGATTTGATCATTCTATGGAGACAGTACAACCTACATATCGATTACATTGTGGGCCAAATTCCTGACAAGGTGTTAACAAAGGAAAGGTCAAATCATAACCTCGATAAGATTGCTTGGAAACCTGTTCCAGCAGATCAGCCCACAACGCTTGAATATTTCATCAATGATTATATCAAGCACTTAAAACATCATCTGGGTCAGATTGAGGAGATTATCTCTAACACCTGAGATAACAAAAAAGGAATTGTCAAATGGGTTGACAATTCCTTTTTTGTTGAGTGATGATGCTATTCAGTTAATCTGAAATTTTCACGCTTTCATTACCAATAATAATTGGAGGTAAATCGTAACGTTTTTCTTCTGGGCCATTTTCTAATTTCAGTACTCCTCTTGGGCAAACCGCAGAACAAACCCCGCAGCCCACACAACTCGCACGGACAATATTTTGCCCTTTCTGAGCATAAGCCCTTACATCAATACCCTGCTCACAATAGGTAGAGCAGTTTCCGCAAGAAATACATTGGCCACCATTCGTGGTAATCCTAAATTTAGATTTGAAGCGTTGAATAATGCCCATATAGCCTGCCATTGGGCAGCCAAAACGACACCAAACACGGTTGCCAAGCATGGGGTAGAAACCAACCCCAATGATTCCTGAGAAGATGGCTCCAATAAAGAAACCATAAGGTTTTTGGAATTTAGAATAGATATCGAGCCCAAAAACGGAACTGGTACCTGTGAAATATCCATAGAGCGTAACGGCCGTCATTACAAAAACGAATATCATCACACTGTGAATGAGCCAACGTTCAAGTTTCCAAGCACCCAGTTTTTTTGAAGAAAGGTGACGGAATGGATCTCCTGCAGTTTCGGCCAAACCACCACAACCACATACCCAAGAGCAATACCAACGCTTACCAATCAAGTAGGTTAAAACTGGAGTTCCAACTAAGAATAAGGCCATACCAGCGATTAAATAAATCATTCCAACGGGCTGATAGGCTTCTTCCTGCATTGCGTCTAAATGATAGCTATAAAAGAAGTCGTAATCGAGTGGCCAGACGTTTTTAATGTCAGCATCATAATAGCCAGCATATTCGCCAGCCGTGGTGGTCACATCATTATAATTAAGCGCTGCTAAAATTTCAGGGATAGTATAAGCAAAAACCAGTTGGGCAATCATCACCGAAATGGTTCTTATAAGTTGATAACGATTATGTCTGTATTTGAAAATGAACTTCATACCTAAAGCCAAAATGGCGATGGTATAAAGGGTTCCATACATAAACCATTGACTCGCAGGGCGGCCTTTTATGGCCATGCTCAGCGGGTCGAAAAGTGCGACCAAGCCTTGATTTTCGCCACTCTGAACAAAACCTACATAGCCAGGAAACCAATACAACAGGATATAAAAGCCTGTAAGCAAAATGCCAACTGCCCAAGCAAATGCGCCCCGGCTGGTCAATGAAAAATGCCAAACTCCGTTGTTTTTAATTCCTTCAGGTTGCTTCAAATAACTTCGAGCGCCATAAACGGTGGTTCCGCCTATCATGGAAATGATGGCGATGGGCATAAATATAGCTGCATCTAAGGCTACATTGGCCCAAGCGGCTAAGAGTATTAGCACTCCAAAGCAGGCCACCACTAAGGCTACTTTTTGGATTACATCTGTATCTTCTGGATGCGGGTTCGAGATGGATAAATTCGGTTCTGTAGTCGACATTATTGTCTATTTGAATTATGATACAAAGTCTAAAATGCGTTTCCAGCTTTTCTTTTTAAGCTGAATATTTTTGCCGTTTTCACGATTGAATTGTGCGATGATTTCGGCCTCATAGGTTTTATAAAGCTCTGGATCAAAGTTGGCGTCCTTTAAGTGCTCAAGCACATAATCGACTGTTCTCCCTTCCTTAAACCATTTATCAAAGGCATGGTGTCGAAGTCTAAAGCCTAAATTGTTTACGCCCAACAGTTTCCCAGTAGATTTTTCCCAGCGCAGTCGAAGGCAGATTTTTCCATTCTTATGCTCCCAGTAAAAGTCGTTTTCATTGTCTTTCGCTTTCGCCCAAACCCAACCATAGGTTTGGTATTCTATATCTAAGAATTTAGCAGAGTTGAACCAATGACCAGGTTCATATTTGGTCGGTTTATCGCATAATGTTCTGGCGAGCGCTTCGCCCATCATTCGGCCAGTATACCAAACTTGTTCTATGCTTTTTCTTTCTCCATTCGGCTCTAAAAATTCAGCACAATCGCCAAGCGCATACACATTGTCAATGTTGGTTTTAAGGAATGGATCAACTAAAACGCCTCTTTTTGTTTCAATTCCTGAACCTTTTAAAAGCCCGATATTAGGAGAAACACCCACGGTGAGCCCTACGAATTCACATTGAATAGTTTCACCTGTTCCAGTAATTACTGCTTTTACACGGCCGTTTTCATCTGAAATAATTTCTTTTAATTCGGTCGCCAGCCGTAGGTCTATATGATGTTCTTTGATGTGGCGGTTGATCATTTGAGATTCTCCGTAGGGTAGAACATTGTCCCAAAAGCTTTCTTCCCTCACTAAAAATGTAACTGGAATATTTCTGGAGCGAAGCATTTCGGCCATTTCAATACCAATCAAGCCTCCTCCGACAATGACGGCTCGGGAAAGGTTCTTGGTATTGGCTTCCATGGTTTCCAAATCTTGATAGCTGTAAAGTCCTTGTACGCCTTCTAAATCTTGGCCCGGCCAGCCAAATTTATTGGGTTTAGATCCTGTGGCAATTACCAACTTATCATATCCCATAGTTTCTCCATCGGAAAAATGGAGGGTTTTACCATCAGTGTCTACTTTTTCTACAAAGGCACGCTTCAGATCGATCCTGTTTTTTTCCCAAAACCAATCCTCATAAGGTTTGGTGTGCTCGTATTTCATATGGCCCATGTAAATGTACATCAGCGCAGTTCTAGAAAAGAAATGGTCGGTTTCAGCAGAAATGACAGTGATTTTATGGTCACTGAGTTTGCGTACATGGCGGGCTGTGGTGATACCCGAAATGCCGTTTCCTATAATTACAATGTTATGCATAGCTGGATGATAATACCCAAGTTGAGGTTTTTAGTTGCTTGAACATGTCGTTTTTATGACGGTAATACAAACTCTTATCAAGTCAGGGTTTAGCTTTTGTTGAATTTAAGGAATTAATGCCGCATGTCTAACCTCGCCCTTGCTAAATGAGTGAACATATTTATCTTGAACCAGTATTAATGATAGGTCATGCAACCTTTTACATTGGTGGCCATCTTTAGGCCAGATTTAAGTTTTAAGAAAATGAAAATATTATTAAGAATTTCGAGACCCACTTTACTTGCTGCTGTTATGGTAATGTTTGCCATGACCGCTTTTGGGCAAGCCAAGCAGAAAAGAGAAATATCTGGCGTTAGAGAGTTGAGCGTAAGCAATGCTTTTGCAGTTGAAATCCGAGTTGGAAATCAAGAGTCTTTAGAAATAGAGATTGATGAGGACTACATGGATGATGTAATCACAGAAGTAAGAGGAGGCCGATTGACCATCAAAATGAGAGACCAATCGGGCCGAAGAGGCTACAGAATGAGAGAAACCCCAAGGGCTTATCTTACTGTAAAGTCGCTAGAATCAATTTCTGCCAGTGGTGCGGTTTCTATCAAAACTATGCAGACTTTAGAAAGTAGTAAAATGAGCATTGATCTTTCTGGAGCTTCATCTCTAAATTTAGATTTGGATGTGAATGATTTGAACCTAGAAGTTTCAGGTTCATGTGTAATCAACTTGAAAGGTAGGGCCGATAAACAAACTGTTAAAATTACGGGTGCGTCCACTTACAGTGCTTATGACCTTCAGAATAAAATTGCAGACTTGCGTATTTCTGGTGCCAGCAATGCAAGGGTTAATGTTTCTGAAAGATTAGAAGCCAATGTTTCTGGAGCCTCTAGTGTTCGTTACCGTGGAAGTGCTTCCGTAGATTCAGATACTTCTGGCGCTTCAAGTGTAAGAAAAGGAGAGTAATATTTTTGGACCCTGCTCCATGAAAATTATAGAGATTCCGAGAATTCGGAACAGAATGATAAAAAGTCCCTTTCGAAAGGGACTTTTTATTTGCCCTTAAATTTTTGAATTAGCTGTCTGGCCGCATTCAGCGCAGGTAAAGAACCAGTTTTAACGGCTTTAGTGATTTCAGGGAGGCTGTTTTTTACAGCATCGTTGGTGTAAAATTCCTGTTCCAATAGGGCACTAATGTTTTCCTTCATCCAGTTCAAATTCTGAGCCTTTCGGTTGATATCAAAATAACCGTTGGTTTGGGTGTGACGGACGTATTTCTCCATCATCTCCCATATTTCAGACAAGCCAGTGTTTTGTAATGCAGAACAGGTTTTTACTTCGGGAATCCAACCCGATTCAGAAGCAGGGAACAAGTGAAGTGCATTTTGATATTCGATTCTGGCCCGTTTTGCGGCTTTAATATTGTCTCCATCCGCTTTATTAATGACTACCGCATCGGCCATTTCCATGATGCCTTTTTTTATGCCTTGCAGTTCATCGCCTGCTCCTGCGAGCATCAGTAGTAGGAAAAAATCCACCATGCCGTGCACCAAAGTTTCTGATTGGCCAACACCCACGGTTTCAATAAAAATAACATCGAAACCGGCCGCTTCGCAAAGCAACATGGCTTCTCTGGTTTTTCCGCTTACTCCACCAAGTGCAGTGCCCGATGCCGATGGACGGATAAAGGCTTTAGGGTTTCTGGCCAAAGTTTCCATTCTGGTCTTATCGCCCAAAATACTGCCTTTGCTCAGTTGGCTGCTAGGGTCAATGGTAAGGACCGCTAAGTTTTTGTTCTGCTGTGTTAGAAACTCACCAAAGGATTCGATGAAAGTGCTCTTTCCAACACCGGGAACTCCCGTAATGCCAATGCGAATGGCTTTGCCTGCATGCGGAATAATGTTCTCCAACAATGCTTGCGCCAGCTCAATATCCGATGGTAAATTACTTTCCACCAAAGTAATGGCACGGCTCAAAATCAGGCGATCGGAATTTAAAATTCCGTCCGTATAGGCTTTTACACTAAGTCTTTTTGATCTCAACATCTTCAGTACCCAAAGTAATAATTATTTAACTTGGCCAAACATGATTGTCGAACAAACCGATCAAATATCCTTAAGGAAACTCAATGGCATTTAAAAAACTTGGAAAACGGATGCTGCTTTGGCCATTAGGGCTTCTGTTTCTGCTGATGACAATACTCTACTTTAGGCCGCAAACGGCACGTTTATTCTACCCTAAAGAGGTTTCAAACATTAGCCCGATTGAGGCGAAGAGCTTAATTCAATCCCAAAGGCTACTGATCTTGGATGTTCGAGAACAGTCGGAATATGAAGTCAGTCATTTGTCGGGAGCAAAACGTTTTACGCCCGAATTGCTGAAAAACATTGAACCCGATACCGAGATTTTGGTGTATTGTACCGTAGGGGTTCGAAGTGCGAGTTTGGCAAAGGAACTTCAGGCCCAAGGTTTTTCGAATGTGCATAACATTGATTTGGGCATTGTAAACTGGAAAAACGAAGGTTTTGAACTGGTAGACAATAAAGGACAAGCCACTGAAAAAGTACACGTATACAAGGGCATCTTTGGCCTTTGGTTGAAAAAAGGAGAAGTGGTTAAGTAAGATATATGGGAAAAGCATTACTCATCATTTTTGTAAAAAATCCAGCGTTGGGAAAGGCTAAAACCCGCTTGGCCGCCACGGTAGGAGAAGAGGCCGCTTTGGCGATTTATAAACGTCTGTTGGAGCGCACTAACTCCATAACCCAACCTTTACCGGTTGATAAAACAGTGTTTTATGATCAGGCTTTAGGTGAAAATGATTTGTGGTCCGAGGGTGGGTTTTCCAAAGCGCTTCAAACCAATGGTGACTTAGGTGAAAAAATGCTGGCTGCCGTTCAATCGGCTTTTCAACAGGGCTATGAAAGAATTTGCGTCATTGGTAGCGACTGCTACGACTTAACTACTGACATCTTGGAGCAAGCTTTTTCTGCCCTCGAAAAGCATGATGCTGTGATTGGCGAAGCCGTAGACGGGGGCTATTACCTGATTGGAATGAATCGCTTAATGACTGATGTATTTCAAAACAAGAAATGGAGTACCGAAGAGGTTTTCCCTTCTACCATTCAAGATTTTAAGAATAAAGGGCTTTCGTATTTTGAACTCCCTGTTTTAAATGATGTTGATACTGAAGAAGACTTGGGCGATTGGGCCCAGGATATT
Organism: Roseivirga echinicomitans; assembly: GCF_001592935.1. Lineage (GTDB taxonomy): Bacteria > Bacteroidota > Bacteroidia > Cytophagales > Cyclobacteriaceae > Roseivirga > Roseivirga echinicomitans. Next base: position 781,588 of record NZ_LRDB01000001.1, read on the forward strand.
TTGAAAGAACATATAAAGGAGTAATCATGAAAGCTATTGTCAATTTACTGTTGCTCGTTTTTATCAGTACTGCTTGCAGTACTCCACAGGGTTCGGTTCAAGACCAATATGTGCCGAAAGCGCATTTCAACCAAAATTGGGCGATGGATAAACTGTGGGAAGATGGCTTGGCCGAAGTAGCGCATTACCGTGCAGAAATGAATATTTATGGAAAAACCAGAAGTTTCGATCAGGTTTTTGTTACCGTAAAAGAAGAGTTCAACAAGGAGTGGAATGTGAAGACGGACGACTATAAAAGAGACGATCTTTTTAGCGTGATGAAGGTGAACAAGTTCGCTCGGATTGAAACCGATAACTATCCTTACCATTATCTCAGCAGTCTTTTCTTTAAAAGAGATCAACCCGACCAATTGTATAAAATGACACATACAGGTCAGGAATGGTGCGGCAATACCTTCAAACAGTTTTTAATTGAAGGGGCTAATTACGCTTATGATTACAATAGTTATTTTGACGGGAAGGGTGATGGTGAAATAGAAATTAGCGGCACCGATTTTTTATGGGAAGACCAGTTGAGTTATGCGCTCAGGGCTTTAAAGTTTGAAGATGGATTAACCTTCGAGAACAAGGTGGTGGAAAGTCAAATCAACACCAAAGTGAGGACGCCAATCATTTATAATGCTCAGTTTTCTGTAGTCGAAAAAAGTGATTCTTGGCAAGTGGAAGTAAAGCTTGACGCAGAAAAAACGAACGTTTACTTATTTGAAAAGGAATACCCCAACCTTTTGCGCTCCCAACAGTCATGGAATGGCTACAAGTTGGAACTGGATTCTGTAAGCAGATATCAATATTGGAGGTAAACTTTTAACTTGGGGCCACAAAGGAAAAAGCCATGTCGAACCTGATTATTACCGCACTTTATATTTATCCAATTAAGTCATTGGCGGGCATTGAAGTGGCAAAATCAAAAGTAGAAAGCCGTGGTTTTCAAAACGACCGCAGGTTCATGTTGGTCGATGAAAACAATCAATTCATCACCCAGCGCAAATACGCTAAAATGGCTTTGCTTCAGCCAGAATTGACGGCTTCAGAAATTATAGTTCGACACAAAACAGAAGTGGTAAGCCCGCTAAAAATCAGTTTGACTGAACCCAATACTTCTCCCGAAATGGTGACCATTTGGGACGATACCTGCCCTGCAAAACCGGTGAGTCCCGAAGCAGACGAATGGTTCAGTGCTGTTTTAGGAATGAAGTGCAGACTGATGTACATGCATGATGACTCCATCCGCCAAGCCGACCAGCGCTATGCCATTAACGAAGCCGACAAAGTCAGCTTTGCCGATGGCTATCCTTACCTGATGATCAGTGAAGAGTCCATAGCCCAATTGAATGCAAAGCTTGACGAGCCAATGGACATGAGAAGGTTCAGGCCGAGCATCGTTTTTAAAGGTGGAAGGGCTCACGAGGAAGATGAGATAAGAAAGGTGTTTTGCAACGGCATTGAAATGTATGGCGTAAAACCCTGTGCGCGTTGTGTAATGACCACCGTGAATCCTGACACTTCTGAAAAAGGGAAAGAACCGCTAAAAACCCTCAGCACTTATCGTCAGATTGGTAACAAAATACTTTTTGGCGAGAACTTTATTGCCACCAGCGAGGGTGAATTAAAGGTGGGGTATTTGCTCAAAGTGTTGGAGAGAAAGATACCTTCCTTGTAAGATTATACGGGTTTTTTCACCCTCGATTTTTTAACTAAAAACTTTGCTAAGCCAACTTATACTACTAGTGGAGTAAAACTATCAAAGCCTGATTTGAATATTATCATGAAAAGTGTATTAAAATTAACTAATCGAGGGGGAAAAAATATTCTTTGAAAAAATGCTTCTCTTCTGGTCTATAGACCAAAAGAGATGTAATTTTTTTGTTTCTTATTTTTAATACCAATACATCATAAATATCTTCCTCGAAGTAAGATGTTGTATCTACTCTATGACTGTAGTTTGTAATGAAAGCATCATTGAACCTTATAACAAATTGGTCTTTGTCTTGGCTGTCCGATATGATCAGTGTTCTATTTTGTATACCTTCGATATCTTTAAGCTCTATTAATAGATTTTCTACACAAGAAGTACAAGAGCCTCCTGAAAAATAAACGATAATGTCTTTTTCTTCAGGAAGTTTGGATAGTATAGCTTTATCCACCGCTAAGCTATAATCAAAGGATGACTTTAGAAACGAATTCTTAATTCTTAAGCTGTCACTTTGAGACTCATATAAGTATACTTCCTTTTTGAACCTTTTAGTATTTCTAAAGTTCAAAAAACTAATGGTAATTATTATCACACTTAAAACAGAGACAAGTAATTTAGAATTCACGGCTTATCTGGGTTTAGTGGGTACGTATATATATTGTATGGTTCTTCATTTGGGAAGAACACATAAAATTGTTTGTGTATATTGTCGTAAGCAAAAGAGCCAATTCTGCCGTTATGATCTAGAGTATACTGTTCCAAGGGGTTTCCGTCCCAGTCAAACACTTGTATTTTACCTTCATCAATTCCTCTTTTTGAGGTGTAAATCTTGTTTTCAACTGCTTCTAACGAAGAAAAATATCGCTCCATACCTGATGGAAATATTTCCTTTTCAGGAGGGGGAAGTAGCTTTTCCCTTGGGCTGATAATAGTGGAATTAATATAATTTCCTTGTAGGTCAAAGAAATTCAATTCATTTAAGAATGTAGGAGCTGCAACAAATTTCCTTTTCTTTTTATTGAGAGCTACAAAAGAGCTATATATCAAGGATTTTGCATAATCACTCACTGGTACTTGAAGTTCTGGGACAAAGGGCGTATGCACAACTCTAGAGTTAGAGTAATTGTATATCACAAACCTGCCTCCAGTTTCAGGTCTTGCCAGTAAAAGAGAATCATCCTTGTAGAATAAAAGCACAAGAATATCATTTATTTCGGGGATACGCTCTTGAGTAATCGCGTCATTTTTACCCTCAATCACCTTTAAAACATTTATTTTAGAAGTGCGTCTTGTTGCTATGTCGTATAATGTTACTACAGGTGAATCATTTTCTTCATCATAAGAGATTTGCTTCAATAAATTTGGCATTTCAAACTCATTTGGACCCGAACCCTGCGTACCAAATTCGGCAAGAAGTTGATGACTGTTAGTGCTATAGATTTTGATAAAAGGGCTTTCTCTTTTCTGAATCACCAGAAATGTGTCCACTACAACAAGATTTGCCCATCTGGTGGTAATTTCTATGTCTTTTGCAGGCGTACCCGAAATTGTTGCTGTTTTAGGGAATTCTTTGACGATTATGTCTTGATTAGAAGCATCACTTCCAGGTGAGCCACAACTGGCGAAAATGAATAATAGGAGACAGATGCAGGTTTTGAGTTTAAGTGACATAGTTGACCCGTTAATTTCAGCAAATGTTACTGAATTTTTATTTTTTGTACATAAAAATTAGGATCAATATACGTTTATACACTTATTTTATTCTGAAAACGACAATAAAAAATGAGCTGCCTTTTTACAAAAGCAGCTCATTTGATTTAATAAATTCTTATCTATTCTTAGTGCGCCAGAGATTTCTCTTTGTGCTTTTTGATTTGTCTACGTAAGGCTTCAGTACAATGATCGGTTGCGGCCTCGAACGAACCGTTGGTTTTTTCAGCAAAAAGCTGGTCGCCCGGAACGTTCAATTTAATCTCAACCGTTTTGTTTTCAATCCCCTCATTATTCACTCTTAAAATGACTTCAGCGTCTATAGTACGTTCATAAAAGGTATCTAACTTATCTAATTTCTTCTGAATAAAGTCGGTCAATTTGTCGTCTGCAACGAAGTGGATTGATTGAATTTGTACTTTCATAATCGTAATGTTTAAGGGTTAAAACTTAAGCTTTAGGGTGCGCCTGATCAAAAACTGATTTCAATTTTTCAAGCGAATTGTGTGTATAAACCTGCGTTGCCGCCAAACTGCTGTGCCCTAAAAGATCTTTCACAGCGTTTAGGTCTGCGCCTTTGTTTAAAAGGTGCGTGGCAAATGTATGCCGCAAGGCATGGGGACTTTTCTTCTCGGTAGAAGAAACCATATTCAGGAAACTATTTACTATTCTGTAAATCATCATCGGATATGCCTTGTCTCCTTTGTTGTTTACGAGTAAAAACGCATTTGGATTGCCTCCAAACACATGATTTTTCTCATTTTTATATTGAGTGATAAGGCCAAGAAGTGGTGCCGCAATGGGTATTATCCGCTCTTTGTTTCTCTTACCCAATACTTTAAGTGTGTTTTGATGGTGGTTAATATCGGAATCTTTGAGGCCAATTAATTCTGATAATCTTATGCCTGTTCCGTAAAGTAATTCAATAATTAGCTTTTGTCTTAGTCCTTCAAAGTCATGAGTGAAATCAAACTTGTCTAAAAGGTTAACCAATTCTTTTTCATCGGCAAAGCTGGGTAGGTCTTTTTGGGTTTTGAGTAATCGAACTTTGATAGTTGGATCCTTCTCGATTTCGCCTCGCTTGATTAAGAATTTATAATAAGACCTGAGGCTAGCAATTTTTCGGTTCACGGTGCGGGGAGAAGTGCCAGCGTCCATTAAAGATAGTACCCAGGAGCGCACCATAATTTGAGTGGCCGAACGAAGGTCACTGCATTTAAATTTTTCCGAAATGTAATTTGTGAATTGCGCGAGATCTGATTGATAGGAAATAACAGTATGCTTACTGTATCTTTTCTCGAACGATATGTATTTAAGGAATGAATCAACCATGCTAGTACTGCGCATTTGCAAACAGTACTAACATAGTGATTAAATATGATTAGAAAAAGTAAGCCTTAGTAGTTGTCGTTGGCGTACATTTTTTCTTTGTAAGCAGCTTTGATCTTTTCAGCTCTATTAGCAACTGAAGGTTTCTGGTAAGCTTGTCTTGCTCTTAGCTCTTTCAAAACTCCCGTTCTTTCAAACTTCTTTTTGAACCTTTTTAGAGCTCTGTCGATAGATTCGTTTTCTTTTACGTTTATAATAATCATAATCCTTGAAACACCTCCCTTCAAATTGGACTGCAAAAATAGAGGTTTTTTTTTCTAAACCACTGATTTCCACAAAAAAAGGACAGCTAAATGGCCACCCTTTGTTTTTTTATAAGAATATCTATCGATTTACTTCAAAAGTGCCCTTGCAATAACAAGCTTTTGAATTTCCGAAGTGCCCTCACCAATAGTACAAAGCTTAGAATCTCGGTAGTATTTCTCTACTGGGTAATCCTTGGTGTAGCCATAACCACCAAAGATCTGAACGGCTTCATTTGAAAACTCAACGGCACATTCAGAAGCATAATATTTTGCCATGGCCGATGCCTTGGTCACGTTCTTCCCTTCATTTTTTAGCTGAGCAGCCTTAAAAGTTAAAAGCTTTGCAGCTTCTAGCTTTGTAGCCATGTCAGATAGTTTGAAAGAGATTCCTTGGAAGTTGAAAATAGGTTGGTTGAACTGCTCTCTTTCCTGAGAGTATTTCAAAGCGGCTTCAAAAGCTCCTTCAGCAATACCTAAACTAAGAGCGGCAATGGAAATTCTACCTCCGTCCAAAACTTTCATTGACTGAATAAAACCATGACCGACTTCACCCAAAACATTTTCTTCAGGAATACGGCAATCTTCAAAAATCATTTCTGCTGTCTCTGAGCTACGCATGCCCAGCTTATCTTCTTTCTTTCCTCCTTTAAAACCAGGAGTGCCTCTTTCTACCACAAAAGCGGTCATTCCATGAGAATCACCTATTTCGCCAGTACGAACAATCACCACGGTAATATCACTGCTTTTGCCATGCGTAATCCAGTTTTTGGTACCGTTAATTACCCATTCGTTGCCTTCTTTTTTAGCAGTGGTTTTCATGTTTCCTGCATCCGACCCTGTGTTGGGTTCAGTTAAGCCCCAAGACCCAATCCATTCAGCAGTAGCCAATTTTGGCAACCATTTTTTCTTTTGTGTTTCGTTACCAAACTGAAGGATATGACCAGTACACAAGGAGTTGTGAGCAGCCATTGAAAGTCCAATTCCCGGATCGAGTTTGGTCAACTCCATAATAGCAGTGATATATTCATCGTAGCTAAAACCAGAACCACCGTATTCTTGAGGCACCACAACGCCCATAAGGCCGAGCTCACCCAATTTTTTCAATACGTCTACCGGGAAGGTTTGGTCATCGTCCCACTTATTTCTAAAAGGAGTTATTTCTTTCTCTCCAAAATCCTTGATCATGCTAGCGATCATGGTTTGGTTTTCGTTCAGCTCAAAATCCATGGTTGTAATATTTTGTGAAAATTACGCAATTTCATTAACCGAACAAACGATCGTTAGGCAAAATCGTTATCGAATTTTTTGGTTCATTTAACGAAGTAGACAGAAAGCTTGTCGAAAGTGAAGATGTCGAATAGGGTCAATCTGTTATCTTTGAACATGTTCAATACGGAAAACATGAATAAGATTTTAATTACAGGCGGAGCAGGCTTTATAGGAAGCCATTTGGTGAGGCTTTTTGTGAAGAAATACCCAAATTATTCCATTTACAATTTGGATGCACTCACTTATGCAGGTAACCTTGAAAACTTGAAGGATATTGAAGAAGAGGCGAATTACACTTTTATAAAAGGAGATATTAATGATGCTGATTTCTTAGATGATATTTTCAAAGAGCATCAGTTTGATGCGGTGATCCACTTGGCTGCTGAGTCTCATGTCGATCGTTCAATTACCGATCCTTTGGCTTTTGTGAAAACCAATGTAATGGGTACCGTAAACCTTTTGAATGCAGCCAAAAATACTTGGTTGGGAAACTTCGATAATAAACTTTTCTACCACGTTTCTACTGACGAGGTGTATGGCTCTTTAGGCGAAACTGGTTATTTTTTGGAAACCACTTCTTACGATCCACAATCACCCTATTCGGCATCAAAAGCCAGTTCAGATCATTTTGTTAGGGCTTATTCCAATACATATAAAATGCCGATTGTAGTTTCTAACTGTTCCAATAATTACGGTCCTTTTCAGTTCCCAGAAAAGCTGTTGCCTTTGTGCATCAACAATATAAAGAACAGTAAAGCTTTGCCTATTTACGGCAAAGGTGAAAATATCAGAGATTGGCTTTTTGTAGAAGATCATGCCAAGGCCATTGACATGATTTTCCATAAAGGACAACAGGGGGAAACCTATAACATCGGTGGCTTTAACGAATGGAAGAACATTGACATTGTGAAGATACTTTGCAAAGTAATGGACAAGAAGTTGGGCAGGGCCGAAGGTACTTCTGAAAAGTTGATTACCTACGTAACCGATAGAGCTGGTCACGATATGCGCTATGCAATTGACGCTAATAAGATTAAAGAAGAATTGGGTTGGGAACCATCCTTACAATTTGAAGAGGGAATGGAAAAAACCGTAGATTGGTATTTGGCCAATGAAGAGTGGTTGAACAACGTAACTTCAGGACAGTATCAGTCATATTATAATAATCAGTACAAAGACTAATTATGAAAGGAATTATACTCGCAGGAGGCTCAGGGACAAGGTTGCATCCCTTAACATTAGCGGTTAGTAAGCAGCTGATGCCAGTGTATGACAAGCCAATGATTTACTATCCATTGTCAATATTGATGATGGCTGGAATTAAAGAGATTCTGATTATCACTACGCCCCATGACAATGTGCTCTTCACGAAATTGCTCGGGGATGGTAGTCAATTAGGATGTAATTTTCAGTATGCGGTGCAAGAAAACCCTGAAGGTTTGGCGCAGGCCTTTATTATTGGAGAAGAATTTATTGGAGAAGAAAAAGTGGCCTTGGTATTGGGTGATAACATTTTTTACGGTTCAGGTTTGCCTAAACTACTTCAATCAAATACCGAAGTAGAAGGTGGTGTGGTATATGCGTACCGCGTTTCTGATCCGGAACGATACGGGGTGGTGGAGTTTGATGAACAAATGAATGCTTTGAGCATTGAAGAAAAACCTGCTGAGCCTAAATCCAATTACGCAGTTCCTGGTCTTTATTTCTATGATAACCGTGTGGTAGAAATTGCCAAGAATTTGAAGCCTAGCTCAAGAGGAGAGTTGGAAATCACGGATGTAAACAAAGAATATTTATCCAAGGGCGAACTTAAAGTGAGCATCCTCGATAGAGGTACTGCTTGGTTGGATACAGGCACTTTCGAATCTTTAATGCAAGCGGGGCAGTTTGTTCAAGTAATTGAAGAGAGACAAGGTTTTAAGATCAGCTGTATCGAAGAAATTGCCTACAGAATGAAGTTTATTTCTAAAGAACAATTGGAAGAAATTGCTAGACCTTTAGTTAAATCGGGTTACGGGCAGTACCTATTGAGCTTGTTGAAATAGCTACTCATTATATATAAGAGTAAGCAAAGTTTCACCCACCGCATTTAGTGTGGCTTTACTTATAGCATCCATATTATCCTGTGCAGTGTGGTGCTCAGGGAAGAAGCTCTTTTGTGCTTTTCTATAGTCCATAATATCAATCATCGGAATCCGAGCATATTTATTTACATAGACATGGTCATCTATAAGGCCATTTTGTAGTGCACTTTCCATTTTGAAATATTTCTGATGGCCAAGCTGATGGGCTGTTTCCCAAACTTGGGTAAGTACTCGACCAGCATTTTCTTGCGAAACCCCATCATAATAAAAAGTGGCGTCTTTCGCCCCGACCATATCAAGGAGCACTCCATAATAAGCCGTATAATTAGGGATGTGTTTGTTTTTACTCCAATATTGAGAGCCCAGACACCACCAAGAGTCTTTGCCTCCAGTCATTCTTCCGTAATCTTCTCCAGCATCTCCCCAGTCTTCGCCATCGAACAAAATGATGTCGATACCTACTTCTGGATTTTTTACTGAACTAATAATTCTTGCCACTTCCAGTAAAATCCCAACTCCACTTGCTCCGTCATTTGCACCATCGAACTGAGCCTTTTTGTCCTCGGAGTCGCTATCCGCAAATGGTCGGGTGTCCCAATGAGCAGCCAATAGTAGGCGCTTTTTCTTCTCTGGATTAAAGCTTGCGATGATGTTCTTGAGTTCGATTTTAACTCCATTGTATGTGTCTTCTTCAAACTCTTGGAGGTAAACTTTTGCTCCGTACGATTTAAATTTCTCTTCAAACCATTGGCCTGCAGCTTTGTGTGCCTCGGAATTTGGAATCCGTGGACCAAAATCTACCTGCTTTTGAATAAAGAAATAGGCAGAGTCCACGTTCAATGCTGGGGCAGCAACAAGCGTTTTTGTATTGCCCTTTTCACTTTGTTGGGAACACCCTAATAGGGAACAAAGAATAACAAGTAAGAAGAGGAAACTCAGTTTATGGCGTATGATCATTTTCGCTTTGCGTTTTGTCCAAAATAATATACGCTGACGTTAAAATCTATCTCTCAGACATTTATTTGATTTGAATAAAAAAAACATTAATTTTGCATCACTTAAGGGAATTTACCACGAGGGGACCAAAAGTCCCCTCTTTGTTTTCTGATATTAGTTTATGGATTTAAAGGATTTTGTGGAGAAGGTGGCTATTGATAGCCTGAAGGATGAATCCTACTTTATCGTAGAGGTGATTGTTAAAGGTGTTTCTGGCAAAACCAAAATATTGGTGCTTTTGGATAGTGACACTGGTTTTAATATTGACGATTGTGCGGATTTAAGCCGGGCCATCAGTAACGAAATGGAAGCCGAGGCAATCATGGATGACCCATATATCTTAGAAGTTTCTTCGCCTGGTCTTGACCATCCGCTGAAATCTAAAAGACAATACCAGAAGAACGTGGGAAGAGACTTGAAGTTGGTCTTAACGGATAGCTCAATTGTAAAAGGAAAACTCATAGAGGTTTGCGAGAATACCATTAAGTTTGAAAAAGAAGTAAAAGAGAAAAAGAAAATAGGTGCTGAATTGGTGGAAATCAATTTCGATACTATCGAAAAAGCGAATGTATTAGTGTCATTTAAGTAATCAGAATGGACAGTTCAATATTAATCGAATCATTTGCAGAGTTTGCAAAAAATAAAAATGTCGACAGACCTACTATGATCAGAATTCTGGAAGATGTTTTCAGAACCATGATCAGAAAAAAATACGAGGTTGATGATAACTTTGATATCATCATTAATGCCGATAAAGGTGACTTGGAGATTTGGCGTTTCAGAGAAATCGTTGACGACAATTCGGAAGACATTTGGGACTATGACAAAATTAGTCTTACTGACGCGCGTTTGATCGAGCCTGATTTTGAGATCGGGGAGGAAGTTTCGGAAGAAATTAAATTATTGGACTTTGGTCGTAGAGCAGTAATGACTGCTCGTCAGACTTTGATTCAACGAATTAAGGATTTAGAAAAAGACTTACTTTATCAGAAATATAAAGACCTGGTAGGTGAAATGATTTCTGCTGAAGTTTATCAGATTTTGGGCAGAGAAGTATTGCTAATTGACGCTGAAGGAAATGAAATTTCACTTCCGAAGGCAGAGCAAATACCAAAAGACCGTTTCCGTAAAGGAGATTCTGTACGTGCGATTATCGACCGTGTAGACATGGTTAATGGTAGCCCAAAGATTATTCTTTCAAGAACTTCAGGCGAATTCCTCGAAAGACTATTTGAGAATGAAGTGCCAGAAGTTTATGATGGCTTGATCACCATTAAGAAAGTAGTTCGTGAACCAGGAGAAAGGGCTAAAGTAGCTGTTGAATCTTACGATGATCGTATTGATCCTGTAGGAGCCTGTGTGGGTATGAAGGGATCTAGAATCCATTCAATCGTACGTGAGCTTCAGAATGAAAATATAGATGTGATCAACTTTACCGATAACATGGAGTTGTACATCGCCCGAGCATTAAGTCCTGCTAAAATTACTAGCATGAAAATTCGGGACGAAGACGGTAGAGTTTCAGTTTTCCTTAAGCCAGACCAAGTTTCATTGGCCATTGGTAAAGGTGGACAGAATATAAAGTTAGCTTCTAAGCTAGTTGGATTGGAAATAGATGTGTTCAGAGAGTTATCTGAACTCGAAGAAGAAGATGTTGATTTGGATGAGTTTTCTGATGAAATCGACAGCTGGATTATTGATGAGTTAAAGAAAATCGGTCTAGATACCGCAAAGAGTGTGCTTGCCCTTTCTCAAGAGGATATAGTAAGAAGAACAGAGTTGGAGGAAGAGACAATAAAGCACGTTTTTGGTATCCTTTCGCAAGAATTTGATAAAGACTGATATTTTTTAAACGCTTAAAAAAAGGGATATTTGAGTATGGCAGAAGAAAGAACGATGAGATTTAGCCAAGTGGCGAGGAAACTGAACGTTGGTAGCAGTACCATAGTGGACTTCCTTTCCTCTAAAGGATTTGATGTTGACAGCAGTCCAAACGCGAAAATCACTGGCGAGCAGTACAGTATGCTCGCTAAAGAATTTGCTGCATCAGCTTCTGAAAAAGAGGAGGCTTCTCATCTAACTATCGGTAATAAGCATACCGAAGAAAAGCCGGTTTCAAGACCTGAGCCCACTCCTTCAGTTGCTCCAAAGAAGGTTGAAGAGATAGAGTCTGAAGAGAAAGAGGTGCTTATTAAGAACGTAAGCAGCGAGAAGCTTGTAAAGAAGGAAGAACCGAAACCTGAGCCTGTTATTGAGGCGCCAAAAGAGGTGAAGGAAGAGCCTAAAGCTGAAAAAGAAGAGCCAAAACCTGCTCCTGTTAAGGAAGAGGTGAGTCCTTCTAAAGAAGTAGCAACACCTGTTCCTGCTAAGGAAGAAGCTCCTAAGGTTGAGAAAAAGGTAGAAGAGCCTAAGAAAGAAGTGAAGGGTAATAAGCCTCACACTTTTAAAGTATTGGGTAAAATAGACCTTGAGCCAAAGAAAAAGGCAGAGGTTAAAGTAGAAGAGAAGAAACCAGAAGCACCTAAGCCAACTCCGGTAGCGCCAGCTCCCGTAGAAAGTGAAACGATTAAGGCAAAGGCTGACTCGCTAAGCGGACTGAAGGTATTGGGTAAAATTGAATTACCGACCAAGAAGGAGAAGCCTAAGCAAGACCAAAGAGGTGGAAATCAATCTGCGGCTGATAAGAAAAAGCGCCCAAGAAAGAGAATTCAATCTAAACCAGAACATCCTAATAGAGGAACTGGAGCTGCAGCTGGTGGAGGCGATAGAAGACCCCCACAAAGAGGTGGAGGTGCAGATACCAGAAAAAGAGTTCCGAAAGAAGAGCTTACAGATAAGCAAATACAAGATCAGATCAAGGAAACACTTGCCCGCTTAAGTGGTGGAAAAGGTGGTGGAAAAGGCAGATCTAAATATCGTAAAGAAAAGAGGAGTGCTGCCGCTGAAGCTGCCGAAGAAAGAATGCTTCAGGAGCACGAAGAGTCAAGAGTACTTAAAGTAACAGAGTTTATTTCTGCAAGTGATTTGGCCTCTTTGATGAATGTTACTGTAAACGAAGTAATCTCAACTTGTATGAGTTTGGGAATGTTCGTTTCAATTAACCAACGTTTAGATGCAGAAGCGATAACCATTATTACCGATGAATTTGGTTTTGATGTAAGCTTTACAACAGCTGACGAAGATGTTGAGATTATTGAAGAAACTGATGTAGCTGAAGATCTACTGGATAGAGCCCCGATTGTAACCATCATGGGGCACGTTGACCACGGTAAAACTTCATTGCTCGATTATATAAGAGATTCAAAAGTAACAGAAGGTGAAGCAGGAGGGATTACTCAGCACATAGGTGCATATGACGTAACCACTAAGGACGGTAAAAAAATCGCTTTCCTAGATACTCCAGGTCATGAGGCCTTTACTGCAATGAGAGCGCGTGGTGCGAAAATCACTGACGTTGTAATTATTGTGGTTGCTGCTGACGATAACGTGATGCCGCAAACGAAAGAAGCAATCAATCACGCTCAAGTGGCTGAAGTGCCTATTGTAATTGCGATTAACAAAATTGATAAACCACACGCCAATCCTGACAAAATCAAGGAAGAGCTTTCACAAATGAATATTTTGGTGGAAGACTGGGGTGGTAAATACCAATGCCAAGAAGTTTCTGCCAAAACCGGTCAAGGTGTGGAAGAGCTATTGGAAAAAGTATTGCTCGAAGCAGAATTGTTAGAGTTAAAAGCAAATCCAGAAAAGAACGCAGTAGGTACAGTAATCGAAGCTTCTCTTGATAAGGGTAGAGGTTATTTGACTACCCTGATGATTCAAGGTGGTACGCTTAAAATTGGAGATGTACTTTTGGCCGGACCGCATTACGGTAAGGTGAAAGCGATGTTCGATTACAGAGGTAATAAGCTGAAAGAAGTAGGCCCGTCTACACCAGTTCAAATGCTAGGTTTGGATGGAGCTCCTCAGGCAGGTGACCGTTTTAATGTAATGGATACTGAGCGTGAAGCCAGAGAAATTGCGAACAAACGTGAGCAGATTCTACGTGAGCAAAGTGTAAGAACTAAGAAACACATTACCCTTGACGAGATCGGTAGACGATTGGCTGTGGGTAACTTCAAAGAACTTAACGTTATCATTAAAGGTGATGTGGATGGTTCTATCGAAGCTTTGGGTGATTCATTACTGAAACTTTCTACTGAAGAAGTTCAGGTAAATATTATCCATAAGGGTGTTGGTCAAATTTCCGAGTCGGATGTGTTGCTAGCTTCTGCTTCTGATGCGGTGATCATTGGTTTCCAAGTAAGGCCATCTAGCGGTGCTAGAAGAATTGCTGAAAACGAAGAAATCGAAATCAGACTGTACTCTATCATCTATGATGCTATTAACGAGATCAAAGATGCGATGGAAGGCTTACTTGAGCCAACCGAGAAAGAAGTAATTACAGGTAATATCGAAATCAGAGAAGTATTCAAAATCTCTAAAGTAGGTACTGTTGCAGGTTGTTTTGTGTTAGATGGTTTCGTGAAGAGAAACAATCAAATCCGAGTGATCCGAGATGGTATTGTAACCTACACCGGAAATATCGGGCAATTGAAACGTTTCAAAGACGATGTGGCCGAAGTTAAATTTGGTTACGAATGTGGTTTGAGCATTAAAGGCTTCAACGACATTAAAGAAGGAGACGTAATTGAGGGTTTCGAAATTCAAGAAGTAAAAAGAACACTTTAAGTGCTCTAGAACATAAATTGAAAAGCCATTCTGAGAAATCGGAATGGCTTTTTTAATGAAATTAGCTTTCTTTTGGTATGGAAGTAGTCCTCAAGTTTCTGATTAGTGTTGCCGCATTATCTGTGATTATTGGGCTGTATTCTCCTTGGCGTATGCTGTGGTGGATGAGTAGACAAAACCGATTATTGGTGCTTAAATACTATGGGGTTCCGTTGGTAATTCTATTGCTGATCTACCTTTTCGCATAACACTACTTTTTTACCTGCTTGGTCCGTAGTGGCAAAAATGTAAAGATTACCTCCGTCTGCTAAGCCAGTTTTCTTTCTTATTTGATCTACCGTCATAGGGTAATTCCGAACCGTGATATTGGCCTTCATGTTCGGTATGTCTTTGCGAAGTTCTTTTTTATTGAAACTGATTTCACTAATCACTTTAAAACTTCTGCCAGGAAAATTGACGACTAGTGTTTCTGAAGTGTATAAATGTGAATTCACATGAAGCTTTATTAAACCAAATTGGCTAGCGATACTTTTAAATGCACCTGCTTTTAAAATAGCCACATTGGGTTCGTATAGATAACTTTCAACATCTCCATGAGCCAAGCTAACATTCTGCTCTTGAGAATAATCGAATCTAAACTCGACTTCGTTATTTGTCAGGTCAATTGCTTTGATGGTTGGGTTTTCATTCGCCTTATCATCTATAATAAAAAGGAGTTCTTTCACCTCATTGCTCACTGCAACACTATGAACTTCGGTAACTCCTCCAAGGTCTTTCACTGCACCTTTAATATCTAACAGAGGTGAAGTCTTCATTAATACTGTTCTTCCTTTGGCCTTCAATAATGGGAGTAATGAAAGTACATTAGGTTCGCAATCTTCAATCCTGAATACCTTTTGATCATGGCTTCCTCTTCGGGCAGGGTCCAGAAAAATCAAATCGAATTTATAAGAAGTTTGACGTAAGAAGTCTTCGGCTTCGGCATGGTCAAACTCTGCCGATTTTAAGCCCAAACATTTCAAGTTATGTTGAGCTATCTCTACTAAGCTGGCTTGTTTTTCAACATAAAAACCTTTTTTGAAATGTTTTGAAAGGAAGGAAAAGTCGATTCCCATCCCACCAGTCAGGTCTACGAATTTTTCACCTGAAAACAGCGATGCTTTGTATTCAGCAGTAATGGCTGAGGAAGATTGCTCTAGAGAGAGTGGTGGTGGGTAAATTAGGTGGGTTGCTGCATACCAAGTGGGTAATTTGGCTTTGGCTTTTTTTCTGGATTGAATCTGTTCAACAACCTCTTTTAATGGAATGTCTGAATACTGCTTTGCCCGAAGCATCAAAGTTGCGGGATCATCGTTTTCATGATCCCGAATAAACTTTTGAACTTCAGGTGTTAGCAGTGCTTCAATCAAAAATCAGCTGTTTTTAGATAAGTATTCCGCAATTTGAACTGCGTTGGTAGCCGCTCCTTTTCTTAGGTTATCGGCCACAATCCACATGTTTAGTGTGTTGGGCTGGCTTTCGTCTCTTCTCAAACGCCCCACAAAAACAGCGTCTTTTTTATGTGCTGTCAAAGGCATTGGGTAAAGATTGTTCTTTGGATCATCCTGTACAATTACACCTTCAGCATTCTCCAAAACCCCTCTTAATTCTTCCAGATCGAAATCATTTTCGAATTCTACATTTACAGCTTCCGAATGGCCACCAACCGTTGGAATTCTTACTGTAGTTGAAGTAATCCGGATAGAGTCGTCACCAAATATTTTCTTGGTTTCGTTAACCATTTTCATTTCCTCTTTGGTGTAGCCATTATCCAAAAACACATCGATATGAGGCAAGGCATTCATATCTATTTTATGCGGATAAGCCATGTCTCCCTCAATTCCGTTGCGCTCGTTCATCATTTGATCAACGGCAGCTTTTCCCGAACCAGTCACTGATTGGTAAGTAGACACTACAATTCTTTTAATCTTATACTTGCTGTGCAATGGCCCTAAAGCCACCACCATTTGGATGGTAGAACAGTTTGGGTTGGCAATAATTTTATCTTCAGCAGTAAGGCTAGACGCGTTAATTTCAGGTACGATAAGCTTATGGTCTGGGCTCATTCGCCATGCGGAAGAGTTGTCGATAACGGTAGAACCAGCAGCAGCAAACTTTGGAGCCCATTCCAATGAAGTGCTACCACCTGCTGAGAATATAGCGTAGTCAGGTTTTAGCTCAACTGCCTTGGCCAAACCAATCACTTCGTATTCTTTACCTTTAAAAGTCATTTTCTTACCTACTGATCGCTCAGAAGCAACAAGGAGTAACTCATCAAACTGGAAATTTCTTTCCGCTAAAACCTCTAAAATTTCTCCACCAACAAGCCCAGTGGCGCCTACTACTGCAATTTTCATTTTTTATTTCATTATATTTCGTACATAATTATATGATTTATGGAAATTTAATCATATAAATCGTATTTTAACAGGCTAGAATATAAACCCTTGTGAATTTCAGATGAGGTTAAGTATTTCAATAGCCATAGCAGCCCTTGCTCTGCATAGCGCAAATATAGCGTTAAGTCAGATTAACACCTTTCCTTATAGTGAAAGTTTCGAAGGTGATTTTACTGTTGGCGATCAAGTGACTTTTATTTCAAACTGGACAGGTAATCAAGTCAAGAATAGCTCAAGAATTTTTCAGGGATCAGACGGCAGAACTGGCACTGCCTCTCTCAATATAATTCCTATTTCCTCTTTTTCTGGAGAGGTTTTAATCGCTTTGGACTTTACTGGAATCAACAATCCTCTTTTGTCTTTTTATGCGTATTCAAAAAAAAATGGGGGAGATGCCTCGACTAGGCCAGCTTTGGTCAGCTTCTCAACTTCTATTGATGGAGGTGATAATTTTCTAGACAATGTGTCTATTGGCGATGCCACTACTTTTCCCAATAAGGATTCGACCAACTATACTAAGTATGAATACGAGTTACCCAACCAAGCCACGGGTCAGAGTAATGTAGTGGTGAAATTGAAAGTAGAAAGAGGCGATGGAGCAGGCTCGGCAGCTGAGTTTGTGATCGATGATGTGAGTATTGTGGAACAAGTTTTAACTTTGGCGGTTAGCTCAACAACCGCTCCCAGTTCTACATCCTTGGTAGTTAACTTTAACCAGGAGGTAACGGAAGCCACAGCCGAAGACAAGAGGAACTACAGTTTGGATAAGGGAGTAAAGGTGGTTTCTGCTTCGCGAACTGCAACCAATAAGGTTACATTAACCACTTCGGTAATGCAAAATGCTAATTATCAACTGACGGTGAATAATGTTGAAGATGCGGCAAGCTCTACTCCAGCAGTTAACTTAACATCTGCCTTTAGTTATGTTGAACCACTTTCTATTACAGCAGTTCGAGCACTTTCTAAAAACTCTGTTGAAGTAAGTTTCAATTTGAATCTTGATCAAACCACTGCAGAAACAACATCGAACTATGTAATTGATAATGGAATTGGCAGCCCTACTTTGGTGGCGAGAAGTACAACAGAATTTAATAAAGTGGTGCTCACACTCGATACCGATCTTACGGAAAACAATTTGAGTTTAACGGTCAATGGAGTAAAGGATGCTTCTAGATTGGCCTCGACTACAAATTTGACATCTAGTTTTTCTTATTTACCACTGGCAATTTCAAGTTTATTAACACTTTCAAATACTCAAGTTCAAGTAGTTTTTAATCAGAATGTAAAGGCCACTTCTGCGAATTTAGCGAGCAATTACAGCTTGGATTTTGGCTACGGCTCACCCAGTTCAGCGGTCAGAAATGATGCTGAGTTAAACAAAGTGGTGCTCACTTTTGCAACTGAGTTAGCAAATAATACATATCAGCTAACCATTAGTAGCGTGGCGAATGAAAGCGGAAATGCGCTGGCTTCTGCGCTAAAGAGTTCTGTGACCAATGCCACACAAACGGCTTATCGAACTTTGGTCATCAATGAAATTTTTGCAGATCCAACAGGCACGTCTCAACCTGACCCTCAAACCTTACCTTCTGGTACATCGGATGAATTCATTGAGTTGTACAATAATGGAAGTAAAGCCATTGATTTGGCCAGTTTTGACATAACCGGAGGAACAATTGCCAGCTATGTTTTACAACCTCAGGCTTATGTCATTTTAACCGCAACTTCAAATGTGACGGATTTTCAAACCTACGGAAACGTAGTAGGTGTCAGTTCATGGAATGGACTTTCTAATGGAGGTGAACAACTATTGCTGAAGGATAACTTGGGTAATTTGGTGGACAGTCTCACTTTCAGTACCGATTGGTATAAAGATGATGCCAAAGCGGACGGTGGCTGGTCTATGGAGCAAATCAACCCAGGCCTGGTGTGCAGCGATATAAATAACTGGCAAGTTTCGAATAATGCTCAAGGTGCTACACCATCTGCGCAAAACTCGGTGTATAATAACAGCCCTGATGTAAAGGCACCTAGTCTCACCGAAGTACGGATTGATTCGCCAAGTCAATTGACTCTGTTTTTTGATGAAATTATGGATGACGCCTCTGTTGGAGGAGCATCTTACACCTTAAGCGATGACGGAGCGATTGCTTCAAAGGCCGTGAACCAGACTACCCATAAATCTGTGGTGCTTTCCTTAACGACTCCCATGGTATCTGGAACGATTTACACAGTGTCGTTGACGGGTGTCATGGATTGTGCTGGCAATGAAATAGGGACAAACACATTAGAATTCTTATTCGACAACCTGGCACCAGTACTGCAGCGATTGATTTTTAAAGATTCCGCTACCATCGACATGGTTTTTGATGAGAATCTGAACAAGTCTTTGGCAGAAAGAGAAAGCAACTACTCCATCAACCTCGGAATCGGAAATCCGACAAAATCTATTGTGGATGCAAATAAAGATAGCCGTGTTCGATTGACTTTTGGAGCTTCAATGTCGATCGATTCGACTTATGAATTGACTTACGAAAACCTTGCAGACACACTCGATAATACGGTCGCCCCCACTTCGCTGACTTTCGATTTCGAGGATGAAATTGACACCGTGATTGTCATTTCAGCACAATTGCTTGATATATATTTCGATGCGGATGTCAATGAAACAACCGCAGAACAGCTGGCCAATTATTGGGTAGATGGCGGTATTGGTAATCCCGTTGCCGCTTCGCTAGACAATACAAACCATCGATTGGTACACCTGGTGTTTCATACCAATTTTGACGAAAACTCGAATCAGTATATAAGTTTTGACGGGATTCAAGCCTTGGATAAAAGCTATCTTCAGTTGTTCAATGCCTCTTTTGTTTATGATACGGATGATCCAGATATAGATTCTGTGGTGGTAGTTGACGAGCGTTCCCTGAGGGTTTATTTTGATGAAATTCTGGATGAAACTTCTGCTGAGTCAGTAAATAATTACACGGCAAATAATGGTATCGGTAACCCTGCTTTGGTAACTAGACAGGAAGACAAACACTCGGTGTTACTACAATTTGCACAGGCATTTGAGCAAGAAGTGAAGAATCGTTTATCCATCACTGGAATTCAAGATTTATCAGGCAATGCGATTTCAACCCAACGTAATGAAGACTTTACTTATGATCGATTAGCACCTCGTTTGGTTGGACTTACCTTGACTAGCCCAACGACAATACTTGTCGAATTTTCCGAAGAGGTGATAAAGGGAATTGCTGAAAAGGTAAACAATTATTCGGTTGATAACGGAATTGGAGCCCCATTGACTGCAGTACGTACAGAAAAGAACACCAACATTGTTGAGCTTACTTTTTCAGCTTTAGGGAATAATCCTCAAAACACACTTCGTATTTCTAACATTTCAGATGTGTTTAAAAACGGGTTGCCAGTTGATTTAGCGGCTACTTTTTCAAGCTTAAAACCAATCTTAGGAACGTTTACCGTATTGAATGACACTACGATTCAAATGCAGTTTACCAAAGCTTTGAATAAGACCGCTACTGAAAATATTGGGAATTATGCTTTTGATAATGACCTAGGTTTGAAGTCGGCTGTACAAGACCTAGCCGATGCTTCACTAGTCACGCTGAACCTGACAATTCCTCTAAAGGAAGACTTAAAATACCGTTTAGTGATGCAGCAATTATTGGATGCTGACGGCAATACCTCTGAGGTAATCAGTTATGATTTTACTTATAACACTCATATTGTATCCATTCAAATCCTTAGTCAGAACAGTTTGGTACTTACTTTTGATCAGGAGTTAGATGAAGCCGCAGCAGAAGCTATTCAAAACTATGTTTTGAATTCCGGCATCGGAAACCCTATTTCTGCTGTACGAAGTCCAGGTGATTTTAAGTTGGTGACCCTTCTTTTCAATACTAATTTTGAGGAAGGAATTAATTACGAACTCACAGTGCAGAACATTAAGGATTTATTCGGCTTCACGATAAATAGCTCACGAAATAAGCTGAACTATGACCTCACTCCGCCTGTGATTTTGGAAGTCAATTCTAAATACCTGAATGAAATTGAGGTGGTTTTTAACGAGTCGCTGAATGTAGCTACTGCTAGGACTATTAATCACTATTCGTTGAATAACGGAGTTGGAAATCCAACGTCTGCCACTTTGATGGCTGACTCTTCTACAAAAGTATTATTGAAATTTGGTGTAACATTGACCAATTCCATGGCCTATCAGCTTACAGTGGATAGGGTTCAAGACAAACAGGGAAATGCGATTGACGCTGCAGCTTTCGACTTTATCTATTCCACCCCTGTTACTCCAGCTTTTCGAGATTTAGTAATCAATGAAATCTATTTCGACACAAGGGTCACCTCCAACTTACCTAATGCTGAGTTTATAGAGCTTTACAATCGTGGAAATGAGAATATTGAACTGCGAGACTTTTTACTTACCGACAAAAGAGACACAGCAGTGTTTACCACTCAAACCTTGGGCCCAGGTGAATATTTGGCGGTGACAAGCCAAGGAGCAGTAACACAATATTTAAATTATGGGAAAGCTATTGGCCTAAAAAGTTTCCCATCGTTGTCGAACACAGGAGAAACGGTTTACTTACTGGGGAGAAATAAGGTAGTAATTGACTCGATTGCTTACGATCAGTCTTTTTATAATGATGCAACAAAAGTTGATGGAGGTTTTTCTGTGGAGCTAATTAATCCCGAAAAACCTTGTTTTGAATACACCAATTTTGCTGCTTCCGTTTCCCCGAATGGAGGGACACCGGGCAGTGAGAATTCGGTATTTAATGTTTTGGCAGATGTAGCGGCTCCGTCTGTGAACAAACTGGAAGTGATTTCTACTACCGAATTGAAATTGACTTTTGACGAAGCTATGGATATTGGCACTTTGATTCCTGCCAACTTCTCTTTGCAAAATGGTGTTTCTGTGGTTTCTGCAAGCGTGCTTAATCCTTTTGGCAGAAGCATACAATTGAAACTGAATAAGGAATTTGCAAAAGGCCATGAGCTTTCGCTTACTATAAGTGGCATTAAAGACTGCTCAGGTAATGCGCTATCTATAAATAATTTCACCTTTGTAGAAGGTGATAACCCAGTATTTCATGAGCTTTTGATTACCGAAATTATGGCCACGCCTAGCCCAAGTAAAGGGTTGCCAGGGGTAGAGTATGTAGAGATTTATAATAACTCGGGTCGAATTATTGATTTGGAAGGTCTCTTTTTTGGTAATAATGACGGGGATTATAAACTGACAAAGAAGAACATGCTACCATATACATATTTGATTTTATCAAGCAATTCAGCCACAGCAACTTTGGCTGTTTATGGTGATGTGTTGGGCGTAAACTCATTTCCAACTTTGACTATTGAAGATGAGGCGAAACTCAAAGACGCTAATGGAAATATCATTTTTGAAGTGACTTATGACCGCAGTTATTATCAGTCTGATACCAAGGATAATGGAGGCTATAGCATGGAGTTGATCAATCCTTTGGCTACTTGTTTCGATAAGAGTAATTGGATTGCTTCAAATAGTGCGAATGGAGGAACGCCAGGTATTCAGAATTCAGTTTTTGACACCACGCCAGACACTACGGCTCCATTAGTAATCTTGCTTTCTACGGAATCAGAAACACAGCTGAAAATTACTTTTAATGAAGCCATGAATACAGCTTCAATTTTGACTTCGGCTGTAAATCTTTCTAGCGGACTTCAGGTCGCTAGCATTGAAATTCTTGATGATTATGGTCAAGAAATTTTAGTAAACTTATTTAGTGCCTTTCAGCGAGGAAAGGTGTATTCAATCACACTCTCTGGCGTTAGCGATTGCGAAGGAAATGTGATTTCAACCGTAACCAAGAACTTTTCATTGGGAGCCGTTCCGTCATATCAAGAACTTATTATCACCGAGATTATGGCCAACCCAGCTCCTTCGCAGGGCTTGCCCGTAGTGGAATATATAGAGGTTTTTAATGCTTCCTCTAAAATAATTTCTTTGGCAGATTTAACACTTTCTGATGGTTCAAGCTCAACCAAATTGGGTAACTTCAACCTTAATCCATCTGAATTTTCAATCCTTACAGCTAATTCCGATAAGGGCGAACTCGAACCCTATGGTAATGTTTTGGGTGTAGCGAGCTGGCCAAGCTTAAATACAAGTGGCGATAATGTTTCGCTTAAGCTGGGTGATCAAATAATTCATAGTGTTGTTTACTCTTCTGCTTGGTATCGTTCCTCTTCAAAGGCAGATGGAGGTTTTAGTTTAGAATTGATCGACCTGAGTTACCCGTGCGTAGAGCAGCCCAATTGGAAGGCCTCGGAGGCATTGGTAGGAGGGACGCCTGGGGCACCTAACTCTGTCAATGGAAGTAATCCAGATTTGACCGGGCCTGAGTTGATTAAAGCTGTGGCTTTAAATGCCAATCAAATTCAGCTCATGTTTAATGAGAAATTTGACTACTCTTCTTTAAACGCGAGTAACATTTCCATATCAGGAGGGGTTTCTGTTTCCCATATCAACATTATGCCTGGGTATAAGTCCGCCACTTTAGATTTAACTAACTCACTTACATCAAATACAGCCTATCAACTTACAGTAGAGAATATTACTGATTGCAGTGGTAATCTCATTTTGGCAAATGCTAGACAAGCCACTGTTGTGATAGCCGTGGAAGCCGAACCTTTGGACATTATTGTCAATGAAATCCTTTTCAATCCTAAAACAGGAGGGGTAAAGTTTGTCGAGGTTTATAATCAATCGAACAAATACATTAACCTTAAAAACTGGAGAATAGAGGGCAAAACAAATGATAGAGTGATCTCTACAGAGGATATTATAATTGCTCCTTCTGGTTATAAAACCATTACAACAGATGGTGATATTCTGAAAAACCAATATGCGAGAACAGAACTCACCACTGTATTAAAAATGGGTGCCTTACCAAACTTACCTTCTGATGCCGGAATGGTTCGGCTTATTAATAGTAATGCCGTTGTGATTGATGAGGTAGAATATGATGAAGCTTATCATTCTTCCCTGCTGAGTTCAATAGACGGTGTTTCGCTTGAGAGAATTCGTTTTTCTGGGCTGTCGAATGATGCTAACAATTGGCAGTCGGCTTCTAGTCAGTCTGGCTACGCTACCCCAGGCTATCAGAATTCTCAAGCGCAAAGACAGCCTACAAATGTGGCTACCCTCAATATAGAGCCAAAAGCATTTGCACCAGATGTAGCGGGAAGCGCTAGCTTTACGACTATTAACTATGAATTCGATAATACAGGGAATGTAGTAACGGTTTCGATTTACGATTCAAATGGAAATCTAATTAAAAACCTTTCGCAAAACTCTATAGTAGGTACTTCTGGGTTTTTTCGTTGGGATGGAACAACAAACATGGGAAAAAAGGTGCGTTTAGGTTATTATTTGATTCTGTTTGAAATTATAGAACCCTCAGGAAAAGTAACCCTCAAGAAGGAAACGGTAGCAATAGGAACTCGCCTCTGATTTTGATCCTGCCATTATAATAGATACAAAATTAACCGCTTATGATGAAATTGCATTGGCCTGTGAGGGAATATGCGCGAGGAATTGTTATATTAGGAGAGACTAATTTAAGAACCATCTAATACCCAACTAAATGAATTGTTTAATAAATAATGCAATCGATTTTAACCTGAAAAAGGGTAGAAAGATCGAAGTGATTAATCGATACCTGAGAATAAAGTACAGAGTGCAAATTGATAGCTTTTCTATTATGAAAAGAATGCAGGCTCTGAACGTTCAATACTGAATTAGCCAGATAGCCTAATAAAAATGAGGCAACGGGTCTTTTTTGCAATAAGAAACTATAATATCGTTGTGCTGTCCTCTTAAAAATTAATTGAAAGCCTTTGCGTTCTCTTTGAGGTCGTCTATTTTAGTGCGACTTTTATACCACTACATTTAAACAAGCTAATTATGAGCCAAGGAGAAAGAACAAGATATTCTGACAGTGAATTAAAGGAATTTGAAGCGCTCATCAATGACAAGTTGGAAAAGGCTAAAAGTGAGTTCAATGAATTAAAAAGGAGTATTTCAAAAGGAGGAGATACAGGGACAGATATAACCAACAACTCTACCAAAGTTTTGGAGGATGGAGCGGATACATTAGAAAAGGAGAACCTTAATCAGTTGGCTGCTAGACAACAGAAATTTATCAGCAACTTAGAGAATGCCTTGATTAGAATTAAGAATGGCACCTATGGAATATGTGTTGATACGGGTAAACTTATTTCAAAAGAAAGGCTGAAAGCAGTACCTCATACCATGCACTCTATTGAAGCTAAATTGGCTCAAAAGAGTTAGTGGATTTTCTCGGAAACCATATTGAAGCCCTCGTTTTTTGTTCTGAAAAACCAATTAAAGTAGCTGAACTCAAGTCCTGTTTGAGTGAAATGTTTGAGGCGGATGTGCCAGAACAAGATATTTTGGATGCTTTAAATAAGATCGAGGAGAAATACTTAGGTGATGAGTACCCCTTTACTATATTTAAAAGTGGGGGGGGATATCATTTTCTTACCAAGCCTGCTTATCAAGCCAGTATTAGCATTTTACTCAAGCAGCAATCAAAGAAAAGACTTTCTACCTCCGCTTTAGAAACTCTTTCCATTATTGCATACAAACAACCGGTTACCAAATCTGAAATGGAGCAAATCCGCGGTGTAAACTGCGATTATGCCGTTCAGAAATTATTGGAAAAGGAGCTGGTTGAGATTAAAGGTAAATCTGAAAACGTAGGTAGACCGTTAATTTACGGAACTTCGGAAAAATTTATGGACTACTTTGGTATCAACAGTCTTAAAGATTTACCCACCCCAAAAGACTTTGCCACAGAAGAAAACGAAATAGGCGAACCTACAGAAGAAGATTCATAGATAAGCTTTTCGTACCTTTGTCTATATTCCAGTAGAGATACTGCATTATTATGGCAAAGAAATTCAAACCAAAAAAACCTTTTTTCAATAAGGTTAAAAACACTCCAAAAACTCCACCTACTTACGATCGAGAGCTCGTGCAAAAAGGCAGGGCTAACGCAAGTGAAATAAGGCTTAATCGCTATATTTCTAACTCAGGCGTATGTTCTAGGCGCGATGCCGATAAGCTTATCGAAGCGGGTGAAATTAAAGTGAACGGAGAAGTAGTAACCGAAATGGGTTACAAAGTAAAGCCTACCGATAAGGTTTCTTATGAAGACAATGTCTTAAAAAGAGAGAAACTGGTCTACCTAGTACTCAATAAACCGAAGGATTTTATCAGTACCACAAGTGATCCTGAAGGCAGGAGAACCGTGATGGACTTGATTAAAAACGCTTGTGAAGAACAAATTTTTCCAGTAGGAAGATTAGACCGAGCCACTACAGGCTTGTTAATTTTCACCAACGATGGAGATTTGGCTAAAAAGCTGACGCATCCCTCTCACAAAGTGAAGAAGATCTATCAGGTTACATTAGACAAACCGATTGAAGAAGAAGATTTCGAGAAAATTAAAGCAGGAGTAACCTTAGAAGACGGCCTTGCTCCCGTAGATGACTTGGCAGTGACTAGCCCAGACGGAACCGTTTTGGGGATCGAAATTCACATGGGAAAGAACAGAATTGTCCGTAGAATTTTTGAACACCTTGGTTATAAGGTTGAAAAGCTAGACCGGGTAGTGTATGGCGAGCTGACCAAAAAGGACTTGCCACGCGGTAAATGGCGCTTTATGACTGAAAAAGAATTGATGAAGCTTAAAAAATAGTATGCATGCATACTATTTTTGACTTCATTTTATATATTTGTTTATGCACGGCAAAATGAACCAGTTCTTGGCTGAAGAGCAAAAAATAAAGCCTCCCATTTCTGGAAGGCTTTTGCAACGTGGTGCTGAGTGGATTCGAACCACCGACTCACGGATTTTCAGTCCGATGCTCTACCAACTGAGCTACAGCACCCTCAATTGGAGGCACAAAAGTATACAAAAAGTTCACCCGTACAAAACATTTTTAATAATTTCAGGTCTGAATACTTATTAACCCTAGAAGCCTTAATTTATGCAGTATATATCTCAAATCATTTTCTTGCTTGTAGTGGCTGTGGCGGCATATTTTCTGTACCAACGCATTAGCCGAATCAGGAAAAATATTTTTCTAGGAAAGCCTTCTGGAAGAACAGCTAGCCCTGAAAGATGGAAGACAATGCTATTGGTGGCACTAGGCCAGAAGAAAATGTTCAAGCGCATTGTGCCCGCTTTTTTGCACATGTTGATTTATGTGGGCTTCTTGGTCATCAATCTTGAGGTCCTCGAGTTTGTAATTGACGGAATTGCAGGAACACACAGAATATTTGCTCCGTTTTTAGGAGGCTTCTATACCGTGCTCATCAATGTCTTTGAGTTTCTAGCCGTTGGGGTAATGTTTTCATGTATCATGTTTCTCATTAGAAGAAATGTGGTAAAGGTAAAGCGCTTTCAAGGCAATGAAATGAAGAAGTGGCCAACCTTAGATGCTAACCTTATTTTGGTGATTGAAATCGTTTTGATGTTTGCCATTCTTACGATGAATGCAACAGATATGCTTATCCAAGGTCAAGATGAACATTATGCTCAAACAGGCACATTCTTCTTTAGTGGTTTATTGGTGCCGCTTTTTGAAGGAATGCAATTATCTACCCTGATCTTTGTCGAGCGCTTTGCTTGGTGGTTCCATATTCTTGGAATTTTAGGCTTTGCCGTGTATGTAACTTACTCAAAGCATTTGCATATCGCTTTGGCCTTTCCAAACACATGGTATTCTAACCTAAACCCTAAAGGGCAAATGGAGAATATGGCTGAGGTAACCAACGAAGTGAAAATGATGTTGGGCATGCCTACCGAAAATGCCAACGAACCACCGGCTGAAATTGCTCGATTTGGAGCGAAGGATGTAAACGATTTGAGTTGGGTGAACATCATGAATGCCTATTCTTGCACAGAATGTGGTCGATGTACCGATAACTGTCCAGCAAATATGACTGGTAAGAAACTTTCTCCTCGAAAAATCATGATGGACACGCGTGATAGGGCTGAAGAAGTAGGTGCTAGTTTGGCCAAGGGAGGTAAAGGATTAGAAGATGGTAAGTCGCTATTGGGCGATTTCATCACCAAAGAAGAAATTAATGCTTGTACGAGCTGTAACGCCTGTGTAGAGGCCTGTCCGGTAAATATCGACCCACTGGCCATTATTTTACAAATGAGAAGGTACGTGGCCATGGAAGAGTCTGGTTCGCCTGCTTCATGGAATAGCATGTTCCAAAATGTGGAAACTAATTTTGCACCATGGAAATTTCCACCAACAGACAGGTTTAAGTGGGCGGAAGAAATGGAGTCTAAATCTTAAGAGCGAAAGAAATCATGAGTGATATTTTGAATAATGTACCCGTTATGGCCGATTTGGCCGCCAAAGGCGAATCTCCTGAAATACTTTTTTGGGTAGGATGTGCTGGTTCTTTTGATGACAGATATAAGAAAGTAACCCAAGCTTTTGTTAAGATACTGAACAAAGTGGGGATCTCTTTTGCCGTTTTAGGCCCAGAGGAAACCTGTACTGGAGATCCTGCCAGGAGAGCTGGAAATGAGTTTTTGTTTCAAATGCAGGCAGTTTCCAACATTCAAGTGTTGGATACTTATAATGTAAAGAAGATTGTAACGGCTTGTCCACATTGTTTCAATACCATTAAAAATGAATATCCAGAGTTAGGGGGTAATTACGAAGTGATTCACCACTCTACTTACCTTCAGCAATTAATTAATGAAGGCAAAGTTGGCTTGAAAGGTGGTGGAGAGTTCAAAGGAAAGAAGATCACTTACCACGACTCTTGCTATTTGGGTAGGGCGAACAATATCTACGAGGCTCCTCGTGAGGTTTTAGCAGCGCTTGATGCTGAGTTAATTGAAATGAAACGTTGTAAAACGAAAGGTCTTTGCTGTGGTGCGGGTGGTGCTCAAATGTTTAAAGATGCAGAACCTGGTAACAAAGAGGTGAATGTTGAAAGAACTGAAGAAGCGATTGAAACAGGTGCCAGTATTGTTGCTTCTGCTTGTCCGTTTTGTATGACAATGATGCGTGACGGTGTGAAAAGCAAGAATAAAGAAGAGAGCGTTGTAGTAATGGATTTGGCCGAATTGATCGCTAAAAACGAAGGGCTTTAATGACCGATTGCACTTAAGGAATTATTCTTTACGGATTGAAGTTCAAATACAGTCTACTAACAATTTAGAAACTTATGCTAACCGATTTCAATAGCCTTAGCGAGAACTCTAGAACCTGGGTATATCAGGCCAATAGGAAACTGACTGCCTCAGACAAAGAAAAGTGTTTAAGTCAGCTTGATGCTTTCTTGAATCAATGGGCGGCCCATGGCAATGATTTAATGGCTTCGGGAATTATCAAGTATGACTACTTCCTCATTATTAGTACAGACGAATCTTTCAACATGGCCAGCGGTTGTTCTATCGATACGCAAGTAAGGTTTATGCAGCAGCTTTCCTCAGAATTGGGTATCGACTTTTTTCAGCGAACCAACATTGCTTTTTTAATCAATAATGAAGTAGAATTGGTGTCATTGGGCCAAATAAAAATTGAAGTTGAGAAGGGGCGAATTTCTTCCCAAACACTTTTCTTCGACAACACAATTCAGACAAAAAGTCAACTTGATAATAATTGGTGCGTTGAAGCGGGTAAAACTTGGTTAAACAGATACTTTAAGCAGGCTGCAAGCGTATAGAGTATTAGCATTCAGCTTATTTCGCTAATTTACAATCGATGAGGAATAGGATTCAAATTACTGGTATTCTTATATTGGCCCTTTTGGTGGGCTGTAAATCTTCCCAAAACTTTCTTGGTGTTGATTCTCCGAGTACTCCGACTAGAGATAACAGGCCTACAAATACACAATCTAACGATGTGGGTAGTTTAGCTGGCGGAGTGGAGGAAGAAATAGAGAAGCCGAAGGAGGTCAAGATTAAGAAGAGTTATGAGAATGCTAACTACAACCTAGCAATCGAAGACTATAAAAAGGAACTGGAAGATGACCCCGAATCTCCAGCGTTTAATTATTACGTGGCGGAATCATACCGCAGAACAAACCGAATCTTTGAGGCTACAGATTATTATGCGAAAGCCATAGAAGGTGGCTTTGCGGATGATGAAATGGAGCTGCACTATGCCCAAGCTTTAAAGGCGTCTGAGCGATACAACGATGCTAAGAATGTGCTTCAGAATTATCTTCAATATGCAACGGTTGAAAGTTTTGTAGATCGCGCCAAAAATGAATTGAAGAACCTAGATAAGCTGGACAGCATTGGCTTGAATGTTCGAAATATTGATGTCAAGAATGCGGAAGGGATTAATACTGAAAACGCAGAATACAGCCCTTATTTCTTCAACAATGAGCTTTATTTTGCCACAGGCAGAGAGCAAGCAAAATTTGAACGTTATGGAATTCCGTTTACGGATCTCTATAAGATTCAGAGCAATGGTTTAAATATGGATGCGTCTTCCATTGAAAAGCTTTCGGAGCTATTCAATGATGAAGAAATAAATGAAGGCTCCATTGCCTTTTCTCCCGATGGGAATTCAGTGGTTTTTGCAAAAGGGAATTCAGCTGATAAACGAGGGCGATTCAACATAGATCTGTTCATTTCCACGAAAAGAAATGGAGAATGGACGAAACCACAGATAATGCCTATTAACAGCCCAGATTCATGGGACACTAGCCCTACTTTTAGTGGCGATGGAAAAACCATTTACTTTGCTTCTGACCGCCCAGGAGGTGTGGGTGGTTCAGATATATACAGAACAAGATTGAATGACAGAGGTCGTTGGGGCGATGTTCAAAATATGGGGCCAACTATTAATACGCCAGAAGATGAAATGTTTCCATACGTCTCACCGGATAATAAGCTTTACTTCTCTTCAACTGGGCATGCTGGTTTTGGTATGCTCGATGTTTTTGTGGCGATTAATCAAGCCGGAAATATTACCATTCAAAACATGGGGCCTTCCGTCAATTCATCTTACGATGATTTTGGCTTAGTATATTCTGAGTTTCCTTTCGAAGGCTTTTTCAGTTCTAATCGCCCTGGAGGTAAAGGAGATGATGATATTTACACTTTCATAGACAATTCATCAGACCTGAAGAAAATTGAATACGTATTAACCGGTGTTACTTACCAGCTGAATGAAGACAGCACACAAAGCATTTTAGCAGATGTGCGTGTAAAGTTGATGAGTATTGATAATGAAGTTGTGGACGATCAAGTAACAGGCAGAGGTGGTGTTTTTCAGTTTGAAGTAGATCCTGAAAAGGAGTATATTTTATTGGGCGAAAAAACAAATTTCTTTGCCAAAAGGCGAGAGTTTTCAACTGTTGGAGAACAAGTAAAACAAGAAGACTTGGTAGAGCGATTTAGCACCAAAAAGTTTGAGTCATCTTTAACATTGGATCCTATTATTCTAGAAAAAACGATTGTACTTCAAAATATTTATTATGATTTAAATATGGCTGAGATTAGGCCAGATGCAGCTTTAGAGTTAGATAAACTCGTGGAGCTCTTAAAGGATAACCCGAATATTAAAATTGAATTGAGTTCACACACCGATTCACGTGCCGATGACGCACTAAACTTGGATTTGTCTGAAAGAAGAGCGCAAGCAGCCGTTCGTTATTTGATTCTAAAAGGCATTTCTCAAAACAGGCTTGTGGCCAAAGGTTATGGCGAGTCTCGGTTGATTAATGGGTGCGGTAATGATGTGGATTGTACCGAAGATCAACATCAACAAAATCGTAGAACTGAATTCAAAGTGATTGAATATAAAGACAATTAAGGCGTATTGAATTTTTTAGCAGATTAAAAACTTGAAAAAAGAGCCCCGTCATACGGGGTTTTTTTATTTTTGTGATCTTAAATTATCAGATATGAGCGACAGGTACATGCAAAGAGGCGTTTCAGCTTCAAAAGAAGATGTTCACAACGCAATCAAGAACTTAGACAAAGGGCTTTTTCCTACTGCTTTTTGCAAGGTTGTTCCTGATTTTATGGGAAACGATGATGCGTTTTGTAATATTATGCATGCCGATGGTGCGGGTACAAAGTCCGCTTTGGCTTATATGTATTGGAAAGAAACTGGCGATCTTTCGGTTTGGCGCGGCATTGCTCAAGATGCCATCATTATGAATATTGATGATTTGCTATGCGTTGGCGCAACGGATAACATTCTTCTTTCTTCAACCATTGGCAGAAATAAAAACCTGATCCCAGGGGAAGTGATTGCTGAACTGATCAATGGCACAGAAGAAGTGCTTCAGGTGCTCAGAGATAATGGCATGAACATTATCAGCACTGGAGGCGAAACGGCAGACTTAGGAGACTTGGTGAGAACAGTAGTAGTGGACAGCACAGTAATTGCCCGAATGAAAAGGGAAGATGTGGTGACCAATGAAAAAATTAGGCCGGGTCAGGTTATTGTTGGTTTGGCTTCGCATGGCCAAGCGACCTACGAAAATGAGTACAATGGTGGAATGGGCTCGAATGGACTTACTTCTGCGCGCCACGATGTATTCCATAAAGATTTAGCCACTAAATTTCCAGAGAGCTACGACCACGCTGTGCCTGCTGATTTGGTGTATTCAGGCAAATATCAATTGACTGATGCTGTAGAAGGAAGTCCATTGGATGCAGGTAAACTGGTTTTATCGCCTACTAGAACTTATGCGCCAGTGATGGTTGAGATTCTTAAGAAATTCCGAAATCAAATCGGTGGATTGATTCACTGTAGCGGAGGCGCTCAAACCAAAGTACTTCACTTTGTTAATGGTGTTCATATTGTGAAAGACAACCTCTTTGAACTTCCTCCTTTGTTCAAAATGATTCAGGAAGAAAGCGGAACAAGCTGGAAGGAAATGTACAAGGTTTTCAATATGGGTCACAGAATGGAGGTTTACATTGATGAAGAATTTGCTGAAGAAATCATTTCCATTTCAAAAAGCTTTGATATCGATGCTCAAATTGTAGGCAGGGTAGAAAGTTCAGAAACGAAGAAGCTTACCATAGACTCTAAGTTTGGAGAATTCATCTACTAGAGGGTATAATGTTTGTTGTGATTACATGGGGATTTATTCCTCAGCGTAAAAATCAATAATATTCTGGGAGATAGACCTGTAGATTTCTGCAATGTCTGGATTGCTCGATAGAGTTTGGAAGTGCTTATCCAAGGTTTCAAAATCGCCTCTTTTGGCTGGGCCAGTTTGAGCATTATTTGGGCCTATTTCAAGCGACTTGCTGAGTGTTTCAATGATTAATGGCTCAAGTAAACCGAAATTTAGGTTTCTATTTTCCAGAATACCTTTTGAAATCGTAAATAGATGGTTTGTGAAGTTGCAGGCAAATACAGCCGCCAAGTGAATCGTTCTTCTATCTCGGCTATCCATTAACTGTACTTTGTTGCTAACGCTTTTGGCCAAACTGTTCAGAGCGTTTTCTGTCATGTTATTTTCTGCCTCAATCCCGATTGGAATCTCTGAAAAGTCAACCGCTTTGCCTTTACTAAAGGTTTGAAGTGGATAAAACACCCCTTGGTTTTCCGTTCGGGCATAACCCAAAGCGCTCATTGCTACAGACCCTGAGGTATGGACTAAAATGGCATTTTCTGGAAGTATAATTTCAGGAGCGATTTCAACAATAGCATCATCCGAAACGGCCAAAATAAATATTTGAGCACTACTGTTATCAAAATTGAGCTTATTGGTGGGGTGAGCATTAAAGAAATCCAAAGCAAAATTTTTGGACTTACTGATGTCTCTATTATAGATATCAGTAATTACATGTCCAGCATTTTCAAATGCTCTGGCCAAGTGCCAAGCAACATTCCCTGTGCCTATTATACCAATTTGATAACTCATGGTTCGAAGTTAGAAAAACGAATGGAATGGTTGATATCGAAAGCGCTGTTCTTGTCTGGAATAAGTTTACTTAGGGGTGCCTGCAATTTTGAGCATGGCTTCTACCAAACGATCTAAATCATACTTTGTAGTATATACATGTGGCGTGATTCTAGGGCCGTTTACCTTTTCCCATTGCACAGGGCTCGTATGTATTTTGTATTCGTTAAAAAGCCTGTTGTGTACTTCTCCTGCTGTCATTCCGGCCACTCCAAAGTTACAGAGGGCTCTACTAAATTCTGGTTTTAGCGAAGTGTATGGAATAATGTTTTTATGCTGAATAACCTCCTTGGCCCAATATTGCTTCAAGTATTCTAATCTGGCTCCTTTTCGTTCTTGGCCAATGGCGTTATGAAAGTTGAGCGCCCCACCAATAGCTTGTTCTGTAGCAAATGATCGGGTACCAATATTTTCGAATTTTCGAATGTTGGTTTCTTGGTCTTCGGGCGAAGCCAAAAGCGGCCAAATGTCTTTTATCTTTTCCTTTCTAATGTATAGCATTCCTGTTCCGAAGGGTGCACAAAGCCACTTATGAAGGCTGGTTCCGAAATAATCGCAGCCCAAGTCTGAGATTTTGAAATCTAGATGAGCGAAGGTGTGAGCTCCATCTACCACAGAGTCAATTCCTCTTTTTCGGGCTTCTGCACAAAGCTTCTTGGCGGGCATAATTTGGCCAGTCCAATTGATCATATGGGTGATATGAAAAACGCGTGTTCTTGGCGTTACTGCATCTGTAAACTGCTTTACAATGACATCATCGTTTTCATTGGGTAAATCTAGATCAAGCCACACCAATTTTATTCCATCACGTTTTTCACGCTGCCTCCAAGCATTCATCATGTTTGGATAATCATATTTGGTCAGAATTACTTCGTCTCCCTTTTTCAAGTTCATTCCAAATATTACAGTATTGATGGCTTCGGTGGTATTTCGGTTGATGGCTATTTCATCGGCAGAGCAGCCTGCAAGCGCTGCTAGTTTATCCCTAACAGGTTCACGGCCTTGATCAAGAATCCGCCACATGTAATAGGAAGGCGCCTCGTTGGCGTATTGGTAATAGCGAATAACAGCATCTTGGACTACTTTTGGCTGTGGGCTTACTCCGCCATTATTAAGGTTAATAATATTGGGAGAAGTGGTGTAGGCCTGCTGAATCCTTGTCCAGAGCTCCTCGTCTTGGGCTGCGGCCTCAGGAGAAAGCTGATTTATTTCCACCATTGCTTGACTCACATCTTCGGCAACGGATTTGTTAAAAAATGAGGAAAGAGAAAGACTTCCTGCGGTTAAAAAGGATTTTTGGATAAATGACCTGCGTGAATTCATAGCCTAAAATTTTAGTGAATTCAAATTAGGCATTTTTCAACATTTTAAAACCTTTGATTAGAAGAGAGGTAAAAACACCAGAATATGGCGGTTTTACTCAATCCCCTTGTCTCTCATTTGCATGAACTCAATATAGCGTCTTCTAACGGCTATAATAAAGCCTGCAATCATCACCAAAGTACCTATCCAAAGTATATTGATGTGTGGTTTTTCAAGGGCTTTCATAATAATGAAATCCTTTTGAGTTGTGTTTAAGCCTAAGGTTATAGAACCCGTATCAGGATTAATACTCTCTACCGAAATTTTTGAAGCGATCTCTTGAATTACATCGGGCTGTTTTCCAACTTGTCCGTTTTGAATAATGAAAACTGGTTGAGCCAAATACTTAATATTATCTTCGGCATAAACAGTAATGTTGGCCCTTACGGCAACATCGTCTGGCCAAAGGTCTATAAAACTCATACGGTCAAGTCTTTCTAAACCATTGAAGTCGGCTACGTAGTCATTGATGAAGAAGCGTTCTCCTACTTTTACCTCGATATCTACTTTTTCGCCCCATTCAATATCTTCTTCAAAAAATGGCTTTCTCACGTAGGAATAAATGTCTCTGCTCCAAAGTTTTTTAATATCAGGAGAGATTACATTACCCATTTGTGGGTTCACTTGAATTCTAGGGTATAATGTAAATCCTTCACCAGTGTTTCCATCTTTATAATCTACTTGATAGTAGAAGTTTTCAGGATTTTGAACATAGACCGTGTCGCCCGCTTCAGCATAGATTTTATTTTCTACAACAATGGCTTGTTTAGCCACTTTGTAATAAGGGTCTTCAGTATTATTGAGGTTAGATTTCTTAACATAACCAGGAATGTCATTGACCTTCATGAGCTCATTGCGATAAGTAATTTCATACTTATTCATAAAGCTGGGCTCATTTAAGAAGAGCGCGATGTTAGTTTGATTATACTCATCGGTCATCTCTCTGCTTATGATACGAGTATTGAGAGAAATAGCTTCAGAATAGCCTTCTGAAAACATAATCCCGATCAACATCATAGCGATACCAATATGGGCTACAGAACCTCCAACCAATTTAAAACTCTTGCTTTTTAATAATGATAAGAGAATTTTTGAGTTGGCCACAATTGAATACATTCCGGCAACGAGTACGAGAATATATACGGGGTCATAAATTTTCGCTACAACGAAGATGATCGCGCTCAATAATAGTGAAATCACAATAGGGAAAGTAAGCGAAGCAATGAGTTTTTGCTTATCCATTTTCTTCCAAAAGAAGAATTGGCCAGTGCCACTGAGTAGGGCAACAGCAATGGCAAACCATACTTGACTATTGGAGTAGAATTCAATTTGATTGGCTGGTTGGGCAAGGGTAGAAATCCCACCAAAGAATTCTATGACCGCA
>NZ_LRDB01000002.1 GCF_001592935.1 Roseivirga echinicomitans
TCGTTTTAATGTGTTACAACGCCTGTATAAAGTTAGTTAGGCGATAGGTAAAGATAATGGTTGCAGTTTACTAATAAGCAAAAACTGCTTTGCAGTTTTGTATTTTTTCAGACATTACGAAATCTGCAAACAGATTTTGCGGAGTTTCAAAAGAAAGCTAAAATATCGTAACCTACTGACGCCTAATTAATTTTATACTATGTTGTAAGCTGGCCTTTTTTATTATAAGCTTTATTCGAATTAATAATTAATTGGTTTCTAAACCAAAAGTCATTTGTATTTGAAATGCTATTTTGAAATGGTACATATTTTCCGATGATTTCTACCTTATCGTTAGTATTAACCTTAAATTCTAAAAAATCGCCTTTATTTAAGACTTTGTTTTCAAAAACTACAATTTCATTAATCAGCACTTTGTCTAAGTATGTGATTTCGTCTTCAAGTTCACGTATAATAACATGAGTTACTTTGGGAGGTATTGTAAAATAGTCCTTTCCTGATTTATTAGAAGATGCTACAAGTAACTCTCTGGAATACCTCTGTAAACCATCATTTGTTTTGTAGAACAAATGTGGACAAGATCCACATTGCCAATAACTATTAATAGAGTATAAATTATTAAAATCAAGCTTATGAATTTCAACTTCATATTCGCCTTCATTGTCATTATAAATTATACTTAATGGGTTTATTTTACCTCCTATATTTTTAATATTATCGGTGTTAATATTTATTGGGTTTAAAACTTTAGAAAAGTCTTCTCCTCTTTCTCCATTTGTATGTTCTAAGCAGATACTTTCTCTGTCAATATCAAATGCATTAGTTACGGTTGAAAGCGGTATAAGCAACATTTCCATTGGAAGAACATTAAAGTTAGGAAGTTTGTGATTTTGCTTATCGGTTTTTAATAATTGCAACTTGATTGGTTTCCTTGAAACGTTTGTAATACCTAAAAAGACAAAGCTCAAAGGGGCAATTTCCAAATATTCAATATAAGCACTACTTGAATTTCCATCTCCGCAACCATCTTCATTTGGACGTAAAAGAGCTGTGCAGATATCTCTTGCTTCAAATCCTGAGTTACTAAGTAATGTAACAAATGAGTTAGGAAATTTCGCTTGCAATAATTCTTCCCAAGTAACTTCTCTCGTTGCTTCGTAATAGGGATAGTCTTCAGCTCCTTTATTAACTATTGAGTAATTATTATAAGCACTTTTATACTCTTCAAGAGATGAAAACTCTCTCATTTCAACCATTAAGTTCTGCTCTACATTCCATTTAAAATCTTTTTTATGAGTTTTTAAAATGTCTTTCCAATAACTCGATATTTCATTTGAAGCCAAATACGTTTTCGCTCTAAATTTATTTATAGAAGAAAAGTCCTTACTTAATGTCTTTTCCAAGATGCCAAGAGTGTGCAAAATATAATAACTGCTTTGTAAGTGTTCAGAAATGACTAATTTTTCTGGAATTGACTTCTTACTAACTAATTTGTACCAATCGTCCCTTGCATTAGTTAGCTCTGGGATTGAAAATTTTGTGCCTTTTGGGTGTCTTGAATTATAATGTCCTGCATCAGCATGACAATCGAAACAGAGTGGGATTGCATTTTCTAAGCTGTTTGCACCACCATCAGCCTCTTGAACTAAATGGTGTACTTCCATTTTGACTCCTTTATATCTATGACAAGAGCAGCAATGTCTGGCAGAAAGTCTCAATGCTTCTTGTTTAACTTTTGGTGGAAAACTCATGGTTTTTTTGCTTGCTTACAACGTTATATAACGTGCACTTTTATGCACGATATATTTCCAATAGTTTATAAAAAGTTCACGTTAGCGATTAACATATGCAATGCTAACGTGCATTCCCAATTTACATATTCAGTTCTATCTTATCTAAAGGTGACTGTATTTTTTCCCACCCTTTATGAGTTATATGTGTATAAATTTCGGTGGTTTGGCTTGAATTGTGTCCAAGCAATATTTGAATGTAGCGGATGTCTACTCCACTCTCTAAAAGATGAGTAGCAAAGCTATGTCGCAAGGAGTGTAAAGTTACCTTCTTAGTGATTTTTGCATTTTTAATAGCATTTGAAAATACTCTTCTCAAGCTTGATGTAGTATAAATACCACCATTTTGTCCTTCAAACAAATATTCCTTTGGCCTATATTTCTTGAAGTATTCACGAAGCACATCTAGCGCTTTCTGAGATAAAATACTCACCCTGTCTTTTTTGCCTTTTCCACCTCTCACATATACACGCATTTTTTCGCTATCAATATCATTGATTTTTAGATTAATCAATTCTCCAGCTCTCAGGCCTGAACTATAGACCATTAAAAGCATGGCTTTATGTTTAAGGTTAGTTACTGTTTTTAGCAAAGCAATTACTTCTTTCTCTGTAAGTACTTTTGGTAATTTGAATTCTTGGATTGGCCTATCGATTTGATAATAACCCTTTTCTCGCCCCAATACTTTCTCGAAATAGAACTTGATTGCATTGATATATTGGTTTTGTGTGCTGGTTGCTACCTTTTTTGTTTTTACTAAATAGGTTTGAAATTTGGCAACATGCTCATCCCTCAATGTTTCTGGGCTAACTTGGGGGAAGTGACTTAAAAATTGTTCAAAAAGAGAAATATATGTGCTGATTGTATTGGGGCTATACCTCTTGCGCTCAAGCTGCTCTAGGTACTCTTTGGGGACTTTAATACTTTTATTTTGAATTGTGTGGTTAGAACCGAGTTCATCTTCAATGTCGAATTCTAGTTTGATTTTAGCTTCAGTAGCCGAGGAATGTTTAAATAGCCAAAGTCTTAGTTTTGGATCCCAACGACCGTTCAGCTTTTTAGCTTTATCAATAAGTGATTGATCATATGGAATTGCTAAACCAACAAATTGTTCACCCTTGGTTAATATGGCTTCTAACTTCAGCAATTCTTAGTGTTTTATATTCAAGATAGAAAAAAAAGCATCTTACCCCCAAACCTCAACACAAAACCCGCTCCTTCATAATTGTAGGACTGCTGTTGAATTCTTAAATTATAAACCGTTAAAACGGTACTGAGCGTGCAGCCCAAAAACAAAGCCCACGGTTTTAACCGTGGGCTTTGTTTTTGGCATCTCATACATAATGGTTTTAACCATTTACATCTACTCTGATGCTTTAGTAGACCCTTCCTTTTCCTTCCATCTCGTGTTTTTCCACTCTTTTTGCTGAGCAGGGTTGAGGAAAGTCCATGCTACAATGCGGCTGCTTTTGTTGCCTTGCCCCATAGGAATGGTTTTTACTTCAACTGCTTCTGCTTTTTCCAAAGATTCTAGAATTACAGCAAGGTTCGAAGACTTTGAAACCAAGCTAGAGAACCAAAAACATGAATCTGCAAAGTTTTTGCTTTCGCGAATCATGGTTTGAATAAACTTGCGTTCTCCGCCATCGCACCAAAGTTCTTTGCTTCTTCCGCCAAAGTTTAAAACTGGGTCGGCTACTTTTTTCTTGGCAAGGTTATTCACCTTTCGCGAAGCACTTTCTTGGGCTTCATCTGGAGAACGGTGGAAGGGAGGGTTGCATATCGTAAGGTCAACGCGGTCTTCTTTTCTCAAAATGCCGTAGAAAATATCCTTTGGTTCGGGCTGTCTTCTTAATTCTATTTTCCCCACCAAGTTGGGGTTCTGATCTATAATGGCTTGTGCCGATTTGATCGAAACCGAATCAATGTCAGTACCGATAAAAGACCAGTCATATTCTTGCGTGCCAATGATCGGGTAAACGCAATTGGCGCCAACACCCACGTCAATGCAAGTCACTTTCTCGCCAGTCGGTATTTTTCCATAGTTGCTCGCGCAAAGTACATCGGCCATGTGGTGAATGTAATCTGCCCTTCCTGGGATTGGCGGACATAAATAGTCTTCGGGAATATCCCAGAATTCTAATTTATAATGATGCTTTAATAAAGCCGTATTCAGTGTTTTTACCGCTGCTGGGTTGGCGAAATCAATAGACTCATCCCCATACTTATTGGGCTGAACAAAGGCGCCTAATTCAGGGGTTCCTTTAACAAGCTGAGGTAAGTCATACCTGCCTTTGTGCTTATTTCTAGGGTGAATCTTTGGCTTGGCTGCCGGAGCACTGTCTTTACTCGATTTTTTACTGGGTGCTTTCCTTTCTCTTCTTTCGGACATGTCCATCTGGGTTTATCAAAGGCAAAGGTACGCTTCAAAATCGAAAAGCACCTATTTTGAGGTAAATGGAGAATAATATGTGCATTTTGCCTCAAAGCGAATTGCACGATTTCTGTATTACTTAGTAATGTTAACCAAGCTTAAAGACAATCTTTAAATCCATATAGGAGTTGACAGCCTTGTCCTCTTTTATTCCAGGGTTCCAATCCTCGGGAATTTGAGCCACTCGCAGGGCTTCTCTGGCTAAATACATATTGAATCCACTGTTTTGAACTTCCACTTTAGCCACCTTGCCACTACTTAGAATAGTTAATCTAAGCTTTATTTCTCCTTGTGCTCCACTTCTGCGGGCTTCTACTGGATACTTTAAATTTTGCATTAGGTGTTTGTTCCATCCATCTTCTCCTGTTTTATAACTTGGATGGGTGTCAAGGTCATCCATTTCATAAATTCTGATGTCAGGCGATAAAATACTTTCCTTGCTAATCAAAATGCCTTCCATGTCATAGATGTCGATAAAAGTATGACCATTTCTAAGGTCTTCAGAGGTCCATTTATCTACCTTAACATTCTTTTTATACATTCCTGTGGTCTGAATCGAATCGGTAAGATCTAGAGAGTAATAATCACCCTCTTTTTTCTTCTTAACAAGGTTTAGTCGCTCTAGTAGTGTACCGTCTTTCAGATACCTATGGATAGAACTGTTTTTTTCAATAGTAGATGTTACATTATATCGAAATATTGATGCATCATTTTTATCAACGACCTTATCTTTTTGGTTATAATAGACAGTATCAACTTCTTGAGAAAATGCACTGAAACAAAGGAGAAGAGAGAGTAAACTGAGTGTAGCTCGAAACATTTGAAAGGCTTTAAATTTTCGTTCTAAATGTAATAGCCTAATCAAATTATTCAAAGTTTTTTTACTCCATTTCGAATAATAAATTTTGGTGTGCAGCACTCAGCTCACGAAGCGCTTTTGAGTTTTGTTGTTTTTGAGCCAACTCAATCCCTTGA
This sequence comes from Roseivirga echinicomitans, assembly GCF_001592935.1. Taxonomy (GTDB): domain Bacteria; phylum Bacteroidota; class Bacteroidia; order Cytophagales; family Cyclobacteriaceae; genus Roseivirga; species Roseivirga echinicomitans. The sequence goes on from NZ_LRDB01000002.1 coordinate 5,200, forward strand.
ACGTAAATGCTTAATGCCTTTTCATCTTCCATTAAGTCGATGTACACTTGTGCTGCATGGTAATAAGTGGGGAGGTAGTCAGGGAATTCTGAAAGCAGCTTGTCAAAATATTCTTTGGCTTTTTCGGGGGATCCCGTTAAATATTCGTTGGCCAAGGCGTACCAGTTAAAAGGGTCGTTGGGTTCTTCCGCTGCAAACTTTTTTAACATGCTCAATCTCTGTTCGTTCATCGTTTACATTGATTTTTATTTACTTCATTATTGACTATCTTCGGGGCAAATTTAAGGTTTAAGCCTTCTTTTTATATCGTTTTCCTCAAATAAAGGTCTTTTTAACCTAAAGTTGAACACAAGGCCAAATGAGGGGTTTATTATAGAAATTCATTATACAAAAAATCATAAAGCAAGCATGAATATACTCGTTTGTATCACCCACGTACCTGATACTACTTCGCGCATCGCTTTCACAGAAAACAATACCAAATTCGATAAGAATGGTGTGCAATTTATCATCGGCCCATACGATGATTACGCACTGGCCAGAGCGGTAGAGTTGAAGGAAGCCAATGGAGGTAAAGTAACCGTTTTAAATGTTGGAAAAGCTGAAACTGAACCAACTTTGAGAAAAGCATTGGCCATTGGAGCCGATGAAGCCATTAGAGTAAATGCATTCCCTTCTGATTCTTATTTTGTTGCCAAGCAAATTGCTGATGTAGCAAAACAAGGTGAATATGATTTGATTTTGATGGGCCGTGAGTCGATCGACTTTAACGGTGGCATGGTACACGGTATGGTTGGCGAATTACTTGGATTGCCTTCATTCTCGCCAGTAATGGTGTTGGAAGTAGAAGGAAATTCTGCCAAAATTACTCGTGAAATCGAAGGAGGAAAAGAAAAGTTAGAAGTGAATTTACCGTTCGTTGCAGGTTGTCAAGAGCCTATCGCTGAATGGAAAATCCCTAACATGAGAGGTATTATGTCAGCCAGAACTAAGCCATTGAATGTAGTAGAGCCTACTGACAATACAAAACTTACTGAGATTGCTCAATACGAATTACCAGCGCCAAAAGGAGCGGTAAAAATGATTGATGCAGACAATGTGGAAGAGTTGGTGAACCTACTCAAGAACGAAGCGAAAGTAATTTAAATCTCCAAAAGCACAGAACATGTCAGTTTTAGTATTTATAGAAACAGAAGACGGAAAGATTAAGAAATCCTCAAGAGAGGCCATTTCATATGGAGCTGCGATTGGGGAAGTAACAGCCATTACTTTAGGTTCGGTATCGAATGAAGAATTGGCTTCAGCAGGAGCTAACGGTGCCACTAAGGTATTGCATGCCGCTGATGAAAAGCTTAATGCTGGTTTGATTATGCCTTATGCAGAAGTGATTTCGAAAGCATTTGAAAGCACGGGTGCCGAAGTATTGGTTACGGCTAAATCATCTTTAGCAGATGCTGTAGTAGGTAGAATTTCAGTGAAACTGGGAGCTGCTTTAGCTTCGAATGTATCGGAATTACCAAAAACAGATAGCGGTTTTGTAGTGAAGCAAAGCATTTACACAGGTAAGGCTTTTGTAAATACTACTTTAACTACCGACAAGAAAATATTGGCCATCAAGAAAAATGCTATTGAGCTAAAAACAGACGGAGCTGCAGCTTCAGTTGAGGCTTTTGATGTGGCGCTAGATGATGCATTATTCGGTGCAAAAATCACTTCTTCCGAAAAAGCAGAGGGTGATGTGTTGTTACCTGAAGCAGATATTGTAGTATCTGGTGGTCGAGGATTAAAAGGTCCTGAAAACTGGGGTATTATTGAAGACTTGGCGAAAACGCTTGGCGCAGCTACAGGCTGTTCAAAACCAGTTTCGGATATGGATTGGAGACCTCACCATGAGCACGTTGGTCAAACAGGTGTAAAAGTGAGCCCTTCATTGTATATCGCGGTAGGTATTTCTGGCGCTATTCAGCATTTGGCTGGGGTTAACTCTTCGAAATTCATTGTTGTAATCAACAAAGACGAAGAAGCACCATTTTTCAAAGCTGCTGATTACGGTATTGTTGGTGATGCTTTTGAAGTTTTACCTAAGTTGAACGAAGCCCTTAAAAAAGCTTTAGCCTAGTTTTCTGCCATTTTGAAAAAAATAAAAATCGAAATCCTGGGTCTTTCCTCCAGTCAGTCGCAAACTTCTGGCTCTTTTGCACTTGTGCTTGGTGAAGTGGAAGGCGAAAGAAGATTGCCCATTATTATCGGGATGTTCGAAGCCCAAGCGATTGCCTTGGAAATTGAAAAGATTGTTCCTAACCGCCCAATGACGCATGACCTATTTAAATCATTTGCGAATGGCTTTGGGTTTACTGTGAAACATATCATCATTTCCGACTTAAAGGAAGGCGTCTTTTTTGCAAAGATCGTTTGTACCGATGGCGATAAAACCATCGATATTGATGCAAGACCCTCTGATGCCATTGCCATTGGAATTCGATTCGATGTTCCTTTCTATACTTACGAAACCGTGCTTTCCGAAGCTGGAATCATTTTAACCGATGAGGAAGAGGTTGCGGAGGACATGGAGGAAATGTCTGTAACGGAAAAACCAAAAGGAGATCGATTGCAAGATTATTCTCTTGACAAGCTTCAGCAAATGCTGGATGAGGCCTTGGGTAATGAAGATTACGAAAAGGCGGCCAAGATCAGGGATGAAATGAACAAAAGAAGCTAGAAAAAATATTTAAAGCCTTTCTGAATTAAATCGGAAGGGCTTTATTGTGTTTAATAAGTTCTGTTAACTTTAACGGGTTGATCTTTAGAGGATTTCTTTAGAGATCGCAATGGAGTGGTTTTATAAGTCACTTTTTAATATTGAAAATTCACATGTGATCAGTTAACCATGGCCATTGTAAGAGGAATAATTGGATTGATAGTACTTATAGGGATTGCCTATTTGCTGTCGAGTAAAAGGAAAAAGGTTGATTGGAGATTAGTAGGGGTGGGTGTAATCATACAGTTGGTGATTGCGCTACTGATTTCAGAAGTAGGCTTTATTCAGTTGGCTTTCGATAAAGTGAGTCAGGCTTTTGTAACCTTCTTGGGTTTCTCACTTAATGGTGCTGAATTCCTCTATGGTGACTTGGCTAAAAATAGTAGTGCAGTGGAAGGCGTAAACCACAGCCTTGGTTTTCTATTTATTTTTCAAGCTTTACCTACTGTAATCTTCTTTTCTGCGGTTACGGCAGGTCTTTATTACTTGGGAATCCTTCAGAAAATAGTTTATGGTTTTGCATGGATCATGGCGAAAACAATGCGTTTGTCAGGGGCCGAATCAATGTCTGCTGCAGGAAACATATTTTTAGGCCAAACCGAAGCACCACTATTGGTGAAGCCCTTTATTGGTAAAATGACCAATTCCGAATTACTATGCCTTATGACAGGTGGGATGGCCACTATTGCTGGTTCAGTGCTAGGGGCTTATGTGTCCTTTTTAGGAGGTGGAGATCCCGTCCAACAAGCCAAGTTTGCTACTTATCTTTTGAGTGCTTCCATTATGAATGCCCCCGCGGCCATCGTAATGTCTAAAATATTCTTACCAGAGTTAGAGCCCGAAAAAATTGATTCACGACTGAACGTGAACAAGGATCAGATTGGTGTTAATGTTATTGATGCATTGGCTGGTGGCGCATCGGATGGAATGAAATTGGCGATGAACATAGCTGCCATGCTATTGGCTTTTATTGCTGTAATTTATTCAATCAACTGGATTCTAGTTGACGGAATTGGTGCTTGGACAGGCTTGAACTCTTATGTAATCTCTAGCACCAACGGTGTATTCAGTGGCTTTAGCCTTGAATATATATTGGGGCAGGTGTTTAGGGTGTTCGCCTTTATTATGGGCGTGGAATGGTCTGAAACCTTACAAGTTGGAAGTTTAATTGGTCAGAAAACGGTAATCAATGAGTTTGTGGCTTATTTGAGCCTGGCCGATATGAAAGCCGCTGGTGCTCTCAGTGAAAAATCTATTGTTATTGCGACCTATGCGCTGTGTGGTTTTGCAAACTTCTCTTCCATTGCAATTCAAATTGGAGGTATTGGAGGTTTAGCTCCGAATCGTCAAGGAGACTTATCGAGACTAGGAATTAAGGCACTAATGGCTGCTACACTGGCCACCATGATGACCGCGACAATCGCGGGCGCACTGTTTGGTTAATATTCAAATACTCAGATGAAAGAAACCTACCATGTTTTAGGTTTAATGTCGGGGACCTCTTTGGATGGACTTGACATGGCTTATTGCTCTTTTTGGAAAGAGAATGGCCAATGGGGCTTCTCATTGAACAAAGCCACTTGTATAGAATACAATCCTGAATTTCAAGAAAAACTTAAGCGCGCTATTGAACTTTCTGCTCTAGATTTACTATTGCTCAATAATGAATTTGGGCAATGGATGGGAGAGCAGGCTAAGATTTTTATTGATAGGAATCAGCTCGAAGTTGATTTCATCTCCAGCCATGGGCACACTGTTTTTCATCAAATAGATAAAAGGCTCACATACCAGATAGGGGCAGGGCAAGCATTGGCAAATGCTGCTGATCAAAAAGTGATTTGCGACTTCCGTACATTGGATGTTGCGCTTGGAGGTCAAGGAGCTCCTTTGGTGCCCATAGGCGATGGCCTTCTTTTTTCTGATTATGATTTCTGCTTGAATTTGGGTGGCATTTCTAACGCTTCGTTCCGAATAGACGGAATGAGGACAGCTTTCGATATTTCACCAGCGAACATGCTGTTAAGTTATATCTTAAAATCAACGGGGAAGACTTTCGATGATGGGGGTGTAATGGCACGTTCAGGTAAAATAGATCAGCCATTTTTGAATGCGCTAAACGCATTGGCTTTTTATAAAAAACCTTTACCCAAGTCTTTGGGCTATGAATGGTTCAGAGATGAAATGATGCCCTTGATTGATGGCTCGGAGGCAAGTGTTGAAGATCAATTACACACAGCAGTACATCATATCGCTTTTCAGATTAGTGAAAGCCTAAAGTCTAATGCACAGGCAGGAGCCAAGATGCTGGTCACTGGTGGAGGAGCTAAGAATCTATTTCTAGTGGAGATGATTCAGCACTATTTGGGAAGCTCAATTAAGGTTGTAATTCCCGAAACCTCAGTAATCGATTTTAAAGAAGCGATTGTATTTGCTTTTATGGGCGTATTGAGAAGTGAGGGCGAAATCAATTGCCTTAGTTCAGTGACGGGTGCTTCGAAGAGTTCATCTTCAGGGGTGATTTACCATCCTTGGTAAATTGCTTATTTTCCAAAAGTTTTGAAAAATGCTTTGCCAAAAGCTAAAATAGGGGTGGAGGACATAATCTTCATTTCTTCGGCCATATTGGTTTCCTCATCCAAAAATTTAAAGACCGCTTGCGCTCCGTTTTTCTCAAATAAGTCAGAGAATATTTGAGCGCCAGAATGCTCGCCATTCTTCAACACATTTAATAATGTGCTATCATACTTGAGGAACCTCTTTTTCTGATGAGGCAAATCAGCCAATGGATCTTTTTGCTGGGTGAGATTACTTGCCATCTTTTTTAAGATGTGTTGCGATCGCAAAAAGGTATATCCAGTGGAGGGTTTGACAAAACCACCGCTAATGCCAATGTTTATAATTTTCCCATCCTTCGAAGGAAAAGGAAAGTCAGTCATCGGAATCACTCCGAATTCGTCCTCTATAACCTTGTAGTCCTCTATTTTCAGAAAATTGTTGAGATAATCATCCAATCCTTTGTCATACTCTTCGGGTTGAAGGAGTTGTTCGCTAAAGATTGTGTATTCCACCAAAGCCTCATTTGGAGAAAGTGGGAGCACATAACCAAATCGGCAGTCTCCTTTTTGATCGATGCGAAAATCCATGTAGGTCATGGTGTCTGGATCGAAACAAGGCTGTTCTGTTTGTATAAATCGCCCTTTGAAATGCTGAAGAAACTGCACGTGTTTGGACGGAATCTTGAAATCTTTGAGTTCAGTGGTACTGTTGAAAACGAAGCTTCCTTTATAATTCCCCTTAGTGGTATTCACGCTACCATCAGGACTGATTTCAGTAATGTTTTCCGTTAGCCAAGTAAGGTTCTTGAATTTATTTAACTCCAATTTCATGAAATCATAGAATTCCTTACCTTTTATCATTTTGTAAGAATAAGGTTGGAGGTCGAATGTTTTCTTGAAACTAGGACTTGAGAAAGCAGCTTTAGCCCACTGTTTGTGAACTAAATTTTCGAACAGATTGACTTCTTTTTCCCAGAAGCACCAAGTGCGGTCATTTACCGATTTATCGTCTTTATCGATAATAAGTGTGGTTTTTTCACTATTTCCGTATGTCAACAACAAATAAGCTAGGGTCAATCCTGCTGATCCACCTCCTGCTATTATATAATCGAATTGCCTCATCACTATGTAAACTTAAATGATAAAACTAAGTTTTGGTCATTGTGATTGGCTTAAAATGACCGAACAGATTCTTTATTGAAGATTAAATTAAATTGTTAGGTTTGGGGCTTAACAGCACATTAGTAAATCTGGGAAGCCCTTTTGGGACTAATGAATTGTAAACCTATCATATTGTTCTGCTTTTGCAGCGTCCTCTTTTCATGTACAGAGAGGTTAATATGTCCTGCATACCAAACTTCTCTAATCCTAGATAACGATTATCGGCAGCAGCTTTTTTCTCCATTTACAGTTTTTGAAGGCGATACCATTCCAAAAATGCCTTATGGCTTTGTTAAAGGTCGAAGTGACGAATTGGATGAATCTTTTTACGCTGCATCTGAAGGCAAAGGGTTTCGAGTTCAAAAGGGTAGAACCTACTCTATTGAGAAGGAAGGCTTCGAGTACAAGAATCGAAAACGACCCTCTTTTATTGCTAGAATTTGGTCTAGTCCTGAAAGACCCGTTTTAGAAAACCCGTATCTCATAGATAAAATCTTAAGGAAAAGGCCATTCTATAAGCTGGATATAATTGTACCCGAACTGGTGAATATTGGCATACTGGATTCATTAAATACGGAAATAGAGTTTATAAACGATTCTACAGCGCTGGATTCAATAGCACCCAAAAAGGCAAGAACAGAGACCATTTTAACTACTCCTAAAGGGTATAAAGGTTATAATGTAGACCAGGAGAACTACAATAAGAAGTTCGGCCATTTGTTTCCTCAACCACTGCCACCTCCAGATCCGATTGACTCAGGAGCTTATAAAAAGGCGCTTAAAGATTCTATCGCTGCCGATACCGTTTCGGCCAAAAAGAAAGATGTTTTTGGTATGTTCAAGAAAAAGGATAAAGCAGCGAAACCTCCTAAAGAGAAAAAGAAGGACAAAAAGAACAATGAGGAGGCGATAAAAGAGGAAGAAGTGGGTATTGGTAAATGATGATCACCTAAAATCTTAACTGCCTATTTTTACCGAAGTCATTGTCAGAGAACCTGCGATCGACTTGTCGTTGAATAGCGAAACAGGTTCACCTTTATCTTTCAGTGCCAGCGTGTATAGTAAAGGCAGGTAATGTTCAGGCGTAGGAATAGAAAGTTCAAAGGCCCGTCCATTCACTTTATAGTTAATCAGTGAATCGTGGTGTCCATTCAATATAAAATGATTCATCTTCTCTTTGGCCTCTAATGCCCAATCGTGCGCATAGCCAACGGTATTGATTTGGTTCCATGCCACTAAGCGTAAATTATGAATCATGTTCCCACTTCCAATGATCAGCACACCTTTCTGCCTTAGTTGAGATAACTGCTTTGCGAGATCATAGTGGTATTGAGGAGGCTGATTATAATCCAAACTCATTTGAATCACGGGCACATCAGCGTTTGGGTAAAGATGTTTTATCACACTCCAAGCACCATGGTCTAACCCCCAATCATGATCGAGTTCTACGCTTCCAGCTGTAACGATTCGTTTTGTTTCTTCCGCCAGTGCTGGACTTCCGGGGGCTGGATATTGCACTTCGAAAAGTTGTTTAGGAAATCCTCCAAAATCATGAATGGTTTTTGGAGAGTCCATGGCCGTTACAAAAGTGCCTCGGGTTTCCCAGTGGGCTGAAATACAGAGAATGGTATTAGGCTTAGGAATTTCAGTGGCTACTTTTCTAAAGCCTTCCACAAACTCATTTTCCTCAATGGCATTCATTGGATTTCCATGCCCCAAGAAAAGCACAGGCATTTTCTCCGTATTGGGAAATGATGAGGAAATTTTGCTGAGTTCGTTAAGTTTCATTGCCATTCCGAGTTAACATCATTAAAGCTAAATGAATTCACTTAGATCCACCACAATGAATAATGGCTATAATAACTTCATGTGTAAAAGAGGGTATGGCTTACCGGTGCCATCGAGCTCGGAACGGCCAATGATTTTGAAACCCATGTTTTGGTAGAATCTAACGGCTAGTTCATTGTCTTCATTCACATCTACTTTGATACAATGGAGCGCCTTAATTGCGTATTCGGTGAGTGTTTTGCCAATTCCTTTGCCACGAATATTTGGGTGAATAAAGAGCATTTCAATGTTTTGCTCAGCTACTCCAAGAAAACCAACTATGTTTTTATCGCTATCGCGAACGCAGCGTAAATCAACGGCTTTCAAATACTCGTTTAGAATCAATGGTTTGAAATAGGCAATGTCTTCTTCTTTCAGAAAGTGATGTGTAGCTCTTACAGAGGCTTCCCAAACATCAACAATAGCAGGGAATTCGTGTTGCTGTACAAAGTCAACTTTAAACTCCATTTCCCTTATAACTCTTTCAGTTCTTCTACAAAACCCGCTGATAAAATTGGGAATCGACACCAAGTGCGGGGATCAACGTTGAATTCATCTAAATGAAATGCAGGGGCAAGGCGCTCTCTTTTCCATTGGTTTCTACTCCAAAGTTTGTAGAATTTAATGATATGATCTTTTAAGAGATTTTCATCTTCTAGCCCTTTGTTTTTCAGGTTTGCGAAAACCTCTTTTGGCGATTGATGGTCTCGAATAGCCAACTGTTCAATGGCCAGCAAAATAGGATAAGGCATTAAATCATCCTCATCCGTTTGGTGCTGATCTTTTGGTCTCAACTCAGCTGTAGGAGCTAAGCTGTTAATCTTGGCCAGGCCAGTATAGCCCAAGTGTTCTTCTGCATAAGCAAGCCATTTTCTAATGAAGACTTTGTCTACACTTGAAATAGGGGCTAGACTACCGCTGGTGTCTCCATCCATCGTTGCGTAACCCACACTGCCCTCGCTTCGGTTTGAAGTGGTCAGCAGTACTCTATTCTTAATATTGGCCAGCATCCATATAATTGGGCTTCTAGAGCGGGCCTGAATATTCTGAAGGGTAATGTCATCGGTTTCCCAATCCAATTCTCTATTGAGGGCCGTCTCTATGGTCGAAGTGTAATTCTCAACCGCCCTGTCAATTGTCCAATGATAGAAAGTGGCTCCAATTGAATTTGCGAGCTCCTGCGCTGCATTTAATGTGTCGTCTGATGAGTTTGTTGAACCTTGATAGGCAGTCGCGAAAATCTCTCCGACAATTTCTTTTTGGCTCTTTCCTTCTAAATCTAGTCTGTTAATACTTTTCAGGAATGTCGATTGGCCTAAAGTTCCAATCGCTCTTTTCACCATTTCAGCTACCAATACGGCACAAGTAGCAGAATCTGCGCCACCACTTAATGAGAGGGCATAACCATTGCTTCGGCTTTTTCTGAGGTAGTCATATAAGGCCAAACCTGCTGCCTTTGGGAACTCAATTTCTTTTGCATCTATAGGGCTGATGTTTTGGGGTTGGGTATTCCCGTCTGAATTCACATCTGCCCAAATGACTTGATGTGGTTGGAATGAAAGCAATTCGTTCCTCAAAATCAGTTCTCCATTTTGAGCAATCATCATTTCGCCATCATAGATCATTCTGCCGGCCTCGTTACCCAAAAGGTTTGAGTAAACGTAGGTGCACTTAAAGTCTTTCGATGAGTTTTTAACCAAGTCAATTCGCTGCAATGTTTTCTCCATTGCAAAGTGACTAGCGCTTGGGTTCAATATGAGGTTTACTTCCTTTTCACAAAGTCTGTGCGCAGGGCGAATAGTACCTCTCCAAGCGTCTTCACATATTTCGAAACCAATTTTCCAATCTTTAAAATCAAAGGTGAGGTCTCCGATGGGGTAGTTTGCTCCATCAATTTCAATCTCACTCACTTTCCCGATAGGCCAAGGATTGAACCAGCGAGGCTCATAATGTACGCCATCAAGCGCCATATATTGCTTTGCATAAACGCCTAGTATTTTTTGGTCATGAACCACTACAGCACAGTTATACAACCTGTTTTCAAAAAATAAGGGAAGGTTGAAACTGGTGAATAGACCTTTGGTTTCTGCTATGAGTTCAGGTAGGAAGGACTTTGCTTTTTCCGGTAACCATTGGCTTAAGAACAAATCTTCACAGCCATAGGCTGTCACCGATAATTCAGGTAAACATAAAATTTCTATGCCCTCATTTTGAGCCTCGTTTAAAGCCTTTTTGAGTTGAAAAATGTTATTAGTCCAATCGAGAGGGGTCTGGTTTACTGTGGCAGTACCAATACGATAAATTCCCATTTATTCAATTTCAAGTGAAATACAGGCCTCTCGGGCTGCATCTTGCTCTGCTTTCTTTTTGCTTAAACCATGTCCCTTGGCTATTGGTTCGTCATCAATTAAAACTTGAATTACGAATTCCTTAAAGTGGGTTTTTTCTTTGGTTTCCAGTAGGTCAAAGCTAGTGGTTTTCCCGTTCTTCTGCGCCCATTCAATTAGTTTGCTTTTGTAATTTTTCGTGGTACTAATAATCTCCTCAATATCGAAATGAGGAATTAATAGTTTGTTGATGATGAATTTTTGGGAACGCTTAAATCCTTGGTCAATATATACCGCGCCAATCAGGGCCTCTAATGTATTGCCATAAATGGATTTGTGGGAATTAGGTGTTTTTCTCCTAGAATCGAATTGAACAATATGGTCTACGCCAATTTTTCGAGCAAGCAGATTCAAAGAGTCCCTGCTTACAATTCTAGACCTGATTTCTGTAAGGAAGCCTTCGTCTTTATAAGGGTATTTTTTGAAGATATAATTTGCCACCACCAGTCCTAAAACCGCATCTCCAAGGAATTCTAGCCTTTCGTTTGATTCTTTAACCCCCTCTTTTACCGATTTAGCGACAGAGGTATGTTGGGTTGCAATTTTGTAGGGCTTTAAATTAAAAGGCTTACTGCCCACAATTGTTTTAATTGAGGCAATAAGCTTTTTATCTTCTTTTGAAAGGGATTTAAATTGGGTTAACCACAACCTCACTTTCAATCCAGTTTTCTAAATACGACTGATGTATTGTGACCACCAAAGCCAAAAGTATTACTTAAGCAGGCGTTGATCGTTCTTTCCTGAGCTTTATTGAATGTAAAATTCAGCTTAGGATTAAACTGGTCATCATCAGTAAAATGATTGATGGTTGGAGGAACGATTTGATGTTCAATTGATTTTATTGCTGCAATAGCCTCAATAGCTCCAGCAGCTCCTAAAAGGTGACCTGTCATCGACTTTGTAGAGCTAATGTTCAGGTTATATGCGTGCTCACCAAATACTTTTTCAATAGCAATCACTTCGCTCATATCCCCCAAAGGAGTAGAGGTGCCGTGTACATTGATATAATCAATCTCCTCAGGCTGCATTTCAGCGTCTTCAAGCGCATTAATCATAACGCTTGTAGCTCCTAGGCCATCTGGATGTGGGGCGGTGATATGATAGGCATCAGCCGACATTCCGCCACCAACTATTTCTGCATAGATTTTAGCTCCACGCGCTTTCGCATGCTCATATTCTTCAAGAATCAAAGCCCCAGCGCCTTCTCCCAAAACAAAGCCATCTCTGTCTTTGTCAAAAGGTCTCGATGCCGTTTGTGGACTATCATTTCTTTCAGAGAGTGCCTTCATGGAATTAAATCCACCCATCCCCGCTTCGGTCACAGAGGCTTCTGAACCACCAGTGATCATAATTTTAGCTTTACCTAATTTAATATAGGTCATAGCATCAATCATGGCGTTTGTGGCAGAAGCACAGGCTGAAACAGTTACAAAGTTGGGCCCGCGGAAACCATATTTGATTGAAATCATACCCGAAGATATGTCAGCAATCATCTTTGGAATAAAGAAAGGATTGAACCTTGGGGTACCATCACCTTGCGCGAATGACATTACTTCATCCTGAAAGGTTTTAAGTCCTCCAATTCCTGATCCCCAAATTACTCCAGCCTTGGATAGGTCAATAGACGCTAAGTCCAAGCCTGAATGTTCAAAAGCTTCAGTAGCCGCAATCATAGCGAACTGTGTAAAGAGGTCCATCTTACGTACCTCCTTCCTGTCGAAATAATTCAAAGGATCGTAATCCTTCACTTCACAGGCAAACTGAGTTTTGAATTTTTCTGGATTGAAACGGGTGATAGGCCCAGCACCACTTACACCTTTAATAAGATTAGCCCAATAAGTATCGAGATTGTTTCCTAAAGGTGTTAGTGCGCCAAGGCCTGTTACTACAACTCGCTTTAATTGCATATAAGAGTAGTAAGTAAAAATTATTAATTGCTAACGTTAGCTTCCAGGTAAGAGATGGCATCACCTACGGTGCCAATGTTCTCTGCTTGATCATCTGGAATTGAAATGTTGAATTCTTTCTCGAACTCCATGATTAACTCAACAGTGTCAAGTGAATCTGCTCCAAGATCATTAGTGAAGCTTGCTTCGGGAGTCACCTCTGATTCTTCTACTCCTAGTTTATCAATGATGATATCCTTTACTTTTGATGCAATGTCCGACATTTTGGAAAATTTTAGTTAAAACGTGTTGCAAAGAAATGCAAATTAACAATAATGTCAAACATATTTTTTAATCTTGTCGTTGGTTACTTGAGTATACAGAAACCCGTTTTTTTCGCATTTATGGCAAAAAATAAGCTCGAAATTTCTTATGAGATTGATTTTGAACTGGTAGCAATTAATGCTAGCGTCAAGGAATACAAGCTGGCTTGGATGCTGAACAAAAGCCTAGCGTGGAACTTAGTGAAAAGGGAGAATATTGAGCTAGATTTTACGGGCAATAAGGCCTTGCTGATTTCTAACTATTTATATGAGACTGAATACCAGACTTTCAGATTAATTCGTAACAGAGCGGTCGATGGAGAGGAGCAATTCAATGCGTTTATTATTCCTGAGTTAAAGAATTTCGACTATTTTATTATGTTAGAGAACGAATCTGTGGGTTTTGACCTAAACGCTTTCATTTCAAAAATCAAAGAAATACCTTTCGTTCAATTCGCAGTGTTGATGGATGCTGCAGCCTTAAAGTCTAAGGATAATTTAATATTTTAATATGGGTTATAATAAGAATATCAATAAAGCTAAAATTGTGGCTACGGTTGGTCCTGCAAGTGATTCTAAAGAGATGCTTAAGGAACTGATTTATGCTGGGGTGAACGTTTTCCGCTTAAATTTTTCGCATGGGGATCATGCAAATAAGTCTCTAATTATAGAGAGAATAAGAGAACTTAATAATGAACTTGGTACCTATTGCTCTATACTTCAGGATTTGCAAGGGCCAAAAATAAGAGTTGGTGAGATTGAAGGTGGCGAAGTATTAATTACACCAGGCCAGGAGATAGTGATTACCACCGAACAAATGGTGGGTAATAGTAAAAAGGTATCTACTGTATACGAAGGTCTGTCGACAGATGTGAGTGTTGGTGACATGATTTTGATTGATGATGGGAACCTAGAGCTTACAGTCAAGTCAATTAAAGGGGCTGATGTAACCTGTGTGGTTAAATACGGAGGATTACTTAAATCGAAAAAGGGGATCAATCTCCCTTTTACTAAGGTTTCTGCTCCCTCGCTTACGCCAAAAGACATTGAAGACCTCGCTTTCGGTTTAGCGAATAACGTGGATTGGATTGCTTTATCATTTGTGCGTCATGCAGATGATATTCGTGATTTAAGAGCAAGAATTAAGGCGGAAGGAAAAGACTGCAGAATTATTGCTAAAATTGAAAAGCCTGAGGCGCTTCAAAACATAGATGAAATTATTGCTGAATCTGATGCGCTGATGGTGGCACGTGGAGATTTGGGAGTCGAAATCGTGATGGAGGAAGTGCCGATCGCTCAAAAGATGATTGTTGAGAAGTGTAACTTGGCCGCTAAGCCAGTAATTATTGCTACCCAGATGATGGAGAGCATGATTTATAACCCTAGGCCAACTAGGGCAGAAACCAATGATGTAGCGAACGCTGTGTTGGACGGAGCAGATGCCCTGATGCTTTCTGCTGAAACAGCTGCAGGTAAATATCCCGTTGAGACTATTAAGAGTATGGCAAAGACAATTGCCTCAGTTGAATCTTCAGCTCAACGAATTTATAGTAATTTTTATGAGCCTTTAGAGTCTAGCGACACTTACATGAATGACAATATTATGTTGTCCGCTTGTCGTTTGGCTGAAAGAATTAACGCTACCGCAGTATTGGGCAATACAGTGTCGGGCTATACAGCATTTAAGCTGGCTTCACATAGACCAAAAGGGAATATTTTTATCTTCACACCCGAAAGAAGCTTGCTAACCAAACTGGCTTTGGTTTGGGGGGTGAGGGCGTATTTCTATGATAGTGAAGAGTCTACAGATCAAACCTTTAAAGACCATGAAAACATTCTGAAGGCGAATGGTCATTTACAAAAAGGAGATGTGTTTATCACTACGGCAAGTATGCCAATTAGGGAAAGAGGTAGGACGAATATGTTAAAACTCAATGTAGCGGACTAAGGTTCTGTTTGAGGCCCTTGTGAAGGGACCATCAGTACCTTTTCTTGAGCTACAAATACCTGACCAGGTGCAGCCCCTTTCTTCTTGCGAACATATTTTGCAGGCGTATAAATAACCGGTACCAAAGTATCGGTTTTTCTTTTTGAATAGTAGGCGGCAAAACCTGCAGCCCTTTCGATTACAGAAATTGGAATGATTTTTCCCGACTGGTGCTTGATCAAGACATGGGATCCTGGTACATCCTTTGCATGCAGCCAGAGATCTTCTTTGTAAGCATGTTTCAATGTAAGTTCATCATTCGATTTGGCATTTTTCCCCACCCAAACCTGGTATCCCTGGACTGTAAATGTTTTATAGGGGAGATGAACTTCTTGACTACTCTGGCTTGATTCAAAACCGCTATTCTTAATAAGTGCCCTTAATTCTTTGAGTTTTCCAACTTGCTCAATTAAGTCTTTTTGACCTTGAAGCGTGTCTAGTTGCTCCTCTTTGTTTAAAATGTTTTCAGTAAGTTTTTCAACCTCTATCTTTCTGTTCTTTGACTTTCGATAATAGTTCTCCGCATTTTTCTGGGGAGAAAGTGACTTATTCAATTTGATGTCAATATTTTCTTCGGTGTAGAAGTTGAACAGACTAACCGTTGTCACTCCCGTAGGGATGGTATGTAGGTTGGCCATAATTATATCTGCAATGTGATTGGGAGCGGTTGCTGTTTCAAGTTTTGCTAATTGACTTTCTGTTTTAGTAATGTAATTCTTGGCTTGGCTTATTTTTTTATTAAACAGTTGTAGCGCATTACTCTTTTCCTTCTCGAAGGAATATTCAGTATGGAAAATATGGTAAAAACGATTTAACGCATGGATAGGGTCTTCCGATAGCGTCTCCCTTATATCTCCGTATTCAATTAAGCTGAGCGTAGGAATACCATTTAATTTCGTGATGAAAAAAGGGTTGCTCTCTAGTTTTTCCGTTAACCCTACTAACACCGCCCATTGCTCTTTAGTAACTAGCTCATTGAAACGGTTAGCTAGCAGGTATCCTTTGATTACTTTCCCAAAAGTGGGGTAGAACTTATAAGGGTCTGGGTCAGTTAAGTACAGGGCTTCAGAGCGGGTGATAGGTCTTTCTAAAGAGGAGGGAGCTATAGTTTTGTCTGCTACTAGCTTCTTTTTGAAGAGTTGAGTATTTTGACCTTTTGGAAGGAGGGCAATGTTGGACCGGTTGCCGTGCATCTTAAAGAGAAGCACTGCTCCATTTTTAAAAGCAATATGAAATGCTCTTTCGTTTTCATATTGATGGACCGATCGTACTCGACTATGAATTAGGAAAGGGAAGATGTCCGCACTGTTTCGTTTACTTCGAGCAAAGTTTTCTGGGAATGATAACGCAGTAAAATCACTTTGCAGCGTAGCCCTGATAAAGAAACTGTTATTGTCTTTTAATAGAAAAGCTAGAATCAGCTCATCTTTCTCCTGACTGAAAGACTCTAACAGTTCCGAACCTTGAAGTATTGAGTCCAAGGATTTTGAAAGCCGCTTTAATACATAAAAATTAAGGTGCACTAGATTTCGATTTTTAGCCCATCATAAGCTATTTCGATATTTTCTGGCAGAAGTATACTTACTTTCTTATGAGTGCCCATTTTGTGACTTAGGTGAGTGAAGTAAGTTTTCTCTGCATTGATTTCCTTGGCCAATTGAATGGCCTCATCTAGGGTCATATGACTTGGGTGTGCGTCAATTTGAAGGGCGTTAATCACTAAAGTTTTAGAACCCTTTATTTTTTCTTTTTCCGTGTCGGAAATGGTCTTTGCATCTGTAATGTAGGTGAAGTCTTTAATGCGGAAGCCAAAAACGGGTAATTTAAAGTGGATCACCTCTATTGGTGTTATCTTGGTCTTTTCTATAAAAAACGGAGAGCTATCGATTTCCTGAATGTCAACTGAGGGGATGCCTGGATATTTGGATTCACTAAAGATGTAGGCAAACTCTCTTTTGAGTTGTTCAATTACATTCTTACGTGCATAAACAGGTATGTCTTTCTTTTGTAGAAAGTTGAATGATCGAATATCATCCATTCCAGCAGTGTGGTCTTTATGTTCATGCGTAAAGACTAGCGCATCTAGTTGGGTAATGTTTTCTCTTAAAATTTGCTGCCTAAAATCAGGGCCAGAGTCGAAAATGATGCTTAATCCATCAACTTCTAAATGAATTGATGTTCTCAATCTCTTATCCCTGAAGTCCAAAGAACGACAAACCTCACAAGAACATCCAATTACTGGAACTCCTTGTGAGGTTCCGGTGCCTAAAAAAGCAACTTTCACAGGTCGATTTCGGTTTGTGATAATTCCATTAAGAGCTTCCTATTCTTTTCGTTAAGCTTCGATTTGTCTATTTGAATTGATTTTAAAATATCAATCAGGCACGTGATTTTGCCTTCAGTGGTATAGTACTTATTAATGATTGCAATTCTGGTGTCGTTAAGAAGGCAGTATCCTGACTTGAAACTGCCTTTTTCATACCGTAATATGTAATCAGATTCAGCGAAAAGATCTTCGAGTTTGCTCAAAAATTGTTTCGTGTATCTAACGGTCATTCAGCAGAAGCAGTATATTTTTTCACCAACTCAATAAGCTTATCATAATCCAGGGGCTTTTGCATGTATTCATTGACCCCAGCCTCAAAAAAAGTACTCTCAGGAAGATTTTTAGCATTTCCTGATATTCCAATAATAGGTACTTTTCCTTTTTTGTTTTTAATGGACCTGATCTTTTTAGTGGCTTCTAATCCACTCATTACTGGAAGATTAAAATCCATAATAATAAGGTCGTAATCATCTTTTTCGTACTTGTCTAATACGCTTTGGCCATCTTTAGCGGAGGTGATTTTGCAATTTTCAAAAAGCAGGATCTTTTTCAAAAGGTTTTGAATTACGGAGCTATCCTCCGCAACGAGTACGTTTTTATAATCCACTTCAGTCATTTAATTCAAGTTTAAGATTCTTCCGTAATTACTTACGAATTTAGCAAATAAAGCAAGTAATTCTTGTAAATAATTTTCCAATTCTATTGTTTGAGAATTTTTTATTTCGAATTCTACCTGCTCGGAAAACTTGGCAATAGGGGTAAGCCCTAATGATGCCGAATTTCCTTTGATAGTATGCAAGATACTTAAAATTTCGTCAATATCATTTGACTTAATATGAGATTTTAGCTGCTTTAGCGCTAAAGAGGTTTCTGATTCAAAGTCCTTGTATATCTCTAATAATTCTTTTTGTGAAGCGTATTTTCTGAGTTCTTTGATGGTCTTTATTTCAACTAATTCAGCATCGGAATATCTTAACAAATGATTTGAGCTTGCTTTTTCTTTTCTCCATTTCTGTAGGAGTTCTCCGATTTGATCTTTGAAAAGGTTTGCCTTTATGGGCTTCATGAATAACTCATCAAAACCGAGTTGTTTGAATGAAGTATTACCAAAATCATCTGAAAAGCCAGTAACAGCAAAAATTAGTGAAGGGTAATCCGGGTGTCTTTTCTTTATGAGGCTTAGACATTCAAAGCCGTCCATTTCGGGCATTTGAATATCCATAAGAATAACATCTGGGATATGATTTTCAAGGAATTTTAAGGCCATTTGACCATTTGAGGCTGACAACAATTCTGTATCTTCGTCCGATAAAACGGAACGTAAGTATTGACGATTTATGTCATTATCGTCTACGATAAGTATTTTTCTGCTCAAAATGGGGTGTCTAGGTTGAAGTCGGGCAAGTTTATTCATTAATTATGACGATTCAAATAGGAGGTGTGATTAAGTTTGACTTTTTAATTTGTGTGGTAGGGCCTACTGCAATTGGAAAAACCGTTCATTCAATTGAATTGGCCCAAAGTATTGGAACTGAGGTTGTTTCCGCTGACTCTAGGCAGTTTTATAAGGAGCTGGAAATAGGAACTGCTAAACCAAACAGTCAAGAACTTTCTGCTGTAAAACATCACTTGATAAATTCACTGTCTATTCATGACCATTATGATGTCAGAAAGTTTGAAAATGATGCTTTGAGGGTTTTAGCGCGTATCTTTTCTGAAATGAAAGTTGCGATCATGGTAGGCGGTTCAGGGCTATTTGTGGATGCCGTTTGTTATGGCCTAGACGATCTACCCCCAGTGTCTACTGAGTTGAGAAATCAACTTACTCAAGAACTCAATACAGGGGGGCTTCAGGTGCTAGTCGATGAACTATTGGAATCAGACCCTGAATATTGTAGCCAAGCGGACTTGAAAAACCCACAGCGCGTAATTCGTGCTTTGGAAGTTATTCGGTCTACAGGAAAGCCCTTTAGTAGTTTCAGAACAGGAAAAAAAGTCGATCGACCATTTCATGTGATCATGGTTGGTCTTGAGATGGATCGAGAGAAACTCTATGAGCGCATTGACTTAAGAATGGATCAGATGATTGGAAATGGTCTTTTTGAAGAGGCTGAGAAGTTTTATGAGCAGCGACACCTTAATGCGCTTCAAACAGTAGGCTATAGAGAGATTTTTGGCTATCTGGAGGGGACTTACGATAGAGAAGAGGCCATACGTCTGCTTAAGAGGAATTCAAGAAGGTATGCCAAGCGCCAAATGACATGGTTCAAGAAAAATGACCAAGTCAAATGGTTTGAGTCAAACGACCACGAAGGGGTATTGAAGTATGTTTTGTCAGAAATTCAATCAAAAAGTCTTGAAGCCGAAAAGTGAAGCCACCATTTTGTTGGAAGGCGAGGCGATAAATCGGTTATATTCCCCAGAGGCCGTTTTTAAATTACGAAGCAACTGCTTTTGCTCTTCATTTAAACGTTGAATTTGGGTTGACAATGGTTTGTCAGAAATTTGAGGTGCTGCCCGATTAATTTCTGCAATCAATAGCTCTTCTTTGCTAAAGCTCTGAAATCTATCAGTTGAAGTTTTTTTGAGCTGCACGGCAATTTCCGATAGTGGTGAAACTTCGTTACTGCTGTGATGGCCCAAGATTAAATGTTTTCTTTCACGACTCACCTCTTCCATCTTGTCAATCATTTTGGTGATATTTGCTTTTCGGGGCTTAATTTGATTATAGATATAAATAGAGAATAGTAGAATGAAACCTGAAAGAGCGACTATTATTGGCATGTAACCCATTGTTGTATGATTTGTGTTTGACCTATTTTGTTCGAAGTAAATTTTTTTTGAGAACAAAAGCAAAGTTAACCCTTAATAGCACCTTATTACCCTATAGTTTTATGTCATTATCGGTTTTCTTATCATATTTGACCAATGACGGATTCAGCCAATCAAAAAGTATTGATTATCACATACTATTGGCCACCTAGTGCTGGAGGCGGAGTACAGCGTTGGCTCAAGTTTTCTAAATACCTGCCAGAATATGGTTGGGAGCCTGTGATCTTCACTCCCGAAAATCCTGATTTCGATTTGAAAGATGATTCCTTAGTTAAAGATGTTTCTCCACAAACAGAAGTGTTGAAATTTCCTATTTGGGAACCCTATTCAATATTTAAAAAGCTTTCGGGCAGAAAGGAATTGAAGCAAGGTCAAGTATTAGAAGGAGGGAAGAAAAGTCTTCTTTCTAAGTTAGCCATATGGTTGAGGGGAAATGTTTTCATTCCTGACCCTAAGGTTTTTTGGGCAAAGCCTTCCGCTGATTACATTGCTACAATCCTAGAGAGTAACAATATAAAAACCATAGTTACCACGGGGCCACCTCACTCCATGCATCTGATTGGCTTAAAGCTTAAGATGAAAAACCCAGCTATCACTTGGGTGGCCGACTTTAGGGACCCCTGGTCTAAATGGGATATACTGAATAAGTTTAACATGACAGCTTTGGTTTGGCAGAAGCAAAGAAATTTGGAGCAACAGGTGATCCGTGCTGCAGATTGTGTGCTGACGGTAAGTGAAAGTTGGAAAAGCGATTTTGAAAAACTGGGGGCAAGAAGAGTAAAAGCCATAACTAACGGTTTTGATGAAGAAGATTTTAATACCTCTATTTCCGCTCCTCATCCTAATAAATTTAGAATAAGTCATGTGGGGATGCTGAACGTTTTCAGAAATCCTGAATGGTTTTGGAAGCTTTTAAATGAAATGGTGGCCTCAGACGAATTCGGTGATGATTTGGAAATCGAGTTTGTAGGGATTTTGAGTGATGATGTATTTACCACTTTTGAATCCCATGCTCATCTGATGCCGCTTATTAGGAAACATAATTATTTACCTCATTCGGAAGTGTTGGAGAAATACCAGCAATCTTCTGTGCTGTTATTACTTCAGAATAATTCTGAAAATGCAAAGGGGCATTTGCCAGGCAAGCTATTTGAGTATTTAGGAGCAAGTAGGAGAATCCTATGTGTAGGTAACAAAGAGAGCGATTTGGCCGAAATCCTGAATAAAACGAAATCAGGGTCTGTTTTTGAACAGACAGATGAGGATTTACTAAAGTCTTTTTTGAGAGAAGCCTACCAAGGTTGGAAGGGTGAAAATTCTTCTTCTAATGCTCAGGGGATAAGCAGGTTTGGGCGAAAACGCTTAACTAAGGAGCTGAGTGAGTTACTTAATTCATTTGGAACTCGCTAGCCATTCTTTACTCGTTTTATAAAGTTGGCTAATACTTGATTCACTTCATCCGAAACTTTAAATCCAATTGTTGCACCCATCAAAAGAACAGTGATGATAATTGAGCGAACCAACATGTCCAGTAAAGCATGGTCTAGCTTGGGAAGCATTTGATTTACCAAAAGCACAAATGCCACGATGATTAAAAGCTTTAAGGTGCTAAACGAAAAGGGTTGAATTTTGAATTTCGACCAAACGAAAATGAATTTACTCAAATTGAAAGTTAACATTGCCAAAAAGGAGGCGATTGCAGCCCCTTCAATTCCATAACTTGGAATCAATAATAAGTTGAGCACTATGGTAAGCATGGCTAAGATACCCACTGCAATCACATTAAACTTATAGTGTTTTGACATCACGATGATTTCTCCATTGGTACCGAAAATCATATCACTTAGCTTTCCTAGGCCAATAAACAATACCACGTTGATGCCTTGGATGTACACGTCTCCGTTGGGGATAAATGAATAGAGATTTTCTAGATTTGCCCAAATACCAATAAGCAATAAGCTCCCAATGATCATTTGATTGATGGAAGTCTGTTTATAGAGTTTCTCTACTGCAGGCATGTCGTTTTTCTCAAAAGCTTGAGCAATTAATGGAGCAGAAATCTGTGTGATGGAACGTTTGGGCATTTCGATTACTACTCCAATAAAAAAGGCAATCGTGTAAATTCCTGTAGCATCTAAACCCAAAGCACCGCTCACCATAATACTGTCAATTTGAAGTACGATTTGTGTACCTCCAGCTCCAATCATCATATAGACAGCATAAGTCAGGATTTGCTTCAATAGCGGTCTATCAATGAATTCAAAGTTGAAATTGAGATGAAAGGCTTTCAGGTTATGAAGGTAAACTATGATCGTTATCACCATAATGAGATAGGCTGCCAATAACCATTGGATAAGTCCACCAAAAGTGATGAGGTCTAAGGCATAGAGAGCGACTAGGGTCGTAACAGAAAGCCTAAATTGAATGTCTCGAATGAAGGTAGGGATAACGATTTTCAATAAACTACGACAATAGGCCTCCAACAATTGAAACTGAATGAGCAGAAGACTAATCAGTAGGGTGATCCCAAAATACTCAATAAATAGTCCCGATTCCTTAGCGAAGTAGGCTGTTATTTCTGTTTTGAAGAGGAAGGTAAATGCAGCAAATAAAATGAAGCCGATAAGCCCACCAAAAATAATAAAGCTTAGGAAGCCTTTTTGATCCTTCAGTTTTGGGAAGAACTTGACCAAAGCAGAGCCCAAGCCAAACTGCCCAAAAGTGGCCATTAAAAAGGCGCTACTCTGAATTAACCGAAAGAGGCCAATTTGATCTGCTTCTAGAAAATAAGGGAAAAGCCAAAGTACATTGACGTATCCAATCAGCACCCCTATATAGGCGATGATAGAAGAACGAATGCTTTGCTTGATTACGATGCCCACGGGTTACCTTTCAGCCTCAATAATATAATAACGTGGTGTGAATTTCCTTAAAATTGGTCTGAAACCAATTTTCTGAACTGGACTTACCCATTTTGCCCTGTTTAGGATTTTCCAGCCTGATTTTTCTACTAGCCAGTCAAATTGCCAATCTTCAAATTCATGAAAATGTTGATCCCATTCATCTGATTTATTGCGGTAGGCTTTTGCAAACCATAGGCTTAATGGTACTGATGCAAAAAGTTTAGGGGCTTTAACTTGTGCAAGAATCCCCATTGGGTTGATTAAATGCTCTAATACTTCGAACATGGTGACGGCATCGTAACCCTCTTTTGCAATAATTTCGGGGTTTAGGTCGAAATCTACTCCATAGGCGTTGTCAACTTTGTAGCCGTAATTGATCAAATACTCGGACATGTCATTCGGAGTGCCTAAATCCAATATTTTACTCCCATTAGGGAGAGATTCCTTCATGAACTCAAGTGTTTGCTCGAACCTTTTGTACTTGGTAACCTGTTTGTTATTATCAGTCATTGGTTTTAAGTAGTTGCTGGTATTCGTCTACAAGTATTTTACCTGTGGCTTCCCAGTTGGAGTTCCCGTTTATGGTGGCATCATAACCGTTTTTGCCGAGTTGGTTATAAAGCGCTTTGTTCAAATATAATGCTTCAACTTTATTAGCGAAGTCTTTCGGGCTTCCTCCTTCGAAAACTAAACCACTATTTAGTTCTTCCACTACTCGCTTTAATGGAGGAGCATCACTGACCAAAACCGGTTTCTCTACCATCATGCCCTGATAAAGTTTATGGGGAATAGTGTTATCGGTGTGCCCATTTCTATTGTGGGGAATTAAGTTGACGTCCGCAAAAGCCATGTAAGAAAAGAACTTAGTAAAGGGTTGGTAGCCATTGATTTTCACTTGCTTCTCAATGCCATGCATCTTTATCAGGCCTTCTAACCAATTGCGGGTGGCAGTCGAGAGTGTGCCAGTAAGTTCTAATCTTATTTTGGGATGATGTTTAAGAAATGCCAAGCCTTCAATGGCTACATCGACTCCCCTGTGGGGCCCAACACCTCCAGTGTAGGCAAGTATAAAGTCACCTTCATTATGTTCGTAAATATCTTCAAATGACTCCTGATTTAGGAAGTCTTTTCCTTCTGAATTGGTGATCGTTATGATTTTGGAGAAAGGAATATTGTGAAGTTGATGAATTCTTTCCGCCATTTCTTCAACCACGACAATCACTTTATCGGCTGATTGAGCCATTTTCTTTTCATAATTCAACCATTTGTTAAAGCCGAAAAACAAATTGTTTTTTAAACGAATGATTGGATTCTTTTTCCATTTGAACCAAACTTTTAAAGCTTCAGGATAATTCTCATGAAAATCCAGAACAACTTTCACCCCTGTTTTCTTTTTAAGCTGTATGGCCGTTTTCGCCAATGGTAAGTCGTGAACATGGATTGCATCAAATTGCTCCTTATTGTGCAGCCAGTATAGCTTTTTATAGAATACGGGCTGAAAGAAACCAAAGAAAACTAGAAGGATATCCCAAATACCTCTCCAGAAAAAGGTTTGAGCCATTGGAATCCTGTGGACTTGGATTCCATTAATCATTTCAGTTCTTAGTTCACTTTTTCTTTGAAGGCAAATCAGGTGGATTTCAAAATCAGCTTCAATAAGAGAAGTCACTTCTTTTGTTACTCGAATGTCATTCGGGTAAAATTCATGAAGAAGCATACAGATTTTTTTGCCCATAGCTTCAAATTTAGGATTGAAATTTTGATTATGAGGGATGAGACCTTTTTTTATGAAAATAAATACGGAATGGTTTAGGTCTTTTTAATCCTTAAACTCCAGTATACTGTTCCCAA
Organism: Roseivirga echinicomitans; assembly: GCF_001592935.1. Taxonomy (GTDB): domain Bacteria; phylum Bacteroidota; class Bacteroidia; order Cytophagales; family Cyclobacteriaceae; genus Roseivirga; species Roseivirga echinicomitans. Next base: position 29,996 of record NZ_LRDB01000002.1, read on the forward strand.
AAACATCAACACCACCAAAATAGAGAAAATCCTCATCACGATTTTTCCTGTGCTGTAGATCGCGGGCTTGAATTCAAAAACTATTTCATGGTTTCCAGCAGGGATTTCCAATGCACGAAGCACATAATTAGCACGAAGCATTTCTACTGGCTGGCCATCGATGGTTACTTTAAAGCCTTTTGGGTAATAGATTTCAGAGAATACCGCAAAGCCATCTCCCGAATTCTGGCTGTTGTATTTCCAATATCCAGGGTGGTAGTCTACAAGTTCTATTTTCCCGTCCGAGCTTAAGTTCGTTGCTTTTAAATCAAATTCAGAGGTATTGATGGCTGCTTCCGTTTTAGTGTCGAGGTCATTGATAGAGTTAAATTCACCATCAGGAGAATCTACTTTGACTAAGTTGTCTACAAACCAAGATGCACCGTTGGCCGAATTGTTCGTTAACACACCTTGAGGTGATGAAGGATCAATAATAAGATAACGAGTATTCAACATATTCAAGATACCGAAACCTCCAAAGTCAGTATTGCCGTTTCGAATATTTTGGCTTAGTTCCTGCATTTCTGGTAAAATATTCTTGTCAATCAATTCTTGATACCTCCTTAATCTGGCACCATGGTAACCATTAATTGTATGGTGATGGTATGAAGATTTTGCGTTGTAGAACGAAGCCGTTAAGTTCAGAACTCTGTCGCCCTTGCTCTCATTTTGTTTGATAAAACGATCTGCATTTGATTCAGCAAAGAACTGTGCCCTTGGAGATTTAGCAAAGTTGGCTTCTCCAATAAAGCGCCCAGCTACTAGGCTGACATCTAGAATGCCAAGTAGAATCATAAGCCCGAAAGCCATTGGCTTTCCTAGTTTTTTGATGGAGTATAAAAAGTAAGTACCTGCAAAAAGGGCGATGAAAATAAAGGCACGGAATGCATCACTTCGGAATAAATCCTTGCGGTCTTCTTTCAGTGCGTTAGCATACTCTACAGGTAACTGTCCATCTAGGAATGAACTGAAACCTAACACTCCCGGAATGATGGCCAAGAGCAGGGCTAAACCCCCGGTGGCGCCTAATGCAATCCATAATTTCTTTTGTTGTGCTTTATTCAGTTTTTGATCTATCACCTTTTCTAAGCCCAGCATACCTAAGAAGATAATGCCGAAAATGGGCATCATAATCGTGAAACTTACCGACCTGAACTTATTATAGCCAGGGAAATAATCGAAGAGAAAGTAATTGAGGCTAGGCAGGTTTCGACCGTAGCTTAAGAGGATTCCTAAAATGGAAATGGCCACTAGCCAAATCACATACCTTCTTTCCACAAAGAAGATTCCCACTACACAAAGAAATACCATAATAGCACCAGCATAATAAGTAGTGGGCGATTCTTTACCCCAATATGGCCTAAAATCGGGTCTTTCTTGGAATAGTTGTAATATTTGCACCTCTGTTGCTCCGGCTTTTCTAAGCTCATTTGCCGTCTTAGAATCCATGCTTAGAAGGTCATTCCCACCCATAGCATTTGGAATAAATAAGGTGAAAGGGTCGGCAAGGCCATTGCTGTATTGGAAGGCGTAAGTTTTAGACAACCCATCTTCATTTAAATCTTGGTCGGTTTGCGCTGTTAGCTCAGACGCACCACGGTTTGAATATTTTCCATACTCGTAGGTCGCGTAAAATTCGCCAAAGAAAGTGCCTACGGCTAAAACAGCCGCCAATACTAATAACCCCAAACGTTGTGCAAAAGGCTTGAGATCTCCTTGCTTTATGGTATGAATAAGTTGAAGCAAACCGTAAATGGCAACAATAAAAGCTAAATAGTAAGTGATTTGAAGATGGTTGACCCGCATCTGCATGGCCAATGCCAAAGCGGTAAGACTAAAGCCCAACCATTTATTTCTGGTGAAGCAGAGGTGAATTCCACCCATAACCAAAGGCATGAGCGATACCGCTGAAATTCGAGCGTTGTGCCCAGCCGTTATGCCAATAATATTGTAGGAAGAAAGTGCGAAAGTGACTGCGCCAATAATGGCCAAATAGGGCCTCACTTTAAAGCAGAGCAACATGATGTAGAAGGAAATCATCGAAACGAAGATGATTCTAACAGGGTGGGGCAGTCCAAAACTGATGACCGCATGCATGGTTTTGATTAACTCATTTCCCCATTTCACACTCACCATATAGGCTGGCATTCCACTAAACATGGAGTTCGTCCAAAGTCCTTCTTCACCAGTTTCGGCACGATAATCCAAAATTTCTTTTGCGCCACCTTCCCATTGTAAAATATCGCCTTGGGTTAAAGCTTTGCTTTCAAAAAAAACAGGTTTGAAAAGGATGAGGGTAAGTACTAAGAAAATAGCTATCGCAACAATGTGAGGCAATACGTCCTTCTTAAAATCGACTTTAATCATGTTTGGGAATGTTATGAAGGCACCAATATCTTCATATCAAATGTATTTAAAAAGGTGAAATGTTTTTTTTGGGTTTTTCAATGCGAATTCATTCTTCGTGCTGACGATAATTTTTATATTTTTGCAGTCAATTACAATTGAGAATATGTTTGATAATTTAAGTGGTAAGCTGGATCAAGCGTTCAAGACGCTAAAGGGACAAGGAACAATAACCGAGATTAACGTTGCGGCAACGGTAAAGGAAATCAGAAGGGCTTTAATCTCTGCTGATGTTAACTTTAAAGTAGCCAAGGATGTAACGGATAGAATTAAAGAGCAAGCGCTTGGACGCGATGTTTTGATTTCTGTTAAGCCGGGCCAACTTTTAGTGAAGATCGTCAACGAAGAGCTTACCAAGATGATGGGGGGCGAAAAGGCCGACTTTAATACAAAGGGCGACCCTGCTGTAATCTTGATTTCCGGACTTCAAGGTTCGGGTAAAACCACTTTCTCTGGTAAACTGGCCAACATGCTTAAAAAGCAAGGGCGTCAGGTATTGCTAACCGCTTGTGATATTTACAGACCTGCTGCGATTGACCAATTGAAAGTATTGGGCGAGCAAGTGGGAGTGGAGGTATATGCTGAGCCAGAGAATAAGAATGCCCTTGAAATTGCCAACAACGCGATCAAACACGCTAAGGCAACGGGTAAGAAAATTGTAATTGTGGATACTGCTGGACGTTTGGCAGTAGACGAACAAATGATGAATGAAATTGAGGAGCTTAAAAGAGCCCTTAATCCTACCGAAACCTTGTTTGTTGTCGATTCGATGACAGGACAGGATGCGGTAAATACAGCCAAAACCTTTAACGAGCGCCTCGATTTTGATGGTGTTGTGTTAACCAAATTAGATGGTGATACCCGTGGTGGAGCTGCCCTTTCTATCAGGACTGTGGTGGAGAAACCAATCAAGTTCATGTCTACTGGAGAGAAGATGGATGCCATCGATCTTTTCTATCCTGACAGGATGGCCAGCAGAATTCTTGGTATGGGTGATGTGGTGTCTTTGGTTGAAAAAGCACAAGAAAACTTTGACGAGGAAGAAACGCGTAAGCTGAACAAGAAGATTCGTCAGAATAAATTCGATTTTGAAGACTTCCTTTCTCAGCTTGAGCAAATCAAGAAGATGGGTAACATCAAAGACCTTTTGGGAATGATCCCAGGTATGGGGAAAGCCATGAAAGGATTAGATATTGATGACGATTCATTCAAACCTATTGAGGCCATCATCAAGTCAATGACGAAGGCTGAAAGGGCCAATCCAGATTTAATTGACGGCAGCAGAAAGAAAAGAATTGCAAGTGGTAGTGGCAGAACTATTCAGGAAGTAAATAACTTAATGAAGCAGTTTGGCGACATGCGCAAAATGATGAAGACCATGAATAAGATGGGTGGAGGGAAGAGAGCCTTGGCCAATCTTGGAGGAATGAGAAGGTAATTCTTAGTTTACTATTTTTGATTCGATTCCCATTCAATGTAAGCCTTTTGGTATTGGAAATCTGTGGTTTGAAAAGTGAGTTTGTACTTGAACCCTTTGGGATTTCCCATCGAAGAGAAGCGCGCCATATTAACACTGGTGGAATCTGCATTGGGCTTTTTATTCACTTCATATTCTATATCAGCATCTTCTCTGACCCATTTTAGCCTAAATTGATCTAGGTTTTTATTAATGGAATATCCCTTACTCGTCTTTGTTAGTGCTTTTTCTGTTTCCAGAAGCGTTTTATTATGATGATCGTTGATCAATAATTTAGCCCTGCCAAATTGATTGATTAATTCATTGGACTTGTCTACAGTTAAAAAAGCTTGAATCTGCACCAATAAACTATCGATAAAGATCAGGTCAATATTGCTGATATAGTGGGCTTCGGCCAAATAGTCTATTTGATCTAACTGATAGACCGAAAAGTCTTTGGTGTAAAACTCCCCATAATGTTTGAAAACCCTTTGATCGAGTTCCGAAATAGACATGCCCAACTCTAATGAGGAAAAGGAAAATTTGTACTTGGGGATTGAGCTGTTTACTGAAGCAATTGGTACCCTAGGGGCTTGCTCTACTTCTTCTACTTTTTTCTGAGGGACCTCCTTTTTAGGAGCGCTACAACCTATTGTAAATAAAAGGATTGTAATCAATAAGAATGGCTGAACTATCTTCTTCAATACAGAACTAATTTTTACGTTAATGTAGAAGAAAAAAGTCTAATAAACAAAGAAGGTAAGGTCAGCTCTTTGGTAGTCTCTTGTTCGCTGCACGGTAACTGGTGCTCGCTTTTGATTTGATGATTACCTATTTTGTGATGTAGTTCAAGTGCACAGGTTGTAAAGAAAGATCAGCCTGCACTACATTGCGAACTAGGGAGAAATGCAGATAAATTAATTAACTATGGCTGATTCATGTTCGATTTAATTTTATTCCTACTTGGTATACTCGGATGGTTAAAACTAATTACTCATTATAAATACTATAGAGAGTTAACTGGCAAAAACTATGACAAAGATTTTGGGAAGTTTATTTACAATAAGTTAGATAAGGAAAGTTTTGGTGACGTTTTATCGACTAGTTTGAAATTTATATTGCCAATATTTAAGAAAGAATTTTTGGATATAGGTGAAGATAATTACTATATCTACCGTAAAAGAGTTTATATCATTTTAGCAGTCTGGTGGATTACCTTCTCTATTTTAATAGTGTACCACACTAATGTATTAAAGTATCTAACTTTCTTTTTTCAGGGCTTAACTACTTGAAAAATAATGGAACCCGCTTATACACTGCGGTAACTGGTGCTCACTTTGAGTGAGTACCTATTTTGTTATGCATTTCAAGTGCATTGTTTGTAAAAATGAAGTAAGACCAGTCCGTACTAAATTGCGAACTAGGGAGCTTCAGAGGAATATCAACAGGTGGTAATCAAAAAGAAAAATCAATCCTATTGTTTGATTGCTGCTAAAACCTCAAAGTGTTGGTTAGTCGTGATGTCCTTGATTTGAATAGCCTTTAAATCACTAGGAGGAAGACCATATTTTAAATGAGCCTCCCATACATATTCAATAAACCATTCTGGTTCATTTCCCCAGCGATTTTCGTCTAATCTTCTTTTTAAGAAATCCTCTTTATCAATATTTAGGTAAATGGATTGGTCGATTAACGCATTGAGTTTGGCGTTGGCAAACACTAGAATACCCTCAATGATGACATAATCATAATGGTTTTTTGCTTGGGTAATGGCTTTGTGCCAAGCATTCCAGTCTATGGATTCTGGGAGCTCCCAGTTGGGCTGGTCTTTGATTTTCGGTAGTTGATCTTTGGGGAGTGCGTATTCGTCCTGATGGAGCACTGTGGCGTTCTTTAACTGAATCCCCAGCCAATCTGCCACGGTAGATTTACCTGATCTTGAAACTCCTCCTATGGCGATTACGGTAGACATGGCTAAAAATAAAAAATCCGAACCTATAAGGCTCGGATTCTTAAATATCATTTTTAAAAAAGACTACTTATACATTACAGAATGTACTGCATCTAGCGTTCTTTTCACATTCGGTAGAATAACGTCTATCAAAGTTGGAGCATAAGGCAATGGTAAGTCCATGCTGTTTACCCTTTTGATTGGTGCATCTAAATAATCAAACGCATCTTTTTGTACGTTGAAAGCAATGTCTGTTGCCAATGAAGACAATGGCCATGCTTCTTCCACAATTACTAAACGGTTTGTTTTCTTCACCGACTTAATAATGGTAGGGTAATCTAAAGGTCGTACAGAACGAAGGTTGATTACCTCTGCACTAATTCCGTCTTTGGCCAATTCACCTGCTGCCTGGTGGGCTATTTTCATCATTTTACCGAAAGAAACCAAAGTGACATCAGTTCCTTCGCGCTCAATGTGGGCTTTACCAATTTCTAAAACGTATTCTTCTTCAGGCACTTCGCCTTTTTCGCCATACATTACTTCCGACTCCATAAAGATGACAGGGTCGCTATCGCGAATGGCGGCTTTTAACAAACCTTTGGCATCGTAAGGAGTAGAAGGAACCACCACTTTCAATCCTGGTGTGTTTGCATACCAGTTCTCAAAGTTTTGAGAGTGCTGAGAGCTCAACATACCTGCGTTTCCTGTAGGTCCTCTAAATACGATAGGAACGGAGTATTGTCCGCCAGACATCGACATCATTTTAGCAGCTGAGTTAATCACTTGATCAATGGCTACCAATGAGAAGTTGAAGGTCATAAATTCGATGATTGGCTTAAGACCGTTCATCGCGGCACCAACACCAATTCCTGCGAACCCTAGTTCCGCAATAGGGGTGTCGATTACTCTCTCTGGGCCAAACTCGTCTAACATACCTTGGCTCACTTTGTAAGCACCATTATACTCAGCCACTTCTTCTCCCATAAGAAAGATTTTATCATCTATTCTCATTTCCTCAGACATGGCTTCTCTCAGGGCTTCACGAAACTGTATTTCTCTCATTCATCTAGGGGTTAATGGCCGTAAAAATAAACATTCAGTACTCAATTCACAAAGAAAGATTGACAAGAGTAATGAGCATAAAAAAAGGCTCTGAATTTGCATCCAGAGCCCTTTATTAAGTTTTTTTTGTTCGATTACTTCAAGATATCGATAAATGCTTGAGTACCACTGAACTCTCTGAACTCTAAATCAGATAATGCTTTAGCTTTCAATGAAGCGTCTGCGTTTACTGCATTTCTCAAGTTTTCGATTACTTTGTTCTCGTTTCCTTGACGAGCAGCAGCAACTGCGGCTAAGTAATGAGCCCATACAAATGCTCTGTCGTTAGAGATTACAGTTTCGAAAGTTGACTGTGCACTTCTGAAATCTTTTTTCAAGAACTGAACCATACCTTTGTTGTATTGGTCAACTGAACGGTTAGTAGCATTGTTCAATGAGCTTGAAGCTGCATCGTAGTTACCCATTCTAATTTCAACAGCACCTTTAGCGCCATTAACACCTTGTCTAACATCGTTACCTGGGTTCATGGTTAATGCTTTGTTTAAAGCATCAAGAGCCGCTTGGTTGTTGTTTTGCATAGCTTGTGCCATTCCTAGGTTTGCTTGCGCTTGAACGTTAGCATTCTTTTGATTAGAAATTTCGAAATGATTGATTGCATCTCTCAACATGTTGGTTTTTTCTCTTCCAGAAGCAGCCATTGCCATTTCCATTGTTACAGCACCTAAGTTGTTATGAACCGCCCAAGTATCGTTCTTCTTAGCCGCAGCTTCGTAGATTGACTTTTTTTCTTCCAAAGAAGGAGAGAAAGAAGCAGCATAAGCCAATTCTTCACCCGAAAGTTGGTCAGCTGACCCTCTTCCTTGTGCAATAGATTTTGCTAAAGTGATAATCTCTTCTCTTGATTTCTTAGGCTTGATAGTTAAAACTTCAGTTTTAGCTGTTCTCAGTTGAGGATAGATGTCTTTGAATACTTGCTTGTAAGTACTCAATTTCTGAAGTTGTTTTTCTTTTTGTTCGAAAGAACCTGAACCATTGATGATGTTAGTCCAGTCTGATTTTTGAGCAGAAGAGATACCATTATAGCTAGAAAGCATAGCTTTCAAATCATTCCAATCATCAATAACTGGCTTAGTAATGAATCTAATTTGACTAGCCATTCCTTGGTAGTCATATTTGTCCATTTGCTCTCTGTACCATGTTTCGATGGCTACAGCTCTTTCTTTTGCTAAGTCAGCATTAATTCTGTCTTTACCTTCTGGTGAGTGAGTTCCAGTAATGGATACTGTTTTCGTTGCGTTTTTCTCTGCGATATAGGCAGCGAATCTTGAGCCTCTATCACTATTTTTCTCTACTGGTCTTAGAACCGATCTTCCTTGCTCGAAAAAGAACTCTACGTTAGTAGGGATTAGTTCTTCTTGGTCGTTATAACCATGAGGAGCATATGAAGCAAAGTAAGAAGATTGAACCAAAGTAGAAGTTGTGATCAAACCTTCAGCAATGATAAGTTTTTCAGATTCTACAAAGTTTCCAGTTTTAGGGTTTGATGCAACTCCTTGAACTAAGAGGTTTCCGCGAGACATAGCAGGGTCGTATGCGAAAGTATAGTCCTTCGTTACCTTTGGTTGCTCAGTAGCAGCGTTAGGGTAGTCTTTTTCGTTGAAAACAACTGGAGCCAATTGTTTCTCTTGACTTCCGTATTGATAATACGTATTGAGTGTGTATACTTTTTTACGTTTTAACATCTTCACAGGCAGGTTTGCCGACATTGTGAATTTCACTTCGTTCCCGTGAACTTCCAATGGAGTTGGCTCAACTGTAAGTCCCTGGTCTTTAGACATTCTTGCCATTTTGCTTAATGCGCAACCAGACATTGATAAGATACCAAGTATCAAGAATGGAAAAAATAGTTTAGCTGTTTGGGTTTTCATATTATTTTAAATTGATTTAGAACAGTATAGCCTTAAATTTAGGATTGCAAGTTTAATAAAATTTTAATGGATTCCGATTTTAAGCTTTAATAAATTGTTTTGTAAATTTGTTGTAATATTTGTTCAATGGAAAGAATTCAACGGTTTTTCGAAAGTCAAGCTTATGGTGTTTGTACCAAATTAGGCGAGAAGCTCAATTTGTCAGCTTCCTCTATTCGCTTGTTCTTTATATATGCCTCCTTTATCACCTTTGGTTCGCCATTGCTTGTTTACTTAGGACTCGCTTATATTATTAATTTTCGCAAGCATTTACGGAGAAAACAAAATCCGGTTTGGTATAACTAAAAATTTATTTTTCGATAGGTTTTCTTCTGTTTGATAAAGTAATCCCAAATTACTAACCCGTTATACCGAGGATTGTTTTGAGATATTCTAATTGAAGATTTTCGCTTTCTTATTTGGCGCGGAATGGATCTCATAAAATCGAAATGAGCCCTGATGATGGCAAGCCCATGAGGGAGTCCACTCAGTACAGAGAATTGGGCAATGGCCAGCCAATCCAAGAACAAACGAACCGGAAATTTCCAAAAAAAATCAGCAGTGTTTTCGTTCTTTAAAAGGATGGTTAATCCGTTTCTGAAGTTTAAATAAGTTTTTCTCGGGCTCGATTTGTCTAGCGTTCCTCCTCCCAAATGGTAAACCACACTTTCTGGACATACCTTTACTTTATAGCCTAAATTCCAAAAACGCCAGCAGAGATCGATTTCCTCCATGTGGGCAAAGAAGTCTTCGTCTAAACCGCCAGCCTCAAAATAGGCCGACCGTCTTACGAAAAGAGAAGCTCCTGAAGCCCAAAAAACATCTTGGGTTTCTTGATATTGGTTTTTATCTTCCTCTATAGTATGAAACACTCTTCCTCTGCAAAAAGGATAACCAAGAATGTCTAAGTATCCACCAGATGCCCCTGCGTATTCGAAATGAGTTTTTTTCTTTAGGTCAAGAATTTTAGGTTGAACTGCGGCCAGATTACTATCAGACTCCATTAGTTCCAATATCGGCTCGATCCAGCCTTCTGTTACCTGAACATCTGTATTGAGCAGTACCACAAACTCATGTTCTAACTCCTTTAGGGCTTTATTATAACCACCGCAAAATCCGTGATTTTCAGCATAGGAAATTATTCTAACGGTAGGGTAGTTGCTCTTTAGGAATTGAAGCGTATCATCTGATGAGCCGTTATCGATTACAACGATATCATAACCGGTGCTGAATTGAACAACGGATGGCAGGAAGTTTTCTAGATGAGTTTTGCCGTTGTAATTAAGTAAGGCAACTGATATTTTTGACATTAGAACATATTGCCTAGGTCCATTCCTGGGATATTGGGCATAATACCCTCGGTACTTTTTCTGATTTCTTCTTTAGCACTTATGTCTGCCTTTTCAAGGGCATTGTTAATGGCGGCTACAGTAAGGTCTTGCACAGTTTCTTTGTCTTCTTTGCTCATTAAGGCCTCATCAATTTCGATTGAGATGACTTCCTTTTTACCATTGACAGTGGCCTTTACCATTCCGGCACCTGCCTCGCCTGTTTCATGGATGTACTCTAGCTTGTCCTGGGCTTCCTTCATTTTGGACTGCATCTCCTTTACCTTGCCCATCATTTTCATCATATCGAACATAAGCTTGTTATTTTTTACCCAAAACTATCGAATTAATACTAAAGTTCCGGTCTGTTGAATGGTGGTATTTCCTGCATCTTGAAACGAAACGCGGTAGGCGTAGCCGCCTATACTGGCTGGTGTACCATTATAATTGCCATCCCAACCAATATTTGGGTTGGTTGTGTTGAAAATCAAATTGCCCCAACGATCGAAAATCTGCATTTGGAAGTTGACGAATATGCCATCGCCAACCGTAAAGGTGTCATTTTTGCCGTCTCCGTTGGGGGTGAAGGCATTTGGTAATCGAATTGTGCCAATGGAAAGCGGGAAACAGAACTCGGAACTCATTTCTGAAATATTTCCGCAGTCGTCTTCATAGGCTACTGTATAGCAAAGCTCTAATTGCCCTGACCTTAAATTAGTATCCGTAAAATCGGAGGTTGTCGATGTTCCAATAGCACTAAAGGTATCGTCTGGATTCTTTTTATAAATGCTATAACTGGCAGCGTTTACTGGGGCCTCATCAAAGTCGAGTTTAAAAGTTGCGTTTACTAACTCTCCTTCCATATTTTGAATGGCTGGAGGGCTGAGGGTTCCGCTTAAGTCTGGAATAATGATTACACTCTTGGAAGTAGCTGTTCCAAAGGTGGCTTCGAAATAATAGTTTTCCACCAATGTGCAATTGCTTAGCAGACGCTGCACTGTGCCTAGGCTTGTAGTGAATGTTTCCTGAGGACTATTGTTTTCATAAAACTGAATTTGTGTGAGACCATTTGTGTTGGAGGCAAAATCAAAATCAATTTGAATATCTGAGTTTACATAGGCAGCACTGGATTGAGCAGCTACGGAATAAATGGTTTCTGAAGGAACAGCATTCGCATTACAACGATCTGCACTTTCAATTTTAACGGCATACACGGTATTGATGAAATCGAAATTTCTGTTGGTGTAAGTGAAGTCTCTAGGATTTGTATTGGGGTCTAAAGTAATGACGTCAGTTTGACTTCCATCTTCGGACTCAATCGTTAATGTGTGTACAATTCTACTGTCCAAGCTTTCATAATTGATGTCGACCATGGTGGCATCCAAGACTTCAAGGCTATTGATGACTGGAGTGGGGGAGCTGTCAAGCGTGCTAATTGATTTTATGTTTTCAGAACAGTTCGTAGGATTCCCAGAAGCAAGCCCTTGTACGGAAATATCGTAATCCCCAGCTACACCGTAGGTGTAGGTCAATTCGTTTGAGCCAGCTTTATCTACAGTTTGAGTAGGACCTCCATCACCAAAGTCAACAGCGTAGCTGTCGTAGCTGTCTTGGTTAAAAACTAGCTCTATAAACACTTCATTATTGGCGCAGGCAAATACATTGTAGGTGGGTTCAATGGTTTCTATGACCGTGACTTTAAGATAGCTTACTTTGCTACCATTAGGTTGAGTACCATTAAGTTGGATAATGTAATATGTGCCTGGAGTATTATAGGTAAAGGTTTTGCTTCCTATATAATCATTTGCTTGGTCGTCATTTGGATCCCCGTCATCAACACAGGCGCCAGGGTTTGATTGATAGTCTGTACTACATGTAGAGGGGTCAAGTATGTTGTCATAAAAATATGATATAGATCCGCCAGGATTGCCGCCAATAGCTTCATTTACAATGTTAACAGTAAAAGGAGCGCAACCCGAAATCTCGTCCGCTTCGAAATTACCATTTGGGAGGCTCGAATTTTGGGAGAATGACCTGTTTGGAAACACAAAAAGCAATAAAATCAAGACACCAATAGGCGTAATGAATTTTGAAAGTGCTTTTGAGTCAATATTCAATTCGGGTGCTAATTTGATTTCGCTTCTTGATTAACGGTACATTATCGCGAAACTTATTTAAAAAGTCGGCTTTGCTGTTCTTTACATTTACTGCGTGGCTAGGAAATCTATAAGTTCAAGCAAAGTCTGTTTGTGTTGTTCACCGCTCTCCATATTTTTCACCGTGTATATATTGGTGTCTATTTCTTCTTGACCCACCATAACTACAAAAGGTATATTTTTCTTGTCGGCATAACCCAATTGCTTTTTCATCTTGGCCGGTTCAGGATAGACTTCACAATTGATATTGTTGTTCCGCAACCGCGAAGAAAGGCCTAAAGCATGCCCCAAACAAGATTCGTCAAAATTGGTAATCATCACTTTTGTGTTCCCCAATTGATTTGAAGGGAATAGGTTGAGTTCGTCCAATACATCATAAATCCTGTCCACGCCAAAAGAAATACCTACTCCCGAAACGCCTTCTAAGCCAAAAACACCAGTAAGGTTGTCATATCGACCGCCAGCGGTGATGGTCCCCATCTTTACAGAAGTGGGCTTTACCTCGTATATGATCCCTGTATAGTAAGAAAGGCCACGGGCCAAGGTAAGGTCGAAGTGAATTTTATCATGAGCAACCCCCAAACTGGTCATGTGTTTCAAAGTAGTTTCAACTTCATTTAAACCTTCTAATCCTGCTGCTGAGCCAATAAATACTTTTCTCAGGGTTTCGATTTTATCAGTATTGCTTTCTTCAATTTCAAGAATGGCTGTGAGTCGGTCAAGTCCAGACTGAGGAATGCCTAGCTGTGACATTTCTCCCAACATTTTTTCTAGACCGATTTTATCTAGCTTATCTAAAATAACACAGAAGGCTGAAAATTTGTCTGTAGCACCAATTACATCAGCCAAACCTTCAAGTATTTTTCGGCTACTAATAGAAACCTGGTAATCCTTAAGTTCCAGTTCGCAGAAAATTTCATTCACCATGGCCATCAGTTCTGCTTCGCAAACCAATGAATTGGTACCAATAATATCCGCATCGCACTGATAGAATTCTCTGTATCGACCTTTCTGAGGTCTGTCGGCACGCCAAACTGGCTGAACCTGATAACGCTTAAAAGGAAAAGTAATGTCGTTTTGGTTCATTACTACGTAGCGAGCAAAGGGCACAGTAAGGTCGTATTTCAATCCTTTTTCTGTTATTTTCTTACTGAGTTCTTTGGCTCCAGCTTCAAAATCAGTGGAATCAGTTTTTGAGAGGAAATCACCAGAATTTAAAATCTTGAATAAGAGTTGGTCGCCTTCATCACCATACTTCCCCGTTAGGGTGTTAAGGTTTTCAATAGCGGGTGTCTCTAATGGCATGAAGCCATATTTTTTAAAAACGCCTTTTATTGTATCGAGAAGATAATTTCTGCGGAACATTTGCTCCGGTCCGAAATCACGAACGCCTTTAGGTAATGAAGGTTTTTGAGCCATTCTTGTTGGTTTTAATCATACAAAACTACTAAACACAGGGCTAATCTGATTGTTCTTGAAGAGAATATTGAAAACTAATGTGAATTTTATTTCGCTAGGGGTTTATAAATTGTATTCAAACTCCTATCTTTGCACCTCATTTCGAACAAGGACTATCATGGGGATAACGAGATTAAAAAGAAAAGCGAGAAGAAATAAGCAGAGATCTGCTGATAGGGTTAATAAAATCAAGCAATTGACAAGCACCCCTGTAATTGCTAACATTGACAAAGAAGAGCTTAAGGCTTCATTTGAAACAGCACCTAAAGCTGAGGCTAAGCCAAAAGCTAAAAAGGAGGAGGTTGAAAAGCCTGCTGCTGAAAAAGCGCCTAAAGCTGAAAAGGTAGAGAAAGCACCTAAAGCTAAGAAAGCGCCTAAAACTGAAAAGAAGACTGAGGAGTAATTTCCTTTTAATAATATACCTTGAAGGGACTGTTGGAAAACTGTCCCTTTTTTTGTTGGGCAAAAACTATTGTTAGATTTACGCCTCAGTCATCTTGTTAGGGTAAATAGGGAGGAATTGTTTATTTTGGTTGATTAACCTTATTCAACTATGACGAACAGCGACAGACCTAAAGACAAAGATGAAAGTAAACTAAGGCGATGGGTGGCCAATCTTCAATTAGAAAGCTGGCAGTTGGAACTCCTTATTACTGGTTTTTCCATTTTTTTGCTAGCCACGGGTATTGGAGAGTACAATGACATTAACCGCAATATTCAGGAGAATAAGCTAAACCCAGGGGCGAATGGAATCAATCCTTTGCTCAGTATTTCCATCAATTTCATTTTAGATACCATCCCAATCGGGATGAAATTCTTTCTTATTAACTTATTGATTCACCTTCTACTCAGAGGGTTTTGGATTGGTATTGTTGGACTCAGTTCTGTTTCAAATTTTATCGACTACGACAAGCTTGGGTTTAAAGGGAAATTCCGGAAGTATATGCCTGAGAATGTTCGGTCACTTGATGAGCTGATTGTTCATTTAGATAAAATTTCCAGTGTAATCTTTGCTTATACTTTTCTATTGGTCTTTTCCATTGTTTCTGTGGTGATTGTTTTTGCTATAGGGGTGAGCCTAATGAGCTTGACCGTAATACTTAGTACTGCTAGTGAACTGACCATCTGGATAGGTGTGCTGAATTTGTTGGCTGTTTTCTTGGTCATTTTCTATTTCATTTTGGCCATTATCTTCTTCCTCGACACTCTGTTTTTTAGTGCCTTTAAGAAATCGAAATGGTTCTCATTCTTGTATTACCCCATTTACCGTTTCTTTTCGGTAATCACTTTATCTATCCTGTATCGGTCTATTTATTACCACCTCATTACTACTTATAAGAAGAAACAGATCATTGGTGTTTCTTCCGTTTTATTGGTTGTACTTCTGATAACGCTAAAGGCTGATGCGCTAGATGTGAATGTATTCTATCCTGAGCGGACTAATATTTCAGAGCGCTACATGGTAGAAGAACTTTATGATGATTTAAGGGCCGAAGATCAATTCATACATCAACTGAGTTTGCCTTCTAAATATGTAAAGAATGGCTTTCTCGAGTTATTCTTGCGTTATAACCCCAAGGATAATGGTATACTTGAACTGCTATGTCCTGATAGTTACAAGCTGAGCCCAGAAGGAGGCGTGATGCAGGGTTTTAAAGCTGGAATGCAGGCTCAAATGGATACAACCTTGAATGTTGACGATTTAATGCGCGATAAGAATTATGAATCAAGATTGGTCGAGTCTATCGCATGTCAAACTCAAATTTTTGAAGTGTACATTGACGGAATGCTTTATTCTAACTTAGAGTATGTTTATAAAACTCATATTTCCAATGGTGAAAAAGGATATTTGGCTGTAATTGATGTGCTCGAGTTAGGTAGGGGAAAGCACTTGTTGGAAGTGAAAAAACTTAAAGCACCTAGTACCGCGCGTATTAGAGGGGTAGAAGCAGCTGATTTGAAAATGGAATCGATGTCTGTTCTTAATTTTTGGATAGAGTAAAAAAGCCCAAATACATTTGTGACTAGCACATTGCTTTGGGCTTTTCGAGCAATAAGATTATCGCCATTTTACCTTGGTGAATTTCTTCCCTTTCTGAAAATGATCAGGAATGTTTGAAAGAATTTCTTTCCGTAGTTTTTCTATCAGTGATTCTTTGGTGAAGCTTTTGTGTACCACTAAACTTATTTCTCTTACCGGCTCAGGGCTATCTAAACGTTTTACTCTTGGGTCGTTAAGTTCTTCTATTACAGAAAGTTCTGGCACAAGGGTGTAGCCCATATTAGAGCGTACCATATTTTTCAGCGTTTCAATGGAGCCGCTTTCGTAAGAGAACCCAGGATTGTCCGACTGCTTCTTTTTATCACAGATATTGAGTACTTGGTTTCTGAAGCAATGCCCTTGATTTAGGAGCCACAGACCATACAATGGCAAGTTGTCGGTTTTAACGTTGCTTTTGCCATAAAGAGAATGGTTTTCAGAGCTATAGACTAAAAACGGTTCATTGTACAATGGGATTTCCCGAATGGATGATTCTTCCAACGGAGTGGCCAGAATGCCAATGTCTACAAAGTCATTTTTCAAGGCATTAATAATTTCCTCCGATTCCATTTCCCTGATTTGCAGGTGCGTATTGGGGTGCTTTTCTGAAAAGGTTTTCAGAAATCTAGGCATTAGGTAAGGAGCCACGGTAGGAATAACTGCAATTCTGAAGCTTCCTGTAATGGTATCTTTTTCCAAGTTCACCAATTCCTTTAATTGATGCGCTTCTCTCAAAATTTGTCTGGCCTTGCTTATAATCAATTCACCCGTTGGGGTAGGTACGATTGGATGGCGTGAACGATCAAAGATTAGCGTGTTCATTTCGTCTTCTAGTTTTTGAACTTGAAGTGTGAGGGTGGGTTGGGTGACAAAACAGTGTGAGGCTGCGGTTACAAAGTGACGGTGCGTATCGAGCGCAACGATATATTCGAGTTGTTGTAAGGTCATCGTATAGTTTTAGTCTATACTAATATAGATACCATTAATTTGATTAATAGTTCCGAAAGGCGGAAATTTATGCCAACAATAAAAAATTAAGCAAGGCTAAAACTCACGGAAAAACGAATTATGAACTTTCACACTAGAAAATGGGTAAGACCCGGAGACTTAAACCCCAACGCCACGTTGTTTGGAGGTAGACTACTCGAATGGATTGATGAAGAAGCGGCACTTTACACCATTGTGCAGCTTGAGAATAAACACGTGGTAACCAAGTTTATCTCTGAAATCAATTTTATTAATGCCCCACGTCAAGGCGATATTATAGAGATTGGAATTGAAGCCGTGACTTTTGGCCGGACTTCAATTACATTAAGGTGTGAAGTGCGAAATAAGCTTACTAGAGAAGATATTCTGAGTATTGCCAAAATCACCATGGTAAACTTAGGCGAAGACGGAAAGCCTGTTGAGCATGGTAAAACCAAAATTGAATACGTCAGTGATCGGGTGAATTCGTAATCATAGAAATTTAAATGAGGCAGGAGTACGATGAGTCATTGTGCTCCTGCTTTATCTGGTGTTTATTTTTTACCTTCTATGGTCAGAATCTTCCAGCATATTGAGGTAACTCATATAGGGTGAATCAGCAATATCTCCATTCACAAAGGCTTCCAATACAACGCAGCGGAGTTCGCTTACGTGGAGGTAATTATTGAATTTGCCATGGAAGACCCTCCTCTTGTTTAGATTCAATAACCTTTAGTGGAAATGCCATTCAGAAAATAGAATTGCTGTCGATAATATTCTATTTTACAGTTAAATGTTTATGTAGAACCACTCAATTTATGCGCTCAAAAATCAGTATTCTTCTTTCACTATTCGTTGCTATGTCTTGCAGTAATTTGAACTCCGAGTCCTTGAATGATTCAACTGATGGTGTTGATGTGTTGGTTACCACGGACTCATTTCCAGAAGTAATTGATTTAAGTACTGTGGCAGATTCGATAGAGATACCTCCTGTTTTACTATTGACTCGGGCCGTGGCCTCAAGTAATGACCTTCTTGTTGCTCATGACGTGGGTAGTAAAGACACCCTCTTTAGGGTCTTTAACTCTACCAATGGTAAGTATTTGGGAGGCTTCGGTTATACTGGGCCAGGCCCGCTAGACTTCGAGTTTCAGGTTGTACTTCCGTTGAGTATCAGTATGCAAGGTGATACCTTGCAAGCATCTGATGAGAAAACGCATAGAGCATTTTTGATTGATAGTAAGGCTGCTCTTAAGGAGGGCAAACTTAAGTCAACCCATGTTTCACTTTTGGATAGAGTGTCTTTTCCAAAAGATCTGACTCCATTAAGTCGTGCGGTACTTATCGGTAATACTACTCTTTATGGAGTGAAGGATGCGGGTGTAGAAAAGCACCTCTATGCTTACAACTTGGAATCAAAAGAAGTAGAACAGTTATTTGATTTTCCTGATTTCCGCCCTTCTGTACCGGCTACGGCTAATGGTAGCCTTTATATGAGTGATTTTGCCCTTTCTACAGATGGGAGAAAAGCTGTATTTGTTTATCGTTATTTTCCTGTGATCCGAATTTACAATTTCGATAAACTTGACTATACTGAAATCAATTATGCATCACAAAACGAGCAGTTAAAGAATATTGAAACTTACCCTGATGAAGGGTATATAATTGATAGAGATATGTATAAGTACTACGGTTCGGTAGAGATTACTGATGAAAGAATTTATGCGAGTTATCATGAGTATCAATACGTAATTGAAAATGGGGAGAGACGTACGAACTGGGCTAAAGAATATAGAGAGTTACACGTTTTCGATTTGTCGGGCAAACCATTGCAGAAAATCATCCTGCCCAAACCGTTCGTTAGATTCACCATTAGTCCAGACGACAAGCTTTTATACTTTACTAAGCCAGATATAGAAGATCAGCTGTTCTATTATAAACTGAAATAGAACGAGCAGTTGTGTTATGGAGCAAACACCTTGTCGTAGAAAGCTTAATGATTGAAGAGATTACCTTCTATTGTCAGAATCTTCCAGCATACTCAGGTAGCTCATATAGCGTGAATCTGCAATTTCTCCATTAACAAAGGCTTCTAATACTGCGCAGCCAGGTTCGTTTACGTGTAGACAGTTATTGAACTTACACTGCCCTAAAAATGCCCTCATTTCAGGGAAGTAGTCGCTAATTTCTTCTTGCTCCATTTCGACCAAACCCAGCTCTTTGATTCCAGGCGTATCTATGATTCGAGCATCACCTTCAGTTTCAAACATTTCGGCAAAGGTGGTGGTGTGGGTTCCTTTATTGGCAAAAGTGGAAACTTCGCCAATTCGCAAACCAAGCTCAGGCACTAAAGCATTCAATAATGAAGATTTCCCTACTCCAGAATGGCCAGAAATTAAAGAGGTTTTGCCTTTGAGCGCAGTCTTAATTTCGTCTAGTCCTTGTTCTTCTAAGACCGAGATGAGTAGGGTACGATAACCAATGCCTTCGTACAATTCTTTTAGCTGTGCTACAACTCCTAAGCCTTCTTGATCCAGTAAATCACTTTTGTTAATGACCAAAACACAAGGGATTCTAAAAGATTCGGCACTGACCAAAAAGCGATCGATAAAGCCCAAAGAAGTACGCGGAAAAGCCAGTGTAGCGACTAAAAGTGCTTGGTCTAAATTAGAAGCAATGATGTGTGAAAAATTAGACTTACGAGTAGACTTGCGAATGATATAATTGGAGCGTGGCTCAATTGTTTTGATTACAGCCGAACCTTCTTCACCTTCTTGGTCAAGAAGTACCCAATCGCCCACCGCAATAGGGTTGTTTACTTTTAGCTTGTCTTGTTTGAATTTACCGCGTAAACGAGCTTTGAAAATTTCTCCGCTTTCGGTTTTTACTTCATACCATGACCCCGTAGATCGAATGACTCTTCCTCTCATTTGTTCCATTGGGTTAAACTGTCCATAATTTTAGCCGTGGCTCCAGTATTTTCTCGAATATATGCTTTACAATGCTCTGATGCTTTACTTCTGAAATCAATATCCGTGGAAAGCCTTTTGAAATGCGCTTCAATCTCGGCCTGCTGAGTGAATGAGAATGCACCTCCTTTTTCAATCAAGGCCAACGACTCCGGGAATTTTTCCAGATTATTATTCCCGAAAATCACGGGCAAGCCAAAAGTTACCGCTTCCAATATGTTGTGCAGCCCGTCTCCAAAAGCCCCTCCAATGTACGAAAATTGGCCATATTGATAGAGGGAAGAAAGCATCCCTATGGTGTTGATAATTATGATTCGAGATTGATCTATGCTTTCTGGAGTTGCTTCAGTAATTCGGCAAAAAGGAAGTTTAAGTCCCTTTTCTAATTGCTTAATACTGTTCTCGCTTACATCGTGCGGAGCAATAATAAATTTAATGTTTTCGGAACGATTGATAATCGGGTAGAGGAAGGCCATGTCCGCAGGCCAGCAGCTTCCAATCACCATAGTAAGGTGGTTTTGGCTAAACTGCGCTACCAATGGGAAATGCTTTGGGTTGCTTACGGTGTCTACCACTCTATCAAAACGTGTGTCGCCAGCAACGGAAACCTGATTGATGTTGATTTGCTGCAGTAATTTTTCTGACTTCTCATTCTGAACAAAAATTTGGTCAAAGAAAGCGAGGGTTTTTCTGAAAAAACCACCACTAGGTTTAAAGAATCGTTGTTTTCCGTTGAATAAAGCCGAAATACAATACAGCGGAATTTTACGTTCACTGGTTTGCTTGAGGTAATGATACCAAAACTCGTATTTCACGAAAATCACCAAGGCTGGATTGACGATGTTTAAAAAGCGCTTGGCGTTCTTTTTTGTGTCAATGGGTAGATAGTAAACAAAGTCAGCTTCGGTATAATTCTTTCTCAGTTCATAGCCCGATGGGGAGAAAAAGGTGATGAGAATTTTATGATTGGGTTTCGCTTTACGGAAAGCCTCGATTACTGGGCGTCCTTGCTCAAACTCGCCTAGGGAAGCACAGTGAAACCAAGCTACTGGTCTTTTGATAGAGGAGAAATCTCTTTCAAGTTGTTCAAATATGTTTTTCCTACCTATAACAAACTTCTTCGCTTTTTCATTGAATGGAGCGACCAAACCAACGATTAGGCGATAAAAGAGGACGGATACATTATAGAGAACAACTGCCATTCAGGACAAAAATAAAAAACCCTCCATTAAGGAGGGCTTTAATGCTTGATATTTAATTAAGCTTAGTTTTTAGAAAGGTAATCAGCAACGCCATCTTTGGTAGCTTTCATTGCTTCTTTTCCTTCTTCCCAGTTTGCAGGGCAAACCTCACCGTATTTTTCAACGTGATGAAGCGCGTCTACCAAACGGATCATTTCATCAATATTTCTACCTAACGGCAAATCGTTGATTGTTTCTTGTCTTACAGTTCCTTCTTTATCAATCAAGAATGTACCTCTGTAAGCAATTGGAGCTCCTTCGAAGGTCAGATTACCTTCTTCATTGTAGTTCCAATCACCAGCTAAAACACCATAATTATGAGCAATAGTTTTTGCCGTATCTGCAACAACAGGATAAGTAACGCCTTCAATACCTCCTTGATTTTTTGGAGTCATTAACCAAGCTAAATGACTTTCTTCTGTATCGCAAGAAGCAGCAACTACAGCAACACCTCGCTTTTCGAATTCTCCCAATTTCTCTTGGAAAGCCAAGATTTCAGTAGGACACACGAAAGTGAAGTCTTTAGGGTAGAAGAAGAATACTACATCTTTTTTCCCGATGTATTGATCAAGAGAGAATCCCTCAACTATTTCTTCTCCGTTAATTACCGCTGGTGCGCTAAATATTGGTGCTTTTTTTCCAACTAATGACATTTGTTTTTTTATTTGAATTGAATAATTGATTTCTTTTACTAATCTTTACATAAAGAGACCACTCAGATTACTTAAGCTCCACCTTTATTTTGATAACCAGAAAAGTATCTCTGTGCTTTCGGGTGCAAAGATAACTGTCTTTAGAACCGATATCAAATGCTTAAAGTTCTTCTTTTTGAGAAAGAATGAACTAAGTTTTGAACAATATAGGCATAGAATGCAGGCACCGAATTTATTGTTAACTTTACGTAACCTGTTAATACTTATACAATGAAAAAGATCTATTTATTTTTTACGCTCTTAATTGCACTTTCGGCTTGTGATGAAGGCGGGATTTTAATTACCGTACCGTCTGTAGGTAATTATCAATTTGCCATTAATAGTGCTACAGCGAATGGTAGTGCTAACAATAGTTACACTACTCAGCAAACGGTTGATCCATCGGCTCTTTTCACAGAAGACTCTGATCGGGTTAAAAATATCACTCTCAATAATCTTAAATATCAAATTTCTGGATATTCTGGCACAGCAGGTAATGATGTGTTGATGAATTTTAGTCTGTCAACAGTATTGGATGGTAATACCACAGAGGTGTTGTCTGCTACTGGAGTTTCACTGACTAATGGCCTCTTTACTGCTTTTGAGAAAGGGAAAACTTCCTTGAAAGTTTCTGCCGCTCAGGCAGCAAGTATTGAAGCTATCATTGGTAATCAAGAGTCGTTTGATTTAGTACTTACAGCAAGCTTTGATAAAGGGATTGAAAGTGATTTTAATATTGAAGTAGTTTTAGATATTACTGGTTCTATCTCGGAGATCACTAATTAAATTAATCTTGATCTGTTTAACCTTATAATTATTTAGCATATTTTTTAACACCTTTAGAATGAAAAAAAACTTATTATTAATCTTGCTGATGGCGACTATTATTAGCGCCTGTGGAGAGGCTGGTATCCAATCAGATATTTCTCAAGTTGTGGAGACCGACCCTGTTACAGTTACTATTGATTTACCAGCTCAGGCTGTTGGAGTTTTGGTTAACGAAACACCAGCTATTACTGTTGAAACTGGTGATATCAGTATTACTTCTGATGAGTTTGGGGAGTATGGGGATCAACTTCAGCGTTTTACCATCAATAAGATTTGGTATAAACTTCAGGGTTTTGATGCTGGGAACGAGGCTGATTTAGATATTACTTTGAATATCATCAGTGAAGGTACTACAACAAAACTTTTAGAGACCACAGTTGTAGATGCTCATACGAAAACAGACGATGTGCTTCTTTTCGATAAAGCTGCCCCAGGTGATGTAAACTCTGCAGCCGTATCAGTGATTGAAGGTGCATTGTTGAATGGTACCTCTTTCAAAATCGAATTAGTGCTTGTAGGAAAGAATGTTAGATTTCAATCTAGTAGTGACTCATTTGACTTTTTATTCAAGTTTGACGTTACCGCAAGAGTCCAGTTAGATTAATTTTTTAAAAGCATTTTGACATGAAAATTTATACAAGAATATTATTGATAACTGGATTAATGGTGTCGATGGCTAATGTGTCTAAAGCACAGTTAGATTTTGACTCTTTTCTGGAAGCAGGCTTGGCCGATGCTAATAAATTACTGGAAGCCTATATGGCGCCCGCTTTTAAAGGGATTGGCTATGGCGTAAATGCTGGTTGGTATAATACAGCGAGGCCCCACAAAACTTTGGGATTTGATCTCAATATTTCTGTTAATGCGGCCATTGTGCCTACTAGCGGGGAGTTCTTCACATTTAACAATGCTGATTATACTAATGTGAAATTATCCAACGGTACTTCAGCTCAATTGCCAACTTTGTTTGGGCCTAATTTGGGTGCGGATGACCTTCCAGAGCTGAGATTTCTGGACAATGGAGAGGAGACCATTCGTATTTCTGCACCAACGGGTTTGGGTTTAGATGAAGTTCTTCCAATGAATGCAGTTCCTTCACCGATGATTCAGTTGGGGATTGGCTTAATAAAAGGTACCGACCTAAAAATTAGATATACACCAGATATTTCGTTGGGAGATGAAGATGAGGGGTCTGTAAAGTTATTTGGGATTGGGGTAATGCATGACATCAAGCAATACCTGCCGGTGGTGAATAAGTTGCCTTTCGATCTTTCAATGTTTGTGGGGTATACCAATTTAAAAACATCAATTGCTGTTGATTCAGACTTGAATCAATTTGCTGAATTTGAAACTAAAGGAACTGTGGTTCAGGCTTTAATTTCTAAAAAGATAGCACTACTCACTGTTTATGGTGGTTTGGGTTACGCTAAATCTAAAACAACATTTGGACTGAATGGAGTGTATACTACCGAGAACAGTAGTTATACTGATCCAATTAGTTTGGCCTATGAAAATGGTGGTTTGAAAGCCAATGTTGGTTTGAGAATAAGATTATTGTTCTTTAATCTTTTTGGTGAGTATTCTTTCCAGGAATATAGTACTGCCACCGTAGGGATTGGCTTTAGCTTTAGAGAAGGCGCGAGCAGTACAAACATTCCAATGGTACCGGGTATTTAAAGGAGACTATTACATATATAATAAAAAGGGGGCGTATTGCCCCTTCTTTATTTGTCACCTACCTTTAAAATCGGGTTTTCTTTTTTCGACAAAAGCGTTCATTCCTTCTTTTTGGTCTTCAGAAGAAAACAGCATGTAGAAATTTTTTCTTTCAAAATGGAGTCCTTCTTCTAATGGAACCTCAAAAGACCTTTTTACAGCTTCTTTAGCCATTTGGACAGCAATGGGAGACATAGCCGCAATTTCACTAGCAAGTGCCACAGTCTCTTTTAAATATACCTCGGTTGGAACCACTTTATTCACAAGTCCGTAGTCATAAGCTTCTTCTGCCGAGATGAACTTGCCTGTTAATACTAATTCCATAGCTTTTGCTTTTCCTAAAGCTTTGGTGAGCCGCTGGGTTCCTCCGGCTCCAGGCATTACTCCTATTTTGATTTCGGGCTGGCCAAATTGAGCTGTTTCTGAAGCTACAATCATATCGCATGTCATGGCCAATTCGCAGCCACCACCTAGTGCAAAACCAGATACTGCCGCTATGATAGGCTTTCGAGTTTTATTGATTTGGTCCCAGGTGCTAAACTGGTCGACCTTCCACATATCAATGGTAGATTTGCCAGCCATTTGCTTAATGTCGGCACCTGCAGCAAATGCTCTTTCATCTCCTGTAATAATGATCACCCTTACTTCGTCATCCTGATCTAATTCTTTCAAGTTATCCCTGATTTCACCCATTAGCTGCAGATTCAGTGCATTTAGTTCTTTTGGTCTATTCAACTGAATTAAGGCAATGTGTTTGACGTATGCTTTATTTACTTTGATAAATTCCATAGGTTAGGTTTGTTATTTTGAATGCTAAACAAAAATAGAAAGAAATGGGAATGTCTAAGGTGAAGGTGCTGTTTGTTTGTCTAGGTAATATTTGTAGGTCTCCTTTGGCTGAAGGTATCTTTCGAAAGAAGGTAGAGGATAAGGGGCTTGAAGCTCACTTTTTTATTGATTCTTGTGGTACTTCTAATTACCACATTGGTGAACAGCCTGACAGGCGAACAGTCAAAAATGCGCTCGCGAATGGCATTAACCTTAATCACCATGGTAGGCAGTTTACAGTTCAAGACTTTGATGATTTTGATTATATCGTTGCAATGGACTCAAGTAATGTTGTAAATATTGAACGGATACGCCCAGTGGGTAATAATAAGCAAATTCGGCTTATGCGTAGCTTTGATGAAACAGCATTGAATAAGAATGTTCCAGACCCTTATTACGGGGGAGATAAGGGTTTTCAAGAGGTTTTTCACATTGTTGACCGTTCGGTTGAGGCACTTATTGAGTTCCTAACAAAGGAAAATGAGTTCTAACAAAAAAAGCCGGTTCCTAATTGGAACCGGCCTTCTAAGCAAAATATACTAACTACTAACTAACTAAAATTACATAGTATATTTCATCTTAATTCAATGTGAATTAATTATCCCACCAAACTGGAGAATTATCTGTGTCACCGTTTGCCAACCTAGCTACAGCAGCATCATATTTCTCACTGTTCAAATCAGACTCGTTTGAAGGGTAACCATATCTCAATGGAATGTTACCGTTATCATTCAAGTTGTTTGGAGTTGGAGTTAATACAGGATATCCTGTTCTTCTCCAATCAGACCACATTTCAAACCCATCAGGGAATGCAGCAATCCATTTTTGATCTCCAAGTTTCGCAGCAGTGTTACCTACATATGCATTTTGAGCATCAGCTAAATAAGTAGCAAATGCTGCTGCATCATAAACTCCACGCTGTCTCCAAGAATCCTCTATACCTTTGGCATATAAAGTAGCAGCAACTTCGGTAGTCCATCCTAATTGAGCAGCTTCAGCACGAGTAAAATCCATGTAAGAAGCTGTAATGAAATAGCTATCAGAAGTTTGGCCTGTAATGGCATCACCCATCAAAGAATACTGGTTGTTCGCAGTCCAAGTAATTAACTGGTCTCTAGTATATCCATAAGGCAATCCAACATAAACATCATTGGAGTTTTTGTTGGCATAAACAGCTAATCTTGGGTCATTTTTGGCAACAAGTTTATCAATCATTACATCACTAATAGTATAATCAGCTCTTGTTAAGAAAAGAGAATACCATCTGTTTGCAAAGTTGTTGTTGTCTAAATGAGCATAAAGAATGTTGTCAGCATTTGAAGCAACATATCCATCAGCATCGTTCAATGCAGCTTTGAATTGAGTTGCAGCATAATCGTTAGCTCCAGGGTAACGCTTAGACAAACGAAGAGAATAGATCATTCTAAGTGAATTGGCTAGTTTCTTCCATTTAGCTTTGTCTCCATTCAACATAATGTCACCTGAAGGCATTGCGCCAGCGTCAAAACCATTTTCCGCTTCCGTTAGCTCTTTCAAAATATCTTTGTAGATACTTTCTTGAGTGTCGTAAGAAGGGAAAGTGTTTCCATTTAAAGCTTCAGAATAAGGTACATCACCCCATTTATCAGTCACTTTAGAAAATACATGTGCTTTAAGGATTCTAGCAACAGCAATTTGGTTCGCATTAGAACCAAAATCTAGAGCTTTAGTCTTAGTATCCGCATCAGTATTATAATTAATGATTGTATTCAGGTTCTGCAATACACCAGTATACTCACCCCAGCTCACAGGTCCTACTGCATACAATGATGTTTCAGGGTATTGAGTTTCAGATAAATACTGAACATAAAGAGACGGAGTAGTTTGAGTTTCATAACCAGAAACTGACCACAACGCACTTGTAAGTAAGGCATTTGGTAACGGTGTACCAGTCTGTCCTGGGTTTACGTTAGTATCCCCAAAATCGTACTCTTCACATGAGTTTGCTAAAAATAATACAGACACCAATAGTGATGCTATAATACTTTTCGTTTTTATTGTTGATTTCATTTTTCTCATCTTAATAAGTTTTAAAATCCAAATTTAACGCTCAAACCATAGCTTCTAGTACTTGGAAGCTGTCCGTTTTCACCGTAAGAGGCAGACTGATCAGATGGATCCCAGTTATCTTGACCTTTTGCAGTTGCAATTAACCAAGGGTTTCTAGCAATGAATGATACGTTGATACTGTTAAAAGGAGAGTTACCAAAAACTTTAGTTACAGGAACTCTGTAGTTTACAGAAAGCTCACGCATTTTAAGGTAAGTGGCATCATAAATCATAGTTTCAGCCATTCTATTTTTACCATAGAACTGGTGGAAATAGTTGAACGCAGAAACATATCTATCTACAGGGTTGCCATTTACGTCAACACCAACCATACGAATACCACCACCATCGGCAACAGCATCTCTTACGTTTTTACCATTTTCATTAATGGCTGCAGTCTCATCCAAAAGACCTGAGTAATTACCCCAGTGCTCTGATAAAGAGAAGAATTTACCACCTTTTTGGTAATCAAATGACATGTTTAATGTCAAGTCTTTCCAAGTTAAAGTAGAAATTATACCACCGTTGAAGTCTGGTAGAACAGAACCGAAGTAATGGTTTTGATCAGCAGTGAAAAGACCGTTACCATCTAGGATAGGAAGACCTTCTGCATTTCTTAAGATGGCAGTACCTCTTAATTGACCCCACTCTTTACCAACTTGGTGTACCGTTCTTGCGAAGCCGAATGAACCAGAGCTATAAATTAAGCTTTCCAAGTTGTCGGCAATGCTAACAATCTCAGATTTGTTTTTTGCCCAGTTAAAAGTCAAATTCCATTCGAAGTCTCCTGAACGAACTGGAGTTCCAGAAAGCACTAATTCAATTCCTGTTCTTTGAGTTGAACCAGCATTTTGAAGAATAGAGCTATAACCTGATCCTGTAGCAATTTGTGCTGAAAGGATATCATCTCTGTGCTTCTCATTGTAATAGGTAAAACTAAAACCAGCTCTTCTCTCAAAGAACTTAAGGTCAGTACCAAATTCTAAGGAAGAGTTAGTTACTGGCTTAAGTGATGGGTCCACAAGACGACTTGGAACTGACATCAAAAGGTTACCACTAAACTGGGTACTACCAATTCCATAATAAGCTTCAGTTGTGTAAGGATTTAATTCACTCCCTACTTCTGCATAACCGGCTCTGATCTTACCGTAGCTTAACGCTGGAAGTAAATCTTCTGTGAATTCAGAGAATACGAAAGACCCGCCCACTGAAGGGTAAATGAATCCGTTTTCTCCTTTAGGTAAAGTTGAACTTAAATCATTTCTAAGAGTAGCTTCTAAGAATAAATACTCTTTATAGCCCAAGGTTGCTCTCGCAAAAACACTTCTGGTCTTTTCCAATGAATAACCATGCCCAGTCGTAGTAGGGTTAACAGAGTTAGCAATCGACCAAAGGTCAGGCACTACCATACCTCCAGAAGTTCCACCATTAATGCTTGTGCTTAGGTTGTTTCTTAAGTTGCCCCCAAGGTTGAAGTCTACAGATAGATCACCGAAAGTTTCAGAATAAGTAGCTAAGAACTCAAAGTTATCCTCGGTATAACGGGACTGACTTGTAGAGTAAGCGTTGAAATATCCAGCTTGAGAGGCTGAGTTAGCCAATAAAGCAGGTAATCTATACTCAGAACGACCAAATACCTCATATCTTCTTGCGGTACCAGTGATAGAGAACTTATCATTTAACTTATAAGTTAAAGAGATATCACCAAACACTCTATTTGTATTATTTCTATTGTCTAATAATTCAAAGTAGGTATAAGGATTGTACCAGTAGTTTCCTCTATTGAAGTTTGCAGTATTGAAGTTTGTTGTACTAGAAACGTTACTATGGTTCCAAGACGCAATATTACCTGTTGGTGTTTTAAACTGAGATAATTCTCTCATAATGTCCATGTCCAAATCTCTGTGGAACCAAGAGTTGAAGTTACCAGTAGCGTTGTTAGCATAACCATCTCCAAAATCTCCTTGAGTTTCCTGATCTTGGTAGTTTACGTTTGTTCTGATAGAGAAACGCTCAGAAACATCAAAATCTAACTTAGCTGAGATGTAATTTTTCTTAAGCTCAGAGTTAGGGATCAAACCAGTTTGTTGTTCGTTAGTATAAGAAACTCTCATAGAATAACCTTCGCCACCTTTAGAAAGGGCAATGTTGTTTCTCAAAGTTGTACCAGTTTCCCAGTAATCTCTAATGTTGTTTGGTTGTGGATCAAATGTAGTAGTCTTAAAAGAGTACTTAGAACCAGGGTACCAAGCATACCAAGGGATATATTCAGAACCATCCAATTTAGGGCCCCAGCTAGCATCATCAGTATAATCATGGTATTTCTTACCATCAAATACTTGCCATTCAGCAGGGTGATTAGGGTTGTAGTTGTAAGTAATCCAGTTCGCAGAACCACCGCCACCATAAGAGTTTTGGTATTTAGGCTGACGACCTACTTCTTCGAAAGTGATACCTGTAGTGAAATCAACAGACATGTCGCCTTTGGCAGCACGTTTAGTAGTAATCATTACAACACCATCAGCAGCTCTTTGCCCGTAAAGTGCAGTTGCGTTTGGACCTTTAAGAATGTTTACACTCTCAACTTCATCCATGTTAATACTACTTGGGTTAATACCTGGAGTACCATCAACAACCCAAAGAGCACCACCATCAGATGTTAAACTGATGTTACCTCTAATTCTAACAGAAGCGTTAGAACCAAGTCTAGCACCAGATTCAGTTCGGATTTGAACCCCAGCTACTTTACCTGCAAGTGCATTGGTAACGTTTTGTTGCTGAGCCATGTTCAGTTCCTTAGCATTCACTTGTTGTGCTGTGTAAGGAAGTGTTTTTGCATCTCTAGGAATGTTCAATGCAGTTACAATAACTTCACCGAAATCCACTACTTCAGGTTGCATAACAACATTGATAGAGTTTCTACCGCTGATTTCAACTTCTTGGGTAATAAACCCTAAGTATCTGAAAACGAGTGTGGTAGCGTTTTGCGGAACGGTTATTCTATAAGCACCATCACTTTCAGTAACAACACCACTGGTTGTACCTTTGATGTAAACAGATAAACTTACCAATGGAAGTCCATCTTCAGCACTAGTTACCTTACCAGTAATAGTTCTGTCCTGTACGCTAACGGTTTCAATAGCTTTGCTATTTCCGTCCTCATTTAATATGCCATTGGCGAAAAGTGATGACATAACAAATGTCTGAATCACGATGCCAAATAAAGAGTATTTAGCTCCTCGATAGAGGGCGTTTATACGTTTCTTTTTCATAGATAAAGTTGTGTTTTAGTTAAACATAGTTTGTAAGACCAAGACACTCCACTGCAATGGTGTGTCATGGGAATTGTAGTAATAGTCTCTGTCATAGGCATTCTAGTTATTAAGTTAGTTTTACAATTCTTTACTTTAGTTAATTCAGCACTATTAGAGCTTATGTATCGTATGATGATACTAGCTTCATTAGTGCATGAAAATTCCTTGATTTTATTTATTTGAATGTGAGTGTGTATAATGAGGGAGGGAAGGGTAGCGTTTATTTTGGATTCATCCCTTAAGACTTCAATAAAAGGGTTTTGATTTACCTCCCCTGCCGCTTCCATATTCCTTTTGGAAGTGTAGTAAAAAATATCAGATTCGGGTTGTTTCTTGTTAAAGAATCTAGCCGCTGTAACGATGTCTTCTCTATTGGTTTTCACAAGTAGCTTATCCATTATAAAATGGTTGTTTGCATTGCTTGAGCATACAAAAAGACAAGTGGAATTTGGTGGATGTTTTCCGCCAGTAGTTCATTAAGTCTAGTAGTTTAGTAGCTCATCACAACCGTATCAAGAATACGCGTTCTGATTTAGGATACTAAAATAATAATAATAATTTAAACTACATCGCTTGCAGTGGTAAAAGAATTAATATGGACTTGGTTTTTGATAAGTAGTAATATTCGTAGTTGTAAGGTCTAAAAACGAATGATTAACCTTGCATTGTGCCTTTATAGTTGATTAGAGCGAGATTAGAGATTGAATATATTTTATATGGCTAGCGCCTATGGTTGAGCAAAGTCCTTTTTAATAGGATGTGCTTATATTACGTAACACTACCTCTATACTTTTTCTTACCTCGTCAGTTGTATGTTCGTAATGGTTAACAATAAAGTTAAATATTAATATTTTACCCCTTTGGGTTTTGATGTAACCACTTAGCGCATAGTTATTTCGTAGCGAACCTGATTTCGCATAAACGTATGGTTCATTCTCTCCAGCATACCAATCTTTCAACGTCCCGGAAATTCCACCAACAGGAAGTAGTTCAAAAAGCCTGTCTTCACCGAGTTCTTTGCGCAGCTTTAGAAGTAAACCAGTGATCGTTCTTGGGGTAAACATATTGTAACGGGATAAGCCAGATCCGTCTACCCAAACCAGTTCGTCTACCTCATTTGTAAACAGAAGCTCCTTGGTTGTTTCAATTATGGATGCAGTACTTAATGTGTCATTCTCTATCCCGCTGGCCATTAACAGTGTTTGCTCAGCGAAAAGGTTATCGCTTTCCTGAAGCATTTGCTTATATAAGGTGTCAGAAAGTACGGTATACAACGTTTGGGGAAACTCTATACTTCTGGGTTTTTCAATGATGGTAATTTTTCGATTAACCGTATCTGAAAGAAGTTTTACAAAAAGATCGGTGGAGTATCGGAATGGTCTTATTAAGGTGTCTGTTGGGGAATAGTCTACAATGTCGAAATCCAGATCGCTTGGGAAAGCATATTCATATTGGTTCTTCATCTCTTCTCGTTGAATATAGCTGCTCAAGCGAATGAGTGAATCGTTTTTGAATTTAAACTGAGGTTCTAAATAGGATGGGGATACCTTAATTGTTTTTTTCTCTTTATTAAGATAGGTGCTTACACTATTCCCGTAAATGGGAAATACGGATTTTTCAGCAGAGTAATAACCGTTATAATCATCCCAGCCCCAACCCGGACCAAATCTATCATCTTCCATTGGGCGTGGCCAATAGTAGAGTTTTTCTGTGTGTGATTTTAGAAAGTGAAGTGCTGTTGTGTCATTATATTCAGGGTGAAGGAAGAGTGGATTGCCTGTTCCCCAAAAAATCAATGAGTCGTCCTTAATAATGTATTGTAGGGCTGGAATATTATTCCCTAGAAAATGTAGACCAGCATATAAGGTGAAAAGCTTTGTGTTCGAAGCGGGGGTCATGTACTTATCCTCGAACTGACTCACAATGGTCTTTCCGTTTTTCGGGTCGACCAACATAAATCCAACAAAGGCTTGCTCAAAACCGGGTAACTCTTTCAGGTCTTTAAGAATTCTCTTCTTAGAATATTTTTGTGCCTGAATACCTTGAACGCTGTATACAAAACATACCAATATAAATAACAGTCTCTTATTCATAAAAAACAGCCACTTCATCTAGTGACTTTCTTCTGTTATTGGGTACATAAACCTCATCGGCTTCATAGCCCACAGGCAAAAGTAAGAATGCCCTTTCGTTTTCTGGTCGGTTTAAAATTTTAGCCAAAAAGTTCATTGGACTAGGAGTGTGTGTTAATGTAACTAAGCCAGCATCGTGAATGGCGGTAATTAAAAAGCCAGCGGCCAAGCCTACCGATTCTGCTACATAATAATTCTGGTGCTTTTTTCCTTCAGCATCGAACTCAAAAGGGCGTTTGAAAACAATGATTAAATATGGAGCGGTTTCCAAAAAAGGCTTTTTCCAGTTTGTGCCCATTGGCTTTAGGTCATCCAGCCACTCTTCGCTCATGCGCTTGGTGTAACTTTCGTACTCCTCCTTTTCTGCGGCTTCGCGGATCTGTTTTTTGATTTCAGGGTTGCTGATTACACAAAAAGTCCATGGTTGCTTGTGTGCGCCTGATGGGGCTGTAGAAGCAGACATGATTACATTTTCGATAACTTCCTTTGGAACAGGTTTGTCAGAGAAATCACGCACAGACCTGCGCGTTTCCATCCAGTTATAGAATTTATGGCTACGAACTTTCATTTCTTCTGGTGAATAATGCACGTGCGAATACTTGATGAATTCGTGATCTTCTATAACCTTAATGTCTTGTTGTGCGCTCATTGTTTCGATTAATGACCCACAAGATAGGAAAGAACTCAGAAGCGGGAAAGTAAAATAAAAAAACCCCGACTGATAATCAGCCAGGGCACGATTTGGATGTAAAATAACCCTACTCGAGGGTTGCCTTTAAGACGATTGAAAATCGTCAATGTTTCTTCAATCTGATTTTTTGTTTTTTAGCAATCATTTGGTTCGCTATTAAACCCAAAACTGCTCCTGCACAAATACTCCAAGCTACGGTGAGATTTAAATACGAAATGGGAATTGTGAGTAGAATGACAACGCACAACACTATCCATCCTCTATCAGCTTTTCTAGAAGTCCGTTTAAAGGGGATGTTTTTAACCGATTCAGTATGGTCCGAAAGAATAAACTTCAGTTTTGGATAGTCATAAATTAGAAGCCAAGCATTGAGTAATAATAATGCTCCATTCACATAAGGTGTTCCTTGCCATTCTAATGATACTGTTACCATCAATATATTCAAGAGAATAGGGAAGAGGAGCACAGCCCCTAAAGTGGCAAAGCGTTGAGAAAATAAAAGCAGGCCTGTGATTACTTGAGCAATAGCAATAAATCTAGCGTACATTCCCAATCCGTATTGAGTCAGTTCATCTTCGAGCCAAACGGGGCCAATAATGCCCGGGAATTTATGTTCAAAATATAGCTTACTCATACCAGCCCCAAAGAAGATTAAGCCCAAGAAAACCCTGATGAGAATGATGACAGTAGGATATGGAACCCAAAGTATCTTTTTCATTTTAAACGATTCGTTTTCTGAGTTGAGTCACTCCTGCGAGGGTAAACATTGCAGCTGCAACGATTAAGCTTTTATACACAGAAACCATATCTGCCCAGATTTGATAACCCTCTTGCCTGATTCCGCCAGTGGCAAGAATGGCATAACCATAAGGGTGGTAAGGAGCGTACTCCCAACCTTGCACAACAATCATAAAAGAGATCAACCCAGCAATGCCAATGCCCAGTGGTAAAATCAGATTCTTTGATTGTTGACTAATAAAGAATTGGATAGAAGCCATGCCTAAAGTGGCCAAGAAAATTTTAAACATCAACGCATATTCAAAACCAAAACTGAAGCTTTCTTCGAAACCTAAACCCGGCTGTACAACACGCATAGACAAGCCAACAAGAATTGTGAAGGTGCCAAATAACATTAGGCTGATAAAGATCATGACAATGAACACCTTCATTTTTGAAAGGTAGAGTGCCAAACGTGAAAGCGGTTGTGCATAAATCAGTTTCCAAGTATTCGAGCTGTACTCAATATTGTTGACCAATAAGGCGACCATCATTACAAAAAATGGGAATAGAAAGTTAGCGGGGTCAATACTAAAGCCAATCAGGGTCGGCCACGCATTCATTCCTTCTTTAATCATTTCTGGGCCTTTTCGCCACAGTATAATAAAGTTGATAATGGGTACAAAGGCTGGCGCTAAAATGAGCAGCCAAAGGGTAAAGGTCTTTTTGTATTTGAATATTTCTGCTGAAATCCCTCTTTTGAGTTGTAGTGCTATATTCATTGGTCTAATTTTTTAGTAAGGTTTAAGAAGATGGCTTCGAGGGTTTCCTCAGTAGATTTAAGCTGATAGACTTCGATATCGTTTTGCACCAAAGCTTTGTTGATTTTTGAGATATCAGTTTTGTCAGAGATTGGCAACGTTATGGTTTTACTGTCATGCTCAGAGATGGTATAATTCAACTCCTTGATTACTTCGATTGCCTTTTGAACGTTGTCGAGCTTAATTTCTAAAAACTGACCAGAGTCGTTGCTATGAAGTCCATCGAGTTTGCCTTCATACATGATTTTACCTTGGTCGATAATGGCTACATCGGTGGCCATTTTTTCGATTTCAGTAAGAATATGGCTCGAAAGGAAAATCGTTTTACCATGTTCTTTATTCAAGCGCATAATCAATTCGCGCATTTCGATAATGCCACTCGGGTCAAGCCCGTTCGTGGGTTCGTCTAAAATGAGCAGATCAGGGTCGCTGATGAGGGCAGAAGCAAGCCCCAGTCTTTGGCACATGCCTAAGGAATAGTTCTTGGCTTTTTTATTTGCGTTATCCGTCAGTCGAACGATTTTAAGCACTTCGTCAATTCTAGATTTTGGAGCACCAATCATCCGTCTGACTACCTCAAGGTTTTGTCGACCAGTAAGGTGTTTGTAGATAGAAGGATTTTCAATCAGTGCGCCTACTTTACCTAGTAATTCTACTTTGTTGGGAAGAAGTTCTTTGTTGAACAATTTTACTTGCCCCGGTTTGGAATGGAAAAGATCGAGTAGAATTCTTATGGTGGTAGTTTTACCTGCTCCATTCGGCCCCAAGAAACCATAAATGCTACCTTCGGGCACATTTAGATTCACCTGATCCAATGCTTTAAAGCTGCCGAAATGGAAGGTTAAGTTGTTGGTTTGAATAATTGATTTTGGCATTTTTCAGTATTTAGTTGAAAGACGATGGATATTTGGTTTTGACAACCAAGCTATTTTTAATTATACCAATGGAGTAATTCTCTAGATCAATAGAAGCTAATGCTCTACCAAAAACAAGCAACTTAATTAATAATCAAGGTTTGAGACCTTTCTTCATTTCAATCGTCTCTCTAAGAGAATGAAAAATATTAAGGCTTGGCTTGATCAGCACCAGGAAGATTTAATTATAGCCGTCCTGCATATTGTTGCTTGGGGACTTTATCTCTCTTTTATCAACTTAACTTTTTTAGGAAATCGTTTCAGTACTGAGTTTAGTGTTTGGTACATTATTTCAGTGGCCATTGTAGATATGAGTGTGTTCTACTACCTCTATAGCATTGGCATTCCTAAATTGCTGATGAACCAGAAAGTGAGAATGCTTATTGGTTTAATTGTATTGATTTTGGCCATATACCCGTTTTTGGTGTTTTTAACCAATGCGGCTTTAGCGCACTTCTTTCCAGCCGATATCACCCCCATAGCGGCTTTAGAAAAAGCTCGCTTTTGGACTGCCTATGGGGTGCGGGTTTTGTCCTGCTTGTTTGTGGTAATGATGGCGGGCATTGGCAAGTTTACTTTCGATTGGTTCAAGAATTTAAGAATCAGAAGAGAGCTTGAAAATCAAAACCTCACCAGTGAACTGGCTTTCCTTAAGTCACAAATTAACCCTCATTTTCTTTTCAATACGCTCAATAATATTCATACACTGGCCTATAAAAAGGCAGATGGAGCACCAGAGTCCATAATGAAACTTTCGGAACTGATGCGCTATATGATTTATGATTCGAATACTGAATTGGTGCCTTTGAAGAAAGAGCTTCAATACCTCCAAAGCTTTATCGACCTTCAAGAACTTCGGTTTAAAGCCAAAGGAATTGTGAGTTTTAGAGTAGAAGGTAATATCTCTGAAAAGCACATTGCTCCATTGATTTTATTTCCTTTTGTTGAAAATGCCTTTAAACATGGTGCTCAACTTAATCGTCCTGATGCCATTCAGGTTCAGTTGAGAGTTGAAGATGATTTGGTGTATGAGGTGAGGAATGGAGTGGTAGAGAGGAATGACGCTCAACAAAAAGACAGCGTAGGCGGAATAGGGATGGGAAATATTAGGCGGAGATTAGAGCTTATTTACCCTTCAGGCTTTGACCTAGACGTAGAGCAAAACGGATTGCATTTCAACATAAAACTAACCATTAGAAATCATGGATAAAATTAGATGCATGGTAGTGGATGACGAACCATTGGCCATAGAGATTTTAGAAGAGTATATAAACAAAGTGCCGTGGTTAAGTTTTGTCGGAAGCTTTGATAAAGGTGTAGAGGCCATTGAATATATTAATAAAAATACAATTGATTTACTCTTTCTCGATATTCAAATGCCTGACCTGTCAGGCATACAAGTGGCTCAATTGATTGGGAAGAAATGTAATGTGATTTTTACTACCGCCTATAACCAATATGCAGTAGTAGGTTTTGAACTTGAGGCGAAAGATTACTTGCTCAAGCCGATTTCGTTTGAACGTTTTCTTAAGTCTGTTCAGCGCATCAAAGGATCACAAGAACCATTACAGAAGGAAACGGATGATTTTGTATTTGTGAAGACAGAATACAAAACGAAGAAAATACGCCTGTCCGATATTCTATATATAGAAGGCATGAAGGACTATTTGCGCATAGTCACCCCGACAGAAAAGATTATGATTCTGCAAAGCTTCTCTAAGCTCTTGCCGACCTTGCCCTCAAACCGATTTTCACGCGTACACAAGTCCTTTGTGATTGCTTTAGATGCCATCGATATTATAGAAAAGAGCAAAGTTAAAATTAAGGAGCAGTGGATTCCAATAGGCGAATCCTACAAGGAGGGCTTTTTGAATGAAATTCAACGAAGAACGGTTTAGGTTTTACGAGAATATTTTTTCCAAAATAATACCCTTCTACAATAACCTTTTGCTTACAACTTAGGTTAACCGAGTCATGGAAAAGAAGGCGACAAGTAAATCTTCTAAAGCGAAGGTGAACGATTCAGAAAAACTCAAGAAGGCCTACATCGAGCATATTCTTGAACACGGAAACAGACCTGCTTCTATCTTTAAGTTTGTGAAAGAATTGAAGATTAAGGAAGAGGCTTTTTACGAGAACTTCAACTCTTTTGATACCCTAGAAAAGGAGCTTTGGCGCGATTGGCTTAGAGAAACCATTACTGCAATTCAAGCCGAAGAAGTCTATGCTGAATATTCAGCACGAGAAAAGCTTCTGGCCTTCTATTTTACCTTTATTGAGGTTCTAAAAAGCAATCGAAGCTTTATTCTGCTGACCGTTAAGAAAACGATCAAACCAGAATTTACGCCCGCTCACCTTAAAGAATTTAGAAAGGATTTTAAAGATTTTGTGAATGAGGTGTTGGCAGAAGCCAAAGAAACCGAAGAGGTGCAAAATAGGCCGTACATAAGCGATAAGTACTATGAAGGAATTTGGCTTCAGTTTTTATTTGTTTTCAATTTCTGGATGAAAGACGACTCCAAAGCATTTGAAAAAACAGACGAGGCCATTGAAAAGGCCGTGAACTTATCTTTCGATCTA
Organism: Roseivirga echinicomitans; assembly: GCF_001592935.1. Taxonomy (GTDB): domain Bacteria; phylum Bacteroidota; class Bacteroidia; order Cytophagales; family Cyclobacteriaceae; genus Roseivirga; species Roseivirga echinicomitans. The sequence goes on from NZ_LRDB01000002.1 coordinate 68,357, forward strand.
ATGGGCAAGGGGCCATTAGATTCCATGATTGATTTCGGAAAATTCCTTTTTCAGAATAGATAAATGAAACTAACCCTCCAAGGGTTTTGAAACCCTTGGAGGGTTGTAATAAACAAGATGAAAGAACAATCTAAAATACCTACAGGGAAAGTGCAGAGGGCGGCCAAGTTTGTAACTACTGGCGCCAAGGTGGGAGGTAATTACATGAAACATTACGCCAAAAAAGTAATGAATCCGTCTATTTCAAAAGATCAGTTGCACGAAGACAATGCTCGGGATATTTATAATTCCTTGAGCGAGCTAAAAGGCAGTGCATTAAAGGTGGCGCAAATGATGAGCATGGATAAAAACATGCTGCCAACAGCTTATCAAGATAAATTTTCCATGGCACAATACAGTGCCCCTCCATTGTCTTACCCTTTGGTGGTAAAAACTTTCCAACAATATTTCAAGAAATCGCCCACTCAAATTTTTGAGACTTTCACCAAAAATGCCGTCAATGCGGCTTCCATTGGGCAGGTGCACAAAGCCACTTTAAACGGGAAGGAATATGCAGTTAAAATTCAATACCCAGGAGTAGCGTCTAGTGTTCGTTCCGACCTTAAATTGGTGCGTCCGTTTGCGGTTCGTCTAATGAATTTAAATGAAAAGGACCTCGACCATTATATGGAAGAGGTGGAGACGAAGTTGATTGAAGAAACCGATTATCTGCTGGAAGTACAGCGCTCGGTAGAAATTTCAGAAGCTTGTGCTCACATTGAAAATATTAGGTTCCCAAAGTATTACCCTGAATTATCAGATGAGCGCATCATTACCATGGATTGGATGGATGGAAAGGTGCTCAAAGAGTTTATGAAATCAAATCCATCTCAGGAGGAAAGGAATAAGGTTGGGCAGGCCCTTTGGGATTTCTACGACTTCCAGATCCATACTTTAAGGCAAGTGCATGCCGATCCACACCCTGGGAACTTCATTATTAATGATGATGCCGAATTGGGTGTTATCGATTTTGGATGTGTAAAGGTGATTCCAGATGAATTTTATGATCCGTACTTCAAGCTAATAAGGAAGGATATTCTTCATGAAGACAAAGAATTAGAGCAGCTTTTTACTCAATTGCAGTTTATTTATCCAGACGATAAACAGGAAGATAAAGTCTATTTTTCTGCGGTAATCAAAGACATGATGGGTGTTTTAGGGCAACCATTTCACCAAAATGAATTCGACTTTGGTGAGGATAGTTACTTTAGGAAAATCTATGAAATGGGTGAAGTAATTTCTCAATCGGCCAAGTTCAGGGAAAGTGAAAGGGCAAGGGGAGCGAGAGATGGGCTCTACATTAACCGTACGTACTTTGGCCTCTATAATATTCTAAATGAATTGAAAGCCAAGGTAAAAACCACCAAGCCAGAGTGGGCCATAAAAGTGGCTGTGTAGGACTATAACTCTAGATCGGCTGCTGTTTCGATTAAGAATTTCCCTTCTACTTTAACGGATTTGATGCTCATACGGCATGGGTCAAACTTTTTGATAAAGCAACTCGAAAGATCTGATGAATTGTTTAGCACTTCTATCAGTACTCCTTCTATACTGTAAATCTCAAACTTAAAGAGACCAGATTGAACAATGGATTCCATGTCTTCGAGTAATTCAGAGGCTTCTTTATTTAAATTTCGATGGACCGCATTCTCTACATTCAGTGTTTTTACTGAATTTGTTTGGTCATCAAAGGAGTTGCATCCTGTGAAGAATATCCCTAATAAAAGTAGTGAGGTAAAAGTGTATTTCATTGACTGGAACTACTACCTGCTCAGTTGAAAATACCCCACCCTTTGTTCTTGAATATGTTCAAAATAGGTGAATTACCTAGAACTTGTTTTTTATCAGTTTTCTTTATGCTGTCGATTCATTACCTCATCTTTTATTTGCTGGCGCAGTAGCTTCTGATTCTTTATAAATAGCCGTAATAAAAGGAAAGCCACAATAAGGTGCAAACCAATATAAGCCCAACGATTAAAGTCGAACCCAAGGTAGTCATAAACCTCTCTGGGTTTAATCAGGGAGCTTATTCCGTTAGCCAAATAAAATATCCCTCCAACTAAATAAAGCCATCTCCACTTTGTCCCGAAGCGTTCGGAACGAGTTCTTCTATCATCCATATTTGTTGGTCATGTAATCGTAAGAATCCTTGATTAAGTCCTTCAATACTTCAATATCTACGTCCTCAATCTGTTTGATGTACAGGCATGATTTTCCTGTTTTATGTTTACCCAATTGCGCCATGTATTCTTCATACCTGTCAAAGCCGGGCATAATATAAAGCGTAAGGTTTTGAACCCTTGGCGAAAAACCAACTTTAAGAGAATCACCTTCCCTTCCGCTGTCGTATTTGTAATGGTATGTACCAAAACCAACAATGGAAGGACCCCACATTTTGGCGGGTTCGCCAGTTATTTCTTCCATTAAGTTTTTGATGATAACACAGTCGTTTTTTTTCTTTTCTTCTGCTAAACTGTTTAAAAAATCGGTAACACTTACTTTGGTTACTTTGGTTTTGTTTTGTGCTTTTGTCATGAGTTGAAAAAATATGGGTAAAAAATAATTGTGCCGATTACTACCGCAGTAATAGCCGTAATAAGAACAGCGGCAGCAGCGATGTCTTTTATAATAGCTGCTTTAGGGTTAAAGTCGGGTGAAACTAAGTCCACTAGCTTTTCGATAGAAGAATTAAAAAGTTCGGCCACCAACACCATGGCAATTGCCGCGACAATCCAAAGCCATTCAAACACTGACAGGTTTAAATAAAAGCCCAATAAAAGAACTAGAAGGGTGGCAAACAAATGAACTCTGAAATTATGCTCGTGCTGAACTACATGCCAAAGCCCCTTAAGAGCAAATTTGAAGCTTTTTAACCTTGCCAAGACAGAGAATTTTTTAGACATCCGTTAAAAGTAAGAAGATTTATTACGCAATGAAAAATAGGTTTGTAAAAGCACGAGGGCTAATTTTGAGCGTCATGCAAAAAACTAAACATTTCTACCTAATACTGATCCTCTTATGTACAACCTTGGGTTGTGATAACGACAAGGCGAAAGCTGGGAGATTCCTATTGATGGGAAACAATGAATTGGCTGATTTGAATTATAAAGAAGCCATTAGACTGTATACTGAGGCCATCGGGAAAGATCCATTGTTTAAAGAAGCCTATAACAATAGAGGGGTAGCTTTATTCAAAAGTGGTCATTATGCCGAAGCACTTAATGATTACTCTTTTGCCATTTTACAAATAGACCCGACCTATATAGATGCCTATAAAAATAGGTTTGAAGTGAACCTAGTTTCAGGGAATTTAGAGCGTGCTTTAGAAGATGCCGAGTATTTAAATAAGGCTTACCCTGATAGCGCATATACTTATTTATTTGAAGGATTGGCCCTTACAGATCTTAAGCGTTATGATGAGGCCATCGTAAAGTTTGATATGGCCTATCAGAAGGATCCGAAAAATGTGGAGGCTGTGGTAAATCAAGCCAATGCCTATTACATGTCTAATCGATATGAAGAAGCCCGAAAACTACTTCAAAAGGCAATTACCATTGATGCTACTGAGCCGAACATCTACAATACCTTGGCGTTAATAGCTACACAGGAAGGTGATTTTGAAGAGGCTTTGAAGCAAGTAAATCAGGCAATAGAAATAGATGGCAGAAATGGCTACTTCAGCAATAATAGAGGCTTTATATACTTGAATTTAGGAAATCTTGAAAAGGCAGAAGCAGACATAAATATGGGGATCAGACTTGATCCTAGAAACCCATGGGCTTACCGCAACAAGGCGATTTTTTATTACGAGAGTAAGAGTTTTGACTCCGCACTAAGAAATATTGAACTGGCTGCGCAGTATGATGACTCAATTCCTTTACTAAACCATTATTGGGGCTTGGTATTGATAGAGTTAAATAGAGCAGATGAGGCCTGTGTTAAGTTTTCTTTATCTGAAACGCCAGATGCACAGTTACTTATGGAGAAATACTGCAAATAAAATCATAGATTTCTACCCTATAGCACCTGCCGCTTTTTATCTTTAGAAGGCGGTTTTTTTGTGTCCTTAACAATAATTTCTAACACCAGTGTTAACAAGTCTTAACAACCTGCCGTCTAACCATTGATTATGGATGTAGCACAGTTCAAAACTGACGTTCTGCCTTTAAAGAACAAACTTTACCGCTTTGCCTTTAACATTGTAAAAGATGAGGAATTGGCGAAGGATGTGGTACAAGAATGTATGATTAAGGTGTGGGAAAAAAGAGATGAAGTCAAACACATTAATAACCTGGAAGCTTGGTGTATGCAGGTGACCAGAAACAAGGCCCTAGATAAGCTGCGGTCTAAACATGTCAAGAAAACTGATCTTTTTGAAGTCGAATTTGACACTAGAAAAGAAAAGGATACGCCAGTTGTATTGGCTGAACGAAACGAGATAATGAATCGCATTCAGTTTTTAATTGATGCACTTCCTAACAGACAACGCGAGGTAATGCAGTTAAGAGATATTGAAGGCTACAGCTATAAAGAAATAGCCGATATGCTGGAAATAGATATCAATTTGGTGAAAACGAATTTGTTTAGAGCACGCAGAAAGTTGAAGGAAAGCCTAATTAAAGAAAATGCTTATGGACTCTAGAATGGAGCAATTATTAGAAAAATACTGGGCTTCAGAGTCAAGTATTCAAGAAGAAAAAGAACTGAAGGAATTGGTGGCAAAAGCTGACAATTCAGAGGAGATGGAAGAACTGAAGGTCATGTTTGGTCACTTTCAATCGGAGCAAGCACTAAGCTTAGGCGATGATTTCGATCGGGAGATTTTAGCATTGATTGAAGAAAAACCTGAAACGAAAGTAATCAGTATGTCTGGTTATTTTAAACGGTATGCAGGAGTGGCAGCAGCAATGTTGGTGTTGATCACTAGCTCATACTTCTTTATGCAACAACAAAAGGAATACGAACAAGAAGATACGTTTGATTCTCCAGAGTTGGCTTTGAAGGAATTGAAAAAACAACTTGTGATGGTGTCCAACTACATGAATACGGGCTCAAGCAGTCTTAATGAGTTGAATAGCATGAGTAAAATGGATGTCGGAATGGAAGGTCTTAAATATATGGGGGATGCCGCCAGAGGAATGGAGCCAATTAGTGAAATGGATATTTTAGAAAAGAAATTTTAAAAACTTAAAATAGAACAAAATGAAAAAGTTAGCAATGATTATGGTAATGGCTGTAATGGCCTTTGGAGCACAAGCTCAGAATGATGCGATTTCGAAGTATTTTTCGAAGTACGAAAAGGACACTGATAAGTTTAGTGCTGTATCCATCAGTGGGAAAATGTTTGCAATGATCAACTCTATCCAAGTAGAGGATGATGAAGATAAGGCTTTGGTTGAGTCACTAGGTAAAATTAAAGGAGTAAAAGTGCTTTTTGCTCAAAAGGATGTTGATGGAGTTGCTATGTACAAAGAGGCAATGGGCGCTATCAAAGGCAGAGATTTTGAAGAGTTAATGTCTGTTAGAGATGAAGACAAAGATATCAAATTCTATATCAAAGAGAAGGGCAATAAAATTGACGAGCTCTTTATGGTAATGGGAGGAAACAGAGAGTTTGGAATGGTGAGTATTGTTGGAGATGGTATTGATATCAACCAATTGTATAAGCTCTCTAAGAGTTTAGGGATGGATGAATTTAAACACTTAGGTGGGAAATAGTCCTTTTATCCCTTTTTAAATTCAAAAACTCAACAATTTTTTATATTTGGATTATGCGCAAAACAACACTGATACTAACGCTGGTCTTATTCTCCACTCTTGCTTTCGGTCAAAGCAAGAGTGTTGAAGAATTCAGGAACGACAATAAGCCCACACTGAAGTTATTTTTTTATAAGAGTACGCTTAAAATGTTTGCCAACTTACAATTGCAAATGACAGACGAAATTGAAGGACTACCTGATTTTTCTTCCGTAATCAAGAACATTGAGAAAGTGAAATTCTTTGTATTCGATAAGGAGAGGTATGAAATGGATGATCCTATGTTTTCTAAACTTGAAAAGGATATTCTCTTAGAAGGCTATGAATCAATGATGACAGCCCGTATGTCTGAGGCAAATATGAACTTTATGATGAAAGGGACTGCTGAAAAACCCAAAGGTTTTGTAGTGGTGATGAGGTCAGAAGAAGGGATTAGTGTGGTGGATATTGAAGGATATCCTGACCTAAAGCAAATCATGAAACTCTCTGAATTTATGAGTAAAAATACTAGCGGCCTTGAGTCCATCTTGGACGCTTTCAATTAAAAGAATTACGGGAACTGGTTTTGGATGGGCCGGTTGCTGAATATCAACAAAACTCAAAAACACGATTTGGAAACTGTATTGTCAATTAAAGGGCTCTCCAAGCAATATGGAAGAGTCAGGGCACTTGATAACCTCAATCTTGAGGTGAAGAAAGGAGATGTCTTCGGCATTCTCGGCCCCAACGGTAGCGGAAAAACGACTACCCTCGGTATTATCTTAAGCGTAATTAACCAAACCAGTGGTCAATTTGAATGGTTTGGAGAAAAAGCGAATAAGGATACCCGAAAAACAATAGGAGCTATTTTAGAGCATCCCATTTTTTATCCCTACCTCACTGCGGTTCAAAACCTCAAAATTGTATGCGATATCAAGGAAGTCCCTTATGCTAGGGTAGACGAGGTATTGACGCAAGTAGGACTTGATGAGCGCAAGGATACAAAATTTAAAACCTTCTCACTGGGAATGAAGCAGCGTCTGTCCATTGCGTCAGCATTGCTTTGCAACCCTACGGTAATGATTCTGGATGAGCCTACGAATGGCCTCGATCCTCAAGGAATTGCCGAAATCAGAGAACTCATTATTGAAATTGCCAATAGTGGTAAAACCATCATTATTGCTAGCCATTTACTAGACGAAGTTCAAAAAGTATGCTCACATTTCTGTGTGCTCCAGCGCGGTAAATTGATCTATAATGGATTGGTAGAAGACGTTGGTAAGGGCTCAGTTTCTGTAGAAGTAAAAGCCGATCATGACGATTTGCAGACCGTTTTGGAGGCATCAGGTCTCGGGACGACAGTGAAGCGAGAACTTGATAAGTACATTATTAAGATGGAGGGAGATCATTCCGCTGCAGAAGTAAATGCTTATCTGTTCAAGCAGGGAATCACCGCCAAGCATTTGCTGGTGCAATCGAAGAGCCTTGAAAAGCAATTCTTAGAAATTTTAGCTGGTAATAAAGAAGGAGGTGCCCAATGATGAGATTACTGAAAATAGAACTGAAAAAAGTAATGCCAAACCGTGCATTTAAGGTATTGGCCATTATGTACATCGTTGCAATGGTTATTGTGAGCATGGGGGTAATGCCCTTCTTCCAGTTTCTGAAGGCAAAATTTACTGAATTTGGTGCTGACGGGATTGATCCAACCATTATTCCTTTTTATGAGTTTCCAGACATTTGGCAGAACCTCACAAGTGTGATGATCTGGTTTAAGATGTTGCTTGGCTTTAGTCTAATATTCTCAATCACCAACGAGTATTCGTATAGAACCATCAGGCAAAATGTAATTGATGGCCTGACTAAAAATGAATTTATTTGGTCGAAGATTATTATGGCTGGCTTTTTAAGTGCTGTGTCAACGTTAGCCTTATTTGTGCTAGGCTTGATAACAGGCTTCATTTATTCAAGTGAAATTTCTTTCGCGCTCGTATTCAGCGATGTTTATTTCCTTTTGGCCTTTTTCTTCCAGCTGTTCGCATTCTTGCTTTTTACGCTTTTTGTTGGGACGCTCATAAGGAAATCGATTATAGCCATGGGCTTACTGATTTTCTGGGTTTTGGCTGTTGAAAATGGGTTTTATGTTTGGAGTAAAGTGAAGAATATTGAATGGGTTGAGTACCTTCTTCCTGTAAAAACTATTAATTCGCTAATTCATAATCCGTTCCCAAAATATGCCTTTATGGAAGTACAAGACTATGTTGCTTGGCACGAAATGGGTCTTGTTATACTGTGGGGAGCCCTATTCTATTGGGCTACGACAAGAATGGTATTAAAAAGAGATTTATAGAGAACTCCCTTTAACTTAAAAACAAAAGCCCTGTTCGTTTTATACGGACAGGGCTTCTTTATGGTCATTGCGAGCCTTTAATTCGATTCTGAGAGATGCCGATTACGCGAAGCAATCTCTCCTTTAAAATCACAGAAACTGCGGTTTTGAGACTTTTTAGTTTCAGTCCATTGCTAAAGCATGTCTTGCATCTCGCAGTGACGGTTCTGATTTGTCAACTTAAGGAATCCATTTAATGTCTTTAAAATTGGGTTTTCGCTTTTCTAAGAAGGCATTTCTACCTTCTTTGGCTTCGTCTGTCATGTAAGCAAGCCTGGTTGCTTCTCCAGCAAATACCTGCTGCCCAACCATCCCGTCATCAGTTAAGTTCATAGCGAATTTCAACATTTTGATCGAAGTGGGTGACTTCTCTAAAATCTCTTGTGCCCATTGGTAGGCAGTATCTTCCAATTCATCATGTGGAATTACTGCATTCACCATACCCATATCAAAAGCATCTTGGGCAGAATAATTTCTTCCTAAGAAGAAGATTTCTCTTGCCCTTTTTTGACCTACCATTTTGGCCAAATATGCAGAGCCATAACCACCATCAAAACTGGTGACATCGGCATCCGTTTGCTTGAAAATAGCATGTTCTTTACTTGCCAAGGTCAGGTCACAAACGGTGTGGAGGCTATGTCCGCCACCAACAGCCCATCCTGGCACTACGGCAATCACAACTTTCGACATAAAACGGATTAAACGCTGAACTTCAAGGATATTTAACCTTGGCATTCCATCATCATCTACATAGCCTTGGTGGCCTCTAGCATTTTGGTCACCACCGCTGCAAAATGCCCAGCCACCATCTTTGGCCGATGGGCCTTCGCCTGAAAGCAAAACTACACCGATGGAAGTGTCTTCGCGGGCGTCTAAGAATGCATCGAATAATTCTGACACAGTTTTAGGACGAAAAGCATTACGCACTTCTGGGCGGTTGAATGCAATTCTAGCTACGCCATCGCCTGATTTTTTGTAGGTGATGTCTTGGTATTCTTTAACGGTGGTCCAATTGGGTGTATTCATAATGCTTTATTTGTTGCTAAGATAAAACTTTTGATTGGGAGGGGATTTAATTTTCATCCCTGAAATATTTCTTTTCAGCTATAAAAGTACCAAAGGGAAGAAGAGAGGCCAATAATGATAAAAATGTAACGACTATGGACCACTGCTTTTTTCTTGCTACAATAAGTACCCAAAGGCAATAACTGACAAATAACACTCCGTGCGCCAAGCCAACGGGGTGGGTGGGCTCCGGAATGTTGAAGATATATTTTAGGGGCACGCAAATGCCGAGTAAAAGTAAATAACTTATTCCTTCTAAAATGGCGAGTAATCGAAGTGTTTTTAGGTGGTTCATGTTCGGTTTATCCTTATTCGCTGCGAAGATAGGTAATGAAGTATTTGACACTGAGCTTTATCTTTCTTTTTTGGCAGCCATTATTGAATAGATTACGATGATAACCAATACGGACTGATGTTATAATGTATTGACCGTATAATCACTTTATACTATTTTTTTACAGTCGAAAGTAGTAGTATTAGCCACGTGTTCCCTTTTTGGAATGAAAATCGATATTAAAATGAACTCAATGAAAAAGAAACTTGCATCAGTGATAGCCGCTGTGGTCTTTTTGGCTAGCAGTGCGAGCATTTTGACAGCGCAGGACAAGCTAAAAAGCATGCCTGGTTATGATCAATATCAGAAGGTAGCACCTCAGATTAGATCGTCCGTTGTTTCGGGAAGCCTATTTGTACAGTGGAGTGACGATGGATCGTCATTTGAGTACACAAAGGATGGTAAGAGATACCAGTATGACGTTAAAAAGAAAAAGACAACTGAAATCGATGCGCCAGAAGCAGCGTCTAGAGGAAGAGGTTTCAGCCGTGGTCCAGCCAGGGGAAGACAATTTCCTTCAGCGGATTCTCCTGACGGTAAATTAATGGCTTTTACAAAGGACAGAAACATGTACCTGAGTAATCCTGACGGAAGCAATGTCGTTGCTATCACTACCGATGGTAATCCTGAGAATCAAATCAAGTATGGTATTGCCACTTGGGTTTATGGTGAAGAACTAGGTCAGCGTACTGCTATGTGGTGGTCGCCTGACAGTAAAAAGATTGCTTTTTACAGATTTGATGAGAAGAATGCTCAAAAGTACTATGTGCTTTTAGATCAACTGAAACTTTATGATTCTCTGGAAGTAATGTCTTACCCTAAAGTGGGTGCAGATAATTTGCCTGTTGACTTGATGGTGTATGATATTGACACCAAGCAAATGAAGAAATTGGATACCCGTGATGGCAAGCCATTTAACGATGGTGCCGTAGGTACCTACCTTTATGGCATGGATTGGACGCCTGATGGAAAGGAATTGCTTTTCCATAGCACCAACCGCAAGCAAGACATCATGGAGTACCGTGCTGCTGATCCAATTACAGGGAAATCTAGAGTAGTAGTTCGGGAAGAGTGGTTACCAAGTTTCACGAAAAACACTCCTGAAATTCAAGTTTTAGAAGATGGAAAGCGTTTCGTTTGGGCTTCTGAGCGTTCTGGCTTCAATAACTACTATCTATACAATTTTGATGGTACATTGATCAATGCCATTACTAGTCATCCTTTCGAAGTATCAAACATTGTTAAGATAGACGAGAAAGCTGGTGAAATGTATTACATGGCCAGAAGTGGTGAAAACCACATGAAAATGCAGTTACACAGAGTGAAATTAGATGGGACAAAAGATACCCGTTTAACTGACCCTAAATTTAACCACAGTGTGAATGTTTCTCCTGATGGGAAATATTTTGTGGATGTTGCTCAAACACATAACATTGCGCCTGTTACTAATCTGGTAGATGCAAAAGGTAAAGTAGTTGCTGAGTTAGCGAAAAGTGATTTGACTAAGTTCAATGAACTAGGATTGAAAAAAGCAGAGGTATTTACATTCACTTCGGCTGATGGGGTTACACAGCTACACGGAATGATTAACTTCCCATCTAACTTCGATCCTAACAAAAAATACCCAACGCTTTTGGCCAACTACGGTGGCCCAGCGACAAACGAATTCTCTGAGAACTTTTCTATGCCAAGTCCATTGACTGAGTATGGATTCTTAGTAGTAAGTATTGATGGTAGAAACGTGAGAGGTAGAGGTAAGAGATTACTTGATCAACTCTATGGTCACTTGGGTATTGTGGAGCAAGATGACTTTGCGGAAGGTATTAAATCACTTTATAACCGCCCTTATTTCGATAAAAACAGAGTGGGTGTATATGGAACTTCTTATGGTGGAACTACTGCAGCGATGAGTTTGCTAAGATTTCCTGATGTATACCAAGCCGCTGTTGCTAATTCAGCTGTTGCGGATTGGGTATTCTATGACAACATCTATACTGAGCGTTACATGAACCTTTTAGAGGATAACAAAGCAGGGTATGATAATTTCAGGCTAGCTAAGTATGCGCCAAACTTGAAAGGTGAATTGATGATTTATTATGGAACTGCGGACAACAACGTTCACCCGTCTAACTCAATGCAATTGATCAAGGCTTTACAAGATGCAGGCAAGAGTTTCGAAGTTCAAGTAGGTCCTGATAGAGGTCATACGGCAGTGAACTCTGAAAGAATGATGGAGTTCTTTATTCAGCATTTAGTATTGACAAATCAGCCTTTGACTTCGATTCAGAGACGTTAAGAGAATCAATCTTATATGTATTAAGAGAGCAGTGCTATTTGGCGCTGCTTTTTTTTATGCTGTGGTTTAATTGAGCAACTGTGATATCAGCGATACACTGAATATGGTAAGCATAAACCAGCCAATAAAACCTTCTATAATGGCTAAATAGCGAGGGAGGCCTTTGATAGGAATTTCGCCAAAGCCCAAAGTAGTAAAGGCATTAATGCTTAACATAAGGGCATTGAGCACGCGTATGGAGAGGTCGAAACCGACACCAATAATCAGGTAGGTCCCAATTTGTATGTTTTTCCAACGCTTTTGAGTAGGGCTAAGCTTATGCCACTCGCCACTCAGAATATCGGTGAACTTAAGTGCTTTGCTTGTGAGTTTTGTGCCTACCATGGCCGCATTATACACTGGTTTAGACCAAACAATAAAGAAACGAGGTAGTTCTAATTTCCCATCCTCTATTCGCTTTTTAAAAGCATCATATTCACTGAGTTCTTTCTTTTTCTCTACCAAGTAGATGTCGTTCATGCCTTCTTTGCTTCGCAGGTATTTTTGGAAGAAGTCGAAACGATGCAGTATTCTATGCTTGCCTTGTTCATCCCAACTATTTGGGAAAAAGAGATAAATGAAGGCGAATAGAATGACCACATTTACCGAAAACACTATGGCTTTTGAAGGCTCTGTTCCGTAATCCGAAAAGGCCTTGAGAAACTGATTTACTTTCCATTTAAAGAATGTATTGAAGGATGGATTTTGAGAATAGAGATAAGCTAAGCGCTCCGTCTCTAAGTTTTTAATTCCAATATAAACTGTATTTACATCTTCTAAATCGTGTTGAGCCTTATATAAATCAAGGAGCTTACCCCTCAACTTCACTTCTTGTTTGTACGATTTTCCAAACTGAACTATATCATTTTTATAGTTAGCGAGAATGCTATCATTGGCTTCATAACTTATGAAGCTACTCATTTTCACAGAATCAGCGAGGGTATTGAAGTAGTCGTTATAGCCTTGTGATGAGATCAATTGATCGCCCCATTGAGACCACTGGAAAGTACTGCTGGTGGTTAGGTCATCAAAATCCAAGAGCACATGATTGTTAAAGGTGTTTTCTTCCAAGATGGAAGTATTCAATTCCATAGAACCTAAAACCTTTATTTCAGCAATCCACTCCCCAAAGTCGTTACCGGAGACATCTACCTGATCCGTTAAATTTCCAGTGATGGTAACTCTACCTTGTTCATAAAACGTACAGTTTTTAACGGTAACTGAGACTACTGAAGTCCCATTGAATCTAGACCCTCGCCCTTCTTTAGAGCCCCATATTTCAGAATTTTCGATCCTTATTCGAGATCTCATTTTTTCATCTGTAGTACCTAAATCCATGTTTACGCTTTTCTTGAGCTTACTGTCTGTTACGGCTACGGCTAGATTTATGCTTCGGCTGTTTCTATCTAATAATTCAATCGTGTTTGCCATGGACTCTGTTGACATAATGGTCAGTCGTCCTTCGAATGTACAGTTTGTAAACAGCACAGATGAAGTGTTGCGCAACGCAACACTCTTATTGAATTTGATATGATGCAAGGGGATGGACTGTCTTCTGTCAGAAATATCGAAGTGTACATTAGTGAGCACTAATTCTTTGTCTATTACAATGGTGTCAGTATTATTGAAGACCCTTATGAAACTTCCAGGTGCACTACTATATCCAAAACGACTATCGGTAGCCTGATCATATTTAATAATGGCATTCTCAAGCCTAAAAGTGGAGTCTTCCGAACTTTCTATCATCTGAAAAAGCTCAGCGTAAGAGTAGTTCTTAAACTCACTGGTTTGGGCGAACAACCACTGGGAGGCAGACAAAAATAAAAGCAATATGAAGATTAACCTAAAACGAGGGTGGGTTTGCATAGAGTAGTTTGTGGTTGTGCTGCTTGAGTAAAATAGTACTGAATATACCGAAAATGCTGGCGAAATCAATTTTATTGACTCGTCTGTGATTTTAGACGAGTAGATCGACTGCTGGTTTAGTGTTCAGTAGAATAGACTGGCTAGGTAAACGTCCAAGCCCAATAGATTAAAAAGGCTTGAAGTGGAAGCCTAATCCAAAGTGCGATAATGTACCATGTCTTTTTAACCTTATTCGTTTGGAGCATGTGGATATTGGCGGGAAAAACCCCAATGAGCACAGCAATAATTCCCCAAGCACCAATTTCTTGAGTAGCGGGAAAGAGCAATAAAGCACCAAAAACGATTTCGAAAACTCCACTCACATACACCAATGGTAGATGGTAAGGGAGGTAACGCGGCATAATCCTGAGGTATGCTTTAGGTTTAATAAAATGCATGACACCCGCTAAAATGTACATGATACTCATAATGTAAAGCGAAGAGTTTTCCATAGTTAGTGATGCATTCAATTGGCTAAATATAAGCCAAATCAGCTGGCCCACTAGTATAGTTTAAATTGTGGCGATGATATACTAAAATAGCCGACCCGAAGCATAATCAATTCCAGTGCTTGAAATATTGAATTTAGAAACCAATGCGATTACCTTGAGCCTAGCGTCAATTAAGCTGGATTCACGGGAGTTGACTAGGAAAAGAGAGCTTTCTCCTGTGTCAAATTTAATCTTCTCACCTTCAAGCAAGCGGCCATAGTTAAGAACTGCGTCTTTGTAAATTTCTACTTGTTCCCTTAAGGCAATATGCTCGTTGAAATAGCTGAGTACTTTATTCTTTATTTCCTGTTGCTTTTGGCGTTGGCCGAACTGTGTTTGTTGAATTTTATACTTGGCCAATTGAAGGTTGCCGCGTTCTTCTCTCAGGAAGATAGGTAAGCTAAATTCAAGACCCCATTTGTAGTTTTGGCTTGAGAAATTGTTGATGAAGTTGTCACCAACTGGTTCGCTTAAGAAGTTATAGTTGAGGTTGAGTTTTGGTTTTATTTTCTCCGCTCTCAACTTTCTTTCAATCTCTAATGAAGACAATTTAAAGTCATAAAGCTGCATGTCAGGATGAGCACTTGGAATGGCATCAACTATGGTTTGAAGTGTATCAAAAGAAGTTTGAATGCTCAGCACAATCTCATCGAAAAGGGGAGGTCTGAGTTCATTAGTAATCTCTAATGGCGTATTGTTTACAAACCACAAGTAGTTCGAGAGTTCGAGTGTAGCATTTTGGTAGGCAAGCTTATACTCGTTGCGGCTCAGTTCTCTGTTTTGAATCTGAATTTTGGCTTCCAGCGTATCTATGGCTGGTTTGTCACCGAGTAGGTAGCTGTTTTTTACGGCTTCAAAACGAGTGACGGCTAAGCTGACAGATTCTTCAAAAACGTTATACTCATTATAGGTCTGCACCCATTTCCAATATTGCTTGATGGCATCAAAGTAAAGTTCATTCATCAGTACTTTTTGCTCAGCGATAGTGGAAGAGGCGAATACATTGGCTTTTTGCAACTCAGCCCTGCGTTTATCAATAAATAAGCCCTGACCTAGTGATACTGAAATACCGCCATACCAAAGCCCTCCATTGGGGACTTTATTTTCAGGGTTTAAGTATATACCTCTGTTCTGCTCAAACCCAGTTTTAAATTCAACACCATACCAAGTCGGGATTTTTAATCCACTGTTCAGAATGCTGTAATATTCCTTTTCGTCAAACTGTTTTTGATCTAAGTTGGCGAATAACTTTGGGTCAAATCCACCACGAGCAGCTCGAATAGAGCTTTCTCCTTGGTCGATCAAAAGCCTGCCTTGCTGTGCAACTGGGTGATAGTTTTCTATATACCAAAGAAGCTGATCTTGGGTGAACACTTTGTTTTCCTCTTGCCCAAAGGTGAAATTATAGCAGACTGAAAGTAATAAGATGGTTTTGGTCAATCTTCTCATTACTTCTTTTTTTGGATTTTGTCCGAACTGTTTTCCGAAACATAATAGTCTGCTGGAAAGCCATTGAGTTTTCTCCATAGCTCATACCATATCGGTACATCCTTTAGCAAGGCCATTCCATTGGCACCAGAACCTACGCGTAAACCTTCTGGCCAAGCCTCATCATTATCATCTGGAGCGACCAAAACTCTATACTGTCCGTTCGGACTGGCGAAATTGTCTATGGCCACGACTTCACCTCCGAATGTTCCATACGACAGGTTGGGCCAGCCAGAAAAGGCAATGGACGGCCAGCCATCGAATATGAAACGGATGGGTTGACCTTCTCGAATCAAAGGCAAGTCCATAGGTTTAATGTAAAGTGAAACAGCCAAGTCATACTCAGATGGCATAATGGTGAGTAGTTGTTCCCCTTCCTTTAGAGTCTCTCCAATCCCTGACTTAATCGTCTCAGTAATGTATCCGTTTTGTGGGGCTGTAATGTAATGCATGCCCAACCTCACAGAATAATTCTTATACTGATTTTCCATTTTTGACACCGTGGCTTCGGTATCAAACTTATTGGACATTGCAGTGTATTTGTCTGATTCCGTTTTCGCCAGCTTGTCGCGGTATTGATTTTCAATAGAGTTAATTTCTACTTGGGCATTAATGAGTTCATTCCTGCTGCTGAGTAATTTGTTTTCGGCACTAATCTTTTTTGCTTGCGTTTCTTGAAGCTTTAATCGAGTGCTTTCTAAGTCTGTCAGCGATTTTAAACCGCTTTTATGAAGTTGCTCCATCCTCTCCAATTGGTTTTCGGCAATTGAATTGTTTGTTTTAGATGCTTGAAAATCAATGCTGTCCGATTGAATTTTAAGTTCTATTTGACGGATATAATTCTTGGCTTGCTCTAACTTGAGTTCCTTGGTTTTTAGTAAGGCCTCAATTTGGTTCTCTAAAGCATTTATTTTTCCTGAATAAGAATCTAAGCTTGAAGACTTAGAAGTGATTTGATCTTGCGTTCTAGATAGAAGTTCAGGATCGAAATAATCGTCTTTCACTTCGGATATATAGAGAAGTGTGTCTCCCTTATTTACATAATTGCCCTCTCTTACATACCACTTTTCTATTCGGCCACTAATAACGGAGTTCACGTTTTGCGGCCTCTGATCGGGCTGCAAAGTAGTCACTACACCTGTCGATCTAATGTTCTGTGTCCAAGGCAAGAACAGCGCAAGAATAAAAAGGATGAAGAATATAATGATGAGGCGAGTAAAGGTTTTACCAGCATGATAATCCTTTACCATGGCAAACGATCGGAATTTTGACGTATCAACCTTCCCCTCAATTTTGTTAGGACTTATGTTTAGCATGCTATTGTTATTTTTTTGAAAAAACGTTTGAATACCATGGGTAAGTGGTCATTGAGGCCACGGTACCCTTCGCTATTATTTCTCCCTTTTCCATAACAATGGTGCGGTCGAACTTATTTGCCACAAATGGGTCGTTGGAAACCGCTACTACCGTCCAATTCTGAGTTACCAGATAGTCTAAGAAAGAGCCTTTATCTTTTTCATTCAATTGATTAAAATCATTTTCTAAGAGAATCATTTTGAAATTCCCAGCAATACTTCTGGCCAACATTATCCTCAGGATAATACTCTGTGGTAAGTTGCGTCCTTCGGGCAATAGGGTAGTGTAATAGCCCTGAGGTATCGCATCTACAAAGTCTTTAAGACCAACTATTTCTGCTACTTGTTGTACTCGGCTCATGGTGATTTCAGGTTTTCCTAAAGAGATGTTCTCGAAAAGGGTTGCGTTGAAAATATCACCACGCGTAAGGTTGTCACCTATAAGTTTATGAAAGTCAGCTTTACACCAATTTGTCAATGGAACTCCTTGGCATGATATGGAGCCACTGTATTCATCGTATAAACCAGAAACAACATGGAGAAGCAGCGATTTACCCGAGCCATTATAACCCGATAAGCATATTTTTTCTCCTGATTCAATACTCAGGTTCACATTCCTGATGGTGTCTTCTTTTAAATAGCTGAACCTATAACCTAAATTGGTAATGTTAATGGATAGACCCAGTTCGTCTGATGTATCACCAGCAGTACCACTGTCGCTGTCGAGAGGAATGTCCGTTACATTCCCGATTTTTTCAATCGAAGTAAGAACATCATAAATGGTTTCCATACTCAGAATAAGCTTTTCAACAGAGGTTAATACAAGAATGATAATGATTTCAGCCGCTACGAATTGGCCAATGTTCATTTGCTGATTAATGACGAGAAGACCACCAATGAGGAGTAACCCAGCCGTTACCAATACCTTAAAACCGACTAGGTTAATGTATTGCGTAAGCAAGGTTTTGAAATGGGCTTTTCTTGAGGTTAAATAGCCCTCTACTACATCGTCCGTTTTAGATAAGGGTAATGGAGATTGACCCGCTAGCTTGAATGTTTCCATAGCACGGGCCAATTCTTCCAGCCAATGTGCAACCATGTACTTGTTTTTGGATTCGATGATGCTCGTTTTTAATCCTTTAGGCGCTGTAAAGCGGAATATTAAGTAAACGACCACCACCAAAAGCAGCCCGAACATTATAAAGAATGGGTGGTACAGTGAAAGCAGAATTAAGCCAAAGACCACCTGAAGCGTTGCACTCGAAAAGTCAATCAGAATTTTTGATAAGCCCTTTTGAACCGATAAAGTGTCAAAAAATCGGTTTGCAAGCTCTGGGATATAAGCGTTTTTTATCGACTCCATTTTCATTCTTGGAATGCGATAGGCAAACTCAAAAGCGGAGCGTGTGAATATTTTTTGCTGGATATTCTCCGTAATGGTGAGCTGCATAATTTGCATTACGCCTGAGGCTATAACTCCAACGATAACGAAAGTGACAAGAATAAACCACGAAGTAGAGACCTGACCTCCACTGATCAGGTTGATGATGGCTTGGATCCCTAGCGGTAGAGAAAGTGTGATAATTCCATTGAATAGCGCATATACATATACACTCATGATTTCACGCTTATCTACTTTAAGCATGTTCAAGAACCGTTTTACTGGAGAAATACTTATTGCTGGATTCATTATGGAGTATTTTGCTTAATGGTTGAAATGGCCATATCAGTATAGAATTGAGCGAGCACAACAGTGTTGTTTGAGATGTCCGTTAAGCTTGGCAGGTGGTCAGCAAAATATTTTTGATGATGAATGCCTTCTATGATGGTTGATGTTAAGGTGTTCGCAAACTTGAAATCGGGATTAATGTCTTTAATGATTTCGCTCACCCTGGCCGTTAATCTTTTATAACCAGCGTAAAAACCTTCCTTATTTGCGTCATCTACTAATTTGGTTAGGTAGGCTTTAGAAGATTCAGAGATTACAATCTTATTTAGCAAGCCAAGATTAATGTGACCAAATATTTCATTGTCTGGGATGTCCATTGAAACTACTTTAATAGCCACTTTAAGTCGCTCTTCGGCTGATGAGATGTTAGCCGTAGAAAAAACCAGGTGATACTCTAGCCAACCCCAATACCAAGAAGTAAGGTATAAAAGGAGCTTATGTTTGCTTTCAAAGTACCTGTATATAGAACTTTCGGTGGTTTCTAGCTTCAAAGCTAACTTCCTGAAAGTGAAACTTTCTAAGCCCATTTCATCGATTAAAACGATGCTGTTGGCAATTATCTTTTTACCAAGCTCCGATGAGTTTGGATCTTTTAAGAAGATCTTCTCATTGACTTGGATTTGCATTTGGCTGATTAGATTATTCATATCGCCAAAACCTAACGCTTACTTTTAGAAAAGGTTTAAATACTATTGGAAAAAGAATGAAAATAGACTTATTCGATAGTATTACTTTTAATATGAAGTATTTCACGATTTGAAAAACCTTTGAGTTTTCAGGATTGGGCATAAAAAAAGCAGCCCAACCTTTCGGCTGAGCTGCTCATTAATTTCTATTCTCAGTAAACTATTTGTTTGTTGTCAATGAGTTTACCTCCCACTTGTTGTTCCCTCTTTCTACATCGGCCATTCTTCCTGAAGGGTCAATTTCGATTGAAGCAATGTCAGACATTGGTCTGTCAATTGAGAAGTCATAAGTAGGGTTTACCCAAGCCCAGTCAGGGTGTACAATTCTTTTATCTTGAGTTTCGGCTGGCTTTTCGCCACGCATCATTCTCAAAGCCATGTAGTGTACTTCTTTAGAGCCGTCTTTGTAAGTGACAACCACGTCCATTGGCATTGGCATCATGCCTACTTTTTCTAAAGTAACATTGGTTTTGTTGCCTTCTCCGCTTACTTCTTTCACACCATAATCAATTGATTTTGTAGTGTAAACGAAGTATTCGTTATACCAATCCAACTCCAATCCTGATACTTTTTCGAAAGATCTGATAAGGTCATTAGGGTTTGGATGCTTGAATTTCCAATCATCAAAGTAAGCCAACAATGCTTTATTAAGATTTTCTTCACCCATTATGTAACCCATTTGGCTCATCCAAACAGCACCTTTACCATAAGCAGAGCTGCTATATGCACCATTCATGTTGAAATGGTCAGAGTGTGTGCTTAAAGGCTCTTCTCTTCCGCTTTTAGATAAACCTACATAGCTTCTTTGGCCTGAGTTATTTCCTAGGTTGTCTAAAGTAACTGCTGGTTCAGACTCTCCTCTTGTAACTCTATTAATGTGGCTCGAAATACGAGTGGAAGCATATGATGCAAACCCTTCATCCATCCATGGGTGAAGCGCCTCATTACTGCCTAATATTCCATGGTACCAATCGTGCATTGCTTCGTGAATGGTTACACCAATAAGGCTACCTCTTGATCCTGTGATCAATGTAGACATTGGGTATTCCATACCACCATCACCACCTTGAATCACTGAGAATTGCTTGTATGGGTACTCACCGAAGTTGGCGCTTGCATATTCAAACAACATTTCTGTTTGAGGCATCACTTTATCCCAGTTCTCTTCGTTTTGTCCTTCTTTATGAATGAAGTGAAGTACCATTCCATTCTTCATGGTTAATTTCTTGTGTACATATTCAGGGTCAGCTGCCCATACGAAATCATGAACATTTGGTGCAAAGAAGTGCCAAGTAAGTTTACCGTCTTCAATTTTTTGGTTTACAGTTTCACCTTCGTTTTCATAACCGTGACCAATTTCTAAAGGGTTCTGTAAGTAACCAGTACCGCCAATTAAGTAGTCTTTGTCAATTTTGATTTTAATATCAAAGCTACCCCAAACACCATAAAACTCACGGCCAATATATTCATCTGCATGCCAGCCTTGGTAATCATATTCTGCCATTTTAGGGAACCATTGTGCCATAGAATAACGTACGCCTTCAGCATTGTCACGACCAGTTCTTCTGATTTGAATAGGAACTTGCGCTTCAAACTCCATGTCAAAATCAACAGTGCTTCCTGGAGCAATCGGTTGGTCAAGTTGAACCTCTAAAACAGTTCCTACCACTTCATACTTTACAGGTTTTCCGTTTAATTTTAACGACTTGATTTTTTGGTATCCAATCTCGTCTTCTTTCAAATTGAAAATTCTATCTCTTACTCTGCGGTCTGGATCAGCGATGGTTCTAGATCTTACGTCCATCATACTTCCAGGTTGGAAAGCATTGAAGTATAGGTGATAGAAGACCTTGTCTAATGCATCAGGAGAATTGTTAGTGTATTTTACATTTTGGACTCCCTGATACCTGTTGGTATTCACGTCCATATCAATTTCCATTTTGTATTCAATGGCTTGTTGCCATCGGTCATTGTCAGGCTTTGTTGCCCCTGTTCCAGTTCCGTTTCCTTGAGAACAGGCCTGTAAACTAAGCATTAGCAAGGCCATGGAAAGGAAGTAATTTCCAAATTTTTTCGTCATCGTCTTTTAAGTTTAAAGATGTAAAGTATTAAACGGATGGCAGCAGTCCAAAACAATATTTTCGAGTGGTAGGGATTTAATGGTTTAGATACACGGAGGGTTGGAGAATTGAGTGATAATATTTACCGCCATAGTCTGAGTTCAGGCAGGCTCAATTCAATTTATAACGCACTTGAAATTTTAATTCTGTGCGTTTATTTCCTGAAATGGTTTCAAGTCCTGTCCCAATTTCATCACGGTCATAATAAGTTGTTTTGGCTATTCTTGCCCAAAGGTCCATTTCACGAAATACCTTATACTGTATTAATAGGTAGTTTCGAATTCCTTTACCACTGTATGCTGGAATAGAAAAGGCATAGAGCACATCGCGTTCATAAGCATATTGTTTGTTTTGACTCCCCTCTGTGTCGAATAGTGCCATTCGACTACTGAAGACCCAATCACCATTTTTATAAACGGCATCTTGAATAAAAGCATAACCTTTGGTTTTTTCATCTATCAAATGATATTCGCTGAATTGTACCCTCGATTTGAAATTAAACCGAATGCCAGAAGCATATTCCCAGTTAATGAGATATTGATCTTTACGGCCTGGTACAACGATGTTGTTATTTGAGGTTTCGATGCTGACATTGGTGTCTTTTAGCTCTCTTCTAAACTGACCGTATAACTTTATACGGCTACCTGGATTGTAGTTCAGTCGGAATAAATAATCATGTCCGTTGGAAGGCGTATCAACTCCAAACCGTAACCAAGGAAAATGATAAGTGTCATAGTAAGCCGTAAGGTAGAATTTTCTATTCAGGGTGTACTTGAGGCCCCAATAGACTCCCTTTTCATTGATGTTACGACTTCCTTCAGCAAAGGAAGTGCCCCGGAAAGTATGAAAATTCATTTGATAGGAGCGAAGCACCATGGCGAATTCTACACGCGGGGTTAAGCGGGTTGTAAAACCTCCAACAGCACCCAAACCACCACTTTTGGAAACCGCGCTTTCTCCAAAAAGTAAGAAATGTTGCCATTGATATTTTCCGTATATACCCATGTTAAAATTGGATTGGCCTCTAAATTCAAACTTATTGTAAGGTTGATTGCTCCTGAGAATTGGGACAGAAAAGTGATGAGCATTAACTATAGAACCTAATTCGGTTTGGTCATTTGGTCTAAAGTTGAGATTCATTCCGATAATAGTTTCTGCCACCTGCTTTTTATTGGCCAGTTCCGTTGGTGTACGGTGCATTCCTGTAAGCTGCAAGGAAGAGGTATAGGACACAAAACCTTCATCATTCGCACCTGTCTGAATATTTGCATCCTGATTTAAATGAGAGGCAAATGTGGTAGCAGTGAGCTTCTTGTGCAATGAATAACTTGCGGCAACACCTCTTAAAAAGCCACCTTCTAGTACCGAAGTATAAGGTTTAATGCCTAGGGTTACTCTATTGGCTGTGTTCACGGTTTCGGAACCCTTACCTACGCCAAAGCCAGCCCCAAAGAGTAAGCCTTGCCCAAATTGCAATTGATAATCTCCAATAATGAGCTTTTGCCATTTGCCCTGATTTTCGAGCATGAAATGAGCGGACCAAAAATCGTTGAAATAGGTTTTGCTTTTTGGATTCCAATGAAACTGTTCGCCAGCATCTTTTTCTGTAGTGAAGCCAATACTGAAATCATTTGGCTTGGAAACTCTATAACGAAGGTAGAATTTGTTGGCAGTTCCTGCATAACGTGAGTCGTCTGGTGATTTCTTTGGGCTATTGCCCTTTTTCTGGTTCAAAATTCGTTCGTAACGAGAAATAAAATAGTTGTTCCGTTCTTCTAGAATTCTTTGCAATAGGGGCCTTTCGTCCGTCAATGCATCCTTGGAGTTTACGGAAACAAAGGGCTTTAAGTGTTCAATAGTGGTGTAATCAAAACCCTCAATTACCTGAAGTTCATAGAGTGTAATTAGCTTTCCTTTTTGCTCAATGTAGTTCTGCAAGTTTTGAATCTGTGTGCTAGAAAGAATATATAAACTTTGAAGCGCATATGTGTTGGCGGTGTTGAGGTTTAGCGGATTTTGATAGAGCGTGAAAAGAGACTCATAGAGGTCCTCATAATTAATGTCTTCGGCTTGAAGGTTGAAAAGGTCTTCAATAAATGACTCTAGGTCAAACTGTTCTTCTTTTTGTGCTAGTAGCTTTTCTTCACAAAGGAGTAAAGCTGTAATCGTCACTATGAGTAACCGCGCACATTTCATTACTCATTGATTTGGAAGGTTAATCCGAAGTTGTGCGTGTGTCCTAATTTTCTGTCAATTCGAATTCCATAATCCAAACCGAAGCGATTGAGCTGCAAACCTCCACCAAAAGAATGAGTGTTGGTTAAGGTAGAAAAACCAGTTCTGACTTTTACTTTTTCTATTGCTTGATATTCTAAACCTAACTTTAAGTCTGGTTCAAGATCAATATCTTTTTCGCCTTCAATTGCTAGAACTATATCCTCTTTAGGGCTATAAGCCATCCCTAGACTTATTACTGTGGGTACTTTCTCTCTGTTATCGGCTGAAATTGAAGACTGGGTAAAGTTATAGATGTGCGCTCCAAATCTAAGCTGGGGAGTGAGGTCCGCCACTACTCCAATGTCGGAAAGCAAAGTGCTCTTGCTTCCAAAACCTTCTATATTATATTGTAGGTAGTTCAGTTTAAGTCCCAGTCTAATAATACCGGTCTTTTGGGCAATTGAAAGGCTTGCCATTTGACTATTGAAAACATCATCACCAAATCTAAAAACTGAAAAGCTAAAACTACCTATGCCTGTGGGCATTGCAACACCGGCCGAAACTGTATTAAAAGGAATAAAGTCGAAAATGGTTTTGTAGGCAAGAAGGGCGGTCAGTTGTTTTATGTCCGTAACGCCAGCTGGATTATTGAATATAGACCAACTATCATGAAATACTGAAGACACACCACCCATACTAAGCGCTCGTGGCCCAATGGGGGCTCGACTGGCTTGCTGGGCGGAAACTTTGAGCGAAAGATAGAATATGATTAAAATAGCATAAATAATTTTCACAAATTGAAAATACAATATTTTGAATTAATCCTAAAATATTTTTTTACTATTTAAAACAGTCTAGCCCTGTGCTTTATACTCTTAAAGGGCTGATCTAAAATTGACGAAGAACCCGGTTTGCTTCTGTCGGTTTACACTAAATTCAAAACGCACTACAAAGTCATAGTAAGTGACAATGTCTAACCCAAGGCCTGCACTAAGCATTAATTCTCTATTGTAGAAATTGTTGGTGGTAGAACGAATAGGGTCTCCAGTATAACCCATATCTACGAATGCCTTAAAGTAAAAAGCATAAGGCATAGTTCTAAATTGATCAATCAGACTTCTTCTACTTAACACTTGAATACCTGAAATAAATTTGTATTTGAACTCACTTCGGTTCGATACGAATGCATTACTTTCAACCACATAACGTTCATAGCCACGAATGAAATCTGGACGATAACCAAAGCCAGAGCGTAGCATGTAAGGAATTTCGTCACTGAAATTATAATACCCTTCAAGGCTATTGGCCAAGTATAGCTTACCACCCAAGTCAAAGAAGTTACTCGTGGAGCCACGTAGTGAGAACATGTTCAGGTCATTAAAAATACCCAAACCATAATTACTGACTTCCCCTCTAAATAAATTGCCAGATAGTGGGTAAGCGAAGTAATCTCGGTTATCCCATGAGTAAACATAGCTTAGCCTGAAATACTTCTGTAATGCTTCTCCATTTTGAAAGTATTCTGAATTTGCATCAGTAATGAGTTCGCTGACACTTGCTCGGCTGAAACCCGCGTCAATTGAGTGTCGACTATAAAATGAAGGGCGATAAGTGAGCGTTCCACTCGAAGAGAAAATTCTTCGGTTAATATCGTCCGATTGTTCAAATTCGAGTCTGTGTCCATCGGTATTGGTGGCTACTGTTTTGTTATTCGCGAAGCTAGTTCTTAATGTAAGTCCTAAGGTTTGAGCCTTATTGATATATGGTCGTTGATATTGTAATTCGTACTGCTTTGTGAAACCAAACTGGGTTCTAAAGATGAGTTTGTCATTTCGTCCTGTTAGGTTAAAATGATAAAGTTGAATCCCATAGTTAACCCTTGAGAAATCGCGTTTTTGATTAACCCACCATTCAGTGAAATTTCGATCGGCTAATTTAAAGATGGGAAGGGGGAAAATGTACCAGCGTTCTTGTAATCGAATTAATATATCCACTTCAGTGTCGGAAGTAAAAAGTGGAACGACTTCTACCGTAATGAACAAGCGAGTGTTAATTAACTTTTGCTGACTTAGAACAATCGACTGGTTAAATTCTTGAATATCAACTTTGTCACCTTCTATAAAATCGAGCTCTCTGAGAATGATTTCGGCTTTGGTTTTTTTGTTCCCTGTAATATAGGTTTTACCTATTTTGATATAGCCAGCGCTCAGGCTGTCTGTAAATAGAGTGTTTTGTCCAAAGCCGCGTAGGCTGAGGACACATAGGAAAGTTAAGATAGCTATCCCCTTCAAACTCTTTTTCAAGGTTATTCCGATCACTCCTTTTCCTTACCGATTACTACGGAGCGGATTAAAACAAAGCATCCGATAAGCACTAAAGGAATGCTCAAGATTTGGCCCATATTGTAGGTCATTCCTTCTTCAAACGCCACTTGATTTTCTTTGAAGATTTCATGGAAGAAACGAAAGCCAAATTGCCAAATCAGGAAGGTTCCGAACAGTAACCCTTCAGGTGTCTTTTCTTTGTATCTGAACCAAAGGCCTAGGAGAATTAAGAATAAGATGAGGGAAGTGGCAGCTTCATAAAGCTGGGCTGGATGCCTCACAATTCCATAGGTATGGATAGTGGCTGCCCATTGCCTACCATTCGGTGTTAACTCATAATTCAAGGGTTTTCCAAGGGGTTCTTGGTAATGCTCGTTTACTGGGTAGCGTGTAAGCATGGGTTTGAATTCTCTTTCTAATTTCGCCCTTATTTGTTGTTCAGTGCTGCTTGTTCCTTCAAAAGTCACGTAAATATCTACTGGCACAATACCTGCAGCAAGTTTTTCTGTGCTTAACCCTTTAGAAGCTTCGGCACGATCAACACCGTTGATGCCATCTTCAAAATACATTTCTGCTACACGCCCAAATACAACACCGTAGTCGCTATCAGTAGGTTTTCCAACAATTTCGGAATTCACAAAATTACCCATGCGGATGAAAACTGCCGCTAAGGCTATAGTAATTACTATTCGATCGACAATCCAGAGATAACTTTGACCTACCTTTTTCTGTTTTTTGAACTTGAGTGGAGGAAAGCCACCTGCAGTAATAAAATAATTTCTGTATAAGAAAAGGGCGAGTAAGATTAAAGGAACCGCCCCGTGACTGGCCAAACCGCCTTCCCAAGTCCTAAAGAACATTAGAGGGTCTGCGAAAAAGCGATCGGGTTCGTAAAATAGCAAATGGCCTAGGCGTGCTCCAATGATAGTAGCCAATACCATGTACACAGTAAGCGTATCTACATTCAGTGGGTCTTTACCTTCTTTCTTAAAAATATAGACCATGATTTGGTAGCCTATAATAAATCCAAGCGCAAAAAGTACACTGTACCAAACTGGCGGTTGTATTCCCCTGATGATTTCTTTCATAGGGTCCCAAACGATGTAAGAGAGTATTGTCAAATGGTGCATAGAGCAAAGATATACGAATTAGGAAAAGGTTTTAGTAAGTATAAACCTTAATCTTTGGAAGGGTAGTATAAGTATTAAGAAAAAAGTGGCGAGATTAATTAATTGAAGCAATCTCACTGGCTTTAAAAAAGGTTATTTTAAGGTATCAATTTGCTTTAAAATAGCATCCGCTTCTGCGGTTTTTAGATCGCTGGCTCTTCGGTTGGTGTGTGATAACTTATAAGCTTCATCGATTAGTTTTTTATACTTTGCCTGAAGCTTCTCCTTTTCTGTTTTTCTCGAAAATAATCCCATGACTAAAGTAACAGTAATTGAATGAGAATGTTTAGCGACCTACTTCATCAATCAGTTCTCCATTTTCATACATTTCTATTCTGATAAGTTTCCCATTTTTCGCATAGATACTCCAACCACCTTCTTTAATGCCATTGATTAATTCACCAACACTTAATTTTCGACCCTTTTCGTCAAAGAATATCCAGTCCCCATTAGGGAGGCCTTTTTTGTAAGGCCCCTCGGAAAATTTAGTGCCATCAGGATAATAACTGGTTTTTTTGCCTTCTCCATTTATCAATGATCCAGAACTGTGTTTGTCGCCATCATCGTCAGTGAATTCAGATACTTTAATAAGTTTACCTTTCTCATAAGTTTCTTCTAACATTGGTGAGCCATCTTCATGGAAGTATCCCCATAATCCATCCTTTTCACCACCCAAATAACTTCCTATTGAGGAAAGGTTTCCACCTTCGTGGTAAGTAAACCATTGTCCTTGTTGTTTGCCTAATCGGTAATCGCCCTCGGAGGTGAGTTTGCCTGTCGGACTAAAGCTTTTCCAGTTTCCAACTCTTTGGTCACTTTTGTAGCTGCCGAATTCTGAAATCATGCCGTTCTCATGGTAGTATTTCCAAACGCCTTCTTTAAGGCCTAAATTGAATTCTCCAGTTTCGGCAATTACTTTATTATCATAATAAGCGATAAAAGTGCTGTCTATAAATCCAAGGCGATATCGACTTTCACTGGCAACTTGGCCACTTGGATACCACTCCTTTGATATGCCCACGGGTTTATCGTCAGCGTAAGTGATCTCGCTGGCCTTTCTTCCTGAATCATGGTAGGTTGTCCAGGTGCCAACTTTCTTACCATTATCATAATATTCCTTAATTGAGGGAGATAACTCACTGAATTCATAATAGAGCCATTCTCCATTTCTTTCGCCATAAACAAATTGACCTTTTTCTATCACGACAGTGCCATCATATTTAACCCAATTACCATTAAGATAACCGTCTTTATAGTTGGTGTCAATCATTAATGAGCCATAAGGGTCGTACTGCTCAAATGAGCCATCAAGCTTCCCTTTTTTATATTGACTTCTAATCTGAAGTACACCGTTGTCGTAGTAGCTATTCCATGTGCCCGTTTTTAGTCCTTCCTCAAAGTCACCTTTTTCATAGGTCTTCCCTGAGCCATAGTAGGAAGACCATGTGCCATTAAGCTTTCCCTTTGAGTAGTTTGTGATGACTGTCGATTTCCCTTCTTCGTTGAAAAGTACATAGGCCCCATTTAAGGAGCCGTTATCATATTTGAGTCTGGCCCTTTCTTGTCGGTCAAGAAAGATCATCCAAATACCAGCTTTTTTTCCTTCAACATAGTATCCTCTCTGAAGAAAGCTACTATCAGAATTATACATTGTCCAAAGACCATCGCGCTTACCTTCTTTTGTTTTACCTTCTTTCGTCAAGGATGGATCATCGGAAGGGAATATAAGTTCATAGCCTTCCTCTTGGGCAATGCCCGAAAAACTTAGAGTAATGAAGAAAAGGCTAGAAAGTATTAATTGATGAAAGCGCATAGAACGTATATCGGATTGCATGCAATTGAGTTTCATAAAAAATGATTCGGATCTTCCTTCTCAAATATTACGCCAATAAAGCCCAAATCATTGTGCTATTTGATGTCTTTCAATAAACATTCTAAAGCATTAATTTAATTAGGTAATAGCAATGCTTAAATTACCCTCATATTGGATGCTCTTAGGCTAATCAGTTAACAGTTAAAGGTGTATTTGGTTCAAAATACTGGAATGTAATTGTTGCTGAAAAAAAGGCGATGAAAATATAACAATTTACCCGTCCTACCAACGGATTAGCGCTGAAGCCCATGTGAAGCCACTTCCGAATGCGGCCAAGCAGATCAAGTCTCCTTCTTTAATCTTACCCTGCTCCCAAGCCTCACTTAAGGCAATTGGAATTGAGGCAGCTGTTGTATTTCCATAATGCATAATGTTATTAAACACTTTCTCATCAGGCATATTTAGCTGCTTCTGTACGTAGTTACTGATCCTTAAGTTAGCCTGATGCGGCACCAAAAGGTCAATGTCTTCTGGTTGTAGATTGTTTGCAGCCAAAGCTTCTGCGATTACCTCACTAAAACGAACCACAGCATGTTTGAATACTGCGTTTCCGTTCATGGTGAGATGAAAAGTAGGTCCTTCTATTAATTCGGTTGAAAGCCTAATCGTTCTACTGCTACCAGGGTCTTTAACGTATAGTTCCTCCGCAAAATCACCATCGGCATGAAGATGAGTAGATAGTATTCCGCCTTCAGTTGGTTCAGATGCTTTTAGTACAGCTGCTCCAGCTCCATCTGCGAAAATGACAGCACTTGACCTTCCTGCTGTAGATTTGTCAATTGCTGAAGATTGAATTTCGGCCCCAACCACTAAAATGGTTTTGTACATTCGAGTTTTAATAAATTGGTCGGCAACAGAGAGTGCATAGATAAACCCGCTACATGCGTTTCTGATATCTAGCGCACCGATGCCTTGAAGTCCAAGTTCTCTTTGCATCAACACACCCGATCCTGGGAAAAAATAATCAGGAGTAATAGTAGCGAATACAATGAAGTCCACTTCACTGACATCGGTTTGAGCTCTTTCAAGCGCCATTTTTGCAGCTTTAGTGGCCATATTGGATACTGTATCTGTTTCTGGGTCGAACCACCTTCGCTCTTCAATGCCCGTTCGTTCTATGATCCATTCATTATTGGTGTCGATTATTTTTTCGAGGTCTTTATTTGTAACAATGTTTTTTGGTACGTAATGACCTAAACCAACAATTCGGGAACTCTTCATGGCAATGTTATTTATGGATACAAAGTAAAGAAATATCCGATAGTTCTATATTGTTTCTGAAAGCTTCCTTCTTTAAAGCGGAATAAGGCCACTCATCATAGCATTTGTTGTCCTACTCAGTTCAAAGGAATTTATTCGGCCACCCAAGTAATGGAAGTAACCAATTGGAGGCAATAGCGTAATGGCTTACGGAAGAATTGAATTGTGTAAAATGATAAGAATTAATCCAAGCGTATTTTTGGCGCTGGCGTGGGTAATGGCTTCTTCGAGTTGTTCGGTGAATGAACCAACAGCCCAACAGATATTGAATTCGGCCATTCAAAAACACGGATACAAATCGAGTGAGGCGCTTGAAATTCAATTTGATTTCCGAGGTAATCATTACAATGCCAGAATCTCTGATAAAGGAGATGTATACAAACGTATTTCCCATGAAAATGGAAATGAATTAGAAGATATATTAACTTCTAATACCTATATAAGAAGAGTTAACCAGAAAGAGGTTAAGGTGATAGAAGATTCACTCTCAAATGTATTAGCAGGTGATACTAGGTCCGTAGTCTATTTTGCTTTGTTGCCATATGGGACTAACCGTGAGGCAATGAGTAAACACCTTATGCCCTCTATTAAAATAAAAGATGAATCTTATTATAAGGTAGAAGTAACTTATGGTAAGAATGGAGGGGGGAAAAATTTTGAAAATATATTTGTGTATTGGGTAAACCAAAATACACATACGATCGATTACTTGGCCTATAGCTACTATATTAATGGTGGAGGGGTGAGGTTCCGTGAAGCATACAATCGAAGAGAGGTGAACGGGGTACTGTTTCAAGATTATATCAATTACACCATCGATAGTGACTTCCCAGCCCATGAATTGGATTATGCTTTCCAAACCAATCAATTGAGAGAGATATCAAGAATTGACCTTGAGAACATTCAAGTAATTCGGTAACTTTACTTTCCGTTTTTTAACCAAACAAGGTGAAACTCCCGAATTGATTGGCTGGGGGGGCTTTCTTGAAAAGTTCTGGGCCATCAAATTCTGGATTGTTTATTTTTGGAGTGATTGAGTAGCGGTCTAACGCCTTTTCACGATAGGGGGTAATGAAGTTAATTATGCTCTCTTCCGTATTGGACTCGTTCAGCCAATCTGTCATCAAATCACTATTGAGTATGGCGGGCATTTCGTTTGAAATGTCTTCCACATCTGAATTGGCCTTTGTCGTAATCATCATGAAAGTATGAATAGATACTCCATTTTCATCTTCAAACTCATCCCACAGTCCAGCAATACCAAAAGGGCTATTGTCAACCAAATGAAAACGGTAAGGCACTTTCTCTTTCTTTGATATATGCTTCCACGCGTAAAAACCATCAGCAATAATTACACAGCGCTGAGATTTTAGATTTTTCCTCAGACTGGCTTTGTTTAATATCTGATCTACTGGAGCAAATATTAATTTTTCACTAATGCTATTTTTTTTGACAAATGCAGGATTGATTCCCCAATAGAAAAATGAAAGTCCATCTGGGCTTTCTGCTGTGATTACAGGAAGTAATTTAGTGGGTGAAGCATTATATTTTTGTGCATACTGCCCAGTGACTTCTACATTGAAATACTCTTCAATAACTTTAGCAGAACTGGCAATCGAATAGCTGGATGGCATATTAAACTTTTTAGAAATTTAAGCGATCAGGTTCATAAATACTAATACTTCGAGCCATTACATACTGGTCTAAGTTGGTGAAGTAGTGCCTTGAAGATTAGCCGATTATAAAATGATAACAAAAGCTTAGGGCAATAGGTCATTCAATAATTTGAATATCGGTTGTTTAAAACTATTTTTGGGCTCAATTTTTCACAAATCATATGGCAGAAATCGTTAGGATGCCGAAAATGAGCGACACCATGGAAGAAGGGGTGATCGCTGTTTGGCATAAAAAAATAGGTGATAAAGTAGAATCAGGTGAGTTAATGGCTGAAATCGAGACCGATAAAGCGACCATGGACTACGAATCATATAATGAAGGAACCGTATTATACCTTGGCGCTGAAGAAGGTGAGGCTGTTCAAATCAATGGTATTTTAGCCATTGTAGGAGAAAAGGGAGAGGATTATAAGGCACTTCTGAATGAGTCAAGTGAAAATGGCTCCGAAATTAAAGAAGAAAAACCAGTGGAAGAGAAAAAAACTGAAGCGATTGATACGAGTAACATAAAAGCGGAAGTGGTGAGAATGCCAAAAATGAGCGACACCATGGAAGAAGGGGTTATTTCGGCTTGGCATAAAAAGGTGGGGGATACAGTAGAATCAGGTGAACTGATGGCTGAAATCGAAACCGATAAAGCGACCATGGAATACGAGTCATATAATGACGGAACTGTATTATACCTTGGCGCCAAAGAAGGAGAGTCTGTAGCTGTAAATGGTGTTTTGGCTGTTGTTGGTGAAAAGGGCGCTGACTATGAGACGCTTTTGAAAGCTGAAGGTCAATCTGGAGACACATCTGAACCGACCAAGGAAGAAACAACCGAAGCCGCTCCAAAGCAGGAGGTTGCCGCATCTAAGAAAGAAGAAGTTTCGGCACCCGCTGAAACAAATAATAACGGAAGAATTAAAGCGTCTCCTTTGGCCAAGCGTTTGGCAGAAGAAAAAGGAATCAATATTGCTGAAGTGAAAGGTTCTGGAGATGGCGGAAGAATTATAAAAAGAGACGTTGAGGAGTTTGTTCCTGCTAAAACTACTGAGCAAGCTAAACCAGCTGCTGGTAAACCAACATCAGCACCAGCTGTGGAGCTACCTAAGATTGTAGGAGAAGAGAGCTTTGAAGAATTTAAAGTGTCTCAAATGCGAAAAACAATCGCGAAGCGTTTGGCTGAAAGTAAATTTACTGCTCCTCACTTCTACCTTACCATGGAAATCAATATGGACAAGGCCATTGAAGCAAGGGTGAGCATGAATGAGGTTTCTCCAGTGAAGATTTCATTTAATGATATGGTAATTAAAGCAGCAGCAGCAGCTTTAAGAAAACACCCTCAGGTGAATTCATCTTGGTTGGGAGATAAGATCAGAATCAACCACCATATCCATATTGGAGTAGCAGTTGCTGTTGAAGATGGTTTGTTAGTGCCTGTAGTGAGGTTTGCTGATAATAAGCCACTTTCGCACATTGCGGCTGAAGTGAAACAACTAGGTGCTAAGGCAAAGAATAAAGAATTGCAGCCTGCTGAATGGGAAGGAAATACCTTTACCATTTCTAATTTAGGGATGTTTGGTATTGAAGAATTTACTGCCATAATCAATCCGCCAGATGCCTGTATTATGGCTGTTGGTGGAATCAAGCAAACGGCAATCGTTAAAGATGATCAGTTGGTTATTGGGAACATCATGAAAGTAACAATGTCATGCGACCACAGGGTTGTTGATGGCGCAGTTGGCTCTGCCTTTTTACAAACCTTTAAATCTTTATTAGAAGACCCAGTAAGGTTGCTGGTTTAGAAACTTATTAAGTCAAAGTCCCGTTCTCATACGGGACTTTTTATTTAGAATGAACATGACCAAAATTAGATCAACCACCGTATTAGCGGTAAAACATAATGGTTCAATTTCAATTGGGGCTGACGGGCAAGCTACGATGGGAAATACCGTAGCTAAGAGTAATGTAAAGAAGATCAGAAAGCTTCAGAATGGTAAGATAGTGACGGGCTTTGCCGGGTCAACTGCCGATGCTTTCACCTTATTGGAAAGGTTTGATGAAAAATTAAGTGCTTACGGGGGCAATATGAAGAGGGCCGCAATTGAATTGGCGAAAGATTGGCGTACCGATCGTTACTTAAGAAAACTTGAGTCCATGCTGATTGTAGCCGATAAGGATGATATTCTCATCTTATCTGGGACAGGTGATGTTCTGGAGCCAGATAACGGTATTGCGGCTATAGGTTCTGGGAGTATGTATGCTCAAGCTGCTGCTCAGGCGCTGAAAACTCATGCCAAGGATCTAAACAGCTATGAAATTGTTGAAGAGAGCCTTAAAATAGCTGCTGACATCTGTATATATACAAACCACAATTTGATTATAGAGAAAATTTCTTAATTTCGTAATAAGAAAAAGATTTTCAGCTACTTAGCTCTGATTTTAACAGGAGGGGGTAGGTGGAGAACAACATAAACGAAATAAGATAATGCGCACTCATACCTCAAAAATCTTTGTTTTAGTAGCATTGATTGTCATGAGCAGTAGCTGTGTAGATACTAAGATGCCTTCTTATACCGCGGAGAGTGAAGGAAGACTCCTTTTGGGCGCAACAGTGCATTTGGGGAATGGCGAGGTAATTGAAAATGCTGCTTTGATAATCAAGGATGGATATGTCACCCGGTTGGAGAGAAATGCTTCAGAAAAGTTCGACCTTTCGAAATTTCAAGTAGAACTCTTAAGCTCGGAATATCATATTTATCCCTTTAAGAAAACTAAATTAGGTAATTCAGGGATTGTGCTGCCTAGGGCGGATGCAAAGCCTTTCAATATCACTATTAGCGATAGCGAAGCAGAAAAAGGGGTCGCTATTGGGGCTGAAGCTGCTTTGTTAATTTGCAAAGGAAGCATAACGGACATCAGTAAGTTTAAAGTAGAATATGTTGTGGATGGCAGGGATAAAATAAAAATACTTGAGCAGTCGGACTACAAGGCAAAAGGGAATAACAATCGCTAATACGCAAGCCTTGATACATGAATTTGAAAGAGCTACCCATTGGTAGCTCTTTTTTGTTGCCTTTTACTTTTGGAAACCTGTGGTTTTACTTTTTGCAATTTTTGAGAGTCTCTTCCAATAGTGAATGTAAAAAAGGGTCACCGATTTCGGTGACCTTTCAATTGTTTTAACTCAAAATATGGAATCTCAATTCTTTGGTTCTAACCAAGCCTTTCTCAATTTGAGCTGAGCTGGAGTAGCATTCTCATCAAAGGCCAATGTAAGGGCTATAGGCACATCGATTTGTTGGTTAGGCGCAGTAAGTGTCATTTCTTTAGGCTCGCCATCTACGGCCCTAATTACTGTTACGCTCATAGTTTCTAGTTCTGGGATTTTCTGAAATTGTCCGCCTAAGAAGTTATTGATTTCTGGACCAAGCTCTGGAAGCTCGTCTCCGTTCATTTTCAAGATGATATCACCGTTTTGTAATCCAAGCGCTTTGCCCATAGCATCGAGTTTATCTTGATTACCAATCGCCAACATTCTTTTTCCATTGTATTCGGCTGCGGCTATGCTTTCTTGACTGATGATTAATGAATATTGCTTTGTTGTACCGCCTTCAATCATATTTACACCAACTTCGGCCAATACTTCTTCATAGTTGATGGGGGTGTTCCCTGCTACATAAGTGTTCAAAAATTCACCAACTTCCGGGTAGGTCATGGCTACTATCTCACTGAACAATTTATCGTCTTGAAAAGACTTCTCCATACCGTATTTTTTAGATAGCCCAGCCATCATGTCTTGTACACCATAAGCGCCATCAGAAAGCTTTCTAAGCTTGATATCTAAAGCCATTCCAATTAAGGCACCTTTCATGTACACATTGTAGTATTGGTCCGCATAGGTGTCTAAAGCGCCAAGGCTCAATTCAGTAAAAGGTAAATCATCTTTGAATTGCGCAGAAGTGAGGATCTTTTCTCTTAACATGTCCAAGTATTCATCAGGGCTGACCAAGTCGTATTTTACTTGAACACTCCCCGCGAAATATTCCGTCATGCCTTCGTACATCCAAAGATGACGCGACATTTTAGGGTCGTTAAAATCGAAACTTCCAATTTCTTCAGAATGAATGGTCAATGGAGTTACTATATGAAAGAACTCATGTGCCGCAAAGTCACGTAACTGTTGATTCATTTGTTGAATGGTTTGCTCAGGCATAAAATAGAGTGAGCTGAATGAATGCTCGAGTGCTCCATAAGAAACTACTGGCTGATCTGTAAAGTAGAAAATGAAGGCATACTTCTCAACAGGTAATTTCCCGCCTAAGAATGTACTCTGTGCCGCCAATACTTCTTTGATACTGGTTGCAATTTCTTTAGCAGTTACCTTGTTGTTAGGAGAGTAGCTGGCAACTAGTACTTCTGTATTGGCTACTTTAATCACTGCTGTATCAGCCTTGCTGTACATTAATGGAGAGTCCACCAAGCGATCATAATCTGACACTTCGAATCTGTCAACTGTACTGTTTACATCAGGAGTAATGAAATCTCGCTTTCTTAATGATCGGCTTAAGCTTGTATTTGTGGCTTCTGCTTTTAAACCAGTAGCACCATAAAAATTCTTAGGGCGAATGATATTAAGCTCGAAGGTTTCTTTTTTCATTCCTTCAAAGTAACCGAAGAAACCGCTTGTGTTTAAAAGGAAGTTTTCTCCTTCCGCAATGTTGGTTCCTGCAGGTTGGAATATCTCAGCGCCCTCTTTCGGGTTGTCGTAAGTATCATCCACCCAATAGCTTATTTTGGCTATTTTCTTTGCATTGCTGATTTTCCAAGTGTTGTCATCAAGCCTTTTAACGAGAAGCGCATTTCCTTTTTTATCGAAGGCTTCAAAATCAGATACCATACGACCATAGTCTGCAATGGCGTAAGTGCCAGGAATGATTTTGGGTAGATAGAAAATGATTTCGTCTTGTTTGATTTTTGGAGGAGCAAGCTCTACAAGTACTCTATCGTCTGACACACGGGTAAGATCAATAACATACTTGTATGGGGTCGCTGCCCATGTGAGTGTTGTGAATAGGAGACCTAAACAGATAAATTTGAGTTTGTTCATAATGTTGAATTTGAATACCAGAAGTTTGACATGCTCTGGCATTGATTTATGTTATAACTGCAATATTAATGCTATTGTGTAAATGTTAAACGCGAAAAGTACGGGTTTAGAGTACAAGGCAAAAAAAAGACCATCAATAATTGATAGTCTTTTTATTATAGAGTCTTTTGTGTGCTTACTGGTTACCAGTTGTGTCAGGAACCGTTTGAGTTTCTGGAGTTACTGGAACCGGTTGTTGCATCGGTATTTCTTGCAGTGCCTTATCTATATTGGGGTTATTGGAAAAGTCGCTATTACTGTTGTCTACCATCATACCTGATGCCAAGCTGAGGGCCAATAAGGTTAGTGCAAAACCCCAAGTTACTTTTTCTAATAAATCGGTAGTCTTCTTTGCTCCAATTACTTGAGTAGCGCCTGCGCCACCGAACTGGCTTGATAGACCGCCACCTTTAGAATTTTGAACCAATACGATTAAAATTAAAAGTATGGCAACGATGATGGCAAGGATTATTAATAGCTTAAACATTCTGTACTTCCTTTATTTTTTGAATTTGGCTCGCAAAGTAAGTTCTTTTTTCAGGAAATTTCAAGCTTAGTTTTTCATAAATGTCAATAGCCCGAGTATATTTTTTCTGTTTCAGTAGTAATTTGGCCAGTGTTTCAGTGATGAACTCGTCTTTTGACTTCATATGCTTGGCCGCAAGGTCCTCCTGAGAGTATTCATTGTCCTCGTTATTGCCCTTTTTGTTTTCAAAACGAGGTTCATTTTTGATGAATTTCTCAATCAGTTCAACTTGAGATTTATTGCTTTGCTGTTTTGGCTCTCGTTTGGCCTTTTCTATCTGTTCTTGACCTTCAAACATCTTAGCCAATCGGAGTTTGCGCTCTTTGATCTCTAATAAGTCTTGCTCAAGCTGATTAATTTCTTGGCTTTGCTGACTCAATGGTGTAGTAGCTAAGGTTTCTTTCGTCACCTCTTTGTTGTCGGTATTGACCAGAGCATCTTGAATCGCGTCTTCCTCCTTTACTTGCTCATCAAACCTAATGTTTGCTGTTGCCTGTGTTTTCACAGTTAAGGGTTCAGAAGCTGTACTGATATTTATTTTAGGAGAAGTGCTCTTTGGGGCATCCTCAAAGCTTATTTCACCTAGGATTATTTTCTTTAGGTGAGCCCTATTAGGAGAATAGATGGCTGCTTTTTTAATGAATGCATCCGTTTTTGGGTGATTTCTGTCTTTTAGCGCTTTGGCTACTAGTACATAGGGCGTTTGAAAGAAAGGATATTTTTTACGCAGTTCATTCAGGGATTTAATGTCCTTATTGGTGACTTGGTGTAGGTTGCCAAGAAGTTGATTAAACCGTTCTTTATTCACTGGTTTTTGTTTTGGGATGTCTAAAATAGAATGAAAATTACCATTGGGCAACTGAGGCCTGGAAAATTTCAAAAATAATCTCTTTAAAAATCTGGCTTACCAACTCTGGTTCGACAGTGGTTAATGATGTTGTTTGAGGATCATAGTCCGCATAAAAACTAAAGGTACGCTTAAAATTCTCTTCTTCTTTCTTCACATTGGTAAACGCAACTTCAACACCTATGGTCAATCTCATTAAACCCGATCTATCAGCTACATTCTGGTTTCCGGATGATACAACGGCCTGAGGGGCTATGTTGTATTGGGAGATGGCACCTTCAAACTGTAAATCTCCTTTTGAAGGGATCAATTCTAATTTGGTGTTTCGTTGAAAATAATCCTTCAAGTCTTCTGTAAAGGTCTGGCCCATGTTAGGAAGCCCACCGTCAACGGCATCATTGAAAAAATTTGCAATAGAAACAGTTTTGGTAGTATTGTAGTCTATTGAAGCACCAGAAAAACCATAGGTACAACCATAAAGCATTGAAACCAATAGGGAAAGACTTATTAATAATGACTTACTCAATTTCATACTGCTTGATTTTACGATAGAGAGTACGTTCAGAGATCCCTAAATCTTTAGCTGCGTATTTTCTTTTATTATTATTCTTCTTCAAGGCTTTTATAATCAGTTCTTGCTCCTTCTTTTCAATGGATAACGACTCGTCTTCCATTTCATGTGTAATGTCCTCTACTTTATCTTCCTCGTAATCATAGTCATCAGCAATTGGTTTGGGCTCTAAGTAATAACTTTCATTTGTTTGCTTTTCAACCTGATCGCTGAGAGGGGAGTTACTGTCATCATCTATATTCCTAAACAGGTTTGGATGGTCACTAATACTCTTTTCGCTCAGATCACCAGACTCTAAAATATCGTGAACCAATTTTTTAAGCTCAGTCATGTCCTTTTTCATATCGAACAATACTTTGTAGAGCAGGTCTCTCTCACTCAGGCTTTCTCCACCTTGGCCATTATGTGCTTTGTATAGTGCAGGTAAACTTGATCTATTCTGAGGCAAATATTTGACCAAAGTCTCAGCAGAAACCTGCCTTTCCATTTCTAGTGCAGAAATTTGTTCTACTAAATTTTTCAGCTGGCGAATATTACCAGGGAAATTATAGCGTAAAAGAATGTTTTTGGCTTCGTCATCGAGCTTAATAGATTCTACTCTATATTTTTCAGCAAAGTCAGAAGCGAACTTTCTAAAGAGTAAATCAACGTCTGCTCCTCTGTTCCTTAATGGAGGGACAGAAATTGGAACTGTGCTTAATCGATAATATAAATCTTCTCTGAATTTCCCATTGTCTACAGCATCGAGTAAATCCACATTGGTGGCTGCAACTACTCTCACATCCGTTTTTTGAACTTTGGAAGAACCTACTTTGATGAATTCCCCATTCTCTAGAACACGAAGTAAACGCGCTTGCGTAGACATTGGCATTTCCCCAATTTCATCTAAAAAGATGGTGCCGCCATCAGTTCCTTCAAAATAACCTTTTCGAGCATCATAAGCACCTGTAAAGGAGCCTTTCTCGTGACCAAATAGTTCAGAGTCGATAGTGCCTTCGGGAATTGCTCCACAGTTTATCGCGATAAACTTACCGTGCTTTCTTGGGCTTAACTGATGAATTATTTTTGAAAACGATTCTTTACCGCTACCACTTTCGCCAGTAATCAATACAGTCATGTCGGTAGGGGCTACTTGAGCCGCTACTTGAATGGCGTGGTTTAATTGGGGGCTATTGCCTATGATACCAAACCGCTGTTTTATGCTTAATATTTCGTTGCTATTCAAAGTATAGGGATTGCGGGTTAATCAACAGAGTTTCCTAGAAGTGTGGCAGTTGTACAGTCGTCCACAAAAACATTTACATAGTCTCCTTTCTTGAAGTTCTTTTTAGGGAAGATCACCACTTTATTTGCCGTGTTTCTTCCACTAAGGTGTTCTTCGGAACGTTTTGAAGTGCCTTCTACTAGTACCTTATGTACCTTGTTTAGGTCAAGTTTGTTTCGTTCGAATGAATAATTGCGCTGTTTATCGATGATTTCTTGTAGCCTTCTCTTCTTTACGGCCAATGGAATGTCGTCCTCGTGTTTTTTGGCGGCCAGCGTGCCTGGTCTTTCAGAATAGAAAAACATATAAGAGAAATCGAATTTCACATAATCCATCAAGGTTAATGTATCCTGATGTTCTTCTTCTGTTTCGCTACAAAAGCCAGCAATCATGTCGGAAGATATGCCACATTCATCACCCAAAATTTCTCTGATGGCATCAACTCTGTTAATGTACCATTCGCGTGTATACGTTCTATTCATCAGCTCTAACACTCGGCTGTTACCACTTTGTGCAGGCAAATGGATGTATTTACAAATGTTCTCATACTTTTTCATAGTATGGAGCACTTTGTTGGTAATGTCTTTTGGATGTGAAGTAGAAAAACGAACCCTGAGGTCAGGAGATACTTTGGCGACCATTTCGATCAAATTGGCAAAATTGACCAATGCTTCGGCTTCACCTTGCTTTTCCTTCTTCTCTAGCCACGCCTTGTTGTTCTCTTCCGGAGACCATTTGTAGCTGTCTACATTTTGGCCCAAGAGCGTTACTTCTCTATACCCTTGATCGAAAAGTTCTTGTGCTTCGCGAACAATTGAATGCGGGTCTCTACTTCTTTCACGGCCTCTGGTAAATGGGACTACACAGAAAGAGCACATGTTGTCACAACCTCGCATGATTGAAATGAATGCGTTAATTCCGTTTGAGTTTAATCGAACAGGGGAGATATCGGCATAGGTTTCTTCTCTGGAAAGGAGGGTATTTATAACCTTTAAGCCTTCTTCTGCCGAACCTACTAAATTTGGCAAGTCACGATAGGCATCTGGCCCAACGACAAGATCTACCAGCTTTTCTTCCTCAAGAAGTTTGTCTTTCAGCCTTTCAGCCATACAGCCCAAAACACCTATGGTGAGCTCTGGCTTCCTTTTCTTTATTTTATTGAAATCGGTTAAACGTTTTCTAACGGTTTGTTCGGCCTTTTCTCTGATGGAGCAGGTATTCAAAAAGATGACATCGGCTTGTTCAAATTCCGAAGTGGTGTCATAACCGTTGTCTTTCATGATGGAGCTTACAATCTCGCTATCAGCGAAATTCATTTGGCATCCATAACTTTCTATGTAGAGTTTCTTTTTCTTGCCTGTGTTTTCCTCTTTCGAAGTCATCACAGTATCGGTCACTTCCTGATTATTTCTATCTAGAATGTCTATATCCTGAATAATGTTATCCATTTACTTCTATCTCTATTCTACAAATTTGAACCGCAAATATAGGTGTTTTGCGTGAAGAAGTGCCAATATGGCAGCGAAGTGTTGGGTTAATGTGTTTGGGTATTGACGTGTGGAGTTGTTGATGTTTTTAAAAATAATTTTAAGGGATGATCAGGGAATTAGATTTCGTCATAGCGTTTAGTTAAACGGTCGTAAGCTGAATTTAAATCCAGATGAAAATCACTGTCCGTTTGATCTAAATCCAGTTGTAGTAATGAAGAAAGACCGAATCTGTTTTTGTCGGATAACACGAAAGAAGTAATGAAACCCTCTTCGGGGTAAATAACTACGTCATGAAAAATCTGGAAGAGGCTAATGATTCTGTCACCATAATCATATTGCATGTCTCGCATGTCGACCAGAATAGCTAACGGTTTAAAGGTGAGTAATGCCAACCCTATTTTTTGATAGAGAAATTTGCCGTAATGTTCTCCTTGAGAGCCATGGCTACACTTGCCCTTTATTTCTACCCAAAGAATACTTTCTACTTTGTGTTCATAGATGTCGCAGGCAATTTCGGTGCAGGGAAGAATAGAAAGTTCTTGGTGTATGAAGCTATTTATCATTTGTAATAGTGAGGTGTCATTTTCAAGATAAGATGTTTTTTAAATTAATTGGAACATTAAACCCTTACTGTTGTTGACTAAGTATAATGAGCTACGCAAAACATATTAAATACTCGAGAAAGGTTACTTTCTCTAACTCTCTGGCCCTTCCTGTGGTCTACTGCGTGTTCGTTAATTAATTCATCAAAATCTAATTGTTGTCGCCACCGAGGTATTCGCCTGGGGCAGTTTGCTATAAGCAATCTTTAAATTCATTTAATAAACACAATCATGAAAGTGCTAGTAATTGGTGCAGGAAATATGGGCTTAATCTATACGTCCTCCATCGCAAAATCGGGTTATTTAAAAAAGGAAAACCTGATCATCTTCGATAAATCTCTTGAGTTAAGAGAAACGCTTAAAAAATCTATAGAAAATTATGAAGTCTACGATAGTCTAGAGGAATGCCTCCCTATAGCGGACATCATTTTTCTGGCGGTAAAACCTTACCACAGTGATGAACTCATGCACGAAATGAGGGAAATGATGAATGACCAACAATTGGTGATTTCTATTATGGCAGGGATTACCATTGAAACCATTCAACAAGGTTTGGGAATTACAAAAGTGGTGCGCGCCATGCCAAACCTGCCTGCGCAAGTGGGTAAAGGAATGACTTCCTACTTGGCAGCACCAGAAGTTTCACGCATAGAACTGTGGAGAGTTGAAGATTTATTGAACACCACAGGTAAGTCGGTAAGGGTTGATTCGCAGCGCTTTATTGATGCCTCTACTGGTATTTCCGGCTCGGGACCAGCTTATGTATTCTATTTTATGGAATCCATGATGGAATCCGCTAAAAGCATGGGCTTTTCAGATAACGACTCAAAGGTATTGGTGAGTGCGACTTTTGAAGGGGCCATTGAACTGTTCAATAAGAATAAGCTTTCTGCAAACGGTTGGATGAAAAAGGTCAGCTCAAAAGGAGGTACTACCCAAGCAGCATTAGACTCTTTGGATGACAATAATGTGCAACAGTTAATTCATGATGCCGCATATGCTGCCTTTAATAAAGCAGTAGAATTAGGGCAGGAAGAAACAGAACTACAAGTAAAATAGTCGTGGTAAAATCAGGAAAAAAAAGAGTAGTGATAAAAGTAGGTACCAACGTACTGACCAATAAAGACAACCGTATTGTAAGACCTGTAATTCAGGGAATTGTAAGACAAATAGCAGAACTGTATGAAAGAGACATTCTTTCGGTCTTGATTTCATCAGGGTCAGTGATTGCTGGAAAAGAAGTGCTTGGGCATTCTAAAATCAAAGATAAGGCCATCAGAAGGCAAGTTTTCTCCTCTGTGGGGCAACCACGAATGATGCGAACCTATTACGAAACCTTTCATGATTACGGAATGAAGTGTGCTCAAGTGTTGGCCACCAAAAGGGATTTTAACCCTGGCGTTTGGCGCGAAAATATGATCAATTGTTACGAAGGATTGATGTCGGAAGGCATCATTCCAATTGCGAATGAAGATGACGCTACATCGCTATCGCACACCATGTTTACCGATAATGATGAAATGGCGAGTTTGGTGGCGGAACTGATCAATGCCGATATGCTTATTCTTTTGACCGATACGCAGGGACTTTACAATGGTCACCCTGATCATAGTGACACTTCAATTATTAGAGAAGTGAGTGCGGATGAAAATCTGGAAAAATACATTCAGAAAAATGAAAAGGGAGAGGCGGAAGGAAGAGGCGGCATGGGCTCTAAATTAAAGATTGCTCAAGGCGCTGCCGCTAAGAACATCACCACATTTATAGCAAATGGTAAGCGTGAAAACGTCATTATAGACATTGTTGATGGGAAGAAGGTAGGTACCAAATTCACAGCATAAAAAGTAAAAATGGAATTATTAAAAACAAATAAGAAGAATAAAGTATTAGCATCATTTATAAAAATTTTAGGGCTGAATAGGGCTCAAATCATAGCGGCAAATCAGTTAGATTTGGCTGCTTTTGATCCAACCGATCGCGCCATGTACGATAGGCTAATCGTTGACAATGACAAGATCGATAGCATGGTAAAAGCCGTGGAAGAAGTCATGGAGAAGGATGATCCAGTAGGACAGACAAAGTCTACCTTCAAACGAGAAGATGGGCTCGAGATCATTAACAAAACTGCACCATTCGGCACCATCATGATGATTTACGAATCTCGACCTGATGTAACG
This sequence comes from Roseivirga echinicomitans, assembly GCF_001592935.1. GTDB lineage: Bacteria > Bacteroidota > Bacteroidia > Cytophagales > Cyclobacteriaceae > Roseivirga > Roseivirga echinicomitans. The sequence goes on from NZ_LRDB01000002.1 coordinate 113,159, forward strand.
GTTGAGGCTTCGGTTTTGGCTTTTAAAGCCAATAATAGAATTCTCCTAAAAGGAGGGAAGGAAGCGATACATTCCAATCAGATTTTAATCGACTGTTGGCATCAAGCTTTACACTTAAATGGCCTAGATACGGATTGGGTGCAGCTGCTCAAAATGTCGAGAACGGAAACTCAAGCGTTCTTGAAAAATCCAGATCAGAAAATTGACTTGATTGTTCCTCGCGGAGGAGAGCGTTTGATTGCTTTTGTGAAAGAACATGCCACTTGTCCAGTGTTGGTAAGTGGAAGAGGGAACAACTTCATTTATGTAGATCATATAGCGGATTGGGACCAAGCATTGAAAGTGATTTTGAATGCTAAAACCGATAAAATCTCTGCTTGTAACGCCCTCGACAAGATTTTGCTGGATAGGCGCTTACCTGATTTAAAGAATAAACTGATTCAGCTACAAAAGGCCTTACACGAGTTCGAGGTAGAGCTTGTTGTAGATCAGGAAGTGAAGAAGATTTTGACGGAAGAGCAAGTTATTGAAAACGAAAAAATTTGGTTCGAAGAGTTTTTGGCACTCAAGGCATGCGTAGCCCTTGTAGGTGACGAAAAGGAAGCCATTCAGAAGATTAATAAATATTCTGGTGGCCACTCTTCAGCCATTATGACAACCGATAAAGTGTTGGCGCAAAGCTTTATGGAGCAGGTAGATTGTGGAGCAGTGTATCACAACGCTTCCACCCGTTTTACCGATGGTGGTCAAATGGGAATTGGTGGCGAACTGGCCATCAGTACCGATAAATTGCATCACCGTGGCCCATTGGGGCTAGAACAATTGGTGACCAATAAATATTATTTCTTCGGGAATGGTCAGGTTAGAGTATAAACTGAACCGATGATTTTTAGGCCTGTGGGATGTAAGTATTGATTATTTACAGTCTATGGGCCCTGTTTTTTGCTCTTGATTTTTCAGCAAACCTACTTCTATCAAAGAAGATGGGTCAGTGCCCAACCAAGCATGAACTTCTCTAGTAATTCCTCCAATGTGATCTTTAGAAGAAGGTCCCGTTTCATAGCCTGCAATCACTACCACACTTTTGTTATTGGCAGTAAGTAAGAGTTTGGTACCCCTTTTCGGTTTTGATTCACTGGCCCACATCATGGTTATGAACCACATTTCATCCTCTGGCGATAATTCACTTCGCTGTACTTCCCCCACAGAACCTTGTCCAAAATGCCCGCCTTCTTCAGGTGTCCATTCTTTGTTCCACTTTCTATAATACAATTGCTCAAAAGTAATTTTTGGGTCGAAGGATTGATAGAGAAGGAAACTGCGCTGAAGGTGCTGCTGTATGTTCTCGGTTATCGTTTTAGGCCAAGGCGCTTGGTTGTCGAACTTATCGGATTGAGTGACATAATGGTTTTCTTCCACAAACTTCCCACTTGTCGGTAAGTTGATGGTTCTCCTCCAAGGAGAATTTCCATAAGGCATATTGTGCACTATCTCTATTGGGCTTGTCTCACAAAAGGAGGTAGGTAATTGTATTTCTTGAATCGATTTATTCACCGTCAGTGTGGTACAACTACAAACCAAAAACAGGAGTGCGAATAACTTGAATGATTTCATTTAATGGTTTAGACTAATTTAAAACCGTGATTTTTTAAAGGAAGGGAACGCACACGTTCGCCAGTTGCAGCAAAGATAGCATTGGTGAGTGCTGGAGCAATAGGCGGGGTACCAGGTTCGCCAACACCACCTGGTGCTTCATTGTTTTCCATGATGTGCGTGAACACCTCAGGCATATGTTTCAACTTCCACATTTCATAGTTAGGGAAGTTTGACTGCTGAATTTTGCCTTCTTCAATGGTGATTTCTCCATAGACAGCTGCCGTTAAGCCAAAAACAATCCCGCTTTGCATCTGTGCAATAATGGTGTCAGGGTTTACATAATTGCCACAGTCAATCACGCAAAAGACTTTGTCTACACTAAACTCTTTATCGGGGTTAATGCTGATTTCAGCTACTTGCGCCACAATGGAGCCGAAAGATTCGTGAAAGGCAATGCCTCGGCTTTTCCCTTCGGGAAGAGGTGAATTCCAATTGCTTATTTGGGCTACTTTGTCCAGCACTTTTTTCTGTCTAGAATTTGAAGAAAGAAGTTTTGCTCTAAACGCATAAGGATCGGTATCGGCTTCATTAGCGAGTTCATCAATAAAACTTTCAGTGAAGAAGCCATTGTAAGAATGGCCTACACTTCGCCAAAAACCTAAACGCATTGGGCTTTCAATAAACGAATACCCCACTTTTCGTGCACCCAGATTATAAGCTAAACCCAAAGCGCCTTCGGCTGCGGTAGTGTCCTGAGATTCTGGTGGAGTCATCAATGGGAAGTTCCGCCCAATGCTGCTCCGTAAAACCGACTGAAGCGTAACATGATTTTCCCAAGCGGGTATTGTTCCGTCATTATTGATCCCTGCCTTAAAACGGGCCATGGCCGCTGGGCGATAGGTATCGAATTGTGTATCTTCTTCTCTCGACCAAACCATTTGAATAGGTGTGCCTTTCATAGATTTGGCAATGCGCACGGCTTCGGTAACAAAGTCGTTTTCGGCCCTTCTGCCAAAACCACCTCCCAAGTACTTTATATCGATTTCAACTTTACTGCTGTTAATATCGGCTTCTTTGGCGGTGGCCATGGTGACCAGGAATGGTGCTTGATGCCCCACCCAAACCTTGGCTTTGTCTTCTTCCACCAACACCGTGCAGTTGATGGGTTCCATGGTAGCGTGGGCTAAAAATGGAACTTCATATTCTGCTTCGAAGACTCTATCGGAAGTTTCAAATGCCGTAGCCGTATCGTCAATATCCTCTTTTATGTGTCCGATTTCTTTGTCGAGTCTTGCCTTTAGAAGCTTAGAGATATGAGCAGAAGAAAGCTGTTCTTGCCCCTTACTGTCAATTTCAAAAGTTAGGGCTTTGGCTGCTTGTTGGGCTCGCCAAGTATTGTCTGCAATTACAGCGGCACCCGCAGGCCACTGCACTATGTGCTTTACCCCACGCATGGCCATTACTTCCGCTTCATTCATAATGCTCGTAATTTCTCCCCCAGTAATTGGGCAGTGCTGGACGGCAGCAAAAAGCATATTCGGTAAACGCACATCAATGCCATATTCGGCTGCTCCCGTCACCTTTCCTTTTAGATCGATGCGCTGGGTAGGTTTGCCAATGATTTTGAAATTGGACTTCGCTTTTAAAGTCGGACGGTTATTGGGTTTTTCTTCCGCAGCAAAAGGCGCAAGAGATCCGTAAGTGACTTTTTCTCCGGTTTCAGTATTGATGATAAAGCCTTTTTCTGCTTTCAATTTATCAATGTCAACAAACCATTTTTTCATGGCCACTTTCATTAACATTTCCTTGGCAGAAGCGCCCATAATGCGGTAATGCTCGTAGCCGTCACGAATGGTGGTGCTTCCGCCAGTGGCGATATAAGGAAGAATGTAGGCCACTTTTTCCATGAAATGGAAACCTGTAGAGCTTGACGTCCTTTCGTAATGGGTCGCTAAGTTGACATTGGCATAAGGCGATTCTACTTGTGGGTGAATTACTTCAATTTGATCTAAATCCACTTCTAATTCTTCAGCAGTAAGCATGGCCAATGCCGTATGAACACCTTGACCCATTTCTGCACGAGCAATGGCCAGTTTGATTTTGTTGTCTGGGGTAATATGAATGAAGGCATTGAGCGATTTTGCCCCCTCAAAGCCCATTCCGCTAAACTGCTTTTTCTTATAATTAGAAAAGGCCACTCCGCCCAAACCTAATGCAAAACCACCTCCGATTACAGCTCCGGAAATTATAAATGCCCTGCGACTTATTTTCTGTCCTCTAGTTCTTTCTTTAGCCATTTTCTTGATTTTGAGTCAATACCTCTTTAATGGCTTCTTTAATTCTTTGGTAAGTTCCGCAGCGGCAAATGTTAGAAATGGAAGCGTCAATTTCTTCTTCGGAAGGCTGGCTATTGTTTGCAAAGAGGCTTTCTACGGCCATAATCATTCCCGATTGGCAATAACCACATTGCGGCACTTGATGGTCGATCCAAGCTTGTTGAACCCGTGATAGCCGATCATCTTTTGCAATGGATTCAATGGTAGTAATGGCTTTTCCTTGCAAGGCAGCAATAGGCAATACGCATGAGCGAACGGCCTGTCCATCTAGGTGAACAGTGCAGGCGCCACAAGCGGCAACTCCGCAGCCATACTTGGTTCCAGTAAGGTTAAGTTCATCGCGCAGTACCCAAAGCAAAGGCATATTGGGTTCCACATCCACTTCACGGTCAATACCATTCACGTTAATCTTCATAGCAAAATTTATCCGTTTTGGAATTTAAGAAAAGAAAGCGGAGGTGAAAAGCTTTACTGTTTTTTGATTGCTGTATAGGTATTCCCTTCTATCAGAATTTCGGCTTTATCGTTTGAAGTCTTGAATAGAGTGGGGAGAGAAACTTGTCCGTCTTTTTCTGTTTTACGCACTATAAAATGAAGGTGAGCCCCCGTGCTCCAGCCCGTATTGCCACTTAAGGCAATCGGGTCACCAGCTTCCACTTTGTCGCCCAATTCGACCGTAACACCTTCGAACTGCAAGTGGAGGTAGTCTGCATAGGTGCCGTCTTCATGCAATATGGTGACGTAGTTGCCCATATCATTGCACCTTCTACTTCCACAGCCTTGATTGGAATCTTCTTTGATACGCACCACTTCTCCCGCTCTAGCAGCTAAAATTGTCGTGCCTTCATCCATAGTGAAATCGAGTGCATTATCACCTTGATGAGTGCGAGTACCGTTGTAGCCTTGTGTAAGTCTATAGCTTGTGCCTTCTTCAAAAGGAAGAAAATATTCTTGTTTAGGGTTGTGTTGTGCATTTGCGTCTCCAAAACGATAGATGTAGCTGAAGGAATACTGCCAAGATCTATCATGAGGTATAATGAGGCTTGTAAGCCTAAATTCTTTACTATTTGCAGGGACTACAATAAAATCAGGGACATCTTTAGAAGGCCTCAAACCTTTCAGTTTCAGTGTTAATGTCACCGTTTGCGGATAGGGTTTGTCATTGTCTGCGTAAAGCCCAATTCTCCCATCTTCTTTTATATCATATACATGGATCTCTTTTTCCTGGGCAAAAGAAAGCGTGTAGAAACTGGAAAGAAAGAGTAAACCGAGAAGTATTAACCGAATGTGCATATGTGATCAGGCCAATGTGTTAAAGACGGTTTTAATATACGATTTATTGTAAAAGGTAGTTTGAAACGGTTTCGCCTTTTCTACTAAAGCTCGATTAGTTTATGCACATGTTTTTCGAACACTGGCGTAATCTCTGGTTTTTCGGTATACAACCCGAAGAGGGTAGAACCAGAACCACTCATGGCGGCATACACTGCTCCGTTTTGATAAAGAGCTTCTTTGATCTCACCTAAAATAGGATGATTAGGAAAGATGGAAGCCTCAAAATCGTTGACTAGCTTTTCGCGCCATTGCGCAAAATCCTTGCTTTCTAAAAGTGATTTCAAGTCTACTTCATTTGACTTGGGCGTTACATTTGCGTAAGCTTCTTGGGTAGAAATGTGTACATCGGGTTTGACCAAAAGCAACCACATGCCAGATAAATCAAGGGTGAGGACTTCTAAATCGGTACCAGTTCCTGTGGCAATAGCTGGTTTGTTCTGAATAAAGAAGGGACAATCACTACCGAGTTGGGCTGCATAATCTTCGAGGACAGAATCATCTAAGAATAACTGAAATTCACTGTTTAGCATTTTCAGCATAAAAGCAGCGTCTGCTGAACCCCCGCCTAAGCCAGCACCCATCGGAATGATTTTGTGTAGGCAAATATTCAATTCGGGCAAGCCGAAATCTTTGCGTAGCAGTTTGTAAGCCTTTAGAACAAGGTTGTCTTTTTCATCACCAGGAATGGCAATCCCGCTAGAAGAGAAGGAGATTTTTTTACTTGGAACAAATTCCAATACATCACACCAAGGAATAGGGTAGAGGCAGCTTTCGATGCTATGGTAGCCAGTATGAAGCTTCCCCGTTATGGAAAGGCCTAAATTGATTTTAGCATTGGGGAATGTAACCATGGCGCGATTGGTGAATTAAAAACAGCCTGCTGATTTTCGTTTTAAAACGCTTTGTCGGCAGGCTGTTTAAATATTGTCCTTAACGGACTATTGATCTGTTTAATCTTTCTTTAACTGCTCAATCAATCGATCAGTAATGCCTGAAGAAGAGAAGCCTCCATCGTGCATTAAGTTTTGCATGGTTACCATTTTGGTGTAGTCTGAGAACATCATGGCACAGTAGTTAGCGCAGTCTAGCGCACTAGCATTGCCTAATGGGCTCATTTGGTCAGCATAAGAATAGAATACATCAAAACCGCCAACACCCGTTCCCGCAGTGGTCATGGTAGGCGATTGAGAAATAGTGTTTACTCTCACTTTTTTCAGTCTAGCATAACGCTCACCGTAGCTTCTTGCAATAGATTCAAGCATGGCTTTCGCATGTGCCATGTCAGAATAATCAGGGAAAGTACGTTGTGCCGCAATGTATGATAAACCTAGAATTGAACCCCATTCGTTCATGGCGTCTAATTTTTCGGCTGTCTGCATTACTTTATGAAAAGAAATGGCTGAAACATCTAAGGTTTTAGTTAACCAATCGTAGTTCAAATCGCCATAATCACGGCCTTTTCTTACGTTCGGGCTCATGCCTATTGAGTGTAAAACGAAATCGATTTTACCACCCAAAATTTCTACTGACTTGGAGAAAAGGTTTTCTAAATCTTCGATTGAAGTTGCGTCTGCTGGTATAATTTCAGAGTCACAGGCTTCAGCCAATTTATTGATTTCACCCATTCTCATAGCGATTGGCGCATTGGTAAGGGTGAAAATAGCCCCTTCAGCCTTTGCTACTTCAGCTACTTTCCAAGCGATAGATCGTTCGTCTAATGCGCCAAATATGATTCCTCGTTTACCTTTTAATAGATTATTTGCCATAGTACGTTTTCTTATTTCGGTCGTAAAAATAGACATTCAATTTAATAAACCGATACGAAATGTGTTTTCGAACAATCAAACATACTATGACAAATAGCTCACTGGTCTTGATATATTAAAATGCAGTTGATACATCTAAGTCTTTAATCAAACCATTTTTAATGTCATAGACCCAACCGTGAACCTTTGGCGCATCATCTTTTGCCCAAGAGTTTCTGATAATACTTGTTGTGGTAAGGTCATACACTTGTTCTATCACATTGAGCTCTACAAACCTATCTGCACGGGATTTTTGATCTTCAATGCCATCTAATTCTGTTTTATGCAGTCTGTAAACATCCTTGATATGACGAATCCAGTTGTCTACCAAGCCATATTGGTTGTCGTCCATTGCAGCTAAAACACCACCGCAACCATAGTGACCACATACGATTACATGCTTCACTTTTAAGATATTTACCGCATAATCTAGCACACTTAACATATTCATGTCGGTGTGAACAACCATGTTGGCAATATTTCTATGTACGAAGATCTCACCTGGCTCTGTACCTGTAATTTGGTTGGCAGGAACTCGGCTATCGGCACAGCCAATCCATAAAACGGGTGGCTTTTGGCCATTCGCTAATTTGTTAAAGAAGTCTTTGTCTTCGTTTAATTTATCTTCAACCCACTTTTGGTTGTTATCGAGTAATTGTTTAGCTAAAGTCATATCTATGTCTATTAATGGTTTACGGTTACTGTTGATCCTATAGGAATATTAATGAGTTCAATGGTGATGTCCTTTTCATGAGCGAACTCTTGGAAATTATAGATTACTTCGAGGGCATCATGGTCTATTTTTTTCGACCTAGATCCATCCAATATCACAGCGCTACTGTGCGGAAGATGCTCTAGTGTAAGTTGTAAGCTGGCCTTATTTAAGAAGGAAACGTGCTCACTCAATTCTATTCTAATTTTACTGTTGTTGGTGCTCACTTGTTTTTCTTCCTTGTAGTGGTAAGGTACTTTGTAATTCGCTTTTAGGATATAGAAGATACCAACAGCCATACCGATTAGAATACCTATTAAAAGATCAGTAAAGAGAATGGCTACTACTGTGGTAATAAATGGAACGAACTGTTCGCGACCAAGCTTGAATTGTTGCTTATAGAGTGCTGGTTTGGTTAATTTAAACCCAACCACTATTAGAATTGCTGCCAATGAGGCCAACGGAATCATATTCATGATTGCTGGGAATATAGCAACGGCAATCAATAATAGCACACCATGAAATACAGCCGACATTTTAGATTTTGCGCCAGCTTCAATATTAGCGGAACCCCTTACGATTACAGCAGTAATAGGAAGCCCACCAATTAGGCCAGCAACAATATTACCTACTCCTTGCGCTTTTAATTCAGCGTTTTGAGGTGTACGTCTTTTGTGCGGATCAAGCTTGTCCATGGCTTCAACACAAAGCAATGTTTCTAAACTGGCTACAATGGCTAAGGTGAAAGCAGTGATGTATACGTTAATATTTCCCAGCATAGAGAAGTCAGGGAACTGGAATACAGCACCTAACGAATCTAAATCTGAAATCACAGGAATGTTTACCATATGATCTCCAGTGATAGAAAGGTCAGGGTAGAAGGCGTTAAAAAGGTAGTTGATTAGAACACCTACAGCCACTACGATAATTCCACCTGGAACTCCTTTAAGGAACTTGTTCTGTTTTACAAAATTACTTCCCCAGCCGATCAAAATGAATAATGATACTAGCCCTACAATTAAACTTCCGAGGTAGATGTGGTCGAAGGACGAAACAAGAAATGAAAGCGTGTTGCTACCATCTTGCTGCATAAACTCCATTTCACCAAAGGCATCAGCATCAAAGCCAATGAGGTGTGGTACTTGCTTCAGGATAAGAATTAACCCGATTGCGGCCAACATCCCCTTGATTACTGGTGAAGGGAAGTATAAGCCGATAATTCCTGCTTTTAAGTAACCTAAGGCTACTTGAATTATCCCTGCTAATAGAACAGCAAGAAGGAAACCTTGAAATCCACCTAAGTCGTCAATGGCTGACAGAACGATGACTACAAGGCCAGCGGCTGGGCCACTTACACTTAAGTGGGACTTACTTAGTAAACCCACCACAATACCACCTACAATACCAGCAATTAAGCCAGAGAACAAAGGGGCTCCAGAGGCAAGTGCAATACCTAAACAAAGGGGTAAGGCAACTAGGAATACTACCACACTGGATAGCATGTCACTTTTAAGATTCTCTTTCGAAAAAATATCTTTAATACTCATAAAAGAATTGTTAATGTTTTTGGCGTACCCCTTTAGCAGGGGTGACCTAAATTACTATAGCTTATGCCACAGCATTTTTGATAAAGTAAATGTTGATAGAAATTGTTTTGTTAAGTAGCAGTTAACAAATCGGGGGGTGGGGTAGGTATCTTTTCTTTTATGAAATCTCCATCTAAGATAAAGAAGTAGAAATCTCTTTTAATAAAGTCTAATCGAAGCGAATTTCTGTAAATCAATGATTGATTTAAAACAAGGTCATCAATATCCACGCAATCCTCTTTAGTTTCTTCGTCAGGCAAAGTAAGTGGAATTGGAATTGAATCTGAATCCGATTCGTCTTGCTCTTCAGAGTCACTTTGTTCGTCTTGGTTTGCATCAAGCACAATGCTCTGGTTTGGCGCCAAAACAACTCTATTGAACGAATATACTCCGAAGCCCTGTATCGAAACGAGAAAACTCATTAAGACAATCAAACATGTATGGAGGTATTTGCGCATTAAAGCAGACTATTCTTTTAAATATGCTGCAAATATACGGGCTACTTGAAGGGAGGGCTGAATCTCAAGATTAGAATACCATTAGAATTTCTAACGATCGATAGAAACCGCCTGTCTGTAGTTAGGAAGCCTGATTTTTACATTGGTACCCTCACCTTCTTTTGAGTTGATTATAAGGCTTCCGCCATGGATTTTAATCACTTTTTGAGCCAAAGGCAAGCCAATTCCAAAACCATTGAAGGCCCTAGCGTTTGAAGCACGGAAGAAATGCTCAAAGATGTTTTTTAATTCCTGAGGAGGAATTCCAATGCCTTTATCGTCCACTTCTATTTCAACCCAATTTTCATTGGCCGAGACCTTAATTTTTACGGGCTTATTTGTAGAGAATTTGCAGGCGTTCTCTACAATATTGTTCAAAACCATTCGAAGGAGGCTTTGGCTTCCTTGAACAATTAGGCATTCCGCTGTTTCAGGCAATTCAGAAAAATCGAAGCTAATTTGGTTCTCAGGCTTGATCTTATCAATGTCACTTTTCACAATAAGCATTAATTCGTCAATACGGATGCTTTCAATGATAAGTCCTTTGTTGTCGTGATCGGCTTGGGCCAATTCAAGTAAACATTTTACAAGAATCTCCAGCCTATTAGATTCCTTTTCAATGGTATTTAAAGAAGCAATGTATTCGTCAACAGTTCTTTGTTTTCGCAGTGCCACTTCAACTTCCCCTAAAATAGCGGTTAAAGGGTTTTTAAGTTCATGCGATGCATTACTCACAAAGTTGCTCTGAATTTCAAACGAGGTTTCTAGCCTGTCGAGCATATTGTTGAAGGTGGAAGAAAGTTCCGCAAGTTCATCGTTATTTTCTCCTGTGTCTAGCCTTAAGTGAAGGTTAGAGGCCCTTATCTCATTCGCCCTTTTGACAATACCTGAAATGGGAATTAATACTTGTTTAGCTTGAAAGACACCAACAATAAAAATAATAATTGAGCAGGTGATGAAAGCAATGAGTAGAATGTTTTTAAGGCTGTGAAGAAGGTTTATACCGTGTTCATCAATGGCTGAAACAATAACGATAAAGTCATCTTGATGATGTGCGTAGATGATTCCGAAATAAGCGGTGTCATTGATTTTTTGAGTAGCGGCCTCATTATCGGTTATGGATGAGGCAAAAGATAGAATTGGCTCGGGTAAAGAACTGAAATTTGACTTTGGAACTACATAAGCATGTTCGTTAGTCAGGTGCAGTAAATGTTCTGTTTGAATCTCATTGAAAGTTAAAGAGTCAAGTTCTTCTGCTTTTAGAAAGAAATCAGCCTCGATTTTCGCTCGTTTACTTAAGTGTTCATAGAATTCCTTTTCTGAATATACTTTCGCGAAATAATAAATAGACACAAAAGTAGCCAAGAGCAATGTGCAAGTAGTCAGTGTGAAAATAAGGGTGATCTTACTTCTGATTTTCATCTCAAGTTTCTTCTTTTAAAATATAGCCCATCCCAATTACGGTTTGGATCATTTTCACTTCAAATCCCTTGTCAATTTTATTTCTCAGGTAGTTCACATAGACATCCACCACGTTAGTGCCGACATCGAAATGTAAATCCCATACGTTTTTCAGAAGTTCTGCCCTGGAAAGTACCTTTCCTGAGTTTTTCATTATGTACTCAAGGAGCTTGTATTCTGTCGAAGTGAGTTTGATTTCTGTTCCGGCCCGACTTGCCGTTTTTGCATCTTTATCTAGTACTAGTTGGCCTACGGTTAATGATTGGTTGTTCTGAAATTTTTGGGTTCTTCGTGCCAAAGCGTTGATTCTAGCAAGCAGTTCTTGAAACTTAAAGGGTTTAGCCAAATAATCATCTGCTCCAGTATTTAAGCCTTTAACCACATTTTCTGTAGAACTCAAAGCCGTAAGCATCAGTATCGGGGTTTGAATATCCTCGGTTCGGAGTTGCTTGCACAGTTCTAAACCACTGATACCTGGTAGGATAACATCCAAAATGAACATATCGAATTGGCTCGCTATCAATTTTTCTCGTCCAGATTCTGCACTATGAGCAACCTCTACAGCATAACCTTCTTCCTCAAGCCCTTTTTTTATAAAGGCCGCCACATTCTGTTCATCTTCTACTAAGAGTATTTTTTTCATGGTTTTATAAAGAGGTCATCATGAATTTTGCAATTCAGCTTACGACAAAAATAGAGATTCAGATGGATTAACAAACCTGTCAATCGTTTTCAAGCACAGAAATGGCTATATAATCACAACTAAGGCTTCCATCTTATTTTTTCGTCTCAATCTGTTATCTAAATGTTAAATAAATATTACCTTCATGTCGATTTTAAGACAAAGAAAACGAAGGCATGTAGGATTACATGTTTTTGATTAGGTAGAAGGGAGGTGTGATGGCCTCCTTTCATTTTTTCCTCCAATAAAAGTCCGTTTGTAAATCTTGCCCTTTCTGTTTAACTCGGGTTAAACCCTTCCAAAAATGAACAGATTTGCTATTACTTTGTGCATAACTCTTGCGCTATTCGCTACAATCCCTACATACGCTCAGAATTACTTTCCGACCAGAGGGAAATGGGAAACCCGAACGCCTCAGTCTTTGGGTTTGAATGCAGCTCAAATTGATGTAGCGGTTAAATATGCCCAAGACAATGAGTATTCAGGCTCTAAAGACTCCAGAATTGCTTCATACGAAGGTTTTAGTACCGAGCCTTACCACGAATTAGTCGGTCCAACCCGAGAACGTGGTGGGCCTGCAGGTGTAATTATAAAGAATGGTTATATCGTTGCCCAATGGGGAGATGTGAAACGAGTGGACATGACACACAGTGTAACTAAAAGTTACCTTTCCACAGTCGCTGGCTTGGCTTTGGATAAGGGACTGATCGGTAATGTTCATGACAAAGTGAGCGAATATGTTTGGGACAACACCTTTGATGGTGCCCATAACCAAAAAATAGAATGGCATTCTTTACTGAATCAATCTTCTGCTTGGTCGGGAACGCTGTTTGGGATGCAAGATTGGGCTGACAGACCACCAAGAAGGGGAGGGATTGATGATTGGCGTTTCGAAAAACCTGTGCCATCTGGTACGGTAATGGAATACAATGATGTACGGGTGAATGTATTGGCTTATGCACTGCTTCAGGTGTGGAGAAAACCACTTCCGCAGGTTTTAAAAGAAAACATTATGGATCCCATTGGGGCCTCAACCACATGGCGATGGTTTGGTTATGAAAACTCTTGGGTCAATGTTGATGGTGTTAATATGCAATCTGTTACGGGTGGAGGTCATTCAGGTGGAGGTGTTTTTATCAGTGCGCTAGACCATGCCCGATTTGGTTTGCTTTTTTTAAACGAAGGCAATTGGAATGGTAATCAACTCATTTCTAAAGACTGGGTCAATGAAGTGCAAAAATCTTCTGAGGCGAATGCCAGTTATGGCTATTTGTGGTGGCTCAATAGAGGCCCAAGAAAGTGGAAAGAAGTAAATGATGAGTCCATTTATTTTGCGGCAGGTTTTGGAGGTAACTTCATCGTTATCGACAAGAAGAATGATTTGGTGGTGGTGACACGCTGGCTAGAGCCTAATAAAATTGGCCCAATGATGAGCTTGGTTTTGGAGGCAACAAAATGAGACTGCCCGTTATTACCGACTAGAATATCCGAGCTAGAGGGTATTCTTTGACTATGCAAAACCCCGGTTCTTCGTCTTATAAATATTATAAAATGAAGAACAGGATGAAATACTTACTGGCGGCTTTAGCCATTTTTACAATGGTTGGTTGTCAACCTAAAAGCCCTTACGATACCAGTACTCCAGAAAAAATGCTTCTCTCTTTAGGACTAGTTTCTGCTCAACCAGTAGATCACAACCCTGTTCCGTATTTTTATGTGAAGAAAGATGGGATTGCCATAACCAATTTTGATGAGGCTGGATTTAAAGCGCTAGATGCTTTCGAATCATTTAAAACGGCCATGATTGGTAGTTTTCAAACGAAAATTAAGCGTAGCTCAAAGGATAAGATAGAGTTTTATAAAGATGAGGAATTGTTTTCTACTGTATCACTCTCGCTTTCAGCTTCACTTATTCGACCACAGTTACAAAATCGCTCGCCAGAAGATTATGAGGTGATTTCGGTTTCTGAACCTAGTGAGCATGGAGTGGTTACTGTTAAGTGTAGGATGATGGACAGAGAAACTGACCTTGAAGTGAAGAAAGAGGATGGTAATTATTTGATGTTCTTGAAGGACAAAGATTACGTTCAAATTCAGAAAATGACCAAGTTCTTCGAAAAAGCCGAAGCACTTTTCTCTAGGGCAGCTTCCGAAATCAATAACAAAGAAGTGACGGAAGAAAACTTTGAAGAGATTTCTACTAGTTGGGACACTGAATACATGGATTTATTCAAGGAATTGAATTGATTGGGAAGAACTCAACCTCACCTAATTAACATTGAAAGGCCGGAGTTATTTCCGGTCTTTCATTATTTCTGAGAAGATCTGGTAAGACTTTATTCTGTCTTCGTGATGGAAGATGTGGGAAGCCACCATCACTTCATCAATTCCTGTGGCTTCAATAAAGTCATTCGTCTTTTGTTGCACAGTGGCCTTGCTGCCCACAAAAGCATATTTCAGCATGCGCTGAAATGCCTCGTACCCTGATAGTGCTTTCAGTTCCGCATTCATTTCTTCTGGCGGCTGCATGTAGTCGATATTATTCGTCAACACTCCGTACATCATCTTGATGAGGGAAGTAGATAAGCGTTCTGCCTCATGGTCAGTATTGGCCGCAATTACATTGATACAAGCTATGGTATATGGTTCCTTCAAAAATGCGGAAGGCTGAAAATTGTTATGATAAATATGAAAAGCTTCAAAGAGCTGAGCAGGTGCAAAATGACTTGCAAAAGCATAAGGCAAACCCATTTTTGCTGCCAAATGAGCACTATCGGTGCTGGAGCCTAAAATGTAAATAGGCACTTCCACGCCTTCTGCCACAGAAGCCCTCACCTGAGCGGTTTTATTTTCTCTGGAGAAGTACTTTTGAATTTGCGCAACCTCATCGGGGAAGGCAACTACCGACCTCGCTCTATCCGACCTGATGGCATGAGCTGTAGCTTGATCGGTGCCCGGTGCTCTGCCCAAACCGAGATCAATTCTACCTGGGTAAAGCGAGCCTAAAGTGCCAAATTGTTCAGCGACAATCAGGGGCGAATGGTTAGGCAGCATGATTCCTCCAGAACCAACTCTTAGTGTTTTTGTGCCTCCAGCAATATGGCCAATCAGCACGGAAGTAGCTGAACTTGCAATGCTGACCATATTATGGTGTTCCGCCAACCAAAATCTAGTGTAGCCCATTTCTTCCGCTTTCTGCGCAAGATCAAGACTTTTTGAAAAGGTATCTGCGGGTGTAGATCCCACGCCCATAGAGGCCAATTCTAGGATCGAATATTTTATATGTTCAGAATGCTTAGGCATGGACTGTCTTTTTAATTTCTCTAACCGTGTAGGTAATGAGAAATGGGGGAGAATAATTCCCTATTGTTAGAGTTTTAATCGGTGCATTCTTTCAAAAAACGATCCTTTTTATTCCATAATCAAATTGAACGCTCCAGAGATTAAGAATTCAGTATTGGCTTTAAAGTCCTGAGGATTTAAAATGGAGGTAAAGCCATCTTCAGTAATGCCCACTTTCACCGCTCTTTTCTCGAACACTGATGCTCCGTTTTCCATACCTGTTTTTACTAAAACGTAATAATTATTTTCAATCTCTATCACTGCAGCTTCAGGTAAAGCCATTTGAGCTTGAGTGGAAGTGAGTATTTCAGCTTCAACATACATGCCCGGTATAAAGAGCAATTCGTCTTCTTCATTGTCCAGATGGCAATGCACTAAAACAGATCTGTTTTCCTCGTCAATGGCTTTGTTGATGAGGTTAATCGTAGCTGTAAACGTTTTGTTAGGGTCATTCTGACGCTTGAATATTACTTTCTGATCCACCTTAATCTTATGCAGGTCATTTTCAAAAACCCTCAATTCCATATGCATGTGTTCGGTGTTGGTAATGGTTATTGCAATGTCGGAAGGGTTTAGGAACATGCCTTTAGAAGCATCTACAGAAGTGATAAATCCACTAATGGGTGATTTTACCGAGATCACTGAAGTCATGCTCTCTGCCGTTAAGCTGTTGGAATCAATGTTCATCAAGGCCAATTTCTTTTTAAGGGCTTCGTATTGGGTTAAAGCACTGTTGTATTCCGTTTCTGCCTGAAGAAATTTCTTCTGAGAGCTGATATTTTCTTCCGAAAGGTTCTTTTGCCTTTCGTAGTCAGACTTTAAAAAAGTGAGATGGTTTTTAACCTCCAGAAAGTCCTGCTGCATTTGAATGTAGGCTGGGTTTTCTAGTGTGAACAAGGTTTGTCCTTTCGTGGCCACTTCACCTGGTAACAGCTCACTCTCTTTTACGTAGCCACCAAAATAGGCACTTACAGAAGCTTTGTGACCCGGAGGTACATCAAACATGCCTGTGGTATGCACCTTTTCCGAAAACTCAAAAGTGTCCATTTTCCCGAGCTTCATAGCCGAAGCTTGAAATTGAGAGTTACTCACGCTTATGATGTTCTCGTTGTCATCAATGACCACGGTTTCGTTGGTAGCATTTGAACCACAAGAGAATATGCCGAACACGAGGGCAAGACTGCCTAAAAATAAGCTGATACTGAATGTATGTTTAGAACTGTTCATTTCAGAATTGTTAAATATTTGATATCCAATAAGATCATGTTGTATTTGTAGAGATTTTCTAAGTAGGTAATCTCAATACCTTTGGCATTATCGAGCAATTGTATGTACTGTAAGAAATCGATTTCACCACTTTTAAAAGCCTTTGTGCCATTGTTGATTAACTCTTGAGACAAGAGATTTCCAGCACTTTCATAGTAGTTTATAGCTTCTTCATATTGCTGTAAATCAGCGCGCTGAGCTTCAAAATTGGCCTTTAACTGTGTTTTGTAATTCTCTGACTCGTATTCAGAAATGAGCGATTGGATTTTGGCTGCATTCACCTTTGCCTTATCGGCTCCATAAAAGAGAGGGATGCCTATACCTGCTTGAAAACCCATATAGGCTTTTGCATTTACACCATTGTTGGTTCCTCTGAAGATGTTGAGGTGTAAATCGGGTAAAAGCTGCTGTTGAGCCAGCTTTAACGACTGTTGCGATAGCAATTCAGCCTTTTCAAAATATTGAATACCCAGGTGGTTTTCGGTATCTAAAGGACTGTATTCAAGCATTTGCATATGTTGTCGCTCTACTTCAATATCGGTATCGGATTGAAGCCACTGGTGAAGTAAAGCATAAGATTTTTGGACGCTTTCTTTGCTCTGCTTTAGGGCTAAATCAAGCTCTCTTTGTTTGGCCTCTGCGGTTAGTTTCTCCAAATAATTGGTTTCCCCTTCTTCAAATTTACGTGAGGCTGCTCTGGAAAAATCTTTATACAGGCTGTCTAAATAGGCGTAATTCTGTACTACGCTTTTCCAATACACAACAGTGTAATAGGCTTTCGAAACTTCTTTCGTGATTCTATTTTGGTCCAGTAAATTTTGTTGTTCCGAAAGGGAGGTAATACCCTGAAGTACTTTTTTCTGATTACCATAGACTGTAGGAAAAGCAAATGACTGACTGAGACCAAAGACATCCAGCGCTTGGTTGTTTTCCGCAATGTTGTTTTCGTCAAAGTGGTAGTATACCTGCGTCTTTTCAATGTTGAATGAACTACCGACCAAAGATTTATTCTGATCTATTCTAGCAGAAGAAGCTTTCAATTCATTGTTGTTTTTCAACGCAATGTCAATGGCTTCATTAAGGCTAATGGGTTTGGTTTGTGCCTTTCCGTTGCTGTTTAAGGCAAGCATCAATAGAATGACAATCATAAGCGGTTGTGCTTTCATTGGCTTTTTGGTTTCTTTTTTATCGAAAATAGAATACAAAACAGGCAGTACAATTAGCGTCAGAATGGTGGCGGAAATTAGTCCCCCAACGACTACCGTGGCTAAAGGTCTCTGCACTTCGGCACCAGCGGAGGTAGAGATGGCCATGGGTAGAAACCCTAATGCTGCGGCCATGGCGGTTAGCAATACAGGTCTCAGTCTTTGTTTTGTGCCTAGAATAACCCTAGCATTAATGTCGTCATGACCGTGTTTTTTCAGTTCTTTAAAATGCTCAATCAGCACAATTCCATTGAGCACCGCAATTCCAAAAAGAGCGATAAAGCCTACACCAGCTGAAATACTGAAAGGCATATCACGAATATAAAGCAAGAGTACGCCACCCACAGCTGAGAGCGGGATAGCACTGTAAATCATCAGGGCTTCCTTTACTGAGTTGAAAGCGAAATAGAGTAAGAAGAAAATGAGCACTAAGGCGACAGGTACCGCAAGCATTAATCTGGCCCTGGCTGACCTTAGGTTTTCAAACTGCCCACCGTATTCAATACTATAGCCAACAGGTATTTTAACTTCGGCTTTAATGATTTTTTGAACATCATTTACCACTGACTCCAAATCTCGCCCACGAACATTTACGCCTACCACCACTCTTCTTTTGGTGTCATCACGCGATATTTTAGCAGGTCCTTTGGTGTAGCTGATTTCGGCAAACTCACTAAGTGGTACTTTATTTCCGTTGGGCAAGAGTACTGATGCTCTTTCTATGTCCTCAATGTCTTTCCGGTGTTCCGCATCATAACGAACTACCAAATCGAATTGCTTTTCGCCTTCAAAAACACTTCCGGCTGCCTTTCCAGCAAAGCCTATCGTAATGATGTTATTCAGTTCTTCTACGTTCAGGCCATAGCGTGCAATTTTTTGACGATTGAACTTTACAGACATTTGAGGTAGACCCGCTACTTTTTCTACAATAATATCGGCTGCCCCGTCTACGTTGGCAATCGCCTTTTCTATTTCTAAGGCTTTTTGGTAGAGCACGTCCAAATCTTCTCCAAAAACTTTGATGGCCAAATCAGCCCTTACGCCAGTGATAAGCTCGTTAAAGCGCATCTCGATCGGCTGGGTAAACTCAAAATCAACTCCAGGTATTTTGGCGGAAAGGGCTTCTTTAAACTTGTCTGCCAATTCATCTTTGGTTTCGGCCGAAGTCCATTCTTTGATCGGGTTGAGTTTAATAATCACATCACTCTCTTCCATCGACATAGGATCAGTAGGTACTTCTGCCGCTCCAATTCTGGTCACCACTTGATCTACTTCTGGAAACTCCTTCAGAATTTGTTCAATCAGGGTAGTAGCTTCGATGGTCTTACTTAATGAAGTGCCCGTTTTAAGTACTGGCTGGATTACAAAATCACCTTCATCTAAAGTAGGCACGAATTCACCACCCATTTTTGAGAACAAAACACCAACTGCAATAAGCAATGCTGCTGCGGCAGCTAGAATAATGCCTTTGCTTTTTAAAGCCCATGTAATAGAGGGAGTGTATATGCTCTCCAGAAATCCAATCAGTCGATTAGAGATATTCTTTTTAGTTGGGTCAGATGGCTTTAAGAACATAGAAGCCACCACCGGAACATAAGTGAAGCAGAGGATCATTGCACCAATCAAAGCAAAGCAAAACACCATTGCCATTGGCTTAAACATTTTGCCTTCAACACCAGAAAGCGAAAGAATTGGAATGAAAACTATAATGATGATCAGCTGTCCAAAAACTGCGGAACGCATCATTTTTGTGGAGCCACTAAAAGTGATTTTATCAATCAGGCTTTGTTTTTCATCTTTCGGAAGACTCATGATCTGAGTTCTTTCGGCTGTAATTTTAAAGGCAATGTATTCAACAATAATCACCGCCCCATCTATGATAATCCCGAAGTCGATGGCGCCTAAGCTCATCAGGTTGGCATCAACTCCGAAAATGTACATTAAGGATAAGGCAAAGAGTAAACAGAGTGGAATCACTGAGGCTACCACCAAACCAGATCTCAAGTTTCCTAGTAGCAGCACCACAACAAAAACCACAATCAAACAACCCAAGATTAGGTTCTCTGCAATGGTGAAAGTGGTTTTTCCAATCAGTTCACTTCGTTCTAAAAAGCCATTGATTATAACCCCAGGAGGAAGGCTATTTTGAATTTCCGCAACTCTATTCTTTACGGCATCAATTACTGCCTTCGAATTGGCATCTTTGAGCATCATTACTTGGCCTAAAACTTTTTCTCCTTCTCCATTGCCCGTGATGGCGCCAAAACGATTGGCATGTCCAAAACCAACTTTGGCTACATCACGAATGAAAATTGGCGTGTTGTTTTTGTTGGTAATTACGATGTTCTCGATATCATCAAGTGAACTGACCAAGCCTTCTCCGCGAATGAAAAAGGCTTCATTGCCCTTTTCAATATAGCTACCACCCGCCACGCTGTTGTTCTTTTCTAAAGCGTCAAATACTTCTGAAAGCGATAGGTTTAGGGCGCTTAATTGCTCTGGATTAATGGCTACTTCGTATTCTTTGAGAAAGCCTCCCCATGTATTTACTTCCACCACCCCAGGTATTCCAGACAATTGACGCTTGACAATCCAGTCCTGAATGGTTCTTAAATCGGTAATCGAATATTGTCCTTGATACTCAGGCTTTACATCTATGATATACTGGTATATTTCTCCCAAACCTGTTGAAACAGGCCCCATAAATGGTTTTCCAAATTCGGCTGGGATTCTTTCTTCGGCACTTTTAATTTTTTCTGCAATGAGCTGTCGAGGCAAGTAGGTGCCCATTTTATCCTCGAACACTACGGTAACTACAGAAAGTCCGAATTTAGATACCGATCGAATTTCCATCACACCGGGCAGATTGGCCATTTCCAACTCAACAGGGTAGGTCAGGAATTTTTCTACATCTTGGGTAGCCAAGTTGCGAGAGGTAGTAATTACTTGGACTTGATTGTTGGTGATATCAGGTACCGCCCCAATGGGGATATTGGTGAGCGAAAAAACACCAAAACCCACCATTACGGCTGTAAAAAGCATCACAATGAGTTTGTTTTTAATGCTGTATTGAATAATCTGTTCTAACATTACTATTGGTCTAAAATTGACTTCTCAAATCTATAATGTACTGCCTTAAGTTTCTCATAAGTAATGCTTAAGGTTTCCTTAAAAATGCAATGGTAAAAGTGGTGCCTTTATTGAATTGACTTTCCACTGTAAGCTGAGCACCCATGGCGTCTACTGCTTTTTTGGCAATGGAAAGCCCCAAGCCAGCGCCTGTAATTTGCTTGTGTGCTAGGGCATCGGACCTAAAAAATGGACTGAAAAGTGAGCTAAGATCATCCTCCTTAATTCCTATGCCATTGTCGCTTATTTTACAAAGCGTGTAATCACCCTCTACAGAAATCTCTACATTAATGGTTTTACCTTCATGGGAGTATTTGATGGCATTAGTAATAATGTTTTCAAGCACCAAGCTGGCATAATATTGAGGTACATGGGTTTCTGTCTTGGCCTTTACTTCAAAATCAATTTTTAAGTTTTTCTTCGCTATTGCTTGTCCATTTCTAGAGAGCACTTCATCTACCAAGGCCACTAAAGAAATTGGGTGATTACTCTCTATTTCACTTTTAGAATCGAACCTAGCGAGTAGTAAAAGTTGCTCAACAATATTTCCCATTCGGTCTATTTCACTTAAACCATATTGTACTTTCTCTTCATACTCTGGTTGTGTGCGGGGTTTCCTGATCAGCACTTCCAATGTGCCCCTGAGGGTTGAAAGTGGGGTGCGGAGTTCATGCGAAGCATCAGATGTAAACTGCCTTTCGCGCTGAATGGCGTTTTCTATGCGCTGCAAAAGTTCGTTAATAGCAGAGGAGAGTTCGAATATTTCGTCCTTGTTATGCGGTAGCGGTACCCGTTCGTTCAGGTTGTTTTTTGTAATGGTGTTCGTAGTATCAATAATGGCTTGAAGAGGAGTGATGCTTCGACCCGCCAAAGAACTTGAAATTAGATACAGACCAAAAAGCACAATGGGAAAGGAAATCAACAAGGTGTTTTGAAGGTTTTTGATCACCATAGTGGAACTTTCCATGGAAATTGCGGTGAGAATATAACCTTGTTTTCTGCCGTTTTTTTCAATTGGAATTTGCGCTTGTCGAATGGCCCTGTCTTCAAGCAATGTACTGAAGTGGTCGTTACTTTTTACTGCATCAAGAAAGGTAAGTTGCTGCTCTTTAAGGTTAGGCGACTTATCCATTAACTGCCCCTGATTATTGATCAGCTGAATAAATACTGGATTGACTTGAACCTCACGATGCTCTCTTTCAGCCCATTCGGCTTTGTTCATGAAATGAATGCTATCATTTTCAATGATGATTTCTTTGGAGTGTTTTTGTGCCTGATAAGAAAGCTCTTTATCTAGGTTGCTGAAAACCGTTTTCTTTACACTCAGAAAGACAATAAGAAATGCCAATGCCGTGATGATGGCTGTGGCTACGGTGTAGTAGAGAGCAATCCTGTTTTTGAAATTCAATTTCATAATTCCTTGGCGATATAGCCTATTCCCCTTACTGTTTGAATGTAATTTTCAGCTTCACTTAATTTCAGTTTGTTGCGAAGTGCATTAATGTACACATCGATTACACCAGTGTTGTATTCAAAATGGATGTCCCAAACCGATTCAATAATTCTTGTTCTGCGGCAAACCTTGTTCTTGTTTCGAATCAAATACTCTAGTAATGCGAATTCCTTTTTAGTCAGAAATATCTCTTCATCTCCTTTATAAACTTGGTGTGCATTCACATCTAAAACAATATTGCCAATACTCAATTTTTCGGGTACGCTAGGTGTGGAGCGCAACTGAACCCTGATTCGCTCTAAAAGTTCTTCAAAATGGAAAGGCTTTTTGATGTAGTCGTTGGCGCCAGATTGTAAGCCGAAAATGGTTTCTTGTACAGTGTCTTTGGCGGTTAGGAAAATGATAGGAGTTGAGCTGTTTTCTTTTCTGAATTGCCGGCAAATTTCTATACCACTGAGTCCTGGAAGCATCCAATCGAGTAAAAGTAAATCATAATCATTACTCAAAGCCAAAATAAGTCCCTGATTGCCATCTTCTGCTGTGTCTACCACAAATGATTCTTCTTCCAAACCCTGCTTTACAAAGTTGGAAATCCCGATCTCATCCTCAACAATCAGAATTCTCATGCCCTAATTTATGCTTTGTTAAATTAGAGTGCACGCTGAACTTCCTTAAAGTTTCCTTAAGAATAGGTTTGGATATCATAAAGGCCAGTTAATATTCAGGCAATTTGAGTTTTCTATATTTGTGTTTACTTCATTAAAATAAATCCATAGAATGAATAAGTCTTTCTTCATTTACGCCCTGCTATTTTTTGCCACCATCGCTCAAGCCCAAACCAAAGTAATCGCTCACAGGGGCTTTTCGGGAGTTGCTCCAGAAAACACTTTGGCTGCTTTTCAAAAAGCCATTAATCATCAGTTCGAGTATTACGAACTGGATATTCATAAAACCAAAGACGATTCTCTAGTTGTCATTCATGACGCTTCGGTTAACCGAACTTCTTCGAACGGCATGAAAGGCAAGGTTGCCGAAATGACTTATGAAGAACTGAGCAAAGTGAGAGTTGGTTATTCCGATAAGTTTGGAGATGAGTTCAAGGAGGAGAAAGTGCCCACCCTTAGAGAAGCGCTGGCCATGTCTAAAGGGAAAATCAAGGTTTGTGTTGAAATCAAAGTCAACGGAGTGGAGCAAGAAATGATGGATATTATCAATGACCTAGATATGAAGAATGAGGTGATAATTTTCTCCTTCTATTATCAGGCATTGGAAAAAGTGCGTCAGTTAGACAAAGACATTCCGATTCTCTTTTTGGTAGGATCTGCAAATGAACGATCAATTGATTCGGCCAAAGCCATCAATGCCCAAGCCATTGGTGCTGGGGGTGGAAATCCAATTACAAAGGATTACATAAACAAAGCGCACAAAAGTGGAATTGAGGTGTGGCGATGGACCGTAGATGATGAAAAAACCATGGGAGAACTGATTGAAGTTGGTATTGATGGTATCATCTCCAATTTCCCTGACAGGATTGCGAAGCTACCTGGAGGGAAAATAAAGCGTTAATCATCGGTTGGGCTTGTATTTCGAACTAAACCTTTCGCCCTTATCATAAATTCATTTTCTGAAGAAGATAAAGGAGTTCAACTTCTTGAAGTTATATGGAGCTATTTTGGTGGTTTTTTAATGAGCCTATCTGTTTGTTGGTGACAACACCAACAAAGGCATCGGGGTTATAGTTGTATTTCGAACTAAACTTTACCTGGCTTTCCTGCGTCTAAACCCATGTATAGTTTAACGGCCGCAATGATTAATAGGAAACCTATGGAATAGGACCAATTGCCAGTCAAATCGAAGATGCTACCAAAGATAATTGGCCCTGTGGCGGCTAATAAGTAGCCTATGGATTGCGCCATGCCTGAAAGCTCCGCGGCTGTTTCCGAATCTTCAGACCTGAAAATAATCAACATCAATACCAAGCCGAAACTTCCCCCTAAAGCAAAGCCAATCAAGGTAACCCAAACATACACGAAGCCGGTTTCAGGGAACATAAGCCCCACTAGGCTAATAGCCTCTAACAGCACAAGAACCAGTATAATGCTTCGCTGATCCTTTTTTCTGCCTGCCCAGATAGGGATGAGCAATGAACCCAAAACACCAGTGCCTTGAGATAAGGAAAGCATCCAGCCTGAGTATGTAGCATCAAACCCACGACTTTGAAGGATGTCTGGGAGCCAAGCTAAAATCACATAAAAGGCAAAGGATTGTAAGCCCATAAAAATGGCCACTTTCCAAGCCAATTTAGAACCTGCCAAGTTTTTCATGGCTTTCATAAAGTTGCGATGCTTTTTCGCTTTTTTAATATGCCATACTTGCGGTAACCAAATAAAGAAAGCCATCAAAGAAAGAATGGCCCAAACACCCAACGCGCCTCTCCATCCAAAAGCCTCATTTTGAGCTAGGGGCACGCTTATTCCTGCAGCGGAGGCTGCTCCAATTGCCATAATTCCTGAGTATAAACTGGTGATGAGGCCCAAATTAGATTCGAAATTACGTTTTACCAAACTGGGTAAAAGCACATTTCCAAAGGCGATGCCAATGCCGGACAAAATTGTTCCTATGTACAACGCTGGTATAAAATCAATTGAACGCACTAGAATTCCAATCGTGATTAATAGGAGTGCCCCTGCCAAAGTAGCGGCCATTCCAAAACGCTTGGTAAATAGGGGAGTGAGCATTGAAATCACTCCAAAAGCCAAAAGAGGTAGGGTAGTGAGCAAGCCCAACATTGAATTGGAGAGTCCAGTACTTTCCCTAATGGTACTTACTAATGGCCCTAGGCTGGCCAATGCTGTCCGCAGGTTGATGGCAATAAACAAAATGCCAGCAATGAGTAAAGCTTGCTTAGGTTGACTATTCGTTTCCGAAGCTTTTAAATCGGTTTTTAACATTATCAGCGCTATCAGTAATGAACTACTCCACAAGAGCATTCATATCATACCCTAATGATGAAGCCTTGTTAAAAGTTCGTTTAATAGCGGAATTGTTTCAACCTCTTGATAATGGCTTAACTATTCGGTTCTCTGGTATTTTAAACCTGAGCCATCGCAGTAATCCCAAGTGCCTTTGAGTGTGCTATCTGAGGTTATGATTAACACTTCGGTTAAGTCACCTGTGCAGTTGGCAATTATGTCGTTGTCGCTTGGGTAGGTGAGTTTGATTGAATGTTCTTCTTCTGTAGAATTAAAGATGAATGTGCCAGACGCTGAGGTTTCTACGCCACCTCTTGTTCTGAATTTGGAGAAGGTGCCTGTGTTGGCATTTATTATGTAGTATTCCTGCCAATCCATGTCATCTCCTGAGGTAGCTGAGGGTGAAAAGCTACCTGTCATTTCTACTAATGACCATTTTTGTTCGCCACCTTCAATAGTACAACAATCCAACTCATCGGAACAAGAAGAAAAGGAGATGAGGATAAGAGCGGAAGCTAATAGTAGGTTTTTCATGGTTTTTTTGTGTGATCTATTTGACACGCCTTGGTTTGGAAAGGTTGGGTTAGTGGTGTAGGAAGTTGATTCATTAGATTTAACGTGTTTTAAATTATGTAACCAATCAAGAATGTTAAAATGAGTACTATAATTGAAAAGTAGAACAACACAGACAATCCATTTGCTATCCTCTTTTCAAACTTATATTGATCACCAGTCCACCAGAGCTTAAAAACACTTTTAAACATAATACCTATGAACTTAAGGTTGTCAATCAACGCTGAACTAAATATTTTGATTTTTTCTTCTTTATAGAAAATAAGAAAATTGGAGAAGTTACGAAAGCTAAAGAAGGTTAGAACAACAATCAATTCTAAATTCAATAAATCATCGAGAACCATTTTGTATAGGTTAAAAATTGAAAAAACAGATCTCTTTCAAAACCTTCTCTTACTCTTCAGTGGCTTAAGCAAATCTTCCAAACCGTTGATTTTAATTTCGAAAATGGTGGAGAGGAGCATTCCTAGTTTTCCATTTGGGAAACCTTCCTTAGCAAACCATTCTAAATAGTAAGTGGGTAAATCGCAGAGCGTGGTGCCTTTGTATTTGCCGAATGGCATTTTCATTGTTACTAAATCGACAAGCAGTTGTGGGTTGGGGCCTTCCATTGATGCAAGTTAATAAATCACCGAATGTTTGAGCATAAAAAAATGCTTTGCGATTTCTCACAAAGCATTTTAAATACTTTCCATTGAGTGGGCTTATTCGCCTCCTTCAAGTTCGCCTCTTTTGGCCATTCTTTTCATTTTGTCGTTGGCGTAAATCGCAACTTCAACTCTACGGTTGGCTTGTCTTCCAGCGTTGGTGTCGTTTTCAGTGATCGGCTGGCTTTCACCATAACCCGCGATTTCCATTCTCTGGTAATCTAAACCAAGGCTTACTAAATACTCCTGAACCGAAGCAGCTCTTTTCTTAGAAAGGGTCATATTATATTCGTCAGTACCCGTATTGTCAGTATGACCTTCGATCAGCACGTTAGTGTCTTCATATTTCTGAAGTGTAGCGGCTAAATCTTTAAGGTTTTCCTTTGTGTTTACATTCAAAGCAGATTGATTAGTGGCAAACATTAAACCTGAATCAAAGGTGATTTTAATGCCTTCTCCTACACGCTCTACTTTTGCGCCATTTAGATCTTCTCTCAATTCTTCAGCTTGCTTGTCCATTCTTCGGCCAATTAGAGCTCCAGCAGTACCACCAACGGTTGCTCCAATAATTGCACCTAGGGCGGTATTATCTTTACCTCCAATTACACCACCGATTACACCACCAGCAGTCGCGCCAATGGCACCACCTTTTGCCGTGTTACTCGCTTGACAGCCGAACAAAAGGGCGCCAGAAAGAAAAATTGCTGTTATTAGTTTTAATGATGATTTCATGATTTCGTATGTTATTTGATTTGTGTGTTGTTGTTCAATTCTCGTACCATTAGTAATAACCTCCTTAAAGGCACTTTTTGAGAAAAAAGCTGTCCCAAAGTTTCCCATATGTGTAAAAGAGTACTCAATTTGGTAATTGCTGGAGGTAGATTTTCCGCGAAGATGATATAAAGGGAGTTCAGTTTTCTGTTCGGGACTACCTTTATTTTTCTAGGGGGTTTTGAGATGATTTTGCCTAATGAGGTTTTATTTCAAGGCTTTGTAAAAAGTGAGTGCCATGCGGATTTCACCATAGCTGTATTCTTCCCCAAGCTTGCTTTTGATTTCTTGAGTGCCCGTGGTTTCAGGGGTGACTAATGAAAGAATTACATTCAGTTTTTCTTCGCTCATTAAACGCTTAATATCCACTTGGCCACTAGAGATATATTGCGCTAAATGACCTTCAATCGTGCTGGGGACTAGCCCTCTGGTTTCTGCAATTCCCTCCACTGATTTTCCTTGCTGATACAGCTCGAAGCTGATTTCGGCAGTAGGTGTTTTCGACTTTTTCCCTTTCGAGATGGTCGCTACTTTAC
This sequence comes from Roseivirga echinicomitans, assembly GCF_001592935.1. GTDB lineage: Bacteria > Bacteroidota > Bacteroidia > Cytophagales > Cyclobacteriaceae > Roseivirga > Roseivirga echinicomitans. The sequence goes on from NZ_LRDB01000002.1 coordinate 141,063, forward strand.
GTTCCTTGTACAAAGAAGAACTGAGCATTTCTTCCTTGGTGAGTGTTTTACCCTTTAAGGCATTGCTGACCAATAATTGGAAACGCTGTACTTGGGCTCTTTTGTTGAAATACAGTTGCTCTAAAGCCTTGAGTTCTTTCTTGTATTCTGTAATTCTGACCTTTGTTTTTATGTCCTGTTGGTGCTCGTCTAAGAGGTCGGTGAGTTTTTCGAGTTCCTTATTAAAGTATCCTTTTGCTTTTTCGGCCCTCTCGGCTAAATGTGGTAAATAAGCCTCCATGGTCAAGATTCTCTGGACTTCACCAATAAATGTAGCGCCCACTTTTTGCAAGGGAAGCGTACTGTCCAAAAGTCTTTTGTTCCAACCTAAATACTCTTGCTTGGCCGATCGGCTCTCGTCTTTATCAAAACCCTGAATGTGTTGGCTCAAAGAATACAATACCCCTGAAAAATCGAATGTGGATTCAGACAGTTTCGCGTAATATCGTTTTTGGTAATCTGGCAGTTGATTGGTGAGCTGGTTTTCGCTGCTTTTGGTAGCCATAAAAGCATTCATGCTCTGACTTCTTTCAAAGCTTCCTTCGGGTAAACGAGAGGCAAGAATTAGCCCGTCCAGTGAAGTTAATCGCGATAAGGCCACATATACTTGTCCGTGGGTGAAGGCATCGGTAAGATCGAGGATTGCCTTTTCGAAAGTAAGGCCTTGACTTTTGTGAATTGTAACTGCCCAAGCGAGTTTTAAAGGGTACTGCTCAAACTTACCCAGCACTTTCTCTTCAATTTCGTTAGAGGCCTCGTTGAGTTTGTATCGTTTGTTTTCCCAAATGTGGTTACTGACTTCAACTTCGTTGCCGTCCTCAAACTTTACCCAAATTTCAGAGGAACGCAATTGGGAAACTGTCCCAATTTTTCCATTGAAAAATTGGCCTTGCCCGGAAGCATCATTCTTAATAAACATAACCTGAGCTCCCAATTTAAGGGAAAGCCTAGGGTTAGTAGGGTAGGCGTTATCAGGGAAGTCACCACTAAGGTCAGCTTTATATTCATGCGCATTCGACTGGAGGTTTGCTAGTCGATTGGTGTTGATTTCATCTGCTTTTCTGTTGTGTGTGGTCAGGTAGATGTAGCCACTTTTCTCCTTTTCTTTTACTTCAGGATTATAGAATGAGTTGAGGTAATTTAAGTCCTCAGTGTTTTGTTCGTTGTCTCTAAATCGATTTAGAATTTGAATAAATTTCTCATCGGTTTGCCTGTAAATTTTATCCAGTTCTACATGAATAGGAGGGGCTTCGCGAAGGGCATGTGCATCGAAGAAATAACTGCTTTTGTAATATTCTGAAAGCACATTCCATTCAGAGTCTTTCACCACAGGTGGAAGCTGAAGTAAATCTCCAATGAACAATATCTGAAGTCCACCAAAAGGCTCATTTCTGTTTTTTCTGAGGTAGCGCAGCATGTGGTCAATGCAGTCTAATAAATCAGAGCGTAACATACTGACTTCATCTATAATCAAGAGTTCTACTTCGCGAAGCATGGCCCGCTTTGAAGCGTTAAACCTTACATTCGAAAAGAGGTTGAGGAGCGTAGTGATTTGTCCTCCTGTATTTGGAGGTGTAATGCGTTCAGGAATAAATGCCCCGAAAGGTAGATGCAATAAAGAGTGGAGCGTAACCCCATTGGCGTTAATGGCGGCAATACCCGTTGGCGCAGCAACCACTGCTTTCTTATGGGTATGTTGTACAATGTATTTTAAAAAAGTGGTTTTACCCGTGCCTGCTTTACCAGTTAAAAAAACATGCTGATTGGTGGTATTTATATAGTTAGCCGTGGTTTTGGCAATTCCACTCAGTTCGTAATTCATGATTAATAATAATTATATAAAAACACCAGATCAAACAAATTCATAAATTTGTTTGATCTGGTGAGGAATAAGCAAATCTTAACGATTATGCCTGACTTTTATATTGAATTGTGCTTTACCCGTTCGATTTATTTGATACTGGTACGGGAATTAGACCACGTCTTTCCATTTCGTAGAATTCTCTGAAAGAAATCATACGCTGTTGCGTTTCACACCATAGCTTGTTAGAAGCAAGTTTTAAACTGTCTCTAAATCCAATTATGGTTGGGAACTGATTCAACCAAGGGTTTTCCTTGATACATTTCTTTAAGTTATAATTAGGGATTAGTGGGTTTAAATGGTGTACGTGGTGAATACCAATATTGCCAGTCAGCCAATTGAATACCCTCGGAATTTTATAATAAGTACTGCCTTTTAAAGCCGAAGTAACATAATCCCAGTTCTTTTTCCATTGCTTATAACCGTGTTCATGTTGGTGCTGAACATAGAAAAACCAAATGGCAATAATAGAGAACATAACCAAAATGGTAACATGTACCAATAGGAATTTTACCCAACCTAAGCTGAAACCAAGTATGGTAAAGGCCGCTAAGAGTAATATGTTATTTAAAATCACTCCCTTTTTGGCACTCTTAAAGGCAGGTAATTTAATTTTAGCTAATCTGTTATGAATGAAAACGTAATAGATTGGGCCGATAAGAAACATTACAATTGGAGAGCGATATACTCGGTACCCAAACCTTTTGCCTTTGCTAAATTCTTGAAACTCCGCCACAGTGTAGGTGGTTACATCTCCAATATCTCTCAATTCTAACTGACCATTTAATTTATGGTGTACGCTGTGTGATTTAGCCCAATAATTGAATGGAATGGTAGAGAAGTAGCTACATGCGTAGCCTATAATTTTTTGTGCAGTTCTGTTTTTTACAAAAGACTGATGACCGCAGTCGTGCTGAATAATAAAGATTCTTACCAAGAAAAATGCGTTCAAGATACCTAAGGCAAATGTCAGCCAGTAGCTGATATCTAGGGAGAAGTACATCAAAATCCAGATACCAATAAAGGGCAAGAACGAATTGATGATTTGTATAGTGGCCTTGGTTTTATGCTCTTCGGCATACTTGCGAAGGGATAAAATTTGGTCTTTTTCTAGCGTAATTTTTTCAGCTGTGATTTTCTTCATTTAAAAGGGTTTGGGTAGTGCTGTCCTTTAGGTCTGCAAGTTAATCATTACAAACCCCGTTCCATCATTTAAGTTCAGTCAATATGGCGTTTCTGTCAAATAATCCGACCATTCATATTAAATGTAACTACTTACGTTTATTGTTTTTGTATTTTTATTTTAGGTCAAAAAAGGAGAGCAACATGATTCGGAATTATTTTAAAGTCGCTTTAAGAAATATTTTTAGACAGAAAGCATATGCTTTTATCAACATCTTTGGTTTAGCAATTGGTATTTGTTGCTGCATGCTTATTGTAAGCTTTGTGGCAGATGAATTGAGCTATGATAATTTCCATCCTAATAGCGAAAATACCTTTCGAATTGCTTTAGATCGAAAGTTCCCAGATAACGGCTTTCAATACGCACGAAGCCCTATGCCAATGGGCATGGCGCTCTATAATGAACTTCCAGAAATCACAGCGGCTACTCGCCTTTACAATAGTTTTGGTTCGGTGACTATCGAAAAGGATGATCAATATTTTGATGAAAGGAATGTAATAGCGGCTGACTCAAACTTCTTCCATTTTTTTGGAGCGAAGTTGATCTTAGGCGATGTTGAAACCGCTTTGAACGAACCGAATTCATTGATCATTACTACTCAGATGGCGAATAAGTATTTTGGGTCGATTGATGTAATAGGTCGACAACTCGAGATGCAAAATATTGGCCAAATGTTGGTGAAGGGTGTCGTGGAGCCAATGCCTAGCAATAGTCACTTTCATTTCGATTTTCTTTTTTCTCTAAAAACCATTCCCAATTTATACAATAATCAATTTTGGGGCTCATACGTGACCTACAATTATGTAAAAATGGATGCTAGTTCTGTACCCATTGTAGAACAAAAAACACAAGAAGTTTTGCAACGCTATATGGAGCCTCAAGTCCAGAGTATTTTGGGGATAAGTTGGCAGCAGTATGAAGAGGCAGGCAATGCGCATCAATATTTTTTCCAACCGTTGTCTAAAATTCATCTCAATTCTAATTTGCAATGGGAATTAGAGCCTAATGGAAGTGCTGCCACTGTTTATCTATTTGCAGGTATTTCTATTTTCATCTTGCTTATTGCTTGTGTTAACTTCATTAACCTTGCTACTGCTCGGGCTGCCAATCGAGCAAAGGAAGTAGGAATGCGCAAAGTTTTAGGGGCCCACAAAGGTCAGCTTGTATTTCAGTTCCTTACCGAATCGGTGATTATGTGCTTATTGGCATTGGTACTTGCTATAGGAATGACGGCCTCAGTACTTCCATTCTTTAATGAACTATCGGGTAAAACTATCGCTATTGATACTTTTCTGAGCCCAACTATTTTGTTTGCAATGTTTGGTTTTTCTTTAGTGCTGGGTATTGTGGCTGGACTTTATCCTGCTTTTTATCTATCCGCATTTAGGCCTATTACGGTATTGAAAGGTAAACTTACGGGCGGAGCTAAGAACACTTGGCTGAGAAATGGTTTGGTGATTTTTCAGTTTTCAGTGTCCGTAATTTTGGTAGTTGGTACAATTGTGATTTATCAGCAACTACAATATTTGAATAACAAGAGTTTGGGCTTCGATAAAGACCAACTTGTGGTAATTGAGCGTGCAAATTTACTTCGGGGCCAAAGCAATACTTTTAAAAATGCTTTGCTCAATAACCCTAATGTTTTGCAAGTAAGTGGCGTAAATACTATACCAGGAAGACAGGTGGTTGGTGGTACTTTTACCGATGTGACAGGAGATGCCAGTGATCGTTTTCTCTTGCCAAATTTACGTGGCGATTATGATTTAATTTCCACTATGGGGCTAGAGGTGGTTGAAGGACGTTCATTTAATTCTGAAATCGTTTCGGATTCTTCGGCAGTAATTATTAATGAAGCTGCGGCTCGAATTTTCAAATGGAAAGATCCTATAGGTAAGCAACTACAACCTATTAATGGCCCAATTTATAATGTAATTGGAGTGGTAAAGGATTTTCATTTTGAATCGCTACATCAAGAAATTGGACCGTTGGCGCTATTTGCAAGTAGCCTGAATGCTAGAGCTTCAAATTTAATGGTTGTAAAAACGAATACGGCCAATGTGAAATCAACACTAGAGTTTATAGATAGCCAATGGAAAGCGTTTATTCCAGACCGCCCATTGGCTTATCGCTTTATGAACGAAGAATTTGGTGCTTTGTATCAAGCGGAGCAACGTAGTGGAAAGGTGTTTACTTCCTTTTCGGTTTTAGCTATTATCATTGCTTGTCTTGGTGCTTTTGGCCTTGCTGCATTTTTGGCTACTCAGCGTACAAAAGAAATAGGGGTGAGAAAGGTGCTAGGAGCCTCTACCTTCAGTATTGTTCGATTGCTTTCAAAGGATTTTGTAAAGCTAATTCTCGTAGCAAACTTAATTGCAGTACCCATTACTTATCTAGCAATGAATGAGTGGCTCCAGAACTTCGCCTATTCTATTGGTGTCAATTGGCTTACCTTTTTCTATGTGGGAGCGGGCTCAATTGCTATTGCTTTAATTACCGTTTCGTACCATAGCATTAAAGCAGCTTTGAATAACCCTGCCGACACGCTTCATGCGGAATGATTAACCCACGCGTCCATCACCATTAATATCCTTACCAATAGTTTCTTCTAAGGTTTTTAATGTTTTAACGAGTAGCTCTTGCGTATGTCTCAACTCGATTTCAAGGTAGTTCACCCGATCTTCCAATGAACTCGTTTTGCTTTGTTGATCTGATATTTGACTGTGTTGAATGAGGTCCCAGAATAATCCCATGGTAAAATGTTTAAAGTTTGAATGAGTTCATCAAATAACTCACTTAAAACATAAAAAGCCTTTCATCAATGGTAAACGGTGTGATCTGTTGATGAATAGAAGTTTGTTTATGGTCAGGATGAAGTGGGTTCAGCAGATAATTGAACTCGTTTGGAACAATAGCCGAAGGTACTTTTAATAGGTAGGCTTCTGCTCTATGAAAGAAGTTGAAACCTATTTTCTGTGTAGAAAGTGGGGTGAATTTTTTCGTTTGCCAGTCTGCAGGAAGATCATTAAGCGAAACTTCTTCAATTAGAGCTTCGTCTGCAACGAATATTTCCGACAAGCATATTTCCTGTTTTCCCATAATGTGAAAATTATGCACTAGATACTCTAAACAAGCTAGAGAAGTACTACCTGCGGTGTAGACTAAATTGATTCCTTTTGGGTTCCATCTTCCTCCATATAATCCGGCACCTGTTCCAGTGAGGTCGTTTGCGTAGATTTGTTTACTAATTCTGTAGACAAGCATTAGGCAAGTACTCCGTGTTCCATGCGGCCAATTTCATCGAGGAGTTTGCGTACTCCAAAACTATTGGAGAGTAATTTTTTAGGAATAATACCACCCATCGCCACGTTTTCGGTGGCCATCCATGTGTGAAAGCCCTCACCGAAGGCATTCAGGCCTGTTCGGTATACTTCTTCTATTTCTAGAATTTTTTCAGTGACTGGCGGATTGAACTCAGTTTTACGCTTATAGGTATCTATGGAAATAGGAATAATGGCCATTAGCTCATTCAGGCTAAGCTTTGAAACTTCTAAAATTGCCTTGATGTAATTTTTAGAGATGTCGTGTTCTGCTAGAGAATAGTAGTTGGTGTGCCCATACATCACTGCGGGTTCATTGAGTAAGTTGGGGGTACTTTGTGATTGCTCTTTCATTTCAATAGTGTAAAGTTACACTTAAATGTATGTAAATATACGCTAATTCTTAAAGATGAGTTTCATTAAAAAAAATAGCCACAACATTTACATGTCATGGCTATTTGAAATTGTTATAGTGTGACCTATTTTTTCACCCCTGGTAAATCTTTTGGAGTTACATCCATCCACCACATTTTAGGAAGTGGCTTTTTAGTTGGGTATAGTTCATCAAGTGTATTTCCATCATACAAACGGCCATTTTTCATTACATGGCTGATGTCTTTAGAGTTCTTGATGTTGTCTAAAGGGTTGCTATTCAGGATAACCAAATCGGCTAATTTTCCAGACTCAAGTGAACCAAGGTCTGTGTCTAAACCAATGGCTTCGGCTCCTAAAATAGTAGCGACTTTCAGTGTGTTCAATTCACTCATTCCTCCAGACTGCATGGCCCAAAGTTCCCAGTGATAACCTAGGCCTTGCAACTGCCCGTGGCTACCTATACCAGCTCTTCCACCAGCTTCCACGAGGTCTTTTACGAAAACCGCATGGTCTTCAAATACATGTTCCTCTTCCATAAACCAGCCGTCATTTCTTCTTCTTGTTCTTGAGTCAAGGTTTTCATGTGGCATAAAACGATTCAGTTTTGGATCAGCATGTGGGTTTTCAGTTGCATAGAAATAGTTTTCTGCCCATGGGCCACCGTAGGCTACTAGCAATGTTGGTGTATAAACTGTTCTAGAAAAAGAAACCAAATCAATCACATCTTTATAGAGTGGAAAGATAGGGAAGGTGTGCTCATGCCCTGGGTAACCATCAATTACTTGAGTAAGGTTGGCTTTGAAATCTAATCCGCCTTCTGTTGTTGGCATAATGCTTTGCTCTCTTGCTGCTTGAATGATCCACTGTTTTTGCTGACGATTTCCAGCACCGTACATTTTGATCGTCTTGGTGTTGTAATATTCGCTATAGCGTTTCATTACTTTTTGAGCATGCTCTAGGCTACTGATGTTTTCGCTACCGAAAATACCAGGGCCAGTAGAGTAAATTCTTGGGCCAATCAACTTACCAGCATCCACTAAGTCTCCATAAGTGAGCACATCCGTGGTTGCTGTTTGTGGGTCACGTGTAGTGATTACCCCAAATGCTAAATTGGTAAGGTATGGCCAGAACTCTCCTCTGTGAAGATTTACCGGATGACGGAAGTGAGAATGAGTGTCTACAAAACCTGGGACAATCGTCTTTCCGGTCATGTCCATTACCGTTGTTTTTCTATCAGCAGTAAGGTTAGTGCCCACCTGTTTAATGCGATTGTTTTCAATAAGGATGTCTCCTTTTTCGATCACTTCATCACCCTTCATGGTAATGATTCGAGCATTCTTTAAAAGCATAGAGCCTTTAGGTGTGTCTCGTTTAACATTTACGCTAATACGGTTTTCAATTGGTTCGTACTCTTTTTTCTTCTCTTTGTCTTCTTCCGTTTTGTTGGCTTCATCAATGGCTTTGGCGGCTGATAAATCATACACTACATGTGCATTTCCTACAGCCCAGTGTACTTTAGTCCCATCTGCATTCCAAGCAGGGAACTGGCCTCCAATGTCTGTAAGTTGACGTGATGGGAAGGCTGCATTCGCTGGGTTTGAAACCGAAATGGTTGGAGCTTCATCACTTACTTGCGGTACGGTTACTACGAATAAATCATTCACTACTTCGGCCAAAGCTTGATCACCTTCCGGTGCCATTTTTATCCATGAAGCATTCGGAGCGTTGCTTGATCCCGCAGATGCTTTCCCTCTAACTCGTACATGGAATTTTTCATCTGTTCCATCCCAACGGATAGAAGACAAGCCCCTTCCGCTTGAAAGATAAATTCGGTCTGAATTCTTAACAAAATGTGGATTACCACGACCATTAGAATAAGTGATGAAATTATCTTTTGACCCATCAGCTGAAATCCAAACCAAATCGCTGGTACCTCTGAAAGCAGTACGCTGAAGCGCTTCTTTGAAATCTTGCGTTAAGCCTTTAATGACAACGATTTTACTTCCGTCATTTGACCAAACCGGACTTTGGTAAACAGAATTGTCCTTATTCAACTGGGTTAAATTTTGGCCATTCGGGCGAACCTTGTATAACTTTCCACCATCAGCTTTCCAGCTTACAAAGGCAATCCACTCACCATTTGGCGACCATGCTGGTTGTGCTTGAGATTCACCAACATTCACCAACTTCTTAGGAGTGCCGTTGGGCAAGTCCATAATATAAAGCTCGTCTAAAGCGGTAAAGGCCATTTGCTTTCCGTTTGGTGAAGGAGCAATATCTCTAATTTGAGTAACCACAAATTCTTCTGAATCTGAAATTGGGTAATCGAAATCCAACTCTGGACCTAATTCAATGCTTGACTTTACTCTGAAAGGAATCTCCTGTGCTTTTTTTGTCGCTACATTGATCTTCCACATTTTTCCGCCATAAGAAATGACGATACTTTTGTTGTCTGATGTCCATGAAAAACCTGGCAATACATCTCTTGAAGCACGTGATTCCTGATCGTCATGTTGAATAGGGTAGGCTAACCAGCTTTCGTCTCCGGTGGCTAGGTCTCTTAAAATCAAGCCAGTTTCCTCGTCATGTCTAGTGGCGTAAATCAACCATTTTCCATCGCTAGATGGCGTAGGGCGAAAAGATGAACCGTATCGCGAGGATTGTGCAGTGATTTCTCCAGTTTCGCGATCATAAGTAGCCATTTGATATTGTGGCATCGAAGCATTGTATTGGGAAGAACCTGTTCTTCTGGAGAACCAGATGTATCGGTCGTCTTTTCCGAACGCGCCTTCCACCATTCTCATATTACTTGGTTCGTTCACTAAAGCTGTTCCAGAACCGCCTTCTACATGATATAACCAAAGTTTATGTGATCCTCCACCTTTTGAAGCGATCATGTATTTCCCATCAGGAGTCCATTCAGGAGACTGATAAGCATTGGAATTGCCTTTAGTCACTTGGTTTTTCTTGTCAGTAGAAAAGTCGTAAGTCCATACATTCTCACCGCCAGATTCATCTGAAATGAAAATTACTTTGTTGCCATCAGGGCTATACCTTGGTTGGCTATCGAACTGCATACCCTTAGTGATTTGAGTAGCATTTCCGCCAGAAATGGGCATGGTATAAAGATCGCCTAGAAAGTCGAATACGATGGTCTTTCCATCAGGACTTACGTCAAGGGCAATCCATGAGCCTTCCTTTAGATCAAAATCAAAAGTTCTTCCTGGCTCAAGAGGTAGGTCTTTTTTCTTTTTTTTGTCTGTTTTACTCGTATCCGATTTCGCTGGATCGGTTTGGGCAAAACCTGTGAGTGCAGTTGTTGCAATAAGCAAAACTACCAAAGTCAGTTTTACAATGGTCTTCATAGAATTCAGCTTTGTTGTGGTTGTTTAATCGCGGAAAATAGTGGGATTTAATTTTCCGACCAATGCGAATGATGTGAAGGGTTAGAATGGAAGGCAGTAAGGTTTGGCTAAACCTTTAATTGCCTGCTTTCAGGCTTCTTCTTTCCAGCAAAACGGTGTCTCTCCAGACTCCGTTCATCTGCCCAATCTTTTCTCGATAGCCAATTTCTCTAAAACCTAATGTAGTATGTAGCCTAATACTAGCTGCATTTTCTTTAAAAATACCTGCTTGAAGTGTCCAGAAGCCTTCAGCTTCACTGGTTAGTATCAGCTGGTTCAAGAGTTGACTCCCTATTTTTTGGCCTAAATGATTGGTAGAAACATAGACGCTTACTTCTGCCACACCTCCATAAACACAGCGACTAGATACTGGGCTTAGGGCTGCCCAGCCTACAACTTCTCCTTCTCTTTCTGCCACAAAACGGCAAATTTGTAAGTGGTTGCTGTCCCATTTCTCCCAACTGGGAATCTCTGTTTCAAAAGTAGCTTGACCTGTCGCAATACCTTCAGCGTAGATTTTTGAGACCATCGGCCAATCATTTTCAGACATTGTTCGAAGGTGGAGCATTGAATTCGTTTTGAGTGTCAGGCTATTTTTTGATTTCGTCCAACGAGGAAGTATAAGATCGACCCTAAAACTGGAAGGAATATAATCACTAAAACCCAAATTATTTTATTGTCTCCTGAGAAATCGCCTTTGAGGCAGTCAACCAAAGCAATAACCCATAATGTAAATGGAATGAGTACGAAAAAAACAATCATCATTCCCATTCCTCCAGGCATACCTATTAAGTCCATAATTTCATTTTATTGGTGAGACATAAAATTGATTCACTAATTTAATAAATTACTGTAATTGTTATTTGTTTTATTAAAAATTCACGCAACTAAGTTGAGATAAATGAATTGGGCTATTTATAGATACTTTCTCAACTTTGACTTTTTGAAATTATCTAATGTCTGAGCAAAATCACCCAATCAATATTCTTAGCCAAAATGAACTGCCATTACAGGCTGAGATTGATGCTTTGCAAAGAGAGCTAAATGAGGTAGAGCGAAAGGTATTTGCGTTTGAATCTATCCTTCGGTCTGAATTGGCCAATGAACTGGTGGAGGTTCAAGAACTGACCGTGCTTTATAAAAAGCAGAAGCTAGCGAAAAAGGAAAAGCGCATAGCACAAAAGCAGCGTGGAAAGAACTATACGTCACCAACCTCTTTAAAGCCCTTGACCAAAGTTATCAAAGTCCATGTTTCAGAAGTGGATGAAAAGGAAAGGAAACGACTTTATAGAGAAGCCATGCTTTATGTGCATCCCGATAAGTTTAATATGGACGAGGGACAAGCCGATTTAGCCACAGAAGTAACCACCAAACTGATTGACATTTATCAAACTGGAGACTTAAAGGCGTTACAAGATTACCATGCTCATATCTTTAGCGGAAATACATTGGTGAATATTGCGGAGCACAAAGGGGTTAAGATTGAGCAACGGTCTAAAAGCGAGTTTCTGAAAACTGAGAAGGAGAAGATTGAGAAGCTAATTGAGCAGGTGAAGAAAAAATACACTTACAGGGTGCTGATGGATTACCCAGAACCAATGACATTTCTGGAGGAGCTTAAGCTTTATTATAATGATCGCATTTCGAAACTTAGAAGGCGGACGAGAGTAGGGTAATAGATTCCTCCTACATTATAAATCTTAATTTCATTGGCCAAATTTTATAACTTTCAGGCATGTCTACAAAATTCATTGCTGCGGTCGTTCAAGCCTCGCCCGTGCTTTTCGATTTAGAGAAAACTTTAGCAAAAACGGCTCATTTGGTAACTGAGGCGGCTAGCAAAGGAGCTAAACTTGCGCTGTTTCCAGAAGCCTTTATTTCTGCCTATCCCCGTGGGTTGAGTTTCGGTACTGTGGTCGGTAGCCGAAGTGCAGAAGGACGCGAAACATGGTTGCGCTATTGGAACTCATCGATAGAAGTACCGAGCAAAGCAACTGCTCAATTGGGTGAAATGGCCAGAAAAGCGGACTTGTTTTTAGTAATAGGCGTGAATGAAAAGGACACTGTTTCAGGAACCATGTACTGCACCATGCTTTATTTTAACCCAAAGGGCGAGCTCTTGGGCAAGCATCGAAAACTTAAACCCACCGCTGCTGAACGTATTGTTTGGGGAGAAGGAGATGGCTCAACCCTTTCAACTTTTAATACTCCTTTGGGTAAAATGGGAGGGTTGATTTGCTGGGAAAACTATATGCCGCTAGCGCGAATGGCCATGTACCAAAAAGGAGTGCAATTGTATTTGGCGCCCACAGCAGACAGCCGTGAAAATTGGCAGCATACCTTAAAGCATATTGCTTTGGAAGGTCGGTGTTTCGTGATCGGGTGCAACCAGTTTGTGACCAAATCAATGTATCCAAAAGATTTACCTGGAATTACCGACTTAGATCACCAGCCAGAAGTAATGAGTCGTGGAGGTTCTGTAATTATGGCGCCAACTGGTGAGGTTTTAGCGGGCCCGCTTTGGGACGAAGAAGGGATTCTTACTGCTGAAATAGATATAGAGGAAGTGATGAAAAACAAACTCGATTTCGATCCAGTTGGTCATTATGCAAGGAATGACGTATTTTCCTTGACGGTCAAAGATCAACCAGATTCAGAAGTGTTTGAGTAAACTCGCTGTTGTTTAATTTCTATATTACTCAAATCCTTGGTTTGATTTTTTACACCCCTCCATCAAACTTCTTACCTTTGCCGAAATTTATTTTGAATGAAGAAGATCAATATTGCCATAGACGGTTTTTCTGGCTGCGGAAAAAGCAGCACTGCGAAAGAAGTAGCAAAGCGATTGGCGTATAAGTTTATTGATAGTGGAGCCATGTACAGGGCAGTTACCTTATATATACTTCAGAATAAAGTTGATATAAAGGATGAAGCCCAAGTATTGAGTGCACTCGATGCTATCTCTATTGACTTCAGGCACAACCCACAAACAGGCAAAAGCGAAACTTTTTTGAATGATGTGTATGTTGAAGAAGAGATTCGGAAAATGTACGTTTCAGAATTTGTGAGTCCTGTGGCTGCCATTAAAGCCGTAAGAATGGCCATGGTAGCGCAACAACAAGAAATGGGCAAGGATAGAGGTGTAGTCATGGATGGAAGAGACATTGCTTCAGTGGTTTTTCCAGATGCAGAACTAAAAATATTCATGAATGCCAGTGATGAGGCCAGGGCCAAAAGAAGGCAGGCCGAGTTGGGGGAAAAAGGAGAGGAAGCATCGCTAGAAGAGATCGTGAAGAATTTTAGGGAACGAGATTTGCAGGACTCTACCAGAGAAGAAAGTCCTTTGATTCAAGTGCCAGAAGCCATAGTAATTGATACTTCGGATCTGGAATTTGAAGAACAGGTAAATAAGGTGCTAACTTTGGCAAAAGAACAGATAGAAGGCTAGATATCAATAAGTATGAAAGTCACAATCGATAAAAATTCAGGCTATTGTTTTGGGGTGGAATTTGCCATCCAAATGGCGGAAGATGAAATGAAAGAGGGAGAATTATATTGCCTTGGCGATATAGTTCATAATGGTATGGAGGTAGATCGTCTGAATGCCAAAGGCCTGAAAATTATTGATAGAGAAGAATTAAAAGGGATTAAAAATACCAAAGTACTGATCAGAGCACATGGTGAGCCCCCTGAGACTTACCAATTGGCAATGGATAACAATATTGAATTGGTAGACGCTTCATGTCCTGTGGTGCTAAAACTTCAGAATCGTGTGAAAATGGCTTATGACCGTATGCAAGATGTGGATGGGCAGATTGTGATTTACGGAAAAACAGGTCATGCTGAGGTAATTGGCCTCACAGGCCAAACCAATAATGAGGCTATTATTATAATGGAGGATAAAGACCTCGATAAAATTGACTTCAGTCGTCCGGTTACTTTATATAGCCAAACTACAAAGAGCACTAAAGGCTTCTATAGAATTCGTCAGATGATTGAAGACAGGATCAAGGAAGCAAAGGGCGAATTCAAAGAAATTGACTTCAATGCAAATGATAGCATTTGCCGTCAAGTATCGAACCGAGAACCGCAGCTACAAAATTTCGCGAAAGACCAAGACGTCATAATCTTTGTAAGTGGAAAGAAAAGCTCAAATGGAAGAGCGCTTTACAGTGTTTGTCTGCAAGAAAATGAGCGAAGCTATTTTGTTGAGTCTGAGGAGGAAATAGATATTTCGTGGCTCAAACAAGAGGATAAAGTTGGGATTTGCGGGGCCACTTCCACTCCAATGTGGCTTATGGAACAGGTAAGCAGCTTTATTGAAAAATCATTTGAGAAACTACCAGTCGCATAATTCTAGACTAATACTTTTCTTACCATTTTTTTTGGACTAAATTGCGCCTCGAAAAGCTAGAAAAAGGCTTTTTGTTGATGGTAAATATTTTACATTTGCCTCAACTTTAGATCAAACTATTGATTCGCAATTAAAAGAGTATGTCCAAAATTATAAAGCTTAAAAAGGGCTTTGACATCAATCTGGCAGGAAAGGCAGTACATAAAATTGCCGACTCCATCTATCCAGAAACGTTTGCAATTAAACCCACCGACTTTGTTGGAATGAAGCGTCCTAAGTTACTCGTTAACGAGGGCGACAACATTAAAGCAGGAACTCCGATCTTGTTCGATAAGATGCAGGAGAACGTGATGTATTGCTCACCGGTGAGTGGTGAAATTGTCGAAGTGAAAAGAGGAGCCAAAAGGAAAATCCTCGAAGTCAAAATTCTTGCCGATAAAACGATCGAATACGAATCGTTTCAATCGTACAGTCCTTCAGATATTAATGGATTGAGCCGAAATGACGCTCAAGCCCAAATGCTGAAAGCTGGCGTATGGCCAAACATCATCCAACGACCATTCGGTATTGTAGCCAATGAAAATGATAGCCCAAAAGCGATTCATATTTCGACATTCGATACCCACCCATTGGCTGCTGATGTAGCTTTTACCTTACAAGGTGAAGAGGATGCTTTTAAAACAGGAATCAATATTCTTAAGAAATTTACTGACGGTAAAATTCATTTGAATCACGACCTGAATGCCGAAGTAGCTAAGGTGTTTGCTGGTGTAGATAATATAGAGCACAATAAATTTTCAGGACCGCACCCAGCGGGTAATGTTGGAGTTCAAATTCATCATTTAGATCCTGTGAATAAAGGTGACATTGTTTGGACCTTGACACCTTATGGTGTTGCTCAAATTGGAAAGCTTTTTAGCCAAGGAAAATACGATGCTTCTAGATTAGTAGCCGTTTGTGGTTCGGAGGTTAAAACTCCTCAGTACTACAAAACCTACAGTGGAGGAGCTATCAATAAACTTGTAGAAGGAAACATTAAACAAGACCACGTTCGATATATCTCTGGTAACGTTTTGACTGGAGAGAAAATTGAGAAAGACGGATACTTGAGTTTCTATGCTAATAGCTTAACGGTTATTCCTGAAGGAGATCATACTGAATTCTTAGGCTGGATTATGCCGAAGAAGAACGTATTGAGCTTTCACAGGGCTTGGGGCTTGTTCTCTTTCATGAATGGTAAGAACAAAGAATATGTACTTGATTCTAACACCAATGGTGAAGACAGGGCTTTTGTTCAAACAGGAACTTTTGAAAAGGTAACTCCAATGGATGTTTACCCTACATTTTTACTAAAGGCTATTTTGTCAGAAGATTTTGACAATGTGGAGGCCTTAGGTATTTATGAGGTAATTGAGGAAGACCTTGCTTTGTGTGAATTTGTTGATGTTTCTAAACATGACGTTCAGCATATGGTAAGAGAGGGTATAGAATTGATACAAAACGGATAAGGATGAAGTTTTTACATAACCTATTAGAAAAACAAAAACCGATGTTCGAAAAGGGAGGGAAACTTGAAAAGCTCTACTACCTGTTTGAAGCTGGAGAAACGTTTATGTTTTCACCTGCGAGCACTGCCAAAAATAAAGGTGTGCAAGTGAGGGATGCGATTGATTTGAAGAGAATGATGATGACTGTGGTAATCGCCATGATCCCTTGTCTGATCTTTGGAATGTTTAATACGGGGTATCAACACCACGTTGCCGTAGGAGAAGCTACTACTTTCCTTTCTTTAGATAACTTATTGTTTGGCGCCCGTTGGGTATTGCCAATCGTTTTAGTGTCATATGCTGCTGGTGGTATCATTGAAGCTATTTTCGCAATAGTAAGAAAACACCCCATCAACGAAGGCTTCTTGGTAACAGGAATGCTCATTCCATTAATTGTACCTGCTACTATTCCATTATGGCAAGTAGCTTTGGCAACTATTTTTGGTGTGCTAGTTGGAAAGGAAATTTTTGGGGGTACCGGAATGAACATCTTGAATGTTGCAATGACATCAAGGGCGTTCTTATACTTTGCTTATCCATCACAAATCTCTGGTGCGGTTTGGACGCAATTGGCAGACAAAACTCCAGTAGATGGTTTTACAGGAGCAACAGCATTGGCCGTTGCTTATGATTCTTCAACGGCAGGAGGCGATGTTGTTTCCGCATTGGGAGACACCTTTAGTTTTAGTAACCTGTTTATGGGCATGGTGCCCGGATCAATAGGAGAGACCTCTACCTTATGGGTGTTGGTTGGAGCGCTGATTCTAATTGCTACAGGCGTAGGAAGTTGGAAAATCATTGTAAGTGTATTCGGTGGAGCCTTTATTATGGGCGCTATCTTTAATGCCGCAGGGATTAATCCATTTATGGATATGCCAGCACATTACCATTTAGTAATGGGTGGCTTAGCATTTGGTGCTGTGTTTATGGCAACCGACCCCGTGTCGGCAGCTCATACAGAAACAGGCAAATGGATTTACGGAATATTGATTGGTATGCTCAGCGTATTGATTAGAGTGGTAAACCCAGCTTACCCAGAAGGTATAATGTTGGCGGTGTTATTAATGAATGTTTTTGCCCCGCTAATTGATTTCTATGTAATTCAAGCAAACAAAAAAAGGAGGTTAGCACGTGCGACAGTCTAATACATATATCATAGTATTCTCTTTAATACTCACAGCAGTATTGGGAGGTTTATTGTCAGGGGTTTCTCAAGTTTTAGGACCAACTCAAAAGAAGGCACAGGATTTAGATACTAAGAAGCAGATTCTTGGAGCTATTCCAGCAGAGAAAGCCAAGTTGGGCGACATGACTCCAGAAGAAATTATCGAGCGTTATGCTCAAGTAATTAATTCTGAGGTGGCCGACTTTAATGGCGATTTGGTAACAACCAATGAAAAAGGTGAACCACTTTTGGCTGAGAATGTAAACATTGAGAAGAACTACAAAAAACCAGCTGAAGAAAGAACATATCCTGTTTTCAAATATCAGAATGGAAATGAAATAGCCTACATTTTGCCTGTTTACGGTGCTGGGCTTTGGGACGCAATTTGGGGCTTTGTTGCTTTGAACGAAGACTTAGAGACCATTAAAGGGGTGACATTCTCTCATAAAGGAGAAACTCCTGGGCTAGGCGCTAGAATTACAACAGATGAAATTCAGGAGCGCTATCAAGGTAAATCCATTGTTGAAAACCAGGAGCTGGTTTCTGTCACCATGATTAAAGGTGAAGGAAATCCTCCATCAAAATTGAGTGACACAAAGGTAGACGGGCTGGCTGGTGCTACCCTAACTGCTAATGGTGTAAACGCAATGTTGAGCAATTACCTAGGATATTATCAGGCATACTTTAATAAGCATTCTAAGAATGCAGATGCCATGTCAATGAATAATCAGTAAACAAAGAGGATATGAGTACTGAAACTTTAGAAAAACCAATCGTTAAGAAAGAAGCAATTTTTTCGAAGCGCAGGAAAAAATTCGTAATTGACCCATTGAGTGATGATAACCCGATTACCATTCAGGTGTTGGGGATCTGTTCTGCCTTGGCGGTAACCACTCAAATGAAGCCGACAATGGTAATGGCCATTTCGGTAACCATGGTATTGATTCTCTCTAACTTGGTGATTTCTCTTATGAGAAATATCATCCCTTCAAGGGTAAGGATTATCGTACAGTTAGCTGTTGTGGCTACTTTGGTAACCTTAGTAAATGAAGTGTTGAAAGCCTATGCTTTCGATATGTACAAAGAGCTATCTGTATTTATTGGTCTGATTATCACCAACTGTATTGTGATGGGGCGTCTTGAAGCTTTTGCTTTGAATAATAAGCCTTATGATTCAATGCTAGATGGTCTTGGTAGTGGTTTAGGTTATTCTTGGATCATCCTTGCCGTTGCTTTCTTCAGAGAGCTTTTCGGATCAGGTAAAGTGTTTGGCTACCCAGTTTTTGAATCTATTGGTATGGGCAACCTTGCTACCAATGGTTTGATGGTAAGTCCAGTAGGTGCATTTATGGTACTTGGCTTTATCATTTGGGTACAGAGAACTAAAACAGGTTACGTAGAACATTAATTGAAGCAATCATGGATTTAATTAACTTAGGTATAAAGTCGATTTTTATAGAGAACATGGTTTTCGCCTATTTCTTAGGCATGTGTTCTTTTTTAGCTGTTTCAAAAAAGGTTTCTACAGCCATGGGTTTAGGACTCGCTGTAGTTTTCGTTTTGGGTATTACGGTACCAATGAACTGGCTATTGGATCAATTCGTATTGAAAGAAGGAGCATTAACGTGGTTGGGCGATAGCTTTGCTACTATTGATTTGTCTTTCTTACGCTTTATTATGTTCATCGCCATTATTGCTGCCATGGTGCAGTTGGTGGAAATGATGATCGAAAAATTCTCACCTTCCCTTTACGGTTCTTTGGGTATTTTCTTGCCACTAATTGCGGTAAACTGCTCAATTTTGGGTGGTGCATTGTTCATGGCACAAAGGGATTATACTTTGAGTGAAGCTACTGTATTCGGCTTTGGTTCAGGAATCGGTTTCTTATTGGCTATCGTGGCTTTGGCCGCGATCAGAGAGAAACTGAAGTACTCTAACGTACCTGACGCTTTGAAAGGATTGGGAATCACAATGTTCATTACTGGTTTAATGGGTATTGCATTTATGAGCTTTATGGGGATTTCGCTTTAATCGAAATTACGCACTAGATATACAAAAGCACACTCTTCAAAGGGTGTGCTTTTTTTACGTTCAAACTTGACTACCATTATCTGCCACCAAACTCGGCAAAATCTCTATGCTTATTTCCTCCTTCTAACATCTAAAAACTATCTTTGCAGTCTATGAGTAAGAATGAATTCAAAAGACATACAGTAACGGCTGCTTTGCCTTATGCCAATGGCCCCGTACATATTGGTCATTTGGCTGGTGTTTATGTGCCTGCCGATATTTATGCGCGGTATTTAAGGTCGAAAGGAGAGGATGTAGCCTTTATTTGTGGTTCCGATGAGCATGGCATGGCCATTACCATGAGAGCGCGTAAGGATGGCGTTAACCCTCAAGACATTGTAGACAAATACCATGGCATGATCAAAGACAGTTTTGATCAGCTTGGAATTTCCTTTGATATTTACTCAAGAACTTCAAATAAAATACACCACGAAACTGCACAGGAGTTTTTCAAAACGCTTTATACTGAAGGCAAATTTGAAGAACGCGTAAGCGAGCAATACTTTGACGAAGAGGCTCAACAGTTTCTGGCTGATAGATACATTACAGGTACTTGCCCACGTTGTTCACATCCTTCGGCTTATGGAGATCAGTGTGAAAACTGTGGCGCTACGCTGAACCCAACAGACCTGATTAACCCAAAGTCTACATTGAGTGGCAATACGCCAATCATGAAAGAAACGAAGCACTGGTATTTGCCTTTGCAGGATTATGAGAAGTGGTTGACAGAGTGGATTGTTGAAGGACATAAAGACGATTGGAAGTCGAATGTTTGGGGGCAATGCAAATCATGGATTGACGGTGGCTTACAGGCTCGCGCCATGACACGTGACCTAGACTGGGGAATTAAAGTACCGATAGAAGGAGCTGATGGTAAAGTGCTTTACGTTTGGTTCGATGCACCTATTGGTTATATCTCCGCTACGCGAGAATGGGCAGAAGCCAATGGTAAAGACTGGAAGCCTTATTGGCAATCGGACGATACCAAACTGGTACACTTTATTGGTAAGGATAATATCGTTTTCCACTGTGTCATTTTCCCTGCGATACTAAAAGCACATGGCGATTACATTCTGCCTAATAACGTGCCTGCCAACGAATTCTTGAATTTAGAAGGCAATAAGATCTCGACTTCAAGAAATTGGGCCGTTTGGTTACATGAATACTTAGAAGAATTCCCTGACAAGCAGGATGTGCTTCGTTATGCACTTTGCTCGAATGCTCCTGAATCAAAGGATAATGATTTTACTTGGAAAGACTTTCAAGCCAGAAATAACAGCGAACTCGTTGCGATCTTAGGTAATTTTGTTAACCGAGCAGTAGTACTGACGCACAAATACTTTGAAGGAAAAGTACCTGTAAGGGGAGAGCTTTTCGATATCGATACTGAGACCATTGAGGCCCTTAAGGGAATGCCAGCTAAGATTGGTGCTTCCATAGAGCGTTACCGCTTCCGCGAGGCGCAATCAGAGATGATGGAATTGGCTCGTTTAGGTAATAAGTACTTGGCCGATACGGAGCCTTGGAAAGTAATTAAAACGGATGAGGCTAGAGTAGGAACTATCTTGAATATTGCCTTACAGATTGTGGCCAATATTTCGATTGTAGCCGAACCATTTATTCCTTTTACGGCAGAAAAACTAAGAGGGATTTTTGGAATGGAACAGCTGAGTTGGGCTGCGGCCGGAAACCCAGACTTACTCAATGGAGGTCAGCCTTTAACGCAAGGCGCATTGCTCTTTGAAAAAATAGAAGATGAGACCATTGCTGCGCAAGTTCAAAAATTAGAAAACACCAAGAAACAAAACGAAATGGAGAACAAAGAAATTGAACTGACACCTTTAAAAGAGACCATTGTATTCGATGATTTCATGAAATTAGACTTAAGGGTAGGGACGATTCTAGAAGCTAAGAAAGTAGCTAAATCGAATAAATTACTCGAGTTTTTGGTAGACACTGGCGTAGACAAACGCACTATCCTAAGTGGGATTGCTAAGCATTATTCACCAGAAGAAATGGTTGGAAAGCAAGTAACGATTATCGCTAATTTGGCACCAAGACCAATGATGGGTACTGTGTCGGAAGGCATGATTTTAATGGCAGAAGATGCTGAAGGAAACCTTAGACTCATTCAACCAAACGAAAAAGTGAATCCTGGTTCAGTGATTAGCTAAGGCGCATTCGCTTGCTTCGCTTCTTAATGAAGTAGATACTGAAAATCCTCAATTAGAATTGCTAATTGGGGATTTTTTCTTTTACCTGATAATGTATGGATGATTTGTTGCCAGTCAATCTTGATTAAAAACCTCACCCATATTTGGGTAAAGGATTTTAATCATATGATTTAGAATGGACTTTTTAAGCGTAATGGGGAATTACACTTTCTTAACGTTAACGGCATTCATGCCTTTCATTCCGCGCTCAAGTTCAAATGAAACTTTATCGCCTTCACGAACTTCATCAATGAGTCCATTTACGTGAACAAAGAATTTCTCTTGTGTCTCTAGCTCCTTAATAAAGCCATATCCTTTCTGATCGTTGAAGAATTCGATACGGCCTGTTCTTACCGTTTCAACCACATCTTCTCTCTTCGGAACACCGATTTCAATGCTCTTTGCATCAATCTTTTTCTTTTTGATTGTTGGATCCGGAGGAGTATCAGTGATGTTTCCATCCTCATCTAAATAAGCAATCATGTTGTCGAGTCCACCGCCTGGAGAGTTGCTCTGACGCTCTTCTTTCTTCTGCTGCTTATCCTGACGCTTTTTTAATCGCTTCTTCTCTTTTTCTTTTTTGTTAAATGTTTCTTGTGATTTAGCCATTCAATGTTTTTGTTAAAAATGATGCAATGACTGTTCTACGCAAACAATCAAGGGGGGTAAAGAAATAACCTATTAGTAAGTGGCTTGTTCGCAGGAAACTGATGGAAATCAGACATTCGTACGATAGGAGAATTACTTGAAGGGTATTTACATCATTACGCTCGCGCAAAGTTACGATAATTTATAAGAATATCCGTATCGGCAATAGCATTTGCACTGAATTATAGGCCTTAACTGTCCAGAGGTTAACTTTATTTTGCTTAGTAAGTGTTTGTCATGTTGCTATCGATGCAAATAATGAAATCGGCCATGAGTTTATTTTCTTCCAATAGCTTACTTAAGTCATCCTGCATCACAGTAGCAATGGTAGCGTATTGCAAATCACTTCTCTCTCTTTTTAAGTACCACAGAATACCTTCGTAGTGATTCGAATGGTATGAACCATTGTAATGCATAAAAGTGTGGTTAGGTTGGTAGTTCTCTAAAATGAAGTGGGCCATCGTAGCATCTTTAGAGGCTTGCGCTTCCACCAATTGCGGAGTTCCGTGCCCAGCCATCATGGCCAGGATGTTTTTATAGGTAGGTAGTTCGCTGTCAAACGGCATTGGGAGTGGAGCCATCCATGATTTTTCTTCAGCCGAAAGCGTGTTCAATACCTCAAAACCACCTTTGTTTACCATGCTGGCATACCTGCGTGGAATGTTGGTAGCGATAAAAGGAAGCTGTTTGCTTTTCGCTAGGTCTACCAGAGGCGCATAATCGGTTTTGTAGTTGGGCCAAAGCCTGGCTAAAGTATCTAATGCTTTTGCGTTAATGTTGCCTACTAAATAATCGTTGAGTGGCTTTTGATTATCGGCTTCAAACATTTCTGCCCCTAAAATCATTTCGTTCGACTGACTCAAATCATTGGTCACTTCATATTGCATCCAGTGTGCAATGGCATTGTTGTGCAGCTCTCCGAATAGAATGATGTCTTTCTTGTCCAGAGTCTTCATCATCTTCTTGTAAGAAACCTTTTTGCCTGTGGCAGTATAAATTATATAGGCTGGCTTCTTTTGACTGTAGCCAAAGAAGGTGATCAACGTAAAAAATAGGAGGAAGAGTGCGCGTTTCATTCGTTCGGTTTAAATAATTGAGAGCTGAATTTAATCAAAAAAGTGGAATGTATGAGGGAATATTTGAATGCGCATTTACCTGATGCTGTCACAGGTCCTTGCGTTTGGTATATATCTATTTTTCGTACACTTAAAGTGCGGACTAGTCCTTTGTTTTGAGGCTAAGACATAAAAAAAGCCCCACATTTCTGTGGAGCTTTTTGTTGGTCTACTAGGGCTCGAACCTAGACTCTTCTGTACCAAAAACAGACGTGTTGCCAGTTACACCATAGACCAGCTTTATTTCCGAGTACAAAAGTAGTATTTGCTTTCTATTTTGGAAACGAATTGACGAAAAAATTTACGTCTTTTTTATCTTTCTATTTTCCAGAATGCAATGCCTCCTGCTTGCTTGCCAAGGTACGCGGTGTCTATCAGGCGGTTAGTCGTTAAATCAATCACATCAACCATGCCTGGGTCATCTTGAATTCCTTCTACAGAAACGAAGGCAAACTTGCTGTCCGATGAAATAGCTACCCCATGCGTTACTTTTTGGCTGTTGTCCAGTCGGGCCAGTTCCTCTCCAGACTCTAAATCCCAAACGCCTGTTTTGGCAGCGGTCTTATAAGATACCACCATTCGTTTTCCATCAGGAGAAACATCAATGTTATAAGGCCCTTTGTCCGTAATGAATTTACGTGTAGTCTTCCAAGTGTCGGTACTTATTTCTAATACTTCAGCAGCGCCATTTCCAGCCACATAAATCAAGTTTTTGGTAGGATGAGTACTTACCCATGTTGGCTTGAAAGCTGAATGCTTCATCGCAGGCATGCCGCCCATGTCCATTTTAGAATGATCCATCTGGCTATGGTCCATAGCTTCCATTGACTTCTTTTCTTCGGCCATTTTGGATGTGCCCATGTCCATTTTTGAATGGTCCATCATACTGTGATCTTCAGGAGCCATTTTAGAGGCTTCATCTAGGTCAAGTATTTTCGTAATTTTCAAACTGATGGCATCAATTTCAAATAATTCTCCCGACATCATGGCGACAGAATATTGTTTCAACCCATTTGCAGAAAGCCTAGAGCCATGAGGCATTGTGCCAGTGGTAATTTGAGTCAACTCAGTCATGCTCTCTACATCTACTACCGAAACCGTGCTGGGCACCATGTCGCCATGTAGGTTGAAGTTAACGCAATAGAGTAGGCCCGTTGCTGCAGATACTTGCATTGAAGCAGGGAATAAGCCCAAAGGAACTGAACCCACTACCTTGTCTGTGCCAGTTTCATACTTATAAAGCGTACCATACGGATTTCCATGCGCAAGGCTGAGGTACCAATATTTCCCATCAGGACCTACCGTAATCCCATGAGGACCTTCATTTTCCACAGGCCATACGCCTACTGGGATGTTTTTAATGGTCTCCGCCTTTTTACCATCGAATTTTATCAAAGCCACTTCATCTTCAGATTCAGCTGCTACATATACATAGTAGTTTTGCGCTTTTAGTGCAGTGATAGCCATTAGTGAAAAAACAATTATCAATGTTTTTCTCATCTTTAATTCATGTTTAAGATGTGTTGTTGGTCAATCAAAACAAACGTGGCATAAAGAATCATACCACGTTTGCTTGGATGTTTATTTTACTTGAATGGGAGTGTTTTTAGGCTTTTCTGGCTCTAATTTGGCCGACCATAATCCACTGTTAAAATCTGAAAAGAAGACATGGCCTTTGTGCAGTTGTGCACCCCAAGTAAACGGAGCATTAGGGGTATAACCATTTGCATCGTTTGGTAAGATCCAAGCAATTTCACGACCTTGTTTTCTTAAGTCTCCCATCAGTTCACCGCTAAGGTCAACCACTCTTACACCACCATTATAGAATGCTACGTAAAGTGTTTCACCTTCAATCCAATAGTTGTGAGATCCAGCGTAAGGCACTTCGAATCTTGCTACTTCCTGTGGGTTTTCTAAATCCGTGAAGTCCACCACATGTAGGTAACCAGCGGCCATATTTACTCCACCTTTTTGGGTATTCAAGCCATAAGGGAATATTTCATCTCCACCAATCACATAGAACTTACCAGTGGAAGGGCTACGGAAAGGGAATGACGCGTGGTTGGCCTTGTTAGGGTAGGCGTAGCTCGCGAATTGTTTTGGGTTTTCAGGTGAACCACCAGCAATGCCGTTTCCAACATCTACCAACTGAATACCATCTCCCCAGTTTGAAGAATAAGCGATACCATCTTCAACCCAAACATCATGAATAGAATGACCAGGTGTGTCTAATTCGAATTTAGAAACCGCACGTGGGTTTTTAGGGTCTTTAATATCGATGATGTAATATTTCTGACCTCCGCTTAGTGCGTATAAATAGTCTCCAGAAAGGAATACGTTGTGCACCCCACCTGTCATGTTTTCGTCAAACCTTGAAATGATTTCTACATCTCTTGGGTTAGATACATCAATGATTACTAGTCCGTTTTTACGATCAGAAGCTCCTTCACGGCTGATTACACAAATCTTACCGTCTTCAGAAATTTTTACATCATTTACAGTTCTGGCATCTACCTGAACCGAATCAATTTTGATCATACTTCCTGGATCAGTAACGTCCCAGAAATAAGCAGTACCATCGGCACCCCAAGTTCCTGTAACGGCATAATCTCTTCCGTCAATGCCTTCCCATACCCAGAAATCAGAAGTGTGCTTGTCGTTCACAGAGCCCTGACCTACCATCTCGATTTTTCTGCTTACCTCTCTTGGTGCGATTTTAACTGTTTTTGAAGCAGATGCCACACCACAAGATGCGGTGATTGTATATTTTCCAGCTTCGTCCGCTACAAAACGTCCATCATTTTTGATCAAACCAGAAGCACTTTGTGAAGTGTTATCTGATACGCCATTGAAAGAGTAGAAGATAGGAGCGTCTGCAATTATTTTCCCATTCTTATCTAAAGCTTTTGCTTTGAAATGGAATACATCACCAGTTCTGGCAGAGGTCATTTCGGCCTCTAATTGAACTTTAACAATTGGGTTGGCTACCACATTTACTGTAATAGTATTAGTGATGTTTTCAGCTTTCACTGTAATGGTTGCTTTACCAGGAATCATGGTGTTAACCATTCCATAATCATCTACTTCAGCAATATTGCCATACATAGAGGTGAACTTTACGTCAACATTATCTCTTGTCGCACCAGATTTGTCAATCACATTGTACTTAAGGGCAATAGATGTTCCAGCATAGATTTTCTGAGGGATATCATCAATTTTAATTGATGCAATTGCTGGGTAGTTTACCTTGATTTGGAAGGTTTTTCTAACACCATCAGCTACTGCAACGATATCGTAAGTACCCGGCTGAATGGCGTGCGCCATCATAGTAGAGTCAATCGTTAGACTTCTTCTTGCTCGTGAAAGTAAGTTGATAGGGTCATTAAGCTTTTTGCCATTTTCCATGACATAAGCATTGATTTGTTTCTTTTGCCCCACCTCCATAGTGATGTTGGCTGGTTCAATTACGATTTCCTTTTGTGCGAAAAGAGCAACAGGGAAGAGTAATGCCAGTATGTAAAGGGCTTTCTTTAATTTCTTCATAATGAGTTGATGTGGTTGATTAATCTATCAATTTAGTCATAAAGGAAAAGCACTACAATTGTTTTTAGTGATATAGTTAAAATTTTATATTGATTAAGGCCTGAGGGCTTGGTCACAAGCTGGTGGTTTTGGATTGAATACCAAATAATCTGCTATTCAAGGATAGGAGGTAAGTAATTCAACAAAAGGCATATGGGGCTGCACACAAAGTTCTTTTGTGCGAAAACTCACAGATATTACTTGTATGGTTGAAGTACTAGAAGTTGAAGCGAGTACTTACTTAGATTTTCTTCAAGTGTTTAATGCTGGTGACAAGGCTTTCAACCGAACTAGTGGCCCAATTGCCATCTTGTTCCACGAAGAAGTATTCGAGGCCAGCATCCTTATCGTAAGCAAAGAGCTGTTTCCAGTCTATTCTTCCAGCCCCCACTTCTTTCATTGCTCGATCATCGTCCATGCTCATGTCTTTGACATGCCAAAGCGGGAATCGACCCATGTTCTTTTGAATCATCTTCAGTGGATTTTGATCGGCATATCGGAGCCAATACATGTCAAGCTCCATTTTAACTAGGTCGGCATCCGTTTCATTCAGAAGGATATCATAAGGCACCTGACCATCAATTTCTTTAAACTCAAAATCATGATTGTGATAAGCGAATTTGAGTCCTGATTTTTTGCAGATTTCGGCTGACTTATTGAATAGCTCCGAAACTTGTTTGTATTGGTCAAGGGTTTGTCTTTC
The DNA here is from genome assembly GCF_001592935.1 of Roseivirga echinicomitans. GTDB lineage: Bacteria > Bacteroidota > Bacteroidia > Cytophagales > Cyclobacteriaceae > Roseivirga > Roseivirga echinicomitans. The sequence continues at coordinate 168,639 of NZ_LRDB01000002.1, forward strand.
AGGGCCCCCTAGGTAAGCACAAACTAAATATTCAGCGCCTAGTTCAGCAGCATCATCTACAGCCCGTTGCCAGTCGTTTACCATGGTGCCCGATACATTAGGAGTTTGGGTACCAGTGCCTACGTGAATACTTTTTAGTTTAATCTTAGAATCGTCAATAATGGTTTTGGCTTCTTTTACGGGCATTCCTAAAAGCTTTCCATCGGCAAAATCAAAAAACTCAGCATAATCATAACCGGCCTTTCTGAGGGTTTTTAAGGTGCCCGCCATGTCCTTTTTAATCACATTTCGAACAGTATAGACTTGAAAACCGAAGTCTTTAATTTTGCCTTCAAAAAATGGTTGGCTAAAAAGTGAACCTGTGGCCAATAAACCAGCAGAGGTGAGTGCTGATTTTTGCAAAAAATCTCTTCGTTTCATAGTTCTTCTGTTTGAGCTTATTAAGCTACTAAAATATACTCAGGTGACAAATTGTGGGGTTTGATAAACTTCGGAGATTGAGTTGTTCGACCCTATTGTAAACAGAAAAAGCCTGCTGGTGGGCAGGCTTTAAATATTATGTGTTTTGAAACGGCTTAATTAAGCGCGTCTAAGGCTTTTTCGTAATTAGGCTCATCTACAATTTCTGGTACTTGCTCCGTATAAACTACCTTTCCATTTTCGTCCAAAACAATAACTGCTCTTGAATGTAAATTCAATAATGGCGGGTCGATAATTTCCAAACCATAGTCTTTACCAAACTGGCCAGTAGCATAATCCGATGCGTTGATTACGTTTTCTATGCCTTCCGCACCACAAAATCTTGCTTGGGCAAAAGGAAGGTCTCGCGAGATGCAAACCACCTTAGTGTTTTTTAATCCTGAAGCCTGCTCATTGAATTTTCTTACAGATGCAGCACAAGTACCGGTGTCAATACTAGGGAAAATGTTCAGTACTACTTTCGACCCTTTTAAATCAGAAAGGGTAAGTTTTGAAAGATCGGTTTTTGTCAGGGCGAAATCTTTCGCTTGATCACCCACTTTTGGGAGACTGCCTGATGTTTTAATTGAATTGCCTTTTAGTGTAACAGTGCTCATAGTTTTGTTATTTTAGAATAGAACAAGTCTCTACTTTAATTGTTCCTTGAGTTCATGTAATCTTTGGCTTTTTCTAAATCTTCTGGTGAATCAATGGAGATTCCCACATGATCGATTTCTACCATTTTTATTTTCCTTCCTGTTTCTAGGTAACGAATGCACTCAATTTTCTCAGCATTTTCCAAGGGAGTCATTGACGTACTTTTGAAAGCCAAAAGAGCTGCCTTTCGGAAAGCATAAATCCCTATGTGTTTGTAATAAGGAATGTCAATTTCTTGGTTCCGAGGATAGGGGATAGGAGAGCGTGAAAAATAGATGGCAAAATTATCTTGGTCCGTAATCACTTTTACATGGTTAGGGTTTTCAATATTCTCTTTTCCCTTTAAGCGCACCATAGGAGAAGCCAAGTCGATTTGTTTATGAGTATCCTGTTCAAAAACTTCCAGGAGCTTTTTGAGTGTGTCCGTTTGTGTGAAGGGCTCGTCTCCTTGCACGTTCACAATAATGTCTGCGTCAATGGTTTCGGCTGCTTCAGCAATTCTATCGCTTCCGCTTTCGTGAGGTTCAATACTCATAATTACTTTACCGCCATAGGCCGCAATCTCGTCATGAATGATTTTACTATCCGTCACTACGAAAACTTCGTCAAACAAACCTGTATTTAAAGTAGCGGTATAGGTGGTTCGAATAACGGACTGACCATGAAGATCGGCCATAAGCTTTCCAGGGAATCTTGTGGCTTCGTATCGGGCCGGAATCATAGCAACTACTTTCATAAGAAGGTTTTTCTCAAAAATAGATAGAAAAGCGGAATGATGACGCTAGTGTTTTAGTTCTTACTGATCCCATTTTGGGAATCTAGTGTGATAGTTGGGATTAAATTCCTTTGTCTTGCTTATTAATAAACATTCAATTAGTTGTAAATGAGCAACTTAAATTGTTTTTGTTTTTTGGCAAATGGCTTGCCATAGTATTTCTAAAGATTTTATAATTAAAGATCTTGTTGGACCGTGAAGTTGATGGTTATTTATCTATTTGGTTGAGGTGTGCCCCGAAGAATACGTCTTCGGGGCACTTTTTTTGAGATAGTTCGCCTTATAAAGGCATAAAAAAAGGAGTGATGTACATCACTCCTTTTTCATTTCTTAATTGGGTTCTAGATTATTGAACCAGAATACCTCTCTGAGCTAGTACATCTACATCAGGTATATCTACCCCGTAGGCCGTCCTCATCGCACTTAAAATTAAGTTAGCGATAATGGCATGTCCACGTGGGTTAGGGTGAATCCCGTCTGTTGAGAATACTCCATTAGGACTAAAATCAGGTGCTAAATTGGTTCCATTGATCTTGATCCCCAATACACCATCCGCTTCGGCTTTTACCGCTGCAATTGAGGCTTGAGTACCTAAACCCAAAGCTAATTGAGTTACAAGGGCATCATTAAGGCCAAATAGATCAGCAAATTTAGGTTGAACGTCTACAAGTGTAATCACAGTACCGCCTGGCCCTGAATTGATTAAATCAACCACACCTTTAATGGTTTGGTTAAAGGTGGCTCTAGCCGTAACAGTTTTCACTACTTCGTTGGCAGATAATACATATTTATCTGCTATTGGAATGGCCACACCAATTGGTGCTGCTCCAGTACCTAAGACTGTTGCGGCTGTTAAAACTGGTAGATCACTAGAAGTAGCAGGTCTCGATTGTCTGTAGGGCTCTAATCCTGCTCTTTGCGCAGCTGTAATAGCTTGCGCTCCGAGTAGAGCATCGAATTTAGGACCTAAGTCTTCTAAATCTTTATCATGCATTAATATGGGATTATTAGCGCCAGCTTGATAGGTTACCTTTCTTTTTGCAGCTTCTGCAGTAGTTATTAACTGGAAATTGGCTAATCCATCTAGGGCAGCGTTCAATCCAGCAAAAGCTGAATTAAGTGCCGTGGCATTTGCAGCATCCAAAGGAACTGCATTCCATTTTACAGCTCTGAAATAAGGAAGCAATACCAAAGGAGGTAAAGTCATCACTACTCCTTTTGCACCAGTTCCAGCCAATTGACTTAATGAACTCGCCAAAGCATTTTGGAAATTACCTTGTGAGGTAATCGCGGCATCATTCACACCACCTCCAATAGCATAACCAAGGGCATCATTATTTCCCAACCAATAGGTATAGAAAGTAGGAGAGGTTGCTAAGGCATCAGACAATACAGTAGAAGTGCCTGGGCTGCTTGCAAAACGTGCATATAATGGATTAGAACCAGCAAGTGCAGGATCATTGATGTCTACGATCCTCATGCCTGGTACCCCAAAATTATTTAACTGAGCTTTGTTTCCAGCATATGCCGCTGGTACCTCACCTACGGTAGGTTTTGGGCCAGGAATACTAAGGTCTAATACAAATCTTCCTAAAATGGAATTATTGGGTCCTATTCCTGAATAACCATTTACTGAGTTAATGTCAGGTTGGTTGAAAGCGGTGCCGCCAACTCCTGAAATCTGGAATTGCTGACCTAAAAGGTTTGCAAAGGAACTCGCTTGACCATTGGTATAGAGCGCACCATCCATATAACCAGCGGTAATGGAGTTACCAATACTCACATATTTTGTGAGAGTAACGGAACCATTGGTGCCTGTGGTGGCAGTAACGGTGGGTAACGGATTGTCGGCCTTTCTTTGGTCAACCAATGCTTCTTCTTCATCGCATGAGGTCAATAGTACTCCTGATGCCAATAAAGCGAATAAGTATATTTTTAAATTTTTCATTGTCATGTCGGTTTAATTGAAGAATTCATCAAACGTGATTTGGAAATAGTAGATTCCACCAAGTGAAGGGTTACCAAATGAAGTCGTATATCTTTCGTTCAATAGGTTACTTGCACCAATTTTGAAAGTAGATTTCCACGTTGGTACTTTATAGCTTACTTGAGCATCTAATGTTCCGAATTCAGGAATTACACCAGTTCCGAAAGAAGATTCCCAAAGGTAAGCTTGCTGCCATCTGTAAGTAACATTGAAACCAAGTCTTTCTGTGATTTTTCTGTTACTGAATTTGATGTTGTATCTGTATTTCGGAGTGTTATAACTTGCCGCAAAACCTTGTGCAATAAGATCATCTTGTGATGTCAACTCATTATAAGCAACGTTACCACCTATTTCATATCCATTACCAATTTGGTAATCCAATTGAAGTGCCCATCCTTGAGATTTTACTTTTCCATCAGCGTTAACATCGAAACCATAGCGCTGGGTTGGAACTGTTCCATCAACGATTTGTTGTCTTTGTCCTTGAGTGCCTGCATCAGTATTTGGTTGTCTTAAACCATTAGGTACGGCTTGAGTAAAGTCAATTTCAGCAATAAAGTCTGTGTAAGTACTATTATAGTAGTATGCATCCACTAGTAATCTACCATCCATAAACAAACCTTTATAGCCTATTTCAAAAGTATTTACTTTTTCAGTTTTGAATTCATTGTTAACACGGTCTTCAATTACTAAGAGGGCTTCGTTACCAGCTGCTCTAGCTGCATTTACGCTTTCAGTAGTATAAACAGTGTTAGTTTTGAAATTGTAACGATCTACAAGTAAATCGTTGCTACCAATAAGTCTTCTTGTTACCACATCTAAATCGATAAATTGATCTTGTGTGGTAGGGATTCTAAAACCTCTTTGGAATGAACCACGGATGTTATGATTATCAGCAATAGTACCTACAGCTGACACCCTAGGAGAGAATTGCCCCTTGAAGTACTCGTTTTTATCATAACGAACAGAACCTTGGAATGTAAGGTTGTCGTTAGCTACGCTTTTAGAAGCTTGTAAGAAAGCACCATATTCATTAAAAGCAACCTCCGAACCATCGTTCTCTAAGGCGAAAAGAGTTCCCTCTGAGTAGAGCGCGTATCTTCTATAGTTAGCGCCAACTATAACATCAGCAAAATCAATTCTTTCACTCAAGTTCCAGTTACCTTCCATGTGGTATAAATCTGTCTTATCAAGGAAAAGGGCTCCTCCTTCTGAGATAGGTTTAGCTCTATTGCTCTCTACAAGAGCTTCAAATGCTGCTGAACCTGGTTGAGGCTGTGCTGCATCAGCAGAAACCCTTGCCGAAGCGTGCGCTTGTTCAATACTTGCTCCTGCCAATCTCGCACCAGCAAATGCTGATAAATACGGAGAAAGGTAAGTTTGCTGGTTGATCAATGAAGCTAGCGTATTGGCCGCATAAGTGTCACCAGAATTTTCTTGAGTAGTATAGGCTCTTAAATAGAATTCAGATCCTTTTAACTCCAACTTGGCAGTTGTGATGCTGAAGTTGTCTAATACGAAACGGTCGTTAGCAGTATATACTGTGCTTCCCGAACCATAATTGAACTGTCCTAGTAACTCTAGGTTATCGTTTAATCTGTAGTGCAGCGCTCCACCGATTTTTACACTTTCAGTAGTGTTGTCTACAAAAGAAGCTTCGCTAAATCCTGTAGGGGTGAAGTAACCAGATTGATCGTCAGGGAATAAAGATCTAATGGCAGCAACAGAAGTATTTCCTCCAGCAATAGCACCATCAGCGATTCTTCCTACAGTAATTCCGAAATCACCATAGGTATTTACACCATCATAAAAACGATTTCCATTTCTTTCTGTGGCTCCTCTTTCAACTACACCACCTGTAGCTAAACCTTGATCTCTGGTGTCAACACCAATAAAATCATTTGCGCTTAGGTAGGATGCTGTGACTTTAAAAGCCAACTTATTATCAAACGCTTTGGCATAACGGAAACCATAATCTTGATAGAGAGACATGTTATCATCTCTTTCATCTACATGGTTAACTCCCGTTTTAGCATAAACACTTAATCCTTGGTATTCGAAGGGGTTTTTCGAAGTAAGTAGAAGGATACCGTTAATGGCATTTGGTCCATAAAGTGCAGAAGATGCACCTGGCTGTAATTCAGCAGACTCTAAATCTAGATCGTTAATACCTACAATGTTTCCTACCGCAAAGTTGAGGCCTGGAGCTTGATTGTCAATACCGTCAATGAGCTGAACGAATCGAGTGTTGCCATTTGCACCAAAACCACGTGTGTTAATGGATTTAAATGTGATACTCTGAGTACTGAAATCGACACCTTTCAATGTTGCTAATCCCTCATAAAATGAAGCAGCAGCAGTATTTCTAATGTCTAAGATATCTAGCTTCTCGATCGAAACGGGAGAACGTAAAATGCTCTCTTCTACCCTAGAGGCAGAAACAACCACATCTTGTCCGAATAGAACTTGCTCTTCCATTTTAATTTCGAGACCAGTTACGTTGGCTTCGGTAATAGAGATTTCTTGTGGCGTATAACCCACATATGAAAAAACAAGTGTTAAAGGGGCCGATTGATTCACCGTAAGACTGAAGTCTCCCTTGGCATTTGTAATCGTTCCTATCACCTTGTCCTTTACCCTGATGTTTACACCAGGTAGACTTTCACCGGTGGCAGCATCTGCCACTCGGCCCGAGATGGAAACTTGTGATTGACCATAAACTGCAGCAGTCTGCATGATCAAAAAAACAAGTGCCAGTCCCTTCAAAATTCTCTTCATCTTCATCATCTTATTCTGAGTTTGGAAACAAATTAAGTTTGGCTTGTTAATGTAAATACGGTGCGAATGGCATCGTCTATCTCAAAAATACAATGTTTTGTAAGTTTAAAAAGGGTTTACAAGAAAAAATATTCGTCATGCATACTAAATTCAGTAACCCATTGCACCAATGGTAGACTGTTTTAATTAAACTTGACTACCTTTTTTGGCTTCTTCTTCAAGATGCTTTACAAGTTTATCGCAAAGGCGATTCATGGCAGTAGACATAAATTCATCACCTGTTGAATTGAGAATGCTTTGTGCTAAACCGCCTAGGCAGTCAACATAAAACCTTTTCATCTCATCAGTGGGCATTTCTTTGTTCCAGAGGTCTATTCTTAAGGTGTTTTGAGTATTGTGGTCCCAGATGTTTAGACTTACCGACTTGGTCTCTTCTTCTCCATCACCTTCTTTTTCAGTAGCATCCCAATATATTTTTTCAGGAATGTTTTCATCATCCAATACTACCCTTAGTTTAATTTCTGATTCCTTCATGTGTGTGTGTTTTTGTCAAAGATAAACCTTGACCGATTAGAATGAATTTAATTTTTGTTTGAGATATTTTAATTACTTGAATCTGCTTTAACTTACATTTCCAACTTAATCGTTGAATTGAGTCATGGTTTGCGAAATACCGATGCTACAAAATGAGTAGATCATATCTATGGCCTTGTCCATGGCAAACGGGAGTTCTTCAAATTCGGTTTTACTGAATGGGCTTAGTACATAATTCACCTGAGCTCCTTTTGAGAAATCGTCTCCTATACCGAATTTAAGCCTAGGATAATTTTGCCCGCCACATAACTCTTCAATGTTCTTTAGGCCATTATGTCCTGCACTCGATCCTTTTGCTCTCATCCTTAGTTTGGCGAAAGGAATGGCCAAGTCGTCCACAATCACCAATACTTTTTCAATTGGGATTTTTAATTCTTGCATCCAAAACTTGACTGCTTTGCCACTGAGGTTCATATAAGTGGTAGGCTTTATCATATGGATTGTTCTACCCTTGTGTTTAAATTCGGCATGGTAAGCAAGACGATCAATCTCAAACGAAACTCCTTTTGTGTCGGCTAATCTGTCTAAAGTTAGAAAGCCGATATTGTGCCTTGTTAGCTCATACTCCGGCCCAATGTTTCCAAGTCCAACAATGAGGTATTTCATTTTAGTGCATTTTTAATTTGTGTGTATTTTCAATACGTACGCAAATAAAAAAATCCTGCCCTTAAAAGGCAGGATTTTCATGTTTTCAAATAAGAAATTCTTATTCAGCAGATTCAGTTGCTTCAGAAGCACCTTCTTCACCGCTTTCTTCTTCGCCTTCTTCTTCGTCAGTCAATCCAGCGCCTCTTAGTGCTCTTGGAATTGCTACAGACGCGATAGTTACTAATGGGCTGTTTTGGATTTCAAATCCTTCAGTAGTTAATGCGCCAACTTTTGTTGACTTACCAAGTTTTAAGTTAGAAACGTCTACTGAAATTGAATCTGGCATATCCTTAGGAAGTGCTTTCACCACTAATTTTGGTCTTTTAATTACCAAGCTACCACCGTTGATTACACCAGGTGCTGTACCTTCCATTTTCACAGGAATTTCCATTTTGATGTATTTTCCTTTGAACAACTGTAAGAAATCAACATGCAAAAGCATATCACTTACTGGATGGTATTGTGAATCTTGGGCAATGGCTTCGAATGTTTCGCCTTCAATATTTAAGGTGATGAAACATGGCTCAGGAGTGTACAATACTTCGCGGAACTGAATTGCAGGTGCATAAAAATGCACTTGATCATCACCGCCATAAAGTACACATGGAACTTGACCTTCGAGTCTAAGTCTCTTTGACTCAGTCTTACCGAGATTTGCTCTTTTAAACCCTATAATCTCTACTTTTCTCATAATATATATTTGTTAAATAAATAGCTTGCTAATAGACCCATCGTGAGTTACACTTTTAATGGCTTTTGCGAAAAGCTCAGCAACGGTGAGTACTCTGATTTTGTCTGATTGTTGTTTTAAAGGAATGGTGTCTGTTACTACCAATTCTTCTAAGACAGAATTATTAATATTTTCATAGGCCTTACCTGATAATACTGGGTGAGTACAGAATGCTCTTACTGAAAGGGCGCCCTCCTCTAAAATGATTTTGGCTGCTTTACAGATTGTACCTGCTGTATCGATAAGGTCATCTACTAACACCACGTTTTTACCTTTTACATTACCGATAATTTTCATCTCGGCTACTTCGTTGGCTTTTGTGCGGTGCTTATCAATTACTACCATTTCAGCATTGAAGTGCTGCGCGAAAGCACGTGTTCTTTTTACGCCCCCAACATCTGGAGAAGCAAAAAGTAGGTTGTCCAAGTTTAGTGTTCTGATATAAGGCACGAAAACGGCTGCTCCATCTAAATGATCTACTGGGATATCGAAGAAACCTTGAATTTGTCCTGCGTGTAAATCACAAGTCATGATTCTATCTGCACCAGCAGCTGTAAGGATGTTAGCCACCAATTTTGCACCAATGGCCACTCTTGGCTTGTCTTTTCTGTCCTGACGGGCATAACCGAAATATGGAATTACAGCAATTGCTTTATAAGCACTTGCTCTTTTTGCCGCGTCAATCATCAAGCAAAGCTCAAATAGATTGTCAGAAGGAGGGATGGTAGATTGAATTAAAAATACTCTGTTACCTCTTACTGACTCCGTATAGTAAGGGGCGATCTCTCCATCACTGAACTTTTGTATCTCTATAGATCCCAATGATTTACCGTAGAATTCGGCAATCATCTTTCCAAGATAGGCTGATTCAGTTCCGGCAAATAGTTGGTTGTCCATAGTCTTAGGCTTTTGAGCTTTGAAAATTGAACCGCAAAAGTAAAAAGATTTATGTTAAAAACAGTGGTGTGTCGTCAGTTCATTTTTTATTTCTCTCAAATTTAATGAATGTACTCATGAGTTGGCGAAAGAGGAGTGTGATTGATGTAACTAATTGTTTTTCGGTGAATTAAGGTCGAAATAATCTCCTTGCGTTTTATCTAAAGCTTCTGAAACCAATGCAAAGTTCTTTGGCGATGCTTTGAGGTTGATGAATTTGCATACAATATTGCTCTGTTTGTAGATAATGAAAGTGTTCTCAACTGCTGGATTGATTTTATTCATATCTATTTCGGAAGCATGATCTGAAAAAGAGGGGACATAGGTGAGTGCTACTTTTTGCAGATTCAGGGCTTTGCCAATGTTCTCCAAGTGAGCGATCAGTCGGTCATTGCTTTGGCTTAGCTCATTACCATAAACAAAATATGCTTTGAGGTATTTTTGCCTTTCGAAACTCTCTCTTTCTAAGTATACCAACCATTTTTTTACCTCTTCCCAATCTGTGTGCTTCCCAACAAAATAAAGGACACCTTGATATCGCCCATATTTACAAATTGGGCAGGTTTTAGTACTTCGATCTGGGCCCCAAGCGTGATATGGAGTGAATGAAATTACGTCTTCACCAATATTTCTTCCGGAGGAGGCTTCTTGCCTGTTATTCACTGTTGGATAATTCGGGATATTCAACCCGAGGATAATGTTGTGTTCTGCGATATGTAAATCACCTTTTTGCAAAAGGCGCAACACACCACTACCGCCACGGTTCGTCATTGACTTTCTCTTTTTGCTCGTGAGTAGTGGGTCATCATCAAAAACGAATGCATCGATATAGTATTCAGTATCAATATTGGGTTCTTTAATAGAAGGGTGAATATGCGCTGGATCATCGCGGTTTGGGTAAGGAGCGGGACGAACAGTATAGATCGCGTATTTTCCATTTTTGTCTGATTTTACCCAACTACGGATGTAGCCATGCCTTGCTACCTTTTGATCGAGGCCTTTTCTGTTTGAGTATGCCCCCTTTGTATCGGTTTGATAGTAGTAAACGATAACATTTGGGGCAGGCGTTACCCCGTCCTGCTGCAATATGGTTCCAGTGATTAATAATTTCTGGCCTTCTTCTAACCAGCCTGGACTAGTGTCAATAGATGGGATGTGTTTTGGCATTCCTATGTACATAAAATCACCGTTCTCGAAAAGGCCACCAATTATTTTATTGGACTGACCTTTACAGTTAAAAAGAAAAGCGACTAGCAGAATTGGGTAGAGATAGAGTTTTTGAAGCATGGTTTTTTTCCAGCAATAAGCTTCAGAAATGAAGGTTTGTCAAATCGAATAGGCTGTCCTGTTAATTTTTTAAGCTAACCTGATGAGTGTTGAGTAAGGCTTTGAATGCTTGGCTGTAATTTCTGCTCATTCTTGCTGAAGAACCGTTACTGAGCGTAATGTCATAATCTCCATTCAGTCTCGATTTATAAGAGATCACTTCACTCATATTTATGATCGTGGATTTATGAACCCGAACAAAAACCGATGGATCTAGTTTCTCGTACATTGACTTTAATGTTTCACTCTGGAGGAAATTTCCTTTTGAAGTGATCAGTTTTATATAGGGGCTGGCCGCTTCAATCGATAGTATCTCGCTTACATTTAGCACAGATATTTCGTTTGCCAAGCTTACGGAAATGGTTTTGGCGTAAGTGGGTGATTCTGTAATTTCTGGAACAGTGGGAGTTGGCGACTTTCTACTGTAATGATAAACAGCAACCAACGAGTAAATAGCTAAACCAACATACAAGTGTTCAGATAGGCCATAAGATAGAGTACGGCCAAAGTCATAAGTTTGTGGAAAGAATTGAGCCGAAACTAAATTCACAATTAGAGGGAAAAGAAGGAAGTGAATTAGGGTGGAGAGTATGATTGAGCCAATAATGATAGACAAACTCTTGAATGTTTTCTCGGTTCGAAGGGCACTTAACCCTTTCAGTTGAAAAAAGGAAAGCGGTAAGAATAACACCCAAAACGAATTAAAAAGAAGTGATTCGGTGATGTAAAAATTGTAATCTCTTAATATCGATTCAAGAAAATCTTGACCAAGCCCTGCCAAAACAACCAGTACCAATACACCAAAACCAAAATATAATTTTGAGTGCTGACTGATATGTTTTGAGAATGTACGGATCATTTTAATCGCTTGAAATACTTGCTGTCTCTTTACGTAATAATTGCAGTGAATGATTTACTGTCTTAAATTAGTGATTTAGGTGCGTTTTTATAGCTGATTGAACACAAAAAAGGCCACACTTTCGTGCAGCCTTTGAATATGTTTTAAGATGTTTGGTCAATTAAGCCAAAGTACTATCTAATTTCGAAGTTAAAGTTCCTTTTGGAACAGCGCCTACAACACCGTCTACTTGCTCACCACCTTTGAAGTAAAGAAGTGCTGGGATTGAACGGATACCATATTTCATTGAAATGTTAGGGTTAGCATCAACATCTACTTTACCAACTACGGCTTTCCCTTCGTATTCACCTGCGATTTCTTCAACCACCGGGCCTACCATCCTACACGGGCCACACCATGCTGCCCAAAAATCTACCAATACTGGTTTGTCTGATTTTAATACTAACTCTTCAAAGTTAGCGTCTGTAATTTCAATTGCTTTTGCCATTATATATTTATTAAGTTTCTTATTTCAATTGTTGCAGGTTGACAACAAAACTAATTAAAAAGTTCAATTTGAGGGCCAAAACCAAGGCGACTCTTCATTGTCATTCTCAATAGGCTATTGACCCCTTTTATTTAAGTCCTCTAATTCGTGATTAAACTGGCGGAATTAGCGTATTTCTTCAATGTTCTAATGAGGTTACTATTCGGGTCTACTTTTACCTTTCTACTTAAAAGTTCGACACTCAGGTTCTCAGATTTTTCTACCAACTGAATTCTAAGCTCTGTATTTCCTTCATGCTCTTTTGTTAATTTCATGATCGTATCAATCAACTCTTGATCGACATCTCGGGCATTAATACTCACTTTGATCCCTTTCGCTCTTTTCTCTCTTAATTCACTTAAAAGGGAAATGGCAGCTACTTGTAACTCCCAATCTTCTGGAGTAGGGGTAATGAGAGGATTGTCCCTGATCTCATTTTTCTTGCGCCAATTCAATTCCACCCTTCCTGTGATAAACAAAAATTCTCCTGGCCTTAAATACTGCGCATGGTTCATGTACTTTTCACCCATCAAGAAGAGCTCAACAGAACTGTTATAATCTTCAATGCTAAGAATGGCAAAAGGTTTTCCGTTCTTCGTTTGCCCGTTCCGAACCCCACTCACAATCCCTCCAATGGAAATGTCTTGGTTAGGATATCTCTTAATGTCGCTCACTGGTTTACAGAAGCTTTCCAGTTCTACTTCAAACTGATTAAGCGGGTGGCCAGAAATGTAGAAACCGACCACATCTTTTTCAATTTTAAGTTTTTCCATTTCGCTGAACGGCTCGCAAATGGATACACTCGGAAGTGGAGTGGCTACATTGCTGTCACCTCCAAAAAGAGAAACCTGAGCAGCATCTTTTTCGGCTTGCTTGGCATTGGCGTAACGAATTACTTTTTCTAGTAGCGTTTGCTCATTTTCTGGGGCGTATAAATACTGCCTTCTGTGGTAATCTTCGAAGCAATCGAAACCACCGGCCATGGCCAGTGATTCGCAGTTCTTTTTGTTTACAGCCCTTAGGTTTACTCTTTCTGCAAACTCAAAAATATTATGGTAAGGGCCGTCTTCTTTTCTTCCTTCAATAATCGACTCAATGGCGGCTTCACCCACCCCTTTAATCGCACCCATTCCAAAGCGAATTTCGCCCTTGGTGTTTACCGTAAACTTGTAGTTAGATTCGTTAACATCTGGCCCCAAAACAGGAATGCCCATGCGCTGGCATTCTTCCATAAAGAAGGTGACCTGCTTAATGTCGTTCATGTTGTTACTGAGCACCGAAGCCATGTATTCAGCAGGATAATGCGCTTTTAGGTAGGCTGTTTGGAAGGCCACATAAGCGTAACAGGTAGAGTGTGATTTGTTAAAGGCGTAAGACGCAAATGCCTCCCAATCCTTCCATACTTTCTCCAGTTTATCGGCTGCATGGCCTTTTTCAACGGCCTGCCCAACAAATTTGGGTTTCAGCTGATCGAGCAACTGACGGTTTTTCTTACCCATTGCCTTACGCAGCACATCTGCCTCACCTTTGGTAAAGCCAGCGAGTTTCTGCGAAAGCAACATCACTTGCTCTTGATACACTGTAATACCGTAAGTTTCCTCAAGGTATTCCTTCATGTCCTCCAAATCGTAGGTGATTTCTTCGTCACCGTGTTTTCTTCGAACAAAAGAAGGGATGTATTCTAGAGGCCCTGGTCGGTACAGGGCGTTCATGGCAATTAAATCGGCAAAAGCGGTGGGCTTGAGGTCACGCAAATACTTCTGCATGCCGTTGGATTCGTATTGGAAAATACCCACCGTTTCTCCTCGTTGAAAAAGCTCGTAAGTGAGCGTGTCATCCAGCGGAAAATCATCAGGGATTAGCGCTACATCATGACGTTCTTTTACATTCTTAACCGCATCTTTAATCAGCGTGAGGGTTTTCAATCCCAAGAAATCCATCTTGAGCAATCCTGCATCTTCTACAACCGCGTTATCGAACTGGGTACACCACATGTCCGAATCCTTGGCCACTGCCACAGGTGCGAAATTGGTGATGTCGTCTGGGGTAATAATCACCCCACAAGCGTGAATTCCTGTATTTCTTACCGAACCTTCAAGTACTCTGGCTTGGTTTAACACCCTAGCCAGTTCGTCATTTCCGTGCGAAATTTTAATCAGCTCCTGAGCCAGTGCAATCTGATCGCCTTTGAGTTTATCTTTTAATTCTTTCTCGCTAAAAGCGAATAGTTTGGCCAAAGAGGTGTCGGGCACCAGCTTGGCAATTCTGTCGGCATCGAACAAAGGAAGTTCCATTACCCTTGCTGTATCTCGAATGGAAGATTTGGCCGCCATACTACCATAGGTAATGATCTGGGCCACCTGATTCTTTCCGTATTTATTGATTACATAGTCAATTACCTTTTGGCGACCTTCATCATCAAAGTCAATATCAATATCGGGAAGTGATACCCTGTCTGGGTTAAGGAAACGCTCAAAAAGGAGATCGTACTTGATCGGATCCACATTCGTAATTCCGATACAATAAGCCACTGCTGAACCTGCGGCTGAACCCCTTCCTGGTCCAACGGAAACATCCATTTCCTTGGCCTTGTTCGTAAAATCCTGAACAATGAGGAAGTAACCTGGGTAGCCAGTATTGGCAATCGTATCAAGTTCGAAATCTAGACGCTCTTTAATTTCTTCAGTGATTTCTCCATAGCGCTTCGTAGCACCTTCATAGGTAAGGTGACGCAGGAAAGCATTCTCACCACGTTTCCCACCATCTGCTTCATCTTCCTTGGAAAGAAATTCCTCAGGGATATCAAATTTTGGAAGGAGTACTTCGCGCTCCAGTTTGTAGGACTCTATCTTTTCAACGATTTCGTTGGTGTTGGCAATCGCTTCGGGCAAATCGGTGAAGAGCTTTTTCATCTCTTCAGGCGACTTGATATAGAATTCATCGTTCGGGAAACCGTAACGGAATTCTCTTCCGCGTTTCCCGATGTATTTTTTAGGCTTGCTTACCGATTCCGCATCTTTTACACAAAGTAGAATGTCATGCGCTACGGCTTGGTCTTTTTTGGTGTAGTAAGTGTTGTTCGAAGCAATGTACTTTACATCGTACTTCTTACAGAACTGAAGTAGAATCCTGTTAACGTGGTCTTCTTCTGGAAGTCCGTGACGGTTGATTTCTGCATAGAAATCATCGCCAAATTGTTCTTTCCACCACACAAAAGCTTCTTCTGCTTGTGTCTCGCCCACATTCAGAATGAGGTAGGGCACTTCGCCCCAAAGCCCGCCTGTGGTGGCGATTAAGTCGCCTTTGTATTTTACTAAATCGTCTCTGTCGATTCTGGGTAGGTAATAAAAGCCTTCCGTATAGGCGATGGAAGCCAGTTTTACCAAATTGTGATAGCCTTTTTTGTTCTTGGCTAAAATCACGGTTTGGTTACCGTTGTCCTGTAGTTTTTTGTTGCTTCTGTCGGTACATAGGTTGAATTCACAACCAACAATAGGTGTGATCCCTGCCGATAGCGCTGCTTTCACAAAAGTAAATGCGCCCATCATGTTTCCATGATCCGTCATGGCAATGGCTGGCATGCCCATTTCCTTGGCAGTATTCACCAAGGCGGTAAGTTCTGAGGTGGCCTGCAAAATCGAAAACTGAGAATGACAATGCAGGTGAGAGAAAGGGACCTCCTTTAAATCGGAAAGGGTTTCTTTGTCGATTTTACCAATGCCTCCGCTGCTTTCTTGTTCATCAGTCTTAGCGAAATTGGCGGCATCCAGTTCTGGGGCTTCGTATTTAATTTCCGATAAACGAATGCCTTCAATGGGAGGTACCACACTGTGTTCCAACAAACCAAAGAAACAACGGGCCGTAGCATCTACATCATAAGCCGCATCGTGCGCATCGTCAAATCCTTTTCCGAAGAGTTTGAAGTGAAGTTCAGTCAGTGTAGGCCATTTGAATCTACCGCCTTTTCCGCCCGGAATGGCACAGAATTCTGTGGCTACATTTTTAGTGTCAATGTTCTCAAAGCCTTCTAGCTTGTTTTCCTGCTCGGTACGCAGGTATTCTGCCCCAACAATATTTAAATCGAACTCAATATTATGCCCAACCGCAATGGTGGTTTTGGCGAGGTCTTCGGTGAATGCCTTTAGTACGTCATTGAGGTCATGACCTTCCTCCATCGCCCTTTCCGTAGAAATACCATGGATTTGTTGGGAGTTATAGGGGATGGTAAAACCTTCGGGCTTCACGATGAAATTCTGAGCCGAAATCAGTTTTCCGTAACCATCGTGCAGCTGCCAGGCGAGCTGAACTAATCGGGGCCAGTTGTCTAGATCACTTACCGGAGCGTTATAGTTTTTAGGTAAACCAGTGGTTTCGGTATCAAATATCAGGTACATAGGCTGTTAGTCGGAATGACGATTTTTCGATCGGAAATAATAGACTAAAGTAAGGAAAATGATGGAAAGCTACCCGTCATACTCATGGATTTGTTCGGGTGAATGGATTGCGCAGAAATTATTTTTATCTACCAGCGCGAGATGGATGATTTTCTGTGGGTGACTTTGTTTTATACTTCCCTGTAAAGGGCTTTTGTTTACCCCACTTGAAGTTTAAGGTTAAAGAGAATCTTCGGAATTACCTACAAAAACCACTCCCTCAGTGTTGCTCAATTTGATATATTCAATTTCCCCACTGCCTTCAAACCTGTATTTGAAGCCCACCAGTTGGCCTAGATTGTAAGGCGTTTCGAAACTTTTGATCAATTGCTGATTCAGGTAAATACTGACAAGTCCATTTTCAACAGTGCAGCGCAAATCTTGCCATTCGCTGATGTTGGTACCAAAAGCGGAGAGGTCGTTCGTTTTTCCGTCAAAGCCAGTGCCCATTAAAAACAAATTGAGCTTGCTAACACAGCCGGGGATAGAGAAGGGCACATAAAGAATGCCTTCTGTGCCATGTACTAAGACGACCGTATTTTGGCAAATGCCATTGCTCTTGTGGTAACTGTTTCGAAACCTCGTTTCAAACTCAAAAGAATCACCCGTAACTTCTCCAAAATCGTCAAAATAGTGGTAGGTGAGTAAAGGGGCTACTTCGGTATTGGTATCATTGATTTCCTTCAAAGTTTCTTCGGTCAGTTTAAGACTTCCGTTTTGGATCAACTCTTCTCGATAAAGGTATCGAGGCATTTCTCCATTACCGATGGTGGCCATCCAGCCATTGGTGCGTATATGCACGTCATGTTCCTTCAGAATTTGGTCATTGGCTTTCAGCTTTGCCCTAAAGTAACCGGGGTAATAATAGATAGCGGTTACCTCTTTGCCTTCATTGTCTATTGGAATGCTCAGTTGATCGTTCCACGAAAGCTGAATAAAACAACTGTCGGCTTCGATGTCAGCAAAGTCGTACTTGAAAACAACAGAATTGGGAAGTCCCAAGGTGACGGGCGCGCTGCTGAACTGCACTTTTTCAATCTCCTTCTGGGGGTAGGGCTTTTGGCTTCCTTTATTGAAGGCGACCAACACTAGTGTACTGGTGACTAGTAATATGATGATGGCGACAATACTTGCTTTGGTTCCTGTTTTTTTCTTTTCAGGAAGTGGAATTGTTTTGGAAAGCCCTTGCTTCAGTGCATTCCAGTTTTCGTAGCCGATAAAAAGGGCTAGAGTGTTGAGTGTAGAAATGCTGGGTTCACTGTCGTAATTCACTCTTCCCCAAACCCTTTTTAAGGTGGAAATGCTCAGACGAACACGGGTTTCCTCAAAAATACGGTCGCTTAAGAGTTGGAACTCCTGATTGAGCCATTCGCTACTGGAGCCCCAGCCAAGTTTTTCTTCAATCAAGTGAAGGCATTTCTGAAGACACTGTTTATTCATGAATTATTAAGTTAATAAGCCCTTGAACTCGAATTTAATGCCGCCAAATACAAATCAAGTTCAGACTACAAAACTATAAACTGAATCCATACGAACGAGGTTGCACAGCCTTGAATGGTTTTGAATAGGAATCTGATGGCGTTTTTTCTCGAGTCTTCCGTAATAGCCAAGAAAACAGAATTCAAATGAACAAATTTTTATGTATTGCCATCGCTGTTATATACGGTCAGACGATGTCGGGTCAAGAGTTTTCCTTTGCTCACCAAGAACTTTGGGAGGTAACAGGGAAGAGTCATGTTTTTGAACGCTTTGAGGGAAAGGAAAGCCTTTCTCCTTTTCAGTCTCAGGTCAGGTTAAAGAACTTCGAGTTTTTTACTGGGATTTTGGAGTATGATATTTATATCACACCCGACCGAGGTTTCCCAGGTATTGATTTCAGAATTCAAGACGCTGTAAATTATGAGGAGTTTTATGTGAGGCCGCATCAATCGGGTAATCCAGATGCCAATCAGTACACGCCTATTTTCAATGGTTTTGCTGGCTGGCAATTGTACTATGGTCAAGGTTTCGCTCAGGCAGTTGAGTATAAAATGAATGCTTGGAGCCACATCAAATTGGTGATTGCTGAGCGTGCAGCTGAAGTGTATATCAACGATATGTCCACTCCTTTATACTATATCCCTGAACTGAAAAGAGTACCAAAATCGGGAGGTTTAGGTTTCAGTGGAAGTGGACCTTCTGCTTTCAGAATTGCGGATTTGAAAGTGACCAAACAAAGTAATCCGGTGCTTAAAAGTAAAGCTATCGCAGTTGAACCTTTGGAAAAAGGAGTGATCTCCTCATGGTCAGTTTCAACCACTTTCGAGGAAGCCACATTAGAGAAGCCTGTTGATCTCTCCGCGGATATGAAGAAGGGGTTGAAATGGAATAAGGTCGATGCCGAAAGTAGGGGGTATGCAAATTTAGCAAGGGTTGCAATTGCCAATGGGCAGAACAATACGGTCTTTGCCAAGGTGACCATTGAGTCTGATAAAGATCAAATCAAAAAGCTAAGCTATGGCTTTAGCGACAGAGTCAGGGTTTATTTAAACGATCAGCTTTTGGTGGGAGGTCATGATGAGTTTACCAGTCGGGATTACCGTTTTTTGGGCACTATGGGCTATTATGATGATGTGTACTTAAGACTGAAAAAGGGAGATAACGAACTTTGGATGGCTGTCTCAGAGAATTTTGGAGGATGGGGCATTATGGGACGGTTTGATAATATTGACGGGATTAAAATAAAATAAGCGCTCAGGGTTGAAGATTAAAGAGAAGCTAGGGTTTACCTGAGCCCTAACTTCTTAAGTCTGTTTTTCTTGCCACAAAGTATCGATTGTCATCAGGCTACTCTCTGCCTTTGTGGGTGTTGTCACCCACAAATATCATGAGTTTATTATTCAATAGAATTTTCTATTCTTGAATCCAAGAGAGAGTTGTGGTTACGAGAATGCATCGGCTTTTTGGAGAAAACTCCAAAAAGGGCATAATTTCTTTCCCTAAATCAAGAAAAAGAGGAAAACCAAGGGGAAGGCAATGCCTACAATGGCGAATTTCCAACCTCTTTTCCTGAAACTGGTTTCACCTCCTGAAACGAACATTCCAGAAACAGCGATAAGAATCATTGCAATACCGAAAATATCAGAATACCAGATCCAAGATTTGTTGGTGCTCTGGTGTAAATCGGCCATTTCTGCGAGTCCGATTCTTCGGCCCACCCATTCTTTCTCACCTTCTCCTGTTTTTATATTGATTTCAGCCCTGGCCTTCTCATAGATAATCCTCAAAGTGCCACCTTGAACCCTAAAGCCTGTGTATTCGTTGCCTATGGCGATTTCGGGTAGAATGCTTTGCACAAAAGCTTCATTGATCTCTTTAGGGTCTGCTGGTAGGTTGATTTTAATGGGTTCAGCTGAGTAAGTGAACTCCCGTGAGTTGAAGTCTCCTCTGTGGTTTAGGGCGATACCTGAAATAGCAAACGCGATAATTAGGCCCACAAAGAAATAGGCAATGTCTCTGTGGAGGTTGCGTGATTGATTTCTAAATTTTTGGCTAGTCATGAAAAATGGGTTAAGTCTGAAAAAAGTTGATGAAACTAACTTAAATAATTGATAACCAAATGGGTTGGGGTTAAATATTGTTATTTGGGATCGGTGCCTTTCCGCCTTTGTGGGTGTTGTCACCCAGAAATATCATGAGTTTATTGTTATTTAATATAATTTCTATTCTTGAATCCAAGTGGGGAATTGTTGTTACGAGAATGCATCGGCTTGTTGGAGAAGAACTCCAACAAGGGCAGAATACTTGAACAAACTGAAAAAGATGCTTACAGCATGACTTAGCTTTGATCTATGTGCGAATGATGGCATTTAACCAAATGAGCTTGCTTCTCAGTCATCCCCGTAGGGATCTTCTCCGCCTTTGTGGGTGTTGTCACCCACAAACATCAACATCATAAGTTTCACTTATTCGATATAATACCTATTCTTGAATCTAAGCGGGGAGTTGTGGTTACGAGAATGCATCGGCTTGTTGGAGACAAACCAACAAGGGCTAAGAGTGTTTGTATAGCCTACTTCCCCTCAGGCGCCTCCCAAAATCCTGGGTTCAATTTCTGATTTTGAGCTACATCACCACTGTATAAAATCGAGTTGAAAAGCACGCGGTAAGTGCCCATGGTTTGGCCGCGCCATTGCGGACTGAAACCGTGGAGGATTACATGTCCTTTTCCTTTTTTGACATCCAATGAAGCTGCATAACCCTGAATGAATTTCTCGCCCAATAAATAGCCTGAGCGCAATGGTGAATCTTGGCTTTGGTACTTCGCCAACACCTGACCTTCGAAACCTTCAGTAGGAGCGAAAGTTGGACTGTTCGATACAAAAATGTTCGCTTGTGCTGGCATTCCTGCCATTACAGGATGGCTAGTGTCTATTGTCACGCCAAGAATCGAACTTCCAGCAAAAAAGTCTTTTCTATTGATACCAGCCGTTACATTTTTCACAGGCAGGTGCAGGGCATCAATGGCGAACAAACTACTTTGGTTCATGCACACCAAAGTGCCACCAGCGTTTACAAATTCGTTCATCGCACGGATACCCGAGTCGCCAAGACCGCCTGCATATTCAGGGGGCACAGTGCCTTCTCTAAATCCATTGGTAAAGGTGGAGGAGCGTTCCGAAGCCAATAGAATCACGTCAAAACGGTCTTCTAAATCACCCATTTGAAAATCGGTGTTGCCAATATTGGTAAACTCGAAACCGTAGTTTTCTAGCAACCAACGCGTCCAGCCCTCATCCATACTGGCGGTATGTGGCCTGTAAAGTGCAATGCGTTTTTTGATCGCGGTTCCTTTCACATTATTGGCCATGGTAACATTCACAGCCAATTCTTTTGACCATTGGTCAATGTTGGATTTTGAAATGCCATCAATGGCATATTTGCCAGAAGCGAAACTCACCTTTCCATTGGCTTTTAAGGCTTTATTGATCAGCCTAAAACTGTTGTTTTCTTTCGGGTCGACCAAGGCGGTATTGCCTGAGCCAGAAACCTTGCTGGGTAAGGGGACAATGCCAGCGGCATTAGCATTAGTGTTGAAACCTATACCGGGCACAAAGTCAATAGCTGAAGCATCACCTGCGGTTTTCCAGTCTACGACAGTGCCTTGAATTGGCATAAGTGCATTCTTCACTTCTTCCGTTAATGGCGACATGGCCGGAGTGACTTTCACTTCAAAAATCATAGGCAATGTCCATCCCGCAGCGTCATAAGGCTGCTCTGGTGGGCCTTGCGGATATTCGCGCAAGTCAGGGTAATTCTGTACATCTAGTAACTGACGAGCGAGTTCGGCAAACTCTTGATTCATTGGGATAACCCAAGTGCCTTTCGGGTAATTGATATTATTGAAAGTCACTGCTTTCGAAAGTTGTTCAATGCGGACCCCATTAAATGCCAGTCGCTTTAGTAGCTCCACAGGGCGTACTGGGTCACGTTGCGCTTGCGGAACGAAATAGGCGTAAGGTGGTTCTTCTTCGTACTTCTTGATGGCATTTCTGCCCGACTGATAACGATTGTACAGCACTGTTTCTCCATATTTCGAAGCGTATTCCAATACTGCAATCGAGGCGGTTTGCATATAATCAACAGCGTCTTTCAAACGCCACCATCCGCCTTTCCATGGACTGGAATAGAGTGATTCTATCCTCAAGTCAGAACGGTCTCTTGGGAAATCGGCAAGTGTATATAAATGTGGAGTAGCATAGCGATAAAGTGCAGTTTCTGTCCAGAAAGCAGGAATGTTTTGAAGTACAGGCATGTAATCGACATAGCCAGGATACCAAGCATCGAAGCCCGTGCCCATATGTACTGCGCCTGGCTGCCCGTTGGTTTCTAGCGCTTGAGCGATCGCCATTCCAATCATATTGACTTCACGTGCCACAATAGGCGGGGTTTGTGTAGCGATAGGCTCCGCAAAAGGCGGTAACCAAATACGGGTAGGGAAGGGGGAAGACTGATGGTGCACATGGATAATGTTCGGTTCCCATTCGCGCCAAGTGCGGGCCACCACCCTAGATTCCTCCATGTTCAGCATGTAGGCATCGCGGTTATTATCGTGACCAATGTACTTCTGATAAAGCACTGGCAATGGCGCCACTTCATAGGGTGTACCCACATTGGAATGATACCAATCGGCTACTATGTTTTGTCCGTCAGGGTTAAGTGAGGGCCACAGCATAATGATCACATTGTCCAGAATGTCTTTGATTTTCGGGTCATCGCTGCTTAACAGTTCATAAGCCAACGAAATGGTATGTTGCGCTCCGGCTACTTCTGTAGCGTGGAGGCCGCCATCAATGTGCACAAAGGGTTTCCCTTCTTTGGCCAAGGCTTTGGCTTGTGCATCGGTCATGCCCGTTGGGTGCGCCAATTGCATGGCGATTTCTTTATAGCGATCCAGCTTGTCCAAGTTGGCTTTGGATGAAATGACCGAGAAATACCAAGGCCTACCTTCTGAAGTAACGCCTGCTTGATACAACTGAATTTGATCGCTGACTTCTGTTAGTTTCTGAAAATAAGCCAGCGACTGATCGTAAGTAGCCAAATGATAATCTGCACCTACCGTAAAGCCCAACATGCTTTCGGGAGTAGGAATGCTTTGGGCTTGGCTAGCGAATTGCGCTGAAAAAAAGAAAATAACGGCAGCAAAAATTCTGCAAAAAAGTGGTTGAAGGATAAATTTTTTCATCCCTTAAAATAGTGCATAATCACTTTGGCAGTACTATCAAGAGCGGGATATTACATTGGTGGTTTATATGTGTTAAAGTGTTGGGGTTGAGAAGTGTTGAGGTGTTGGAGTACTGATGTGTTGAAGACAATCGGAGCTAAAAACGCTCGGTTTCTTTCCCTGAGCTCCGAGACTTCGGAGAAGGGTCTAGAAACTGTAATACTAAGCGTGGGGCTTTCTACTCTCCACTAGTCGCTGCGACTCTCTAAGAATGTTATGACCTAACCACCTGAAAAGGATGCTTACAGCATGACTTAGCTTTGATATTTGTACTAATGATTTGATTTCGCCAGGTAAGCTTGCTTTTCAGTCACCCTGCTCCGAAGCTTCGGAGGTCTTTTTTAGCAACACAGAAAGAAGTCATTAAACCGCAAAGAACACGAAGAAGCGCGAAGGTGGAAGGTGCTCTTAGGTTCACTAGTCGTTGCGTCTCGCTGCGACTCACTAAATCACCCGATATAAAAAGCCTATTTCAATAATTCCCTTTTGTGTTTGATGAAAAATTAAACCGTTAAAACGGTTCATGGAAGCTTTGTGCTATATAGCCCACGGTTTAAACCGTGGGCTATTTGATAAATCTTCTTTGAGAATGGTTTTAACCATTTATCAGGTTGTTGGTCTTAGTGAGAGATTAAGACTTGTGGAGGTTTCAGCGTGGACGCTGGTCTGTATAAATTGCTAATTTACTTGATGTTTGAGTTTTTCGTGTGCCTGATAGTAATAGCTAAAGGGTTTTCCGAAATATATTATCTGTCTATTGGATTTAACGTTGACTTGTTTACTGTTGCTTACTTTAATTTCCCTTAATCTTCGTCTGAATTTATGGAAATACTTATTTCTATTTCTATCTAGATTTTTCAACTGAATCGCAACTGTTGGGTTATTTGATAACTCTGAGAAACCATTAATCCAACAAAGGTCATTAATTCCATTTTCATAATTCCACATAGTTACGCGTCCAACAGACATGCCAATAAGCCTATGTATTATAGATTCCTCAATATACTTGTCAGAAGCCCTCTTTTTATCTCCTTTTATCGCATTAAAGGCCGTATTTATAACCTCAATTTGTTTCGACATTTCTTTCTTTAAAGAACTTTTTCTTATCCGAATGTCACCATTAAAATTGAGTTCGTAACCAACAAAACCGATCCAAGGGATTTCCTGTTTGTTGTATTCACCCCATTTAAATGGATTCTTGGACTTGTTTTCCCAGAACGTACTATCATATTTCTTAACATCTTTAAATGTATGTGGTACTAATTTTAACTTCAATAACGATTCTTGGTATTTACTTGTCGCAGACTTACATATTTTCTTATTTGGGTGCATAATAATCATATCATCACAATAACGGAGATATAGCAAATTCTTTTGTTTGTAATTGGAAATAATACCATCTGAATAATGTAAAACAATATTTGCAATTAGCCCAGAAAGAGCACCGCCTTGAGGGACTCCAATTTTTGCGTTATTCAATTTCTTGTAATGTTTTGATAATAAATCATCTTCAACCCACTCAAATACGCCATTAGTTATGTTGTATTTTGAAAAATATGCTTGGTCCTTATTGAGAGGATAAACTGATTTATTGAATGAATAACAATTTAAGTAAGAGTAAAATAAATGCTCAGCATTAACATCATATAACTCTGGGTTTTTCCGTTTAACCTGATTCATGAATTTTTTAAAATGCTCTTTGATTACTGAATGGTTTACTGTATCGTAAAACTTCTTCATATCGCATTCAGAAACCCATAATTTTTTACCTTTATTCTGTCTCTTATATTTTACGATTTCCTTTATTGCATCATGATGCGTAATGCTATATGGCTTTCCATTAACTTTCTTAACTGCACGGAATGCCATAGAATTATCGTGGAATAAATCATCGAATAAGTCCGTGAAATATTTATTTACCAAACAAATAATTATTCTATCCCGTAGATTGAAAATTGAGATTGGTCGACATACCGTCTGAGCTTTTTTTAGTTTATCTTTTCTCTTTGGATAAGTAGAAGGTTCCGAAATTGAATATTCTTGACTTTTGATACTTTCTTGAACTGACAATAAAAAGATATCCAGTCTTTTTAGAAATACTGCATTAGGGTCATTTTCCCTATACCACTCAATAGTAATTTGCAATGACTTGATGTTTTTTTCAAGTGAGTTTAGCTTTTTTCCATTTCGGTAACGATTTTTCTCTCCAAGTTTTCTCCATTTTTTTCGACTAGGGAATAGGCTGCAAATTTCGTTTTCATCTAAAGTTTCATCATTTATAGATACATGGTAGTTTTTTTTAGAGTCACTAGAAATAAGGTGTATCAAGTGCTTCTTGTTGCGCCTCTTTGCAATCTTAGCTCTGATCCGACACAGGTAGAAAATTATATTCCTTTCCTCTATGTATGTTTCTAGTTTTCTCATGTTAAAAATTAAAGAAATCAGTTGCTAGTAAATTATAACCATACTGAACAAATAATAAAATTGCTAAACTCACATGTGCTTTGTGCTGATATGCAAGTTAATATGTGCGTAAAAGGCAAAATAGCCTATACACCTTCGCTACTGATTTCTTTGTTATTTTTTAGGTTTGTAACCATGTTCTTGTGCGTAATGAAAAATTGTACTGAATTTTATCTCCGCATTCGTTGTTTCATAACAGTTTATTAATATGTTTTTACATTCAATTTCATTGTATTTATCTTTGTCTTGTTGACATAGTTTTAAAAAATAGTCTTCTCCAATATCATGTGTGAAACTATTGGCAATAGCAAAAGCCACCCTATACCAACTATCATATTCCTTTGTTATTGATAAGTCTCTCTTATTTAAAAATCTAATTATTGATTTAATGGAAAGTCTATTCTTTGGGAGGTTTTTGCCATTTGCATTAAGTAAGGCGTCTTTTTTATTTACTCTTCTTACTGCTTTGTCCTTCTTACTGGTTGATGGTTTAATAGTAGTAGAATACTTGTCAATATCCACTTGACTTATATTGAATAAACTCCCCTCATCTTTAATTACAATATTTGAATCTGATGATAAGAAACAAAGTCTCGTTGTGTCACTTCCGCTTTCGTCAAGTTCGATCTCATATTTTGATTGGAAATAGTCTACAAGCTTTTTGAAAGCAATTCTATGAAGTAAATCTACATTGGTGATTTCAACTTCGAAATTAAGATATATAAGCCCTTTTAGACCATTTCGTGATGGTGATTCCCAGAATGAAAACACATGAGTCTCTGCCAAGAGTACGTTTTTAATTCTAGCTAATTCATTATTTGTCAATTTGTCAATGTCTAAAACGACTATCTGATTATATTTTTTTAAATCATCTCGTTTTCGTTTGGTATTAAATGTAGCACTAAAAGTTACCCCAGGCAGTTTTTTCTTATGAAGGTCATAAAGGTCTTTATCTCCATTTTCAAGCATTTTTCTCAAATCGGAGACAATGTATTCGAGTCGTTTTTCTTTTATCCCTCTAAGAACATCTTTTATTGGTAGTTCATGAGTCAATGGTGCGTAAGCTGTTCTTTGAAACGAGACGGTCTCATATAATATGATAGAATTACTATTCATTAGTAAGACGTTTTTGGGAAGGAATAACTCTAATGTGAGTAGAAAAATTATTCTGAGTGGCAGTGCTTATAAATTCGCTCATTGTGTGTTAGGTTTTAATAATGATCTATATCTTTTTTGCTCTCAGGATGAATTCTACTATATACACCGCGCACTTTTTTTCAAAAGTTAAAAAATGTGATTGTTAACCACCCAAATAGGCTATGCTATAAGCTCTTTTCTAATTTTTATTAAGTTTAGTGAATTGCCTGTGATTATTACCATGGTTCACTATTTTTTTGGTTTAATCCAAATGGAGGGGTGGGTATAATGCCTTTTGATATGGAGGTAAAAAGGGAGAGGCTGTATATCTGAGGGATCCTGAAACGCCCGCGAAACTTCGGGGCAGGATGACGGTGAACGAGAGGGCTGCAGTTGCGTAGGCCTATAACTGATAACTGATAACTGATAACTGATAACTGATAACTAATTCCCCAATACCCAATACTCCTCACCAATGACTAGTGACCAGTGACCAATCCCCCGACACCCTTAAACCAATAATTCCCCACTCATTTCAAATATCCTTAGCTTAACAGATTTGGAGGCATAGGGCTTGGGCATTAGTGGTATATTCAGCCAAACCTTTAATAACAAAAGATGAAGAGATCACTTAAAATACTATTCGCTTTGCTATTTCTGGCGTGCTTTTCTTTGAGCGCACAGAAAATACCCCACCCAAGGGAAACCTTTGGTCATGAAGTGGGTGCCGACTATAAATTGGCCGACTATGACCAAATGTTGGAATACTACGATAAACTAGCCGCCTCTACCGATCGTGTTCAAATGATCGAAATAGGGAAGTCTGTAATGGGCCGTTCTATGAAGCTCGTGTTTATTTCTAGCGAAGAAAACATGAAGAAATTGGAGCAATGGAGAGAAATCAGTGAGAAGCTTTCGAGAGCAGAAATTACTGAAGCCGAAGCCAAAAAGTTATCTAAAGATGGAAAAGCCATCGTTTGGTTTGATGGTGGAATGCATGCTACAGAAAGAGCACACGCTCAAATGACTTCGGAACTGATGTGGCGAATTGCTTCTGAAGAATCAGAAGAAATGCAAAAAATTAGAGACAATGTAATTACCCTAGTAGTGCCTGTAATCAACCCTGATGGGGTGGATATTGTGGTAGACTGGTACAGAAAAACATTAGGAACACCTTATGAGAGTTCTGGTCCTCCAATCCTTTACCAAAAATATGTAGGTCACGATAACAACCGTGATTGGTTCATGAACAACATGCCTGAAACTAAGGCGGTAACTACAGTGCTTTATAAGCAATGGTATCCACAAATTGTGCATAACCATCACCAAACGGCTCCAAGAGGTGCAATGATTTTCATTCCTCCTTTCCGAAGCCCAGTAAACCAAAAAATTCACCCAGGAATTACCACAGGTGTTAACTTGGTAGGTACTGCCATGGCCAATCGTTTTGCCATGAAGAAAATGCCAGGTGCAATTGCGCATACTTCATTTAGTATGTTCTGGAATGGTGGTATGAGAACTACTCCTTATTACCATAACCAAATTGGTATTTTAACAGAAACGGCTCAGCCGAGCCCAACGCCAACGGAATATCCGGTAGACAGAATGCCTACCACTGTAGGAGGGAAGCCTGCCAATGCGACTGAGATTTTCTACCCATACCCATACAAAGGTGGTACAATGACTTTTAGAATGGCGGTAGAATATATGCTTGAGTCTTCAATGGCTGTGCTTGATTTAGCGGCAGACAAAAAGGATGAGTTCCTTTGGAATATCTATAGCATGGGTCGCGATGCGATTGATGACAAAGAAGGTGCTTTTGCTTATGTGATTCCTAAAGATCAGTGGAACCCAAGTGAGGCAATGAACCTTACGAATATATTAATGCAAGGTGGACTTGAGGCTAAAATGGCTACAAATTCATTCAGTGTAAATGGTAAAACTTACGAAGCGGGTTCTGTTGTATTCTACGGAGCGCAGTCTTTCCGTCCTTACTTGGCCGATTTAATGGAGAAGCAAGTATATCCAGACCAATTCCAATACCCAGGTGGACCACCAATGCCGCCTTATGATTTGGCAGGATGGACACTTCCTTTACAAATGGGTGTAACTGTAGATCGTATTACTGAAAGCTTCAATGCTGCTACTTCTGATATTACTAAAAAGCTAGAGCCAGTGGCTGGTTCAGTTTCAGGAAAAGGGAAATACGGTTATGTTTTCTCTAACAAAGATAACTTGAGTGCTAAGGCCATTAACCGTTTACAGAAAGAAGGTTATACAGTGAGCATTATTAAAGAATCAGTAGAAGGAATGGAAGCTGGCTCTGTTTTGGTGAGCAGCAAAAGAGGTTTGGACGATAAGGTAAAAGAGATCAGTTCAGAAATGGGACTTGATTTTACTGGTATTGAGAAAAAACCAAGTGCTGAAAGTGCTGAGTTGAAAAAAGTAAAAATAGGAATCTACAAGTCTTGGCAAGCCAATATGGATGAAGGCTGGAGTAGATGGATGTTTGAGCAATTCGAATTTGATTTGGATACACTACACAATGCTGAAATCAAAAATTCTGACTTATCTCAGTACAGCGCTATCATTATGCCTTCTCAGAGCCCAAGAGGGATCATGAATGGTTCTAATAGAGTGCCAGAGAACTTACAAGGAGGAATTGGCGAAGACGGTTTAGCCAAATTAGATGCTTATGCTAAAAATGGTGGTGCAATCATATTCTTTGACGATGCCAGTAATTTTGCCATTGAGGAGTTTAAATTGCCAGTAACCAATGTATTGAAAGATCTGAAATCTTCAGAATTCTTTATTCCGGGTTCATTAATTAGAACAGATATCATGACGGATCATCCGCTTGCTTATGGTATGCAACCACAGGTGGCTGCTTCGTTTGATAATGGCCGTGCATTCAAAGTAAATGCTGGTGCCCAAGGAATAGAAGAAGTAGCACGTTATGCTTCTAAAGACTTGCTTATGAGTGGTTGGGCAATGGGTGAAGATGAACACTTGGCCAATACATCTGCCATGCTTAAAGTAGGTTATGGAACAGGTAACTTAGTGTTATTTGGATTTAGCCCACAATTCCGTGGTCAGCCAAGAGGAACTTATAAACTGATTTTCAATTCCATCTATATGGGTGCTGAAAAGAAAGCAGTTAAACTGAATAAAAAATAAGTTAGTAGTTTAGCTTTATGTAAAGCCCTGCCGTTCATTTTGAATTGGTAGGGCTTTTTTTTGCCCTTTCCTCCTAAGCCTTTGAGCTAACAATCGTACAAATATGATCTAAAGTTAATTGGATGCAGGCCGCTTTTCATCCTGAGTGAAACGAAGGAACTATAATTAAGCTCTAGACCCTTCGCGAACTCAGGGAAAGAAGCATTTCATAGATACTTTGGCGCTCAATAAATAACGTCAATACTAATAAGGAAAGGGCAAAAAAATAACCCCTCAATTATGAGCGGTTTCAGTTCCTGTTTTAAAGACTTAGGTTGTCGTCATTGTGCTACTGTGCATCCCATTTTATAGCGACTTGGGGTTGTCATTTGTTTAGTTAAACAGCTTTAGAAATTAAAAGTTTCCTTTAACCTCAGGTTTTTGAAAATAAAAAAGGGTTGAACATTAGCCCAACCCTACTCTTCAATATTATAAATACGCTTAACCGATTTTCTCGATCAAGTCAGCAGCTCTGTTAGAGTAACCCGCCTCATTATCGTACCAACCTACCACCTTAACAAGTGTTCCTTGCGCAGAAGTAAGAAGAGAATCGAAGATGTTTGAGTGCGTGTTTCCAACGATATCAATAGAAACAATTGGGTCTACAGTGTACTCCATAATGCCTTTCATTGGGCCATCAGCAGCAGCTTTCATTGCAGCGTTTACTTCTTCTTTAGTCACTTCTCTTTTCAAAACCACAGTAAGGTCTGTTAAAGAACCATCAGGAATTGGCACACGCAATGCGATACCGTCTAATTTTCCTTTTAGGTGAGGTAATACCAAACCAACTGCTTTTGCAGCTCCAGTAGAGGTAGGGATGATAGAAACTGCTCCAGCTCTTGCTCTTCTCAAATCAGAGTGAGGTGCATCTTGGATACACTGGTCAGAAGTGTAAGCGTGAACGGTAGAAATGAAACCGTGAACAATTCCGAAACTATCGTCTAAAACTTTGGCCATAGGCGCCAAACAGTTTGTAGTACATGATGCGTTTGAAAGAATAGTCTCTTCGCCCGTCATGGTCTCTTCGTTAACACCCAAAACAACAGTTGGAATGTTCCCTTTTGCAGGAGCAGAGATGACTACTTTTCTAGCGCCAGCTTTTAAGTGACCACCAGCACCTTCTTCATCCACAAATCTACCAGTAGACTCAAGAACGACATCGATACCTAGTGCGCCCCAAGGAAGGTTAGCAGGTACTCTTTCAGCGTAGATTTTGATTTCTTTGCCGTTTACTACAATACCATCTTTTGTAGAAGTTACAGTTCCATCGAATCTTCCGTGAACTGAATCATACTTCAAAAGGTGGGCTAAAGTTGCGGTGTCAGTTAAGTCATTGATCGCTACAACTTCGATGTTTTCTTTGGCCAACAATGCTTTGAAAGTCAATCTTCCGATCCTTCCGAAGCCGTTGATCGCTACTTTGGTTTTAGACATATCTAGAAAGTTAATTTATGTGATTCTAAAAAGTGGTGCAAAGGTAACTAAGCCTTCTGCTATATCCAATACAATCGAATGAAGTTGCACATAGTTCCCTGAAATTGTTTGAATTTTTTTACAGAAAACATTTTTGGAATTAAAATGGACTTCTATCTTTGCACCACGAAAAAAATGGTCCGTTCGTCTAGGGGTTAGGACACTGGGTTTTCATCTCAGCAACAGGGGTTCGATTCCCCTACGGACTACTTTCAAAAAGCTCAGCATATTGCTGGGCTTTTTTTTGTTTTTTATCACTCTATAGTTTGAAGTATCGGGGAGCCCGCCCTACAAGCTGGCCCAATGCTAAATTCTTCCACTGGAAGAGTTTTTAATCTTCATCCAAGGTAATTTCTTCTAGCACTCGACTCCCCCAACCACCGTAGCGGCCAACAGACTCAATGTAATTGGTAAGTTCAACATCGCTGTAGGCACACCCGTCATAAATTTCCGCTCCTAGTTCAACCAGTTCCCAATCATTTTCGATCAGGTGCCAGCTGAATTGGTGCGATGCATTGGTGTTGTAGCCTGCATAGCCTTCTCCTAGTTGTCCTAACGGGAATAAGGTACGCTGTTCAAGTGGTAGGCTCAGTTGATTGAGGCACTGCTGAATCACCGCAGCATTGGCTGTTGCGGCAACGAAACTGCTGTCCTGCCAGCGGCCATGGGTTTCGCTAGGGCAGCTACTAAATCGGAAGTATCGCCATTCAGGTTCTAACTTGTTTTTATCTCCATCGTCATTGCTGCAGCCTGCCATCATCAGGGCTGCACAAAAGAAAATTAGTGTTTTTATATTCATAACGTTTTTGACACAAAGAGGAGGAGAGGGGTTGCAATGGTTTGCTCCCTTTACCCTCCTATTGCAAATTGGCTCAATGACTAAAAACGAAGAAGAGTTCAACATTTGTCGAACTCTTCAGTATTGTTTAACAAGCTTAGGCCTGTTTGCTTTCTTTCCTTAGCCTTCTGGGGAGTCTAGGAGGTTTTTTCTTCGGGCCTGAGATCAGGTCGGCAATAACTTTAGTCCTTGGGAATTGCTCCAAAATAATTTTAAAGAAAACAGTAAGTGGGATGGACATAATTAGCCCGGGGACGCCCCAGATATAGCCCCAAAGCATGAGCATTACCAAAATGGTAATGATGTTGATGGAGAATGATTTTCCCATAAATACGGGCTCTAATACGCCTCCAAATAGTGCTTGAACGGCCGTTATGCTGAGTATGAAAAAGAATAGGGTGCTACTGGCATCCATTTCTACAAAGGCAAATAAAGCCAAGAGTATTACTGATACGAATGAGCCAATCATTTGCACAAAGTTGATCACAAAGGCAAAGAGACCCCAGAAAATAGGGAAACTCACCCCAAAGAAGATACATGCCAAACTAATACCTATTCCGGTAAAGAGACTTACCATAAACTTCACTTTAATGAAGGTGATCAAATCTTTTTCAATTTTCATAAAGGTCTTTACCGAAGCAAATTCTTTTTTCAGAATAGTGCTGCTCAAGAGTTTTTGAAAATTAACAGATTCGGCCAACCATAGAATAGCAAAGAAGGCTGTCATTAACGTCATCGAAACGGTATTCTGTACAAAGCCGAGAATAGTGCCTACATTTTTGAAAGAGTTGTCTTTTTCAATAATGCCCCCCAAAAGATTTTCGCCTTGTAAAATTGTCACACCGAAACGTTCTTCAATTGACATAATCATAGAAATGATTTTCGACTCTGCCTTCTGGAAAAAGTCATTTTCAGCTGAAAGTATTTCTCTGCTCGAAAGCTGTACTAATTCAATTCCCACCTTAAAGACCCCAGCAATGATTAAAAAAATGATAAAGATACTAAGGGTTTTGGGTAAATTTTTCTTGTTGAACCAACGCATAAGCGGCAGGAACAACAAAGCGATGAACATGGAGAAAATGAGCGGAATGAAAATAAATGAAAGCATCTTCAGCAGGTAAAATACCAGCGGAATTACAATGATCAACAACAGCGTGTTTGTTGTTTTTAAATCTTTTAATGGACTGTCTTGCATCTTTATTTTTTGCTCTCCTTATTTTAGGCACTTAAACACTGAACTCTCAAACGTGTTTGCCGCGCAAAAGTACGTAAGGATCATGTTATTTTTCTTTAGAAGACTGAAGAATCTGTGGCTTGATTAAACATTTCTAAAAAACGCATTCCTTTGTATGAATTACCCTTTTCGTTTAAGCGTGGGCTCCATACCGCCACACTGAAGTGTTCCGGTAGTATGGCAATAATTCCACCACCCACTCCGCTCTTACCTGGTATCCCAACTTTGAACGAAAATTCTCCGGCTTCATCATAGAAACCGCAAAGCTGCATTAAGGTGTTAATTCTTTTCGACTTTTCGGTGCTGATTATTCTTTCTTTTGAAAATGGATCGACTCCATCATTTGCTAAGAACATAAATGTTCGTGCCAGTTCAGCACAAGTCATCTCAATAGAGCATAAATGAAAGTAGAAGTCTAAGACCTCATCGCAATTGCCTGTGATGTTGCCATAGGCCTTCATTAAGTTGATTAACGCGGCATTTCTATAACCGTGCGCTTTCTCTGACTCGGCCACTTTTTTATTGTAGTCGATTGAATCGTTGTTGGCAATTTTTCTGATGTATTCGATGAATGTTTGTTTGGCATCTTTTAGATGATCTACCAAGAAATCGCAAATCACTAGTGCGCCTGAGTTTATCAATGGGTTTCTGGGAATCCCCCTGTCGTGTTCAAGCTGCACCAAAGAATTAAAGGCTGTGCCAGAGGGTTCTACGCCCACACGTTTCCAGAGTTTTTCGCCTTCTAATTCATAGGCCAAAACCAACGAAAGTACTTTGGCAATACTTTGAATAGAGAACTTTTCGTGCGAATCTCCATGACTAAAACTGTCCCCATCCATTGTGGTAAGGTGAACTCCAAATTTCGTGGGATCTACAGAGCCTAATTCTGGAATGTAGGAAGCTACTTTACCGGGGTCGTTGATTTCAGAAAGAAAAATGCAGGTATTTGAAAATGCTTGTTTGTATTCCATTCTGTGGTTCAACTATGGTGTTTAGAGGTTTGAAAAAATGACGGGATAAACCTAAGTAAATAGAGAACAGAACAAAAGTAAAAGAGGATTGTTTGCTGCAATCCTCTTTTTAGTGTTTTTAGTAAACTGATTTTCTTTGTTCTGCCCAAGCAGCATTTTCGATATAGTCATCGTAAGTGCTTAGCTTATCTACAAAACCTTTAGGTCCTAATTCTACAATTCTATTGGCCACAGTATGGGTGAACTCATGGTCATGAGAGGTAAATAAGACTGTTCCAGGGAAATCTTTCAATGCGTTGTTGAAGGCCTGAATCGACTCCAAATCCAAGTGGTTGGTGGGTTCATCAATGATGAGCAAGTTGCCTTGCTTTAACATCATGCGAGAAAGCATACAACGTACTTTTTCTCCTCCAGAAAGGACGCTGCACTTTTTGAAAACTTCTTCGCCAGAGAAAAGCATTTTACCCAAGAAGCCACGAATATAAACTTCATCTTTTTCTCCGTCAGAATATTGTCTCAACCAATCAATTAGGTTGTCGCTTGACTCAAAGTACTCTGCATTGTCATTTGGCAAGTAAGAGTGCGTTATGGTTTGTCCGAACTTGAATTCACCAGAATCAGCTTTCATAGCGCCTGTTAAGATTTCGAATAGAGCCGTGGTGGCCATACTATCCTTACTTAAAAAGGCGATTTTATCTCCCTTGTTAACAAACAGATCAAGGTTATTGATCAGTATCTTGTCATCCGTCTTTTTATTCAAACCTTTTATCTCCAAAATTTGATCCCCCGCTTCTCTTGTTTGGGTAAAAATGATGGCAGGGTAACGTCTGGTTGAAGGCTGAATGTCATCCAAGTTAATCTTGTCTAATAGCTTTCTTCTACTTGTTGCTTGTTTGGATTTAGAAGCATTGGCGCTAAATCTGGCAATGAAATCCTGGAGTTCTTTTTTCTTTTCTTCTGCTTTTTTGTTGGCCGAAGATCTTTGTGTTAAAGCCAATTGGCTCGACTGGTACCAGAAAGTGTAGTTACCAGTGTATAGTTTTACTTGGCTAAAGTCGATATCAACGATGTTGGTGCAAACCGTATCTAAAAAGTGCCTATCGTGAGATACAACAATTACTGTGTTTTTAAACTCAAGTAAAAAATCTTCTAACCAAGAAACGGTATGGATGTCCAAGTCGTTGGTAGGTTCATCCAGAATTAGGATGTCAGGGTTGCCAAATAAGGCTTGGGCCAAAAGCACACGTACTTTCTGACTACCATTGAGATCTTTCATTAACATGTAATGAAGGTCTTCGGTAATGTCCAAACCACTGAGTAGAGAAGCAGCATCCGATTCAGCATTCCATCCATCCATTTCGGCAAACTGACCTTCGAGTTCAGATGCTTTAATGCCATCTGCCTCAGAAAAATCTGGCTTCATATAGATGGCCTCTTTTTCTTTCATGAGGTTCCATAATATGGTATGACCCATCATTACTGTATCCAAAACAGTGTTTTCATCAAAGCCATAGTGGTTCTGACTTAAAACTGCCATTCTTTTTCCCGGCTCCAGAATAACTTGACCTGAATTTGCGTCAACTTCACCAGAAAGGATTTTCAAGAAGGTAGATTTTCCTGCACCATTGGCCCCAATTACACCATAACAGTTGTTGCCAGTAAACTTGATGTTTACTTCATCGAACAATACTCTTTTGCCGTATGCGAGGGAAATATTTTGGGTTGATATCATAGCTACCGTATTTTAAGGCCGCAAAGGTAAGAGGATCAAATGGGAAAGGGAAGTCAACAGCCAACTTTATGATTTATCTTGCTTAACTATTAGAAATAAGTGAGTTATGTTCGTTTAAAGTTGATTAGTTTCGCGGGATTTTATACATGAATAAGTTCTCAGAAGAGCAGTGGATCAACTCAGTTGATCAGCTCGCGCAAAATGATTTTGTGGTCATTGATGATTTTCTCGATAAGCAATTATTTGAGAGCATCCGTACCTATTTTCTTAATCGCCTTGAGGTGGATGGGTTTTCTGACGCGGCCATTGGTGCATTAAATCAAAAACAGCTGGAGAAGTCCATTCGAGGAGATAAAATTTATTGGTTAGAAAGAAAGAATGACATAGAAATGGAGCCGTTCTTCCAACTGTCAGACGAGTTAATCCAACAGCTGAATCAGCTTTGTTACCTCAGTCTTTCGGGTTGCGAATTTCATTTGGCACATTACCCAATAGGTGCCTTTTACAAAAAGCACATCGATCAGTTTAAAGGCAGAAGTAATCGCCTGATCTCGGTGATCATATACCTTAATGTGGGCTGGAAGCCAGGAGATGGGGGAGAGCTTAAGATTTTTAAAGAGAACGGAGAAGAACTGTTGGTTGAGCCTTTGGCTGGCAGGTGCGTAATGTTTAAGAGTGACACTGTGCCCCACGAGGTGATGAAAACTCAAGTGAATCGCTACAGTTTAACAGGCTGGCTTTTATACCAGCCTTCCACTTTAGGCTACCTGTTAGGCTAGGGTTATCGCTTTAAAATTGCCTCAACTACAACCGGTAAATGATCAGAAGGGTACTTTTTATCTTTAGAATCGCTTAGTACTGCATACTTTCTTACTTCAACCCGATAAGGGTTTGTGAAAATATAGTCGATGCGTCTGGTTACAGGCTCGTTGAACTTAAACCCATTGAAGGTGCCTTTTGGCCCAAAAACTAAGCCTGTGCTGAAGTGGCGTGCATCATTCATTTTTGAACTTAGCTTTTGTATTGGCTCAGACTCAGGTTCAAGGTTTAAGTCTCCCATTAGAAAAACGGGAAGGTTTTCCATGTTCAGTTTGTTGATTTCTGTAATAATAAGGTCAACGCTATTGATCCTTGCAGAATCGCCAACATGATCAAAATGAGTGTTAAAAACCCAGAATTTTTGATTGGTAGTTTTGTCTTGAAATAAGGCGTATGTACAAATTCTTTCTAGTGCTGCATCCCAGCCTACGCTTGGCTTTTCAGGAGTTTTTGAAAGCCAAAAGGTATTTTGATTGATGAGTTCTAGTGTTTCGCTTTTATAGAAAATGGCAGTGTATTCTCCTGCCGACTCTCCATCATCTCTGCCCACTCCAACATGGTTATAGGTAGGTAACGCATCTTCCAAAAATGCAACTTGATGTGATAGCCCCTCCTGAATCCCTAATACATCTGGTTCGATAAAGTTAATTTGGTTGGCCAGCCAGCGTTTGCGCAATTCCCAATGATTTTCTCCGTCATTTGGATTGTCATATCGAATGTTGTAAGTCATCAATTTAATTGGGGTTTGCCCAAAAAGGCCGACCGAGAGTAAAAAGGAAAATAGGAGAAAGACTGATTTACGCATGAGGCAAAGTTCGGAATTGATTTGGAGATAATAAAACAATATGTCCGATAGGGTATTCAAATTTTAGGCCAGAGTTGGAAAGTAGTCCTGAACCAATCTTAGGGCCAAATCGTGCTTCATTTATTCTATTAGTTTGATTATCGGATAAATGTATTCAATGTGATAGCTATAAAAAGGAAAAGGTGCCCGTCTGGCACCTTACCTCTCCCAAACACTACTATGACTGGATTACTATGTAATCCAACGTCTAGCAAAATTTTTAACTCTAAGTCATCTCATTCATTATCGGTCCCAAATAAAAGAGAGAAACCGTACCTCCAGCGTCTGAGGATGCTCTTTGGATATTGCAAATGGGTTTTGTTTGTGGAATTGGTATAGCAGGAGCTCCCAAAGGTTTTCTATCGCAATAGGGAGGGGCCACACTTGCTGTGCATATATCACAAGCATATGGATAAACACCTATGTTCCCAATATTTTCGCCAAGTGGGCCGTTTTTGAATTTTATAACATCCGGATGGTTTGGTCCAGCGTTCCATTTATCCCCATCTGTCAATAGAAATTTCATATAGGAATTAGCTCCCGATACATTGCTAATGTCCACAGTTTCCCAACCTTTTGGATTTGAAGTGTATGAGTTTAAAGTGAATTCAGCCAAATTGATACCCATAGGAAAATCATCCGTAGGACAGCTGAGAGGAGGAGAATTGAATGCTATATTTCCACTGAGCACTTCGCCTTTAGGAGGTGTATAAGCGATGAATTTACTAGGTGCTAGCGTGAAATAACCCTGAAGTGGGTGGATTACATTTTTAATGAATGGCATTTTGTTGATATTAGAAATATAATCCTCTCCTTGATCTAAAGTAAGATATACGCTCACTTCTTCTGTCCAGTCGTTGATGATTATAAATTCAGTAGTTCCCATATTGTCTTGTTTGGTCATCAATACGCTTTTGTATAATTCTTACTTTATGCGTTTGATCTAATGTTTAAGGCATTTCAAAATTGGACTATAAAAAAGAGGTTTTAATCCGCTGTAAGTAGTAATTTCACGATACCACTTTAGGGGTATGCGCTCTATATATCAAGCCTGTACTTTTGAAGGGATTTCAACTAAAACCAATAATAATTATGTCATTAACAAGTCAATATCCATTAGGCCCCGGTGGGAGCTATGGTTCAGCCGAATGCCTCTTAGCCACGGGGATGCAGTTTGAAGATGTAAAGGGAGACAAAGGTGTGCCTAAGCTTTTCGCTCCCCATTTGAAAATGGTAAAGAATGAAAGTACAAAGTGTTCTGAGCTGAGCATTATGTTCCATGCGCCTTCCAATTTTGTACTCGATGCTAAATCTGCAATTGTTTGCGATTACATGGGGACAGAGCTTTTTGTTTTTGTAAACTTATCTCAGGTAGGCACAGTAAGTGATTTTTTTCAGTGTTTCAACCTTAATTTGACTTTTACACAGGAGTTTTCTAGAAAATTAATAAAGAGAAATATTTTCGTGATACCTGTTCATGGTGATCCTGAAGAAGGCGAGATAGGTAAAATTAGCGGAGAAGGTAACGAACAAGTAGATTAATTAAATTAGACCATGGGATCAAAGCTTATGTTTCGAACATCATTTTTTACTCTAACATTGGGTCTCGTGGTCTTTTTTATGCCTTTTTTAGTAAAGGCAATGCATTATCAGGATCAATCAAAAATAACCATCCTTCAGGCCCAAGCGGAAGAAATAGGCAAGAGCAATATTGATTCTGTTTTGCTCTTACTAAAAAAAGCTGAAGATTTAGCCTCTCCTAAAACACTCGAAAATGTTCAAGCTGAAAGCGAGTGGGTAAAGGCAAAAACCTATTACGCTTTAAAAGATTATGGGGAGTCGAAGCGCTATTCTTTGACAGCTATAGAAAAAGCGACCAACACTCAGAATTATCAGGTGCTTGCGAAGGCCTATAATTTAATGGGAGTCCTGGAAAAATTCAACGGAGACCTTAATTTGGCGGAAGTCCATTACCGGAAAAGCCTAGAGAATAGAAGAATGCTTTCAGATTCTGTAGGAATGTCTAAAACCCTTCAAAACTTAGCGAATATTTTTAGAGACCAAGGGGTTCGCGACAGTGCTTTTATTTACTACCAAAGGAGTATTGATATCAAACTAGAGCTAAAGGATACCACTTCACTGGGTATCACTATTACCAATCTTGGGGTTTATTATGCTGAAATAGGGCAATATGATAAAGCGATTGAAAAGTACAATGAGGCCAATGTTTTTTATGAAAAAACTAATTTTCAAGAAGGAATTGCCAA
Source organism: Roseivirga echinicomitans (assembly GCF_001592935.1). Classification (GTDB taxonomy): domain Bacteria; phylum Bacteroidota; class Bacteroidia; order Cytophagales; family Cyclobacteriaceae; genus Roseivirga; species Roseivirga echinicomitans. Next base: position 209,104 of record NZ_LRDB01000002.1, read on the forward strand.
GAATTGGAATAACATCGGAAGTTGCTACAACAACACGGGTTTCTTTAAACTAGCACTCAATTTTTATTTGAAGAGCTTGACGATGTACAGGTCTTTGGATAATCTTAAGTTAGATGAAGCACATACTATAGAGAATGTTGGGGTATTGTACAAAAGGTTGTCTGATTTACCACTTGCCTTAGAATACTTCGATAAAAGTTTGGCCATCTATGAATCTCTCAATAGTGAAATTAGAAAGGCATCGGTCTATTTACACTTAGCTGATGTTTACCTGCAAGAAAATTCGCCCGAACGAGCTTTAGAATATTTGAAATTGAGTGAAAAAATATATGCCGATAGAGGCAGAAGCCAAGATTTAGCTATGGTACACCACGGTTATGGTTTTGCATACAAGCAGCTAAAGGATTACGATAAAGCCAAAGCTTATTATAAAGAAAGTATTTTAAGAAAAGAAGAACTAAAGGATTCTGACGATTTGGGCCAAACTTACAACAGTTTAGCCGTAACAAATTACGAAACTAAAGAGTATGCCCAAGCTTTACGGAATTATCAGAAAGCTTATGATATAGCTAAAGAGCTTAAATTGCCTACGCTGATCCGTAAATCGTTACTGGGGCTTTCAGAAGTTAATCAAGCTTTAGGTCGTTCATCCAAAGCCTATGATTATCGTCTTCAATACGAAGTGGTAAAGGATAGTTTGAATAATGTTGAGAAAGCCAGCCAATTGGCTGAAATTCGAGAAATCTATGAGTCTGAAAAGAAGGATAAGCAGATTTCACAATTGGAACTGGAAAATGAAGTGGTAAATGCTAAAAGTGAAGCAAATGCGGCCTTGGCCCAAAAGGAAGCTGCTAATAAGCTAGTATTTATCATATTGGCGATTACACTTTTTGTTTTGGCCTTAATCTTCTACTTCTATTTCAGACAGCGCCTTGTACTGACTAAACTGAAGGTAAATGAAGAGAAGGAATCACGAAATAAAGAGGTAAACCAGTTGATGATTCAGCAGCAAACCAAAACCCTAGAGGCTATGGTGGAAGGGCAGGAGCAAGAACGAAAAAGAATAGCGAAGGAATTGCATGATCACTTTGGGAGTTTAATGGCTACCGTCAAGGTGAACTTAACCACAGTAGCTGCTAATAAGGAAGTGACTCCTGAAAGTGAGAAGCAAATGAATACTTTAGCCAAACTTGTGGACCAAGCCTGTGTGGATATCCGAAGCCTTTCACATTCAATGCACGTAGGTATTTCAGAGACGTTTGGTCTAGTGCCGGCATTAAAAGATTTAGCTCACTCTATTTCTCAATCAGGAAAAATTCAGGTGTCGTTTCATTCCTCTAATTGTTCTGAAAAACTTGATTCATCCATCGAGGTGACAGCTTATCGGGTTGTTCAAGAGTTGGTGAGTAATGTCTTAAAACATGCAAAAGCCACTAAGCTCACATTGCAATTAACCTGTTTAGACGACATTATAAATATTATTGTTGAAGACAATGGTCGTGGTTTTGATGCTGATTTCCTTATGAAAAACTCTCAAGGAATGGGGCTTAAAAGCTTGCAAGAAAGAATTACTGAATTGCATGGTGAATTTGAAGTGGATAGTAGGCCTGAAAAAGGGACAACTGTTATTATTGATTTGCCCATATCCATTGAACAAACCCTATTGAAAGTATGATACGCGCCTTACTTGTAGATGATCATCAATTATTTGGTGAAGGAGTACGCTCTATGTTTAAGCCAAATGATGGAATTGAAATTGTGAAAATTACAACAAATGGCAATAACGTTCCTTCAATACTTTCTGAAATTGAGGTGGATATGATTCTGATGGATATCAGTATGCCTTTGATTGATGGTGTTGGGGTATTAGAGTTAATGAAAAGCAAAGGGTTGGATGTACCTGTTTTGATGCTCACCATGCACCAAGATATGAAGTACATCAGAAAATCTTTAGAAACTGGTGCACAAGGCTATATTCTTAAAGATGCTTCGAAAGCAGAACTGACGGAGGCAATAGAAAAAGTGAGTAGAAGAGAAAACTATTTTCACCCCAAAATCAATAATCAAATTTTCGACTACTTACGTGGTACTAAAAACCCTAGTCAAGGGGATTTAGTAGATCAGCTTTCTGATAGAGAAAAGGAAATTATTGGCTGTATAGGCAAGGGAATGAACAGTAAAGCTATTGCCGAAGCACTTTTTATCAGTGAGCATACGGTTAAAACTCACCGTAGAAACATTATGCACAAACTGGCGGTAAAGAACACGGCAGAGTTAGTTACCTATTCAATGGAGAAGGGGATTATTTAGCCCTATTAACATTTCTCATTAATTTCAGTTTTTTGGTTTGATGGGAATCCACATTTCTTCTTCTGAATTAGGGTCAGCATTTTTATATTTCTCACCCAGTATCTCAAAGTGAGGTCTATTGTCTAAATCATAATCCGATTTTGGAAGCCAGGTTCCGAAAATATAACCGAAAATTTGGTGGCGGTGCTAGAACCTTTGTAATCGAATACCGCGTAAAGCCCTTCTTCTAGATTGAAATTTTCCATTCCTTCAGGAATAGGGCTAGAGCCTAAAACTTCAACCCCTGCCCATTTTTCAAAAACTTGATCAAACTGACCAAGGGTCAATGGTTCTGAATACACCTGCATCGAAATGAAATTGGAGTTAAGCGCATTAACTATTTCTTTTCTTCTGGGCATAAAACTGCTCCAAAGTTCATGGGCTCGATTGTTGGTAAGCGACATCTTTAATCGCTTACCAATAATTCTTTTTTGTGCTAAATTCTCAATTCGGGGCTCAATATTTATCCGAAAAGTTGGCTTATTGTTTGGCATCATAAAGTACTTTCCCACCAACAATGGTCATGGCAACTTTTGTGTTCAGAATTTCGGCCTCAGGAATCGTCATGATGTCCTTATCAAAAACAGTAAAGTCTGCTACTTTCCCAACTTCAATACTGCCCTTAAAATCTTCTTCAAATTCGCTGAAAGCACCAAAAATGGTAAATGATTTTAAAGCCTGGTCTCTGGACATTTTCTGATTAGGTTCAAAACCACCTTCAGGCAATCCCGCTAGTGTTTTTCTAGAAACAGAAGCATAAAATGAAGGGATTGGATCAACTGGTTCTACTGGAGCGTCAGTTCCGTTAGGTATAATGGCCCCGGATTTAAGTAAGTCTTGCCATACATAAGCACCTTCTTCAATTCTTGCTTTACCTAACCTGTCAATTGCCCAAGGTCTATCTGAACTCATGTGAATCGCTTGCATGGCAGGAATGACTCCTAGTTCGCCAAAACGAGGAATATCAGCACCACTTAAATGTTGTGCATGCTCAATTCTAAATCGATGGTCTGTGGCCAACTCAGGATACTTTTCGAAAGCAGTTTGATAACGATCTAGGATTTCTCGGTTGGCACGGTCGCCAATGGCATGAGAACATACCTGAAAGCCATGTTGAAGGCCTTTTTCCGAAACCTCTGTGACTACTTCCATCGGAAGGGTTTCATGACCTGTATGTCCCGCTCTGTCAGTATAGTCTTCTAAAAGCCAAGCACCGCGAGGCCCTAAGGCTCCATCGCAGTTTAATTTGATGGAACGAACAGTTACATAATGATCTGGGTCAATCATTGGGCCGCTTTCATACCAACGCTCTAATAGCTCTGGCGATCTTCCGCTCAGCATTACATACATTCTGATACCCAGTTTTCCCTCTGTTTTAAATTTTCCCAAGCGGTCGATAAAACCCTGACCTGAACCCGCATCGTGAAAACTGGTAATTCCTTTTTCCAAACATTCCTGAATGGCCATTTCCAAAGCTTGCTCGTCCTTGTCTTCGGTACTTTGAGGCACTAAACGACCAACCAATCCAGAAGCACGTTCAGTGAATACACCTGTCGGGTTACCTAAGTCATCTTTGATGATCTCTCCACCTTCTACTTCGCTGGACAGTTGTTCAAGGCTCAACCGGTTGACACCGGCTAGCTGCATCGCTTTTTCATTAGCAAAAGTTGCATGTCCACTCGCGTGTCGAAGATAAACAGGATTGTCAGGAGAAACTTCGCTTAATTTATCATGTGTTTGAAAGCCCTTGACCATATTGTCTGGACGTTCAATCCATTTGTCTTGATGCCAGCCACGGCCTGTAATCCATTCGCCTGGTTTTGCATTTTGAACGGCTTCTGCTACTTTCTCCACCAATTCATCGTAGGTTTTAACGTACATCAAATCTAATTCGAGCTTGTTGTAACCAATCCCCATCAAGTGTCCGTGAGATTCGATAAACCCTGGTGTCATGGTTTTGCCTTCAAGGTCAATCACTTTCGTGTTTTTGCCTTTCATGGCATCAATTTCAGCCAGACTTCCTGTGGCCAAGATCATTCCGTCTTTTACTGCAACCGCTTCTACTTTCGAATTGCTTATGTCTGAGGTATAGATATGGCCATTGGTGTAAATGGTGTCAGGTGTATTTATTGAACTGCAAGAGAGAGCTGTGAGCACAAGAAAGAGCCCAAGGCAAAGGAGTTTAGAAGTAAGTTTCATTATTTAAGGATTGATTTTGCTGATGAATCTAATCCTTTTGGCTGAAACCTACAATGGCTTTATATACCACTCAAGAATTCTAGGGTGTCAACGCCATCGGCATAGTCCGAAAGTTCTGGCTGCTGTGCTTTTCCTAAAGGAATGCTTCCTTCGTACCAGCCATTAGCCGAAACCACACATTGAATTTTCTCATGGTGTTTGGCAAGTGTAAGGTCTAGTTCAGCTTCGCTATTGTAATACTCATAGAACAGGACGGAAATAGGAGAAACTAATGCTTCACTTTCTCTCATTAAAAAGAAACCAGAATCGAGGTGTGGTTCGCCATTTACCAGATAGATAGATTTATTGTAATCGTAATTATTACGGTATTTATGATGATCCAGTACAGTTTCATAACCCATAAGGGCATCGATCAACTTTACAAAGTCATAACCCTTAGGCGCATAGATTTTGGAGATGTTTCTACAGCCTAAACCAAAGTATTGGAAGTAATCTTTACCAAAATTAGTGAGTTCTTCAGCTGTTTCATCGCCTTTGATTACCGCCACAGCTGTTCTGTTTTGTCTGATAATGTGTGGGTGGTTAGCAAAGTAATGTTTGAAATAGCGGGCACTGTTATCAGAACCGGTGGCAACAATGGCATCCGCCTCGTTCATTCGTTCCGCATGAATAATATTGGCACCGAGTGTTTCCGAAATATCTTTGATTTCCGAAATCATAAATTGCATCAGCACTTTGTCTTGAGAGGATAGCTTGACCATGGCTTTGTGCCCAGAAATAAGCACAGACAGTAGGTCATGAAAACCAACCAACGGAATATTACCTGCCATCACCAAACCTACCTTTTTTGGAGCGTTAGGTTCAAGTTTGTAATTATCGGTCCACGCAGAAAGCGATTCTTCAGAAAGCGAATCCCCCCAAGCATTAAACGCCAGTTGAACGCTTTCCGGTGTAAACCACGAATTTCCGTTGCCTGCCCTGAAACATAAATCATCAACTTCAACTTCCGTTAATGATTTAATGCGTTCTCCTAATTGAGCAAAAGCCTGTATTCTTTCCTTAAGTACCATATTCTGTAAATCTTGGGCAAAAATACACCTTAAGTTTACTTCAAAGTAAAAATAGTGATTAGTTTTGCGGCAAATAAAAACCTTTGGCGAGGAAACTTCGTCAGATAGTTTTTGTTTATGAATTGATTACAAACTACAAAGGAGATCAGAAATGGCAATTATTATAACTGACGAATGTATCAATTGTGGGGCCTGCGAACCAGAATGCCCGAATACAGCTATATATGAAGGTGGTCAAGAATGGAATTGGGCTGGCGGTACTGACCTTCGCGAAGTAGAATTAGAGGATGGAACCGTGTTGGATGCGAGTGATATGCAGGAACCTGTTTCGGACGAGTTCTACTATATAGTTCCAGGGAAGTGTACAGAGTGCACTGGTTTTCATGAAGAACCTCAATGTGCAGCTGTTTGCCCAGTTGATTGCTGTGTGGATGATCCAGACTACAGAGAAACGGATGAAGAGTTATTGGCTAAAAAAGAATGGTTACACGTTTAAGCGAGTATACAAAAGATATATATGAAAGCCTTCAGCAATGGGGGCTTTTTTTATGCCCATATTTTTAGGTCGCTAAGCCATTTTTCTTCTTTTGATTAAATAGGAATTCAAAACTTGATCAAAGCCTAAGTTGATATCGGCTTCAATCAGGTCGATTTTGAGTTTTGCACATTTCAGGTAGAGCTCCTTATAATAGCTGTCCATTTGAATTTTGAAGTCCTTTTTAATGGCGGCTGGATTCAGCTTTATCCTTTCCTTAGTCTCAGAATCTATAAACTCGTAAGGGCGATCTTCAAAATCAAAGTCGAATTCTGTTTTATGGTCAGTAACATGGAAGAGCAATACTTCATGTTTCTTATGCTTTAAATGCTGAAGCGCTGCCAATATTTCTGCCTCGTTGTTTTCATTATCGAACATATCGCTAAAAATAACAATCAGCGATCTTCTATGTACCTTTTCGGCCAACTGATGTAAGATTGAGGCTACGTTGGTTCGCTTTTCAGTTTTCTGCTTTTCAAGCAAATTGTTAAACTGAATGAACAGCTTATGAATGTGTGAGGCAGACGATTTTACAGGGGTTTCGAGTTCTAGTCGATCGCTGAAAGTGTGTAAACCAACGGCATCTCGCTGTTTGTGCAGTAAATAGGTGAGGGCCGCACCGGCCATAACACTGAACCGCATCTTGCCGAAATTATGCTCTGGGTAATACATCGAAGAAGACTGATCGATGACGATTTGGCATCTTAAATTGGTTTCCTCTTCGTACCGCTTTGTATATAAGCGGCCAGACTTCGCGAAAATCTTCCAATCCACATGGCGAGTACTTTCCCCGGTGTTATAGAGTCTATGCTCTGCAAACTCTACCGAAAAGCCATGGTAAGGCGACTTATGGAGTCCCGTAATAAAGCCCTCAACCATCTGTTTGGCAAGGAGTTCAATGTTGGAAAATTGTTTCACGTTATCCAGAGAAAACTTCATAAGCAAAAATGAATTTGGGTCTAAAATATGCCTTTATGCGAGTATTTGCGTCATATAAGGTACTGTTTTCTGTATATTAAGTTTACGGAATTATACATTCGGCTATTGCAATAGTAATTATTATTGGCTTATATTGGATAAGTTTTTATAGTTATATCTACTTGGTAATATACCAAACTAAATGTTGAATAGTGGAAGAGAACAAGGATAGTGACAAGAATGAGATTTTTTCAAAGAGGGTAAGGGCAGGGAAAAGAACCTATTTTTTTGATGTAAAGGCAACACGCTCAAACGACTACTACCTGACCATTACAGAAAGTAAAAGGAAGTATAAGGACGATGGGTTTACTTATGAAAAGCATAAGATTTTCCTTTATAAAGAAGATTTCAATAAATTCATGGAGGCATTTGGTTCGGCAGTGAATCATGTTAAAACAGAACTACTGCCTGAATTTGACTTTGATCAGTTTGATAACAATGAAGACGAAGTGTTAGCGGAGTCTTCAGCCGAAGAATCTGATTTGAAATGGGATTAAGTAAATTTTAAATAAGAAAGTTTAAGAGTTCTTGATTCCTCAGGAGCTCTTTTTTTTGATATGAAAAGAACAGCCATATATATCGTCCTGATTATTGCAGCTCTGCTTCTGTTCATCTACTATTTCACCAATATTTTCACCTATCTAGTATTGTCGTTGGTGTTGGCGTCCATCTTAAGGCCTTTGGTTGAGAAGATTAGTGGCGCTCGATTTTTTAAATTGAAAGTACCAAGGTGGTTGGCCATTCTTATGGCTTTTGCAGCGATGATTGTGGTACTTACGCTCTTTGTTATTTTATTCATTCCGTTGATTGACGATCAAATCTCTTTGCTCTCAACATTGGATATCGATTCGGTTACCGAGAGTATTCTTGAGCCGATTAGGTCGTTCGAAGAGTTTTTGCTTGAAAAGAGGCTGTCAAATGAACCTGCTGGTTTTCTGGTGGAGGGCCTCCGTGACACTATTACAGAAGCGATCAGTAAAATTCAAGTCCAAAGTATACTCAATATTATTTTGTCCTTTTTGAGTAGTTTTTTTGTGGGCCTGTTGGCCTTGAGCTTCATTACCTTTCTTTTGCTTTATGAAAAGGGGCTTTTAAGAAATAGTATCATTGTCGCAATTCCCAATAAGTACTTTGAGGTATCGATTGCCGCACTTGATAAGATAGAAAAACTGCTTTCGAATTACCTTCTGGGATTATCATTTCAAGTACTTGTTATTTTTACTATGGCTTCTGTTGGGCTTACCATTATGGGGATTAAGTATTCTTTGACCATAGCCCTCTTTGCCGCTTTGGCCAATCTTATTCCTTATGCGGGGCCATTATTGGGTTCGGTATTTGGTATTATTGTAGGGCTTTCTACTTCACCCGATTTAGTAACCTCAAATGATTACATATTCCTGATTGTGAAAGTTGTTTCTGTGTTTTCTGTGATCCAACTCACAGATAATATACTCCTTCAACCATTGATTTTCTCCAAATCTGTTAAAGTGCACCCGTTAGAAATATTTGTTATTATCTTTGCGGGCGCTTCCATAGCGGGCATCCCCGGAATGATCGCTGCGATTCCTGCATATACAATTATCAGGGTGTCGGTAGTAGAACTTAAAAGGGGATATAAACAGTATAGTATTTTCAGATCATAGCAGATTACCATGGGACTTCAGTGTGGGATTGTAGGATTGCCAAATGTGGGCAAATCCACCCTTTTTAATGCATTATCCAGCGCCAAAGCAGAGGCAGCAAATTTTCCTTTTTGTACTATTGAGCCCAATGTTGGGGTGGTCACTGTACCAGACCCTAGATTGAAGGTGTTGGAAAAATTAGTGAATCCTCAACGTGTATTGCCTACCGTAATCGAGTTTGTAGATATTGCTGGTTTGGTAAAGGGAGCCTCAAAAGGTGAAGGCTTAGGGAATAAATTCTTGGCCAACATTAGAGAAGTGGATGCGATTCTTCATGTGGTGCGCTGTTTCGAAGATGACAACGTAGTGCACGTAGCAGGTTCAGTAGATCCAATGTTCGACAAAGAAGTAATTGATACTGAATTACAATTGAAAGACCTTGAGTCGATTGATAAAAAAATTCTTAAGTACTCAAAGGTAGCCAAATCTGGAGATGCGGTTGCCAAAAGAGAACTTGTGATTTTAGAAAAATTTAAGGCAGCATTAGAAGCTGGTAAAAATGCCAGAGCTGTAGAAGCTACCAAAGAAGACTTAGCCGCAGTAAGTGATTTGAAATTACTTACCATTAAGCCGGTAATCTATGTGGCTAATGTGGAAGAAGAGTCTGTTAACTCAGGAAATAAATTTGTAGACGCACTTCGTGAAGGTGTTAAAGAAGAAAATGCGGAAGTAATTATTGTTTCTGCGGCTATTGAAGCACAAATAGCTGAATTGGAAGAAGAAGATGAGAAACAAATGTTTCTTGAAGAGTATGGCCTTACTGAATCAGGTTTGAGTCAATTGATCAGAGCATCATATTCAATATTAGATCTAATTACCTACTTCACTGCTGGTGTAAAAGAAGTGAGGGCTTGGACGATTAAAAGAGGCTGGACTGCTCCACAGGCCGCAGGTGTAATCCATACTGATTTCGAAAAGGGCTTTATTAAAGCTGAAGTAATCAAAATAGCTGACTTTGAGAACTATAAAACCGAGGTAGCCGTAAAAGAAGCTGGTAAAATGGCCATTGAAGGCAAAGAATACATCGTAAAAGATGGCGATGTAATGCACTTTAGGTTCAACGTATAATCGTAAGTATAAAACAATTCAATAAAATTTTTACTTGTCATTGAACAAACCGTGACAAGATTCAGTTATCGCTATACCCAATTGATTTATAGCCGTATAGATTATTGGGTGTTTTTTTAATCAAAGTTGAGTTGTTGTGAGAGTAAGGATCATTTTTAAACTTAAGAACAGAGGGGCAGTTCTTCCATTTCATCACCAATACATATTGGCCCAGTTTATCAAGGGTGTGATTGTTACTGGTGGGAAGAAGGAATTTATGGATTATCCATATTATAGCTTCTCTGGATTAAAAGGTCAGACAAAAGTAAGCAGAACAGGTTTGCACTATTATTCAAACTTGGTAACACTGGTGTTGTCTTCTCCTAAAAAGGAATTTATAGACTATGTACTCACTGAAATCTTTAAGTTTGACCAGTTTGAATTGGGTAACCTTCAATTAGTACCGCAGAATACGGAACTAGAGAAGCTTCCTGAATTCACTTCGGAGATGAAGTATATATGCATTTCTCCAATAATTCCGGTTACAGCAACCTATAATGGTCCTGAAGGGAAACGTTTTATTGAGCCAGAAAATGATGAATTTTCGGATTTCCTTTTTGATTCCACAGTTCAGCGAATGGAAGAATCAGGTCAGTATGATTTTGATAAAATTGAAGGCTTTAACAAATTTCAGGCAGTCCCTGATACAGAATACTTGAACAAGCTTAGAGAACGAGATAAGAAATTTGCTAGAATTTACTCCTTGTTCGATATGGATGTAAAGTATGAAGTGAGGGGGTATACTTTGCCTTTTAAGCTGTATGCAGCCAAAGAGGTACAAGAGTTTATCTTCAGTTGCGGAATAGGAAACTATACTTACAAAGGTTTTGGAATGGTCGATTTGGCCAATGCAAACCCAATAGACAGATCGACTGAATATACCTTCTCAAAGAAGAATATTTCTTCAGATCAAGATTAACGTCTGCGGTTGTAGTCAATTCTAGAATACCCAACTAAAATATCTCCACGCCCACCGATGGGCTTGAAATAGACGAAAACCTCATATAGGTTTTCGGTTTCAAAGAAACTTTGCTCAAATTCATTTGGTGCAGTTGGGTCTGCGCTCCAGTAGGAGTAATCGTACCAGCCTTGCTTTAATAGGAAGGTGGTTTCGTAAACTTCATTTGTAGGATTCCATTTCAATTTAGACTGGGTATCTCTTTTCCAGTTATTGAAGGCCCCAAGTAAGTAAATGTCCGTAAGTCGTTTTTCTGCTTTTAAGCTGAAAGTAGTAGATACATATTCTGAAGTGATTGCAAAAGCGCCAGCGCCCTCTAGATCACGAATGTAATATTGGCCATTAAGGTCCAAGTTCTGAAAATAACCATCATTCCTCATTTCATCTAACCCGAGCTGGGCAAAAGGCTTATTGGCTTCAAATCCAGCGTCCATTACATTTCGGCCTTTAAAGTTTACGGTACTTAAATCGAAGTATCTGAACTCATTTCCTCCTAGGAAATCATTTTCACTGCCCAGGTTTTGATAACGGATTACTTTACTGTTTTCATCAATAAAAGTAGGGTTAAGCATCAATTGCATATCTGGTCTTTGGTTTTGCCGCACTATCACCTTAAAGTCTTGCCTTGGATCAATGCTGTTGAGGTTACCATAACTTATGGTCACCTCAATACGCTGATGTGTCAATCTATCACCCATAGCACTTGAACGTAATACATTTCCACCTACACCCACTTCATTTTGATAGACCCTAAATCGTTTGCTTAAAATGATGTCTTCTTTGTTTCTATCTCGGTAGACTATGGCTATGTAGTTACCAGTAGATTGGAATTCTGGTAATCGATATTTGTAATGGACGTAATTGGTTTTTGATTCGCTGCTGAATTCAAAACCTTCAATTTCAAACTCATTGAAGCTGTTTAAATACATATTTGCTCTTAAATCGGAGGGAGTCCAATCGGCATTACAATGAATGAATTGCACAAAGTAATAATCAGCATCATCCCTGAGGTCATCAAACTCGAGTAGGAGTTTTGTTGTTTGTCCCAATTCGGCAATGGCAGGAGCAAGACTGCTTTGGATAGAACTGCCTTCTGGATACATCCGCACAGTCTTTACTTCACTCTCATAAACAGTGTCTTCGAATTTCAACTCCTTCTTTTTCTGGAACCCCATTAAGGGTTGAAAGAAGAGAACGGACAATGCGAAAAGTGAGATTGACTTTAATTTCAAAATGGTGCTTTTACTGCAATTTAACATATCATTTGCTTCGAACATAAATTATTAGATAAGCTGATATTTTATATCTGTTTGGTGCGAAGATTGCTTCGAACTCATTTTTTATGTTTTAGATAAGTAACGTTTGCAACCATAACTTTGTGTGTGGTGTCTAAGAAAATAGGAAGAAAGAAACCGGGACTTCTCCATTAATGAACCTAGACGAAAAGCTAATTGAGCGATGTATAAAGGATGACCAGAAGGCCCAACGGGAGCTTTATGGCCGCTATGCCCAAAAGCTAATGCCAATGGCAATGCGGTATGCTAAGTCTCAAGAAGACGCGGAGGACATTTTGCAGGATGCTTTCATTAAGATTTTCAAGAGTTTAGATTCTTTTAGAAGGGAAGCTCAATTTCTGACCTGGCTAAAAAGAATTGTGATTAATACGGCCATAAATCACAACCGAAAGAAAATGTATCAGCAACCAATGCTGGACATAGAAAAGGTGACACACATGCATATTGAATCCAATTTAACGCTTTCTAATATGCATTTCACAGAGATTTTGGCACTAATGCAGAAATTGCCTGTGGGGTCTAGGACCATCTTCAATCTCTTCGCAATTGAAGGCTATGGTCATAAAGAAATTGCAGAAATGTTAGAAATAAGTGAAGGTACGTCTAAATCTCAATACTCAAGGGCACGAGCGCTCTTAAGGACGATGGTTGATGAGGCCAATAAAGTTGTTCAAACTAACTATTTATCAGATGAGCGATTTTGAGAATGGGTTAAAAGAAATGTTTGATGGGGCTGAGTTTAAGCCTTCCGATCGTGTTTGGGCTGGTGTTCAAGCTGGCTTAAAGGCCAAAAAGAAGAAGGGAGTCTTTTTCTATTGGCAGACCTATGGAATTGCTGCTGGGATTGTTTTGGTGCTGAGTTTTGGGTTTCTGTTTTCAGATCGTTTTAATGGAGGTGAGGGTAAAGTAACGACAGAGAATAAAGCAGAATTTGAGAATAAGGTGTCCGATAATGGTGCTGACAAAGAAAAGTCTACAGACGCAGATGGTATTCTAGCGCCTGTTGATAATACACCCGCAAATAGAATTAATGACCAATTGGATAATGGAGTAAACGCTAAACTTCAAGCAGCGAACACAAAGCAAAATTCTGATGCGTTTTCTAAACAAGCGGTTTCTTTAAGAGGGGAAAATGAAGTGCTGCCAATAAGTATAATTGAAATGGATAATGAACATTTTGATCATGCTAAACCGAGAACTCCACAGCGAAGTATTAATATTCTGAAGGGGTTGTGGGATATGAAGCACATGGTCGCTTCAATGGAGTTGAAAGATTATAAAATAGAGAGGATTACAACAAATGAAACTCGAGCTTTAGCTTTGAATGGAGGTTTAAATGGAGGGAGTTTTAACCCAAATCCATCACGCAATTCTCTGGACATGTTATCAAGGCAAGATAGCCCTATAAGTAACGTTGCTGTTTTATCTTCAGTAAGCAATGGAAGTGATAAACAATTGAGTTCGATGGGGTTTGGTGCTGGTTTGGCCTTTGAGTTAAACGACCGTTGGGGAATGAATTTAGGACTTAGGTATTCTGAGTATCGATTTGCGAATCAATCAAATGCCTACTCTGTTGAAAATGGAGTTTCTTACCCAATTTATCTTCCCGCAGGATATGCTGGAGAAGTGTTTTTCATTCCTAATTATAATATCACCAATACAATTAAGAGTATCTCCATTCCAATTCAGGCTTCATTTAAAGTGTTGGATTTAGGAAGATTTGATGTGCAAATGAAGGCCGGGCTCAGCGCGGACTACTTTTTGAGTTACAATGTTAAAGGTGATTTGAAATCACTTGAGGTTCGAAAAGTAGCCTTTTCACGAGATGGTTTATTTGACCGTTTCAATGTTGCTGGCTTAAGCGCTTTGGCATTGAACTATAAGTTGAGTAAAGAATGGGGAATTTCGGCCGAAGGCTATTACAGAAAGTTCTTAAAGCAGTCTAGTCAGGAGGTGTCATCTCAATCAGGTCCATCCGTGTTGGGTGTTGGTTTCAGTTTGAATTACTTTCTAAATCGAAGAGAGGATTAATATGAAGAAGTATATTATAGTGTTGTGCTTTGCTTTAGGGTTGAATGCCCTGATGAGTTGTTCTGCAGAGGACGATTTTGGTTTTGACAAGAATACAACATTGGAGGAAGCCATGGGAATGCTAGAAGAAATTCAGAGCGATATCCAAGGGATTGTTTCGGACAAATCTTGCGATGGATCAGGAGACTGCAAAGTATTGGCTTATGGAAAGAAAGCTTGTGGCGGGCCTTCGACCTATGTGATTTATGGCAGCAAAATTGATGAAGCTCTTTTAGAGAAGAAAAGTAATGAGTACACTGCATTGCAAGATGAGATGAACAAGAGATACGGACTGATCAGTGATTGTAGCTTGATGTATATTCCAGAAGCGACTTGTGTGGATGGTAAATGTGTTATAGTTGAACTTTAGTGACAGGTTATGATGATCGATAAGAGAATTTTAGCGGCTTTTCTTTTCCTGATTTCATCAGTGGTTTTTTCTTGCGAAGAAGAGTTTGAGGTTTTTGAAGGAGGTACTTTTTCTCTCAGGTTAAACCAGCCAAAAACCCTCATTGATGGCTCTGTGCTGGAGTTAATTGGGATAGAAGATTCACGCTGTCCCGAAAACGTGAATTGTGTTTGGGAAGGTAGGTCAGCTGTGAAAGTGCGCTGGACAAGGCAAGAAGCCTATGACATAGACTTGAACGATGTGGAATACATCAACGCGCAAATAGAAACGTACCTGGTTAGTTTACTTGAAGTAAATCCATACCCAACCACTGAAGCTAATGATGATAAAGTGGTGAAGATTAAAATTGAGGTGAATTAATTCACCTCAATTGCATCAATCATTTCGGCAATTTTTCCCCAGCTGTTTTGGGCAGACTCTAGCTTTTTTGTCAGTTGATCGTATTCTGATTGTTTTTCTTGAAGCTTATTAAAGTCTCCAAAAACCTCGGGTTTGGCCATTTCGGCTTCCAATACCCCTTTTTTCGACTCTAGCTTTTCAATATCGTTCTCCACATTCTCTAACTGCGATTGAAGTTTTTTCAACTCCTGCTGATTAGGATCTTTCGGTGGTTTTTGTTGCTGAACTGGCTTTTCCTTCTGAACCTTTACCTCTGTAGTTTTTGGCTTTTGATCTGCGTCTTTCTTCTGTTGCCAGTACACATATTCATCATAACTGCCTGGGTATTCTTTGATTTGATGGTCTTCGATGTACCAAATCTTATTAGCAATCTGAGAAATGAAGTGTCTATCGTGAGATACAATTAAGAATGTGCCTTCGTATTGTTGTAAAGCCTGAATAAGAATGTTGACTGAAAGAAAATCCAAGTGGTTTGTAGGTTCATCCATCATCAGGAAGTTGGCTTCCGAGATCAAAGTCTTGGCCAAGGCTACTCTTGATTTTTCGCCACCAGAAAGCACTTTAATTTTCTTAAAGACATCTTCATTTGAAAACAAGAAACAGCCAAGAATTGCCCTTAACTCCATTTCCGATTTATCACTGCCTGCCTGAGCGAGCTCCTGAAGAATCTCGTTATTTACATTCAAGGCTTCTAACTGGTGCTGGGCATAGAAAGTAGTAAGTACATTAAAGCCTTCTCTTCTCTCACCCGATACTTTTTCAGTTCCAGCGATTACGCGAAGCAAAGTAGATTTACCTTTTCCGTTGGCACCAATCAATGCGATTTTATCCCCGCGTTCAATTTTGGCGGTGGTATTCTTTAGGATGGTTAAGTCACCATAGGCCTTTGAAATATCGTCTAACTCAATGATGGATCGGCCAGATTTCTGTTTGAAACCAAACTTGAAATTCATCACCATAGAATCATCAACGATGTCTTCAATCTTATCCATTCGCTCTAAAGATTTTACCCTAGATTGAACTTGACGGGCTTTTGTAGCTTTGGATCGAAAACGCTCAATGAACTGCTCCGTTTGCTTGATCTGTTGTTGTTGGTTCTCAAATGCGTTCTTCTGAATCTCTTCACGCATTTGCTTCTCTTTAGTATAGAAGGAATAGTTACCACTGTACTGCGTAAGTCTCTGGTTAGAAACTTCAACAATGGAAGTAGCTACATTATCAATAAAAGAACGGTCGTGAGAAACTACAATTACGGCACCTTCATAAGTCTTTAAATAGTTTTCTATCCACTGAATGGATGGTAGATCCAGGTGGTTAGTAGGTTCATCGAGCATCAATAATGAAGGCTTCTCTAAGAGGAGTTTGGCCAACATTACCCTCATTCTCCAACCTCCGGAAAATTCCTTCAATGGACGAGTAAGGTCTTCGGTTCTAAAACCAATACCTTCTAGGATTGACTCAGCATCGGATTGCATGGAATAACCACCGAGTGTTTCGAATTGATCTTGAGCCTTGGCCAAATCGTCTACCAATTGATCATGGTAGTTGGTTTCCATTTCTTTTAAAATTCGCTCAATGGTTGCTTGTAATTCGTTGGCCTTACCAAAGGCTTGCATGGCCACATCTAAAATGCTTTCTTCCGACTGATAGGAAAGGAGATCCTGATTCAAGAACCCAATACTGCAATCTTTACTCTTACTCACATCACCAGCTGTAGGAGGAAATTCCCCATCGATTATTCTTAGAAGGGTCGATTTCCCTTTTCCGTTAAGGCCGATCAAGCCAATTTTGTCCTTCGGCTTAATATGAAGTGAGGCATTTTCGTAAAGGGCTCGACCCCCAATGAGGTACGATAAGTTGTTGATTGCAATCATGCCGCAAAATTAGTGTTTGTAAGGCCAATTCAAACGTTTATAAAAGTATTATTGACAGATATCCTTTTGTCAAATCTTTTTTAACTCTTAGCGGTTAATATTCTACCTTTCGAGACTAAATGAATTGGTTATGATGAAACGCATTTCAATGATATTTTCAGTAGGCCTATTGGTACTACTGACTAGTAGCCTAAATCTATCGGCACAAAACAAAGTTGATTTATCGAAAATAAAATTGCCTGATGGCTTCAAGATTTCCATTTATGCCGAAGGTGTTACAGATGCACGCTCATTAAGCAGCACTCCAGATGGCAAAACGGTATTTGTTGGGAATAGAAGAAGAAAAAATGTGTATGCACTGACCGATACAGATGGTGATATGGTAGCGGATAGGACGGATACCATTGCAAAGGGGATGAAAACTCCAAATGGAGTGGCCTATCACAAGGGTGATTTATACGTAGCTGAAGTCAATAGAATTCTCAGGTATTCAGACATCATGAATAATTTAGACAACCCAAAATATGAAGTAATTTATGAGAATTACCCAACTGATGCGCATCATGGGTGGAAGTTCATCGCTTTTGGGCCTGATGGAAAGCTTTATGTTCCTGTTGGGGCGCCATGCAATGTTTGTGAGCCTGAGAAAGAGATTTATGCTTCGATTACCAGAATGGATCCCGATGGGGCGAACATGGAGATATATGCTACAGGAGTGAGAAATAGTGTAGGCTTTGCATGGGATCCTAGAACGGAAAAGATGTGGTTTACCGATAATGGTAGAGATATGTTAGGGGATGATATTCCCGCATGTGAACTTAATTATGCGCCTGAAAAAGGGATGAATTTTGGCTTTCCTTATTGGCACCAAGGTGATATTCCAGATCCAGATTTTGGAGATAAATTCCCAAGAGCCAGCTTTATTGAACCAAAGTATAAGTTTGAACCACACTCAGCTCCGTTAGGCTTAAGGTTCTATCAAGGAGATATGTTTCCAGCCAAATACAAAAACAATATTATTGTTGCTCAACATGGTTCTTGGAATCGTACGCTAGATGCAGGGCATATTGGTTACCAGTTGCGTTTTGTTCAAGTAGAAGGAGATAAAGTAGTAGGTAGCGAAATTTTTGCCTCTGGTTGGTTAGATCAAGAATCCAATAAGGGTTGGGGTAAACCCGTTGATATTTTGGAAATGCCTGATGGCTCTATCCTCGTTTCGGATGATATTGCTGGAGTAATTTACCGTATTTCTTATGGGAAGTAACTGGGCTAAACCCAAGCATAAATAACGTAGCATTGAAGTTTCTGAAAGTAGATAAAGTATCAAAAGCCTATTCAGGTAATGAAAAGCCAGCCGTTTCGGATCTGGCTTTTTCAATGAAAAGGGGCGAGATCGTTTCTTTTGTTGGTGCTAGCGGTTCTGGTAAATCGACCTTGCTAAAATTGATAGGTGGATTGATTTCACTAGATAAAGGAACTATTCATTTTCAAGGCAAGGAAATAGAAGAGCCAGAAAATAAGCTTATTCCAGGAGAAGAAGGAATAAAAATGGTGTTCCAAGATTTGCGTTTAATGCCGAATCATACGGTAGAGGAAAATATCAAATATCCACTTCTTTTGTTTGATAAGGGTTATCAGAATGACAGGACAGAAGAACTTTTGGGGGTCTGTCATCTTCAGGCGTTTAGAAAACGACTGCCTAGAGAACTGTCTGGTGGCCAACAGCAGCGTTTGGCCTTAGCCAAAACACTAGCGGAAGAACCTGAGCTCCTTTTAATGGATGAGCCTTTTAGTAACCTAGACCCTATTGTTAAAAGCAAATTGATTGTTGATGTCAGCGAGATCATCCGGAATCAAGGATTGAGTTTGATTATGGTAACGCATGACACTCAAGATGCATTGATGCTTTCGGATAAAATTGGTTTTATGTCGGAAGGGAAATTGGTGCAGTATGCTTCCCCATTAAACATTTATAATAAGCCAAAGAGTATTGATATAGCAGCCTTTTTCGGGACAATCAATATTTTCGACAGTCATGAGGTCCAACAATTTTCTGGTGAAAACTTAGAGATTGCAGAGTACCAGAGAATCGTTATCCGAGCTGAAAGTTTTCGGACTTCATTTGAATCAGGCATGTTAAAGCTAGAAGGCGTGGTGCAAGGCTCTTTTTTTAAAGGGGCTAAGTATTTGATTCGGTTGAAAGTGGGTAATCGCCTTGTGACTATGTACGCCAATGAAATGATTAAAAACGGAGTTCGCATTAAATTTTATGTTGATCGTCATAATTTGGTAGCGATTTAGAGACTCGCATTCTTTTTAGTTATAGAATTTTCTTCATAACTTCGGCACCTTGGTTTTGACAACCATTGCCTCAATCCAATCATTATTTTTTCCACAAACTGTTGCTTTTTGGCACACGGTTAACCGTACACTTTTGATTATGAGGAGTCTCATTGTTTTTTCATTTCTGCTTTTATGGTTGACTATTACGAGTCAAGCTCAAAACCTCAATAAGGTCTACGCGGCTATGGAAGGTGGCGATTGGGAAGTGGCATTGGAAATGCTGGAGCCAATCATTGAGAAGAATGCTAAGAATAGCGAAGTAAAGTTTTTGGCTGCAATATGTCATACCGAACGTTATAGATTAGGTCAGGCAATCGAGTTATTCAATGGAGCCACTGATTTTGCACAGGACTCTCCTTATTTTTGGGTGAAGTTTGCTAAGGCTTATTTGTTGAATGGACAAGTAGATGATGCTGAGCAGACAATTAGAAGCGTAAGAATGCAAGATTTGGATAATTTTCTAAGACCAGATTATCTGTTGGTTAGCAATCAGATTCAAAACGCAAAGAAATACCTATCTAATCCTAGAGGTATAATTATCAAGAATCTTGGACCAAATATTAATACTGAAGGTAATGAATATAGTCAGGTGGTAACCGCTGATCAAAGGGGTATTTATTTTACTGCAAGAAGGAAAGGAACGGCTAAGGTGGCTGATGATGGAGAAGCATATGAGCAGGTTCTTACCGCTGATATGAATGAAAATGATGAATGGAAAAAGGATAACCCCTTGGCTGGTTTTGCAAGCACAACAACCAATGAAGCGCCAATACAGCTTTTTAATAACGATAGTACCTTGATCTCATTTTATGATGAAGATTTATTTATCTCACAAAAGAAAAAGGACGGTACTTGGAGCAAACGAGTTGCTTTACCTATTAACTCAAAACGATGGGATTCACATGCATTCATTTACAATAATGGGAATTCAATGATATATGCTTCTGATATCAATCATGAGATTGAGAATCTAGACTTGTATATCATGCATAAAGACGAAAGGGGAAAGTGGGGAAAGCCTTCACCAATCACAGAATTAAACTCTCCTTTGAATGATGATGCTCCATTTGTAGCAGGGGATGGTACATTCTATTTCTCGTCAAGAGGGCATGACTCAATGGGAGGATACGATATTTTCTCCACTAAATACGATAGTACTGCTGGTAAATTTGAAGCACCTGTCAATATGGGCGCGCCTATAAACTTGCCTAATGATGATACTTTTTTTACAATGTATGGTGGTTTTGCCTACCTATCTTCTAGTAGGCCAGAAGGCTACGGTCAAGTAGATATTTATCGCATCATCATGTTTAACCAAGCTCAAATCCAAGGTAAATTCTTGGACTGTGATGGAATAACGCCAATAGCTAATGCTCTTATATCCATAGAGGGTACTGATGGTGAAGTTACTACGACCACCAATGAGTATGGAGTCTATAAAATGCTCATGCCAGTTGAGCAATCTTTCACTTTAAAAGCAGTCCTGAATGGTGAAGTGGTTTATGAAAAAAAGCATACGATTCGCGTGCTTTTCAGAGATCAATTTGATGTGGAACAAAACTTTTATGTAGGCTGTGAAAAGAATGATGAAATCATATACGTGAAAATGATCAATGGTTTTGACCTAGATCCAATTAATCTATCGGTAGCCCCTCCTTCAGCAGAAGGGATCCAGCCAGTTGCTCCACCAGTTGAGGAGTCAAAAGAGATGATTGCCGCAGTACTAGCAAAAAATAATATCAGGCTTCCAAATGTGTTCTTCGATTTTGACAAATACAACATCAAACCAGATTTTTTTAAACGTTTGAATGAGGCTGCCGCACTACTGGTGGAGAATAGGGACTTAAGAGTGATGGTTGCTGGTCATACCGATGCATATGGAACAAACCCTTATAATGTAGATCTTGGTATTAGACGTTATACCGAGGTGTATAATTACTTAATAAGCAAAGGAGTGGATGCCAATCAACTTGAGGTTAAAACCTTAAGTGAAGACATTCCAATATCAACCAACGAAACGATAGAGGGTAGAGCGTATAATCGTAGGGTGGAACTATCTTTTATAGAAAAATAATAATACGTTCTGTAGTATTAATGTAAAAAAGAGGCGACCAATTTTGGCCGTCTCTGTTGTATTATAAACGTTATAGTCTATGTTTCACGAACGTATCAAAGGCATTGTAGAGCACCTAAGCAAGCCACTAAGTTTTGAGTTCTCAGTATAGTCTACTTCATGAACGATGTAGCCGCGTTCTTTTAAAGCGGCAATCAAAGCCTTGAATGATCTTTCGACTACAATGTCTTTTGGTGAAAGTGAAAAAATGTTGGGATACATTCTATTCATTTGGGCCTGATCTACTTTAAGCATGTCTTCTTCCTTAAACAGATCATAAATGATTTGTGGACGTTCGGCAAAACCGTTTTCATAAATAATTGCGTCTTTTATGCCAATAGGTTGAAAAGTACAATCAAGATGAAGAATGTTCTTCTTTCGATCTTTAGAAACCACCAATGGAATGGCATGCACCTGCTTGTTGGGGAACGAAGCTTTTATGAATTCATAACCTTCAGTATTGGTGCGGGCACTAATACCTACGAAAATATGATCGTTCCAAAGAATGACATCACCTCCTTCAACGTTGGCGTCTTTCGGTGGATGTATAATGTTCTGTGGATTTATTTTGTTCGTGATGTGTTTTACACCAGGGAGCTCCAATTGACGAACTTCTTCCTGCATACTGGCCACCACATAGGTGCTGTCTATCACAAAGCCAATGTCACGTGTGAAAACTTGTTCTAGACCTTCGATGTTTTTTGGACGATAAACCTTTACTCCGTGTGCCTTGAGTACCTTTTCGAAGGTTGAAATTTCCTGTTGAATGTCTTCTTCTGTAGGGTAGGTGCCTTCTTCTTTATGGTATTTACTCGTAGGGTTGATCTCTGATTCTTCCCCTAAATCAGTACCAATGCCTAAAACGACAGCTTCAAGCTTATCTGTTTCGTTTTTCACATTGAGTTTAAGGTACGTGGGTTTTTGACCAGAATTAGAGAATTCAACTTCACTCATAAATTTGCCTTTTGGTTAAAAATTCTAAGTTCGGAATTAATGATTTAATGGCCTAGACATAATCTAGGAATAGCAGTGCTAATAATAAATATTGGCTGAAATCCTTAACTCAGTCTAACTTAAGTCAGTTTTACGTAGAGTTCGGTAAGCAAAAATGACACTTAGAAAAGTAAGAATTGCACCAAGTAGAAAGGCAGCCCCTGCAAAATAGAAATTACCCTCTGTCGTGAAATAGGCAAAAATCCCTGTCATTAATGGTGGCCCTACCATAGAGGTGACGCTGATTAAACTGGTCAAGCCTCCTTGTAATTCGCCTTGTTCATTGGCTGGCACTTGAGATGACATAATTGCTTGAAGTGTTGGGCCAGCCAAACCACCTAAGGCATAGGGAATCATGAAAGCATACATCATCCATGATTTATTAGCAAAAGCAAAGAGTAATAAACCCAATGCATAAAAAGTAATGCCAATATAGACTGCACGCTTTTGTCCTAATTTTGGCACCGCAACTCGAATAAGCAGCCCTTGAACTAAGGCCACCATGAGTCCTACAAAGGCTAAAGAATAGCCAATTTGAGCCTCAGACCATTGAAATTCCTCAATCACAAAAAAGGACCAGTTGCTTTGCACAGCATGTGCGGCAACATAAATCAATACCAGTGATAGCACTAGTCCTATGATAATGGGATATTTTTTCAGTTGTGATAATGAACCAATTGGGTTAGCACGTTTCCATGAAAAAGGACGTCTATTTTCAGGAGTTAGCGATTCAGGAAGAACGAAATAACCATATAGCCAATTGACAAGTGCGAGGCACCCTGCCACGAAAAAAGGCACTCTAGGCCCGATTTCTCCAAGCAAACCTCCAGTTAGTGGCCCAATGATAAAGCCAACGCCAAATGCTGCTCCAATCATTCCGAAATTTTGGGCACGTTTTTCTGGTGGGCTCACATCGGCAATGTAGGCCATGGCCGTGGTAATGCTTGCTCCTCCAATTCCAGCTACAATCCTTGCCAAAAAAAGCCAGCTTAAAGTAGGTGATAAGGCCGCAATGAAATAGTCAACACCCAAGGCAAATAATGAGATGAGGAGAATAGGACGTCTGCCATATTTATCGCTTAAGCCACCTAAAATAGGAGAAAATACAAATTGCATGGAGGCATAGGATAGTGCTAGTAAGCCTCCAATTTTGGCCGTTTCACTGATGGATTCTCCACCTAACTCTAAAATAAGGGTAGGGACTACAGGCAATACGATTCCAATTCCAATAATGTCAATGAGGATGGTTGCCAATATAAAAGGCATGGCTGGCGTACGTTTCGACATCTTGAATATTTTTGAGGGGTCGAATTTATGCAATAGAAACCGGTAGACGAAGGATTAAATGATATTCACTTCGGGAATGATTTCTATTCCGAATTTGGCAGCGACTGAAGCTCTAATTTCGAAGGCTAAACTTTTAATGTCTTCCCCTTTTCCGTTGCCATAGTTTACTAACACAAGTGGATGGTTCTTATGGACGCCTATTTCCCCAAAGGTCTTTCCTTTCCAACCCGCTTGCTCTATAAGCCAAGCAGCTGGGATCTTTACTTTTTGCTCCAGAAGTTTATAACCTGGAATACTTGGGAATTCAGCCTTAAGGCCTTCGTAATCAATATTGTCGATGGTAGGATTTTTAAAAAAACTACCAGAATTACCAATTTCAGCGGGGTCAGGAAGCTTGCTTTGCCTGATTTTGATTACAGCATCACTAATGGCTTTAATGCTCAGTTCTTTCACTTTCATTTCATCTAGTGTGGTCTGAATGGCTCCATATGTAGTATTGAACTTTGGGGTCTTATCCAACTTGAATACTACGGAAGTAATGATGTATTGTCCTTTTAAGGAAGTTTTAAAAACGCTTTCACGATAACCAAACTCACATTCTTCGGCCGTAAATTCTTGGTATTTTCCTGATGTAATTTCAACGGCTTCTAAGGAATCGAAAACGTCTTTGATTTCGACACCATAAGCGCCAATATTTTGCATGGGGGCAGCCCCAATTGTGCCAGGAATGAGCGAAAGATTTTCTACGCCAGCCCAATCATTTTCAATGCAGTGCAAAACAAATTGATGCCAATTTTCACCGGCCATGGCTTTGATCCAAACATGGTTTCTATCTTCATTAATAAGCTCAATACCTTTAAGCTCGTTTTTGAGCACAATTCCATCAAAATCTTTGGTGAGTAGAATATTGCTTCCACCTCCTAAAATCATTAATTCCTGATCGGATTCCATCATTTTCAGTGCTGCCAATAGTTCGTTAACTGTTGTGAATGCAATGAATTGTGCAGCTTTAGCTTCCAAGCCAAAGGTGTTAAATGCTTTTAAAGAAACATTTTGTTCCAGTTTGATCATTTATCGAGAATCCTGCGGTGGTAATTGATTTGTCCTAAATGGTAGTTTAAATGCCCTTGGAGGTGAATGAGAAAGAAAAGTGTGCTCATTTCCTTATTGTTGAAAATTCGTTGTGGGTAAGGATAGTTAAGTACAGATTCTGGAAGTCGTTGTAGGGTGTCGCTTACCGTAGTTTTAGTTTCTTGAATTGAGTTTAGCAATTCTGTGCGACTCACATTCTTTCCTGAAAACTCAAAATCTCGGTTACGTTCATAACCTGTTTTCCCCAGAACTGCGCCTATGAAATGTTGTAAGTTTCCACAAATATGGAGTGCTAAGTTACCTGCGGTATTGGTGATTTGACCCTCTGTAATCCATAAATTTTCTTCTTTTGAATAGGATTCAACTTCATTAGAAAGGCGATCTAAATCTCGGCTAATTAATTCTGAAATGGATTGGGCTGCAATGCTCATAGGTGTAAAGATTTTTTGATGGTTTCAATTCTGGTTTCTAAAAACTGCTTGGTTTCATTAAAGTGAACGGCCGATGTAAGCGGAGTGTTTACGCTAATATAGAATTTGATTTTTGGTTCGGTACCAGAAGGTCTCGCTGATATTTTAGAACCATCTTCTAAATAGAATTGTAATACATTCGATTTTGGTTGGTCGATAGCTCTTTCAGCACTAGAAATCATGTCCTTTTCTATCAAACTTTGATAGTCCATGGTTTTAATCACTTTGCACCCAGCAATTGTGTCAGGGGTTTTTTCGCGCATATCCACCATCATTTGCCTAATCTCATCAGCACCTTTCATTCCTTTTTTGGTCATTGAAACCAATGCTTCTAAATAGAAGCCATTTTCAACATAGATCTGCTTTAGAAGATCGAAAACCGACATGCCTTGATCTTTGGCCCAAGCACACATTTCAGCAAGCATGGCGCAGGAAGCAATTGCATCCTTATCGCGCACAAAATCACTGATCATGTAGCCGTAGCTTTCTTCACCACCGCCAATAAACTCCTTCTTGCCTTCTTCTTGTTTGATGAGTGCAGCAATGTATTTAAAGCCCGTCAGTGTTTCTGGGCAGTCGACTTCAAACTTCTCCGCAATACGGGTAAGTAAATCGGTGGTCACAATGGTTTTAATAATCATTTGATTACCATTGAGTTTCCCATTTTCTTTCCACTTTCTCAGCAAGTAGTAAACTAAAAGGCTAGCGGCCTGATTTCCATTGAGCAATTCAAATTCACCTTGATCATTTTTAGCGGCCATCCCCACACGGTCGGCATCAGGATCGGTGGCCATAACAAGGTCGGCATCCAGTTCCTTCGCTTTGATCAGTGCCAAAGTCATCGCTTCCTGCTCCTCAGGGTTTGGATAAATTACGGTAGGGAAATTCCCATTGGGTTCGGCTTGTTCTTCAACAACAAATACGTTTTCAAAGCCTTTTCGCTTCAGGATTTCTGGTACCAAAGTAATGCCTGTTCCATGAATAGGAGAGAACACAATTTTGAGGTCTTTCTGGTTTTTAATGGCTTCTGGCGCCAAGGTTAATTCTTTAATGGCCGAAAGGTATTTTTCATCCAGTTCAGCACCAATCAATTCGATTTTAGAATCGTCCTTTTCAAACTTCACGGCCTCAATTCCAGCAATGGCTTGCACTTCAGCTATGATGTTTTTATCGTGAGGAGCAATTACTTGTGCCCCATCGTCCCAATAGGCTTTATAGCCATTGTATTCTTTCGGATTATGTGAAGCCGTGAGGACCACGCCACTTTGACACCCTAATTCCCTAATGGCAAATGAAAGCTCTGGCGTTGGGCGAAGACTTTCGAAAAGGTACACATAGATCCCATTGGCAGAGAAAACCGCAGCGGTAGTCTCGGCAAAATACCTGCTATTATTACGGCTATCATGTGCTATGGCTACTTTTATGACTTCATTTGGAAAGGCTTTGATCAAGTAATTGGCTAAGCCTTGGGTGGTCATTCCTATTGTGTATTTGTTGATTCGGTTAGAGCCTACGCCCATGATACCCCTTAAACCCCCAGTGCCAAATTCTAGATCTTTATAAAAAGCCTCATTTAAATCTTCTTCTGAAAGCGAACGAATAGCCGTTTTACTCGCTTCGTCTATGCTGCTGTTTAACCAAATATTAACCTTGTCTTGAATGTTGGTTACCATAAATTAAGATGATAAGAAATATAGTGCCGTGTTAAGAAAGATACTGGGTAAAGTTAGTTTTTCTGACTGCTTTTAAAAAGGATTTCTACCAGTAGTAAACCTTTTCCTGTTATGCCTTGCATGTTTTAACTGATCTTACATTCTTTGTGCTACGCCTAGTATTTAGAATATGAATGTAGAAAAACTGAATGAAGATTTTGCTGCCATTGCAGAGAAAATCAATGAGTTAGACGACATGGATTACAGTGACGAACGCTACGATGATTTGGAGGAGCAACTCCATGATCTGGAAGATGCGTTTATTGAAGAATTCGGGTCGGAATTAGAAGAAGCTATCGCTTTGGTGCATGATGAGTTTTGCCCAGACAATGATGTGCTTTTACCAATTGCTTATTTCGCTAAGAATTATGTTCGTTTGCAACGTAATAAAGAAGGTCAATATGGTTACGATGTTGAATTCGGAGAGGGAGTACCGGTAGAGGTAGATGATTTTCCGGACCAAGAAGTTAAACTGGTATTGGTGCCAGGCCCAACCCGTTTGTTGGTTACTGTGGGTGAAAATGCCAAACAAGAAGCTTGGAGAGCTAAATAATTAGCCTCTTTAATAATAGAATCAAAAAAGTCTGGCTTGCCAGACTTTTTTGATTTCAAGAAGGTTTATTTAATACAGCATCCTGAATTTTATGGTGTGATCAATTTTCTTCAACGATTTGCTTAGCTCTTTGCCATATTGCTTATTAATGTCGGTAATCACATAACCAATGGCTTCATTCGTCTTTAGGTATTGACCCACAATGTTGGCGTCAAATTCAGCCAAAGTATTGTTGATCTTAGCCAAAACCCCAGGTCTGTTTTTATGGATATGAATGAGCCTGTGGGCATCTTTCAGTGGAGGTAAGGTAATATTTGGAAAATTGACACTATTCTCTGTATTTCCTGTGTTGATGTAATCCATGATTTTCCGAGGAACAAAATCAGCAATGTTTTCTTGCGCCTCCAAAGTGCTTCCGCCAATATGTGGCGTAAGTATGGTGTTGGGTAAACCCATGAGTTCCGAAGTAAAAGGATCGTTGTTGCTATTCGGTTCTTCTGGAAAAACGTCAACTCCCGCGCCAATGACTTTCCCGCTCAAGATGGCTTCTTTCAAAGCAAGGATATCAACCACTGGACCACGTGCCAAATTCAGAAAAATAACGCCATTCTTCATCATCTGAAAATGCTCACGAAGAAAGAAGTTTCCGTTTTCTGGTCGGCCATCAATATGAAGTGAAACCACATCCGCAACGGCCAATAGCTCCTCCATTGTGTCGCATTTGGTGGCGTTGCCTAGTGCCAGTTTTTCAACCAGATCGTAATAGTAAACATCCATTCCAAGGTTTTCTGCCAAAACAGAAAGTTGTGCTCCAATACTTCCGTAACCAATAATGCCTAATTTTTTACCTCGAATTTCAAAGCTGTTTTTAGCCGTTTTCGACCAAATGCCTTGATGCATATCTCGGTTCTTATCAGAAATGCCCCGCATCAGGCTAATCATTTCGGCAATGGCCAATTCTACCACTGAACGTGTATTGCTAAACGGAGCATTAAAAACTGGGATTCCAGCCTCTAGCGCTGCCTCAATATCTATTTGGTTGGTGCCTATGCAGAAAGCACCAATGGCCATCAGTTTATCGGCTTCTCTAACCACTTTGGCTGTCACTTGTGTTTTTGATCTTAGGCCTAAAACGTGAATGCCTTTGATTTTCTTACAGAGCTCATCTTCGTCTAAACCTGCGGGATAGCTTTCAACGCTAAAGCCTTCTTCTTTTAATTTAGCCAGCGCATTAGGGTGAACACTTTCTAGCAAAAGCATTTTAATACGGTTTTTGGGGTAGGATAGGGCTCCGCTCATTTTTTTGTGGTACAAAATTTCGTCAAAACTTGGGGCGATGTGATCGGCATGTTTCTTTACAGGTTCGCGCTCTACATTTTCGGTATAAGCATAAAAGTTATTGGCCATTCCGGCTTGACGCACCTCGTAATCGGTGTAGCCATCGCCAATCATATTGATTTGACCTTTTAATTTTAGTGCTTCAATTTGCTTTACTTTCCCTCCATTTATGGAAAGAACGTTGTTGCGGTTGAGGTCGATGATGTTACCTTCTTCGTCAAAAATCATGTCGTTGGCAAAAACATGATCGGCTTTAATGCCAAATTTGGTGACTACGGGAACAATAAACTCCTTGAAGCCATTCGAAATAATGAAGGTGTCTTCAGGGTGCTCGTCAAAGAAAACTCTATTCCTTTCGATGGACTTTGAAACCAGTTTTGACAGTCGGGAGATTAGCTCTGGAAGGTGTGCTCTGTTACCGTTTAATAACTGAATACGAGCAATGAGTGATTCACGTAGTGACATTTCACCCGCCATTCCTAAGTCGGTAATGTCTTTGATTTTCTGTAATCGAGTGTTCCTTTCTGGATGGTTCGAAAGCGAAATTTCTCCTAAAATATCAAGCGCTTCAACTTTTGTAAACGTGCTGTCAAAATCGATTACAAAATATTGTTTTTCTTCCTCTTCAACCTTCATTCTACTTTTTCCCTGAGATTAATTGCTTGCATTGGTTTCCGAAAACACCAGCTATTCCAGCAGCAATTCCACCGACAACTCCTGTAATCAGAAATAGTAAAAAGGTGTTCCCTTCTAATTGAAGAAGCACCGCTATTTTCTTGGTCAAGGTAAAGTCGTTTGGTTGCGCCAGAAACCATGCGTTCACGACCCAAAGTAAGGCGATTGCCAAGAAGGGAACAAAGAAAGAAGAGGCCTTTTTTAGTCCTACAATGGCACCCATAGTAAAGCCAGCGATCATTACTGACCACCAAGGAAGAAAAAGGCTTAAAATAAAGGCAATAACAACAGTTAGAATAATATTGATGAGCGTTTTCATTACTTGGCAGGGCTTAGGTTTTGAGAAAAAAGGATACGGTCTGAAGCTTGGTCAGCTGATTTCATAAAGAAGAGTGGAATGTATTCTCCAGCGGTCCAGCGATCAATCATATTGTCATAGAATTTGCTACCTGGGTTTCCTGATTGTCCACCTGGGTAAATGCCAAAAGCATTGGGTTCATCTCCCAGCTCTACAATCATGCGCCAAGAAGGCCCATGATTTTGGCTTGTAGCGTTTACAATCCCTGAATTCCCACCAATCGGTAAGTTGAATCTAGAAAAGGCCGGTTGTGCTTGCAGCAAATGGCCAACGTAAGTGCCTTTGTAATCCATCCATTTTAAGGACTTCCCGGTTCTAGACTGCCAAACGGTGAGGTCTTGCACAGCATCTCTAAACGACTGGAAATAAAGATCTTTGGCGGTTTCTATTTCTGGGGTTTCTTTCCTGTCAAACCAAGCGTAATTTGGTTGATTTTTTAATAACCAGGTAGTTTGGTAGGCGCTTGGGCGATCTATACTAACATCTAGGTTGTAAAGTTCATCCCATGTCATTCGGTATAAGTTGCTCCACCATTTTTCCCATATCGTGGCTGCTTCAGCGTTTATGCTGCTATTAAAATCCCAATCTTCGATTGTAGAGAGCATTTGTGCTTCATTGGCAGTGAGTGAACTTCTGTCCATGCTGTCGAGCATGGTAGGGATCAATTCTGCTGCTTTTAGGCTGAAGGTATTGCTCTGTAGATCCTTAAAGTCTTGAACCCCAAACTTCTCTTTGCTTCTGAAAAAGTTGTTGATTACACGGTTGCGATAGGTTTCATAACCATCATCATATACATAGTAAGGATATTTTTCATCCGTAGGGTGTTGGTTGGCAGAACTTACAAAACCCCTTTCAGGGTTTTTTACATAAGCATTCTGGTTTTGAGGAATGAACGCTTGCCATTCGTATCTAGAGTCTGATCCATCCATCAAGAACTTGCCTTGTTCTGCCCACTTATTGGCCAACTCGCCTTGCACCCAAAGGGCAATATCTCCTTCACGTGAAGCGAATACAAAGTTTTGCGCTGGTGCAGTGAAATGCTTTAATGCTGCCGCATATTCATTATAGTTCTTTGCCTTATTTAAATCCAGAAAAGTCTGTTGGTTATTGTTGGGTAGATGACCTCCCCATTTCATAGCATAACCCACTTTTTCGCCATTTCCTTTGTGAGTATGGTCATAGGTTACAGGGCCGTAATGCGTATAAATAACCGTATCATACACAACAGGCTCTCCTTTTACTTTAATTTCTTCGATTACCTCCGTAGTTGCTCTCCAAGTATCATCATACTTGTACGCTTTTCTAGACGCATCTTGAAACTCAATTTTGTACCAATCTTTCACATCGCGTGTAGCATTGGTCACTCCCCAAGCTATGTTTTGATTGAAACCAATTATGACTCCTAATGCACCAGGAAGCGTAGCACCAAAAGTGTTTTTTTCAGGGGTGGCCAATTGCATTACATACCAGATGGAAGGTAAGTTGAGCTGAAGGTGTGGGTCGTTGGCTAAAATAGGGTTGCCTGAAACGGATTTAGCAGGAGAGATCGCCCAGTTGTTACTTCCGTTGTGTGGATTGGGTTTATCCATTGTCTCTTTAATGAAATCGCTAGGGAAATCAACATCAGGTTTTTCAACCTTTTCAACATCAAAACTACTCCAGTCCCTTTCTTGAGGAATTACAGGGTCTTGATCCGTATAAAATTCAGGGAACAGTAGATCGAAGGTTTCCTTCCCAAATAGCTTTACAAAATTGGTGTTTTCTAAATCGGCATCGCCTCCCGCCAACATATCCGTCATGTACATCAGAAGGAGTGCGGTTTTCTTTGTCGTCCAAGGTTCTGGCTGATAGTCAAGTATTTTGTATTCCACAGGAAGCTCTCCTACACTCAAACTTTCTATGTATGCATTGATTCCGTCTCGATAGGCTTCAAGCAGTTTGACTTCTTCAGGATGCTTCATCATCTCTTTTAAAGCATTGTCAGCTCCAAAGCCCATTCCTTTTCTCCGTTGACCTCTGTCGTATTCAATGGCCGCTTCGCCAACTATCTCAGAGAGCCTGCCGCCCGAAGCAAAGGTTTGAAATTCTAGTTGCCAAAGGCGGTGTTGAGCTGTTATGTACCCCTGTGTCCTATAAAGGTCTTCATCATTTTGAGCAAACACATGCGGAATCAATGATTCATCATAATTCACAGTTACTGGATTTTTTAAGCCTGGGATTTTCAAGACCTCCTCTGCCACATCAGATTCTGTAATTTCATTTTTCCAGAAACCTTGGTTCGGACTTAAAAACTTCCCCATAGGAGGGATATCCCCGAATTTAGTATTCAATCCATAGAAAATGCCAAGGGTAAAAAGTAGGCTGACTAAAAACTTAACAGACTTCATAAAGCAAGGAATTGATGTGTGTCTTAAATATAGGGGTTAATGTTGGAATCGGAAGAAGAGTGGTGCTCCAGTTTTGGCTCTTAATTGAAAATAGAACCATTATGTCAGACAAAAAAAACATTCTACATTTGTCTAAACCTAAAGTTGTGAGAATATCCACTGAGATTGCTGAAAAAGCCAAAAGAATTAGAGCCATTATTTTCGATGTTGATGGGGTGCTTACAGATGGCCGCATCATTTATAATAATGAAGGCATGGAGTCTAAGGAATTCAATGTGAAAGACGGTCAAATCATCCAACATTTAAAGCTTCACGAGATATTAACTGGTGTTATTACCGGGCGTGATTCCCAAGTGGTAAGAAACCGTTGCAATGAATTAAAAATAGATTTTCATTACCATGGAGTAAAAAGAAAAGGAGAAAAATTTGAAGATGTATTGATGGAGTTTGGGTTGAACACGGAGGAAGTCGCCTTTATTGGTGATGACATAAACGATCTGCCTATCCTTACAAAATGTGGCTTAGCCGCAACACCAGCAGACGGACACTACAAGGTGAAAGAGCATGTTGATCTAATTCTTCAGGCAAAAGGAGGCGAAGGGGCATTACGAGAATTGGCTGATTTGGTTTTGGAGACTAGAGGTTTTTATGAGTTAATTATTGAAAGACAGTTAAGAAATGAATAAGTTTGGAAAGGGGTTTCGCTTAAGTGACAACGTAGAAGTGGGGAACGGCAAGATGGTGCTGTTCTCTGGCCCATGCGCGGTTGAGAACTATGATATTTGTGCACAGATTGCAGAGACCTTAATAGCAATTTGTTCTGAACTGGACATCCAGTATGTATTTAAAGCTTCATTTGATAAAGCCAATAGAACCTCTGTTGATTCATTTAGATCAGTAGGGTTTGAAGGGGCTTTGGACGTACTAGCAAGGATCAAAGCAAATTATAACGTACCAATAGTGACTGATATTCACGAATCATATCAAGCTTCTCCTGTGAGTGAAGTGGCGGATGCGTTGCAAATCCCGGCTTACCTGTGTAGGCAAACGGACTTACTGGTTGCGGCTGGTAAAACGGGTAGGACGGTAAAAATAAAGCGAGGGCAATTCATGGCTGCTGAGGATATGGAATACGCAGTAAACAAGGTGAAGTCTACTGGTAATGAGAAAGTTTGTCTTACGGAACGGGGTGTATCCTTTGGCTATCATAACCTTGTAGTAGATATGCGCTCACTACCTGTTATGCGTCAGTTTGCTCCCGTTATTTTTGATGTAACACACAGTGTACAGCAACCCGGAGGGATGAATGGTAAGTCTGGAGGGCAGAGAGAATTTGCTCCTTATTTAGCTCGTGCAGCAGCAGCGACTGGCGTAGATGGCTTTTTTATTGAAACGCACCCTGATCCATCAAAAGCTTTAAGTGATGGGCCTAATTTGATTCCTTTAGATAAAATGAGAGACTTTATGAAGATGCTCAAAACTGGTTTTGAGTATGGGAATAGTCCTGATAATACCATACTTTAATTGATTAAACTGAACAAATGGTAAAGAAATTTCTCGGACTAGTTGTTTTAATAATTACAGTGTCTTCCTGCATTCCTAATGAGAATGTGATATTATTTCAGAACAAGGGGCCGGATGAAGCCCTTGAATTAAACACACTGATTACGCCACCTAGGTCTGAGTATTATCTACAACCACGAGATATGTTGTCAATCAACTTTTTCTCCAATGTTGAGTTAGCTGTAGAACCTTTTAGACAGTCAACTATTGATGTTTTAGGTGGAGGAGGCCAAGAAGGCGGTGGGCAACAATCATCGGGACAATCTTTTGTGATTGACAACAATGGCTATTTATTAATAAATACTTTACAACCAGTTAAGGCCACTGGCCTAACAACAAAGGCACTTAAGGATAGTCTGGAGAAAATAATACGCAAGGAAAAAGGGATCAGAGATATCTCAATAAATGTGAGCTTAGCAGGAATTCGATATACTACAACTGGCGAGATTGGAGGGGGGCAGCAACTGATTGCGGGTAGTGAGGCTAATTTGATGGAAGCTATTGCTAATGCAGGGGGCTTAACTATCAACGCGGATCGCCAAAAGATGCAGTTGATAAGAAATTATGAGGGCGGTTTTAAAGTGCATGAGATTGATGTTACTCAGAGGAATTTGATGCTTACTGAGTTTTGGTATATTAAACCTGGGGATATTATTTATGCTCCCCCACTAAAATTACGTGAAATCGGGGCTGGTGATAATTTCATGTCCCAATTAGGAACTGTATTGGGGCTGATTTCAGCTGTGATTTTTTTATCTAGTTTGACTGGTAAATAATAGGATGGGAGATTTCGAAGAGCTTTTTGGTCAAGGGGAGAGTAAAACAAACGCAACGGCTTTTAACCCAAAAGAAGTGGTTTTTAAGTATATCCGCTTATGGCCATTATTTATTATCTCCACGTTCATGTTGTTACTTGCTGTATATATTTATCATAGGTATACGACAGAGAGGTTTAGTGTAAGAAGCACAATCCTCATTCCCGAGAAAAACCGAGATATTGATCAGAGTATTTTGGCACAATTTAGCTTTGACTTTGGGACTGTTTTTTTGAATGAGATTGAAATTTTGAAATCGAAACCTTTGATTGAAAGTGCTCTCGACAGTCTTGATTTTGATGTTTCGTTTTATTCTAAAGGGAGAATAAAAACGATTGAAGAATACCAAACTCTGCCTTTTGTGATTCTTTACGACAAGAACCATGAACAGCCTTATGATCAAGAGTGGAAACTTGTTTTTTATGAGGGGAATGAGTTTAGTATTGGGCGAGGCGGAGAAGAAGGTCTTGAAAAGAAAATCCGCTATCACCCAGATGGGTGGATCGAAAGTGGGCAATACCGATTCAAGGTGGAATTTAAAAATTTTGCCAACTTGGCTGGCAAAACATATTTTTTTAAAATAAACAGTAGAACAAGCCTTGTTAGTAGCTTTCAAAGTCGTTTAGATGTAACTTATTTGAAGGCTTTCAGTTCTATTGCTGTTCTTACGCTTACTACAGATGTTCCTCAAAAGGGTGTTGATTTTTCGAATAAGTTGCTTGAAGTTTATCAAAGAAGAGAACTCTCTTTGAAAAACAGCAAAGCGGAAAAAACCATTGCCTTTATCGATGAGCAAATGGATACCTTAGAATTCAGCTTAAAAAAACTAAGCACAGAGAGGTCTGATTATAGAATTGAGAATAGATTTCTGGATTTAGCGAGTAAAGGATCAGAACTTTTGTCAAAAATAAATGAGTCTGATTTTGAGATAAGGAAACTAGAAAGACAGGTTACTTTTTTGAATGAATCCCTTAATAAAATTGCGAATAACGATAGTCTTCAAGATCTCGTCTCTCCTTCATTATATGGCATTGAAGACACGTATATTAATCAATTCACAGATCAAATTAGTGAACTCACATTGCAGCGTTCAGCATTGCTTCAGTATTTGGAAAAATATAACAGCACAATCAAGTCATTAGATCAGCAGATAGGTCAAGTTCAGAGAAATTTAAAGAGTTATGTTAAACTAAAAATAGATGAACTAGAAGGTCAACTCAAGGCATACAAGGATGAGAATAAATTGGTTGAAACGGATTTTGAAGATTACCCAGTTGTTGAGAGAGATTACTTGGATATTGAGAGGAGATTTAATATTGTAAACGGAATTTATACTAACCTGCTTCAAAGGAGACAAGAGGCCTCAATTGTAGCGGCTTCCAATGTCGCTAATTCTGAGATTGTAGATCCCGCTGTACTACCTTCAAGCCCATACTCCCCTAATTATAAACTCAATTATTTAGTGGGAGGAACTTTGGGCTTGATTATTCCATTGTTGTTCATTGTTCTCAGAGAGCTTACTTTTAATCGTATAGAGACAAGAGGGCAGATAGAGCGAATTACTTCCCTCCCAATAATTGGTGTAATTGGGCATAATGAATTAAAATCGAACCTGGCTATTTTTGATAAACCCAAATCGATAATTGCGGAAACCTTTCGTTCATTACGTTCTAACCTCCAATACTTAAGTGGTGAAAATGAACTACAGACTATCCTTGTAACCTCAGGCTCGTCAGGTGAGGGTAAATCCTTTTGTTCTACCAACTTAGCTTCCATCATGGCAATCACTGGTAAGAAAACGGTTCTTGTGGGTTTAGATTTGAGGAAACCAAAGCTTTTTGATGATTTTGGTTTAACAAATGATATAGGGGTTTCCAATTATTTAGGAGGCTTTGTTGAAATGGAAGATATCGTTATTCACACTGAGTTTAATAACTTGGATGTGATTTTCGCGGGGCCTGTGCCGCCAAATCCAGCAGAGCTTTTAATGGGAAAAAAAATGGAGAAGTTGATGGCATACTTAAAATCTGAGTATGAAATTATCATTGTCGATACCCCTCCAATTGGTATTGTAGCAGACACTTTTAGCTTACTGAAATATGCAGATGTCAGTTTGTACTTAGTACGGCACCTCTATACACAACAAGATTCTTTAAAACCTCTGAATGAATACGTAGAAAAAGGGATTGTTAAAAACATGGCCTTAATTCTCAATGATTTTAAATCTAAAACTGGCTATGGCTACGGCTATAATTATGGCTACGGTTACGGTTACGGTTACGGTTATGGCTATGGTAATCAATATGGTGGCGGGTACTATGAGGAACCTGAGACTAAGGTGAAAAAGAGTTTGATTAAAAAGAGGTCATCTAAGAAATAATGAAAGCTTACTCTGCCGTATTTGCAATGCTATTACTTATGGTATATGGTCAGTTGATATTGAAATAACGGATATTGAAATATGGGAGCCTTCCCGTAGGGTTAAAAACAAATGAAATCTTTCTGCTTAAGCTTTTTTTGGATCCTTATATTTTATCCAGTTTTGTTGCTGCTTTTTTAGCTTCCATATTTTGAATGGCTCCCATGATCAAACTAGAGCTTTCAAAAGCTTACTCAGTTATGAGTTTGGCGCCTGTGCCCTTGTTTTTTATTAGGTATTCTAGTGTTGAATGAAAGTTACTCTCACGGTAAACTGATAGGATTGATATTGATTAGACTCGTTGAATATGAATTTTAGATTATTAAGTATAATAAAGGAGGAGTAGCATTTAATTGTTAGTAACCCTAGTTCTGGGTAGGTACTGTGTAATTTGGACTGCAGGTTAAAAGGCTCTCTTTTTGAAGTAAATTGTTAGAATGAATTTTTTTAAATCAGATATCGTAGGCTATTTTCTGTATTTCTACAAACAGTTGAAATACAGGGTGTTTGTTGTTATAGTACTCAGTATTATAGTAGGAGCTCTGGATGGTTTAGGATTGGCTATGTTTCTTCCACTACTTCAAATGGTTAACAAGGGGAGCTCAGCAGAAAGTCAAGATTTAGGACAGTTGGACTTCATCCCACGTGGAATGGATCGGTTAGGGTTACCTTTTGAGCTCATTTCTGTGTTATCACTGTTGTGCATATTTTTTATACTCAAGGGGACTGCAAAATACTTTTCAGGTTTATACAATGTAAACATCCAGCAGTTTTATGTAAAGAAGATTAGGCTTGGCTTACTTAGCGGTGTTAAATCTATGTTTTTCAAGTCTTACATGACAACTGATATGGGGCGCATTCAGAATACTTTGACAGGTGAAGTGGGCCGTGTAATGGTGGCTTATACCGCCTATTTCTCTGCATTGCAGAACTTAGTTTTAATGCTGGTGTATGTTTCTTTTGCCATTTTTATTGATATCAAGTTTTCATTTCTAGTTGTTATCGGGGCATTATTGACCAATGTCTTATATAGAAAGATATATAAACTCACTAGAGGATCATCGCATAGAGTGACGAGTTTATCACATGATTTTGAGGGTTTTCTAATACAGTTTGTTCAAAATTTTAAGTATTTGAAAGCTACTGGGCTTTTGAACAAGTATGAAAAAAGACTCTCCGGTTCGATCGTTAATATTGAAAAAGAGAACAGAAAAATCGGCACCCTTAATGCACTTTTAATTGCGGTGAAAGAACCGATATTAATCGTGGTAGTCTCTTCTGCAATTTTGATTCAAACGATGGTTTTTGAAGAATCATTGGCTCCTATTTTAATTAGCTTACTGTTTTTCTATCGCTCTTTAGGTACTTTAATTGCAGTGCAAAACGATTGGAATAAATTTATTGCAAGAATAGGGTCTCTAGAAAACTTGATTGAATTTCAAGAGACTTTGAGTACATCAAAGGAAAATGATGGAGAGGTTAGTTTAGTGTCTTTTAAGAAAGAAATCATCTTGAATGGCTTAGACTTCTCTTTTGATGATCAACAAGTTTTGAGAGATGTTAACTTAACCATTCGAGCCAAAGAAACTGTAGCTTTTGTGGGAGAGAGTGGTGCAGGAAAAACAACTCTTATTAATGTTGTTTCTGGCCTAATGCCGGTTGGAAAAGGTGAATTGACATATGACGGTATTGATAGCTCAGTGTTAGAAAAAGCCTCCTTACAAAAACGGATTGGTTATATCACTCAAGAGCCAGTAATTTTCAGTGATTCCATATTTAATAATGTCACCTTTTGGGACGAAAGAAATAGTGATACCCTAAAAAGATTTGAGTTGGCCGTTAGAAAAGCGGCTATGGAAGAGTTTATGGAGCCCTTACCTGAAGGACTTGATACCAAGTTAGGTGATAATGGCATTAATTTGAGTGGTGGCCAAAAGCAGCGTTTATCAATAGCGCGTGAGCTCTATAAAGAGATTGACCTATTGATTTTGGATGAGGCAACATCCGCTCTTGATTCAGAAACGGAGAATTCAATTAAAAGAAACATTGAGGACCTGAAAGGAACACTAACTATTTTAGTTGTAGCGCATCGCTTGTCAACCATTAGGAATGCCGATAGGATTGTTTTGATGGATAAAGGGAAAATTGAGAAAGTCGGTGATTTCGATACACTCAAGAGAGAGTCTTCAAGATTTAAAAGAATGGTTGAGTTACAAGAATTTTAATTTAATAACATTGAGTAAAGTAGCTTTTATACCAGCTCGGGGAGGGTCAAAGAGGTTGCCTGGAAAGAACCTAATGAAGTTTTCAGGAAACCCCTTACTATACTATTCCATTATGTTTGCTATTAAAAGCAAAACCTTTTCCCATATCATAGTATCTTCAGACGATGATGAAATATTGAAATATGCGGAGTCATTTGGGGTGGCGGCCCTTAAACGACCTGATAGTATTGCAGGAGATTTTTCACCTACAATTAGTGCCGCACAACACGCTTTGGCATCATTGGATAGTATAGATGTTTCGGCCTTTGTAACCTTACAGCCAACCAATCCTGCGAGAGTATTCGATCATCTTAATCAATCACTAGAGAAGTTTTATAGCTCAGAAGAATCTGCGGTCATTACCGTTTCAGAGATGAACAAGAAGCTAGGGGTATTGAAGGAGGGGAAATGGCAACCTCAATTTTACAAGCCAGGGCAACGAAGCCAAGATATTGAAAAGCTCTACTATGAAAATGGCAATCTTTATATATCTAGACCTGAATTTATCCGTTCAGGGAATATCTTTGACACCAACAGTGAAACCTTGGTAATTGATGCAATACCCTATGCTATTGACATCGATACCATGGAAGATTTTATTATCGGAGAGTCGGTTTTCGCCACTTACAGATCACGCATAGATTACTAGCATTATACACTTATTATATGTTTGAGATTCAGGGAAGAAAGATTGGGTATGATTACGATCCTCTGGTGATTGCAGAGGTAGGCATCAATCATGGAGGTTCGTTGACTGTAGCTAAAGAAATGGTAGATGCAGCCCAGAGAGCTGGTGCAGAAATCATAAAGCACCAGACCCATATAATTGAAGATGAAATGTCTTCAGAAGCAAGAAGTATCAAGCCTGGAAACGCTGATATTTCCATTTATGAAATAATGCAGCACTGTGCCCTCAACGAAGAGGAGGAAATCGAAATGCAGCGCTATGTTAATTCGAAGGGTATGATTTTCATGAGTAGTCCTTTTTCTCGTGCCGCTGTAGATAGGCTGCAACGAATGGATGTACCAGCTTTCAAAATTGGCTCTGGAGAGTGTAATAATTACCCCTTACTGAATCATATTGCCTCACTGGGCAAACCTGTGATTTTAAGTACTGGAATGAACACTATCGAATCTATTAAGAAAGCCACCTCGATTTTCGAAAAACACAAGGTGCCATTTTGTTTGCTGCATACCACAAACCTATATCCAACGCCAAACAGCCTAGTAAGGCTTGGAGCTATGGTGGAAATGTCCAATCATTTCCCGGGTATTCCATTTGGCCTTTCAGACCATACACTATCAAATCATGCCTGCCTCGGGGCAGTAGCATTAGGTGCCAGCATATTGGAGAGACATTTCACTGATCATATGCAACGAGTGGGGCCAGATATTATCTGTTCTATGGATGAAAAAGCATGCGCTGACCTGATCGAGGGTTCAAAGATTATAAAACAACAGAGGGGTGGACTAAAAGGGCCTTTAAAGGAAGAGCAAGTTACAATCGACTTTGCGTTTGCTTCGGTATGTACGATAAATCCGGTAGCAAAGGGCGAAAAATTCACCAAGGATAACCTCTGGGTGAAACGACCTGGGACGGGTGATATTAAAGCTGAACTCTATGAGTCGGTAATTGGTAAAGTTGCTAGTCGAGATTTAGAGAACGACATCCAACTTAAGCTTTCTGATATTTCTGAAGGATGAAAAAGAATATTGTATTTCTGACAGGAACTCGGGCGGATTTCGGTAAGCTCAAATCTTTGATTGACGTATGCGAAGCACATGATCAGTTTAGCGTGAGCTTATTCGTGACGGGTATGCATATGCAAGCTCAATACGGCTATACTGTCGATGAAATTTTAAAATACGGCTATTCGGATATTTATAAATTCATTAATCGTACCAATGAAACTACCATGGATCAGACTTTAGCCAAAACGATTTCAGGCTTTTCTGATTATATAAGAGAAAATAAACCAGACTTGGTTGTGGTACATGGTGACAGAGTAGAGGCCTTGGCAGGTGCTACTTCTGCTGCCCTAAACAATATTCTTGTGGCTCATATAGAGGGCGGAGAAGTCTCAGGAACTATTGATGAACTAATAAGACATGCCGTGAGTAAAATGTGCCATGTGC
The DNA here is from genome assembly GCF_001592935.1 of Roseivirga echinicomitans. Classification (GTDB taxonomy): domain Bacteria; phylum Bacteroidota; class Bacteroidia; order Cytophagales; family Cyclobacteriaceae; genus Roseivirga; species Roseivirga echinicomitans. Next base: position 250,547 of record NZ_LRDB01000002.1, read on the forward strand.
ATTTTGTATCGAATGAAAGGGCGAAGAAAAGGCTTATGCAAATGGGCGAACTTAACGAAAGTACATTCACCATTGGAAGTCCAGACGTAGACATAATGTTTTCCGATAAACTCCCTTCAATTGCCATGGCCAGGGAAAGGTATGAAATTCCATTCGATGATTTTGCAATACTAATGTTCCACCCAGTTACTACCGAGAATGATAGAATGGCAGAATATGCTCGATTAGTCGTAGATGCTGTATTGGAATCGGGCCTGAATTACGTGGTCATTTATCCTAATAATGATTTAGGCTCGTCTGATATTTTGAGAGAGTATAAAAGACTAAGAGGATTGGATAGAATTAAAATATTCCCTTCGGTACGCTTCGAGTACTTTTTAACCTTTCTGAAAAATGCGCAGTTTATCATGGGTAATTCCAGCGCTGCCATTATGGAGGCTCCATATTACGGCCTGCCTGCCATTAACATTGGAAACCGTCAAAATAATCGCTCGGAAAACACTGATTTAATACATTGTGGCTATGACAAAGCGGTACTGCTTGAGGGCATTAAACAGGCGTTGAACTTGAACCTGACACCTATCGAACTTTTTGGGGAGGGCAAGAGCTGTGAGAAATTTATGGATGTCTTGCTGACTAAGAAATTCTGGGGCATCTCAAAACAAAAACTGTTCAACGATATTCATTAATGCATAAACTTAGGTTAATAGCCAGACTAGATGTTAAAAACGAATTTGTCATTAAAGGGATTCATTTAGAGGGGCTTCGGAAGATAGGGAACCCTAATGTATTGGCTAAAAAATATTACGATGAAGGCATTGATGAGATTGTATTCATGGACGCTGTGGCCAGTTTGTATGGTAGAAATAACTTGTTTAATATCATTGAACAAGCCTGCAGAGAGGTATTTATACCAATAGCCATTGGTGGTGGCATAAGGTCATTAGAAGACATAGAACTGGCGCTTAGGGCGGGCGCAGACAAAATTGTTTTAAATACACAAGCTGTAAAGACTCCTCAAATCATTTCGGAAGCCTCAAGAGTTTACGGTTCCCAGTGCATCGTGGCCTCAATCGAAGCTAAGTTTAAAGGAACCAATAGGTGGGAGGTTTATGTAGACAACGGTAGGGAAGAAACAGGACTTGACGTAATTGAATGGGCCAAAAAGTTGGAGGACCTAGGGGTAGGTGAGATAATGGTTACCTCGATTGATCAAGAGGGTACAAAAAAAGGTTTTGACCTTGATCTTATTGATCAGGTGAGTAATGTGGTGAGCGTGCCTGTGATTGCTAGTGGAGGGGCTGGCAAGATCAACCATATTGTAGAGCTTAAAAAGAAAACTACAGTGTCAGCTGTCGCAGTAGCCTCTCTCATTCATTATAACATTCATTCAATTTCAGAGATAAAAGAAAGTGTTATCTCGCAAGATATACACATGAGGTTATGATAAAAGTTGCAGTATTAGACTACGGCATTGGCAATGTGAGAAGCATTACCAATGCACTAAACAGTATTGGTGCAGAGCCTATACTAACCTCTGATAGTGAGCTCATCCTGTCTGCTGATGCGTTGATCTTACCTGGAGTAGGGGCTTTCGCAAAAGGCATGCAAAATTTGAAGGATAGGAATTTAGTAGGACTGATTCATCAATTCGTAAATTCGGGAAAACCGTTTCTTGGAATATGCCTTGGGATGCAAATGTTGCTCGATGAAAGCGAGGAGTTTGGATTGAATGAAGGGCTTGGCCTGATCAAAGGAAAGGTAGTCAAGCTTCCGTTAAAGTTGGGTAATGAAGAAAAGTTGCCACATGTATCATGGAATGAAATCTTACCTCCAAGCCATGGTAGGTGGAATAATACGCTTTTGGAATCGACAGCACCTTCATCAGATGTATATTTTATTCATAGCTATGTAGCCTTGCCAGCTGACCAAAGCGATGTGCTTAGTCATACTTTTTATGGGGACGGGTACTTTTGCTCTGCTGTACAGAAAGATAATATAACCGGTTTTCAGTTTCATCCTGAGAAAAGTGGTGTTCTGGGATTAAAAATGTTAAGTGAATTTATTGAATCAACAAGGAAAATAAACTATGAATCAAACTGAAACTTTTTTTGGGCTTCCTGCAGAAGTGAAATTTTGTAAGAAATGCGTTATTTCTAATCAACGACCTAGTTCAACTGTTGAATTTGAGAATAAGAAAGGTGAGAAGAAGGAGGTAATTGATTTCGATGAGTATGGAGTTTGTTCTGCTTGTAGGTATAATGAAGAAAAGGACCAAGGGATAGACTGGAGCCAAAGGGAGGAAACCCTTATGAAGCTTCTTGATAAATTCAGAAGAAACGATGGACGCTATGATGTAATCGTACCTGGCAGCGGAGGAAAGGATAGCGCTTATACTGCCCATATTTTAAAGCATAAATATGGTATGAACCCGCTTACTGTTACTTGGGCACCACATCTATATACTGATATTGGCTGGAAGAACTTTACTAATTGGATGCATGAGGGAGCGTTGGATAACATCCTCTACACTCCTGATGGAAAATTACATAGATACCTGACCAAGTTGGCCTTTCATAATTTACTACATCCTTTTCAGCCATTCATTATTGGTCAAAGAATTATTGGGCCTGCAATGGCTGCGCGCTTTGGTGTGGAATTGGTAATGTATGGAGAAAATCAAGCAGAATATGGTAATAAGGTAGATGAGAATAACATTCCGACCATGGATACCAAATTCTTCTCGGTAGATGACCCTATGAAAATGAAATTGGGCGGTATAAGTATGGCTGATTTGATCGATCAGCATGGGTATAAAATGAATGACTTTACACCATATATACCTACCAAGCCAGAAGTACTCAAAGAAAAAGGTATTCAAGTGCATTATCTGGGATATTATCTGAAATGGGATCCGCAGGAGTGTTACTATTACGCAGTTGAGAATACTGGATTTCAGGCCAATACTGAGCGTACAGAAGGAAGTTACTCTAAGTACAGTAGCATAGATGATAAAATCGATCCATTTCACTACTATACTACCTTGATTAAGTTTGGCATTGGCCGTGCCACCTATGATGCAGCACAAGAGGTAAGAAATGATAAAATTACCCGTGAAGAAGGGGTGTTATTAGCACAAAAGTTTGATCAGGAATTTCCAAAGCGCTTTTTTCAGGAGTTTCTTGAATACATCGATACCACCGAAGAGGAATTCTGGGAAACAATAGAGAAAAATAGATCCCCCCACCTTTGGGCAAAAGAGGCGAATGGAGAATGGAAACTGCGATATACAGCCGCAGGTGATGGTTTAGACGATTGAGTATTACACATGAAGAAACTAAGAGTATTACAACTTGCTAGTTACCAAGGGAATATTGGAGATAATGCCAATTTAACAGGCACTAGGAGAGCATTGATGAAAAACTTAGATTTCAAACTTGAGTTTCACGACTTAGAAATCCGAGAGTTCTTCTGGAAAGAGCGTTTTTATGATGTTAGCTTTGCCGACACAGTGAATGAGTATGACTTGTTTATTTTTGGAGGAGGCAACTTTTTCGAGCTGTGGGTAGATCACTCATCTAATAATACTTCCGTTGATATAGACATATCAATTTTAAAGAAGATCAAAACACCAACAGTCTTCTATTCACTTGGAATGGACCCTGGGATGGGGGTTTCAGAAAAGGGTGTCTCCAAATTTAAAAAGTGGTTAGACTACGTAATAAGCCAAGAGCGCTTTGTGCTCTCTCTTCGAAATGATGGCTCTAGAAATGTAGCAAAGAAATACCTAGGTAACTCTTATGCTAAGCACTTTCACTTCTGCCCAGATGGAGGGCTCTTCACTGAAGTACCCTCAGCAACTCATCCTGAGATTGAAGAGGGAATGATCAACGTAGGAATGAACTTGGCTGGTGATATGATGGATGTTCGTTTTCCAATGGACACCACAGAAAGTATTGACTCAAATACCTTCTTAACGGAGTTAGGTCAAATGTTTAACAATCTATTCAATAAACACGATGACTTGAGACTGGTGCTCTATCCTCACATTTATAAAGATTTAGAGATTATCTCTAGGTTCACCTATAAGATGAATGACAAGCAAGTCCGAAAAAAAGTATCTTGTGCTCCTTATCTCACTGGTTTCGAAGGTCAAGATTATATTTTTGATTCTTATCTAAATTGCCAGCTCATTATGGGTAATAGGTTTCATACTAATATTTGTGCTATGGGGCTTAACATTCCATCCATAGGCTTCATTAACTATCGTCAAATTCATGATTTTTATGAAGAAATAGATATGTTAGACAGGAGTGTAGAAGTTAATATGAAGGGCTTCAGTAAGGATTTGGAGCTTATGATAGAAGATACGCTTACAAACGGTAAAGAGGTAAAGAAAGCCTATTCGGAGATAACCAATGGTTTGAAGGATGAACTAAATAGTTTTCATTTTTACCTCAATAACTGGCTTAAACAGATCATTGGTCATTAGGAAATGCTTTACTTCATTCACTATACGGAATGCATATCCATATTGTTCAAAACTAGGCTTAGCTAAAATGGATTACTGAAACTCCTACTTCAATGATTTGTAATTACATCATTGAAGTAGATTGCTTTAAATCTTTTCATATTCTTTTTGATACATTATTGAGCACTCTACGTCATGTCTGATTCTATAGAATATAGGTTTACTCCTAACCAAAATGTGTATCAAAATGGAGTTGTGACAGCTCAGGAGCTGGATAAAATTACAGCCAAAGCAGAGTTTGTGTTAAACGACCTTCATTCAGATATCCAGATTGGTTTCCTGCTCAAGGAGTTAATTGGTCAGGTCTTTTCTGAAAATGAAGTATCGAGTGATAAGGTCTTAAAAAGAAGACCCTCTTTATTAAGACTATTTCTAGTCGCTTTATTTCAGGTAGTCAAAGCAAAAAATAAAGCTTCAGAAGATGTAAAATTACTTCTGATTAGAAACTCAAATAAGTACCACTTCAAATCTTTAATCAACCCTATTCATGATAGGTTTCAAGCAAAATCAGATTTGATGGTTCACTCAGATAAGTCTTTCAACGGAATCACACAGAAACGGCTGTATTACCGTGAGGTATTTAAGTCATTATATATTTCATGGCGCGTTAGTAAAAGCGCAAATGAGACATTAAGAAGTATGGGCTTCTTAATACCCGAATCAGAAATTCGTTTCGAATTATTCAAAAATTTGATGGGTTATTATTCTGCATTAGATTTATGTGAGAGAAGAGGCTATAAGATGATCTTGGTTGATACTGATCGCGGCAATTCTTTGGCCACTTCATTTTGTCTGGCGGCATCTAAATTGGGCATTAAATCTGCCACCTTACAACATGGTGCCATTGACATGGTGATAGGCTATTACCCCGTTATAGCTGATGAGATGTGGTGTTGGGGCGATTTTCAGAAAAGACTTTTAGTTGTCGCTGGATTGGAAGAGTCTAGGATTCAAAATATAGGAAACCCAGTAGCACAGCGTAAGCCTTTTAAAGAAAAGATGAGCATGATAATAGGCTTTGGATTGTCAGGGGGGCACGTGATAGATATAGAAAAGAATATTATCCTTTGGCTCTTAGAACAGGAGAGTCTAAAGGACTTTGAAATTTTAATAAAAATTAGGCCTTCTCAAGCTGTACAGCCTTGGATGTTGAGTAATCCAAGGCTTGGAGTTTATGAGACAGAGCAGCGTACCGATGCGAATAGTGAGTTTTTCAAACAAGTAGATTTACTCATAGTAACGATTAGTAGTATTGGCCCGGAGGCGGTTGCTAGTGGTGTTCCTCTGTGGGTGTATAAAATATCAAGCATAGACCTTAAATTGGATGAGTTATTCGTGAGGACAGGCCTTTTCCCAAATATTTCAGACCCTCTTGAATTAGAGAGGGAATCGACAAGTTTGAAATCGGATGGTTCGAAATACTTGAAAGAGCTTTGGTCTACACAAAGTAACTTCATCATGAATGACTATTATTGCGCTGTAGGCAATATGGCCGTTGAAAATATATGTGAAGGCATACAACAAGAAATTAGAGATTCCAATTAAAGCATAGCTTTGCTAAGCTTTATGACTTTTGAAAGAAGATTAAGTCGTTAAGATGAAAAATAAAACTATTCTTATTACTGGTGGAACAGGCTCTTTGGGCAGGGCCTTAACCTCACATATTCTTACGAACTTCCCTGATGTAAAAAAACTCATCATATTTAGTCGAGATGAACAGAAACAGTTCCAGATGGCCCAAGAGTTTCCGGAATCTGAGTATCCGCAAATTCGTTTTTTTATAGGAGATGTGCGTGACTATGAGCGTTTAAAAAGGGCATTCCAGCAGGTAGACCTTGTCATACACGCGGCTGCAATGAAGCATGTACATATTGCAGAATACAACCCAGAAGAGTGTATTAAAACCAATATAGATGGGGCTCAGAATGTAATCAATGCCTGCTTAGCCACGAATGTAGAAAGGGTTGTGGCCCTCTCTACAGATAAGGCTTGTGCACCAATTAACTTATATGGAGCTACAAAACTTACTTCGGATAAGCTGTTTATCGCTGCCAACAATATTAAGGGGACCAACCCCATCAGGTTCTCTGTAGTTCGCTATGGAAATGTAATGGGATCTAACGGGTCAGTTATTCCGTTTTTTATTAATAAAAAGTTAACGGGTGTTTTGCCGATTACAGATGCCAATATGACCCGCTTTAACATCAGTTTGCAAGGCGGAGTAGATATGGTCATGCACGCTTTGGGACACGCCTTAGGAGGAGAGTTATTTGTGCCTAAAATACGATCTTACCGTATTATGGATGTAGCTGAAGCGGTTGGTCCAGAGTGTGAGAAGCCGATTATCGGAATCCGCCCAGGAGAAAAAGTACATGAAGAGATGATTACATCGTCAGATTCATATAATACCTATGACTTGGGTAAATACTATGTTATTGTACCAACAGTGCCTACTCGACCTTTAAGAGATTTTTTAGAGCAGAATAACCACAAGAAAGTTGAGGAAGGATTTAGTTATACTTCTGATAAGAATACGGAGTGGGAAACGATTGAAAGTTTACGTGCATTGATTATTGAACATGTGGATCCTAGTTTTAAGGTTTAATGAGTGTTAACATTCCATACGGTCGTCAGAACATCACCGATGAAGATATCCAAGCGGTGGTTGATGTTTTACAGTCTGATTACCTTACCCAAGGGCCAGAAATCTTCAAGTTTGAAAAGGCATTTGCCGATTACGTAGGAAGTAAATATGCAGTTGCTGTAGCCAATGGTACAGCAGCACTACACCTATGTACGCTAGCACTTGGGGTAAAAGAAGGAGATAAGGTGATCACCACTCCAATTACTTTTGCGGCTTCTGCCAATTGCGTTCGTTATTGTGGAGGTGAAGTGGTCTTTGCCGATATTGATCCGGATACTTATTTATTAGATATCAATAAGCTAATGACTCTCTTAGCGTCTGCCCCTAAAGGAACATACCAAGGAATTATCCCAGTGGATTTTGCGGGAAGGGCAAATGATTTAGAAGCGTTCCGTGTTTTAGCCGATGAATATGATTTATGGATCATAGAGGATGCTTGCCATGCTCCAGGAGGTTATTTTACTGATTCTAAAATAGTGAATCAAAATTGTGGAAATGGCAACTTTGCTGATTTAGCAATCTTCTCGTTTCATCCAGTGAAACATATTGCAGCTGGTGAGGGAGGAATGATTACCACAAATGATAAAGCACTTTATGATAAATTATTAACGCTCCGCACCCACGGTATTACCAAGGACTCATCTCAATTTAAAAATGATTTGGATTTAGCAATAGGTAGTACTCAATACTCAACACCCAATACTCAGTACCCTCTTTGGTATATGGAAATGCAAGCCTTAGGTTATAACTACCGCCTGACCGACTTTCAGGCGGCTTTGGGCTTGAGCCAATTGAATAGAGCAGATGCAGGACTAGTAAGAAGAAAAGAGATTGCAAAAACCTATTTTGAAGAATTTCAAGGGAAATCGTTCATCAAGGGGCAATCAGGAGTGGTAGAGGGGCATGCGTATCATCTATACGTGATTGAGGTCGAAGACCGTTTGGGGCTGTATAACTTTCTAAGGTCAAAAAATATCTTTGCCCAGATTCATTATATCCCTTGTCATCTGATGCCTTATTATAAGCAGTATGGTTGGAACGAAGGTGATATGCCATTTGCTGAAAAGTATTACTCTCAATGTTTGAGTCTACCCATGTATCCGACATTAGCCGATAGTGAATTAGGGTTCGTAATTGATACCATACTCAGTTTTTATGAAATCTAGTCAAAAAGAGGCCTTTTTGGCCTATGAAGCCAACGCTTGGTTCGAAAGAAACTTTAAAGTTATTTCTAATTATTTGCCTGAAAATGATCGAGTAGTTGGGTTGATTGAAGAATATGGACTGAAACCAGCAAGTGTATTAGAGGTAGGCTGTTCTGCTGGATACCGATTGGAAGGAATTCGATCTCGGGTTTCAGGTTGTAATGTTTATGGAGTTGAGCCGTCTACACAAGCTATTAATTACGGTAAATCTCACTACCCAAAGGTTAATTTTTTAAATGGGACAGCGGATGATTTGAGTGAGTATGGGGATGAATCTATGGACATTGTTATTGTAGGTTTTGTTTTTTATGTAGTGGATAGAGCAATACTTTTCAAAGTTATTGCTGAGATAGATAGAGTTTTAAAGAATGGAGGGGTTTTGATTATTGTGGATTTCTTTTCAGAAAAGGCACTTATGAATGCCTATCACCACATTCAAAATTTTAGTGCCTTCTCTTTCAAACAGAACTATGATGAGGTATTTACGGCCTCTAAATTGTATTATCTGCTGGATAAATCGACCTGGAGTCATTCAGATAAAGGGCGTGATGCTTCAGATAATTATCACGACAAGTACAGCATATCGTTATTGAAAAAGGATATTAGTGCAAGCTATAAGTAAACTTGTCTTAGGTACAGTTCAATTTGGCTTGAACTATGGTGTCAATAATAAATTGGGGCAAATGACTGTTGCTGACGCTCATAAAACCCTCGATTTAGCACTAAATGCTGGTGTAAGAACTCTGGATACAGCAGCAGCCTATGGTACGTCAGAACAGGTAATTGGAGATTATATTAAGACGAAGGGTCAAAACCCATTCAATATTATCACAAAACTCGCTTTGAAGAATGGAGAAACTTGGGAAAGCTCCCTTGAGAATAGCTTTAGCAATTTAGGTGTGGATAGTATTGACACGCTAATGTTTCATTCCTACAGAGATTATTTAGAAACCAGAGGGGAGATTCAAGAAATTTTGGTTACTCAAAAAGGTATAAAATTTCAAAAGTTAGGAGTCTCTGTATACACGAATGAAGAATTGGAAGCTGTTGCGCCCGATAGAGACATTGACCTAATTCAGTCTCCCTTCAATCTTTTGGATAATCACCTCCACCGATCTGGTGCATTAATGAAATGTAAGAAGCATAACAAACAAGTGCATACGAGATCTGCATTTTTACAAGGCCTTTTCTTTATGAAAAGAAATGATATTCCAGAAAAAATAAAGCCTCTATATAAGGAAATAGAAGCGGTTAAAGCCATCTCAGAAAAAGCAGGAGTGAGTATTGGTGCTTTGGCTCTAAACTATGCTCTTTCGAAACCTTATATTGATGGGGTATTAATTGGGGTAGACAGTTTAAAGCAATTAGAACAGAATCTGCGTTGGGCACAAACTAAAAATCTAGAGTCATATTTTGAAATGATTGACAACATAATGGTTCGAGAAACCTCTTTGCTTAACCCCGTAAATTGGAACTGATGAACGTGATTATTGTAACTCAGGCTAGAATAGGGAGCTCTAGGTTACCTCGTAAAATATTGAAAAGGATAAATGACCAGAGTTTACTTGAAATTCATCTTTCACGATTAAAGAAATCAAAACTAGCGACAAAGATTATTGTGGCTACTACTTTTGAGTCAGGGATAGAAGAAGTAATTGACATAGGAAAGAAAATGGCGGTGGATGTATTCCAAGGTGCTACGGACGATGTATTGGATAGGTTTTATCAAAGCGTCAAAGACTTTACACCAGATTATATTGTTAGGGTAACTTCAGACTGCCCTTTAATTGACCCTGAGTTAGTAGACAAGGTAATAGAAATTGTAAAGGCGGAGAATTTAGACTATGCTTCAAATGGACTGGAAGAGTTATATCCTGATGGACAAGATGTTGAAGTGTTTTCTTTCAACGCGTTAAAAAAAGCTTGGGAAGAAGCTAAACTTCCATCTGACAGAGAGCATGTGACTCCATATATTCGAAAGAATACTGATTTTATGGGAGGAGAACTTTTTAAGGCGCAGAATCTGGCTTGCGAAAAAAATTACAACCAAATCAGAATGACTGTCGATGAATCGGCCGATTTCGAAGCAATGGAGACTTTGATTAATGAGTTAGGGGTGAATGAGCCTTGGCAAACATATACACAGTATATAATAAGACATTCTGATAAGTTCAAGAATCAGTCTATTTACAGAAATGAAGGATATTTAAAGTCGTTGCAAAAAGATAATTTATAATACAATAATGGGTACAGGGCAAGAACTTTATAAAAAAGCAAAAACATTAATCCCAGGAGGGACAATGCTATTATCGAAAAGGCCAGAAATGTTCTTACCTGAAAAATGGCCTTCATACTTTAGTAAGACCAAAGGATGTCAAGTTTGGGATCTGGACGATAACCAGTATTTAGATATGTCCATCATGGGAATCGGTACGAATATTTTAGGATATGGGAATGATACTGTTGATAATGAGGTGCATAGGGTAGTGGCACAAGGTAATATGTCAACTCTCAATTGCCCTGAAGAAGTTTATTTAGCCGAAAGGCTAGTTGAATTACATCCATGGGGCGATATGGTAAGGTTGGCACGAAGTGGTGGTGAAGCCAACGCGATAGCCATTCGTATTGCTAGAACTGCCTCAGGTAAAGATAAAGTGGCCATTTGTGGTTATCATGGTTGGCATGACTGGTATCTCTCTGCAAATCTAGGAGATGCTGCTGGTTTAGACGGGCATTTATTGCCAGGCCTGAACCCAGGTGGAGTCCCCCGGAATTTAAAGAATACCGTGCTTCCGTTTAATTACAATGATATTGAAGGCTTAAAGGCTTTGGTACAGAATAACCCTGATTTAGGAGTTATTAAAATGGAAGTATCCAGAAACATGGGGCCTGAGAATAATTTTTTACATGAGGTTAGAAGTTTAGCGACTAAGAATGGAATAGTATTAGTTTTTGATGAGTGTACTTCTGGTTTTAGACAAACTTTTGGTGGTTTACATAAGATATATGGTGTTGAACCGGACATGTGTATGTTTGGGAAAGCTTTGGGTAACGGTTACGGCATCACTGCTATTTTGGGTAGGCGTTCAGTGATGGAGGCTGCACAGAAAACATTTATCAGCAGTACTTTTTGGACAGAAAGAATAGGGCCAACAGCAGCTTTGGCAACATTGGAAGTAATGGAGAAAACTAAATCATGGGAAACCATTACCGAAATTGGCCTCAATATTACACAACGATGGGCTGATTTAGGTAAAAAATATGAATTGAAGTTAAGCACGGCAGGCTTGCCAGCCCTTACCTCTTTTTCCATAGCATCTGAGGATTGGTTGAAATATAAAACTTTGATTACCCAAGAGATGCTGAAGAAAGGCATCCTTGCTTCAAATAGCGTGTATGTCTGTACAGAACATAAACCTGAGTTTGTAAATCGCTATTTTGATGAACTAGAATCGATTTTTAATACTATTTCAGATTGCCAAAAGGGTGATGTCGATATAAATTCATTGTTAGAAAGCCCTGTATGTCATGGCGGTTTTAAAAGATTGAATTAATAAATGTCCAAGGAATACAAAGTACTTACAACTCAAGTTTTTGCTCATGGTGAATACTCAATCGTCCCTATTAGGGATCAAGATCGGTACGATATCATGCAGTGGAGAAATGAACAGATTTATCATTTACGTCAAGCCGAACCTTTGACTAAGGAGCGGCAGGATGCCTATTTTGACAATGTAATAAGTAGTCTTTTTGAGCAAGAGAAGCCTCATCAAATTTTATTTTCCTTTCTAAAGAAGGGTGAATGTATTGGATATGGAGGCTTGGTCCACATCAATTGGCAAGACAAACATGCTGAAATTTCATTTATCATGAATACTGAGCTTGAAGAAAACTTCTTTGTGTCGAATTGGAAAATGTTTTTGACTTTAATCGAATCAGTTGCCTTCAGGGAATTGAATTTGAACAAAATAGTGACTTATGCTTTTGACTTGAGGCCACAAATTTATACGATTTTTGAACAATGTGGATTCAAAGAGGAGGCTAGGCTTAAAGAACATGTTTTCTATAATGGTCATTTTATAAATGTTGTCATTCATGGAAAATTAAATAAAAATTGATTTTATGGATATTGAGTTAATAAAACTTTCATTGGATGATATTGAGCAAGTTAGGGCCTGGAGGAACAGCCCAAATGTTGCCCCCTATATGTATAATGAGAGGGAGATTTCTCCCAGTGATCAACGCAATTGGTTTAATAGTATTAATGAAGAAAAATCGCGCTATTGGCTCATATCCTATAATGAAAAGAAAATAGGCCTAGCAAGTGTTACCGGTATAGATCATACTTTACAGAGTTGTTATTGGGCTTTTTATCTAGGAGATAGCGCTGTACGTGGCGCAGGTATTGGAGCTAAAGTAGAGTATAATGTGCTTGAGTATGTGTTCAATGAACTTAAGTTGAACAAGCTGAGGTGTGAAGTTTTTGTTGACAATGACAAGGTGATTAAAATGCACGAAAAGTTCGGTTTTAGAAGAGAAGCCTATTACCGAGAGCATTGTGTAAAGGCGGGTAAGAAGTTGGATGTAGTTGGCCTAGCCATTCTGAAGTCAGAATGGGATCGATTGAAGTCATTTCAAAAAAAGGCGATATATGGAGAATAAGGTTACTGTAAATACCGTGTTTGAGTATGGGTTTTCGTTTAATCAGACAGATGTCGAAAATTTTGCAAAGGCATCTGGAGACTTTAATCCTATCCATCTCGATGCAGAATACGCAAAAGACACCATTTTTGGGCGGACAATTATCCACGGCTTTCTAAGCGGAAGTATGTTCTCAAAAGTATTTGGTACTATCTTTCCAGGGCATGGTACGATTTATTTAAATCAGAGCTTAAATTTCTTTAAGCCAATGTATACGGCAGAAGAATACATGGCGGTCTTTACAGTGAAGGAAGTTTACATTGAGAAACGCAGGGCATTAATTACCACAGAAATATTTGATAGCCATAAACAAGTTACAATTTCTGGAGAAGCATTGATACAGCACAATGATATTGTATAACCACATCATAGATAACCAATCACCTGTTTTTATAATAGCGGAACTTTCAGCTAATCATAACGGGAGTTTAGTAACAGCTATTGAAACAATTCGTGCTGCTAAAAGGGCCGGAGCGGATGCTATTAAGCTCCAAACCTATACTGCAGATACAATAACCATTGATTCCGATAAAGATGACTTTGTTATAAAAGATACTATATGGGGAGGTAGAAAGCTCTATGACCTCTATAAAGAAGCTTATACTCCTTGGGAATGGCACAAGCAGCTTTTCGAAGTAGCTGAAATGGAAGGGTTGGTTTGCTTTTCATCTCCATTTGATAAAACAGCAGTTGATTTTTTAGAAAAATTGGATGTTCCTGCCTATAAGATTGCTTCTTTTGAGATCACGGATATTCCATTAATTGAATATGTTGCCTCGAAAGGCAAACCTGTAATTATATCCACTGGAATATCAGAGCAAGCTGACATCGAATTAGCACTAGATGCCTGTCGAAGAATGGGAAATAATGATATTGCGTTATTGAAGTGTACTTCTAGCTATCCTGCACCGATCAATGAAGCGAATATGATAATGGTAAAAGATTTGGCGGAGCGCTATGGAGTGATTTCTGGTCTTTCGGATCATACCATGGGGGTTACAGTACCTATAGTAGCTACCTGTTTTGGTGCTAAAATCATTGAAAAACATTTCATCCTCGATCGATCAATTGGCGGCCCAGATGCATCTTTTTCTATGAATGAAGAAGAGTTTACGACCATGGTAAAATCAGTTAGAGAGGCCGAAACGGCCATTGGCAAGGTAGATTATACGTTAACCGAAAAGCAGCATAAGGGAAAGGAATTTTGTAGGTCACTTTATGCGGTGAAGGACATTAAGTCTGGAGACATAATTACCGAAGAAAATGTAAGAAGCATCAGGCCGGGTTTTGGCTTGCACCCTAAATACTTAAATAAGATTTTAGGTACAAAAATTATGGCCGATGTTGATAGGGGCGAGGCCCTTAGTCTAGATATGTTTGACTTTATCTCTTAATCATTCACTTGTTCAAATGTCTATTGTTTTAATTCCGGGCGGTATACCTTTAACCACTAAAGTACATGACCTGCTCTCTGCAGATGATTTAGTATTTATAGATAATTGGTTCTATTCTGACTGGTCAAATAAAGGACAATTCAAGCTGAGGAATAAGGATGTGCTGTATAATGAAATGAAGTTACCTAAGGTCAATCAGGTTAGGTCAACTGGTAGTTTCAATTATGAAGAGATGCTACTGTTTGTCTTTAACGATTATAACCTTTGGCATATCCTTGAGCGAAAGGATAATTTTGAAAGCCTTTATGACTCAGATGTTTTAGTGGAAAGGCTGGCCGTTTTCGCCTTATCTATTCTCAAGCAAGATAAAATTGACAGGGTGATTATTTTTGAAACACCACATGCTCCATTCGACTATGTTTTTTGTAGAGTGGCCGAATTTTTAAAAATAGAAGTGAATGTAATTAAACAATCTGCAATTCCTTGGCGGAGCTTGATTACAAAAGGTATTCAAGGTAATGAACCTATTAAGTTGCCATTTCATGGGGCTGACTCCAATGATAGAGCACTACTAAAGGATTATCTTCACACCAAAACCACAACCTATGAAAGCGCAATACCGACTTATGAAAAAGAGAGGTATGATAAGTTCAATGGGAAAATATGGAGTTGGAAAGTAGAACTGAATAAGGTTCTATCAAATAGAGATAAAAGCATCCCCATTTCTTTTCTTGAATCTAGATCAAAGTATAAGTCATACAGGCGATACGTTGAACAGGAAGTAGCCTATGATTTTAACAAAAGAAACGTAGTATTCTTTCTTCATTACCAACCTGAAAGAACCACTTTACCCGAAGGAGGTATTTTTAATCAGCAAATTCTTGCAATACAACAGCTGAGGCAGATTTTGCCGAACGATATTACTATTTATGTGAAAGAGCACCCTTCCACATACAGAAACTTTTTCAAGTATAAAACACGGACTAAAAAGTTCTATGAGACGATTAGCGCTTTGGCGAATATTAAACTTGTTTCAATGGAAACAAACACTTTTGAGTTAATAGACTATTCGTTATTTGTGGCAACCATTACGGGCACCGTTGCCATAGAAGCGGCATGCAGAGGCCGAGTGGCAGTTTATTTTGGTAATTCAGTATACCAGAATCTTCCAGGTACTATTCATTTTAATGAATTATTAGGAAGTTCTTCATTAATGGAAGAGATTATCAATCAAAAGCACGATTTTGAGTTTTCTGAAGTGGAAGAATACTTTCACGAATTGCTTGATTACAGTGCTGGTGACTTAAGTAATGATAAAGATTATTATTCGGGTAAGGATTACTATAACTCAGCCGCCAGTTGTCTAGCTTATTTGTTGCTCGATAGATAAAAATAAATATTGATTAATGTCCATTCATATATGACGGAAAACGAACCGTTTTTTTCAATTGTGACTTCCGTATATAATCGGTCACACAGCATAATACGAACTTTAGAATCAATTAGAATTCAACAGAATATTACCTATGAGGTGATCTTGGTTGACGATTGCTCAAGTGATGATAGTGTTGATGTAATACGTAATTATATTTTGGAATATGAGCTTCCTTGGCAGGTGGTAACTTCTGATATTAATCGTGGCTACCTTACGGCAGTCAATAAGGGGGTAAGCTTCTGTAAGGGAGCTTTTGTAATCCCAATGGATTCGGATGACTATTTTCCGAATCCAGATACTTGCCATGAGATGATGAAAATTATTCAATCTCAGCCAAACCAAGAGCTATTCATGTTTAGGTGTATAACGGAAGACGGAGATAAATTATCAAACAATCCAGAATTCAACGGGGTGTTGTCTTTTAAGGATTATTTTTCAAGAAAGGTGCGTGGTGAGTACTTGCCAGTTCCAAGACTGAAATCCTTTAGGGAATCACCGTTTAATGAAAAATTGAGACTAGGCTCGGGCTTGACATGGAGGAGAATCACTGAAAGGGCTGGTTCAGTGTTTATAAGCTCATTTGTGGCAAGGGTCTATGACAATACTGGAGAAGATCGGTTGAGTCAACCGGGTAAGGCATATTTGGAGAACACACTCAAATATTGCTTGACTGATTTGAGAACGAACCTCCATAACTATCTGAAATACGATATCAGGAGAGGATTTAAACTCTTAAAAAAGATTGTTAGCCTAAAAAGGCAACTGTTGAAGCTAAGCGCAAATAATGGTGATTAGGTTAGATTTCATTGTCGTTTAGTGAAAAATGAAAATAGCAGAATGAATGAGTTTTAGCCAAGAAATAATACAAGGGAAGCGTTTTGAGTTTGGGAAGAACTGGAACTCATTTCTAAAGACATTGGATGATAAGCGAATAGAAGTAGCGATAGATTCATTGAAAGAAA
This sequence comes from Roseivirga echinicomitans, assembly GCF_001592935.1. GTDB lineage: Bacteria > Bacteroidota > Bacteroidia > Cytophagales > Cyclobacteriaceae > Roseivirga > Roseivirga echinicomitans. Next base: position 267,419 of record NZ_LRDB01000002.1, read on the forward strand.
TGCTAGAGGTTGAAGATTTGGCTGGGAAGAAATTTCTTGACATTGGTAGCGGAAGTGGCCTTTTTTCTTTAGCGGCTAAAAAACTAGGAGCTGAAGTGTACTCTTTCGACTTTGATACGGATTCTGTTGGCTGTACAAAATATTTAAGGGATACTTATTTCCCTGAATCGAATTGGATAGTAGAAGAAGGTTCTGTTTTGGATGATGGTTATATTAAATCCCTTGGACAGTTCGATATCGTATATTCTTGGGGTGTATTACACCATACTGGACAGATGTATAAGGCGCTTGATAATGCTGCTCTTCCTGTTAAGGATGGAGGTAAACTCTTTATTGCCATTTACAATGATGAAGGAGCTAAATCCAAGGTTTGGAAGAAGTTAAAAAGACTATATGTTAAATCCACAGCTGGAAAGTACCTAACGATCATGTTATATACGCCTTATTACTTAATGAAGAACTTCCTCATGGATATTCTCTATTTAAGAAAGCCTCCATTGGCCAGGTATAAAGAATTTAAGAAGAAGAGAGGGATGTCATGGAAGCACGATTTAGTGGATTGGCTAGGCGGGTATCCATTTGAAGTAGCGAATATTCCTGCGATATTCAATTTTTATAAAGAGAGAGGCTTTATATTGAATATGGTTACAGCCAAGAAAGGCAAGGGCTGCAATCAATTTGTTTTCACAAAAGAGGGCCTTAATAAATAGGCGCAAAAGCCATTTTATGTGCGGTATTGCCGGCTTTATAGATTTTTCTCATAACTCTTCAAAGGAGCAGTTAGTGAAAATGACGAATACCTTGACGCATCGAGGGCCCGATGCTAGTGGTTATGAGTATGCTCAGAATGAAATCTATCAATTAGGCCTTGGGCATAGAAGGCTCTCAATACTAGATTTGAGTAAAAATGGGCACCAACCGATGTATTCAACGGATGGCCAGTATGCAATTGTATACAATGGAGAAGTGTACAATTTTTCTGAAATTCGGTCGTGGCTACAGGCTAAAGGGTACCAGTTTAAATCAAATTCGGATACAGAAGTAATCCTCTATGCGCTAATTGAAGAAGGCACTAAGGCCATCGATAGGTTTATAGGGATGTTTGCCATTGCTTTTGTGGATAATGTAAAGCAAGAGTTGTTTCTAATTAGAGATAAGGTAGGTGTTAAACCACTTTTTTATTCTTGGGATGGTAAAACCCTACTGTTTGCGTCAGAAACTAGGGCTTTTCACAATCATCCGAGCTTCAAAAAGAGCCTTAATCTACGGTCAATTGCTAGTTACTTAGATTTTGATTATATCAAAGGAGGGGGATCTGTCTTTGAATCTGTCAACTCGGTAAAACCAGGGCACTACGTTAAGCTCGATTTGACTTCAAAGGACATAAATGAATATGAATACTGGTCTATTGATGGCTTTTTTCAAGAAGAAAATCAGTCGGCCGATCTAACTAAAGCCATTGATGATTTGGATGATCTTTTGGTGGATGCATGCAAATTAAGAATGGTTTCAGATGTGCCTGTTGGTGTTTTTCTGAGTGGAGGGCTAGATAGTACAACTGTAGCAGCGATTCTTCAGAAACATCATTCCTCTACCATTTCTACCTTTACAATTGGTTTTGATGAGAAAGAATTTAATGAGGCAGAAAAGGCGAAAGCCATAGCCAAATATTTAGGTACCGACCATCATGAACTGTATTGTTCTGAAAATGAGTTGCTTGATATATTTCCTCGTCTTCCAGAAATATATGATGAGCCTTTTGCCGATAAATCGGCAATCCCAACTACTCTGGTAAGTGAATTTGCAAGAAAGCACGTTACAGTAGCCCTTTCTGCAGATGGGGGCGATGAGGTGTTTGCAGGCTATAATAAATATTCAAACGTTCTTGATAGCTATGCTCAACTTGTTGGGCAGAGTGAATTTTTTAGGCGTGGAAAAAAAGGAACCTATAAATTGCTCCACGCGCTGGCCTCTTCTTTATCGGGATTGCAATCAAAGGTGGCGTTAAAGGCCTTTTCCGAGCTCAAGTATTTAAACCAGTTTCCAGATGTTGTAGAGATGATGATTTCTAGCACTCGAAATTTCGGAAAGAGAGATTTGGAGAAACTGTTATCGACATACAAAGAAATCCATGCAAGAAATAACGTAATTCTGAATAGAGACCATTTGACTCAAATTCAAGCTTACGATTACAAGGATTACCTACCCGATGATATTCTAATCAAGTTGGATAGAGCAGCGATGAGTGTGAGTCTTGAAGGACGTGAGCCTTTGTTGGACCATAGAATTGCAGAATTTTCCGCTAGGTTACCCAGTGATTTCAAAATAAGAAACGGGGTTAAGAAATACATATTAGCCGAAGTGAATGCCAAATATATTCCACGTAACCTTACTGAAGGGCCTAAGAAGGGCTTTGCTATTCCTAAGAAAAAATGGATGCAAACGCACTTAAAAGACCATGTCATGACTTACCTAAGTGATGATGAGATCAAAGACTCGGGAGTTTTTGATTTGAACTATGTTCGCGGATTAAGAAAGCAATATGAAAAGGGCTATTCGAACAATAGAGTTTGGAACATAATGCTCTTTCAAATGTGGCATGAACGATGGATGAAGTGAACGGATTCAAATAAATGAAAGTCGTAGTTATCAATGCCCATTATACTCACACCTTGGGTGGCTCAGAAATACAGTGTCATCAAATCGCTTATGGGCTAACTGAATTGGGTATTGATTTAACCTATTTGGCAGTAGGTGGATATGATTATTCTATAGATTTGCCCTATAAAGTTATCGCTGTAGAAAAGAATTCAAAATCAATCGCTCAAGTTTGTAAGGAGCTTCAAACGGATGTGATTTATTGGCGATTCAATAAGAACTTGCTTGCTTCTGTTATTAATGAGATCAAGCCATTTAATATTCGACTAATTTTTTCTGTAAGCCATATTCATGATTTAAAGCCTTTTGCTTATAAACCTATTCCTAACCTGAGTGTTTTTGATCGCTTGAAAAGAAGGTTAGGACATTTAGTTAAGGGTATTGAATTTCAAAGGGCCTTTAAGAAAATTGATGGGGTCGTTTGTAATAACGAGGAACATTTGGATCGCATCGCTCATACTAATAAAATCTATATTCCTAACTCTCCTTTTTTAGAGTTTGAAGAATTTTCATGGCCCAAACCTTATGTTGTTTGGGTTGGGAATATCAAGGCCCATAAACACCCAGAGTTATTCATTGATTTAGCTAAATCGTTTGAGCGGCAGGGAGTTGATTTCTTAATGGTGGGAGATATTCAGCAACAGGCATATGAATATCTAAACACATCCAAAGAACTACCTGGTAATTTTTATTATCTAGGGCCAAAGAGAATATTTGAGACGAATGGAGTTATTAGATCTTCATTGTTTTTGATACATACCTGTGAGCCTGAGGGGTTTCCCAATGTGTTTTTGCAAGCTTGGAGTTTTAAAAAGCCTGTGGTTTCCGCTTTTTTCGATCCTGGATCAATGATAGAAAAACATGATGTAGGTAGAATTTCTAACAACCTTAGCAAGCTCTACACCGATGTAGAACAGTTGATTAAAGATCAACAATTACGTAATGAAATAGGGTTACGGGCACGTGATTTAATTGATAGGGAATTTATTAGAACGAGTAACGTAAAGAAGCTTCTAGGATTTATAAAGCAAAGCCAGCACTCTTAGAATAATGAAAATTACCTACCTATCAGATTCAGCAATACCTTCAAAAAGAGCAAATAGTGTTCATGTAATGCATATGTGCAATGCATTCCGGGAGTTGGGGCATGAAGTTACCCTTTTCGGGCTTAATGGGGATCATACCACTTTAGAAGAAACAATGAGTTGGTATGGGGTTTCTGGTTTTGATATTGAGCTTACATCGCTAAGAATCCCGAAGCTTACACTTTGGTTACACGCGAATAATATGTTACATGCTGTGAAGAAGATACAACCTGATTTGATTTTCGGAAGGTCACTATTCGGTTGTTACTTATTGGCTAAGAATGGTTATAAGGTGTTTCTTGAAACGCACGACCCACTAAATACCCTTACAAAACAACAAGTAAAAATCTTCAATTGGCTTTTGAAATCACCTAATTTGATTGGGCTTGTAGTGATCAGTGAGGCTTTGAAGAAAATCATACTGAGTCAAACAACACTCATAAATGAGGATCGAATTCTTGTGGCCCATGATGGAGCTACTTTACAAAAAATTAATAATGAAGCGTTAGAATCTTACGCATGGCCGACTCCAGTGAATGGAAGATTACAAATTGGTTATGTTGGTACAATCTCTAAAGGCCGGGGAATTGAATTGATTATTTCTCTTGCTGAGAAATTTGATGATTTGGATTTTCATATCATTGGAGGAAGAAAAGAAGACCTGCTAGCGATAGGCTTACAAGAGGTTGGCGAATTGAATAACGTCTTTTTTCATGGTTTTGTCTCTCCTAGAGAAGCGGCATTAGCCAGAAAAAAATGTGATATTCTGTTAGCACCTTATCAAGAGGATGTCACGTTAAGAAGTGGGAAGAATACCGCTAAGTATATGTCTCCATTAAAGGTTTTTGAATATATGGAGGCTGGTAAAGCCATCATAGCCTCTGATTTACCGGTATTGAGGGAAGTGTTAGTGAATATGGACAATAGCATTTTATGTAAGCCCTCAGAAATAGGGGCCTGGGAGAAATCTATATCTCTTTTAGTCAACAATGAAAAGTTACGATTAGAGCTTGGCTCAAAAGCCCAAACCCATTTGCTTAACAGCTATTCTTGGAAGAGAAGGGCAGAGCGAGTTAATTTATTTATAAGCGAAAAAAGTAGTTCCCTTAAATAAAGTCAGATTTACCAAATAAAAATTATTTCAGCATGAAGTTGCTAATGAATCTTTACAGGCACATACTCATTTTCGGGAAGTCAGGGTTTCTCGTCTTTTGGAGAGTTAAAAATAAGCACACAAATGATATTAAAATATCCAAGGTTAGAACCCCGATAAGCTTGAGAAGCGGAACAAGTGATATCCCCTTGTTTTACGAAATATTTTGGAAAAATGAGTATGATTTTAGCTTACCCTTTGAGCCAGTGAATGTAATTGATGCAGGTGCCAATATAGGTTTGGCAGCACTCTTTTTTGCTAATAAATACCCCAACACCAAGATAATTTCGATTGAGCCTGAGAAATCTAATTTTGATTTGATGCGGACGAATATAAATGATTATCCAAATATTATTCCGCTAAGGAAAGGTCTTTCAAACTTGAGTAATCAAAAAATTAAAGTTTATGAAAGTGATAAAGGTAAATGGGGATTTACTACGGGATCAGTTTCAGAGTCTTTACACGAGGAAGATGAGCGAGTTATATCGACAATTTCAATTGATGATATAATGGCAATGTATAATCTAGCTTATCTAGACATTGTTAAGGTTGATATTGAAGGAGCCGAAAAAGAATTATTTGAATCGAATTATGAAAACTGGTTATCCAAGACTCGTTGCCTAGTTATAGAGTTACATGATAGGCTACAGCTGGGTTGTTCAAAGAATTTCTTCAATGCCATAGGCCGCTATAATTTTAGTCTTTCACAGAAGGGCGAGAATTTAATTTTACTAAATCAAGATTTGCTTTAGTAAAAACTCTAATCGTAATTATTTAGATATTAGATAAATTTAGAATCTCACTCAAATATAGTATCTACTGTATTGAGTGTGGTTTTGAATTTGAGTAAAGATAATTTCCAACAATGAACGTAGCCATAATCACTGCCCGTGCGGGCAGTAAATCCATCATCAATAAGAATATTTTAGAAGTAAGGGGTAAACCCCTGATCTACTACCCAATCAAAGCATCGCTAGATGCACTCAAAATTGACAAAGTTTTTGTGTCAACCGATGGCGAAGGCATAGCTGAGGCCGCAGAGAAATATGGTGCTACCGTCATTCCTCGTCCAGATGAGTTAGGGGGCGATAGTATTAATCATGGCGAGGTGATCAAGCATGCAGTGGAATGGGTTGATGAACGTTATGAAAACCTTGAAAATGTGGTTCTACTGCTTGGGAATACGGTGTATATAGATGGGAGTATTATTGATAAATGCCTCCAAAAACTTGATGATGAAAAGAGTCTGGATTCTTGTATGACTGTTTGGGAAGCACAGGATGATCACCCTTTTCGAGCAATGGAAATCACTGAAAATGGATTGTTAAGACCTTATGGCGGAGTGGAGCGTAATGTATCTACAGAAAGGCAGTCTTATCAAAAAGCCTATTATTACGACCAAGGAGTATGGGCTTTCAGGAAATATACAGTCCAAAGCCATGATGGACCTAATCCGTGGTGGTGGATGGGTAAGAAATCAGCTCCTATTATTCGTACCTGGGTTACGGGTCGCGATATCCACACTTATTTCGATGTGGGGATTAGTGAATGGTGGCTGGAAGGATTAGATAAAATAAAAGAAGTACTGAGTAAATCTTCTGAAGATGGTTTATAGAATACTAACAACAACTTCTTCTTTCGGTAAAGTAGATCCAGCTCCTTTGGCCTTACTCAAAGCAAAGGGTTTTGAGGTAACCGTTAACCCGTATGGCAAAAAACTGTCGGTAGAAGAATCAATAGGAATACTGAAAGACTATGATGGTTTAATAGCCGGCACAGAATCGCTCAATGAAGAGGTGCTGAATGCTGCTGCTAACTTAAAATATCTATGTCGGTTAGGGGCAGGTATGGATAATGTAGATTTCAGTGCAGCTGAAAGACTTAATATCACTGTTGAAAATACACCAAGTGCCCATGTAGATGGTGTGGCAGAGCTTACCCTAGGAGGTGTTCTATCTTGCCTAAGAAGTATTGCTAATGCCCACACGAATATCACAAACGGTATTTGGGAAAAACCAATGGGCAGCTTGTTGAAAGGAAAAACTGTCGGTATTATTGGTTTAGGGAGAGTCGGTTGTCGCCTTGTTGAGTTACTGGCTCCTTTCAAAGTAAATGTTTTGGCTTTCGATTTATACGAAAATATTGAGTTTGCTAAAAAACAAAATGTGACCTATGTTGCAATAGATGAATTGATCAGCGCATCAGATATCATCACTATTCATACTCCTTTTTCTCCAGAGGCCAAGCACATGATCAATGCCGAGTTTTTTACTAAAGCGAAGAGGAACCTATGTTTGGTAAACGCATCACGTGGTGGCTTGGTAAATGAGGATGCATTACTTGAGTTTTTGAATTCAAATACCACAGCTTCTGCTTATCTTGATACTTTCGAAGAAGAGCCATATAAAGGCCCTTTAAGTAAAATGAAAAACTGTACACTCACTCCTCATATTGGCTCTTACGCAAGTGAAGTAAGAATTAACATGGAAATGGAAGCTGCACAAAACGTGATTAAATTCTTTAAAAAATAATGAGCAAAGTTTTAGTAACAGGAGGGTCAGGGTTTTTAGGTAGCCACATTGCTGATGCGCTTTCTGATTTCGGGCATGAGGTTACTCTTTTTGATCAGGTAGAATCACCCTTTTTGCGAAAGGATCAGCGTTTCATCCATGGCGATGTTCGCGATGCTGAAAAGCTTATAGAGCAACTTTCAGGTTTTGATTATGTATATCATTTAGCTGCGCTAGCTGATTTGAATGCTGCCAAAAATCGTCCTTTAGATACAGTCTCCATTAATATTCAAGGCACAGTGAATATGCTTGAGGCCTGTAGAATCAATAAAGTCAAGCGGTTTATTTTTGGTTCTACAGTATATGTATATAGTCGCGAAGGTAGCTTTTACCGGTGCAGCAAGCAGGCCTGCGAGAACTATGTTGAGGAATATTTTAATCAGTGCGGTTTAGAATATACGATTCTCAGGTATGGTAGCCTTTATGGGCCCAGGGCTGATATGACGAACGGAGTTTACCGTTTGCTGAAAAATTTCATGGATCAAAATGAAATGGAACATAGTGGTAAGTCAAATGATAAGCGTGATTACATTCATGTCTATGATGCTGCCAGATTAAGTGCTTCAATTCTAGACCCACAGTACGTCAATAAAAATTTAGTATTGACAGGAAATGATAAATTAGAGATTGCTGATTTGTATAAAATGTTCAGTGAAATTTTGGGCAAAGAAGTAAAAATTAGATTCTTGGGTGATGAAGGCACTACTAACGGACATTACAATATTACGCCTTACGCTTATACACCTAAAATCGGGCATAAGCTGGTTTCTAATGAATATGTAGACATGGGCCAAGGGCTTATTCAAGTTATTGAAGAGATTGATTCAACTCACTAATTATATCTGGTAGTAATAGTTCTATTGTTCTCCCTCATTCAAACAGGTATTCCTTTTAATGATAATAAAACCAATTTCATATACTGAATTAAGAAATTACAAATGCATGTTCTTCGATTTTGACGGTGTCGTGTTAGAATCAGGGAATATAAAAACCGATGCTTTTGTGGAACTATATTCCGGAAGCGGAATTGAAGAACAAGTAAGAGAACATCATTTAGCACATCAGGGGGTTGTACGCTACGAGAAGTTTAAATGGATTTCAGAAAACTTGTTAAAACAGGAACATACTGAAGAAATGGGGCTTGAATTAGGGAATAGATTTTCTGAACTGGTAAAAGGCAAAGTATTGGCAGCACCATTTGTTCCTGGTTTTCGTGAAATGATCACCTTTATTCGACAACAAAATATTTATTGTGTGGTAGCTTCTGGTACCCCTCAAGAAGAATTAAGGGAGATTATAATAAACAGAAAACTAAGCCCGTTCTTTGACGAAGTTTATGGCAGCCCGAGGGAAAAAGCTGAAATTACACTTGAAGTAATGCAAAGGAAGCAGTTTAGAAAAGAAGATTGTCTCTTCTTTGGTGATGCCAGCACCGATCACCAAGCAGCTGAACAAACTAATGTCGATTTCTTTGCCAGGTTAACTCCCGAACTTTCTGATTATTGGGAAAATGCACCATATAAATATGGAGCGCTTGACTTCTCAAAAATGCAATAGTTAATAATGTCGAAACGATTGAAGATCCTTTTTGTCCGACCTTCTTTGGGCTATGGTGGTGCCGACAGAGTAACTGTGAATCTACTTCAAGCTTTTGATCGAAATAAATTTCAATGCGATTTGGCTTTGATGCGTGCAGAAGGTGAGTTTTTAGGCCAAACACCGGACGATGTTCAGCTTTTCGACCTTAAATCTAAATCACTTTGGGCGATGTGGAAACCTCTTAAGAAGTTGATTTCTGAAAGTGATTATGATGTGGTATACTCTACCTGTGGGGGGGCTTCCATGTCTATGATGCTGTCTGCCTGGCTTGGCAGGTTTAAAGGAGTTACTGTCGTTTCAGAAAGAAACATCCTTTTTCCTCCTAAAAAAAGCAAAGCTAAAAGGCGACTGATGATTTTAGTCAAGTCCTTTCTCTATAAAAAGGCAACATGGGTAACTGCTGTTTCGCAGGGTGTAGCCATCGAGTGTAAAGATATTCTCCATGTAAAATCGGAGCGCATTAAAGTAGTTTATAATCCTATTGTGAACAAGACACTGTTGGAAGGGGCTAGAGAAGAGGTTAAGCATCCATTCTTTAGTCAATATGGCGAAGTCATATTGGCCGCGGGGCGCTTTGAGTGGCAGAAGGATTATGACACTTTATTGAGGGCCTTTAAAAGAGTAACACAGGTAACTGACAATGTGGGATTATTTATATTGGGGAAGGGGCCTTTAGAAAGTTATTTCCGCACCGTGGTTTCAGATATGGAATTAGAAGGCAAGGTTTGTTTTGCTGGCTTCGATACTAACCCATTTAAATATATGGCTGCTGCAGATGTTTATGTACTGAGTTCTCGACATGAAGGAATGCCTGGGACACTTGTGCAAGCCATGGCTTGTGGGGCAGCCTGTATTGCAACAGATTGCCCAACGGGACCCAACGAGTTAATCATCGATGGTGAAAATGGATACTTGGTGGACGTAACTGATGATTCGGCAATGGCCGAAAGAATATTGAAGTTATTGAGTAATAATGATTTGAAATCGAAATTCAGAAATGCCGCTCCGATTGCTGTAGAACAATATTCCGAAAAGAACGGAGTAGTCTCATATTTCAATTTTTTAGAAAAATGAAGCTTGCCATTCTTATTACTAACCCCAACCATCATTTGGAGCTTACCATCGAAGCGGCTAAATTAATTGAGAAAAAAGGGCATCATGTTACTTATGTGTCTCTTTGTGAACTTAGAAGAATGGCCAGCCCAGAAGACACCTTCAAAAGTCATGGGTTTGACTATATCAAATTACAAAACCTATCTCAAAACTTAAAGCCTAGTTCAGGTAAGCTTACTTTAGGTAAAAGCGATTCTTTCATAAGGGCTGTGGTAAGGAGTGCTTTTTGGTTTATTAAACTCAGACCTTTCATTAAAAAGTCATTATCTGGTTTTGATAAAGTCTTGCTGATGAATGACACAGCTTTTCCTGGAGATAAAATATGTGGATGGCTCAAACATAAATCAATTCCCTTTTACCTTTTGCAAGAAGGAATTAGGTTTCCGTTACCCAATGAGACAGAAATTAAATATGGAGCAAACGGTGCAGAAAAAGTGATGGTTTGGGGGGGGCGCTCTGCTAAGTACTTCCGAACTATTACATCTACTGAAACAGAAGTAGTGGTCACTGGCTCACCAAGGTTTAATAAGTTTTTGGAAGATATCCAGGCCTACGTGATAAATGACACCAATCAAAAGGTTTTGGGTGTATTCACCAATCCTATTGACGATCAAGGGTTTTGTAGTCCCGAGGCTAAACTTGGTTTGTTCGAGGGATTTGTACAACGAGCTGCTTTACAGGTACAAAATATGAATATACAGCTTGGCATTAAATGTCACCCCCGCGAAGATATTCAAGAATATTTAACCATAGCCAATAAGTATGTGACCGCAATTGAATTACCTAAATCAATTGTAGAAGCAATTTCAATGGTGGATGCGGGAGTCATTATGGCTTCTACCGTAGGCTTAGAGCTTATGGGGGCAAAGAGAGGGCTAGCTCAATTGGAAATACCAAATCATGGCTATGTTTTCGATTACCACGAAAGTCTAGATTTACTCAAGATACCGCTAGAGGGAGATTTCGATTTATCTGTTCTTTTCGGTGAGCCAACTGAAATTTCATATTTTTATGAACACATTGCAATCGGGAATGCAGCCCAAAAAATTACTTCCGTTTTAACAGAAGCATGTTAGATATTTTTAAACATACATTAGGAGCAAAAGGCTGGTTAAGAGCATGGGCTATTTATCTGATGGCCTTCCCGTTTTATTTTTTCCCAGCAGGCAGTGCCCAACCCTCTGATATATTTATTGTGGTCATAATTGGTTTGTACGTTTTAGCCCGTAAGTTTAGCCTCAGTGGGTCTCTTATGGAGTCTTTCTCTCGATTCATGAGGTTCTGTGTGTACATTACCATTATTAATTTAGGAGTGTTTATTTCTTTACTCGGAGAGGCGAACAAGGGGCTACCATGGTTTGTTTTCAGCGCTTTTTATTTTTATAACTTGTTTGTCATGGGGTTTGCCCTGTCTCTATATCGACAATATGGTAAACGGTTTCTATACACAACGGTATATAGCTGCTTGATAGCTGCGGCACTTCAGATTACATTGTCATTCTTTTTGGAAACAGGAGGGGAGGGCGTAAGGGGAGCTTTATTTTTCACTAACCCAAATCAATTAGGTTATTACTCACTATGTGGTTTAGCCATAGTATTGGTTTTGGAAACCATGATTAAACTACCAAAACTGATGGTCTACCTTGGGTTCTTTCTCTTTAGCTATTTGGCTTTGATAAGCGTATCTAAGGCGGCAATGGGAGCTATGGTAATTCTTTTTGGAGTGTATTTGTTAGCCAATGGCATACTTTCTACAAGAAATATATTTGCATTAATAGTAGTTGGGGGGCTGGGCGTGTTTGGATTAACAAAGACCGAATTCGGTGCTAATTTTCAGAGAAATCTAGAAGCAAGAAATCTTAATGAAGCTGATAGGCCAGAGGAGATTACAGAGTGGCAATATCGGGGTTATGATAGAATCTCAAATCATCCAGAGTATATGGTTTTTGGAGCAGGAGAAGGGGGGTATAATCGATTTGATACATTTATTGAAGGGCATGAAATGCACTCATCATTTGGGACAATTGTTTTCTGTTATGGCATACCTGGCACTGTCTTATTTATAATGTTTATCTTCTCTTTACTCAAGAAGCTACCATGGTACTATGTAGTATATTCCTTGCCATTATTTGCTTATGGAGTCACTCACATGGGCTTACGGTTTACAATCTTTTGGATCGCATTGATGATGTTCCCAATTATTAGAGTGGAAAGAAGTAAGCTAAAGTTTGTAAAAATGTATTTGATGAAAAAGAGAGAAAAGGAAAGGGTTGAGGCTCTTTTGAATAAGCCTGGCCTTTTGAACCACAACATTTCATAAGTAGCAGGATGATAAATGAAAATAAGCGACCTCTCAAGTTGTTAAGGCTTACTACCGTTCCAATGTCATTATCTCTTCTATTGAATGGTCAGTTCGCTTATTTTCAAAGTGTTGGATTCAATGTTGAAGTTGGGTCGGCAGTAGGGCCAGAAATAGAGCGTATTATTCAGAAAGAAAATGTAGTTCATCATCAATTTCCATTTAGTCGAGAAATCTCTCCACTAAGAGACCTGAAAGCTCTGTTTCTTATGGTCAGGTTTTTAAGGAACAACACTTTTGATATTGTTCATACACATACCCCTAAGGCGGGTTTAATTGGGATGATGGCTGCTTGGTTTTGCAAGGTTCCCGTACGTATGCATACCGTAGCTGGACTCCCATTGATGGAGGCAAAAGGTATTAAAAAAAGAGTCTTGATGTTGGTTGAGCGCATAACTTACCATTGTGCAACAAAGGTTTACCCCAACTCTTTTGCTCAGAAGGAATACATTCATAAGAATATTTTTTCTAAGGGTGAAAAACTGAAGGTCATAGGTAACGGGAGTAGTAATGGGATAAATTGCGATTACTTTCAGCCTTCTTCAGCGTTAAACGAAAAAGCAAAACAGATTAGATCGGAACTCAAAATCCCCTTTGATAAACATGTAGCAATTTTTGTTGGCAGAGTGACAGGTGACAAAGGTATTAATGAGCTCGTTAATGCTTTCAAAACACTTGAAGATTTGGATTTGATTTTGGTTGGCCCATTAGAATCAGAATTGAGTCCATTGGAAGCTACTGTAATGAATGAGATTGAGGAAAACCCAAAAATACATTTGGTTGGTTTTCAATCAGATGTTCGTCCCTATTTATTAGCTAGCGACTTTTTGGTTTTTCCCAGTTATCGCGAAGGATTTCCTAATGCGCCTATGCAATCAGGAGCCATGGGCTTACCTTGTATAGTAAGTGATATCAATGGATGTAATGAAATTATAATTAACGAGGCGAATGGCTTACTCATACCGCCAAAAAATGTAGAGGCAATAAGGTTAGCAATCTTGCGGTTGATGGAAGAACCGACTTTAATGGGTAAGTTAACACATAACGCAAGGAGTATGATTGTTGAACGATATGATCAGAGATTCCTTTGGGAAGCATTGCATTTAGAGTATCAGGATCAAACACGAAGGTATGTACATTAAATACTTTAAACGCATCTTCGATTTCTGCGGAGCATTCCTTTTGTTATTGCTCGCAAGTCCTCTCTTGGTTGTGGTAACTTTATGGTTGAGTATCGCAAATTCTGGTCGTCCATTTTTTTTTCAACCCAGGCCAGGGAAGGATGAAAAGATATTCAAAATCATAAAGTTTAAAACTATGACCGATAAAAGGGATTCAAAGGGTGTTTTGCTTCCTGACGATCAACGGTTGACAGCGGCTGGTAATTGGGTAAGGAAATTGTCGATAGATGAATTTCCACAAATGATAAATGTTCTAATAGGAGATATGTCCTTAATTGGTCCGAGGCCGCTTTTAATCGAATACTTACCTCTCTATTCTGAGGAACAACAAAGAAGACATAACGTTCGCCCTGGCATTACTGGTTGGGCACAAGTGAATGGACGAAATGCTGTAGATTGGAAAAAAAAGTTTAAAATGGATGTATGGTACGTTGATCATGGTTCTTTTTTATTAGACTTGAACATCTTGTTTTTGACGGTAAAAAAGGTGCTTCTTTCCGAAGGAATTAGTGGAGAAGGGGTAGTGACAATGGAAAAATTTAAAGGTAATTTATGATTCTCATCGGAGCTTCTGGGCATGCAAAAGTCATATTGGATATTCTAGAGCAAAATGAAATTAAAGTAGAGTGCTTGGTAGACGCCAACCCTAGTCTTATTTCTTTATGTGGATATGCAGTGGTGCATGATTCCGTTTTCAATTTTGAAGGGAAGGACGCAATTCTGAGCATTGGCTCAAATGAAGTTAGAAAAAAGCTTAATGATTTACTGCCTTGTACGTTTAAAACTGCAATTCATCCTAAGGCAATCTTAGATAAGACGGTGAAGGTTGGAGAAGGTACAGTGGTTATGGCTGGGGTAGTGCTTAATCGAGACGTTGCAGTGGGCAAACATGTAATAATTAATACATCTGCATCTGTCGATCATGATAACCATATAAAAGATTATGTTCATATTAGTCCTAATGCTACCCTTTGTGGAACAGTGACTGTGGGTGAAGGCACACATATTGGGGCGGGTGCTACAATAATTCCTAATATAAGTATTGGTAAATGGGCCATCATTGGAGCTGGTGCAGTCGTAATTAGCGATATCCCAGACTTTGCAGTAGCGGTAGGTAATCCGGCTAGAATAATTAAGTATATCAATGAGTAATGAAAGGATATGGCTTTCATCTCCCCACATGGGAGGTAGTGAGCTTAAGTACGTAAAGGAAGCCTTTGATACCAACTGGATTGCTCCACTAGGCCCTAATGTCGACAATTTCGAAAAGGAGTTAGGGGAGTATTTAACTGTAGATCACGTTGCTGCGTTGTCCAGTGGTACAGCTGCCATTCATTTGGCATTAATCATTTTAGGTGTTAAGCCAGGAGATGAAGTTATAGCCCAGAGCTTCACTTTTTGCGGCACAACCAACCCCATATTATATTTAGGTGCTACACCGGTTTTGGTTGATAGTGAAAAGGATACCTGGAATCTCGACCCCATTTTACTCGAAGAGGCTATTCTTGATCGAATCAAAAAAGGAAAAAAGCCAAAAGCAGTCATTATGGTTCACTTATACGGTATGCCTGCTCGAATAAAAGAACTTTTAGAAGTATGTAATCGCTATGATATTCCTTTGATAGAGGATGCAGCCGAGGCATTGGGCTCTGTAATTGACGGCAGACAGGCAGGGAGTTTTGGCCATTTTGGTATTCTGTCGTTCAATGGAAATAAGATCATTACAACCTCTGGAGGAGGAGCTTTAGTAAGTAATAATAGAGAGTGGATTGATAGATCTCGTTTTTTGGCTACCCAAGCTAGAGATGACGCACCTCACTACGAACATACGGAGGTAGGGTATAATTATCGGATGTCAAATATTTTAGCAGGTGTCGGTCGTGGACAATTAGAGGTGCTAGATAACCATATATTGAAGAGAAGAGAGGTTAATGCATACTATCGCAAACACTTAAATCTTGGAAGGCTTTACTTTCAGTCTGAAATTAGCAGGTTAGATTTATCCAATTATTGGTTAACTTCAATCAAGATTGAACCAGAGCTACTAGGCGTAAGCCGTGAAGATATTCGTATTGAATTATGGAAAAGTAATATCGAAACCAGACCTCTTTGGAAGCCCATGCATTTACAACCTTTGTATAAAGATTGCCCATATTATGGGCATGGCGTAAGTGATGAGTTGTTCTTGAAAGGATTGTGTTTGCCTTCTGGCTCCAATTTGACTTTAGTAGACTTGGAAAGAGTGGTAATTGGATTTAATAAAGCTATCAACCAACTGTGAAAAGAAGTATTCGTACGCTAAACATTTTGCCAAGGTGGATTATTGTGATAATCGACTTAGTCGTGTATTTATTATCTGCATTGGTTGGCTATTTACTTCGTTTAAATTTCAATCTTGACTCCCTTTATGAGTATAACTTCCTACGAGGGATAGTCATTTTCACTCTTGCGGGGCTTATTAGTTCTCTAGCAACAAGGAGCTTTGCTGGGATCATTCGTTATACAGGCATTCAAGACACATTAAGGGTTTTCTATGCCAGTTTGATTACACTGCTTATTGCTTTGGGGATTAATACAATCTCTGAAAATGCAATACCGTACTCCATTGCTGCCATCGCTTTTTTTGTATCCGTGGTAGTATTGACGAGCTATCGTTTGGTGGTAAAGGAACTCTTTGCGTTCTATAGAACTATCCCTCAGGTGAGCAAAAAAGTGATAATCTTTGGTGCTGGGCAATCGGGAATGATCACCAAAGAGCTATTGGATAATGATACTTCAACAAATGTTAAGGTAGTTGGCTTCTTAGAAGATAACCCTAGAAAAATAGGGAATGTACTTGGTGGTGTTCGTATTTATTCCGCTCGAAATGACTTTCAGAAAGTGATGATTAAAAACAATCCGAGTGAGTTAATCATTGCAACTACCAGTATGTCATTGGATAGAAAGAATGAGCTGGTAGACCAATGTCTAGAATTTGGAATTAAGATTTCCACTGTCCCTAATGTTGACAAGTGGACTGGAGGTGAGTTTGGTATAGATCAAATTCATGAGGTTAGGATTGAAGACCTCTTAGGTCGAAACCCAATTAGCTTAAAGAATAAATATGTAAATCAAGAGCTATCAGGTAAAAGTGTATTGGTTACGGGTGCAGCAGGGTCTATAGGTTCAGAATTAGCCAGGCAAATCATAAGATATAATCCTTCTAAACTGATATTACTGGATCAATCTGAGTCTGGCCTTTTTGAGATTGAAAATGAGATACGAGGCTTAAAATCACTAGGGGAAACACTGGTTTGTTATGTGGCGGATGTGACAAATTCTAAAAGAGTAAGGAGGATGTTTAGCCAATATAGGCCTGAATTTGTCTTTCATGCCGCGGCCTACAAGCATGTGCCTATGATGGAGATCAATGTTCCTGAGGCCATTGAGTGTAACCTCATGGGGACAAGAAATTTGGCTGATTTGTCAGTAGAATATGATGTCAAGAAATTTGTGATGATTTCGACTGATAAAGCAGTTAACCCAACAAGTGTGATGGGAGCAACTAAGCGAGCAGCCGAAATTTATGTGCAGTCACTTAATAATCTATTATCTGAGATTGAAGCAGATAGGCCAACTCTTTTTATTACAACAAGGTTTGGAAATGTATTGGGGTCAAACGGCTCTGTTATTCCGATTTTCCAAAGGCAAATTCAGCGAGGAGGTCCTATTACAGTGACTCACCCAGAAATAACTCGTTATTTCATGACAATATCAGAGGCTTGTAGCCTAGTATTGGAAGCAGGTGTAATGGGGAATGGTGGCGAGATTTTTGTTTTTGATATGGGTAAATCCATTAAAATAGTTGAATTGGCCAAAAGAATGATTCAGCTCTCTGGACTGAAAGAGGGTAAGGAAATTGATATTGTCTTCACTGGCTTAAGGCCCGGAGAAAAGCTATATGAGGAGCTTTTGAATGACATGGAAAATACGATGAGCACTCATCATCCTAAGATTATGATTGTAAAGGTTAAGCCATTAGATTTTACTAAAGTTAAATCACATTATTCTGATTTAGAGGATTTAGTTTATTCAACCCCGAGTAATGGGGATGACATGGATATGAAAATGGTAAAGGTTTTAAAGTCACTGATTCATGAGTATAGGAGTAGAGAGTCTAAGTTCTCTATGCTTGACAGGTGATAATAATGGGACAGAATCCGCTGTAAAAAGTCAAGCATAATATACCTGAGACGCGAGGTACAGATTAATATCACTTGAGAAATTCAGAAAAAAGGGTGTGAAAAAAATAAAAATGGTCGAGGCATAGTATATGCCTCGACCATTTTTATTCAACAGGTTTTATATTCAAGCTACCTGAACTTGGGTTGCTTTCTTGAAGGGGAAAATAGTTCTTTTAGAAAATTATTGCCCAAGTACATTTCCAGTCTGACTTGAAATATGTAGTAAGAGTCGTTTTTCAACGGATTGCCTCTATCATCACCTGGTGCACTAGCTTTAAAACCACCTTCAGCACTTCTGTCGGTCAAAGCCTTTGCTAAGGCTGCTTTTTCAGTGTTTTCACCAAAAAGAAGATCAAACTGAGTTTTATCAACGTGATCTGTACTAACGTCATCTAAATAATCTGTAAATGTGCGCCTATAGCCAGCTTCCAATAAAATATCTACTGATTCCGTAGCTTTTAGTCTTACCCCAAAACCAATAGGTATAACCATAACTCTTCCTGGATAAGGTGTTAATTCAGTTTGTAAGGGTCTCAATGGTACCCAGTCTCCTTCATAGAATGTTTTTGGATTATTTGTGCTGAGTCCAACACCAGCAAAGATGTATGGGTTGAGAATAGGCCTTGTGGTGTAGGAGTTATTTATAGGAACTAAGTTGAAAAGAAACATGGCAGATAACTCAAGGTTATTTGATCTGAAGGATAGGTTTCTCTTTTTTCGAGAATCAGTTCTTCCCGCTACTTCTCGTGTTCTAAGGCTTTGATTTGCTGAATCTGTGCCACTGATTTGATACCAGTTGAAATCTACTCTGAAGCTTAACTGTGAGCCGAGTTTTTTTCGAAGTCCAATACCAGCATTAGGGGTTGCCGTCAAACCATCATAGATGACGTCATGCAAGTCACCATTATAGTTGGACAGCCCCAAGCCAAAAGAAAGCATAGTAGTTCTGTCACGTCTACTGGAGTAGAAGCCTTGGGCATTGACAGAGTCAACTATAATAAAAATAAATAGAAAAATAAATATTACTTTTTTCATTCCGAATACACAGATGTGTAAAGATACAAGCTGAAACCCAGATATATAGATGTAAAAAACATTTATATATATGTGACGGTTATGCTAAACGTACTTCGGTGAGGCGGGGCAAAGGTATATATATTACTCTGAAATATAAAATCCTTCAGTAAAATACCGAAGGATTTTTAAGTGCACCCGGAAGGAGTCGAACCCTCAACCCCCAGAGCCGAAATCTGGTACTCTATCCAGTTGAGCTACGGGTGCCGGATTATTTATCCTAAAACTTCTTGAACTTTAGCTGCTGCGTCTTTCAAAAGAATGGCAGAATGAACCGCCAAACCACTTTCGTCAATGATTTTGGCACCTTCTTCAGCATTAGTTCCTTGTAATCGTACAATGATTGGAATACTGATATTACCGATTTTTTTGTAGGCTTCTACAACACCGTTAGCAACTCTGTCGCATCGAACAATCCCACCAAAAATGTTAATTAATATCGCTTTAACATTAGGGTCTTGAAGGATTATTCTGAAACCTGCTTCAACTGTTTCTGCATTTGCTGATCCTCCCACGTCTAAAAAGTTTGCAGGTTCTCCACCTGAAAGCTTAATAATGTCCATGGTGGCCATGGCTAAACCAGCACCATTCACCATACAGCCAACGTTGCCATCTAGTTTCACATAGCTTAAGCCAAATTTACCAGCTTCTACTTCTGCCGGATCTTCTTCTGTAACATCTCTTAATGCCAATAGGTCTGGGTGACGCATTAGAGCATTGTCATCCAAGTTTACTTTTGCATCTACGGCAAGTATTTTATTATCTGAAGTCTTTAAAACTGGGTTGATTTCAAACATGGAAGAGTCTGAGCTCTCATATGCTTTGTATAAAGAGAAAATGAATTTAACCATTTCCTTAAATGCATTACCTTCTAAGCCTAGTTTGAAAGCCACCTTTCTAGCTTGGAAACCTTGAAGTCCAACTTTTGGGTC
Source organism: Roseivirga echinicomitans (assembly GCF_001592935.1). GTDB lineage: Bacteria > Bacteroidota > Bacteroidia > Cytophagales > Cyclobacteriaceae > Roseivirga > Roseivirga echinicomitans. Next base: position 287,366 of record NZ_LRDB01000002.1, read on the forward strand.
GATCCATTCTTTAATGATTTTCTCTGGACTATTTTCAGCAACTTCTTCAATGTCCATACCACCCTCGGTAGAAGCCATAATTACATTGCAGCCTTTTGCTCTATCTAATAAAATTCCCATGTAGTATTCCTTCGGCGCTGAGTCCCCAGGGTAATACACGTCTTGAGCGATAAGTACTTTATTTACTTTCTTTCCAGCAGGACCAGTTTGATGAGTAACAAGAGTGCCTCCTAAGATGGCTCCTGCTATGGTAGGTACTGTGTCCAAACTTTTGGCCAAAACTACTCCGTGAGATCCCGTTTCGTTTACTGTACCTTTTCCACGACCACCAGCATGGATTTGAGCTTTTATAACATACCAAGATGTTCCTGTTTCAGCATTCAGTTTTTTTGCCGCTTCTAAAGCCTCATCAGCTGTTGACGCAACAATGCCTTCCTGAATTTTTACTCCATGTTTTTTTAGTAGTTCTTTTGCTTGATATTCGTGGATGTTCATGTGTCAAAATTTTTGCACGAAACTACACCTTTGACCTTAATATAACAAGGAAAATAGAAGGCGTTCTTTTCAGTTGTACATGATCATTCACATGATTTTACTATGTTTGGTTCGATAAGTAACTATGGAGATTTTAAAGGCGGAAAGTGTAAGGAAGTCATATGGTGATCTGGAAGTGCTCAAAGGCATTCACCTGACTGTTCAAAAAGGGGAGGTGCTGTCGATTGTGGGGGAGTCTGGAGCGGGGAAGAGTACATTGCTCCATATTTTAGGAACATTGGATTTGGCAGATACTGGCGGTGTAATCATCAACGGTAGATCGGTTGAAGAAATGAATCCTAAGCAATTGGCTCATTTTAGAAATAAAGAGATTGGCTTTATTTTTCAGTTCCATAATCTTTTACCAGAATTTACTGCATTGGAAAATGTGTGTCTACCAGCACTAATTTCTAATTCAAATGAGAAGGAGGTATTCAAAAAAGGTGAAAAACTTTTGAACAAACTTGGTCTTTTATCTAGAATGGATCATAAACCTTCTGAACTTTCAGGCGGGGAGCAGCAAAGGGTGGCTGTGGCGAGATCACTTATAAATGATCCAAGCCTTGTTTTTGCTGACGAACCAAGTGGTAACCTAGATTCTAAAACAGCGGAAGATTTACATCGCTTGTTTTTTGACCTTAGAGATGAACTCAATCAAACCTTTGTGATTGTAACACATAACCAATCACTGGCTGCTATGACTGATCGCAAGATTGAAATCAGGGATGGAGTGATCGTTAGTGAATAAAACTTATCTGGTTTTCTTAACAACTCTACAACGAATAGAAGACTTGCCATATAATGACTTTGGTAAATAATACCCAAATCTGAAACCAAATCTGAGGTAGGCATCATTAGTCCCTACCCCACGTGCATCGCCAGCTGCTGCGGGAGTTAAACCAAGTTCTATACGTCTATCGGATAGCTGTGCTGCCACAGGGTCTGCAAATGAAGAAGGATCTCTGTAATTCGCACTAACATCATCCAAATATTTGGTTAGTGCTGCAGTGTATTGCATTTCAACTTGAAGATCAATATTTCTGTTGATGAATATATTTACACCCATCCCTACTGGAACTATAAGGGCTAAGGTACCATACTCAATACCTTCTAGTCGCATTGGGCGCAATTCGTAGTCTGTTCCTGCCAAGGTAGCTTTAGGCTTGTTTGTGGTAACTCCTAAACCCAAATGAAAATAGGGGTTAGCAAAAGCCCTGTCTTTATAGCCTGAGTAGGGATGGCGGAAAACATAATATAAGGCTTGAGCTGTAAATTCAATATTGGTGGCTTTAAACGATAAGTTTCGTTGCACTCTTGCCGTTTCAACAGAAAGAGAGTCGGCACCTTTAATAGAATACACTGATAATCCCCCTCTTAAAGCAATGTTGTCAGTGAAGAGGTGTTCGTACGTCAACGTGGTACTCAATCCTAGTTGCACTTTAGTGTCTGTTGAGAAAGCACTTAACTCTCCGAAATAGGTATTTACACCAAAACCAAAAGTGGCTTTTGAAATTCTGTCAAAATCGCCAGTCGTGGTGTATTGTTGACCCATGATGCTCTTCGAAACAATAACAAAAAGCAATAACAAAAAGCGTGATTTAGTCATTCGTTGAAAATTTGTTTGAGGCTTACAGCCATAAAGATATAATTCAAACGCAAAAAAAAGCTATGTATTGGAGGATTTCATCTTTTTGAGCATCACTTCAATGTGTTTTTTTGCCCCAAACATGTCTTGATACTCAGCCACTACATTATGTTTAGGGTCTAAAAGATAGGTAATTCTCTTCGGGACCTTGATCAATGGAATGAGTGCGTCATAAGATTTACAGACCTTTCCTGTGGGGTCCGAAAGTAGTTCAAAAGGAAGATTATGCTCCTTTTTGAACTTCTGGTGGCTGGAAATGCTGTCCTTACTTATTCCTATAACTGTTACGTCCAAGTCTCTAAAGTCAGAAAATGCATCACGAAATGTGCAGGCCTCTTCTGTGCAACCAGGTGTGAAATCTTTTGGGTAAAAATAAATAATGCAAGGTTTGCCTTTGAGGTCTAAACTTAATTCGAAAGTTTTTCCTGACGTGCTTTTTAATTTTATTTCTGGTGCTTTTGAACCAATTTTTAATGCCATGCTTTATGTTTGTTAATTAATTTTTTTGATGGGAATATCGCAACTTCGAGCATGGTTTCAAAAGGGGTAAAATACATGCTCTTGTCTACATTCATTTTTGCAGTAATGAATGTGCTGATTAAATATGTGCCCAACATACCTGCCATTGAAATCATTTTGTTTCGCTCAATTGTTTCATTTTTAATGTCGGGCATCGCGTTAAAAGCCCAAAGGGTTCCGCTATTTGGGACAAATAAGAAAATACTCCTGTTCAGAGGCCTTGCTGGAGCACTTGCGCTGATGATGTTTTTCACCACCCTACAAGAAATACCTTTGGCAAGTGCGGTTACCCTCATGTTTTTAGGGCCAATTTTTACGGCTATTTTGGGAATGTGGATTGTAAAGGAGAAGGTGGCTTGGCTGCAATGGGTTTTCTTCGGCCTTTCTTTCGGTGGCATTCTAATGATCAAGGGCTTCGATGCACGGGTTTCTCCAGAGATGGCCTTGCTGGGAGTAGGGGCGGCCTTCTTTTCAGGAATTGCCTATAATATGATTCGGAAATTGAAAACCTCAGAACATCCATTGGTGATCATATTTTACTTCCCCTTAGTTACGCTACCCATCGTTGGAATTTATTCTGCCTTCCATTGGGTTTGGCCAGTAGGCATTGAATGGTTGGTGCTTTTGGCTATTGGCGTTTTGACCCAAGTAGCTCAGTATTTTATGACCAAATCCTATCAGTCTGAAGAACTTTCCAAAGTGGCAAACCTTAACTTTATCGGGATTATTTACGCATTGGGTTTTGGCTACGTTTTGTTCGAAGAAACTTTCAACCTTCTTACCTATTTGGGAATGACTCTAGTCATGGTAGGTGTAGTTTTGAATGTAGTGTATAAGCAAAAAAAACGAAAAGCTGTATGAAAGTATATCAAGTAGATTCTTTTACTAAAGAGATTTTTAAAGGCAATCCAGCTGCTGTTGCGATTGTGGATGTAACACTTTCGGATGAAATGATGCAGCAGATAGCGGTGGAAATGAATTTGTCTGAGACGGCTTTCGTCATGATAAGTGACGGCTATTGCGATTTGAGGTGGTTTACTCCAGCCACTGAAGTTCCTCTTTGCGGCCATGCAACTTTGGCTTCGGCCTTTGCACTTTGGCAGGGTGGACATTGGCCAAAGGACAAAACCATTGAGTTTAGAACGTTAAGTGGCTCGTTGTTTACTTCATTAGACTCAAGTGGTTTAATTACTATGGATTTCCCAGCAAACTATGCTACAACTGCCGAAGGCTTTGATACAACACAACTACAAAATGATTTTGGGTTCCCTATTAAGGAAGTCCTCAATTACCCCGCAGAATTGATTTTAATTTTTGAATCGGAAGAAGCCGTACTTTCAGCGAATCCTGATGATGCCATTATTGCTGAGCAAGCAGAAAACGGTGTCATTATCTCCGCCTTGTCAAAAGGTGAGAAATACGATTTTGTCAGCCGATACTTTGCACCGAACTTAGGGATTAAGGAAGATCCTGTCACTGGTTTTATGCATACCATTTTAACGCCTTACTGGGCAGGTGAAACTGGAAAAGCCACTTTCAAAGCCTTTCAAGCTTCGGCTAGAACGGGCGAAATGCAAACAGAATTGAAAGGAAATCGCGTAATTCTGAAAGGAAATGCAGTAATGGTTTTCGAAACGGAATTTGAACTACCTTCTACCTTACAATAAAAGTGGTTCTGCCTATTTCGTAAGTGTCTGAAAGGATTACGATTTTATATTCGCCTTCATCAAACTCAGAACCTTTGTCGTAAACGAAAGCCATTTCTTGCTTAGAGTTATCAAAAAGGATTTCCTGACGGGCAGTAAATGTTTGCTCACGCCCATCCACCGTAAATGAACCAGAACCTCTAGCGATATCAAAAACAACATTACCAGCAGGGTCTACCAGCTGGATCATGATTTTATGACCTGCAACTGGCGCTACAGGGTTGTCTGCTAGATTGAACGTCACCTTGATCTTCTCAGCCTGACGACTTCTAAAATCACCTTCACGTTCTTTTCCTCTAGCGTTGATGTTAAATATTTTTACATTTTCTGCCTTCAGTTTTGCTGCTAAAGAAATTTGCTGCTTTAACTCTTGCTGAGTTTCTGTGGCTTTACGAATCGTGCTATTCAATTCGTTTTTTTCGGTTTTCAAGTCAATATTCTCTTCCACCAATTTGGTGTTGATCACTTTTAACGCTGCGATCTCGTCATCTTTGGCCAAAAGCAATTCCTCATAACCACCCACTTTTCTATCCAATCGTTGAATGATGGCTTTATTGGCCACTCTAGTTCTTTGTAATTGATCACGTTGCGCTGTAATGGAGTCCTTCAAGGTCACCAATGAGTCTATATTTCCACCCAACTTGGCTATTTCTGAAATGCGGTTGCTTAGTTGACCGCTAATGCTATCCAACTTAGTGGTAAGCGTAATTTTGGTGGCGTCAAATTCAGCTTGAAGCGCATTGTTGCTTTCATTGTCCGTATAGATCTTGAATCCAGCACCTGCCACAATGATAATTAGTGCCACAATCAATACAATTCTAATTTTATCTGGGCTTCCGCCTTTCTTCTTTGCTACTTCACTCATTCCGATGAACCTCTGTTAATAAATTTTAAACGCCTTTTCGGTTAAATATTGGGCGAATTACTTAAATCTTTTTTAAATATGCCAACCCATTGAAAACGACTAGCATGATTGAATCTTTAAACGAGAATTATTGGACACAAAGGTATGAGAATAATCAGACTGGTTGGGATATAGGCCATGTTTCTACGCCCATCAAAGATTATATTGATCAGCTAAGGAATAAGGATATTAATATTCTGATTCCTGGGGCGGGAAACGCCTATGAAGCAGAATATTTATGGAAGCAGGGTTTTAAAAATGTTTGGGTGATTGATCTTTCAAAAACCCCTTTGGACAATCTTCAATCTAGAATTCCTGATTTCCCCGCTTCACAATTGATTCACGGTGATTTTTTCGAGCATCAAGCCCAATATGATTTGATTATTGAACAGACATTTTTTTGTGCACTCAATCCCACAATGCGAACGGACTGTGTGGCTAAAATGCATGAGCTTTTAGTGGATGGTGGTAAGTTAGTAGGCCTCATGTTTAAGATTCCACTAAATGCAACGCACCCTCCTTTTGGTGGGAATGAAGAGGAGTACAGGTCTATTTTCTCCCCTTATTTCAAGATTGAAATCATGGAAGAAGCTTATAACTCCATTCCTCCTAGAAGTACAAATGAGCTTTTCGTGAAGATGATAAAGGCCTGATTCTAAAAATTGATCTTATACTGAACAATTGTTGGGTTTTCTTCTTCTCCAGCATCTGATACTGATCTCGATTCTAAGGTGTTGACACTATAGAAATAACCATCTCGGGCGAATTGAGCTGGGCCAAAGCGATGCTTTTCTTTAAAGCGATTCATTGTTAAGCTTAAACTCTTGTCAGTGTTTTTATTGAAAATAGTCCAAACGGATTCTATAGTCTCAGGGTCGATTTTCGAGGTTCTTTCCCAAGAGAAAGTGAGCAGTTTATTGCTTTCGAAGAGGTTGCCAGACACTATGTAATAGTCGCCAGTGATTAAGGCCTGACGCAAATCCATGGGGTCTTTTCTTTTAATATCGGATGGAATACCATGCCCATTAAAGTCAATGGAATAAATGGGTTTGATTTCATTTTCGGTTACCACGTATATGCTGTCGTGCATGGATTGCATATAGAGTAATCGTTTATTTGAAAACGTTAAACTGTTGAAGATTTTTACATAATCTGTTGAGCCATATTCCGATACTCCGCTTAAAAATGTACTGTCATTGCTTTTGTTAGCAACCTGTAAAAATTCTTTCCTCTCAGTGGGATCATTCTGTCTGCCATCCATATGGAAAACAAACCTGTCTTTGTTCAGCGAAGCAAAATCGGAAATCTGTCCGTTGATTTTATGCTGGTTTTTGAAGTCCCCGTCTAAGCTGTAATTCAACATTCTCCGTTGCCGAACATCCAAAATGTTGATTTCATCTGAAAACTGATTAATGTTAAAATCGAAAGGGAGATAGAACTGCCCTTCGGCTTCACCAATGGAATGGATGCGCCTCAGAATCTTTCCTTCCAAATTAAAAATGTAGAGAGATTTGGTGACTCTAATATCAAGCACGTAAATCTTCCCTTTATGGATGATGACCTTATCAATTGGTCCAAGAGTGGAGCTGTCTGTCAATTCTAACTTGATTTCACTTCTATCAGTGATCAAATTATCATCAATGTCTTTGGTGACTTCTTCGATAGAAATGACCTGTAAAGCGTCATCAGATTTAACTGTCCTTTTTGTAGAACAAGCAGAAATTAAGACAAATAGAAAGCCAACTAGAATGTATCTCACGGATTTGGAATTCAAATTGATCCATGAATTTACAGAATTGAAACCTATAAACTATGTTTTTAGTCGTTAGAATTCTAGAATATAATTCTCTTTCATTAAATCAGGCTGAAGGAAGAGGATTCCTGCTTCGAATAGGTCGATGGAAAGGGAGACTTTAGGATGTTTTTTGAGCACTTTCCAAGCATCGTTCATTTCTTTAGACCAATGAATATCGTCTAAAATGATCATGCCCGATGTTGTTATTTTAGGTAAAAGCAGTTCAAAGTATCGAAGTGTAGGTTCGTATCTGTGGTTGGCATCAATGTAGGCCAAATTAATATGAGGAGCGTTTTCAATCCACTGAGGGAGAGTGTTATCAATATTTCCTTCAATCAATTGGTAATTAGAGCAGTTCAGCTCACTTAAGTTTTGCTTCGCCAAATTGGCGATGGACGTACTTCCTTCAAAAGTAAAAAGTTGAACATCTTCTTTTGCAGAAGCCATATAGGCGGAATTCAAACCTAACGAAGTACCCAATTCTACAATGTGCGTATAATCGAAATGGGTGATGATTCGATTGAGCAATCTTGAAAAGCGAGCAGGAGTTGAGGCGTGTTTGGCGATCTGACTTACTTTACGCGAATCGGAATTACTGATGCGAGAACCTGCCCCCAAATCTTCTATTAAAATTTCTTCATCGTTTTGAAGTAGGCTTTTTCTTAAGACTTCGATTTCCTCAAAGCCTATTTTATTGTCTTTTTTAACAACCTCGGTATAGAAAGGGTAGAGGAATGGCGAGTGCAACGAATGTTCGTTCATGGCCAAAAGCCAGTACTTAATATAAGCCAGAATTTGGTACAAGGGGATTAATTAAGGAGGTAGGGAACGATCATGGTGAACTCAGGAATGATGACTTCAAACTGTTTTCCGTCCATCACCCTTTCCATCAAATAGATGCCACGCATTTTGCCAATACCGCTTCTCAGGTTGCAACCAGACACATATTGATGCTTTTCGCCCGGTTCTAAAACAGGTTGTTGTCCTACAACACCTTCACCTTCTACCTCGCGCATTTCGTTATTGGTATCGAAAATCTGCCAATGTCTGCGGTGTAGCTTGATTGTGTTTTCACCATCGTTTTCAATCGTAATGCGGTAGGTAAACACAAAGTGATTTTGTGCCGGACTGGAGTATTCCGGTTGATAGTGGGTTTCCACACTTACTTTTACACCTTCTGTTATTGCTGTTACAATCATTTATGGCTTTCGCTTCAGAGTTTTAAAGATATAGATTACTTTTAAAATTACTAATGAGAAAACGAAAATTCGATGAATGTTAATATTGAGGAGAGCTGGAGAGAAGTTTTAAAAGAGGAGTTTGAGAAGGAGTATTTCAAAGGTTTGACGGATTTTGTGAAGGAGGAATATAAAACTCAAACCATTTTTCCGGCAGGGAATAACATTTTCAGAGCTTTCGATCAATGTGCTTTTGACGATGTAAAAGTGGTGATTCTGGGGCAAGACCCATACCACGGCCCCGGGCAAGCCAATGGGCTTTGTTTTTCAGTAAAAGAAGGAATGCCTTTCCCGCCTTCTTTGGTGAATATTTTTAAAGAAATTAAAGACGACCTTGGCAAAGACATTCCACCAAACGGTTCGCTCGATCGTTGGGCACAACAGGGAGTATTATTACTCAACGCAACTTTGACCGTTCGAGCGCATCAGGCAGGTTCACACCAAAACAAAGGCTGGGAAGAGTTTACCAACGCAGTTATTCATCAACTGGCTTCGCGAAAACAAGGAGTAGTCTATTTGCTTTGGGGCAGCTATGCCCAGAAGAAAGCCTCCTTTGTTGACGATAAATCAAACTTAATTTTGAAAGCGCCACATCCTTCACCATTGTCTTCTTATCGAGGTTTCTTTGGCTGCAAGCACTTTAGTAGGACAAATGCTTATTTGGAAGAAAAAGGAGGTGATGGAATTGAGTGGTGATAGTTATCAACCCTTGGAGGGTTCAAAACCCTCCAAGGGTTGATTTTCTATTTGTCCTTAAATTTAATTTTCAACAGCACCGGGTTTTCTGATTGAAAGATTTCTTCTAAGTCAAAACCTCCTGCTACTGTCCATTGATTCTTGCCAAGATTATCTATAAACTCTTCGAAATCGTAGGCAGCAATTGAACTTACCAGCCTGTCATCTTCCCAAGTAAGAAACGTTAGGTTATAGTCTTCTTTGTCTTTCTTCCGTAAATCGAAGCGAAAGAAATCCCCTGTTTCTCTATCGATGTAT
>NZ_LRDB01000003.1 GCF_001592935.1 Roseivirga echinicomitans
GGTAATCAGGTAATCAGGTAAGGCGAACTTTAGGACGGAAATAGGGTTACCAATTTCAGAGTTTTATTCTCCGAAATATTCTACAAAATTTCTTGGGGTTTCATAAAGACGCAAGCTATGGAGTTTTCCTGTGCTAGTGATTTTGGCTACTTCAGGTTCTAGAATCTTCCAGATTTCCATTACCAAAATTTCGCAGCTGGCCATTTTACCTTGCATGAAATCCACATCGATATTCAGGTTCTTGTGGTCTAATTTTTCGATCACTTCTGCCCTAATTACATTGGAAAGCTGTTTTAGGTCTACCACAAACCCAGTTTCAGGATCTGGTTTTCCTTTCACAGTCGTAATCAATTCGAAATTATGGCCGTGCCAATTGGCATTAGCACATGGCCCAAAAACTTCAACGTTTTTTTCTTCCGACCAATTAGGATTGTACAGCTTGTGTGCTGCGTTAAAATGCTCTTTCCTACTGATGTAGATCATACCTTCTCTTCAATTTCGGTGCAAATATAATGGGTATTTGCTTAACTTTGGCAAGCACAAATTCAGATACTTTATGATTGTAGTAACGGGAGCAGCGGGTTTTATTGGAAGTTGTCTAGTAAGCAAATTGAATAGTGAAGGTTTCAATCACATCATCGTGGTTGATAAGTTCGACAATGAAGAAAAAAACAAAAATCTAGAGGGTAAACTTATTCTCGAGTCTATCGACAGAGACGACTTTTTTACTTGGCTCGATACCGTAGGCGAAAAAGTGGAATTCATTTTCCACCTAGGCGCCAGAACAGATACCGCTGAGTTTGACAAAGCCTTGTTAAGTAAAATGAATACAGAATACACCAAACAGATTTGGGAGAAATGTATTCAGTATCAAATCCCAATGGTTTATGCTTCCTCTGCTGCTACTTATGGTTTGGGCGAATATGGCTATGATGATAACCAAGAAAACATCCCTAAACTGATTCCTCTTAACCCCTATGGAGAATCTAAAAACGACTTTGATAAGTGGGCGATCAAGCAAGAAAAGCAACCTTTCTTCTGGGCTGGTTTGAAGTTCTTTAACGTGTATGGCCCTAATGAATATCACAAAGGCAGAATGGCTTCAGTGATCATGCACGCCTTCAACCAAATAGAGAAAACAAGCGCAATGAAACTCTTCAGATCTCACAATCCTGACTTTAAGGACGGTGAGCAAATGAGAGATTTCGTTTATGTAAAAGATGTGGTTGACGTTTGTTATTTCTTAATGCATCACCGAAAAGACTCTGCCATCTACAACTTAGGAAGTGGCAAAGCCAGAACTTTCTTAGATCTTGTAAAGGCCACTTTCAAGGCAATGGACAAGAAAGAAGAGATTTCATTTATAGATACACCTGCCGACATTCGCGACAAGTATCAATATTTTACTGAAGCCAATATGGCCAAGCTAAAGTCGATTGGCTTTACGCAAGAGTTCACTTCTTTAGAAGCTGGTGTGGAAGATTATGTGAAGAACTATCTGTCCAACCATAGTTATTACTAGTATTCCCAGCAGCGTATAGACATGAAAAAAGGTAGAGCGCAAACTCTACCTTTTTTGTTTTAAAGTTCTTCAGTTGCTGATCAACCCCCAATCCATTCGGCTACGAAGAGATTGGTATCTCTTGTCCCTCCGTTATTTCTGTTGGAAGAGAACACCAAGTATTTACCATCATTCGAGAACACAGGAAAAGCATCAAAAGTATCGTCTTGTGTAATTCGGGTTAAGCCAGTTCCATCAATATTGATCATGTATAAATTGAAAGGAAAACCACGCGTAGCCGTATGGTTTGAAGCGAAAATGATTTTCTCGCCAGAAGGATGAAAGAAAGGTGCCCAGTTGGCTTGCCCTAAATCTGTAAGTTTTTTCAGGTCAGAACCATCTGCATTACAAATGTAAAGCTCCATGTTGGTAGGCATTACCAAACCTTCTTTGAGTAAGTCCTGATAAATCTTAATGTCTTCTTCCGTCTTAGGTCTAGAAGATCTGAAAATCAATTTCTCGCCATCAGGAGAGAAAAAAGCACCGCCATCATAACCCAACTCATTCGTAATTTGCTTTACATCAGAGCCATCAATATTCATAGTGAAAAGCTCCAAATCACCAGTTCTCATGGAAGTAAAAACGATTCTATCTCCTTTTGGAGATACGGTAGCCTCCGCATCGTAGCCAGGATTATCAGTAAGTTGAGCGATGATCTCACCATCCATATTGGCCGTGAAAATATCGTAGTCAGGATAAATAGGCCAAATATACTTACCGTCTTCGCGAGGCCCAGGAACAGGAGGACAATTCTCATCCCCTAAATGGGTAGAGCCATAAACGAAGGTGTTGTCTGGCAGAAAATAAGCACAAGTAGTTCTTCCCATGCCGGTGCTCACTATTTCCGGTTTATTGTTTTTTAAATCGTCATTACGCCAGTCTGTAATAAACATTTGATCACAACTAACACCCCATTCAGCATAATCTGATTGAAACACTAGGTAGTTGTCATCAAAGCTCCAGTAAGCTTCGGCATTATTTCCTCCAAAAGTCAATTGCTTAATGTTCTTAAGGAATTTCATTTCCTCTGGCTTTAACAGAAGTGAATCCAAATTTTCTTGTGACTCTACTTCTGTAGTTTTCTGCTTGGGGGAATTACAGCTAAAAACAACAAACAGCGTTAATAGCAGACAATACTTATTCTTCATTATGATGTCGTAAATTGAAGCTGCGAAGATAAGGATTATTATCTTTGACCATAAATTCTAAGACATGAGAAAAATCACTTTTTACATAAGCATCATCAGTTTTATTGGGCTGGGCAGCTGTACTAGCTATACTACCGATAAGGAAATCCGCACGGGTGTAGAAAAAGACGTAGCCTACTTGGCCGATGACAAATTAGAAGGCAGGGCCATTGGAACTCCAGGAGAAGAATTGGCAGCCGAATACATAGCCGCAGCTTTTAAAAAGTATGGTCTTGAGCCTAAAGGCACTGACGGTTATATGCAGCCTTTCAATGTGAAAAAATCAACCAGCCCGCATGAAGAAGCCGTCATTGGCGATGCTGAAGGTGGAATTACCGGAAGAAACGTAGTTGGATACATTGATAACGGAGCCGAAAACACGGTAGTCATTGGCGCTCATTTCGACCATTTAGGATATGGGGAAGAGGGCTCTCTTTACCGAGGAGAAAAGGCTATTCACAATGGAGCCGATGATAATGCCAGCGGTACGGCTGCCATGATTCAATTGGCAAGAATTCTTAAGAATAAAGGGAAAGATAAAAACTACCTTTTCATGGCTTTCTCTGGAGAAGAGAACGGGCTTTGGGGTTCGAATTACTTCTCTAAAAACTCAACCATTGATTTAGGTACCGTGGATTACATGATCAACATGGACATGGTAGGTAGAATGAATGACGAAAAAACAGTAGCCATTAATGGCGTTGGCACCAGTCCAGTATGGATGGATAAAATCGAAGCCGCCAACACAGATACTTTGAAGTTAGTAACTTCTGAGTCTGGCATTGGCCCATCCGATCACACTTCGTTCTACCTACAGGATTTACCCGTGCTGCATTTCTTTACAGGCCAACATGAAGACTATCACCGTCCTTCGGATGATGCTGATAAAATCAATTACCATGGCATAGTGAAAGTGGTTCGACTTATTGAACGTCTCGTATTGTCGCTAGATCAAGAAGAGAAAATCGCCTTTACCAAAACAAAAGACGAATCCGGTGATAGCCCACGATTCACAGTTTCCCTTGGCGTAGTGCCCGATTACCTTTACGATGGCCAAGGCATGAGAATAGACGGTGTTTCTGAAGAAAAGCCAGCGCAAAAAGCAGGCATGCAAAAAGGAGATATTGTAATGAAGCTTGGCGACTCTACCATTGTGGATATGATGAGTTATATGAGGGCCCTTGCGGCTTTCCAACTTGGTGACGAAACCAAAGTGGAATTTAAACGAGGCGAAGAATTAAAAACGGTGGATATTAAATTCTAAGGGAATTGTCCTTAGTACCGTAGATTATCTAGGTGCTCACGATATGTGAGCACCTATTTTTTTTTGTACTTTAGATAAATAATAACCAGCAATGTATAGTGAGTGATAATTAGAATGGAAGAGGAAAATCAAATACTAAAAATTATTCATCTATCTAGTGACTTTCGAGGTCCTGATAACAATCAATCTATTTATAACTTACTAGAATCAACAGGCTATTTTTCAAATTTCGACCAAATAAGTATAGACGCTATTCAAGCTGGACTTACAAAGCATCCAAAAGTCATTGAAGAATGGCTTGAATGGTCTGAAAGTAAACGGGGCAATTCGGGTTGGTATTTCAAAAATGATAATGAGAAGTCAGTTGTAGGTTATTATACTGGATCGGAAGACACAAGCTCTTCGATAAATTATTCAGACTTACATGAAGCATGTGCAACATTTATTAAGAATGAAATTGAAGATGTCAGAATGAATGAGTGATGCACCACACTCAAACAAGCCGCTTACCAAAAGCTCTTCAAGCAGATTTAGTGGTCAGTTAAATCATATAGTCGCAGCGAGACGCAACGGCTAGTGGGGGCGCCATGGCTTGTGGGGCTGAATCACCAATAATCACAATGACAAGTTCAGCCAGAAAATATTCATTTTTTAAATGGCTGATTTTTACTTACTTATAACCCTTAATAGCGTACCTAAACCTAAAAAGGTTATTTTTTAGCTTTGCTTCGTTTAGCCTTGGTCAAAACTTTTAAAATCAGAAATATATTTTTTACTCGTAAAAACTCAATCACATGTATCATCAACAACCTTGGTCGGGTACTCAAAAAGTAGGATTTAGATTCACATTTATATTCTTTCTGCTCTTCATTCTACCCTTTCCATTTTCCACAATTTTTGGTGTTTTCGATCTCTATATTTTAGATCAGTTATTCTCCAGTTTCTGGCAATGGTTTGCACAACTAATCGCAAGCACATTTTTAGGGATAAGCGAATTGTCTGTTAACCCAACGGGCAGTGGAGATAAAACTGTCGACTGGATCTTCTATATCTCGTTTTTCGCTTTAGCCATTTTTGGAAGTCTTATTTGGACAGCATTAGATCGCAAACGCACCAATTACTACAGATTATGGAGGATTTTCGTGATGATAGTGGTTTACTATCTGGTTTATTATATGGCCATTTATGGTTTCATCAAGGTTTTCTGGCTACAAATGCCAGAGCTTCATATAGATAGACTCCTCAAAACTTATGGACAGTCATCTCCTATGGGGCTTCTGTGGACTTTTATGGGCGCTTCTAAAACGTACTCTGTGTATGCAGGCCTCAGTGAGGTGATTGCAGGAACACTGCTACTTTTTAAGCGAACCCGCACGCTGGGCGGCATGGTCACTTTCGGGGTAATGTTCAATGTGTTTATGATGAACATGGCCTATGACGTTCCCGTAAAATTGTTCTCTGCCCAGTTAATGATTATGGGGCTTTACATTGCTATGATAGACTATAAAGCAATCTTTGGCCTGCTCATTTTCAGAAAAAGCGAAGACCTTATTGCTTGGCCGCCATTCTTTAAATCTTCCCGTAATAACGCCATATTATTGACCTTGATGGTACTTTTTGTTGCATACAACTATTACCAAAGAATTGATGCTGGAATTTCAGGCAGAGCTCAATATGGAGAGTTAAGACCAAAATCGAGTTTATATGGGCTTTATGATGTAGAACACTTCGTTCAAAATGGTGATACCATACCTCCACTGATGACAGACGATATACGCTGGCAAAGAATGATATTTGACTCCCCTGTGAATACGCAGGTGATGTACATGGATGATCGACTTCAATATTATACTACACAGATCGATACAGTAGAAAGGCTCATTACTTTCAAGATAGGTAGAGACAGTTTACAAAAGAGCTATGATCTGAATTACGAAAAGCTCGAGGATGGCATGAAAATTAGTGGAGTATTCGAAAGTGACACCTTGAACATCAGGCTTAAAACTTACGACCTCTCCAATTTCTACCTCACCAACCGTGGTTTTCATTTGCTCAACGAAGTGCCATGGCATAGGTATGATCCAATACCAAAACCTAATTGGTAGGCATTATCTAGTCTTAGGTACTGTCTTAAAAAGCAAGTATATATTTTAGATTTTCATTAGACTTCTACCATTCACATCTTGGGCTTATGTTCATGCGAGAAAGTCTTAATCTAATTGTATATTGATTTTTCTATCCTAGCATCATTGCTACCTCTTAAGTTCTGGCGCTATCTTTTCATTGTTTTTTAAACCATAAGTATCACCATATGTGTTTTTCTGCTGGAGCAAGTTTTGGAGCAAGTGCAGTGCTAGCAACTGTGGGGGTTGTCACCCTGAGGAAGGTACAAACACCAAATCAACTACCTTTCGCAAGCATACCCATACTATTTGCTATTCAGCAATTCTCTGAAGGCATGCTTTGGGTTGCTTTATCCAATTCAGATTATAGTGCTTGGCAAAACATTTCTATGTATGTTTTTCTCACTTTTGCACAGGTTATTTGGCCTTTATTGGTCCCTCTTTCAATATGGATGGTTGAAAAAAGAGAAAAAGAGAAAAGGATTTTACTCTTTCTGACTGGGGTCGGTGTAATTGTTGCCTCTTATTTAGCTTATTGTATTGTTGCTTACCCTCTCCATGCACAGATTGTTGGATATCATATCAGCTATACACTTGAATTCCCTTATCAACTAGTCCAAATCAGTGGTATTTTATATTTTATTTCTACAGTGTTATCACCATTCATGTCAAGTCAAAAAAGGATGAAATTGCTCGGGGTTACCATTTTAGCTGCTCATTTTATTAGCAAAATGTTCTTTTCCGAATTTGCACTTTCGGTATGGTGCTTTTTTGCAGCTGGGCTTAGTATAATTGTTTTGTCTGTTATCACCCTCCAGAGCAAGGATTCACAGCAAACAGTAAAGTTATTCTCTTGGAGAGACTGAGCTTTCGGCTCTGAACACTTTTAGTGCGACAAACGAGGGAAGGAAATAGAGAAGAGAGGGAAGCGTAGCAATAGGCTAATTTTTTAGTAATTTTAAAGTAAAACTCCAGGTTGATTATCCTCAGAACGATACTATCCTTTCTACGCGACAAGCATTACAGAAATTTACTTTTTGCAACGGTATCGGTATTGGTCATAGGCACTGTTACCTATCATTATTTGGAACAATGGACTTGGTTAGATTCGCTCTACTTTTCAATCATCACTTTAACCACTGTGGGTTACGGAGATTTTTCACCTCAAACCGATTGGGGTAAAATCTTCACTATCATCTATATCATTATTGGAGTTGGCCTTATTCTTACCTTTATCAATACTGTATACAACCATTTCAAAAACATCCCCCAAGACCACTTTAACCAGAAGAATTAAATTGTTTATTGTATTTGGCATTATTGAGCCAAACTCACAATTGATCTAAGTGTAGTATTTAGACGAATACTGAAAACCACTTTCGTCATATTTAGTGATAAGTATTAACTTACATAGTCGCTGCGAGACGCATCGACTAGCAGAAAATAATGACGATCATAAAATGAATAAAACCCATAAGTATGAGCCTTAAAACTCTAGCTCTGATATCAATGGTAGTGGGGTTAACAAAGCTTGGGATTCGATTTTATGATCTCATCGTTAAAAAGCCTGCTTGGGAGTCTCATGTTCCTCAGACCATTTTTTTAAGCAAGAAAATAATTATTTTATATCTAAAGTTGCTAATAAGCACATTCCCGATTTTCTCATTCAGAATTACGAACCGCACATTGCAATGGATTCATAATATATTGGTAGTTCTAATCTATGTAACAGCTCTGCTGGTAAATCAGAAACTTCAGAATATTCACTAATGCTCACTTGTATAATAAGTTAATGAGCCCGAAAAATGAAGAGAGATAAAGAAGTAGTTGAAGATAAAAAAGAACCAGAATTTGAAGAAAAGAATTTTGGCTTAGCTGCAAAAGCTTATTTGTTTGCCTTAATAGGCTTGGGAATAATTGCCTTGATCGTTTGGCTAGTAAAGCTATTTCGATAAGAACGGGAGGAACCTAACTAGTCGAAACGAAACGCCACAACTAGTGACATCACAAACCCACAATTTCATGAACCATCTTATTCCCGTAGCAGTTTGAATACCATGCAAAACCATTTTGATTTAGTAATTATAGGAGGCGGCCCCATCGGACTTAATTGTGCTATTGAAGCCACAAAAGCCAACTTAAATTACGTGGTGTTGGAAAAAGGAACTTTGGTGAATTCCATCTATCACTTCCCTACCAATATGACCTTCTTTTCCACCTCCAATTTGTTAGAAATTGGTGGCGTACCCTTTATCTCCCATACGGATAAACCCACAAGAAGGGAAGCCTTAGAATATTTTAGAAGGGTTCAAGAAAGCTGGAAACTGAACATAAAACCCTACACCAGGGTAGATAAAATGACTTCTGAAAACGAAGTGTATCACATCGAGACAAAGAAAGGCACATACACCGCCAACAGCGTAATTGTCGCGACTGGCTTTTATGATACACCCCGACTCTTAGGCATTCCAGGCGAAAACCTACCGAAGGTGAAGCATTTTTATGATGATCCTCATCCTTATGTAGATCAAAACCTGGTGGTAATTGGTTCGGCCAACTCGGCCTGCGATGTGGCTTTAGAAACCTATTACAAAGGAGCGGAAGTCACTATGGTTATTCGTGAGTCAGAAATTTACCCTAAGGTGAAGTACTGGATCAAACCCAATATTGAAAATAGAATTAAAGAAGGGGCAATCAAGGCTTATTTTAATTCCACAGTTACTGAAATTACAGAACACCAAGTTCGGATCAATACACCTGACGGCCCATTAACCATTGAGAACGATTTCGTTTTGGCCATGACAGGCTACAAACCCAACTATGCTTTATTCGAAGCCTTGGGCATTCATATTTCAGAAGATGAGTTAAAAATCCCTGTGCATCATGCAGACACGCTGGAAACCAATTTGCCCAATGTATATGTGGCTGGAGTGATTAATTCTGGAATGCAGACAAGCACGCTGTTTATTGAGAATACAAGGGTGCATTCTGAAATGATTATTAAGGCTATTCAGGCTAAGAACCCATCTTTATAGTCGCAGTGATAGCAAAGAACCCTCCAAGGGTTTGAAACCCTTGGAGGGTTGAGTGATTTGTATCCCCATCTGGTCTAAGCGTCTGGCTTAGACCAATTCTTCATAGTCGCAGCATGAAGCTACGACTAGTGGAGCAATTTGTATCGCTATCCTACCTTCCATTTGATATTACAGCCCACACTTGGTCGCTGTTCAAAATCAATTTTCTCGTTATTCAACACGCAATCTAAGGCAGAGCGTAATTCTTTGCCTGTTACAGGCAGGCCATTCCCCGGCCTTGAATCATCAAATTGGCCACGATACACGCATTTTAATTCGGCATCAAACACGTAGAAATCGGGCGTGCAAGCCGCTTGATAAGCTTTGGCCACTTCTTGGGTTTCATCAAACAGGTAAGGAAAAGTATAACCTACTTTTTCGGCCTCCACTTTCATTAAGTCTGGCGAATCCTGCGGGTAGTTTTCAACATCGTTTGAGCTGATGGCTATAAAAGACACACCTTTCACTTGATAGTCTTTTGCCAAAGCTACAATTCCTTCGTCCACGTGCTTTACAAAAGGGCAGTGATTACAGATAAACATAATCACCGTGGCTTTGTCAGATTTCAGTTCATTCAATGAAAGCATTTGACCAGAAACGGTATCCAGTAATTTAAAATCAGGAGCCGTTGTCCCCAGTGGTAACATGTTGGAAGGAATTCTTGACATGTTTACTGTTTACTGTTTACTGTTTACTGTTTACTGTTTACTGTTTACGAAGAAACGCATTAGCATTAAGTCAGCCGATGGTTATTTCCTGTGTTATCAAACCAAATGCGCCAACGCCAAACCAGCGAAAGTTAGGGCTAGGAAGAAACCGAGCATATCGGTAACTGTCGTTAAAATTGGGCCGGAAGCCAAAGCTGGATCTACTTTCATTTTCTTTAAAAACAATGGAATTGTACCTCCAATAGCAACGGCAACAACCGTGTTAATGGCCAATGCACCACCCACGACTAAGCCTAAATAGGCATTGCCCTGCCAAAAGAAAGCCGCCAAACCAATCAGTGCGCCAAGCACTACTCCGTTGATCAAGCCCACTTTGACTTCTTGCCAAAGCACACGCATTAATTCATAAGGCTTTACCACCCCCAGCGAAAGCTCTCTTAAACTTACCGCTACGGCTTGGTTACCAGAACAGCCGCTCATATCCGAAATTACTGGAAGGAAAACAGCCAAGGCAATCACTTCCTGAAGGGTGTCTTGATAAAAAGCAATGATACTCGCTGCTAAGATGTTCAAGAGTATGTTGACACTCAGCCAAGAAAGTCTTCTGCGTGAACGAAGCAAAACGGGCATGGTACGCAGCTCTTCCCCGCCCACAATACCTTGCGTTTCTAATAATTCTGTATTAAAACGATCATTTTCCGCTTCTCTCACATGCTTCCGCATGACGATACCGAGCAATATATTCGCCTCGTTGACTACGGGTACTCCATAAAAATCGTATTTATCGAAAAAGCTGATGAGGTCAGTAAGGTGATCTGTATCCTTTACTGTAAGCGCATTTTTTATTACAATTTTTGAAAGCGGAACGGACGCTTTTGAAAGCAGCAAGTCCCGCATTTGGAGCACACCAACAAACTCTCCCTTGTCCACTACATAAATGTACTGAACATTATAGTCCTCATATTCTTCAGAGTTATCTCGCAGTTTCGTGGTGATTTGGCCAACGGTTTCGTTGCTTTCAAAAGCCAAATACTCCGTAATCATTACCCCGCCAGCACAGTCCGAATCGTAGTGAATTAGTCTCCGAATATTCTCCGCCTCCTTAGGGTACATTTCCTCCAAAATGGCGTGTGCGTCATCGTCATCCAGTTCAGAAATAATGTCTACCTGCTCATCGGAATAGAGTTGGTTTAGAATAGAAGCAGCTGTTTCCGTCTCCGTGTCTTCTATGAGCTGGACGGCCTGTGATTGCGGAATTCGCTCTAGTAAGCTTGCGCCATCTTCGGCACTCATCAAACCCAGCAAATCATTCTGCTCGGTTCTATTCAAATGGCTAAAAGCATGGACAATGTCTTCCGACTTATTCTCATCCATGTAATCATGAATACCCTCTTGATCCGAAGAAGCAATCAACTCAGCCAGTTGCTCCCACGATTTCACTTCCTTCTCCATGCTACTTTTTCTCTTTTACTTTCTTACCCCAATATGCATCAGGGCATCCCCTTGGTGAACGATTGGATTGTTATTCAAACCTATCACATAACCAGAAACAGGGCTTTTAATTTTAATTTTTGAACCACCAAAAGGATCACTGATATGACCGATAAGCTGGTTTTTCTCTACTTCTGAACCATAGGGAACCATGGTTAAGAAAACCCCTGAGGTTTTCGCTCTAATCCAAGAGGAGCTATTGATGATTTTGGTCACATGTGGCGCTTCTGGTGCGCGTTCACGCATGCCCAAATGTTTCATCACTCTCAAAGCCCCGTTGATGCCTTGCTGTATTGCAAATTCGTCAAATCGAGCCGATTCTCCCCCCTCATACACCAAAATTTGCTTGCCCATTTTAGCAGCCGTTTGGCGCATAGATTTAGGTCTAAAAGGGCTATTCAGGATAAATGAAGGCTGAAATATTTCAGCAAGTTGCTGGTTCTTAGGCTCCTTCATCGCGCAACGAATCTGCGGATAGTTCGTGCGGTCCGCTCCTCCGGTATGGAAGTCCAAACCCATATCGATTTTAGGAATTATATCCGTAGTAAGAAAATGGGCTACTCTAGCGGCCAAAGAACCATTCTTGTTTCCCGGAAATGATCTGTTCACATCTTTGCCATCGGGCACATAGCGGCTAAAATGTATAAAGCCAAACATATTAATGATGGGAATACAAATGACGGTTCCCACCCGCGGTATGTGTTGATCTTTCTCTATAATTCTACGGACAATTTCGGTACCGTTAATTTCATCACCATGCATACCTCCACTGAGGAGCAAAGTAGGCCCGTCAATTTCTGAACGGGCTACTGTGATGTGTAAATCAATTGGCGAATGCGAAGGAAGTCGCGCAATATTAATATTGATTTTAGTCTCTTGACCTGGCAATATTTGTTTGCCTCCGATTACTAATGGCGCTCTCAATACTTATTTCTTTTTCAGTTGAATATCGTAAACATCCGTTCTTCGGTCTTTCAAATTGCGCACCGCACCTTTGTTGTGCAATGTCCAAAGCAAGTCTAAGTCTACATCGGCCACCAAAATCATTTCTGTGTTGGCCGTGGCTTCAGCCTTAATTCCTGTGGTTGGGAAAGCAAAATCGCAAGGAGTAAACACAACTGACTGAGCAAACTGGATGTCCATGTTTTCTACCTTCGGAAGGTTACCCACAGAGCCAGCAATGGCCACGTAGCATTCGTTTTCGATTGCCCTTGCTCTAGCGCAATAACGCACACGAGAGTAACCATTTTGAGTATCGGTCAGGAAGGGAACGAACAGAATATTCATGCCATCATTCGCCAAAATCCTTGGCAGCTCGGGGAATTCCACATCGTAACAAATCAACACGCCAATTGGGCCGCAATCTGTTTCATAGACTTTAACAGTATCTCCACCCGTCAAGCCCCAATATTTAGCTTCATCTGGGGTGACGTGCATTTTGGTGTATTCTTCAAAAGTACCATCTCTTCGGCACAAAAAGCCCACATTATATAGCTTAGGGCCATCCATTTTAGGCATACTGCCTGTAATGATGTTTACATTATAGCTAATGGCCAGTTTGGAAAAGCGCTCTCTAATTTCTTCGGTAAACTCTGCCAACTTACGAATGGCTTCGGCCTCAGAAAGGTGATTGTACTTGGCCATTAAAGGCGCGTTGAAGAATTCTGGAAACAAAGCGAAGTCACTTTTGTAACCCGAAACGGCATCCACAAAAAACTCAATCTGCTCAAAAAGCTCATCGATTCCATTGTACGGCCGCATTTGCCACTGAATCAATCCTAAGCGAACTACTTTCTTTTGATCGCTAAGCTGAGGTTCCTGTTCAACATAATAAATGTTGTTCCATTCTAAAAGTACTGCATAATCCTCCGACTCGTCATCACCTGGCATGTAGCCCTTGATCACTTTGTTGACGTGGAAATCATTACTCAACTGAAAGGTAAGGGTAGGATCGTAAAGCTGCTTAAGCTTCACTTGATCTATATATTGTCTTGGCGTAAGCTCATTTGAATACTTGTGATAGTTCGGAATTCGCCCACCGAAAACAACCGCCTCTAGGTTCAAGTTTTCGCAAAGCTCCTTACGGGCATCATAAAGTCTTCGACCTAAGCGCAAGCCTCTAAAGCCCGGCTTAATAAACACCTCAATACCATAAATCACATCGCCATTTGGGTCGTGGGTAGAGAAAGAATAATTACCTGTTATTTTTGCATAGGTGTGGTTGTCACCGAATTTATCGTAGTCTACAATTAAACTCAGCGCACAACCCGCTATTTCATCGTCAGCCACAATGACCAACTGACCTTCAGGGAAAATATCTATGAGCTTCTGGATATGGTGTTCGTCCCACCATCCGCCTGACCAATTTTCATAGGCCGCTTTCATAGATTCTGTTAAGTTTTTGAAGTCACTGATTTCAAGTTGCCTCAGTTCAATTTTCTGTATTTCCCTCATATCCTATTAAGATAGTAAATGCCTGCAATGTTCAAATAAAAAATGATTGATTGTAAGAATATTTTCTCTTAGAAAACACCCCAAACCTTGTTATGGATCATTTTATCTAAGACAGTCATTCTAAGGAAAAGTCACTTCTACACCCCTTGTTTTTTAACAATCCTTAACACCTTCATACCGCAAGTAAATTGTCAAAGCCTACATCTAAGCTTTCAAACGAATGAGAAT
The DNA here is from genome assembly GCF_001592935.1 of Roseivirga echinicomitans. Classification (GTDB taxonomy): domain Bacteria; phylum Bacteroidota; class Bacteroidia; order Cytophagales; family Cyclobacteriaceae; genus Roseivirga; species Roseivirga echinicomitans. The sequence goes on from NZ_LRDB01000003.1 coordinate 14,051, forward strand.
TTAAAAGTCAAAAATTATGAAAAAGTCAAAAATGAAATGGTTAGGAACACTAGGGCTTGCAGTATTATTAGCGTCTAATTTAAATGTAAATGCACAAGGATTCAGAGGGGATCAAAAGCCTCCTTCAGATCATCCAATGGAGATGAATAATGGGCAAAAACCAGAACAGAGAGGACCAGAACGTAGGGGGTTAGAAATTCCAAACCTGACTACCGCGCAAGAGAGTCAGCTGAAAGAATTTCACTTACAAGAAGTGAAGAAAGCGCAGCCCATGGAAAATCTGGTCGCAGAAAAAGAAGCTCGACTCAATACACTTACCTCAGCTGAAAAATATGATGAGAAAGCGGTGAACAAGGTGATTGAAGAAATTGGTGATTTGAAAACTGACTTGGCCAAGTTGAAAGTAGCTGGTCAACAGAAAATCAAAAGTATTCTAACCGATGAGCAGTTGGTGATCTTTAACCAACATCAGAAAAAAGGACCTAAAGAAAATGGGCCTAGAAGAAATTAAAAATCAGTAGCTTAGTTTTCATAAGGGTTTAGGTAGCATAATCAGCTACCTAAACCTTATCATATCAACCATTACTTGTCAGAAAACCAACTCATATCGGCATTGAAAGAAGGCTCAGAAAGTGCCTTCCGTGACTTGGTAGAAACTTACCAAAATCGCGTATACAATACCTGTCTTGGTATGCTGCAAAACGAGTCGGATGCTGAAGAAACTGCGCAAGATGTATTTATTGAGGTGCACCGTTCTATTGGTGCTTTTCGTGGAGAGTCTAAATTATCGACTTGGCTTTATAGAATTGCCACTACAAAGTCATTAGAGCTGATCAGGAAAAACAAACGCCAAAAGCGTTTTGCCTTTCTTCAGTCTTTGGCAGGAAATGATGAAAAAAGTGACAGCCTAAAGCAAGCGCATTTTGTTCACCCTGGTATTGAAATGGAACAAAAGGAAAATGCGGAAGCACTTTTTCAGGCCATTGGCCAATTACCAGAAACTCAAAAAGTGGCTTTTACCTTACATAAAATTGAAGGCCTAGCCTACCAGCAAATTTCCGAAATTATGGAAACGAGTGTTTCTTCGGTAGAATCACTCATGTTTAGGAGCAAAAAGAATTTGCAAAAGACTTTAAAGAGTTACTATGAAAAAAACTTTAGGGATTAGCGCAAGTATTTTTGAAGAACAGCATCGAATAGAATGAGCATGAAAAACGAGAACAACATAGAGAACAAAATCAGTCAAGCCCTCAATAGCATTGAAGGCATTGAGTCGGCTGAAGTGAAGCCATTTTTCTATACCCGCTTACAGGCGAAAATGGAAAATGAGATTGCTCCTTCTTACGGACGTTTCTCTATTCTAGCCAACTTAAAGTTGAGTTTGGCCATGCTGGCTGTAATAATGGTTTTCAACCTTACCAGTTTAGTGTTTCTTACGAGTAGTCAAGACACCAGTTCAACAGCAACCTCTGCCCTTGATGAGTTTTCTGAGGAGTATTTCTCAAGCCCGAATAATTACGATTACCTAAACGAATACTGAGATGGATTTTATCAAACGCAATAAACTTTTAGGTGGTGCAGTTATAGTGCTAGTAATTTTTAATGCTGCCCTCTTGGTTTTCTTGTGGCTTGGCCGACTCGAGAACAACCGGATGAATAATGGCCCTGAGGCCAAGGGTAGATTTTTAGAAGAGAGCTTAAGCCTTTCACCAGAACAAATCGATCAGTTAGAAATTCTTAAAGCAGCGCATTTCAAACGGATTAACCAATACCAACGAGATTTCAATGAAGCAAGAAGACAACTTCATGGTCTTTTGATGACAGAAAATTCAGACCAAAAAGCCAAAGCGCTATCTGTAAAGATGGGTAATATTCAATCTAAAATTGAAATCTCAACCTTTGATCATTTTGCTTCAATTAGGGCAATATGTACACCAGAGCAGCAACAAACTTTTGATAGAATTATATCAGAAGTACTCCGCAAAGAACCAAGCGGAAACGGACCTCAAGGCGTGAGACCACCCCCACAAGGCGGCCCAGAGGGTAAGAAACCACCTCCCAGAGGAGGCCGGTAAATACAAACCGATTGTCAATTACCCACACGACAATCTGTTACTGATAGCCAATACCTAAAGGAACAAACACATGAAAAAATTACTTCTATTTAGTGCCCTTATGGGGCTAATGTATCAATCATGTACAAACTCTACTATTGAGGGGGAAGAAGAGTTTGAAAACATTATGAAATCTGATTTTTCGAGCATTCTCGATTTGCCTAATGTTTCATATAATTATGCCAACCCCGATTTACCTTCCCATTTTAGAAGTAATGCCTTAGAAAGCATTGACAATACGCCAAGCAATAACCTTATCACCGATGCAGGAGCTACTTTGGGGAGGGTGCTTTTCTACGACAAAAATCTTTCGGCCAATAACACAATCGCCTGTGCATCATGCCACATTCAAGCCAAGGGTTTTGCAGATGCAAACAAATTAAGCGAAGGCTTTTTAGGGGGTAATACGGGAAGAAATTCAATGGCTTTGGCCAATGCGCGGTATTATGATAACGGGAGGTTCTTTTGGGACGAACGAGCGAGAAGCCTTGAAGAACAAGTGTTATTGCCCATTCAGGATGAGGTAGAAATGGGGCTGTCATTATCAGAACTCGTTGACAAACTACAGGCCTTAGATTATTACACTCCGTTATTCCAAGCCGCATTTGGTTCAGCCGAGGTAACGGAAGATCGTGTATCAAAATCATTAAGTCAGTTTGTGAGAAGTATGGTTTCATACCAAGCAAAATTCGATGCAGGTGCAACTCAAGTGAATAATATTGGCAATGATGATTTTCCTAATTTTTCACAAATCGAAAATCAAGGCAAAAGGCTTTTCTTTAGCGGCAGAACTCAATGTAGTAATTGCCATGAAACGGTTGCTTTTTCAGGAGATCAGGCAAGAAATAATGGACTAGATGCCCTTACCAAAGATGCTGGCACGGGAGGAATCACTGGTAGAAACCAAGATTTAGGAAAATTCAAAGTAAGCTCTTTGCGTAATATAGGTCTTACAGCACCTTATATGCACGATGGAAGGTTCAATTCTTTAAGAGAAGTAGTACAGTTTTATAATAACGGAATTCAGGATCACCCCAACTTAGACAATAGACTTGCGCAAAGAAACGGGCGGCCTATTCGCATGAACTTAAATAATCAAGAAATTGATGCAATTGTTGCCTTTTTAAATACGCTAACCGATCAAGAGTTCGTTACAGATGTGAAGTTCTCAAGCCCCTTTGTGGCAAGATGATTTTAACAAATATGTTTTGGTTGATAAGGAGTTCATACGGGACTCCTTTCTATTTTTAGCCCAGCGTATAAAAGAAAACCCCAGCCAAAGGCCAGGGTTTTTATATGTGTAGAGTAGGGTGCCTATTATTCTTTAGGCCCTTCTTCTTTCTTTTTACTTGCTCTTTTCTTCTTCGCTTTTAACGTCAAAGCTTCACCTTCTCCACTGTAATCAGCAATAAGGGTATCGCCTTCATTCACACTCCCTTTCAGGATTTCTTCGGCAATTTGATCTTCCAAATATTTCTGAATTGCTCTGTTCAAAGGTCTGGCACCAAACTGAGGATCAAAACCTTTATCGGCCAAGAAATCTTTGGCTTTTTCAGTCAACTCAATTTTATATCCCATCTCTTCAACACGAGCGAACAACTTCGCGAGCGTAATGTCGATGATTTTGTGAATGTCTTCTCTTCCCAAAGAATTGAAAATAATCACATCATCCAAACGGTTTAAAAACTCAGGGCTGAAAGTCTTTTTCAATGCACGTTGGATCGTGTCCTTCATCACTGAATCTTCATTCTCCTTTCTTGTCTGTGTACTGAAACCTATTCCAGAACCGAAATCCTTCAAATCACGCACTCCAATATTTGAAGTCATAATAATGATGGTGTTTCTAAAATCCACTTTTCGGCCCAAGCCATCAGTAAGAATACCATCATCCAATACCTGCAATAGAATATTGAAAACGTCTGGGTGTGCTTTTTCTATTTCATCTAGCAACACTACAGAGTAAGGTTTTCTTCTCACTTTTTCAGTAAGCTGCCCACCTTCTTCATAACCCACATAGCCCGGAGGCGCTCCTACCAAACGAGACACAGAGAATTTCTCCATGTACTCACTCATGTCTATTCTTACCAAAGAATCCTCTTTGTCGAATAAATAGGTGGAAAGCTTTTTCGCCAATTCTGTTTTACCTACACCCGTTGGGCCTAAGAAAACAAATGATCCGATTGGTTTCCCTGGATCTTTCAATCCAACTCTGGTACGCTGAATCGCTTTGGTCAATTTGGCAATTGCCTCGTCCTGACCAATCACACGCTTCTTCAATTGTTCGCCCATTCCCACCAGTTTCGACTGCTCTTTTTGAGCAATACGTTTTGTAGGAATTCCTGTCATCATTGCGATAACTTCGGCTACATTTTCTTCATCAACAGTATAGCGTTTGGCTTTACTTTCGTCTTCCCATTTGGCCTTAGCTCTGTCAAGCTGGTCAATGAGTTTCTTTTCTTTATCTCTTAACTGAGCAGCCTCTTCGTACTTCTGACTTTTAACTACTCGGTTTTTCTCCTTCTTAATATCCTCAATGGCAGCCTCCAAAGTAACAATATCATCTGGCACATGGATATTGTTGATATGTACTCTCGCACCTGCTTCATCTAAAACGTCTATGGCCTTATCAGGCAGAAAACGATCAGAAATGTAGCGATCAGAAAGCGCAACACAGGCCTTAATGGCTTCCGGAGTATAATTCACATGGTGATGCTCTTCATACTTTTCTTTGATGTTATCAAGGATCATAACAGTTTCTTCTACCGTAGTAGGGTCTACCATAACCTGCTGAAAACGTCTGGCCAAAGCACCATCTTTCTCAATGTACTGACGGTACTCATCTAGAGTTGTCGCCCCAATGCATTGAATTTCGCCACGGGCTAAAGCCGGTTTGAACATGTTGGAAGCATCTAGCGACCCCGAGGCCCCACCTGCACCAACAATCGTATGTAGTTCATCAATAAACAGAATCACTTCAGGAGACTTTTCAAGCTCGTTCATCACGGCTTTCATTCGTTCTTCAAACTGACCTCTGTATTTGGTTCCAGCCACAAGAGATGCCAAATCAAGCGTCACCACTCTTTTATTAAATAGTATTCTCGACACCTTCTTCTGAATAATTCTTAAAGCCAAACCTTCGGCAATGGCAGATTTACCAACACCTGGTTCTCCAATAAGAATTGGATTGTTCTTTTTTCTTCTACTCAAAATCTGAGCGACTCGCTCAATTTCTTTCTCTCTACCAACAATAGGGTCGAGTTTATCTTCTTCCGCATATTTAGTCAAATCACGACCGAAGTTATCGAGCACGGGTGTGCGAGACTTCTCGGTTCCTTTTTGCCCTGGTTTGTCAGAAGAAGCTCCTGCCCCACCTCCAAACATTTTTGAAGAATCATCATCTGAGTCGTCTGTGTCAGACGAAGCTAATGGTGTATCACTGTCTGTCTGGTATTCTAGCATTTCCTTGACCACCTCGTAGTTCACATCAAATTTCTCTAAGATCTGAGTAGCAATATTGTCTTCATCTCTTAAAATAGACAACAACAAATGCTCAGTACCAATCAATTGGCTCTTAAATATTTTTGCTTCTAGGTAAGTGATTTTGAGCACTTTCTCTGACTGACGGGTAAGCGGAATATTTGCCAAATTTTTGACATTATGATTGGCCGTACCTTTGGTAGCACGTTCCACCGATTCTCGCAACTCTTCCAGCGAAGTACCAAGCTTTTTCAAGATACTCACTGCAATGCCTTCTCCTTCTCTGATCATTCCCAACAAAAGGTGCTCTGTGCCTATGTAATCATGGCCTAAACGGAGCGCCTCTTCACGGCTCAACGAAATGACTTCTTTTACTCTATTCGAAAATTTAGCTTCCATTTATTCCTTTCTGAATGGCTTGTTCTAATAATTATAGGATAGATCAATATAGTATTTTCTAGTAATGATCTACCACAAAACGTAATCAAATCACTATTTGTTCTCTAATGTAACAATTGACCTTTTTAAAACCTCTATGGCTTCTGGCCCTGTACAAAACAAAAGGTCTAAGATATTAAGGTTAGAAACAAAGTTACTGCCAAATATTTGTTGGTAGGGTTTAGGAGCGAACCAAGACAGTTCGGAAATAGGCTTTCTTGGATGAATATCACCCCTCATATCCGTTAAATCGGGTTTATCCTTTTCATCAAGGTTTTCTTCCCAAAACACAGGTGTGTCAATTTGCAGAAACTTAAGACACATTGTCAGTAGTGACTTGTTGAGGTTGAATAAATGGCTTGACTCAGCATACAGAATAGCCTTAAATTCTTCTGAATAGAAATCAAAGAAGGGGGATTTACCATAAGCAGACTGAATGGCACGCCAATGATTATTCATCCATTTTTCATGATAATCTATTTTCACTTCTTGAATTGGGATCCTTTTATTAGCGCCAAACACAGGCACTGACAAGTCAAGCGGTCCGTTGGCAGTTAAAATGGTGCTTCTATTTAAATATGTTCTTTTTTCAAACCTCCCTTGACTCGCAATAGAGATTTCATCTGCTTTATAGATAGCAGCAAAATACGCAACGCTTGGCAAGTAGTGTAAATCGAGTAAAATGCTCTGCATCAAAACAACCCTTCTACTTCTCCCAAACCTTCTCTAATAATTTCGAACTGGTCGTTAGAGCAATCAATAACGGTAGAAGGCACGTTGCCCCCATACCCCCCATCAATTACGATATCCACTAAGTTTTCATACTTCTCGAAAATTAAGCTTGGGTCGGTTGAATATTCAATCACATCATCTTCTCCTTGAATTGAAGAAGTAATGATTGGCCTTCCTAATTCTTTCACTAAAAGGCGCGGAATACTATTGTTAGGCACCCTAATACCTACCGTTTTCTTTTTAGCGTTCAAAATTTTTGGTACGCTGCTATTAGAGTTCAAAATAAACGTGTAAGGACCAGGAAGCACCTTTTTCATGACTTTGAACACAGGAGTACTAAGCTGCTTTACGTATTCAGAAATTTCACTCAAGTCGTAACAAATGAACGATAGGTTCTGTGGTTTTACGTTTTTTATTTTACAAACTCGCTCTACAGCTTTGGTATTCGAGAAATCACAGCCAATACCATATACCGTATCAGTTGGATAAATAATCACCCCACCATCTCTCAAAACCGACACTATGTAATCGATTTTTTCCTGTTCAGGGTTTTCAGGATAAATTCTTATTAACTCGGCTTGCATTAGTATTCATTTAACGAATCGAAGTTATGACAAAAACCCTATTTTTGTAACCCAATGAAGAAAAGAAAGATTTTCCTATTAGCCATGGTGGTGTTTTCAGTAATGCTCACCTCCTTTAGTTTTTACTTCTACCAAGTGTTTTATGGCGCCAATATTCTAATTGAGCGAGAAAACACAACCGTTACCATTCACTATGGTGAAAGTTTTGATGAGGTGCGCAACAAGTTTTATGATGCTCAAGTAATCAACGATGTAATCTCCTTCAGCTTTGTTTCGAAAACTTTAGGTTATCAGGATGCAGTAAAACCTGGCGTATATTATCTAAAGACAGGCATGTCGAATATTGAAACGGTAAGAATGCTCAGGGCTGGAGACCAAATCCCTGTTAGAATCACTTTCAATAATGTAAGGTTGAAATCCGAACTGGCTGATAAAATCACCGACAATACGGGTATTGAACCAGAGGTATTTGAAGCACTTTTAAATGATGATGCTTTTTTAGCTGACTATGGAGTGAATTCAGAAAATGTAATGACATTGTTTTTGCCCAACACTTATGAAGTGTATTGGACGATTAAAGCCGAGGAGCTTTTTTCCAAAATGGCAGAAGAACACAAGAAATTCTGGACAGCCGACCGTGTTGCAAAAGCAAAAGCACTAGACTTAACTCCTGTTCAAGTGTCAGTTTTAGCCTCTATTGTTCAAGCCGAAAGTATCAAAAATGACGAGCGACCAACAATTGCGGGGCTTTACCTCAACCGCCTTGAAAGAAATATCGCACTTCAGGCCGACCCAACATTGGTATTTGCTTTGGGCGATTTCACTATTCAAAGGGTGCTGAATGAACATAAGAGAGTTCAAAGCCCATATAACACCTATTTAAATAGAGGTTTACCTCCAGGGCCAATCAACTTACCAACGATATCTTCCATAGATGCAGTACTGAATTACGAAAAGCATGATTATATTTATATGTGCGCCAAAGAAGATTTTTCCGGGTATCACAGGTTTGCAAAAACATTGGTACAGCACAATAAGAATGCAGCCTTATTCCAAAGAGCACTCAACGAAAGAAGAATATTCAGATAATGTACACTGCTTCCACCCAAATCAGGGTAAGATATGCCGAAACCGACCAAATGTCTTATGTCTATTATGGCAACTATGCTATGTATTACGAAGTAGCAAGAGTTGAGGCATTGAAAAAAATCGGGTTCAGTTATGGAAAATTAGAAAAAGCAGGGATTATGATGCCTGTTCATGAAAACTATAGCAAATATCATAATCCAGCCAAGTATGATCAGCTGCTCACCATTCAAGTAACCGTACCAGAAATACCTAAGGTAAGAATGCGCTTCAATTACGAAATACGAAATGAACAGAATGAACTTATTAATGAGGGTATGACTTCGTTGGTTTTCGTAAATATGGAATCCAATAAGCTGACCAAGGCACCAAAAGAATTAGTTCAGGTATTAGAACCCTATTTCGATGAAAAGTAGGATTCTTAAGTTTGTGTTTGAAAACAAGTACTACCTGAAACTGGTCGCCTTTCTCCAGAAGATCAAGCTGGGGAAAGATAAAATTGGTCTTTATGACGCTATCCTTATCTTTATTAGGAAGATGTCTAATGACGAAATTCTAGATCGCGCTAATGGCGTTGCCTTTAGTTTCACCATGGCCATTTTCCCAGCGATCATTTTCCTTTTTACTTTAACACCATATATACAAACCTTCTTTCCCGAACTCACCAACAATGAGATTATTGGATTTTTGAAAGACATTCTGCCTTCAAATTTATACAACGCAGCAGAAACGACAATCCATGACATTATTGGTAAACAGCGTGGCGGACTCCTCTCCATTGGTTTTATTCTTACGCTGATTTTATCTACAAATGGCATGGCCTCATTGATGAGTGCCTTCAATGCATGCTATAAAACCAATGAAACTAGGGGCTTTTTCTCCGTAAGGTTCATCGCTACCATATTAATTTTCATTCTTGCGCTATCTTTTATCATATCCATTGCACTCCTAATTGTAGGGCAACAAATGATCCAAGACTCGGAAATAAGATCCATTATAAATGATAACATTTCAGTAGATTTGGTCTTTATTTTGAGGTTCGTTTTCCTTTACCTTATCTTTCAAATTGCCATATCATCCATTTACTATTTAGCACCTGCTATTCACGAAAAGTGGCATTTCCTGAGTATAGGATCAGTATTTTCAACATTAGCCATTATCGTTTCTTCATTTGGATTCTCTTATTACGTCAACAATTTTGGGAACTATAATAAGCTTTATGGTTCCATTGGAGCGCTACTCGTTTTAATGCTATGGTTGTTCATAATTTCCCTAATTCTACTGGTAGGTTTCGAGATGAATGCCGCTATTGATAAGGCCAAAATGGAAATTCGGGAAGCAAATGATAAATAATTTTGCCTAGGCTATTTGCAAAAATAAAATTACCACTATCTTTGCAGTCCCAAACGGGAGATCACACACAGAGGAGTGGCAGAGTGGTCGAATGCGGCGGTCTTGAAAACCGTTGTACCGCGAGGTACCGGGGGTTCGAATCCCTCCTCCTCTGCACTATTAAGGGTCCGTTCGTCTAGGGGTTAGGACACTGGGTTTTCATCTCAGCAACAGGGGTTCGATTCCCCTACGGACTACTTCAAAAAGCTCAGCAAATGCTGGGCTTTTTTTGTTTTAATTGCCTTATGTTGAATATCCCGGGGAGCCTCCCTACAAGCTGGCTCAATTCTAAATTCTTCCAGCGGAAGAATTCTTAACGAATTGCCCTCCTACGGACTACTTCAAAAAGCTCAGCAAATGCTGGGCTTTTTTGTTTTTAACCCCTTCATATTGAATACTTCGGGAAACCCACATTAAAACCTGGAGCAACTTAGATTGAGATCTTTTTGTGCCTTTTCGACAAAGAGTAATTGTTTATTTTTAACTAGATCGAAAGAATTTTAGCGATTCTAAACTCGTCAGCATCAATTTTCTTAATGGTTTTAACGGCTTCGTTAATGGGCGTATAGACTACGTTACTATTTACCACGCCAACCATAACATTTGATTCACCATTTAACAAGCCCTCAACAGCAGCCACGCCTAAACGGCTGGCCAATACCCTATCAGAAGTAGTAGGGGAACCACCTCGCTGTAAATGCCCTAAAACGGAAACGCGAATATCAAAATAATCTAGCTGAGCTTTTACTTTGGCTGCTATTTCATAAGCAGAACCAAGCTTACAGCCTTCTGCCACAATTACAATGTTAGAAGCCTTTTGATTGGAGGCTCCTCTTTGAAGTCTTCTGATCAAATCATCAATTCCCCAATTATGCTCTGGCAATAACATCGCCACGGCACCACCACTTATTCCAGAATTTACGGCAATAAAACCAGCATCACGCCCCATGACTTCTACGAAGAACAGCCTTTCGTGAGAAGAAGCTGTATCTCTTATTTTATCAATAGCTTCAGTAGCAGTATTGCATGCCGTATCATACCCAATTGTAAAGTCTGTTCCTGCCAAGTCATTATCAATAGTGCCTGGAATTCCTAAAACAGGCACATCATATTCCTGACTAAACACATCGGCACCAGTGAACGAACCGTCACCACCAATCACCACTAAGGCATCTAGATCATTTACTTTGAAATTTTCATAGGCCTTGGCCCTCCCTTCTTTTGTTCTGAACTCATCACTTCTAGCGGAAAGTAGGAACGTGCCTCCACGACTTAGAATATTAGATACTGAGCGCACTTGAAGCTGCTCTATGTCTCCATTAATAAGGCCATCATAACCCTTATAGAATCCATAGACATCGAGGTTATAATAGACACTAGACCTTACAACTGCCCTAACAGCCGCGTTCATTCCTGGTGCATCGCCCCCTGAGGTTAAAACAGCAATTTTCTTGATGTTGGCTTTCATACTATTCATTCAATAGAGTTTCTAAATCTAAGTGATGCTCAAATAAAAAGGTGACCCTTTCGAATCACCTTAAATATAAGTTCAATATGTTTAATTCTTTTAAACTCCTTCAGCTACTACTTCTCTTACATCATTAGGAAGCATTCTTTTTAGTAAGTTCTCAATACCTGACTTTAAGGTAACCGCTGAGGCTGGGCAGCCACTGCAAGAACCTTGAAGATTCACCTTCACCACTCCATCATTGAAAGAAGCGAAGCCAATGGCTCCACCGTCTTGTTCTACTGCTGGGCGGATATATTCGTCCAAAATACCTTTGATTTGTTTTACTACTTCAGAATCGTTTTCATCAAACAATGGATCTTTATCCAACTCCTGAAGAATCAAAGGCTTCTCGTTCTCCAAATATGGCTTAATTACATTTTTAACCTCGTTCTGAATTTCCGGCCATTCAACCGATTCAGACTTAGTCACTGTAATGAAGTTACTCATGTAGAATACTCTTTCAACCGAAGGAATATTGAGTAATTCTTGGGCCAAAGGAGAATCCTTTGCCGACTCCATATCTGGATAATCAAAACTAACGCCCTCTTGTAGAAGCATAAAATTCACCACAAATTTCATTGAATTTGGGTTAGGGTTAGCCTCCATGTATATGTTTACCGCTTTCATATCTAACTGTCTAGTCCTTTTGAACTACAAAGGTAATCGAAAAGTTTCTCAGTCTTCCTTTAATTCGTTTTCAGATTTAGCAACTAAGGTGGCTACCGTGGCATCACCCGTTACATTCACCACCGTTCTTAACATATCTAAAGGTCTATCTACAGGGAAAATAATAGCGATCCATGCTGGATTCAAGCCAACAGATTGAAGTACGACTACCATCATTACGATACCAGCGCTTGGCACTGCTGCCGAACCGATTGAAGCTAAAGTAGCAGTAAGGACAATTGTAAGCTGTTGTGTTATAGATAAATCTACCATGTGCATTTGCGCCATAAACACAACCGCTACTGCTTGATACAAACTCGTACCATCCATATTAACTGTTGCTCCGATAGGCAAAACAAAGCTCGAAACGTTTTTAGATACCCCTAGATTATCTTCAACACACTCCATAGTCACCGGCAAAGTTGCTGCACTAGAACTGGTTGAGAAGGCTAAGAATTGAGCCGGACTGATCTTTTGAAAGAATTTTCTATAAGTAAGACTCTTAACGAAAGTCTTAACAATAAGCGGGTAGAATATAAAAATCAAGAAAAGCAGACCTAATACTAGCGTTACGGAATAAGACGCGAGGCCTTTAAATATTTCCAAAACCTCTCCTGGTGTATCCGCCATTTTGGAGATTACCCCCGCAAGCAAGGCAAAAACAAAGAATGGCGCAGACTTCATAATGATGTCTACCATTTTAAGGAACACCTCGTTGGTTGCATCAACGAAACTCTTTAAACCAACTGCTTTTTCGTCTGGCACCAGGGCCAAACAGACCCCGAAGAATATCGCAAAGAATATTACTTGTAGCATTAACTTATCATTGGAAAGGGATAAGATGATGTTCTGAGGCACCATATCAACTAAAAATGACAACGGCCCTTCATCTTTCTTCTCTAAGGCGGTTGCTTTCTTTTCCTCAACTAGTTTCTTTTCGGCTTCAGTCATTTCCTGTCGGAAATCAAGCCCATTATACTTAGGGTCATCTAAGTAATGCTTTCCATCCAAAATTTCAACTCCATCTGTAGCTGAAACCCATTCTTCATACTGTAGACGGTTCTTAATTCTTTGCTCTTCATCTATAAAATCCCCAGGCCTAATTACGTTCACTAACACTAGACCAATACCTACGGCAAAAACAGTGGTTACTAGGTAGAACGAAAGCGTTTTACCACCCATTCGGCCTAATTTAGACATGTCTTTTAAACCAGAAATACCACCAATGATTGAAAACAACACCAATGGTACAGCGATGTATTTCAACATTCTAATAAAAATCTGCCCGAAAGGATCGATCCAATTCGTGGTAAATTCATTCCAGCCTAAAGCACTTGATATAAATGCCCATATAACACCAGCCAAAAGGCCAATCATTATTTTGACATGAAGAGGAAGCTTTTTCATATAAAACGGGGATAGTCTAAATTCGATTAGTCACGCTAATTAGCAAATAATCAGCAATTACCAAAGCGGCCATTGCTTCAACAATAGGCACCGCACGTGGTACCACACAAGGATCATGGCGACCTTTACCCTCAACGGTAACAGTACCTCCATCTTCATTGATGCTCTCTTGATCAGTCATGATTGTGGCAACGGGCTTAAAGGCTACATTGAAGTAGATATCTTGTCCATTAGATATGCCACCCTGTATGCCGCCAGAGTAGTTAGTTCTGGTTTTCACCACGTTATTGTCCATATAAAAGGCATCGTTATGTTCCGATCCATTCAATTTTATACCTTCAAAACCACTCCCATACTCAAAGCCTTTTACCGCATTAATAGATAGCATGGCTTTGCCAATTTCGGCATGAAGTTTATCGAAAACCGGCTCTCCCAAACCAGCTGGAACACCCTGAATTACCCCAGTAACAATTCCACCAATGGTATCACGGTTTTTACGAGTTTGGTCAATTAACTCAATCATTTTCTCGGCCATTTCTGCATCGGGGCAACGAAGAATGTTGTCTTCGGTTTTTGTAAGGTCGAGCTGAGTATAGTCTTTATCCAGTTTCAAGCTCCCTACTTGAGATACATAAGCATAAAATGAAATCTTATGATGTCTGAGGAAGATCTTGGCAACGGCTCCAGCCGCAACCCTGGCAACTGTTTCTCTTGCAGAGCTTCTTCCTCCACCTCTATAATCACGAATGCCATACTTTGTCTGAAAAGTATAATCGGCATGCGATGGACGGAATTTATCTGCTATATGAGAGTAGTCTTTGCTCTTCTGATCTTGATTTCGGATGATAATACTAATCGGTGTTCCAGTAGACTTCCCTTCAAAAACACCGGATACAATTTCAAACTCGTCTGCTTCTTTACGTTGTGTCGTAATTTTTGACTGTCCAGGTTTTCTCCTGTCAAGTTCTGACTGAATAAATGCTTCATCAATAAGCAAACCCGCTGGGCAGCCATCAATGATTACACCCAAGGCCTTTCCGTGAGATTCACCGTAGGTATGGATTCTGAAAAGATTACCGAAAGTATTGCCCATTTATTTTTTAAAGTAGATGAAACCCGCGCCTGCGAACATAGCCAATATTAAAATATTGGCAAGGACTTGCATGGTCTTATCTTCGGTCAAACTTTCTAAATTATTTGATTTATCCTCAATGGAGTCATAAAATGAACCCAAATCAACCGAAGAAATTGAGATGTTCTTTTTGCTTTCTCCTGTTACCTCAAATTTCACTTCAGATTTAAGGGTATCATATTTCGCTGTTTTCGGATTGAAGTACACCCAACTGAAATAGTCCTCCATATTATACTCACCGGGTTCGTTTGGCAAACCATAGTAGGTGAATTTTTTCGACCCCGTTACTTTGCTATTATTACGGTTTATATCTTGACTCACATCTGGAGGGTAAAATTCAATGGATTTATTGTCAGGAATTTTCGGTCCACTAATTCCAGAAATATTCCCTTCTCCATAAATTCCAAAGGAATACTCAAAGCTACCGCCAGTTTCGAGCTTTTTCTTGCTCATTTTTTCATCTAAAAAGAACTCACCAACGGCAACAGCATCTTTAAGAGGGTGAGGGGGCAAAGCTTTCACCTTCACTGTCTTCTCCTTAGAGTAGAAGGTTTTAAAGTCCTCTTTTCTATCTCTCCCAAAAAACGAAGGAGATTTGGCCACTTGGTACTTAATCATTTCAAATGGCACAGAAGGGAAAACTATCGGATCAAGGTTGAGCGGAAAATAAGTGGCTCTATAAATTTTATACCTAATATATCCCTTTCCACCAACATTTACCTTTTCCCCAGTAATGCTCTCAATATTAAAATTCTCTTCCCAGCTATTGGTAGGGCGCAGGGTTTTAAGTACTTCCGACAATTGAGTACCAGGGTCATTAAATTGCAAAGGTGCTCTATTATCTTCAGCTACATAAAAGGCAAAAGTCGCTGTAAAGCCTTCTCCCACATAAACTTCGTCCTTATCTGTAGTTAGAGCTAAAAACGCATCTTCTTTCACCTCCACAAATTCAGGGTCCTTTTCTTCTCCAAACAGGTTATCAAAGGTATTATGGCCGTATGTTGTTCTATTACTATTTCTTCTGGTTTCAACCGGAGGAGTAATCTTAATTTTCTTTCCTTTTGAGGAGATCGCTACTCCATTCACATCAATAGTAAAATCCTCTAATTGATACGTACCCTCTTCTAAAGGAAGGTAGCGCTGAATAATACTCTGAGAGGAACTCACCTGCCCGTTTATTATATTGGTACTGCTACTAGAAGAGGTTCCTCTTTTGGCAAACCCATCAATATTTGGAAAATCTGTATACGATTTCAGTTTACCATCCAACACGGTTACCTTAATCGTAAAAAGCTGATTGAGGCCTACTTCGTCTGGCCCTAATTCAATAGAAGTTGATTGTGCTTTTGCCACCCAACCAAAGCATATGAGACAGGCGACAAGAATGAATTTTGAACTGGTAATTCTCATGTCAATTTATTATATTCGCTTCTCCTCAAACGAAGAGGTTTTAAATATAATTTAAATTTTTGGGGTAACTAAATCCTAATCGCTTCGTTCGTGATTATGTGCGAAAGGCACAATAGATTTATAACCAATTAAACGATCTTGACATGTTGGAATATTTCAAAACGATCCTCGCGAAGGTGAGCTTCGATAAGAAGCTATTTGAAAAAGAGTTGAGAAAGGCTATTCACTCCGTCATCGGAGAAGAATTAGAAGAATTAAAACGTTGGTGCTATGCAAAATTTGGGCACTTATACGGAAATGTTCTCGAAGAACAGTTTTTACTCGCAGGATAAAATCATTTAATCACACCGCCCGTTGCCGCCTTAGCAATGGGCTATTTTTTTGCCATTTTTATATTCCTTTTTAACCCTTCAATCTTTGTTCTTTTTACTGCTGAACCCTTAAAAACAACCCTAAAAACCTCCTCCGTTAAATCTTGCCAATTATTGTTAAATAATTCTAATAGCTCATTTTTAGGACGAAAGGCAGCCTCTGAATGGGGTTTTGAGAAGCGATTCCAAGGACAAACCTCTTGGCAGATATCGCAACCGAAAATCCAGTTGCCCATTTTGCCTTGAAAACTATCTGGAATCTGATCCTTAAGTTCAATGGTCAGGTAAGAAATGCACTTGTTCGCGTTTACTTCATAAGGTGTAATGGCATCTGTCGGACAAGCGTCTATACAACGGGTGCAGGTGCCACAATAGTCCTTAATTGGGCCATCGGGCTCAAGTTCTAAATCAATAATTAGTTCGGCTAAAAAGAAGTAGCTGCCTTGCCCTTTATTAATCAGCAGCGTGTTTTTCCCCAACCAACCCAAACCACTTTTAGCCGCCCATTGGCGTTCCATTACGGGAGCCGAATCCACAAACACGCGCCCCTCCACTTCGCCAATTTCTTCCTTTAAAACTGACATGAAGGTTTTCAGCCGATCTTTAATCACAAAGTGGTAATCCTCTCCATAAGCGTACTTAGCCAGTTTCAAATGCGCTGGATGTTCTTCGGACAAATCCTTTTCTGGATAGTAATTGTAGAGTAATGAAACAACAGATTTAGCACCAGGCACCAGTTTACTTGGGTCAAGCCGTTTATCGAAATGGTTTTCCATATAACTCATTTCTCCATGATTGCCCCTCTTTAACCATGCCTCCAAGCGCGGGGCTTCATCAGCCAAAAACTCTGCTTTGGAAATACCACAGAAATCAAAGCCTAGTTTATGGGCCGTTTGCTTGATTATGGCAGTATTTTTTGAAATGTTTTGCAAATGTTTTATGTGTTGAATTTTTATGCGGTTACCTCTAGCGTATTGTCACCTCCCTACCCTCCTCTGCTCCTTAGGCTTCGGGCGCAAGAGAAAGGAGGGAATACTTTGTTAGTTTAAGTCAGGCTTTTCCACAAAACAATCAATCGCCTTTTGCTCCAAAACCTTAATATCACCTCGAAACCATTCCCCTCTCGAGAGGGGCTAGGGGTGTGTTGTTAAGACACCATAAATCCTAACTAAGCATCAAACAAACTACCTGTTTGCCCACCAGGAGGTTTAATACTTAAATGTTTATAGGCCAATTCTGTTGCTTCGCGGCCGCGGGAGGTACGCTTAAGATAGCCTTCTTGAATCAAAAATGGCTCGTAAACTTCTTCTATGGTTTCGGCCTCCTCACCCACTGCTGTGGCAATGGTAGAAAGACCCACTGGTCCACCTTTGAATTTCTCAATAATAGTGAGCAAAATACGATTGTCCATTTCATCCAACCCATGCGAATCAACATCCAAAGCGTTCAATGCCATTTCGCTTATGGCTTTGGTGATGGTTCCAGTCCCTTTTATTTGAGCAAAATCCCTTGTTCTGCGTAGAAGGTTGTTCGCAATACGTGGAGTTCCTCTGCTTCTTCGGGCAATTTCATAGGCCGCATCATCATCAATAGGCGTATTCAATATTTCGGCCGATCGTTGGACAATGGTGGTCAGTAGTTTCGCATCGTAATATTCCAGTCTGGCATTGATCCCGAAACGCGCACGTAATGGTGATGTCAATAAACCCGACCTTGTGGTGGCTCCAATTAAAGTAAATGGTTCCAATGAAATTTGAACTGAACGCGCATTTGGCCCCGAATCAAGCATGATGTCGATGCGGTAATCTTCCATAGCGGAATACAGGTATTCTTCCACAATTGGATTCAGCCTGTGGATTTCATCGATAAAAAGCACATCACCATGCTCCAAATTGGTCAGTAAACCGGCCAAATCGCCAGGTTTATCAAGCACAGGGCCAGAAGTAATCTTTAAGTCAGACTTAAGCTCATTGGCGATAATGTGAGACAGGGTGGTTTTACCCAAGCCTGGGGGTCCATGTAACAACACATGATCCAAAGGCTCTGACCGTCCCTTGGCTGCCAAAACGAATATTTTTAAGTTCTCAACAATTTTGTGCTGTCCCGTAAAATCTTCAAAACTCAGCGGCCTCAGTGCTCGCTCAATATCCTTTTCTTCAGGGTTGAGATTTTCATCTTCAGCATTTAAATAGTCTTCGCGCATTCACCAATCTTTTTGCTAAGATAGCAGTTAGTTTTTTTCACTTAATCAATCTTTTACTCTTTAACCTTACATCAAGGAAAAGCACTCATTATCTTTGCTCAAATTTTGAGACAATGGACAAGAATCAAAGGTCTAGAATATACCTACTCGTGTTAGTAATTGCAATTTTTGTGGTTTGGAAATACCGCGAGAGTCAAAAACCAAAAATGGTATTGGTTCAAGGTACCACAATGGGCGTTATTGCTTACAACATAAAGTATATTGACGAAGACCTCAGAAACTTCAAAAAGGAAATTGATTCACTTTTAATAGACTTCAATCAATCCCTTTCTACTTACATCCCTGATTCTGAAATTTCAACCTTTAATAAAGATGGAAAGGTGACTTTCAGCTTCCCCTACTTTTCAGAAGTACTCATCGCCAGCCAGGAAGTGTATAAAGCATCCGGAGGCTATTTCGACCCAACCGTTGGCCCATTGGTAGATGCTTGGGGTTTTGGTGATGGCAAAAGTGTTACTTTGGACAGCGGCCAAGTAGATTCAGTATTGAAATATGTAGGCTTTGAAAAAGTGAGTTTCACTAGCGAAGAAGTATTCAAAACCATTCCAGAACTGAAGCTTAACTTTTCAGCCATAGCCAAGGGGCAAGCGATTGATGTTGTTGCAGAATATTTAATGAAGCAAGGAATCCAAAACTTCATGGTTGAAATTGGTGGCGAAGTGCGAGCGAAAGGAAAAAACGACATTGGTGAAACTTGGACGATTGGAATTGAGGTACCCGATGAAAATCGAGTTGGTGGTGTTTTCGATGCCATTCAATTGGAAGACCATGGAATGGCCACTTCAGGAAACTATCGTAATTATAAAATTGTAGACGGGAAAAAAGTAGCCCATACCATTGACCCAAAAACGGGTTACCCTAAAATGATCACGCTTTTGAGCGCAACCATAGTCGCCCCTACCTGCATGTATGCCGATGCTTATGCTACCGCATCAATGGCCATGGGATTAGACAAAGCGAAAGCAATGGTAGAAAGTAACTCAAGCTTGGAAGCCTACTTTATTTATTCTGACCAAGATGGAAATACGCAAACCTATATCTCCCCTGGCCTAAAGGGAAAAACCATAAACGAACAATAAGTAGCCGGCCTCGCGGAACTATTTCAATGAAAATTCGATTTTCTTTATCATATTTGCAATGTTGTTGCATTAACGATTTTTAGGTTTGCTGATAAACGTCACCATTTTACTGCTCTGCGCACTTGTTCCAGGCCTGTTCATTTTAGGGAATGCAACTTTTAGCGACACTAAAATTCGCTATTTTCTTGTTTTTGCTGGTGCTTACTTGTTTTCTGTAACTGTAATTCACCTTATCCCAGATTTATTTATGAGTGGAGAAGATCCATTCAATCTTGGTCTATATATCCTTATTGGGTTCTTTATTCAGAAAATATTAGAAAATTTTTCCAGCGGAGTGGAGCATGGACATATCCATGTTCATACCAAAGTACCTGTCACTTATTTATTGATTGCCCTTGTCCTTCATTCCTTTTTAGAAGGTTCTATTCTAACGGATTCGTTGCACTCTAACCACACCCCGGATTCAGTGTATAGCCATGGCAGTTCTCCTAAAATATTACTTGGTATTGTAATGCACAAAATACCGGCCTCATTGGCGTTAATGGCATTATTGGTAGCTCAACTTAAAAACAAGTACAAGGCTTTTGGTTTGCTGTTCATCTTTGCCATCAGTTCTCCTTTGGGTTTAATTACCTCTGAGTATTTTAGCCATTCCAACTTATTGCCCGAGAAATACTTGATCATTTTCTTTGCGGTAGTCGCTGGTAGTTTCCTTCAAATTTCGACCACTATTTTTATAGAAAGTGACCCACATCACAAACTTGACTGGAAAAGATTTTCGGTTTCTTTGGTGGGTGCGGGAGCAGCAGTTTTGGCGCAGTTGATGATTTAATTTACGGATGCTTCACCCCAGTCAAGAGCATTTCAATTGTCTTTTGTAAACGCTTGGCTTTCGTTTCTTCACGTTTTGCTGTATCAATCCATCGGGCGTATTCTTTACGGTTGGTATAGGAGAGCGAATTATAAAAAGCTTCGGCTTTGGGGTAAACTTTGAATTCGGCTTTCAATGCCTCAGGTACTTCAACCACTCTTTTTTCGGTATCCTTTTGAACGGTTACAGTGACTGTATCTCCATGACCTTTACCAATAGCAGCCCTAACATCATTCCTTAAAATCAAAATATGGCCAGTACCCATATTGGCGATAGATCCGCGATATGGCTCTCCATCAAAAGTGGCCTTCACCTTCACTTGACCTTTCGTGCCAAACTCTTCTTCCACACTAAATGGAAGTGAAATACAGGCCGCTTCTGGCCATTTCTCTCCTCCATTTTGGATGACAGCTTCGAACTCATAAATTTTTTCGCTCATGATTTACGGCTTTCACCAAATCTACAATTCCGCAACTAGAATAGAAAACCTCTTTCAGTTAAGCGCATAAATGATTAAAATGGGCTGTAAATTCAGCAATCATGAGCGACAGAATCCACAGCCTTAGCGGTTATATGCACGAATACCAAAAGAGTGTTCAAGATCCAGAGTCTTTTTGGGCAAGAATTGCCGATTCTTTCCATTGGAGGAAAAAATGGGATAAGGTTGTGGAATGGAATTTTGAAACGCCAGACGTAAAATGGTTCGTAAATGGAAAGCTGAATATTACCGAGAATATTTTAGACCGTCACCTTTATACCCGAGGCGACCAAGCGGCCATTATTTGGGAACCGAATGACCCCAACGAAGAGCACATCACCCTCACCTATAAAGAACTTCACGCCAAGGTATGCCAGTTTGCCAACGCCATAAAGGCCAAAGGAGTTGGTAAAGGCGACCGTGTAATTATTTATATGCCCATGGTACCAGAAGCCGCCATTGCTATGTTGGCTTGTGCGCGGGTGGGTGCTGTTCATTCCATTGTATTTGCTGGCTTCTCGGCCAATGCGTTAAGCGACCGTATTAATGACTGCCAAGCCAAAATGGTCATTACATCGGATGGTAACTTCAGAGGCAACAAACAGATTCCTGTGAAAGATGTGGTGGACGAAGCTTTGGAAAAGTGCGATTCTGTTGAAACCGTAATTAGTTTAAAAAGAACTGGGCAGCAGGTTGAGATGACTGAAGGCCGAGACATTTGGTGGCACGATGCCATTGAAGGCGTTTCTTCCGAAAACAAGGCAGAGGAAATGGATTCGGAAGACATGCTCTTCATCCTCTATACTTCTGGCTCGACAGGACAGCCCAAAGGTGTGGTGCACACCTGCGGTGGCTATATGATCTACACCGCCTATTCTTTTCAAAATGTGTTTCAATACAACCAAGGCGATGTCTATTGGTGCACAGCCGATGTCGGCTGGATCACAGGCCACTCTTACATTGTATATGGGCCGTTATTGGCAGGTGCTACTTCCATCATGTTCGAAGGTGTGCCTACTTTTCCTGATGCCGGCCGATTCTGGGCCATTTGCGACAAACATCAAGTCAATCAGTTTTATACTGCGCCAACAGCCATCAGGGCTTTGCAAGCCTATGGCACCGAACCGATTGAACCATATAAACTAGATTCATTAAAAGTGTTGGGTTCTGTAGGTGAACCTATCAACGAAGAGGCTTGGCATTGGTATCATGACCACATAGGAAAAGGGAAATGCCCAATCGTAGATACCTGGTGGCAAACCGAAACGGGTGGAATTATGATTTCGCCTTTGGCAGGAGTTACACCAACCAAGCCCGCTTATGCCACTTTACCACTACCGGGAGTTCAACTCGTGATTTTAGACAATGAAGGAAACGAACTAAAAGGCAATTCAGTAGAAGGAAATCTTTGCATCAAGTTCCCTTGGCCCTCTATGCTTCGCACCACTTATGGCGACCACGACCGCTGCAAGCAAACTTACTTCTCTACTTTCCCTAACCATTACTTTACTGGCGATGGTGTTAAAAGAGATGAAGATGGCTACTACAGAATTCTAGGTCGAGTGGACGATGTGATTAATGTTTCTGGACATAGAATGGGCACGGCCGAAGTTGAAAATGCCATTAACGAGCATCCAAAAGTCATTGAGTCTGCCGTGGTAGGTTATCCGCACGATATTAAAGGACAAGGGATTTACGCCTTTGTGATTTGCGATATGGAAGGCCGATCTGAGGAAGGATTGATCAAGGAAATCAAAGAGACGGTTACCAAAATTATTGGACCAATTGCTAGGCCTGACAAGGTACAGATTGTACCAGGCTTACCTAAAACTCGATCGGGCAAAATTATGCGTAGAATCCTGAGAAAGATAGCCTCGGGTGACGGTGCTAACTTAGGAGATATCTCAACGCTGTTCAACCCAGAAGTGGTAGAAGTAATTAAGGAAGGGGCGAATAAGTAAACAGAAATCAGGGATCAGTGTATTAGTTAAGAATGAAATCCTTGGTTAAGAATTTCACAGAATGATTGTGTCTAGATTTATTTTAAATAAATTAATAGTTCAAACAAACCCAATGTATAAATCAAGTCATACGATACTACTTTTATCAGCCTGTTTTCTTACCCTGTTTTCATGCCAGCAGGAAAAGAAGGGCACCAATGAAAGCCGCACAACTCAAACCCTAACCATTACTGACGGTGGAATTAAGACTTTGGATCTTGAAGACGGGGTCAATTTTGAAGGTTTAACAGCTCTCAAATTAGCCTCCATTGATAACAAGGAATACATCACATTCTATGACTATAAAACTCACTCCATTTACTTGTATGACCATGTGACTAATGACCTTTTCAAAAAAATTAGCATGGAAAAAGATGGTCCTAACGCAGTAAAAAGCGCTAGCAAATTCTTCATACATACCATAGATTCAATTTTTATAGATAGCTCAATTGGTATCTACCTAATCAACAGTAATGCAGAAGTACTTACAAAGAAAAGCAAGGGCGCTAGGCATAAAAATGGAGTTGTTATGGTAAGCCCTGATTCAAAAAGCTACCGCTTCAACCAAGATTCATATTTTAAAAATGGCCAAATAGAAATGGTGATTTCTCAAATACGTAGAAATAGCAAAAGTTATGAATACGCAATTTATGATTTTGAGAAGGACTCCATCATCAAGGAGTTTGTTCAAACAGAAGAGATAATCAACAATTTTGATGCGGTATTAAAAGTACAGGAAGAAGCAAAAAAAAGGCGCGAGTGGAACTCCAATATTTTTCGATTCTTTAACCGCAATAAAAATCATCTCTATAGTAGCACTTCAATTTCTGATAGTCTTTATATTTTTAATAAAGGAGAATTGGTTAAAGCAATCTATGCGGGTGTTCCTAAAATAGAGATTGCTGATTATACTGATTACGCAACTATCAGTATAGCAGAGTACTTTGAAGGAGGAATGAGTATTCATGAAAACCCAAAGCAGCCAGCTTATTACAAACAAATGCTAATGTCTCCTAATGGTCGGTATGTATACAGGGTACTTTATCATGGTGCTAAACCAAAATTTGTTGACAGCAATGAAAAACCTATCCCTAGCTCAATTGGAACAACCCTTATTGTAATTGACACTGAAACAGAAGAATTGAGCTACCATGAACTGCCAATTGAGGAAATCGACATAGACCGTAATCTCTTTGTCAGCAATGAAGGCATTTTCTTTCGGGTGAAAGACCAACAAAACGAAGATCAGGTTCAGTTTAGGTTTTTTAAAGTGACTAAATAAATTCGGCCCACAAACCAAAGTCTTCTTGAAGCCCTGTTGCATGGTTTTGTCTTGTACATTTGGGCATGGGGCACGATCATCATCACGGACATCACCACCATCATCATGGAACGGGTAACTTACGCGTTGCCTTCTTCCTAAATCTATTTTTCACGATTGTCGAAATTGTTGGCGGAATCTATACCGGCAGTTTGGCCATTCTTTCCGATGCCCTTCACGATTTAGGCGATAGCCTCAGCATTGGACTGTCATGGTACTTCCAAAAACTTTCTCAAAAAGGCCGTGACAAGAAATTCTCTTACGGTTACAAGCGCTTTTCCCTACTAGGTGCTATCATCAATTCTGTAGTGCTGTTGGTGGGCTCTGGTATTATACTTAGCAAAGCCATTCCAGCATTATTCGCCCCCGAAACAGTAGACGCAAAAGGCATGATGTACCTGGCCATTTTTGGAGTAATCGTCAATGGAGCGGCCGTGCTGAAACTCAAAAAAGGTTCTTCCATCAATGAAGAAGTCATTTCTCTCCATTTAATGGAAGATGTGTTAGGCTGGGTGGCTGTGCTCATCGGTAGCTTGGTGATGATGTTTTGGGACTTGCCCATTATCGACCCAATTCTATCGCTACTCATTGCGATGTATATCATTTACAATGCCTTCCGAAATCTTAAAAAGAGCACATTCATTATTCTTCAGGCCAAACCCAATGAGGTGGACATTGAGCAAATTCACAAAACCTTACTTTCTATTCCTGAAATTACGGGTGTTCACGATTGCCATGTATGGTCGATGGACGGAGAATACAATGTACTTTCTGCACACCTTGTCATTGAAAAGGAAATTTCTATGGACGAAATGGCCAGCATAAAATCAAAAGCCAAATCCTTGCTTAAAGAAGAACACATCGACCACGCCACCTTTGAATTTGAAGGGAAAGATGAGCATTGTGGGGGGATGTTAGGTTAGAATGAATCCAACATGACACAGTACATCAACACATTAGAAGCTGAGTTCAAAGCCAAGGAAAATCTGAAAATCGCTTCGGAACAAAAGGCTTATTTGCGAAACCAGTTTGAGTTCTATGGAATCAAAACTCAGGACAGAAGAGAGATTCAAAAACCATTTTTAGCCAAAGAATACCTTCCCGCTAAAAGAGACTTACACCTAATTGTAAAGAGCCTTTGGGAAAAACCTCAAAGGGATTATCAACTCTTTGGACAAGAGCTTGTCTTCAAATATGTGAAGCAATTTGAGAGAGAAGACATCCAGTTGCTTGAATATATGGCAACCCACAAATCATGGTGGGACACTGTAGATTTTATTGCTTATAAACTTATGGGAGCCTATTTCAAGCTTTATCCAGAAGAAAGACAACCCCAAGTAGACAAATGGCTCAAGTCCAGAAACATTTGGCTGCAACGCTGTGCGCTATTATTCCAATTAAAGTACAAGGCCGATATTGACACCGAAATACTAAGTACTACCATAAACGCATTGTTGGGCTCAAAAGAATTCTTTATCAATAAAGCCATTGGCTGGGTATTACGAGAATACAGCAGAACCAACCCTGAATGGGTAATTGCATTTGTGTCAAACACACAACTTAGCCCATTGAGCAAAAAGGAAGCGCTGAGATTGATAAAATGAAAACCAAAAATTCTTATGTGACGGTTATGTGACTAAGCTTAACAATAATAGCTATATTGATCTAGAAACCACACTTCTTATATGATTTATGACTGATCGAGAGTTGAATATTCTATTGAGTGAGTTGCGTTCATTTCCCAGTGAAACGGAATGGCTTGAATTCAAGATTAACAATGATGCTGAACTTGGAGAATATATTTCAGCATTATCAAATTCAGCATGTATTCATGACAAACCGTATGGGTATATTATTTTCGGTATTGACGATAAAACTCACAGAGTTGTTGGCACAAATTTTAATCCTAATAAGAAGGCAAAGGGCAACGAAGACTTAGTTCCATGGATTAATAGAGTTTTGAGCCCTAGAGTTCACTTTGAAGTATTCAAGATTAATCATGCCGATGGGGGTGTTGTCATATTCCGAATAAAAGCAACAACCAATACACCCGTTTCATTTCAAGGAACTGCTTTTGTAAGGGTTGGTTCTTACAAACAAAAACTCTCTGATAATCCTGAGAAAGAAAGATTGATTTGGACTAAGAGGCCTGTTGTTCAATTTGAGAATGAAATAGCAGAAGATAATTTAGACATAGATCAAGTATTAAAGCTTTTGGATTATCCATCATACTTCGACTTAATGAATCTTCCCCTTCCTTCGAATAAAAGTGGGATTGTTGAAAAGCTAATAAATGAAAAACTTATTCAGAAGGAGGGCTCTAAATATGCTATCACAAATCTCGGAGCCATATTATTTGCAAAGGAAGTAGAACACTTTGAAACTCTTGAGAGAAAGGCTGTCAGAGTTATTATATACGATGGGAAGAATAAAAGAAAAACCATAAAAGAACAAACTGGAAAAAAAGGTTATGCTGTGGGTTTTGAAGGTTTAGTAAACTATATAGATGATCAACTACCATCCAATGAAATAATAGATAACGCCTTAAGAAAAGAAGTAAAAATGTACCCCAAGTTGGCTATTAGGGAACTCGTAGCGAATGTAATCATTCATCAAGATTTTAGAGAAAGAGGTACTGGCCCAATGGTAGAATTATTTTCGGACAGGATTGAGATCTCTAACCCTGGCAAACCATTAATTAATACACTCAGATTCGTAGATCATAACCCTCAATCAAGAAATGAAAGATTAGCCCAATTTATGAGGAGGTTGAATATATGTGAAGAAAGAGGAAGCGGAATAGATAAGGTGTTATTTGAATGTGAATTTTTCCAACTCCCTGCTCCAAAAATCATCGAAGGAGAGAACTATACAAGAATCATTCTGTACTCCTATAAGACATTACGTCAAATGGATAAAGAGGATAAAATTAGAGCATGTTATATGCACAGCTGCTTAAAAATTGTATCCGGAGAATACATGACAAATCAAACACTCCGTGAACGGTTTGGGATTGATGAAAAGAATTATTCCATAGCATCTAGAATAATATCGGAGACGATTAAATCTGGCTTGGTGAAAGATTATGATCCAGATAGTAGCTCAAAAAAACACGCTAAATACGTTCCATTCTGGGCTTGACTTAAGTAACGCCTATGTGACTGAGTGTAATGAAACCACTTTCAAACAGCCCTAAAAGTGTCCTTTTTATGTGATCGAGTTCTAAAACTTGTTTCTGTCAAGACTATTGGTTACTTCCTTAGACTACACTCTCCTAACTCAACACCGCAATATTCGGAATAACAATTTGACTGCGAGAGTAGGACAATGCTCCTTCTTCTTTGAGTTCGTTGATAATGGTGGTTACGGTTTGGCGAGAAGAGCTGATCAAACTGGCGATTTCATTATGGGTTAAGTAGTTTTTAATCAACACACCTTCGGGAGTGTCTTTGCCTTCATTGATCGCCCACATTTTAAGGAAGTCTTTGAGCCTTTCTTTTACATCTTTAAACACCAAATTGGCATGTCGATGCTCGAGTTTGCGCAGCTTATCCCCGATCTTTTTGGTGAAGTTTAAGCACAGCATTGGGTGTTTGTGCATCAACTCTTCAAACTCGTCCATGGTAAAAGTGCAGAGAATTACTTCGCTAGAGAGTATTTCGGCATACTCATGACTGAGCGTAAGCATATTGAAAGAGATTTCGCCAAACAGGTCGCCAGTAAGCAAAATGTCCTTGATCATTTCATTGCCCGACTGGTCCATTTCGCTGATTTTTATTTTCCCGTTAATGAGAAAGTAAACGCGTTTCACCTCATCGCTAGCAAAGTAAATGGTGTGGCCTTTCTTCATTCTTACGAATTTAGAAATACCACAAAGGTCATTGATTTGTTCTTTTGTGAGGTTTGAGAAAAGGTCGTAGTTCCTCAAATACCAGTACTTAATTTCTCTTTGCATTGCTCTTACAGGTTTATTACCAGTTGAAAAACTGCCACTGCGAGGATTACTGCCCCGAGTATTTTGTTGTAGTTCTTCGTTAATTTCATGTATACAAACTCCCTCTTTTTCGAGGTAAATACCGCCACCAAATATTGTAGCAGAAAAGCCCCTGCAGCAGTGCCAATTACGAATGCGGCTTGCACAGGCCAGCGCTCATCCGTAAGCAGATTGTTGCTTCTGAGGTTTGTAATAATGAAGAGCCAAAAAGGATATAATTGAGGGTTTAGAATTCCGAAACCCATACCGCGCCATACGTGGTTGCCTTTATCTGGACTGTCCTTTTCACTTGCCTCAGTGGGCTTTTGAAATATCAGATATATTCCAAAAATGAATAAAACACCGATTGTCAGGTATTTGAGGTAGTCATCGAGGTATTCGTAACGACTGAGTAAATTCGAACTACCCAAGGCCAAAGCGCTATAGAATAATTCGGGTAAACTTCCCCCAAAACCGAAAAGTATGGCTGATTTTTTATTGTACCGAAGGGCAGTTCTGATGGTGCCGAAATTTACCGGCCCCAATTGAATCGACCCTGCGAAACTAATTGCTGTTGCTAAAATTAAAGCTTGAAATATGTGCCAAATCATGTAGTCATGCTTTGGTTTACAGTTTCATTTTTCTCACGCCCAAAGTGTGATTTAATCAAGCGCGCCATTTCAAAAACTGGAGTCACTTTTACCCCTTGTTTTATATTGGCCTTACTCACCCTGTACATCATGGTCATGTTCTGGGCAATTTCTTTATAAGCCCTGAACAATGAATAAGATGGGTCGTAAATGTGCGCTGGTTCCGAAGTTACTCCGTTTAGTTCTAAAATTTTGATGTTTTCTCCTTTGTAAAGGTCTTCCACCGATTTCACTTTTAAGTCAAACCGACCGAAATAGAAACCATCAATTTCAGAAGCTACATCATCAAACACTTCCACCAATTGGTCATTCAGCAAATGCATTGCACTTAAAAACTTGGTGCCTCGGCAGTGATTTCCAATGGGTTCCAGATTTCTCTTTTCACCTTCAGGAAGCACTTCATTCATCGCAGCGCCTAGTCTTTTCGTCATGCTTTCCAACTGAAGTCTAGCGCGGTCATCGTATTCCATCAGTTCGCGAATAGTGGATTTACCATCACCTGTTACCGTCAAAAACTCTTTGACTACGATAGAGGTAATTCCCGTTTCATCGCTGTCTGGGAAACGATAGTACAAAACGCCCAACTCGATATCAAAACTCACATATTCCTGAATAATGAAATCCTCCTTCGACCTTTTGATGTACCGATCCAATGCCGCTACATTTTCAACTTTCTCCACCTCATTCCCACGCTCGCCTACATTGGGTTTCACAATAATCGGAAACTCCAATTGGATGCTTTTCAACTCCTGCATTACGTTTTCACAAGGCGTTAGCTTTTTGAAGAAAAGGGTTTTGGGTAAATACTTCGCATCGATTTTCTTAAGAATATCAATTTTCGATTCGCCAAAAACACCTCCGTGCTCTATACCTGGGTTGGCTGCCGTAAAGTAAGTGAACGACCGTGCTCTGATAGCAAGGTAAATCCACCATGGCACCAAAGGTGTAAAAAACAACCAAAAGGGCCAGTACTCATAACTCAACCACTTGACGATAAACAGGGGTAACTTCTTTTTCTTCATTTGCGGGTCGAAAGATAAACAACCGATTAAAACCTTAGACACTTTTAGCTCTACTTTAATTAGCAAGCCATACTTGTCATTCTGCCGTCTGCAGAATTGTCTTCCTTGAGACAATGAATGTGCCAAGTGACAATACAAAAACGCAACTATCTATTATACAGATTATTATGGAGAAAGATAAGACAAATCAAGTCTGAACCCGCAGCATTTTCTCACGATATAAAGTGAATATCATGAAATAAACGGAATTGTATTTCAAGAAGGTAATTTGAGCGACAAATACGACAAGCATCAATTAGTCAGATGGTTATGAGGCAAACACCCTGACCTAATTAACAGCCAGAAGAAATAATTACGATATTTCGGGAAAAACAAACCTTAGCCGAATCATCTTTTAATCCCTAATTTCTTCATTCTAGACTCTAGCGTGGTAGGTTTCATTCCTAAGATCTTTGCTGCACCTTTCTCTCCGCTCACTCGCCACATGACTTCATTCAAAACTTTGAGGATGTATTTCCTTTCGAAGTCTTCCAAGCTTAGCAATTCAGTTTCTGATTGCTCAGTAGTTTTGTTGGGCATCCAGCCTGCCAACTCGAGCTTTTGAGTACCGCTAATAATTACGGCCCTTTCTATTACATTTTCCAATTCCCGAATATTACCCGGCCAGTGATAGGTTTGTAGGGCCCTAATTACAGACTTTGGAATATTGACGATTCTTTTACCCAACAATGGGCCATACTTATCTACAAAATGTCTGACCAATAATGGAATATCCTCTTTGCGTTCGCGCAACGGAATACTGTAAATCGGGAATACATTCAATCGATAATAGAGGTCTGCTCTGAACCTTCCTTCTGTCACTTCCTTTTCCAGCTCACGGTTGGTAGCGGCTATAATTCGAACATTCACTTTTATGGTTTTAGTACCGCCAAGCCTTTCGAACTCGCCTTCTTGAAGCACGCGCAACAACTTCGCTTGAAGCTCAATCGGCACCTCTCCTATTTCATCTAGGAAAATGGTGCCTCCATCAGCCAGTTCGAACCTGCCGGATTTCCGCATAACGGCTCCTGTGAAAGCTCCTTTCTCATGACCAAAAAGCTCACTTTCAATTAGGTTAGCAGGAAGTGAAGCACAATTGATCTTCACCAACGGACGATTTTTTCGATTACTGATATTATGCACTGCACGTGAAAGCAACTCCTTACCAGTGCCAGACTCACCCAAAACCAAAACTGTAGCATCCGTTTTAGCCACCTGTTCTACCTGAGTTAACACCTGTTTAAACTTTAGACTATGGCTTATAATTTCTTCAAAGTTGTGCTCTATTTTTATCTCCTGCTGTAAGTATGTGTTTTCTGCTTCGAGTCGATCCTTCAAATCTTCGACTTCATTTAAAGCTTTCACCAGCTTTATATTTGCAGCATTACGTTCAATTTCTAGGCTTGCTCTTTCTGCCAAGGTGTTGAGTATTTGTATTTCCTCTTCTGAAATACTCAATTCCTGATTACTGAACAGGGCCAAATTACCAATACACTCACCCGTTCTAGAAACAATAGGAAAACCGATATAGCCTACAACCCCCTCATCTTTATAAAAATCATTCCCTACCTGACGCTTCTGGTGATAGGGCTTCTTTGTTTCGAGAATAATCTCACAAGGAGTTCCTTCCACATCGTATTCAATATTCTCTTGCAACTGACCATTTTCATAATAAGCCAAAGTCCTCAATCTAGTTTTCTCAGCACTGGTGCATTCCGTCACAATGGCCATGGTTACGCCAAGGGCATTGGTAATATTTTCTACCAAAAGTTTGAAATAGTCCTCGCCAATGGCAGCAGTAGTGTTTTGAGTAATTGACTTTAAGAGCTTCTCCTTTCTTTTTCGTTCACTGATGTCCAGTACGAAACTGATATTGTAGGCCTGTCCCTCAAACTCAACATAATTCAAAAATATCTCAACGGGAATTTCATCACCGCTTTTCGTGAAATGGGTAGACTCTAGTGTAAACCGAGTCTCGGCAGGAAACCGTTTCCACATTTCTTGATAACTACTCTGAGTGTAATTTCTGTTGATATCATAAATCAACATGCTTAGAAATTCGTCCTTTGTATAGCCATAATTTTGGCAGGCCGTTTCATTGGCGTATACAATTCTACCCTCACTATCCATCCAGAAAATAGAAGCCAAAGCCCGTTCGAGCGTAAAGTAGGATAGGCGAGTAAGGTCCTCTAAGCTATATTTTCGTGGTGACATCGACGCTATTTTTCCCGAAATATCGTTAAAAATTCTTCACTTTACTACTCTGTTCATTAGATCAATAGAGAATCAGTCTTCACCAAACAGTATACACTCTAAAAATAATGTCTATTCATCTAAGTAGATAAGTAAGGGATTTCCTTTCCATTCTTGTATATTTAATTGAACAAAATTAGCCTTAACAATGAAGTCCTTAATTAAAACATCCCTTGTCATGTTTCTATTCCTCTCTCTAGGAGCCTGCGCAAGCACTGCTGGGTCGAGCGGCAAAAAAGGAAAAGACTATTCCATTTACCAAACGCTTGGAGATGCCTTGCAAAGTGTTGGAAGCCTTAAAGTAACCGGTCAAGGAGGGTCGTTTACCGTCAATCTTATTGCTGGAAAGTATGCCAATTCCAATTTGGGTGCCGATCAAGGAAGCGTATTGTATGTCATTAATGGGATTGATCAAGGTAAAGATTACGGAGCCGCTTCTTCATTGGTAGTCCCAAAAGACATTATATCCATCCGCGTTTTAAATGGCTCAGAAGCGGTCATGAAATGGGGAGACAGAGGAACAGGTGGGGTTGTTGAAATTAGGACCTCTACAGGTAATGAATAACTATTGTAACCTTTGTTTCAAACATTGATTTTCTTCCAAAAAAACACGCTATTACTGATCCGAAAAACCGAATCAAGTATTTGTTATATAAGGGATTACCATAAGTACATTGTTCCTTTATTAAGCAATCAACCTTAACTTTTATTATGAAGTACCTTACCAAAACAATTGTCATTTTTTCAATTCTGCTTTTTGGCTCCTCTTGTGCAAAGAATATGCAGAACTCGAGAACCAGAGCTCCTGAAAAAGACTACTCCATCTATCAAACATTAGGAGACGCTTTACAGAGTATCGGGACACTGAAAGTAACTGGGCAAGGCGGAATGTATACCGTAAACCTAATAGCAGGTAGGTATGCCAACTCAAACCTTATGTCGAACCCAGGAAGTGTGCTGTATGTCATTAATGGTATTGACCGAAGTAAAGACTATGGAGCAGCTTCCTCTTTGGTTACCCCTAAAGACATTATCTCCATAAGAGTGCTCAATGGGCCTGAAGCAGTAATGAGATGGGGTGAACGTGGAACAGGTGGCGTAGTACTTATAACAACCAAAGAAAAAGAACCGGACAATACTTAGCAAACCTATTGTTTCACAAATTGAATTGTCTTCAATTCAACACTTTGACTAAATGCGTAAGTAGATATAACAACTACTGAGTTGTTACTCGCGTAATCTTGACAATCGAAAAAGTGTCATGAAAAACTCTAAATATATAATATTGCTGGTCATCTGCATTTATGCTACCCATGCTCTAAATGCGCAAGACGTTAAAACCAAAGATTATAATCTAGAAAATGGTTTGGCCATACAAGGTTATGACCCCGTAGCCTACTTTACAGAAAATAAAGCTGTTGAAGGCACTAAAAACATTTCATCAAGGCATAACGGTGTCACCTATTATTTTGCCAACATGAAACACAAAACAATGTTTGATGTCGATCCATCAAAGTACGAGCCCGCTTATGGAGGGTATTGCGCCTATGCGATGGCCTTTGGCGATAAAGTGAAAATTGATCCTGAAACCTTCAAAATTAAGAATGATCGCCTTTTCCTTTTCTATAATTTCAGGTTCAACAATACATTAAAAGACTGGAACCAAGACGAGGGTAATTTATTTAATAAGGCCGAGAGTGAATGGCGAAAAATAATTTCCATAAAATAATATCCTTACTTCTCAGCTAAATGCGTAACTTATTTGGGTTTTAGCAGGCCTACATAATTGAATATTTTGGTAACTTTGTCCATTAGTGACCTAAATTATAATACACTTTAAATGCAGTTACAGCAAATTTCGGTTGAAATACTCAACCAGCTCATTACGATCTCAAATCAATTAAAAGATAATGAGTTTAGGTCTCCTTTGAATATTCTATCTAAGAATTCTATCGGGAAACACATTAGGCACATTATCGAATTTTATGATCTAATGATGGTAGGTCACACCACGGGAAAGGTAGATTACGATAAGCGTTCACACGATAAAGTACTTGAAGAGAATAGGGTTTTGGCCATTGAGAAAATGAATACATTAGGTCAAGAAATCATGGCCATTTCAATAGACCAGCCCATCACCATGTCTGCCAATTACTCTCTAGATGGAAACGACCCTGTAACCATTAATACTACTCTATTTAGAGAACTGCAATACAATATCGAGCATGCGGTTCATCATATGGCCATTATTAAAATAGCTTTGCTAAATGCCTTTGCTGAAGTGAGAATTCCAGAAAGCTTTGGCGTAGCTTATTCTACCATAAAATATCAGAGAGACTCTGAATGTGCACAGTAACCTTCCTTCCTAAGGGAAAATCCTCCTACATTTTAACTTCTAACCGGGACGAAACGCCTAAGCGAGCTGCTTTGGCTCCAGAAGCTTATACAGCTCACGGTAAAGAAGTATTCTTTCCTAAAGATCCGCTTGCTGGAGGAACTTGGGTAGCCACGGACAAGCAACAATTCACGCTGTGTTTGCTGAATGGCGCTTTCGAAAAACACCATCACAAACCACCCTACAAGCTGAGTCGTGGCATTATGCTACTTGATTTTTTCAAGTATAACAATATTCAAAGTTTTGTAGAGCAGTACGACTTCAGCGGAATTGAGCCCTTCACCCTAATTCTCATTGAAAGCAACAATAGCCTGAGCGCTACTGAGCTAGTGTGGGACGAAATGAAGCTATATGTCAGGTCTTTGGATGTAACTCAGCCTCAGATATGGAGTTCCAGTACGCTTTACCCTGAAGCGGTGAGAGCGGAAAGAAAACACTGGTTTAAACTGTGGCTCGAAGCGCACGATAAGTTTCAACAAAATGAAATTATCGACTTCCATAAAACAGGTGGCAAAGGGGATGAATGGAATGACTTTGTAATGAACCGAGAGGGCAAAGTGCAGACGGTGAGCGTTACCTCTATTGAGAAAAACACAGACTACTACACCATGGTGTATGAAGACTTAATCAGCTAAACCTCCAGCTTTTTAGCTTTCCTTCTCAGTATTCGAATCCCAAAGAAAAGCAGACCAACATAAAGAATTATGGTAAATACCTTAATGGGTAAATTCCACAACCTTTCGAACAGTTCTATTTCTATTGTTCCAATAACAAAAAAGACAAGCCCCCCTGTAAGAATACCCAGCACCATCAAAAAGCAACCTAAGGCTTTCATTTGCATTTTGTTAGCCAATGAAAGACACAAAAAAAGCCTTCACATTGCTGTGAAGGCTTTTTGTTAGTAGTAAAAATTCTTATCAACTACCACAAGCTTCGCAATCATCTGGATTATCGATGGAGCAAGCCATATCGGCTGCTTTTTGTTCGATTTGCGCTGCCGTTGGTGTAGCGGCTGATGCCTTGTCTACCGTAAACTGAATAGCATCGGCTGCTGCTCTTGATCTCAAGTAGTACATTCCCGTTTTCAAGCCTTTCTTCCAAGCATAGAAATGCATAGAAGTCATTTTTCCGAAATTCGGATCTTGAATGTGAATGTTCAAACTCTGAGACTGACAGATAAATGCTCCTCTATCGGCAGACATTTCGATAATACTCTTTTGAGAAATTTCCCAAACTGTTTTATAAAGCTCTTTGATGTGCTGAGGAATTTCAGGTATGGCCTGAATAGATCCTTTTGCACCAATCAGCTTATTCTTCATGTTATCATTCCACAAGCCTAGCTCGATCAAGTCTTTCATTAAGTGTTTGTTCACAATAATGAATTCACCAGATAAGGTTCTTCTTGTATAAATGTTTGAAGTATAAGGCTCAAAGCATTCGTTATTTCCTAGAATCTGAGAAGTTGAAGCCGTAGGCATTGGCGCTACCAACAAAGAGTTTCTCACTCCGTGTTTCTTCACTTCTTTTTTCAAGTTATCCCAATCCCAAAGACCAGAATCTGGAGTAACACCCCACATATCATACTGGAAAATTCCTTTTGATACTGGTGAACCTTTGAACGTTTCATAAGGACCTTCCACTTTCGCCAAATCCTTAGAAGCCGTCATGGCTGCAAAGTAGATGGTTTCAAAAATATCCTTGTTCAATTGGCGTGCTTCAGGAGAATCGAATGGCATTCTCATTAAGATAAATGCATCGGCCAAACCTTGTACCCCCAAACCAATTGGTCTGTGGCGCATGTTCGAATTCTTGGCTTCTACAACAGGGTAATAATTTACATCGATTACCTTGTTCAAGTTCATCGTTGCTACATAAGTAACATTATACAAAGTCTCGAAGTCGTACTTACCAGTTTCTTCGTTTACGAATTTCGGCAAAGCCAAAGAAGCAAGGTTACAAACAGCCACCTCGTCTGGAGCAGTATATTCTATAATTTCAGTACATAAGTTGGATGACTTGATTGTACCTAAATTTTTCTGATTTGATTTTTTGTTGGCCGCATCCTTATACAACATATAAGGTGTGCCCGTTTCAATCTGAGATTCCAATACTTCGAACCAAAGGTCTTGTGCTTTTACCGTTTTACGGCCTTTACCTTCGCGCTCATATTTCTCATACAGTCTTTCAAACTCTTCTCCATAACAATCAGCCAAACCTGGCGCTTCGTTAGGACAGAAAAGTGTCCAGTCTTCATTGTTCTCAACTCTTCTCATGAAGAGATCAGAAATCCAAAGTGCGTAAAATAAATCTCTAGCCCGTAGTTCTTCTTTTCCGTGGTTCTTTTTCAAGTCAAGGAAATCGAAGATATCAGCATGCCAAGGTTCCATATAAATAGCAAAAGACCCCTTTCTTTTCCCACCACCTTGATCTACATAACGAGCCGTCATGTCAAAGTTTCTCAACATTGGCACTATACCATTGGAAACCCCTCCAGTTCCTTTGATATATGACCCTTTTGCTCTCACATTATGAATGCTAAGCCCAATACCACCCGCTGACTGTGATATTTTTGCAGTTTGCTTAAGCGTATCGTAAATACCATCAATACTATCATCTTTCATTGTTAGTAGAAAGCAAGATGATAGTTGTGGTTTTGGCGTACCTGCATTAAATAATGTAGGCGTGGCATGTGTAAACCATTTCTCTGAAAGTAGATTGTAGGTTTCGATTGCCTTTTCAATGTCTTCTCCGTGAATACCCACCGCTACTCTCATGAGCATGTGCTGTGGACGTTCAACGATTTTACCATCGATTTTCATTAAGTACGAACGCTCCAAGGTTTTGTAACCGAAGTAATCGTAGCTAAAATCTCTATCGTAGATAATAGTGGAATCTAGTGTTGCAGCATGTGCTTTCACTATTCCGTAAGTTTCTTTCGATACCAGTGGTGCATTTTCACCTGTTTTAGGGTCTACATAAGTATAGAGCCTCTTCATCGTGTTTGAAAATGACTTACTGGTGGTTTTGTGCAAATTGCTAATGGCAATTCTTGCCGCAAGCTTCGCATAATCGGGGTGTTTCACGGTCATAGTGGCCGCAATTTCAGCTGCTAGATTATCCAGGTCTAGTGTGCTTACTCCGTCATACAATCCTTCAATTACTTTCTTGGCCACTTCCACAGGCTCAACAAAAGCGGGATCTAATCCGTAGGATAGTTTGTCTATCCTGGCAGTGATCTTGTCGAACTTTACCGACTCGTGTCTGCCATCTCTTTTTACTACTAACATATTTGGGGTTTTTGGGGGTGTTTATAAATATAAACTAAAAATCTTCATCCATACTAAATTTGTGCGCATCCGGATCGTCACCTTCCTTCATCACGCCAGCTTTTTGGTATTCACCTACTCTTCTTTCGAAGAAGTTGGTTTTACCTTGAAGTGAAATCATTTCCATGAAATCAAAAGGATTGGTGGAATTGTATTCTTTTTCGCATTCCAATTCCATCAATAGTCGATCAGCAACAAACTCTAAGTATTGAGTCATTAAATCGGAGTTCATACCGATCAGACGCGCAGGAAGAGATTCCGTAATAAATTCTCTTTCTATATCCAATGCCTCAATTATAATCTCTCTAATTCTTTCTTTCGGCACCTTATTAATCAAATGCTGATTATGGAGGTGACAGGCAAAATCACAATGCAAACCCTCATCACGAGAGATGAGTTCATTGGAAAACGTAAGCCCTGGCATTAACCCTCTTTTTCTTAACCAGAAAAGCGAACAGAAGCTACCAGAGAAGAAAATCCCTTCTACAGCAGCAAAAGCAATAAGCCTTTCTCCAAAAGATGGGGACTCAATCCATTTCAAAGCCCATTCTGCCTTCATCTTAATGGCATCAAAGGTTTCAATGGCATGAAAAAGTTCATCGGCCTCTTTTGGATTCTTTATATAGGTGTCAATTAAAAGCGAATAGGTTTCTGAATGGATATTCTCCATCATAATTTGAAAACCGTAGAAAAACTTCGCCTCGGTATACTGAACCTCATTGATAAAGTTCTCCGCCAAGTTCTCATTCACGATACCATCAGAAGCAGCGAAAAATGCAAGCACGTGTTTAATGAAATAACGTTCGTCATCATTTAACTTATTCTCCCAATCGGTTAAGTCTTGATGCAAATCTATTTCTTCAGCAGTCCACATACTGGCTTCTGCTTTTTTATAGTAACCCCAGATGTCATCATGCTTGATTGGAAAAAGCACAAATCTGTCCTTGTTCTCTTTCAATAATGGTTCTTCTGTTATCGCCTTTCGCTCACTCATCTTTCGATATCGGTTTTATTCTTTAAATAAAAAGATTACGCTGCGTCATTTTTTTGTCTGACGCATTTTTTTATCCTCGGGCATCACCTTGGGATAGTATTCCTATACAGTATAAGGTACTTCTGCTATAAGTGTCTGACATTCTTGGGAATGAGACTTTAACAGAAAGATAGGTTGTTGTTTTGGGGTCGTAACCTGAAACAAATATTACACAAAACTGCGTAAAAATCAACGTGATTTTTATGATTATTTTTCATATGTAGCACCTTCAATATGATCACATAAATAACTGTATAATAACAAATTATATATTTTAATATAATCCATAACTTATACTTGTATTCCCCGCAATTGAAGATGAAAAAAAAAGAAAATTTAATATTGCAAAAACTCTTGCATTTATGATTTGGTTTTGGTTTGGATTTAGAAATCAAACTGTTATCTTTGCATTCCGTTTTTGAAAAGATTCAAATTAATGTACGCAATTGTAGACATATCAGGGAAGCAGTTCAAAGTAACACAAGACCAGTTCGTTTATGCCCCATTAATGGCAGGCGAAGAAGGCGCTTCCGTAGAGTTCGACAAAGTCTTATTGATAGACAATAATGGCACAGTCGAGGTAGGCGCACCTACCGTTAGTGGTGCAAAAGTTTCCGGTAAAATTATCGGACACGTAAAAGGTGATAAAGTAATCGTCTTCAAGAAGAAAAGAAGAAAAGGTTACAAGAAGAAAAATGGCCATCGCCAGAACTTCACCAAGGTCCTAATCGAAACAATATCTAAATAACAACTTACCATGGCACATAAGAAAGGAGCAGGTAGTTCGAAAAACGGTCGTGAATCGGAAAGTAAACGACTAGGTGTTAAAATATATGGTGGTCAAGCTGCTATTGCTGGTAACATCATTGTAAGACAAAGAGGAACTAAACATCACCCAGGCACAAACGTAGGCATTGGTAAAGACCATACGCTATTCGCTTTGTCTGATGGTGTAGTTGAATTCAGAAAAGGTAGAAAAGACAGATCTTTTGTTTCTGTTGTTCCTTTTTCAGGAGAAGCTGCTGAAGCTTAATCAATAAAGTTCTTAAAATATAAGAAAGCTCAATCTCAAAAGGATTGGGCTTTTTCTATTTCACTTCTGACAAGGCAACCGTTAAAGGAATATCAAAAGACCTATAGGTATCTACTCCCAATTCCTTTTCCATTCTTCTTCTGGCCTGAATTAGCTTTATATCAAAAGGGTTGAACAATATTAGTTCTGAAACCGCACCATAAGCCTTTTTGGTCTTTCCCTTTGCTACGTACTTTTCATACTGCTTCATTTTTAAATTGTAGCTTTTTAGTTGATACCCTTCCAATGGCATTTTCGGTTCATTATAAGTAGTTCGGTTTGCAGATGCTTCTGCAGCACTTATCATGGCTTGTGCTTGTGCACTACTCACTTGCCCTGAAGTTCTTACCGACACCCCTGACACCGTTCCGGAAACAGAGCGAACCCTCATCATTACCTCAGCCCTACTGGGCTCTAGCCACATTCCATCATAATCAGTTTTAAACCCTTCTACCGAGCTTTTGAAAGCATCTTGATAGCTATGATGTAGACTAAAGAAAATTGTCTGGTAAATGGAATACTCTTCAGGTTGAACCAGAAACTGATCACCTAAACTTCCGATCAGAGCCGTCACGGCTTCGTTAATCTCCGTTCCTAAATCAGTAAGGAGTGTCGCTTTCA
Organism: Roseivirga echinicomitans; assembly: GCF_001592935.1. Classification (GTDB taxonomy): domain Bacteria; phylum Bacteroidota; class Bacteroidia; order Cytophagales; family Cyclobacteriaceae; genus Roseivirga; species Roseivirga echinicomitans. Next base: position 54,766 of record NZ_LRDB01000003.1, read on the forward strand.
TACTACCTTCAGGAGTTATTGTGATCTTAAAGATCATAGTCCCTTGCTTTTCAGCCATAGTCGCCTCTCTTGGGTATTGCAGACTCCAGATCTTCTTCAAATAGGCTTGCTTCCCGTACTTGAAAATTAAAGAGTCCGAATTAGAGTGCTCATTTAGGTTACCATTACCAAAGCCCCCCTCTAATGATGAGGAATGAATATTTACTTTAGCGTTTAAAGTGAGGGATAGAAGACAGAAGGAACACAGCCAAATAAATTTCATGGAAATATAATTAAAAATCATGCTTAGCTATAAAGGTATATTTTTTCATGTTTAAAACACAAAAAAATAACCCAATTTCTACTCAAATGATTTCTAAAAAATTGCCTCAATAAAATAAGACAAGGTAGAAGGGCGAAGGAGTAATGTGAAGATAACACCATAGATGGCACCAAAAAGATGGGCATCGTGGTTAATGTTGTCAGAATTACGCTTACTCATGATAATGGAGTAAATAATAAAGAGTCCACCTAGAATGTAGCCCGGCAAACAGATAATCGCATAGAGACACAGGTCTCTAATAGGATCGAAAAGAATAAAGGCCATCACTAAGGCCGAAACCCCACCGGATGCCCCTAATGAATTGTAGTTATAGTTATTTTTATGCTTAATTGTTGTAGGGATATTCGCCACAATAACGGCTGTAATAAAAAGAAGGATATAAAGAACAAGGCCAAACTCACCAAAATAGCTGTAGAAAATTTGTTCTATCGCCAGACCGAAAAAGTAAAGCGTAAAGAGGTTTAAAAGTAAATGGATACCATTATTATGCACAAAACCCGAAGTAATGAGCTGGTAATACTTCTTCTCGTGAACCACAGTGTACGGATTAAGCATTAAACGCTTCTGCCATTCTGGGCGCTCCCAAGCAAAATACGTGATCAAACCAATCACGGCCATTAATATGTAGGTAACCTGCATCTAGTGTTCTCTATCAATTAAGTATTCTGCAAACCTCTTTAACGAGGTTCGTTTCTCTTCTTCAATACCAAGCTGTTCCAAATCTGAAAAACCATGGTCGAAGTATTCATTCATTTTGGCTTTGGTCAATGCTTCAATGCCAATGGCATCATAAATAGCACGCACCACCTCCACTTTAGCCACAGCATCAAAAGTTTCTAGCCCCAACCAATAATCGAGTTGCTTTCTCTGATCTTCATTGGCCAGTTCTAGGGCTTTGAGCAAAAGGAAAGTTTTTTTATTAGAAATAATATCCCCTCCCACCTGCTTTCCAAACTTGGTCTGATCGCCATATACATCCAGCAAGTCATCCTTTAACTGAAACCCAATCCCAATACTCACCCCGAAGTCGTAGAGCAGCTCAGCATCCTCCTTTGAGCTTTGAGCAAGCATGGCGCCCAGCTTCAAGCTAAAACCTAGAAGCACGGCAGTTTTCAGCCTAATCATATTGATATAAGCCGACTCATCTACAGTTGCTAAAGTTTCGAAATTCATGTCCAGCTGCTGGCCTTCGCAAACCCCAGCAGCACAGGCATTAAAATCCCGTACAATTTGTTTTAGGTTTGATGGAGCGTCCAAAAGCATATCATAGGCTTTCACCATCATCACATCTCCAGAAAGAATCGCTGTATTCGCATCCCACTTTTCGTGCACAGTGGCCTTGCCCCTTCGCAAAGGGGCATTGTCCATAATATCGTCATGCACTAGGGTGAAATTATGAAACACCTCCACGGCCAAGGCCTGGTCTACAACGGTTTCGGGGTCGTCTTTAAAGAGTTTGTAGGCCAGAAGTACGAGCAAAGGGCGCATTCGTTTTCCACCCAAAGACATGATGTATCTTATAGGATCATAAAGCTCCTTTGGCTCGCTACCGTAATTCCGTTCCTCTAATCTTTTATTTATGAGCTGAACCAGCTCTAGGTGATTTTCGGTCATCCTCTGCAAATGTTAAATCGATGGTTCTTCTGTCAATGTCGGTGGCTTTCACTCTCACATCTACATTGTCGCCAAGGGTAATAATTCTCTTGTTTCGTTTACCAATCACACGATAGTTTTGTTCATCAAACTCATAAAAATCATCTGTGAGATCCGACATTCTTACCATGCCCTCACATTTGGTTTCGGTGATTTCCACAAAAATACCCCATTCTGTAACACCACTAACAATCCCCGCAAAAACTTTGTCTTCGGCCATGGCCATGAACTCAACTTGCTTGAATTTGATCGAAGCACGTTCAGCATCGGCAGCACGTTTTTCTCGTTCCGAAGTGTGAATACATATTTCTTCAGTTTCTTCTTTGTCCGCTGATTTATCGCCATCCAAATAATGCTGAAGCAGACGATGCACCATCATATCGGGGTAACGCCTAATGGGCGAAGTAAAATGTGTATAATGATCGAAAGCTAAACCAAAGTGACCATTCTCGGCCGTGGTATATTTGGCTTTCGCCATGGTACGGATGGCCAGTTGTTGCAAAACATTCTGCTCAGGCTTTCCTTCAATTTCACTAATTAATGTATTCAGTGATTTAGAAATCCCTTTACGTTCTATATCCATTTTATGTCCAAATCGTACGGCAAAGTTTGAAAAGGTATTCAACTTTTCCGGATCAGGATCATCATGCGTTCTGTAAACAAAGGTTTTAGGTTTGTCTCTCGTGCCTTTTTTAAACACAAATTCAGCTACACGTTTATTGGCCATGAGCATAAACTCTTCAATCAGCTTATGTGCATCTTTCCTTTCTTTCGGAGTAATCCCTAATGGCTTACCATTTTCATCCAGTACAAACTTTACTTCCACGGTTTCAAAATTGACCGCGCCATTTTTAAAGCGTCTGTCTTTTAAATGAAGGGCCAGTTTATTGAGGTGGAGAATATCTTCTGCAAAGTCACCTTCACCGGACTCAATTCTTTCTTGAGCTTCTTCATAAGTAAACCTTCGGTCGGAATGAATAATGGTTCTGCCAAACCATTCGTTTTTGACATTGGCATTTTCATCCAATTCAAATACGGCTGAAAACGTAAGTTTGTCTTCATTAGGGCGAAGAGAGCACAGGCCATTCGAAAGTCTTTCTGGCAACATCGGAATGGTACGATCGACCAAATAAACGGAAGTGGCCCTATTCAATGCTTCTTTTTCGAGTTCAGAATTTGGCGTTACATAATGCGTTACATCGGCAATGTGAATTCCTACTTCTGTATTTCCATTCGGTAGTATTTGAACCGATAAAGCATCGTCAAAATCTTTTGCATCGAAAGGGTCTATCGTGACGGTAGTCACATCTCTGAAATCTCTACGCTTGGCTATTTCTGCTTTTGTAATTTTATCTGAAATGGTTTCGGCTGCCGCTTCTATTCCTTCTGGGAATTCTAAAGGCAAACCAAATTCGGCTATAATGGAGTGAATTTCAGCATTATGTTCACCAGCTTGCCCAAGCACTCGAGTGATTTTCCCTTCTGGTTTTTTATTCCTTTCAGGCCACTGTGTAATTTTTACAATGACTTTATCATTGTGTTTTGCACCGTTTAAGTCTTTTAAACTGATGAAGATGTCGTAAAACATTTTTCTGAAATCGGAAATCACGAAAGCGTATCGGCTCGACATTTCTAGTCGACCCACAAACTCATCGCGGTTTCTTTCCAGTACCTCAACAATTTTACCTTCAGCATGCTTTCCATGCTTTTTGTTCTTCAACACCACTTTGACCTTATCGTCATCCATGGCGCCATTGGTATCGTCTATCGACACCCAAATATCAGCGGTATCCGTGTCACCACCATCGGGGGTTACATAGGCAAACCTTGCATTCACAAAATCAACAGTTCCTGTAATGGTTTCTCTTTCGCCCTTGTCGAGCGCAAAAGAGCCATTACGCAACTTTTTAACCGCGCCTACATCTTCCAAACGGAAAATGGCATCGGTTACTACTTTCTTCGAGTTTTTATCTCTGACCCCAAGGGCCGTTAATATCTGCTTGATCTGATATCCTCTACCCGGATGTTCACCGAGGAAATCGAGGATGAGAGGCTGTACTTGTTTAGCTCCACGATCGGAGCCATTTGTATTTGTTTGTTTGTTTTTTCTATTACCCATAAAGGGGTTATTTAATGTTGTTTAAAAATATGCTAGAAATTAAGCAAAGGTGGGGAGAACACGAATCTTTCTAGATGATGAAAATGTCATCATTTTCTATTGCAGGGAATTGATTGAGTTTTAAAAATACCTGCGCGAGCACAATAACGTCCTTTTTACAGTATTTAGCAATTCTCTCCAAATCGTTTTCTTCGTAATACACTCTATTTACTTGACTTCCATCAATGTCGTCTTTACTGGTGGGGATGTTCAAAATAGCGGCCAACAAATCCAGTGAAGTAAAGTGTTTATAGTCACCAAACTTCCACATTTCCATGGTATCCAAATGTGGAATTTCCCACGGTTTCTTACCAGACATTTGAAGTGTTTTAGGCACCTCAATGCCATTTATGATCATTCTTCTTGCGATATAAGGAAAATCGAACTCTTTGCCATTGTGTGCACAAAGCCTTAGCTTTTTTGATTTGAATTTTTCTTCTACCAAGGTTTTAAACTCAGTTAGAATTTCAATTTCATCGTGGCTCGATATGTCCTTCACCCTAAGCGAAAAGCCTTTTTCTTCCTCTTTAAAATAGCCCACCGCAATGGAAATAATCTTTCCAAATTCAGAATAAATTCCTGCTTGGCCATACAACTCTGCTGGCGACAGCTCATTTGGATTTCGTAAGAACGCAGCTTTTTTAGTCCAAAGCTTCTGCATTCTTTCAGATAATTGATCAAAGCTTCTGTGGGCTGCGGCTGTTTCTATATCCAGAAACAAAAGGTCGGAATACTGTTTCATCCTTTTAAGATAATAAGTATTCTAACAATTATAATACCGCATACCAGATTAAAAGGGCACAAAAAAAGCAACTACCACCTGTAGTTGCTCTCTTAACCTTAGTTTTTGAAATAAAGTTTAGTTTCTGTTCATACAGTTTAAATCGCTGAACGCTTCTTCTAATCTTTTCACAATACTTTCTTCTCCTTTTCTTAACCAAACACGTGGGTCATAGAACTTCTTGTTTGGAGAATCATCGCCAGTTGGATTACCAATTTGGCCTTGAAGATAATCCTTTTTGTCGTTGTAATAGTTATGAACGCCATCCCAGAATGCCCACTGAATATCGGTATCAATGTTCATTTTGATTGAACCGTAAGAAGTAGCTTCCTTGATTTGAGCAGGCTCTGAACCTGATCCTCCGTGGAATACGAAAAACACTGGCTTGTCTTCAGTATTGAATTTGGCTTTGATATAATCCTGAGAATTTTTCAAGATCTCTGGTTTCAAAGAAACATTCCCTGGCTTATAAACACCGTGTACGTTTCCGAAAGAAGCCGCAATTGTGAAGATATCCCCTACTTGTCTTAAAGCATCCCATGCTTGGGCAACTTCTTCTGGCTGAGTATATAATCTTGAAGCGTCTACATCTGTATTATCTACACCGTCTTCTTCTCCACCCGTAATTCCCAACTCGATTTCGATACCCATTTCAAGGGCATGCATTTTCTTGTAATAATCAACACTGATAGAAATGTTATCCTCAAGTGTTTCCTCGGAAAGGTCGAGCATGTGCGTGCTGTACAACGGCTGACCATGTTGCTTGTAATACTTTTCTCCGGCTACTAAAAGTCCGTCAATCCAAGGCAACAATTTTTTAGCCGCATGGTCCGTGTGAAGAATTACCGGAACTCCATAATGCTCTGCCATTTGATGCACATGCATAGCGCCAGAAATAGCGCCTTGAATAGATGCGTTGTAGTCGTCATTTGCAAGTGATTTGCCAGCATAAAATGCTGCACCGCTCACTGAAAACTGGATCATTACTGGTGAATTCACTTTGGCCGCAATCTCTAAAACTGCATTGATTGTGTTTGTACCAGTAACGTTTACTGCTGGTAACGCAAACTCATTCGCTTTGGCATAAGCTAAACAATCCTTAAGCTCTTGGCCATAAAGTACACCACTTCTGAATCTTGACATTTCTTTAAATTTATGCTGGTTAATTTTGGGGCAAAGAAACGAAATTTATCTATCTAAAGGAACTCAAAGGGGAAGGAATAAAGGATTTGAGCACTAGCCAGTTATGGATTACATTATTTAATTATGAACGATCATGTAAAAGTGGCTACACTGCTCCGATTTCTTTTTTAACTTCCGCCTCCAAATTTTTATGACTATGAAAAAAACACTCTGCATACTCTTTAGCACCGCGCTGGTCTTTACGGCCTGCTCACCAAAAGCCGATGATCAAGCCACGGTTTTCAAAAAAATCAACGATGAAGTTTTGGCCAACTCTAAAGCCTACGAAACCTTAGGCGAAGCCACTTCTACCATTGGGCATAGACTTACTGGCTCTGAAAATGGCGCACAAGCCGAGCAATATGCTTATGACCTGATGAAAGGCTACGGCATGACGGACGTTCAGTTCCAACCTTTCGAAGTAGAATCATGGTCGAGAGGAGATATTGATGTACAGATTGGCGCGAAAGGCAAGTTAGAAACTGTGCCTGCGGTTACTTTAGCGCACTCTCCTGTTTCGGCAGATGTTACTGCTGAAATCGTTGACATGGGCAATGGCGTTGATGCTGATTACGAAGCCAGACCTGATGCTGTAATGGGAAAAATCGCCTTGGTATATATTGGCACTTTGCCTGATAGCCCAAAAGGAACACCTGGTTTACACCGCTCTGAAAAAACTGCTTTGGCCACTAAATATGGCGCCATAGGCATCATCATCATTAACCAAGTAGACGGAGGCGTTTTACTTACAGGAACTGCTTCGGTAACGGGTAGCCTTATTCCAATCCCTGCGGTTTGTATTGGGAAAGAAGACGGTATGGCCTTGAAAGAAACTTTGGCTGCAAAAAGCCAATTTGCTGCGATTAAAATGACCAACCAATCGGGTTTAATCAAATCCAGAAACGTAATTGCTACGATTAAAGGCTCTGAATTCCCTGATGAGAAAGTAATCGTAGGAGGCCACTTAGATTCTTGGGATTTATCTACTGGCGCGATTGACAATGGCATTGGTTCATTCGCAGTATTGGACATGGCCAGAACTTTCCAAGCCTTGAATTTAAAGCCAAAAAGAACAGTTCAGTTTGTCATGTTTATGGGCGAAGAAGAAGGTTTATTAGGCTCTAGATATATGGTAGACGAAGCCATTAAAAACGGAACCATCGATCAAATTAAATACGTAATGAACCAAGACATGTCGGGTAACCCTGCTGGTTTTGGCACAGGCGGAAGACCAGAAGCCGAAGCTTTCTTCAAAGCAATAGGTAAAGAAATCATGGCAATTGATTCTTCCACGTACACGAATGATGTAAGCACTGGCGCTGGTCTGCATAGCGATCATCAGTCTTTTATGTTGCAAGGAATTCCTTACACTGCACCAAGCTCAAGGTTAGACCGCGCCATTTATGGTTGTTATCATGCTGATTGTGATTCCTTCGACTTGGTAAACAAAGAGCATATGGTGAACAATGTGCGTTTTAGTTCAATGATGCTTTACGCTTTGGCCAATGCCGAAACGCTTCCTGCCAAAAAACTAAACGATGCCGAAACCAAAGCTTTCTTAGAAGGTCATGACCTTAAGCTAAAGCTACAAATTGGTGGCGACTGGCGTTGGGATAACTAAAATTGGACTATCAAATTATCTTGGTATTACTGGCAGTCGGCCTAATAGCCGGCTGCTTGAATACCCTAGCAGGCGGAGGTTCTTTGCTTGCCTTGCCAGTGATGATATTTTTAGGTTTACCTCCCAATGTGGCCAATGCCACTAATAGAGTAGCCATAGTTTTACAGAATATATTTGCCGTACTCGGCTTTAAGAGCAAAGGTATTTCGGCTTACCCATTCAATATTTGGCTGGGTATTTCTGCTTTTTTCGGGGCCATTCTTGGTGCTTTCCTAGCTGTTGACATCAACGAGGACGTATTCAATAAAATCCTCGCATTTGTCATTGTAGGGGTTGTCATTTACATGGCACTCAACCCTCTCAAGAATCTCAAAAAGGAAGAGAACACAAGTAAAAAAGCAACCCTCACTTCCATTATCATCTTTTTCTTTATAGGAATTTACGGAGGCTTTATTCAAGCTGGAGTAGGCTATCTTATGATTATGGCACTCACCCTAGTGAATGGTTTTAGCTTAGTAAAAACGAACAGCATAAAAGTCTTTGTAGCACTAACCTATACATCGGTTGCCTTGGCCATCTTCATTTATTATGGCATCATCAACTGGGAGTTTGGAATTCCGCTGGCCATCGGGCAAGCATGTGGCGGCTGGCTAGCGAGTCGTTGGAGTGTGAAATTGGGCGACAATTGGATTCGCTATTTCGTGATGATTACTGCTTCAGTCTTTGCAATTAAGCTATTCTTCTTTTAGTTTTTTCTTCAATTGAAAACCTCGGGGTTCCTTCTTATTAGACTGAAATTTATTCATGATCTTGATTTGGTTCAACAGCCAAAGAATACGCTCTTCTGGAGTGCGTTTCAAGGATTGCTCCAACATATAGCGTTCTGATTCCTCATGAGACTTAAAAATACGGATTGACTTACCCATGTTTAAAGCTATCAAAAATGACTCCCATTTTAAACCGCTAATTTAAAATTTGGCCAATCTGGGTTATAATAGACCTCGAAACACAGTTCCCTTTCAATTCCTTAACTTGCTTTAAATGACAAATATGAAATATACCTTCCTATTCGCCCTAATTTCCATTTTCAGTGCATGTTCCAGCCCTGTGGAAAACATAGAACAAGAAACAAAAGCCATTCTCGAAGCTTCAAAGGCCTTTTCTCAAGCTTATATGGATAAAGATTTAGAGAAGCAAATGACCTATTATACGGACGATATTGTAAACATCCCTGGGAACAGACCGATGTTGATAGGCAAAGAAGCCGTTGCAAATTACTGGCGTCAGTCTGGTAATGCCAAAGTTATAGCGCATAAATCTACCCCTTCAGAGCTCGAGATTATTGGCAATATGGCCAAAGACTATGGCTATTATGAAGGTAGATCGGTTAGAGACGGAGACACCACCTCATTCCGAGGACATTACTTGATCACTTGGAAAAAAGGAGATGATGGTCAATGGAGAATGTCTGCTGATATGTGGGCAGGGCTAAATGATTAGCGCTCCGGTAAAAGCAGAATGAGGCCTTTCGGTCAATTGAAAGGCCTCATTCTAACAATACTAATCAAAATCATTCGTCCCTCAATCGTTCCGAAGGGTTTGAAACAGCAGCCTTGAAGGTTTGAAAACTGATGGTAACAAAAGCAATTGCGCCCGCTATAAAGGCCGCCAGTAAAAATGGTGAAGCACCAAGCGTGGTTCGGTAAGCGTAACCTTCCAACCAGTCGTTCATGAAATACCAAGCCACTGGGAATGCCAAAAGCATGGCCACAATAATAAGAATGACAAACTCTTTAGAAAGAATTCCCACAATTTGCTGTACCGAAGCTCCCAGCACCTTTCTAATGGAAATCTCCTTGCTACGTTGCGACACCGTAAACGAAGCTAAGCCAAACAAGCCTAAGCAGGCTAGGAAAATGGCCAAGCCCGAGAACAAAGTAAACAATTGACTACGTTGAGTTTCTGTAGTATAAAGACTCTCAAAGCGATCATCCAAAAAGTTATAATTCAGTGGCGCGTTGGGCGAAAACTTTGCGTAAAGCTCTTCCACTTGCTGAACAGCACTTTTAATGTTTGTTCCCTCAATTTTTATAGAAAGGTTACGCATTTGGTTAGGGCGATTCAGCAGAATAATTGGTGAAATTTCACTTTGCAACGACTCGAAATGGAAGTCCTTTACCACACCTATTACTTTACCACGCACACCAGCGTAAATCATGTTTTGTCCAATGGCTTCTTCAGCACTTTTCCAGCCGATTACCTCAACAGATTTCTCGTTTAAAACAAACGAAGCTGAATCTGTCGCAAAATTCTTAGAGTAATTACGTCCGCTGGCCATTTCCATTTGGTAGGTTGGAATGAAATCAGGGTCAACAGACAAACTTTTAATTACGATAGAAGTCGGTAACATTTCACCATTCACTTCGGCTTGCGTCCCTTGCGAATCAAGTAATTGCCCTGAAGGAACTCGACTTGAACCGCCTGCCATTTTCACTCCTTGAATAGTCAGAAGTTCATTTTTAAAGGCTTCATATTGGTCGGCTACCTGCTGACTTACCCCCATAATCATCATCTGTTCACGGTCATAACCTAGTTTCTTATTCTGAATAAAATCCAGCTGTTTAAACACCACAATAGTCGATACAATCAGAATCACGGAAATGGTAAACTGAACCACCACCAAGAACCTTCGCAAGGCTCCACTTTTTGCTCCACTCGTGAGTTTTCCCTTTAACACTTTTAAAGGTTGAAAAGAAGACAGATAGAAAGCTGGGTAACTACCCGAAAGTACGCCCACCACAAGAGCACTGGTTAAAATAATGGCTACAAGAGGAAGGTTCGTGAGCAGGTCAAACTCAAGCTGTAAGCCGGTAAAGGATCTGAAATAAGGTAATATTAAAGAGGTAGCACCAATGGCCAAAAACAAAGCAAAAAATACTAATACAATGGACTCGACTAAAAACTGATTAATCAACTTGCCCTTTCCAGCACCGAATACTTTGCGCATCCCTACTTCTTTGGCGCGAGTGGCCGAACGTGCCGTAGCCAAGTTCATGTAATTGATGCAAGCAATGGCTAAAATCAAGAAAGCAATGGAAGCAAAAATATAGACATAGGTAATGTCGCTGTTTTGCCCTTGTTCGTCATCCAGACTTGAATGCAAATGAACATCAGTTAGTTTTTGAATGTGTAATGCTGTCCAGGTGGTGGCCTCTTCATCCACATGCGTATTGAGAAAATCACCCATCCTTCGTTCGATTTCTTCAATTCTACCTTCAGGTTTTAAGGTGAAGAAAGTAGCGAAATTATTACTCCCCCAGTTGCGCATCATGGCTTCTCTACCGCCATAAAAAGCATATAGAGGAGTTATTTCTGCTAAAAAATCGATCTGATAGGAAGAGTTCTTCGGTAATTTTTTAAATACCCCTTTCACAATTAAATCTGCTTGAGAAAGAAAATTGATCGACTTACCTATTGGGTCTTCATCCCCAAAATATTTGAAAGCCATTTCATCTGAAATCACTACTGAACCTGGTTGTGTCAATGCCTCCACCAAATTCCCTTCAATCACATCGAAGGTGAGGATTTCAGCTATTTCAGGGTCAGCGAAGTAGAAATTACCCTCCTCATAGAGTCTGTTATTGTACTTAACTGGCCCACCAACAGGCATCATTCGACCAATTTTTTCTATTTCACCAGAAAAATCTTCTCTGGCCAAAGGACCGAAAGGAGGCGCCACTCGCGACAAATGAAGAGAAGTGGAACCATCGGGACTTATGAACTCACGCGTAAAACGGTAAATATTATCTGAGTTTGCATGAAACTTATCGTAACTGGTTTCTTCCGAAATGTAAAGCCCAATCAGCATACAGCAGGCGAGCCCGACAGATAAACCTAGAATATTAATGATGGAAAAAGCTTTGTGTCGCTTTAAACTGCGCAAGGCAATTTTGAGATAACTTTTGAACATGGTGTTGTTGTTTGAGGTTTGAAATGGTTTTCTAATCCATCAAACTGCCATTTTTTGACCTAAGGCAGCTTAACTAGTTAAAGATAAGGATTTTGGAAGAAGGTTGCGTGGAAGTGAGTTCGAAATCAGAAAATGCAACATGAAGGTTCTCCGAGGTCAAGTCTGGGAATAGGCACTTCTATTTTTGCCAAAAGTGACGGTTTACCAAGTATAGAAGCATCTTCATTTTTATTACTCTGTGAGCTAAGAAACAGTAGAAACAAGCTTGATGAGAACTCACTAATAACAAAGTCAATGTTCATTATATACAGGCACGCATGAGAAGATATATTTAAATATTCTTAATAATGGATGGCAGCTATAACATAATTATTTAACCTATTATTTATATAAAAAACTGTATTTTATATATTTATAACTAAATTTCAACTGGGACAAATTCTAATAGCTATGAAACCGATTTTTAGAAAGTTTATGCCTGCCTCATTAGCCTTAATTTTCATGGTGCCCTATCATAACTCCAAAATAACCGACCCATTTTCTCAACAATCCATCAAGCGCAGACCTCATTTTGTATGATAAAGTTTTTGAAGTCGTTAACACTTGTTTGTGTATTGACAATAGCCATTTTCAGTTGTTCAAACGAATCAAACGAAAATGGCTACTATTCTTCTGGCATCTTTCCTACCAAAACCTCTCGTATAGCCATCGAAATTGATGACCAGACCAGAGACTTTAGTTTTAACGTAAGACATCTAGAGATAGGCCAGGGCATAGAGGCAATATTTCACCTCAATGACATTAATAATTCAATTGGAATCTATGATGTAGAAAAGGGTAAGAAGATTAGAACCCTCTATTATGAAATCAACGGGCCAAATGGGGTGGGCGAAATAAATGGCTTTGACGTAGTAAGCAAAGACACCTTACTTCTTTTGGCCAGGGATGAATACCGTGTTTCAATTGCCATAGCCACAGATAACTCCGACACACTAAAGTTGATACGCAGCTACAGATTGAGAGCACCAAATGACCCTCTTATAACCACCCCCTATAGCTCTGTGCAAGCACCCATTGTTATTCGAAATGATTCAATAATCATGGCAGGCGTTCCGTATATCAAGCCAGAGAGGGACAACATGTATGATGCTGGAAATAATGTTATAAAAATTAGCTTGAAGGATTCCTCTTATGTATATGAAAACATGTATAGCCTAGGATATAAAGAAAAGTGGACGCAATATTATTCCAGAATATCATACACTTACAACAAAGAGCAAGGCCTACTTGCATTCAGTAACCCAATCTCCGACTCGATCTACACTTTTGACCACAAAGGTGTTCGAAAAGACTACATGGTTAAGTCTGCACTTTCTGAAAAAATGACACCTTATCGTGGAAGTTTTCAAGATAATCGAAGAATGCGAGACCATTATAATAACCAGCCCAATTATGGCTACATCATGTATGACAAGTATAGAGAATACTATTACAGATTTACAGAAAATGTAGCCACAAAGGAGTTGATAAAATACGGGTCAACCGGAATAATAAGAAACATTGGAGTTATTATTATGAACAAGGATTTTGAAATTATAGGCGAAACTGAATCGCTTACCCTAGGTTCTTTTCCAACCATTTTCATTGGAAAGCGTGGTCTTTATTTTATGCTAGTCTCCAATGAAGAATCAAAAATGTTATACGACCTCTATGAGTTTTAGAAGTAAGCTCACCTTTTTATTTCTGACTGTTACACTTTTAGGTTGTAATCCATTAACCAAACAGGCGAATGTAACTAGCCTATTTTCACCTGAGAGTACTCCAAAAAATGGGTTAGTAATTACAATTCCAATTAGTGGATGCTCAGGCTGCGTTGAGGCAATGTTGTCTTTTTCCAAAAAAAACAAAAACAATGCTAACCTTTTTGTAATACTACTTGGAGATGACATTAAACAAAGCAATTATATCTTAAGCCGAGAATTCCAGAGTCATTCAAACTTCATATCTAGGCCTTTGGATAGTGTGGGCCAATTAACTTTGGATTCTCAATTTCCAATGTATTATGTGGTACGATCAGGGAAAATTGTTGAAGAATCTCAAATCAATGCCAGCAACCTATTAACTGAGAAACTCAAGCTTCAGGAAATGCTTGAAAATTCACTTTTACCCAATGAGCCATAGAGCCACGGGAATACCCAAAACAAAAAAAGCCTCACATTTCTGTGAAGCTTTTTAATCTGGTGGAGAATACCGCCCCGAAGCCTCGGGGCGAACCGGTGACCTTCCCGAAGCAGGTTCGGGACGCTCTAGCTAGCTGAGCTAATTAGGTACTCAATATATTTTCTGCTTTTCTTTTTCTTTATTTCCGCTTCTCTAACCCTAGCCATTGATCTTGATTCTATTGTTTCTGAGTATTTCAACACCCAAGGCTTTCCTGTCTTGGTGTATGTTGACCGACCAGAATTATGGTCATCCAATCTACGTTCTAGATGATCGCAGCTCCCGATATAATATTTATCACGACTTTGAAAATAGATGATATAGACATAATACATATCCTAAAATCAAAAAAGCCCTGCATTTCTGCAAGGCTTTCAGTTTTGTGGAGAATACCGGAGTCGAACCGGTGACCTCTACACTGCCAGTGTAGCGCTCTAGCCAGCTGAGCTAATCCCCCAAAAGGTCGGCAAATATACGAGGCCAAGGATATAAATCAAAGCACTCTTCTGGCTCGTTTGAATCTTTCTATATAATAAGGTGAAAACAGATTGCTCTCCGTTACCCCAAGCGAGGTAGAAGCATGGATAAAACGGATGTCGGACTTGCTTCTTACCACTGTTACAATGCCCGCATGGGTAATTTCATTTCTTCTTTTCCCAGTCGCAAAAAAGACCATGTCGCCTGGTTTTAACTCTTTCAATTTTACCTTCATGCCAATTCTAGCCTGATCTTCCGATACTCTTGGCAAGTTAATTCTAACACTATAATAGGCATGGTATAAAAGTGCTGAGCAATCTAAGCCCACTCTTGTTGTTCCTCCATATTTATAGGGAGTGCCTACATATGACCGTGCGGTTTGGATTACTGTGTTGACTTTTTGATCTCTTGCTTTTTTAGTTCCTGCACAATCGGTTAGAAAAAGTAGGGAGAAGACCAGAAGAGTTGTTAAGATTAAGGTTTTACTATACTTCACTTAAAAAAATTTCCGTTTGAGTAAAACTAACATAAATTCATTTTAAAAGCAGGGCTTCATTTCCGAAGAAATTAGTTTATCATGAATTAACATACATATCTTCGTCTATGAGATTTTCGAAATATTTCCTTCTAATTACCCTATTCTTAAGTGTTGGCACTTCATTAAACGCACAACGAAAATGGAATGATAAATACTATGAAGAACTAAACGACAATAACTTCAGGTCATTCAAGCTCTTCAAAGAGCGAATTGATTTAGATGATGTCGATTATAAGGTTTTAAATGCCGCCATATTTTTCATTACTAACGAAGCTAGAATAGAAAAAGGAATAGCTCCTGTAAGCTATCAATCCAACCTAGAAATTATGGCATGGAATCATTCTGTTGAAATGGGTAAAGAAGATTTTTTCGACCACATTAACAAAAAGGACAAAAAAAGAAGCACTCCAGAACAAAGAGCCGTTTTGGCAGGAATAACCAACCCTAGTATTTCAGAAAACATAGCTGCTGTAGGAGGAATCTACTTTGGTTCCTACCTAGAGTTAGCTGATCATATGGTGGACAAATGGATCCAATCTCCTCCACACGCCAAAACACTTTATAGTGAAGATGTAATCCAATTGGGTTGTGGTGCTTATTATTACAAAGGTGTTTGGCAAGGCAACAAAGCCATTTGGAAACAAGGCGATGGTTTCTGGCTGACCACTCAAAACTTCCAGTCCTTTGCCGAAATTGTAAGCGAAAAATCAAAAGATAGTGCTCCGTCTAAATAACTAATGGAAGATCAGTTCATAATTTCTGCAACTTATAGCGTTGTATTGGCGTCTTCCTTTTTTAACCTTGCCTCTGCTAAGAAACAAAGGCCTGAAAGTTGTTAGGAAGAAAGAAAAAGAATTAGACATGAGAAAATATATAATAGTGTTTGCCATTGGAATGCTCTCTTCAGGGCTAATAGCGCAGTCGTTAAGCAAAACGGATACAGAAGACATCAATACCCGATTCAGTAAGTTTTTAGAGCACACTTCTAAGCAAGAGTTCGATAAGCTTTTGAATTTCTTGCATCCTAAACAGTTTGAGGGCAACTCATCTGTCAGCATGAAAGAAATGGCTCAGATGCTACAGTTGATGAGGATTAAGTTAGAAATGGAGAATGTGGAAGTAGGTAAACTGAATGGACTGAGTCCTCAAGGAAATAACAAATATGCCTTAGCCGATTACTCTATGGACTTGAAGCTTACTTTAAACGAGCAAAACAAAGCCTTTGCTGACCAAATTGTCAGTGGATTAAAGGGTGAGTTTGGCGCTGACAAAGTAACTTACGATGCTTCTAAATACGTTATTACTGCAAAGGGTGCAAAAAACGTAATCTGGGTAAAGGAAAAAGCATTGGGCAACGATTGGTACCTAGTAGATTTTGATCCTCAAAGACCACAGGCTTGGAAAAGTATTATCCCTGAAAAAGTATTGACAGAAGCCGCGACTAAGACAAAATAGATTTTAAAGACTTTGTTAAATGTAGAAGGGCGACTCGATTGAGTCGCCCTTCTGTTTTATATTATTTCCCTCCGTTAGCCTTTAGGTCTGCCAAACACTGGGCATCTAAAGTTGGTGGGGCACTCATTCCCAATAAATCATCTAAACCAGCAGTAGACTCCACCGCGAAATACATTAAACAATTGTCTACATCGCAATGATGCCCATTAGCAACATCCTGATGGTTGCTTTGTAATGGAGAACCAGTATTGACCAAGCCCAAAATATGGCCGAACTCATGCGCCATTACACTTGAGGTTAAGAGCGATGTGGAAGACTGGCCGAAGCCGCCCGATAGTTCTTCGATTCTACTTTGGAAAAGCACCATGGAAGTATTTTTATAGGCCACCCCCAATACGTTTTCGTTGGGCGCATAGCTGCCATCGGCAAAGAACAAATAAGCACCAATTGTCGACTCATTATTGAATTTCATTCGATTGGCCGTTTCAATGTCCACCAATTCCTGAAGGCTATATTGAGATTTACCTGGTGTAGAAATTTGGCGTGTGGTCACTGAAATCCCTCCTGGCTTATTCAATCGCGCTGCCAAAAAATTTCTAATGTAATCCACACTGGCAGATGGTGGCTCAAAGCCTGCGGCATAAAGTAACTCCACTTCTAATCGGCTATAATTTGATGACGCTAAAAGGTCGTTGGCCGATTCACCCACAGGTCGGTTGTTCAAGTTTCCGCCCCCACTGCCATTTGGATCCGAATCGCCTCCGCAAGACGCTAAAAGCAAACAGAGGGCAACCCAATATATTCCAGACTTTATCTTCTTCATAGTTTCTAAACTAGTAATTACTTACGATGTTCAAACACTACTTGGTTTAACCGACCTGCTCACTAATTCACGAAAAGCGACTTCGCCTTTTTCTTAATGACAAGCATTCCTATTAAACCTGTCAGCATAGTAGCAAGCATAACTACCCACCAAAAATATTGCATGTCGAAAAAGCGAACCCCCACCTCGGACCAAAAAGCACAATAAAGGCCCACCACCGACCAACTCATAAAATAGAAATGCTTTTTGTACCAATCTTTACTTCTTCTTATGGCTGGAATAACACCTAAAAGAACCGTAATCAAACTGATAAGGGCAAAGGCATGAAATAGCGAAAAGCTCCCGAAATTATAAATACCAAAACCACTGAGGTTCATGAACACCATTGAGCCCACATAGGCGTAACCTATTTTTCTATGCAAACCTGTTCCTTTGGTGTTGAACACCACCATTGCTCCAAAAACCATGGCCAATACTGCACAACAGGTGTGAAGGAGGCCTAAGTAAGAACTAAAAACCTTCAAGCTTTCTAAGAATTCCATATCTATTTGAGTTTGGTTAGGTTCATTTCCAAAACCGTAAAGGCCTGACCATTCGCCATTATAAACTCTCCTTTCTCATGCCAAGTATCTCCTTTCAGCGTAGTAGTGTATTGAATACTTCCTCCAGGCACATCAAAACCCCAAATAAATTGACCTTTGTCGTTAAGTTGAGCGGTTGCTAAAACCATATTACCATCGGCCAAGAATGATTTCAATTCATACCGCTTATTTTCATTATTGTAATACAGTACTCCCAAAGACTGGAATCCTACCTTACCGTTCGATTTGTTGGTACCAACACCCTCAGCGAGTATGGCCATTCCGCCAATTTTATTTTGTATGTTTTCTACCACAGTAAACTCAGCCTTTTGACGTGATTCATCCATAGACCACCCCTCTCCTTCCCACTGGCCAACCCAGTTTGAAAGTTTAGCCATGGACTCTTTATTCAGAGTACCTATTTCTTGGGCATTGGCCACATGATTTACAAGTGCTCCATAAAGCACTACGATAAAGGTAAAAATTGCTTTTACTGTCTTCATTTTGATTGATTCCGTTTCCATGATTTTAAATTTAAATTATTACAAACTAGTTTATTTTATAAACCATAATTGCAAAAAAATTATGGCTTCAAATACTGTTGAATTTCCTTCACGTAAGTGTCAAAAGCATCAACTCCTTTCTGTGTCACCTTACAGGTTGTCTTGGGCTTTTTACCTTCAAACTGCTTGGTAATTTCTATGTAACCTGCGGTTGAAAGCTTGTCCAGCTGCACGCTCAAATTACCCGCAGTCGATTCCGTTTGTTCCTTTATGTACACAAAATCCGCTGCTTCCACACTGATCAGTAATGACATTACTGCCAACCTAAGCTGAGAATGTAAAAGTGGATCGAGTTGGTTAAACCCCATTGTTTCTGAAATTTGCTTTCATAATATACCCTGGCACCAAATAGCCCACTGCAATACCAAAAGCCAGTAAGAGCATTTGATAGTTTTCTGGTTGTCTAAAAGCAACAAATGCCAAAGCCCAGAAGACAAAACCTCCAAATTGCAATGGCCTAAAGCCCATCATGGCTCCGGATACCGCAGTCCCAACGCCAGCCAAAAGTAATATGAAAGGAACAGTATTCCAGTTAATCAGCTGACCATTAAAAACAATGGTGAACATGGCCATTCCCAAACTGAACCAAAGCCAACCATACATTTTATCTGTGTAGTTTTTTACCTGACTTGTCTTACCGCGCCTAGCCCCCACCACACCAGAAATAACACCTCCTACAATGGTCATTGACCAACCGATAAATGGGTATTCAAAATCAGTAAAAGTGGACAAGTAATAGTGCCCAACACTGGCAACAAGGACTATCCAGCCCCACAATAGAAAAAAGAAACTGTTGTCTGAGTAGCGTTTTCTGGACCGTCCAATCATCGACTGAATCAGCGCCATGCTTTCCTGAGGAGTTAATTCTTTTTCTTCCATCTCAAATAATTTTCTCAAATGTAAAGTAGTTTATTTTATAAACCAAATAGCGTAAAGAATTCCTCCCAAGCACCTTCAAGCTCATTACTTATACTCCGAAATTCAACCACCTGACAAGTGAACTACTTAATATGAATCTTAATGATTACTGCGGACGCATTGCTCAATTTTTCGGAAAGTGTTTCTATTTTAGATCTATGAACTTCTAAATCCGGTCTTGAAGCTACTCTCTCTTTCACTACTCCCAGTTCATAGTTAGCTTGCTCTATATCTTTTGCCGAAAATAAATTCTCTCCATCTAAAAGAAAGTAATCAATAGGGAGCTGTAGCACCGTTTTATCTTGAACCATGGAAGAATATATATGATACACAGAATCCTTTTTATTGGCCATGTAAATATATCTCTTCGTCTTATACGTAAAGCTAAAGGTTTCAACAGCATCACTGTTTAAGTAACTCCCAAGAAAATATGCCTTATCTGATCGCATGACATCGGTGCTTGTAATCCCCGGTTCATCGATTAAGCCCTTAATTTCCAGTCTAATATCTTGAAAATCAATAAAGCGATGACTTAAGAGTATACCGTTGTCTACTTTGTATATAGTGTCATTAAACGCCTCAATAAAATAGTCGTTTCCCATATTAGTATAAAACGGATTTTTCTGTGAAAATGTAAAACCCTGTAGATTTGGTTTAATAGGAGAGCCTTGATAGGTTATATCATCATTTGTATAGTCGTAAATGCTAACATTAAAAGGTGAGTCATCAAAAGGGCTATTCAACTGATAATTGAGGATATGCTCATCATGGGTAAGGTAAGTTCGAAAGCCCATGTGATTTTTTCTGTACGTTTTAATGGGCTGAAAATCATCTAAGTCATAATATTCAACCTTAAGCAGATCATTAATAACAATGCTATTTTTATAAAATGAAAAATTGAATATCTCATTGTACTCGTTAGGGCCCGCCCCTAATGAAAATAGGGTTTTTTTAAACTCCCAATCCTTGCTGAACTGATGTATTTTCTGAGTTATTAAATCTAGAACATAATAATTATTTCGGTACAATTGAATATCCGACACGGTACCCATCAGTTCGTTTTCAGGCAGGTATAAGGGTATAAAACTCACAGAGTCGAACACTTCCGATTCAGTGATCTTATCTAAAAAATACTCCTTTTCTATTTTTACAACATTGGACGTTATGTTTTCAATTTTCCCGATCTTTTTACCTGTGCAACTTGTTGATAGAGCTATTAAAATAATGAGTAGGCACCGTTGGAATATTGGCATGTTATTAAATCCGAGTAATTAAAGTTTATTGTTCATAGAGTAATACATATAAAGTTGATAAATACGTCCTAACAATCATATACCATATATAATGTATTCTATTTAAAAACAAAAGTCAATACAAAAATTGACTCTACAAGATTAAAATTGAATTGCTATTTTTGACTTTCTATAACAGAGTATGACTAAAATTTTAATAGCAGATAGCGGCTTTACCAAAACTGATTGGCGACTGATTGGTGCAGACGGGAAAATTGAACAAGCCCGAACCATGGGCATTAACCCCTATTACCAAACCGAAGACGAAATTCTATTGGTAATTCAAGACCTGCACAGCCAATTGCCAGACAGAGTAGACGAAATCTATTTTTATGGAACGGGCTGTTCTTCGGGTACTAACCGTGACAAAATAGCTAGGCTCCTGAACCGCTATTATCAAGATGCTAAAATTGACGTGAACCATGATTTGTTGGCCGCAGCCCGCTCCTTGTGTGGCGAAGAAAAAGGTATTGCTTGTATTATAGGTACTGGTACAAACTCATGCCTTTACGATGGCAGCAAAATTATCAGCAACGTGCCTTCCTTGGGCTGGGCCATTGCCGATGAAGGTGGAGGGACTTACCTAGGAAAAACCTTGGTCACCGATTATTACAGAAAAGACATGCCCGAACATTTGAGGGTTATTTTCAAAGAGCGCTTCGGATTAAATAAAGACGGGTTTCTAACCGCTATTTATCAGGAGCCCATGCCAGGTCGTTTTTTGGCTAGCTTCGCGAAGTTTATCAACGAGCATGTCAGCGATCCGTACATGTATAAATTAGTGTATGATGCCTTTACCACATTCATCACCAAAAACGTGGTGAAATATGAAGGCTACAAAGAAGTACCTGTTCATTTTACGGGTTCGGTGGCTTACTACTTCAACAATATTTTACGCAAAGTGGCAGTAGACCAAGGTATTTACATCAAGCACATTACTGAGCACCCTATTGCCGGGCTCACGCTTTTTCACCAATAAATAGAATTGGCCAATCGTAAATTGGTTTCTTTGCATAACCTGGAATTACAATAACAAACCCTATGAACATCACCGAATCAGAATCCAATTACAACTCGCTTGAAAACATGTCAGTAGCCGACTTGCTGACCAATATTAATAAGGAAGACCAAACGGTTTCCATTGCCGTACAAAAAGTGATTCCTCAAATTGAAGCTTTGGTCAATCAGATTGTTCCTCGCATGCAAATGGGCGGAAGGATTTTTTACATTGGCGCTGGCACCAGTGGGCGTTTAGGCGTGGTTGACGCTTCAGAATGCCCTCCCACTTACGGGGTTGAGCACGGTGTTGTGGTGGGCATTATTGCTGGTGGTGACACTGCCATTCGTATGGCAGTAGAGAATGCAGAAGATGATGCCAATCAAGCTTGGGAAGACCTTCAAGAACACATCATCAACCATAAAGACACGGTGATCGGCATTGCAGCTTCGGGCAGAACCCCCTATGTAATTGGTGGACTAAAAGAGGCGCGCAAAAACGATATCCTCACAGGCTGTATTGTTTGTAATCCAGACAGTCCTGTAGCTTGGGAAGCAGAGTTTCCGATAGAACCAATTGTAGGCCCCGAGTTTATAACAGGCAGCACCCGCATGAAATCTGGCACTGCGCAAAAGCTTGTCCTGAATATGATTTCTACCTCGGTAATGATTCAATTAGGCAAAGTGCAAGGCAACAGAATGGTCGATATGCAGCTTTCCAATAACAAGCTGGTAGATCGCGGCACAAGAATGATTATGGAGATGTTACAAATCGACAGCCCCACTGCAGAAAAGCTACTTAAAACACATGGTTCTGTGAGAAAGGTGATTGACTTTGTGATGAACCAGGGATAAAAAAAGCCCAAAGCCGTCTGCTTTGGGCCAATGAAGTATTGGAATTGTGTTGTTTTGAACTGATTGTTATTTCACTGCATATCTGAGAATGGTTTTAAGTTTTTCTTCTACCGTTTTTCTTGGGTCGGAAATATAGATTTCATGATGCTGACCATTCATTTCTAGGTCATTATCCTTCATGAAAGCAAAGATTTTCTCTAGCGTTCCGCGCTCGTCATAATACGAACCTATGTGTAATGCCTGCACCGATTTGCCCTCGTGAATCGACTCGAATTCTAGCTGGTGGTCGTTGGCCAACTTCCCTTCTTTCACCAATTGATCAACGACTAATTTGAACTCCCCTTCTCCAACAAAATCGGGCATACGGAACATGATTTTCCAATACCACTCCTCTTGTGGAGTTTCTTCGAAAGGCAACTCTCCATCTACCCACCAAAAGGCTTCCATCTTCGGAACGACAAAGTCCATTCCTTCATTTTTGTGGAAGAATTTGATGCCATAAACGAGCTTATATAAATCGTCAATGGCGGCTAAAAAAACAGGGGCGTTTGGTTCGGAATTGCCTTGAATGGTGATGTATTGATAAGGCTCCAGTTCTACCAACTGAGGATTCGATTTTGCCTTGTAGTATTCTGGGTAGGCTTCGGTGAGGTTTAGTTTCGACATGATCATAGGGTTCTATTTTTGGCTTAAAAAATTGATTATGCATCAAAGTAAATGGCCACTAGTGACAACCCTATGTCAGTAGATTTTAGAAAAGGTTTATTTTTTTATTTCATTAAACGGAATAACACTTCCTCAGCTCTTCAATCCGTTCCCTTACCATATCTGTAAGTTTTGCTGGGGAAATGATTTCGACAGCATCACTTAAAGTGAGCAACCATCGAGAAGTGTAGTTTAAGCTTGGCGTCAGAAATTTCATTTTGATGTGCGTTTCGCCCACTTCCTCGCTCACAAAACCCTGACTGTATTTTTTCTCCGAAATGTAGCGCGCCACGGTTTTGTCAATGTTAATTACTACTTCTTGCAAATCCGTACTGTGCGCAATTTCTTCTAAAAACTGACCAAAGCTCGGTTGGTGATCTGTACCGTAGGTTTCATCCAGCTTCTCTAATTTCACTAGCCGATCGACCCGAAAATCTCGAGGCGCCTTCCTCAATCTACAATAGGCCAATAAATGCCATCTGCCTGCATAAAACACCAATCCAATGGGCTCAATATCTCGGTTCGTAAAGTCACCAGAAAAATTAGAGAAATACCGAAAGCGTAAGACTGACTTATCAATCAGGGCCTGCTGGATTGTGGCCAAAAAATTATTGGGAAAACCCTCCTTTTCAATCTGTGGCAAATGCCGCACAACAATTTGGGATTCGAGCCTTTCTATTTCATCCTTCTCGCTGCTTTTCAACACCGATTTGATTTTCAACATCGCCTCGGTAAAATTCCTTTTGATAGACACATCGGTTTGTCCTTCAATTAACTTTGCGCCCAACACCAAAGCATTGGCCTCTTGCTGCGTAAACATTACCGGAGGCAGGTGATAGCCTTCCATAATGAAATAGCCTTTTCCAGCCTCGGCACCTATGGGCACTCCAGCATCTTCCAAAGCACGCACATCACGATAAACTGTTCGTAAGCTGATCTCAAAACGATTGGCAACCTCCTGAGCAGTAACCACTTTCTTAGACTGAAGTTGGATGAGAATTGCAGTAAGTCGGTCGATACGGTTCATAAGGTATATTGCGCAGGCAAAAAGTTAGTTAAACGAAGATAATAAATGTCGTTCATAAGACACTTTTTAGAAAATCTAATACAATTCACACAAGGTTTTAAAAGACTATTGAGAGCAGAAAATAATGACTATCATTGCCCTCTATGTTACTTAACCATTTGATCTTTTTTGGCTGTTGGGCATTGTTTTATACAATCCATAGCCTATTGGCATCAAACGATTTTAAGAAGAAGATTGCATTAAATCAAAGGGCTTACCGTCTGGTTTACAGCCTTTTTTCTACCATCAGTTTTGCCTTTATTTTATTGTTGGGCGCCAGTATCTACAGTGGTTTTGTTTTACCCCCTAGCCCAGTTACCACCTATGTCGGCTTAATGATAGCAACTTTTGGCCTCTTTGTCATTAAACGGTCATTTAGAAATTACAGTCTTCGTGTATTTTTAGGATTGAAAAAAGAAGTTGCATCCGACCAAACACTAAAAAAGGACAAGCTTCAATCTAAAATACGGCACCCTTTATATACTGGCACTATTCTGCTTTTTATGGGCTATTTTATTTATAACCCACTTTTGGTCAACCTTGTCAGCTTAGTTGCGCTGATTGCTTACCTTCCATTTGGTATTCGATTGGAAGAAAAAAAACTTATTCAACAATTTGGGGACGAATATCTTCAGTATAAGAAAGACACCCCCGCACTTTTCCCAAAGATTAAATTCTCATGAAACGACAAACCATTATAAAAATAGCTTCTGCAATCGCTATTTCGGGCGTTCTACTGGTCATAGTAACGCTACTGTCCCGTTTAATTTTCCGTATCGAAACCTCTGATAAAAACACCCTTCTGATTATTGGTTTCACTATGATGCTTTTGGGCACACTCTGGAAAGTGGTCATGGAAATGAATAACAAAGAGGACTAAGCCTGTTCTTGGAACAAAATTCAGCATGCTTTGTTCTGACCCTATGCACACCATTGAACCTCATTACGGCTGGTTGAAATACTACAATGTAGCGGAAGACGAGAATTCTCCATACGATGGGAAAAGCTACAATTTCGACTTGTATTCGGACACCATTTATGGTTACTACATTGATCCGCACTGGGATTTTATGGGGTCAGAAACGCTCTACATAAAAGTGCTTTATGCAGATTGCGACCGAGGTTATATGGTGATCGAATTTATTGGAGAATGGAATGATGCACTGAACAATGACATTATGCACCTCAAGCGAAATATCATTGATCACTTCATACCTCTGGGCATCAATAAGTACATCTTAATTGGTGAAAACGTCCTCAATTTCCACGGCTCAGACGATAGTTACTATGAAGAATGGTTTGAAGATGTAGAAGACGGTTGGATATGCGGCATCAACTTTAGGAACTTTGTAGTCGATGAAATGAAGGTATTTAATGTCGACAACTATATAAACTTTGGGGGAGACTTAGATATTGAAAGCTGGCGAACACTAAAGCCTCAATCTCTATTCGAAAAGATTAATTTGATCATTAGCCGTAGAATTGATCTTCTCTGACTTCTTAGGTAGCGCCACTTTTTTAGTCACGGGAGTTTCTTCTTTATGAATTGGATTGATCTCTGCAATTTGAGAAACGAGGTACCTTCTGTTATTCGCCAGGTCCAAACATAAAGCCCGTGTTCTTTTCACTTCTAGCTTTCTGAATTTCCTCTTTCTTAAGAAGAACTCTTCCCCAATAGCGACAGACTCCAAGATCGGCCTTGAGGTTAGGTTGGCATCGTACTGCGCAAGTACAATTACCAGTTTAGGGTCGGCTGCCGTACTGGCCTTGGGGTTCTTCATGTGTTTGGCCAAAACACGAAGTACATCATCAGGAAAAATACTTGGGTTCAGCATTGGTAACATCAATTCCTGAAACTTGTTTTTCCAATGAGCACCATGCGGTAATTGCCTTGACCGCGGTTTGTGCACCACCCTATGCGCCACTTCATGGATGTAAGTAATCAGAAATTGATAGGAGTTCAGGTCTACGTTTACCGTTACCGTATGAGATTGCTCTCGTGGATCGTAGCGGTAATCGCCAAGTTTTGAAAGCCTTTTTCTATTTATCTTAAATTGAAAAGGGTAAAGTTCCCAAAGCTTAATGCAATACTCGATTGCTGCTTCAGGAACTTTACCCTCCAACTTTGACCTTACATTTTTCACTATTTTTGCCTAAATACGAGTTTCATTGGTACCCCATCAAACTCGAAATGCTCTCTCAGTTTATTCTCTAAAAAGCGCTCATAAGGCTCCTTAATGTACTGCGGAAGATTACAGAAAAACGCAATGGTTGGCGTTCTTGTTGGCAACTGAGTGATGTACTTAATTTTGATAAACTTTCCCTTCAAAGCAGGTGGTGGATAATGATCGATTTCGCGAAGCATCACATCATTCAACTTAGAAGTGGTAATTTTACGTTCACGGTTTTCATTTACCTTAACGGCCAATTCTATCGCCTGGAAGATTCTTTGCTTTTCGGTCACCGAAGTAAAAATCTTAGGAATCCAAGTCAGTTGGCCTAGTTTATCATCCAAATCGGCCGTGAATTTCTTCATGGTATTTGAATCCTTTTCAATCAAATCCCACTTGTTGATCATTAGCATAATGCCCTTGCGGTACTTTATCGCCAAACTAACAAGGTTCATGTCTTGCGCTTCCAAACCACGCTCTGCATCAATCATGATGACACAAACATCTGAATCTTGTAGGGCCTGCAACGCACGCATTACAGAATAGAATTCGATGTCTTCGTGAACTTTTGATTTTTTTCTAATCCCAGCTGTATCGGTCAGAATGAAATCCTGACCGAATAAATTATAGCGGGTATTGATTGAGTCACGTGTAGTTCCAGCTACATCGGTTACGATCGTTCTTTCCTTTCCTAATAAGGCATTGATGAATGAAGATTTTCCAGCGTTTGGACGACCCAAAATTGCAATTTTAGGTATTCCATCATCAGGCCCTTCTATACCATCTTCTTCAAAATGTTTTACCACTTCGTCTAAGAGTTCTCCTGTTCCTGCGCCACTAGCGGCAGCAATAGGAAATATATCACCCAAACCCAGTGCGTAAAAATCATTGGCCATGTAGTGGTAATCGGTGTTATCAGCCTTATTGGCCACAACCAAGACCGGCTTACCCAAACCTCTTACAATTCTAGCAAATTCTTTATCCAATGGGTTTAAACCCGAATGGCAATCTGTCATAAACAGAATCACAGAAGCTTCACTCATGGCCTCAGCTACTTGCGTTCTGATGGCTCCCTCAAACACATCTTCGGAACCAGTAACATACCCACCAGTATCAATCACCGTAAAATACTTACCTACCCAATCTGCGTAACCGTAGTGTCTGTCGCGGGTAACGCCACTTTCGTTATCCATGATCGCCTGTCTTCTTTCTACCAAACGATTGAATAAAGTCGATTTACCTACGTTAGGCCTCCCTACAATTGCAACTATATTTGCCATTTCTATTAATTATCAATTTGTGATTGAGCTTCAAATTAGCTCGTGTAACCAAAGCGTTTTAGTTTCGCTTCCTTTTTTCGCCAGTCTTTCTCTACTTTCACATGGGTTTCGAGAAAGATCTTCTTCCCAAAGAAAATTTCCAAATCTTCTCGTGCTGCCGTACCCACTTTTTTAAGCGACTCCCCTTTATGCCCAATCACGATCCCTTTTTGGCTATCGCGCTCTACATAAATATCGGCCGAGATGCGAATAATTTTTTCGTCTTCTTTAAAAGAAGTAGTTACCACCTCGCAACTGTAAGGAATTTCCTTTTTGTATTGTTTGAATATTTTTTCACGGATCATTTCATCCACGAAAAAACGTTCTGGTTTATCGGTTAAAGTATCTTTTGGAAAATAAGCGGGGTGCTCTGGCAAGTGCTCAATAATTTTTTCGAACACGCCTTCAATTCCAATATTCTCTAAAGCCGAAACCATTACTACATCATGGAAGTCCATGAGCTCCCTCCAGTAGGCCACTTTATCCTCTGCTTGAGATCCTTTTGCCAAATCAATTTTGTTCATCACCAAAATAACCGGCACCTTCACATCCTTCAAGTAATCGATTACCTTTTCACCTTCATACTTCTCGTACAGGTCGGTAACAAATAAAATAAGGTCTGAATCTTCAAATGAACTCGTCACAAAACGCATCATGGTTTCGTGTAGTTCATATTCTGGTTTAATAATCCCTGGCGTGTCGGAATAAATGATTTGAAAATCATCTCCACTCAAGATTCCCATAATACGATGACGGGTAGTTTGCGCTTTTGAGGTGATAATCGAGAGTCTTTCACCCACCATTGCATTCATCAAGGTAGATTTCCCAACGTTGGGTTTACCTATAATGCTCACATAACCAGCCTTGTGCGGACGAATCTCCATGAATTTTCAAATTAGTTCGCAAAGGTACTTGTTTCGAATGGATTTATCACCTACTTTTGTATCCCACTTCAGAATAGCTGAAGGATATATCGCGGGATGGAGCAGTTGGTAGCTCGTTGGGCTCATAACCCAAAGGTCACAGGTTCGAGTCCTGTTCCCGCTACAAGAAAAAGGATACTAAGCAATTGGCATCCTTTTTTATTTGGCCTAAACCCTATTTTGTTCCATAAATAAGGTCACTGGTTCGCCCCGAAGCCATACCGTCCCAAGTAGTGTGTCTGAGTTTGTAAAAAGTTAGGATTACAACCTTTTGAACCGCTCAAACGCAGCCCTTTCCAGGGCTTCTCGGTGGTTAGGATGAGCGATAGAGATCAGTAATTTGGCCCGTTGGTGAAGGTTTTTTCCATACAGATTTACAATCCCATACTCAGTGACCACATACTGCACATGAGCCCTGGTAGTGACCACACCTGCCCCGGGTTTCAAAATGGCAGCAATCTTAGATTCTCCATGCCTAGTAATAGAAGTCAAAGCAATCATGGGCTTTCCTCCTTTGGATAAAGAAGCTCCTCTGATAAAATCCATTTGTCCCCCTACACCAGAATACATACGCGTTCCAATGGAATCAGAACAAACCTGTCCCGTAAGATCCAATTCAATGGCACTATTGATGGAAATCATTTTGGGCAGTTGCCTTATGATTCTTGAATCATTAACATAGGCTACATCCAGCATTCGAACCATTGGGTTGTCATCCACAAAATCATAAAGCCTTCTAGTACCCAGCAAAAAACTGGAAACGATTACATCCTTATGTTTTGTTTTGAATTTGTTATTGACGACACCTTTCTCCACTAACTGCAGCACACCATCTGAGAACATCTCAGTATGAATACCCAGGTCTTTGTGGTTTCCCAAACAGCTCAACACCGCATTGGGTATGGCTCCAATCCCAGTTTGAAGGGTAGATCCGTCCTCAATCAAAGTACTTATGAACTCACCTATTTTTTGTTCTTCTGGTGTAGGGTTGTGCAAGGAGAGTTCGGGCAATTCGTTTTCTATTTCAACAAACACACTGAATTTACTAATATGAATAAGTCCATCCCCATGGGTGCGTGGCATTCGTGGATTCACTTGGGCAATGGTAAATTGTGCAACATCCACGGCCGCCTTTGTAGCATCCACAGATATCCCCAGAGAGCAGTAACCATGCCTGTCGGGGCTGGAAACCTGAATAAGTGCCACATCTACAGGGATGACACCCTGCCTAATCATAACAGGTATTTCGCTCAAAAAGCTGGGGATAAAGCTAGTGCGGCCCTCATTTACTGAACTCCTGCAATTCGCCCCAATAAAGAGAGAGTTGACTTCAAAGGTGCCGACATATTCCGCTTCAGTATATGGGGCAGGCCCTTCTGTATGCATATGGTAAATCGAAATATTGGATAGCTCATCCGCCCTTGCCGTCAATGCTTCAATCAAAGGGATTGGCGCTGCTGCGGCTGTATGTATAAAAATATTATGACCTGATTTGATGACCGATACAGCTTCATGTGCAGATGAACATTTCATGTTTTCAAGGACTAAATAAATGGGTTATCAGAATAATAGTTTTGTATTCATCCTTTAAATTGG
This sequence comes from Roseivirga echinicomitans, assembly GCF_001592935.1. Lineage (GTDB taxonomy): Bacteria > Bacteroidota > Bacteroidia > Cytophagales > Cyclobacteriaceae > Roseivirga > Roseivirga echinicomitans. Next base: position 84,951 of record NZ_LRDB01000003.1, read on the forward strand.
AATACATGCTCTTTTAATGTCCGTTATGATTTCAGCGTAACCATGGACATTTCCTTGAAATCTGGCAGCAAGCTGTCTGTCAATACAATTTCTCCTTCTTCACAGTATTTTCTCAACGTCATGCTGGCCATTAGAAAGCAGATTGTCGATTCTGCCCCTTGGTTCAAATTCGGGTTATTTTCCTCCAAGCCATCATACCCCCCCCCGCTAAGGGGACTGTACATGATCTGTTGTAGATGATTATTTCCCAAAAACCAACTATAAGCCACTTCCAGATAGTCTTTATACCTCTCCATACCTAGTACCTTGTGAAAACTATCCAAAGCTAAAATGGTATAGGCAACGTCAATAGGCTGCTCACCAAAGTCATTGGCCTTTTCTTGCCCTTTGTGTTGCCAGCCCCGATTGGACACTACCTTGATTTGATCTTTTGTAAATGTTTGTGACAGCAGGAAGTTGAGGCTATTGAGAGCTACATTTAAGTACTTAGCTTCTTTAGTCAGGTGATAGGCTAGGATCAAAGCTTCCGGCATTACACCATTAGCATAAGTCAAGTAATCTTCAAACCAATGCCACCCACCTTCTGATGAGCTATGATAAAGCTTGACGAGTTTATTGGCCAATTGGATAATCAATGATTTATAGGCTGAATTAGGCCGATACTGAAAAGCTGAATAGAGTCCTTTGATTACAAAACCCATGGAGCGAGGTGAAGAAATTGACCCCAACCAAGGCAAGGCATTAGCAAAGCTTTCCTTTGCTCTATCTAAAATGGTTTCTGGCAGAGCATCACTATTACCCATTAAATAGCCAAGTGCCCAAACCGCACGGGCATTGGAATCTTCAAGATTGACGTAATGATTTTGCCTGTGAAATCCTCCGTTTCTATCCACATAATTCATAAACCGTCCATCGGATTGCTGACAATAAATAATGAAATCCAAATAGGTATCGATGTATAAAAGCAGAGCTTTTGAGCTTGTATGTTGATAGTGCATCAACGTGGCGACAAGAGCCCTAGCGTTATCATCAATGGTGTATCCTGAGTCAAGATCGGGAATGTTGATTTTTGAAAACTGAATGATTCCTATATCAGTGGTCAACTTTTTCAAATGTGAAAAATTAACCTCAGGTTGTTTGTATCGTATGGTAGTCATCGTCATGGATGTTTTAAGGAATTCATTGGCAAATGATATCGCCACGTTAGGCCAAATGGTATGTTGAGACCAATGGTAAGCGTTCAATGATTTATGCTTTAACTCGTTGGGAACCCTTAGCAAGGTTAAAACCTGATCGGCCAGTGCCGCGTGATCAAAAAAGTTGAATAATGCCCCGATATCACCTTTGAGCACTTCCCTTGCGTGGGGAATAGGCGTAGAAATTACTGGGCAACCGCAGCTAAGAGCATAAGCAAAAGTGCCGCTGACCGCTTGGTTTGGGTCCTTCGAGGTAAACAAATAGAGATCGGAGAGTTTTAGGTATTCTAAAAGAACTGGTAGGCTTAAATATTCATTAACGAATATCACGTGTTTCGCCAAGTTCAACTTTGTCACAATGGCTTCAAGCGAATCCCGGTATTGTTCACCTTCATATTCCACGACTTTAGGATGCGTCCTGCCCAAAACCAAGTATGCGACTTCAGGGAATTCCTTTACAATATTAGGCAAAGCATAAAGGGCTGTTTCTATACTTTTATTGGCACTTATCAGTCCGAATGTGGAAAGAACTGTTTTACCTTCGAGTCCATATTTTCGCTTTAGCTCAAGTTGATTTCCCCATGAAGTAGGATGTGTTCCGTGAGGGATCACTTTAATTTTTGATCTCGCCACACCATAATAATTGAAAAGCGTGTTCGCGGAAGTTTCTGTCATTACAACGATGGAGAGAACCAAATCCGTAATGGCCTGAACTACGCTTTTCAAATCTGGATTGGGTTCAGGTAAAACAGTATGAAAAATTACTGAAGTAGGTTTTTCAATAGAATAGAGAAATGTAAGCAAACCCTGACCATAAGCCCCTTTGAACAAACCAAACTCATGTTGTATGTACACTGCCGCAATGCTTTCATCCCCATTTATCCTATCCGCCATTGTGCTATATGATCGGATATCCTCAGTATTTAAAACATGAGTTACGGGCTTGGAATACATATTCGGCTCATGCTTCCCCTCGTGAAGAGCACATACTTCAAAGTCAAATCCTTGATCGAACTGACTGTTCAAACCATTAAGTAAATCTTGGCAGAAAGTAGCAATGCCACATTCCCTAGGCGGGAAAGTGGAGATAAAAAGTATTTTTGGTCTATTCTCAAAACGCATGGGCTATGGTTGTTTGTAGTTAAGCAATTCGGTCACTAAATCTTGAAGAGGAACACTGGCCACCGCTACACGTTCATCTGCAGCCCCATAATAAATGTATACCAGGCCATCTTCTACAATAGCTCCTGAAGGGAAAATAATATTGTTGACAAAACCCTCCTTTTCCCATTCAAAAGTGGGAGAGATGAGTGGATATGGCAATCTGGCTATTTCAATTTTCGGATCATTTAAATCCAATAAAGCTGCGCAAGCGTGGTACATAAATCCTTTTGGCGTATCCTGAGCGGCATGATAAATAAGCAGCCAACCCTCTGGAGTCTCTATAGGTGGGCACCCTCCGCCTATGTGGCTGGATTCATGTTCCAATTCTGGATCCAACACAATATGTTGGTCAAGGCTCATAAAATAGTCTGTCCAAAATTTAAGGTTCAAATCACTTAACTGGTTGAAATACACCATTTGAATGCCAGGATGAATCCTATGAAGCAGGGCAAATTTCCCATTGATCTTTTTAGGGAAAAACATTAAGTTCTTATCCCACACAAGCAACTTCTCAGCCACCTCTGGGCCTAGCCCATGTTCCTTGAAAATTTTATAATGGAAAAAGTACTTATCATTCAATTTAGGGCAACATTCTACCAAATGGTTATATTCCCGATATGTGAATTGGGGTGTAATGGTTCCTTGTTTCTCAAAGTGTTTAAGGTCTTTTGAAGTGGCCAGTGCGCCCAAGGCATTTATTTTGTTATAGGCTGTATAGGTCATATAAAAAGTATCCCCAATCTTAGCAATTCTTGGGTCTTCCATTCCTTGCGATTCCCATGGGTGCTCAGGAATCAAAAGAGGCTTTTTGCTTCTATTTCGTACCCTGATGGGAGAATCTAATTCAGCATAGCCAATAGATGAATAGTTCCCCGTGCGCACTGCCCTGTAGAAAAGATGCGTTTTGTCGTTTGACTGAATTACGGCCGGATTGAAAACTCCAGCATTTTCGAAGCCCAATTTGGTTTTGTCCAATATGACCCCATGTTTTTTGGCTTTGAGCATGATTGTTTTGTTAGGAAAACAAATCACCAATAAACCACCCATGTTTCAAATGATGCGTGTCAAAGGCTACAATGATTGATGTCATTGGCCTTGAAGTTGAGTACATGTAGTTTTGCTTAAAAAAAACAACTCAAATATTGTGTTATGGATTTCTCTAAATATGCTCAAAAAGGAAATGAGTTTCTGGTAGAAGTAAGCAAGGAACTGGGTAGCGACTACACAACAAAAGGAGCAGGTAGAATTGTAAGATCCGTTTTGCATGTGCTCCGGGATTTACTCTCGGTGGAGGAATCCCTTCAACTCGTATCCCAGTTGCCTATGGCTCTCAAAAGTGTGTATGTGGATGGTTGGACTACACATAAGCCAACCAAAAGGATTAGACACATGGGTGATTTTGTAACTGCCGTGGTCTTGGAAGATGGTGATGCTGGTTATAATGACTTTGCAGCTAAAAAAAATGGGTTAAATACCATTGAGGTGGTTTTCAAAGTATTGAATCGACATGTTTCCAGAGGAGAAATGCTGGATATCAAATCGGTTTTGCCTCCAGAGCTCAAACCACTTTGCGATGTAAAATAATCTGCGTTTGGCATGCTTCTGACTCATTGGTTACCATCTTTCTGTCCGAAAATTGGTGTCAGAGAGCCAACAATGTGAAGACGGCTTAAGCCCGTCTTCTTTTTGGAATTATATGGTAAAAACATAGGTCATCCATTGAGCTGACGCTCGTCATTGAGTGCTAAAGGGATGGATTCTATCTTTAATAAAAAAACAATTATGGAACGGTTAAAAAATAAAGTAGCCATAATCACAGGGGCTGCATTGGGCATAGGCAAGGCTACAGCACTTATGTTTGCCAAAGAAGGCGCCAAGGTAGCAGTAACGGATATTTTGGAAGATGAAGGAAGAGCGCTTGTACAAGAAATACAAGCCAACGGAGGAGATGCCATGTTTTCTTACTTGAATGTTTCCAGTGAATTTGCTGTACAAGACGTATTAGAGGAAGTTTTTAATAAGTGGGGCCGATTAGACATTCTGGTAAATAATGCGGGCATTGCTGGTGTAAATTCACCGACCGATCAAGTGACTGAAAAAGAATGGGATAAGGTAATGGGCATCAATGTTAAAGGCGTTTTTTTCTGTACTAAATATGCAATAGGTCATATGCAACAGAGTGGAGGCGGTAGCATAATAAATATCTCATCCATTTATGGAATTATCAGTGCACCTGATTTACCACCATACCATGCTTCTAAAGGAGCAGTGCGTTCAATGAGTAAAACAGATGCTTTACTCTATGCCAAAGACAATATTAGGGTAAATTCCGTCCATCCAGGCTTTATTTGGACTCCTTTGGTGGAAAACCACCTGAAAAATTCTGGGAGTACACTCGAAGTGGGCAGGAAAAATCTTGACGCACTCCATCCTCTTGGACGTGTAGGCAAACCAGATGAGATCGCTTATGGGATACTATTCTTGGCCAGTGATGAATCTTCCTTTGTTACCGGTGCAGAATTGGTGATTGACGGAGGGTATACGGCACAATAACTTGAATATGATGAAAGTACCCAACCAAACCGAAATGCACCAAGATCACATCAGCTGGAACTCGGACATAGAAATGTGGCAGCATGACACTCGAATGTGGAACAAAGAGCTAGATGCCCTTAAAAATGCCTTCGAATTTATTGAAACAGCCATTGAAGATCATGAAAAAGGCATTAGTGCCCATGCCGCCACCCTACTCAAACATCGAGAGCTATTGCTCAAGCATGAATTGGATTTGGGCTTGATAAAAGCCGGGGGTAAGTTAGATACAGAACTGGCCAAGCATCACGAAGAAGAGTCTAAAAGGCATCTTAGCCAACAAATCGCTCACGAGCGACTGAAAAAATACCATCATCAAATGATGGTGCTTGTAAAGGGCTTTAAAAAAGCAATGGAAAGCCCCATGTGAACCCTAGTCCGTTGGAAGGGCAAAAGAGTAGAATAGCCTCCAGTCTTGGTTGTAAGTGATCCAAGACAATTAGGGAATTACCACTGCATTATACCACATAACATCCGACAATGGTCAAGTCATTATCACAGGAAAGTGAGCTGAAGAATAGATCTTCAGCCACTACACCTTGTTAAAGAAGTGGCAGTATTTCTACCTTCCTATTGAATATCACTTCTTATCTTTCGCTTTGCCTGCCATCATTTTCTCTATAAGCTCAGGCACTTTTTCAAAGACTGCAGCCAATCCTTTATTTTGGTGCGTACTCACAAAAGAGATTTGATCCCCTTTAGTTACCAAAAATCCGATTGGGTCAATACCCATGCCGGCTCCAGCACCACCTCCCTCACCTTTTCCTGTTTTGGTAGAAGTTCCGATACCACCGCCACTTCCAAACCCTACCCCTAAACGAATTACAGGTACACATACAAATTCTCCGAGTTTAAATTCATCCCCGACAACTGTTTCTGTTTTTGCTTCCTTTTGAATGAACTCAGTCAATTGTTGAAGCATAGTTTCAAAATTCATTTCCATGTCTTTATCGTTTTAATTTATTTTTTATGATTGCAATCAATATGATGTACAATTTGATTTTAACTTCTAAATGAGCCAGCAGGCGTCCTTCAAAATTGATATGGATGAACCTGTCTTGACTTGTATTAGTAAGAAAGAAAGCCACGGGAACAAGATTGGCGTTCGTTATTACATCACCAGTATCTATGTCCAAGGTCAATTTCTTCACGATTACCCCCTTCATACAACCCCTTGCCAATCTTAGCGGGTGGCTCGATGCCCATGATTTCTTTTTCTTCCTTTTCTTATTGGTTTTTTTATCCTGTGTTGGTTTGAATTTGATTCCAAATATTCTGAACTCCACTTCCATTTTCTCCCCACGTATTACCCTTGCTGAGAAAGTACCCAACTGGCTAAGCTCATAAGTATTAGTAGTTGTATTGCAAACCAGCATCACTGGAGTGAATAGCACCCAAGCAATTGCAGTGGTAATAATTAGAAATAGGGCAATAATTGGCCAAAACACTTCATTTCCTTTGTCCATTAAAATTACGCAGGCCCAGTTCCAAGTCTGATGAGGGATGTCATCGCATTCAGTGATTCACATCATCGTGAACGTATTTTTCCAGTAAGGCTCGGTGATAAATATCATCTGTTAGACGAACTAACGTCATTGTTTCAACCTTTATACCTGTCGTACTTGTATTGAAAAACAAAGAAGCTATGGGAGTTCATAAAGTAATTGAAGTAATGGCATTTTCTACTGAAAGTTGGGAAGATGCGGCTCAAGAAGCGATTAACGGAGTAGCCAAAAATGTCAGGAATATTGAATCCATTTACATTCAGGACAAGAGTGGCAAAGTAGTAGACAATCGGATTGTTCAATACAGGATTAATGCAAAAATCACATTCCGTGTGGAATAGTGATAAATAAAGACCATCGGTTAAATATAAGGTGGCCTTTTTCATTTCATAACAAACCAAGTTAAAGTCATGGAAAAAAAACCACATAAACCAGCACTGTTTTATACACCACGCATTTTGTCATTAGTGCTCATATTGATACTTGGCTCATTTGCAGTTCAGGCATATCAGGAGGCAGAAGTTGTTATCAAAGAGAGTTCTCCTTTCACTATTTATCTCTTGCCCGTTTTCATCCTCTTACTAGTAACAGGTATTTCTTGGAAGAAAGCACGTATTGGAGGCACCTTGTTCATTATCGCTGGACTTTTCTATGTGTTCCAAACCAATGAACTTTCAGCCTCATCATTGGCCATGGTCGCTACACCTCTTATTCTTTTGGGTCTTTTGTTCCACATCAGCCAATACTATTATGAAAAATGAATTCATACTTCCATTGGAAGCAGTTGATATTCATCAGGTGGGAATTGTGGGGGGCAAAAATGCCTCTTTGGGCGAAATGATTCAAAAACTATCGTCACAGGGCATCAATGTGCCTGGCGGTTTTGTGTTAACAGCAAAGGCCTATTGGCATTTCTTGGATCAGAATGACATTAGGGAAAAACTGGTTCGACTGATGAATCGTATGGCTCTAGAAACCAACCTGCATGAAAGCAGTAAAGAGGCGAGACAACTCATATTGGAGGCAGAAATCCCAAATGATTTGTCTACTACAATTATTGATCACTTCCGGATCTTTCTGACCCAACATGAAAATGGACAGGTGGCTGTAAGAAGCAGTGCCACAGCAGAAGATTTGCCCGAGGACAGCTTCGCGGGAATGCAGGAAACCTACCTCAATATTTCTACTGAAGATGAATTGCTTTTGGCTTGCAAACATTGTTATGCCTCATTGTTTACAGCCAGAGCAATAAAATACAGAGAAGATAAGGGTTATGACCATATGCTGGTAGCGCTTTCTATAGGAGTACAACAAATGATCAGATCTGACTTAGCCAGCTCAGGAGTGGCCTTTACTCTAGACCCAAACACAGGGTTCAACAAAGTGGTGGCCATTAGTGCAAGCTGGGGATTGGGTGAAAATATAGTGAAAGGCGAAGTAACTCCCGATGAATTTTGTGTGTACAAAAAAGGCCTGCTGACTGGGGAAAAATCGATTCTTTCTAAAAAGAAAGGCTCCAAAGAAAAAACTATGATCTATGCAACAGGGTCTGAAAACTCAGACTGGAGCATAGCTTCTAAAACAATCAATCAAGATACACCTGTCAGCAAAAGGCAGATGTTTGCACTTGAAGATGAAGAAATCGAAAAACTTGCTCATTGGTGCCTGCTTATTGAAAAACATTATGGTGGGCCAATGGACATTGAATGGGCCAAAGATGGTTTAGACGGCCAATTGTACATCGTTCAAGCAAGGCCCGAAACCGTTCATTCACAGCGTTCAGGAGGGTTCAGTCTCAAAGAATTTGAACTCCTTAGTATGGGGGAAATCCTCGTGAAAGGGGCTGGTGTCGGAACGAAAATTGTCTCTGGTAAAGCAAGACTCCTCGACTCTCCAGAACAAATTGACAAATTGCAGGAAGGGGAAATATTGGTCACCCATATTACAAGTCCCGATTGGGATCCCATTCTAAAAAAGGTATCGGCTATTATTACCGACAGAGGTGGGGTAACCAGTCATGCAGCAATCATCGCCAGAGAAACGGGGGCAGCCGCTATTGTAGGCACCACAAACGGCACTGAGGTGATTAAAGATGGCCAACTGGTGACAGTGGTTTGTGACGGGAGTAGTAATGGAGTTGTCTATGCGGGTGCTCTTCAATGGGAAGAACGTGATGTAGACACATCAAACCTTAAAATGCCCGAAATAGATGTTATGCTAATTTTGGCGGATCCTGAGCAGGCCTTTAAATGGTCTTTTCTGCCTGTTGATGGAGTGGGTTTGGTGCGAATAGAATTCGCCATTAGCAATTCCATTCAGATTCACCCCATGGCCCTTGCCCATTTCGATGCTGTGAATGACCCAGAAGTAAAGGCAAGAATTGAAGAATTGACCATTGGGTATAAAGACAAAAAGCAATATTTCGTTGACCAGCTTTCTCAGTCAATTGCCACCATCGCTGCCGCTTTCGACCCTCGGGAAGTGATTGTGCGAATGAGTGATTTCAAAACCAACGAATATGCGCACCTAATTGGTGGGAAACAATTTGAACCCGAAGAAACGAATGCCATGTTGGGCTGGCGAGGAGCCTCACGCTATTATAACAAAGGATATAAGGATGGTTTTGACTTGGAATGCCAAGCTATGAAAATTGTACGTGACAAAATGGGGCTGACCAATGTAAAGCTTATGATTCCCTTTTGCCGTACAGAAGAGGAGGGCAAGCGAGTACTCGCTATTATGGAACAGAATGGTTTAAAAAGAGGTGAAAATGGCTTGGAGATTTATGTGATGGTTGAAGTGCCCAGCAATGTTTTTTGTGCAGATGCTTTTGCCGAGATCTTCGATGGGTTCTCCATCGGCTCCAACGATTTGACACAGTTGATATTAGGAGTAGATCGCGACTCTGAGATGTTGCGTGAACTGTTTGACATTAACAATAAAGCGGTAAAAAGGGCTATTTCAGCGGCTATTCTGGCTGCTAAAAATGCAGAAATACCTATTGGCCTTTGTGGTCAAGCCCCAAGTGACCATCCGGAGTTTGCGAAGTTTTTAGTGAAAGAGGGAATCACTAGCATATCCTTCAACCCAGACGCTGCAGTAAAAGGCATAGAAGCTATTAGAGAAGCGGAAATGAATGTTCAAATGCCAACAACCCCAGAATGAAGGTTTTCAACCATAACCCAACAATCGCTTTTTCGTGGAGGGCAATCCCAATCACCTTTTTTGCTGTCATTTTAATGTACTTAGGCAGATCGTTATTCATACCACTTAGTTTTGGATTATTGGTTAGCTTTATTCTCTACCCTCTTTGCCAGTGGCTGAAAAAAAGGAATGTCTCAAGCATTATGGCCATAATCATGAGCCTCACGCTTTTCACACTGATTATTCTGAGCTTATTCGGGCTATTGTCACATCAATTTTCCCTTTTTATGGAAAAATGGCCTCTCTTGGAAGAAAAAGTATTGCAAGAGGTACAGGCCTTGGACGAAGATATTGCAGCCTCCTCTTTCCAATTTATGATAGGTGACCAAGGAGTGATCAAATCAATTCTGACCTATGCCTCCAATTATCTGGTTCCAGCGTTGCCCGAGATCATTTACCAATCATCAATATCGCTGGTGCTCATTTTTTTGATTCCTGTTTATGCTGCTTTAATACTGTTTTACAGGCGTGTGCTCGTACATTTTCTGTACTACATGCTTCCTAAATCGGCCCATCACTATATTGAGACCATTCTTCCCAATGTAATTGTCACCTATTATAATTTCATCAAAGGTGTGGGCATGGTGTATCTTGTAGTAGGCATTCTTAATAGCCTCGGGCTGTGGCTCATTGGCATCCCCAACCCCATATTTTTTGGCTTTGTGGCCTCTATACTAACCTTTATCCCTTATGTGGGCATCACCATCGGAGCCTTATTGCCTATGGCCGTTTCCTGGCTCCAGTTTGATTCATTCCTGTACCCTTTGGGGGTGATTGCCATATTTAGTTTTGTACAAATTCTGGAAGCCAACCTTATTTTCCCCTTGGCGGTGAGCAACCGGTTGAAAATGAATGCCCTTGTCACCTTAATTGTCATCATTGGCGGAGGCATTATTTGGGGAGCTTCTGGAATGATCCTCTTTTTGCCCTTTGCTGGCATCCTAAAGCTGATTGCCGATCAGGTAGAAGACATGAAGCCTATTTCCGTGCTGTTGGGTACGAACAAGGATTTGGAGGAAGAGGAGGATTGAGAGATATCCAACTCAATTTCAATGATGACTTCAATCATACCATGCATTGACCCTAGTCATAGGCCTCATCTTATTTGAGGCTTATTTTTATAAGAGTGAAATGAGGGTATTGTTATGAAAAATCTATTTAAAGAAATGGTATATCTCGGACTAGGCGTTGCGGTGATGACCAAAAGAAAAACAGAAAAAATGCTTGAAAACCTGATTGCCGATCATCAAATGACAAGGGATGAAGGACAGCAGGTAGTCCATGAGGTAATGGAAAAAGCCAAACGCGCAAAAGAAGGAACAGATGAACAAATAGCCGCTTTTGTGGATAAATTTTCTGAAAAGACCAGCTTGGCGAAAGAAGAGATCAGCCATCTGCTAAAGGCGATAATTGAAAAGCCCAAAAAAGCCAAAGATCAGTTGGTAGACAAAGTAGAAGAACTTGCTGAGAAGATATCCAAAAAAACCTCAATGACGGTAGAACAAGCCAAGAAAATGCTCCTTGATTTTATGGATGAAGTGCTCAAACTAAAAAAGGAGTTGAAGAAGCAAGGCACAAAACTCTCCAACAAAATCAGTAAGGCAGAAAAGAAAGGAAAATCATTCGTACATGGTATTGAAGGGAAATCAACAGAACTTTTAAACGACATGAACTCCCGTTTGCAAATTGCTATGGACAAGGTGCTTGACCGCTTACATATTGCGCAAAGTGAACAGATGCAGTTACTTGAAAAGCGCATTACCGCATTGGAACATCAAGATCAGTCAAAATAAAATAAAAGGTCATGAACAGAGATAAAGACCCAAAGTGGAACAGAATCAAAAGAGGTCCTTTTCATCGCATTGGAGATAGCTACAGCCATTTTTTCAACACTGAACATTTTATGGGACGCAGTGCCTTTGATAAGACATGGTTAGCCCCTGAAATCCCTTCAAACTTAAGGAAAGAAGAAGAGGCTTACACCATTGAAATGGCACTCCCTGGATTTAAAAAAGAGGAGATCAGCATTTATGTAGAAGACGATTTACTTCGTGTAAAAGCTGAGCGGGAAGACGATTACAAAGACAAATACCTAAGAAAAGAAATTCATCTGGATTCTCTGAAACGTAATTTCCAGCTAGAGGAGAATGTAGACCGAGACAAGATTGAAGCGGCCTATGAAAATGGATTGCTAAGGATTTTATTGCCCCCAAACGGCAAAGCGAGCCACAAGAAAAAACTTATCAAGGTTGCTTGATTTTATTTTTGTAGTAATCCCGAATAGTTGCCTTCACCTGATTTTCAGTCATACTGTCTTGGGTGACGGCTCTATGTAAAACGTAAGGCTTTGTAGTAAGTGCAGCCAAATAATCGCTTAGCTGAATTTTAACTTCGGCTGGCCCCATGACTACTACTTCAAGGCTCTTCTCCAAGTGTTTTGAAATTTGCTCGAAATACTGTTTTGTTAGATGCTTTCTTCGTGTTAACAATCTTTTCTCTGAAACGGGTTGCGCGGGGCCAGCTGGGGTATAATTACCGTGACCACCAACGGAATGAAAATTTTCTATTCCCGATTCAATAACAGTAAATTCATTTTTCCCTTTCTGCAGGTGGTAGACAAAAGCCTTGTCTAAATCTACCCATATTCCTGTAACTCTTTCCATGGCTCAATATATTTGATTAAAACAAGTTATCACTCAATAACCAACCATTCAATGATTGAGGTCACGGAAGAAGTTGATAAGTATCATCACTCAGAAATACCATGAATTCGGCCATCCGTCATTTCTATAATCCGATCGGTTTTTTCAGCAAAATCGAGGTCATGCGTAACAATGAGCAACGACATGCCTTTATCTACACTCAGCTGCTTCAGTATATCGAATACATTTTCGGCATTCTTACTGTCCAAATTCCCTGTGGGTTCATCACCCATAATAATGGCAGGTTCGTTGATCAAAGCCCTGGCAATGGCGACCCGCTGCTTTTCACCCCCAGAAATCCTTGAAGCTAGCTTGTCGGCTAAATTTTTAATGTCTAGCAATTCCAATTTATTCAGTGCATCTTCCCTTATTTCATGGAGCGACTTCCTACCTAGTTTTTTTGCTGGAAGCATTACATTTTCCAAAACCGTAAATTCGGCCAACAGATAATGAAACTGAAAAACAAAGCCAATTTGCTCGTTCCTAATGGCGGAAAGTTCCTTGTTAGATTTGCCGGAAATTTTCACCCCATTAAGCATCAATTCTCCCTCATAGTCGGTATCCATGGTGGAAAGAATATAGAGTAAGGTTGATTTGCCACAGCCTGACTTGCCCATGATGCTCACAAACTCCCCTTTCTTTATGCCGAAACTAATATCTTTCAGGACGTGATACAGGACGGGTTCTCGAAAGTATTTATTGATCTTTCGGGCTTCCAAAACATATGAATCGCTCTTGTTCATTGGCCTCTAATTATGTCTACCGGATCAATTCTCTGCGCTTTTGAAGCTGGCAGATAGCCTGCAAAAAAAGTGGCAATCAGTGCGAATATAATCCCTATGATGTAAAACGAAGGGTCATTATTTACGGGAAAAGTCTTTATGGTGGGCAGAGCCTCTGTTTCAAAAGGAATGTATGAAATGGCCGTAGACAGTCCATAGCCAACAAGCAAGCCCAAGGCTCCACCAATGCAGCCAATTAGCAGTGCTTGACTGATGAAAATCATTTTAACATCCTTCCCAGAAAAGCCCGTTGCCTTCAAAATGGCGATGTCATTCATCTTTTCATAAATCATCATGTTCAGGATATTATAAATGCCAAAGCCAGCCACAATGAGTAGCGTAACAGAAACCGCATAAGTAATCAGGTTGCGAATGTCTGTACCTGTTTCGAATTGGGCATTCGCAGTTTTAACGTCCACAGCAGTCAAGTCAAACTGATTACCGATTTGTGTGGCCATCAGGGGTGCTTTCTCCATATCGAAAAGCTTGACATTGATGTCGGAAATAAAGTTCTTTCCTTCACCCAGAATACGCTGGGCTGTGGTCAGATTAACGTAGCTTTGCACATTGTCGATATCGGCTAACCCGCTCTGGTAAAGGCCAACAATCTTTAGCGGAAAAAGGCCTCCTTTTACTGAAGAGAGCTGTACTCTGTCTCCAACTTTTAAAGACATTTTTTTTGCTACCCCAGCACCGAGAATAATGCCATTGTCGTTCTTTGCCAAATCTTCCGGATTGCCCTCAACAATGTATTCGTCCAGATTGAAAAGGCGAACTTCTTCCATCACGTCAACGCCATGCGCAATACCATTCAATTGAAGAGAACCTGCCAAAAAGAACACCTGTGCTTGAACTTGTGGAATAGCCCCTCTCACTTCGCGCTTTTGTTGCAAGTGGTTCAGCAAGGCCAAGGCATTATGAATGCGCACCTGACTCTTCTTCGGCTTCACTGATGTTACCACGTTAAAACTATTCGCAAAGCGATCTGCCAACGCTATTGGTTGTGTCTCGCTAGGTTCAATTTCATTATAAATATGAATATGAGGTGTTCTGTCAAGAATAAGCCCGTCTAGCAGGCCATTCAGTCCTGTCATAAAGCTGCCTAGCGTAATGAAAGTACCAATACCAAAAGTGACGCCTAAAGCAGCCACAGATGATTGTTTGATCCTGCTGAGCAAATGTGTTTTTGAAATGCCAAGAATAACTTTCCAATTCATTGTTTTGGAAGGTAAAGTTGAGTTGTTGAATCAATGCCTGACAAGACTTCTACCCCGTCCATGTCTTTTAAACCTGTACGCACAGTTATTAATCCATCCGCTGTTTTTACTTGATTGTCGGCTGTCAAGTAAGCCCTAGGAATGACCAAGGCTTTACCCTTTTCCATGATCACAATATTCGCCTCCCCAGAAAGGCCAGGGAAGAGTTTTTCAGGGGGAAGCTTAAAGACGGCTTCTACCGTAAAAGTTTGAGTAGCTTCGTTTTTTTGAGGGAAAATTTTGCTCACACGTGCTTCAAAGGCCTGCTGTGGGTAAGCATCCAAAGACACCATGACAGTTTGACCCAAATCTATCCTAGCGATATCTACCTCATCGATCTGCATTTCCACCACAAAACTAGTGGCATCACCTAATATGGCCACTGGCTCCTGCTGGCTTACACTTTCTCCTGGCTCCTTGTTCATCGCATATACGCGCCCATCCATATTACTTCGAAGGGTATAATCACCTTTGGTATTCTGGGCACTTTTATAATTGTTTTGAGCTTGCTCAAGCTGAATACTCAAATCCTCTTCGGTTCTCTGATAACGATTGAGTAACAAGGCCAGGTTAGATTTAGAAGTATTGAAGGCCAATTCTTTCGCCTCATAAGCATTTTGTGTACCAATATTTTTCTTCCATAAATTTTCTTGCCTCACAAAATTCACAGAATCATTAGCCAGCTTTAATCGGGCAATGGCTATTTCATCCTTTAGCTCATTCAGCATATTGGATCGCCCTTCATAGGCTTGTTGTGCCAAGTCCAATACTAATTTCGCATTTTGAAGGTTGAGCTGTGGATGGCTATTGGTGATTTGAAGTAATGGGCTACCTGCCTTTACTGTATCTCCTTCTTCCACAAAAATCTTTTCAACAATACCACTAACTGCCGAATGGACATTGTAAAGCCTTTCTGGTTGAACCGTAACCGAGGCATAAACTGATTCGGTTAATGATGACACAGTAGGGTTAATAGGTTTTTCACTCGAAGAGCAGGATGAAACTAAAATGAGTCCTATAAGCACCTGTCCCCAACTGAGGATTTTACTTTTCACTAAAATTCGTTTTGAAAGGTACGGTAGTAAAGTCATGGAATTGCTTTTCTTTTGAGTATGAAGTAAGCTGAAAAAGTTCAATTCTTTGCCAATTCAGGTCATTGGAAAATATGATTATGATCATGTAGTATTTACTATCATTCTTTTCCCCACTTCCTCCATTCTTTCAAATCAAATGGCTCCTAAAAATCATTTGGTCAGACAAATGAATAACGGAAATAAGTTTAGCGATTCGAAGAACTGGCTAAACTACTCCATACTCGTTCGCAATGGCCATTTGCCCTGCATGGTGTGTGGTATAAGATATAATCCTTCCAAACGCCTCAGCTTTTGTCTTTGTACCAAATTCTTTGGTGGCAATGATTGGTTTCCCAATCGGCATTGGTTTGCTCTTCGACCATGGCTTTCAGGCTGTTAAAAGAAAAGTCAAAATATTTCAACAATTCATGTAAGTTGGTCCATTCACCGGTATCCTTTTGAGCAATTACCGTTTTGGCGATCACCTTTACATCAGTGACTCCGAAAACATTCTGGATAAACAACAATTCCACATCGCCAATATGGCTTATCAAAAACCCAACACTATTAAGAGATGGCAGAAGTCTTTTCTTTAGCGCTTCTTCTGTCAGTAGTGGCAGCTGATTGGTGAATCTTGTGCGACCTTCTTGCCAGAGTTCGAGAAGAATTTGGGTTGTGCTTTTCATTATTGTTAATTTGACGTTAAGCCCTCAAAGCCTTTCCTATTTCCACATTAAAAAATACAGCCTACTAATTAAAACGCTTTCAGACTTATTTATACCTGCAAAAGCACCTACTATTTTATTGGCCCCCTGCATGATTTTCTTCTTCAACTCCTCGGTAAACAATTCACGATGCTCGGTGAAGAACTTCTTGAAATTGAGGAAAGCCTCTTCCTTATCATATTGCTCTGCAAAAAGTTTTTTCAAAATTGCGAAGATAGTTTCAGCGCTGTCTAAATCATCTGCTGCAAAAGTCCAATCCTTATCTACCAGTTCTTTTATAACTTCTTTTTCTTCTGTCCTCACATGATTATCTACAACTGCCACTCCATAAAAAAGGTGAGCAATACTTTCGTAGAAGCCTGCAATATGATGCTCTATCTTTTTCATTCAGGAATTACCAGAAGAGGAAGTTTGGAATGATATACGAGTTTCTTTGACAGGCTTTTATGAAACAGCCTGTTTATCAAATCGGTTTTACGGCTCAAAATAGCAAGCAACTGGATTTTATGCTCAACAGCATAGTGCATAATTCCTGCTTCCAAGTCATCGTGAGCTATAAAATGATATTGGTGGTCAATGTTTTTCATTTGTGCCCCCCAATTCATCACTAAATCAGGATTGATAGAAACTTCAACTGGAACTTTATCCTTTGCTACATGTACAATATCAATTTCGGCTCCAAAAATCTCAGCCATGTTTACCAAAGCTTGTATGCCAGTTCGATTGCCTTGTTCAAAATCTGTTGCCAACAGTACCTTGGAAATGGAGTCGATGTGTGCATCTTTTGGAACCGCTAGCACAGGCACCTTAGTTTTCTTGATCACCCAATAAGTGTTGCTACCAAAAAAGGCTTCAACCTTATTGCTGCAGCCCTTTGTGCCCATTATAATCAAATCTACTTTTTCCTTTTTAGCAATGTCTAGCATTAAGTCCATCGAAATTCCTGTTTCCACAATAAAACGATGGTTTATTTTTCTTAAGTGAGGAAAGGCAATGAATAACCTATTAAAATCCGTTTGGACCTCTTCTTCATTACTGTCTAAAGTTTCCTTGTTAATGAAGAATAGCGCATCACCCCCCGCGGGTATAGGGTTGATATGGGTGACCAAAAGTTCGGAGTTAGTTCTCTCTGCTATCTCTATAGCCATTTTAAGGGCATGGTTGGCACAGTCAGAAAAATCAGTTGGGACTAAAATTTTATTGAAAGTCATCTTGAATCAGGTATAGTTAACAGAGGTAAAGTAGTGCGCATAACCGTTTTCTTGGTCACTCTCTTTTTAAAAAGATTACCAGGAAAATGATGCTTTCTTGCAATAAGAATAAGCAGTTCATTGCGGTGGTGTTCGAGATGCTGATCAATAGCATCCTCCACATCCAGTTTCTCTTTGATGAAGTAGTAGGAGTGGTCGGTTTGCCCAAAATATTCCACCACTTTGGCGGCTTCTTTTGTTTTCATTCTATTGAGTTCTGCCCATCCCTCTCCAATATGGAGAATTTGAATTTCTGCCGTAAACATATTGGCTAAAGCTTTAATAATACCCAGTGCGTCAATGTCTTCAATATGCTCAAAATCCGCAGCGAACAGTAAGCTTCTCAGTTTATGAAACTGAGCTTCTTCGGGCACAGCCAGTACTGGTATTTTTGATTTTTTTATAGCGTTATAGGTATTACTGCCAAAAAAAGCATCAACACGATTATCCGCTCCCTTGGTCCCCATTACAATGAGTTCTGGTTTCAGCTCTCTGGAAACGTTGGAAATACCATCAGTGATAAAGTTCATTTTGGTCAATAGTTGATGGCTCACTTTATTCAAGTCTGGCAACTTGATTTTTAATCGCTCATAATTCTCTTTCGCATTCTTTTCAAACTCATAAGAGATCTGTGGATGCAAATCCATGGTCATTTCAGCTGCTGGTACATGAACTGTGTAGCAGTGCAAAAGGCTCAGTTTAGCCTTGGCCTCTTTAGCCAATCCAATTGAATAGGCCAAGGCATTATTAGAACAGTCTGAAAAATCGATGGGCACAAGGATATTTTGAATTTTCATAATCTTAAGTTTGATGAAGTACGAGCAAAGGGGTCTTTGAGTGGTAGGCCATTTTCTTGGTAACGCTACCTTTAAAAATCAATTCTATTAGATTGTGCGATTTTGCCACTATAGCCAAAAGATCAATGTCGTTTTGCCCTATATATTCTTGCAAGCCTGCATCAATATGCTTATCTATTATATAATGGAAACTATGCTTGAGCCCCTTGAAATATCCATCCAATTTTTCGGCCTCTACTACCTCACTATCTTTGATAAGAGTGGATTCACTCACATGAAGTATGTGAACTTCTGCCTTGAAAACCTTGGCTATCTGCACTAATGATTGATAGGTTTCCTTACTGTTGGTTTGCTGATAATCTCCTGCCAACACAATTTTCTTGAATTCTATATTTTCTGAAGCCTCAATGGGGATGGCCAATACGGGGCAAGTTACGTTCTTGATTACCGTATATGTATTGCTCCCCATTAGAATACCCTTAATACCACTCGCCCCTATGGTTCCCATCACAATGAGATCTATATTTTCTGTAAGGGTAGCAGAAATAATTGCATCTTGAGGAAAAGCATGCTTTACACGAAACTCATGAGTCACATCATCCAAACCTTGTACCGCGGCCTTTATAATTTCAAAGGCCTCAATGGCATTTAATTCGGCCTCTCTGATCAGTTTTTTAGAATAGGCAGCAATGTTGGCGTCCGTATAGGCAGCAGGTTTTTGACAAGCGTTCATTATAACGAGCTTAGCCTCTGTTTTTTCTGCTAACCCAATAGCAAACCTCAGTGCTTTCACTGAGCACCCTGAAAAGTCTATCGGTACAAGAATTGTTTTCAACCTCATGATTTTAAATTTTTATGGCCGACCCGCTTTTGTTCTTGCTGAAATATGAACTACATCAGCTTAACTATGCGGATCGGCCATAGCCTCCACCTATTTTCATAGGGGATTACACCACTTTAATTTCCTTTTTGTTATTTTTTTTCTTTGCTTCCTCTTTTTTCGGAAGTGATACAATCAAAACTCCATTCTCATATTTTGCCTTGATTTTGTCGTCACTAACTGATGTGGGCAATTTAAAAGAGCGGGAAAATGAATTGTAACTAAATTCCTTACGAGTATAGTTGTCCTTTTTCTCTTCGGATTCTTCCTCTTTTTCAGAACTTATACAAAGCGTTCCATTCTCAATATTGATATGGAAATCTTCCTTGGTCATACCAGGCACTGCAAGATCAATGGTGAATTCGTTTTCACTTTCTTTTACATTGGCAGCAGGTACTTCGACAAATAATCCATTTCCAATTCTCGGTGTAAGATCAAAATTGAAAAAGTTGTCATCATCAAATAATCCTGAAAACAAGGTTGGTGTTTCAGGAAATAAGCGGGATCTTCTAGCTAACTGTGTCATTGTTTTGTCCTCCTTTTTTTATTAATAATTTTTAAACTTTACATGAAGTTATGGGAGTTTAAACTCTCATAAAATGACTGACATCAAGCTTATGGGTGACTTTTATCAGTGCATTCCATTAGGCATGCTTCATCAATATCCTTGATCAGTTTTTTCCATCATTTGAGGCTCCAAAAGTTTGAAAAATTCATCCAATTTGGGAAGTATAATGATTTCTGTCCTTCGGTTAAGGCTCCTTCCCTCAGCAGTTTCGTTTGAGGTTTTCGGAAGGTATTTGGATCTGGCTCCTGCTGTCATTCTAGCGGGGTTTACTTGATAATTGTCCTGCAATACTCTGACCACAGCCACGGCACGCTGAGCACTCAAATCCCAGTTGTCTTTTACCCCAACGAGGTTTTTACCAATGGCTACATTGTCGGTATGCCCTTCAATAAGAAGGTCTAAATCTTTATGGTCATTAACTACTGAAGCTATTTTCCCCAATACCTCCTTCGCCCTTGCGGTAATTTCAGAGCTGCCCGATTGAAACAGCATTTTATCGGATAAGGAAACATACACAACACCCTTTTTCACCTCAATCGTCACATCTTCATCATCAAACCTGTCCAACGATCTTTTCAGATTCATTACCAATATTAGATTTACCGAATCTTTACGCTGCACCGAAGCCGTCAACTCACGAATATATTGGTTGCGTTCCTGTAGGGCTTCCAACGATTTCTTAATGCTTTCTACCCCAGTTTTACTCACCACGGAGAGGTCAGCAAGTCGATCCAGCAAGAGTGTGTTTGAATTCTTTAAATAAATCAATTCTTGCTCCGCTGTTCTTGCCTGGTGCTGTGCCCCCATCAATTCTACTTCTTTGATCGAAAGCTGATTTTCCGTCTGACCAAGTAGATTTTCTAACCGTTCATATTGCTGTTGTTGTTCAGCCAACCTCTGTTCGTGCTGGGTAACTTGAACATTTAGGCCGTTTCTTGCACTTTCAAGTTCCGTATACTTCTTATTGCTAACACAGCTACTCAATAGCATGGTCAACACTACTGTGAATGCTATGCCAATTTTTGTTTTAGGTATATTTTTTTTCATGGCTCTATCTTTTTTCTTATGAGGAAATTTAGCCTCTACTTCATCCTATAGAAAGAATGTAAATCACTGGTTAATATGACTTTGATCAATGGGACTGATGTCAAGCAAGGGCTTGATCACTTTTAAAATCTGATCAAGATAAGTATGTATTTGATCTGTATTCGAAGCCCCACTTAAGGCGTCTATTCTTTTTATGGTAGAGCTGCCACTTCCCGAAGTAGTAAAGAAAAGAACGTGATCAGCAGCTTCAGCCCTAGAGGCAAAGAGGTTTATTTCCTTTGGCGCTTTTGAATATTCCCAAGTGTGGATAACTAGGATGGCATTCCAATCTTCTATGTCTATTTCTGGCAATACGGAAATGTCCCTTACTTCTAAGTAAACAGACTCATTTCTAAGAGAGTCTACGAGGCCTCCGACCAATTTATTTTTAAAGACGCTTCCTTGTGTAGCGATAAGAAGCCTGGCTTGTAAATCAGGAGTATTCACTTCAAACGGACTGGCTTCTTCCATTGAATATTTCACTCTATATATAACAGCAAAAATCAAAAAGGCCGCTAGCAATATTATAAGTCCTCTAAAAGGTTTTCTATACTTGTTCATCTGTGATAATCTTTAAATCTTTCTTCTAAAGAACCTATTCACCAGTGCTTTCTATCTAAATAACAGGTTCAATAAATTTGAAAAAATCGGTTTTTTTAAAGTGAATTTGCCCACGAATACCTCCAATTTTCTCTTCTATTTTGTGGTGATTTGTTCGGTAAGTTGCTTCATTCACCCTGCCTGTTTTCGATTGCAGTTGACTGGCCAAAGATTTCTCGTGTCCTTCAACTTCATTTTTAACTTCAAGTAAGAGTTCCTTAGAATAAAAAAGTATGAAGTTCTGAAACTGTTCGATCTTCTTTTTATCATCAATACTCTTGAAGTCTTTAGCATGATTACCTAATAGCTTTTGAAAGAAGCTCAACTCAACTTGCCATAACTCGATTTCTGAAAGCCAGTTCTTGCTTTCATGATGGAGGTCTTCCAAACCGAGTTCCAATAGATACTTACCTGAAGATTGTTTTAGATTTGTCATTTTTTTAGTTTAAAGATTGATTAAGAACTGTATAGGTTTCTATTTGATATAAAGCCACTTGCTGGTTTTGCGGACTTCCGTTCATTCTCACCAGATGATAAGCAAGTGACGAGAGTTTATAGTCTCTATAAATTTGGCTAAACTCTCCTCTGAAAGTGATTCTAATATGATTCTCCATAGCAACATGAGCGGTAATCAGAATTGTCTGGACTCTATCCAATACTTTTTCAAATTCCCCCAAGTTATTGTAGCCGTTTTTTTCGAGTATGTCGGAGGCATAATAGCGGAGTTCTACTTCCTGCATTTGATCTCTGAACCTTTGTAAAGGCTCAGAAATCTCACTAAAACCGAAAATAAGAACTGAAGCCTCCATAACCACCGTTTTAAGCATTGAGAAACATTGAAAATTGTTACACAAAGCTAGTTTACCCAAAGCTTTACAACCATGACCTGTATCAGAGTACAGAATGATTCTGGTCATTTGAAAAGGAAGTTTCAATTGGTTGATTCGAATATTGAAATGGTGCCCTTATCAGAATTAATTCATTTGGATTAAAAGGGGGTACCTTAAGAACATTAAGTATCAATTGAATGCTTGAAAATATCGACATCTGGAAGTTTGCTGCGGGCTTAGGGCTTTTTCTATTTGGCATGACCCAGTTAGAGAACGGTGTAAAAGAATTGGCTGGCAGGAGTTTTAAAACATTCATAAAAAAACATACCAAAAACAAATTCAAAGCAATATTTGGAGGCGCCTTGATTACGGCTGTTTTGCAAAGCAGTTCAGTGGTTTCCTTGATGCTGCTAGCTTTTGTTGGAGCTGGGGTCATTAGTATGAAGAGTGCTCTGGGGGTAATAATAGGCTCTAACCTTGGCACTACTTTTACAGGTTGGTTGGTAACTGCTTTGGGGTTTAAAATGGATATTCAGAATTTCGTGATGCCATTTATTGCCTTTGGGGCTCTTTTGGTAGTGCTCTTCCCTAAGCAGAAAACAGTCTTTAATTCTGGCTTACTAGTACTAGGCATGGCCTTTCTCTTTTTAGGACTCGACTTTATGAAAGAGAGTGTAATGCTGCTGGCAGAAACTTTTGATATCAGCTCATTTGCCAACTTCAAGCCTATTGTGTTTTTGCTAGTAGGGTTCGTCTTTACTGCCATTATTCAATCAAGTTCAGCCTCTATGGTGATTACTTTAAGTGCTTTACACGCTGGCATTATTGGCTTTGAGGCGGCCGCTGCCATGGTAATAGGCTCTGATTTAGGCACTACCATTACCGTGCTTTTGGGTAGCATATCTGGCACTGCCGCAAAAAAACGGGTGGCCTTAGGACATTTCTTCTTCAACTTGGCAACTGACACAATGGCCTTTCTAGTTATGAAATGGCTGATACTACTCATCACTGTTGTATTTGGAGTCACAGATCAACTTTTTGGGCTAGTCATTTTCCATAGTACTTTCAATATATTGGGCATCATCCTATTTATCCCTTTCATTAATCAGTTTGCCCGATTTCTTGAAAAGAGGTATAGCCAAGATGATCAAAGGGTCAGTCTATTCATTTATAAATCTACTGTTGACGTGCCAGAAGCCGCCCTAGAGTCACTTAAAAATGAAACCAAGCACCTACTTTCTCTGGTCATCGGCCTGTACGGGACTGCATTCCTTTTTGGAAAAGACCAAGAAAGCCGAAGATTTGTTAATGGATTAATTAGAAAAGTAAAAGTATCCTTTAAAGATCACTACAATAGTATAAAACAGCTACAAGGCGAAATGATCAATTTTTACAGCGACCTGCAAAAACAACAACTCGAGGAAACAGAATCTGCAAAACTAGCGCAGCTTATGTCGGCCATAGGCAATAGCCTTTATGCGGCTAAAGGAATTAAAGATATAGAAGACGACTTAGATACCTTTAGGAAATCGAGTCGAAGTGCCATAAACAGACTTTATGATGGTTATGCTGAGGCTAGCAAATCAATGATTCAGCGGTTTTTAGAATTACTTGATTCTGAAAATGAGCAGACCTACTTTGAAGAGCTCGGGAACCTACTGTTGATCATCCAAAAGGATTATGATGCCCTTTTATCTACCGTGTATGACCGATCGCACCGCAAGCATTTAGAGGAAGTGGACATTGCCACTGTACTCAATGTGAATAGGGAACTTTATGCTTCAAATAAGGCCATTATCATGGCCATGAAAGACTATTTACTGAGCCCAGAACAGGCTAGTGAATTCGAAAACCTACCTGCCTTTAGGTAGTGCTTTTCCTCAGCCTCTTATTAGATTTGGATTCTCTAATGGCAACAAATTCCAAAATATTTTCCATATTCAAAACCCCAAGGATGTCACCATCTTCAATAACTGGTATCAAAGCACCTCCTTTCAACACTGGGTTTAGCAGCAGTTCCTTCAGAGCTGTATCCGATGAAATCGAATCGGTACTAGGCTCCATTATTTCAAATAAGGTGGTACCTTCTTCATGCGTAGTGATTGCTTTTATGATCTGATTTCTGTTAATATTTCCCACAATCCTACCCCTGTCTGTAACCACAAAATGGGTGGATTGACTATTCAAAATGTTTTTAGCGGCATCACCCAGCGTGGTATCACCGCTCATAGTGGCAAAATCATGCATTACTATATCCTTAGCCGTATACCCCTCCAGCCAAATTTGAGAATGTACCATGGAAGACTCTGCTGAGCCAGCCAGTATAATAAACGCCCCTATAACAATGAGAAACGGATTATAATAAAGACCCCAAACAATAAAACCAACGGCTAATACCTGCCCCACTGCCACTGCTATTTTTGTAGCTTTTTCTCTGGGCTGAAACATGGCCAAAATAGATCTGAAAATTCTACCCCCATCCATTGGAAATGCAGGAATCAGATTGAAAAATCCCAAGGATAGGTTGACGACCCAAAGCAAGATGACAAAATTGGCCGCATTGACTGAAGTCATATCCAAGCTCAAGACAGAATGTATACTGAGTTGCGCTGCAAAGTAGATGATGGTAGCAATCACAAAATTGACTGCTGGACCCGCAATGGATACTAAAAACTCCTGTTTTGGGTTTTCAGGCAGTTTTTCGAATCTAGCCACACCACCAATCGGCAATAGAACAATATCTTTGGTTCTAAAACCAAATCTCCGCCCCACCAAAGCATGCCCAAATTCATGAAGTACCACGCACAAAAATATAGTAAGGATAAAAAGGATATGCCATCCGATCTGTGCTGCATTTTGCCCAGAAGAAAGCCCAACCAACACGATATAAGCAATCAGGATTAAGAAAGTCCAGTGAACGAAAACTTTGATTTTGGAGAACTGACCAAGGTATAAAGATCTTTTCATAGCTATTTATTTCACTAGCAATAAAGCTCACAAAGTCCATCATTAAAATGATCCACATCATTCACTAGTATGATTTGACATAGGAATCCGGGTGTGAATCTTTGAGGTGAGAAATAGCTGACACAAGTCATTTCGAACATTGATAGTCATCATTGAAGGCAGTGCACAGTTGAGCTAAGTTTGTTGAAACAATTCGTCCACTAAACCCAAAGAGATGAAAAAGCTCATAACTACTTTAAGTATTGTACTGCTGTTTTCTGGTTGTGCAGAACAGTTGTATCTGTCATCAGATTTCGATAGAACCGCTGATTTTAGCACTTACAAAACATATGCCTTGGCAAAGGATCAAGAAAAACCTGGGAATACAAGCCCCATGTTTGATAATGAACTGAATAGAAAAAGAATCAAAGAGGCGATTGAAAAGGAAATGAAATCCATGGGACTTGCACAGTCTGATTGGGAACCAGACTTACTAATCGATTTTCATATCACGATCGATCAGCAAACTGACTACATCGTTCATAATAATTATCCTTTCCGCTACCGCTATTGGCCCAGCTACGATGTCGCTTCCTATACTTTTAAAAAAGGAGCTTTAGTAATACACATAGTAGATACCAAAAAAGAACAATTGGTATGGCAAGGGGTAGGAAGCAAGAGGTTGGATGATGTGCCCCCCAGAGATTTAGAAGCAAAAATACAAGAGGCTGTTAAAGCCATATTTTCTCAATATCCCAATAGACGATGAAACTTAGTTGGCCAAAAAATCAAAGGAGCAAGGGGTTTTCAATAGAAGAGAACCCCTACTTAAACATTCCAAGCAAAAGTTTCAAAGTCTTTCGAAAGAATGGTGGCAAGCTCTATTCAGAAGGTGAAAAGCTTGATCATTTCTATCGGCTTATTGAGGGTGAAGTGCTTCTCACAAAAAAAGATCAATTGGGTAGAAATATCTTACTACTTAAGGTCAACCAAGAAGATCTTTTAGGGTTTCAAGCCATTCAAAACTCCAATGTTTCAACCCACACAGCCCACATCCACAAACCATCAAGGTTTATGAAAATTCCCCTTTCATTAGTGACTGCGCTACCTAATTTTCATGATAAGCTGATTCAACAGTTAGTTGCTCATTTAGATCAAATTGAGAAAGTGACCCTTTCTATATAGTGCTCTATGAAGCTAAAATTCTGTTGTTCCTTAACAACAGATCAAAATCATCCTCCAAATTTCTTATTTTTTGACCTACATGGACTATCTTCATTGACCTAACCGATCAAATAGTAATGCTTGAGTACCTAAAGGACGATTTTATATCCCCACTGATATTCAAAAATTCCGTTGAGGGTATTCTCGTGACCAGTAGCGATGGATTGATTGTTCAAGCCAACCCCAGTTGCTTAAAAACCTTTGGTTACTCATTTGATGAACTTATCGGCCAGCCCGTTGAAAAACTCCTACCAGGCAACCTTAGCACTGTACACCTTCAGCATCGTAAGAATTATGTGAAAAACCCTCAATTCAGGAAAATGGCTTCAGGTTTAGAACTCATTGGCTTGAACAAGGTAGGGAATGAGGTGCCATTGGAAATCAGCCTTAGCTATGTACATTCCAAGGTGGGTTTATTAGTGATTTGTTTCATTGTGGACATTTCCAATAGCAAAAAGCTAGAGCGTGAATTGAAAAAGGAACGCAAAATGATCCAGCAGTATTTAGAGGTAACCAGTTCCATATTTTTAATACTGAATAAAGATGAAACCATTGCTGTAGCAAATAAAGCTGCAGGTGATTTGTTGGGAGTATCTGAAAATGAACTGAAAGGCATGAACTGGTTTGATGAATTTATTCCAGAATCGGAACGTGAAAATGTCCGAAGCCTGTTTCACGAAATGATTGATAGCAAAACTGGCATCAGCCTTACAAATGAAAATCTAATAATTAACGCTCAGGGTGAACAGCGACTTATTGAATGGCACAATACCGTTTTGAAAGACAGGTTGGGAATGCCAGACGCCACCTTGAGCAGTGGTGTGGACATTACTGAAAAGAGAGCTCTGGAAAAAACGAGGAAAGAAGCCCTAGTGATGGGCCAAGAAAATGAAAGGCGAAGAATAGCGCAAGAGCTCCATGATGGCCTCGGCCAATCTATCTCGGCTATTAACCTCAACCTTAATGCTTTAGAGCCTGAATTAGAGGGATTTACTGAAAGATTTAAGGGGATATACAGCAATTTAAAAAGTAAACTTAATGAAACCATAGAAGAAGTTCGGTCCATCTCACGCAACCTGACCCCAAGGATCTTGGAGGACTTTGGACTAGGAAGGGCCTTGGAGTATTTATGCGATACCATTGATAAATCAACGCAAGTAAAGTTGAACCTGAGCCTTCATGGAGATTTATTGAATATTGATCAAAAAATAGCTTTGGGATTATACAGGATAATCCAAGAGCTAGTAAATAATGCCTTGCACCATGCAAACCCAAAAAACATTAACGTACATGTTACCAGAGACAAGTCGGAAATAATTGTTTTAGTGGAAGATGACGGTGGAGGTTTTGATCCCAATATGAAATTTTTTGGCTTAGGGCTGAGCAATATGCAGTCAAGAGTAGAAGTACTTAATGGCCAAGTGGAAGTAGATTCGAACGACAAGAGCGGCACCACCATTTCAATCACAATACCCATATGAATAAGATCAGGGTTTTTTTGGTAGATGATCACACATTGATCAGAGAGGGTGTCAAGAATTCTTTGACAAACTACCCCCATATTGAAGTCGTAGGGGAGGCAAAGGATGGTGAAGAGGCACTTAGTCGTTTAGCCCTGTGCGAAGCAGAGTTGGTGATTATGGATGTAAGCATGCCTTGTATGGGAGGGGCTGAAACCACCAAACTGATCATAGAAAAATACCCCAATACAAATGTAATGGTACTCAGCATGCACAACGAGGAGACCATGATCAGAGAAATGTTGAATGCGGGAGCTTTGGGCTATATACTGAAAAGCACCAATATGACAGAACTACTTGAAGCTATTGAAACGGTTTCAAAAGGCGAAATCTATTTCACTAAAGAGGTATCTGCCAATATCATGAAACAGCTGGTGAAAGGTAAGGCCAACAGCCAGTCTCAAAGTTTGGATAAACTCACCAAAAGAGAAATTGAAATCCTGAAATTAATTGCCGAAGAATTCACCAACCATGAAATTGCCGAAAAGCTTTTTATTAGCCCTAGAACGGTAGATACCCATCGTAGAAATTTAATCCAAAAGCTCCAAGCAAAAAATACCGCAGGTTTAGTACGCTATGCCATCAAACACAAAATCACTAAAGTATAAAACTCTTTTTACTGTGCAGCGGAAGAAAAACTCATTATTTTCATGAGTGATCTACGCATTTTTCTTAGAAATAAAATACGCCTTTTGCGTCTAACATAAACTGGGTTTTGGCATTAGCTTCGGGTATTCACACATCATAAAAATAAGGCCATGTATACCGTTGAATTAAAATACTCAGAAGAGCCTGCCGCTCCGCCCCACTTCTTAAAACTCTCATCTAACAGCTTTGAAGAAGGTGATTTTGACGAGAATTTTTATCAAAAAAGTCAAATGGTATTCCGAAAAGGAAACACACCTCGTGGCTTGTTTTATATTAAATCAGGCAGGGTCAAAATATATAAGCATGGCAGTGATGGGAAGGAACAAATCTTAACAATTGCAGCCGCAGGACGTTTTTTAGGTTACACAGATTTATTAGCTCAGCGCAAATATACCTCAAGCGCTATGTCTATTGAAGAAGCTGTGATTGTGTTTATTCCCAAAGAGGATTTCTTTAAAATCTTCAAATCAAATGAGGGTTCCGATTATTTCACCAACCTACTGTGCAAAGACTTGATAGAGGCTGAAAAAAAAATGGTCTCAATGGCCTATACACCAGTAAGGGGAAGGCTGGCAGAAGGTTTATTGGAGTTAGTAGACACCTATGAAGATCACGAGCATAAAATTGAGCTGAGCAGGGAAGATCTTGCCAATTTTATAGGCACGGCCAAGGAAACCGTTATTCGGTTGCTGTCAGAATTTAAGTCTGAAAAACTGGTTCAAATCCAGGGAAAGTACATCCAAGTGATCAACCCACAAGGGTTGAGCAAAGTCAACAGTTTATACTCTTAATTATCATGCTCGGATCCCTAAATAATTTACAGATTGACACACTACTGAGGTCAGAACTCATTGGCCGAATTGGCTGTAGTATTGATGGCAACACATACATAGTTCCTGTTGCCTATGTTTATGATGGTGAATTTATATACAGTTATACCCAAGAAGGCAAGAAAACGACAATGCTAAGAGCTAACCCATCAGTATGTTTTCAGGTAGATCACATTACAGACATGGCCAACTGGCAATCTGTGGTTGTCCAGGGGAAATTTCAAGAATTGGAGGGTGAAGAAAAGGAATCGGCATTGCAGCTATTGACCACCCGGTTGATGCCTATAAAAACTGGCGAAAGCAACCAACCCAAGTACGGTATGGAAAAAATCCACAGTCATGTAAAGCCCTTTACCAAATTTATCACCTATCGAATTCAGATTCTTGAACAATCTGGAAGGTTTGAGAAGGAATGAAGCTAATAGAGTGGTTTTGGTAAGAAAAAACTCAAATGAGCATTTCGTGTAACAACAAAAATCATTGCTATCGATGACTAAAATCATCGGTACTTTACGTTCGGTAAAGTACCTTTATATCATCAAGTAAGAGATAAAAGGCAGACTTTAAAACGTTAGGGTCAATAAGCAAGTCACTCAGAAATTTTGATCAGTAAGATGGTTGAAAGGGACAGTAAAAGGTTTGTTGGTTCAGAATTTGAAACATTTTCTTGCAAAAGGAAAAAGAGTAAAATAAAGCCTCAATAACAGTAGCTTGGCATTTTATAGGTTTCACGGAATTTGTAAAATGAAGTGGGTATTTACTTCTATTGAAGTAGCTGCCCACTTTTTGTTTGTTAAAAGGTAGGTAAAATAGAACCACCTTAGCCTTCAATACCCTAAGCATTGTGAAGAATTTTTGAAGGGTTGTGGAATCATTCAAAAAGACCATCAGGAGGTATCTATCTGTGATGAAATAAGGACATCAACTTTTTGAGGGTTCTGCCAGCATTTAAAGTCGAGTTTCTAGGTTAATTAGAAGGCACTTATTCGAATATACCATTTTCTTCAAAAACCCAAAGTTATCATGAGCACTGATATAAGTCATAGGCCTGATCTTAAACAAGGTGGATATTTGCATCAAATGACTTAAAGTTGAAATGCATCCACAGGTACAAACAGTAGAAGCAGTACTCAAAGAATTTGATGTTCAGCTGAAAGAAGGCTTGACCGACCAACAGATTGCCCATAGAAAATTGAAGTACGGGCCGAACATCATTGTACAAGCCAAAGCTCGCAGTGAATGGTCAATTTTTTTGGCTCAATTCAAAAATTCAATAGTATTTCTATTGATGGTCGCCTCCATGGTTTCTTTCTTTTTTGGAGAAATGGTTGAGTCTATGGCAATTCTGGCTGTGATTTTAATCAATGCCATTATCGGCTATATTTTAGAATCACAAGCGAACCGTTCCATGGCTACCCTAAAGTCACTTGAGCAGCCTAACGCCAAGGTAATTCGTAATGGGCTCCTTATGGATATACCCATGCAAGAGTTGGTCCCGGGTGACTTGCTATCCTTTGAAGCAGGCGATTTGATAGGAGCAGACGCAAGATTAATAACCATGGCCAGATTAGAGATTAATGAATCTCCCTTAACAGGTGAATCGGTTCCCGTAAGCAAGCAGACAATAGCCTTTGAAAGTGAAGTTGGGTTGGGAGACCAATCCAATATGGTGTTTCGCGGTACTTCTGTGACCAAAGGCAATGGATTGGCTGTTGTAGCCTTCACTGGTCAACAAACTGAAATTGGGCAAATAGCTTCCATGGTCGATGAAGCTCAGGCTGAGGAAATACCCCTCAACCAAAAGTTGAATACGTTCAGCAAAATGTTGATTTGGCTGACCATCATCATTATCATACCATTTTTGTCAATTGGCATTTTTCAGTCTAAAGACTTAAATCTGCTGGTTGAAACGGCCATTGCCCTAGCGGTGGCAGCCATTCCCGAAGGTTTACCCATTGTTGCCACCATTGCGCTAGCAAGTGGCATGTTAAGGCTATCGAAAAAAAAGGTACTGGTAAGAAAACTCGCTGCTGTCGAAACGCTTGGCGGAACCAATGTGATTTTAACAGACAAAACTGGCACACTGACGGAGAACAAACTTGAAGTCGATCAAATCGTGCTATCCAATAACACTCCTTCGTTTAGTAGTAGACTAAACGAAGTTATGGTGCTATGCAACAATGCGGCCATTAACGATAGTCATAAAGAAGTTGGAGATCCCGTAGAGATTGCCCTTTTGAAATGGATACAGGAAAAAGAACCTGGCAGCATTAGCCTCATACGCAATCAATGGGTAAAACTTGCTGAGTTTCCTTTCGAAAGTGAAACCAGAATGATGAGCACATTACACAGAAATGGCAGCTTATTTCAGGTTTCTGTCAAGGGTGCAGTGGCAGATATTCTTCGCCATTGTAAGTACTATGAATTGGATGGAGAAAAAAGGGCATTAAATACCCAGCATATCAATTATTGGCTTGAGAGAACCGAATCACTCTCAAAACAAGGGCTTAAGGTACTGGCATTTGCCTACCAGACTTTGAATGAGCCCGTTCTACAAACTAATCACTCCTTGACAATACTTGGCTTAGTAGGGCTGTTAGATCCCGCTAGGCCCGAGGTCTCGCTGGCCATTGCAGAATGTAAAAATGCGGGAATTAAAGTGGTGATGGTCACTGGCGATCACCCAGAAACAGCCAGGACCATTGCTCTCAGCATTGGGCTAACGAAGGATCAGAATGATGTAGTTGTTCATGGGCAAGACTTGGACTTTTCCGAAAAAGGGCAAAACAGCTTAAAGTTGTTGGAAGCTTCTATTTTCTCAAGGGTAACACCAGAACAAAAGTTACGCTTGGTTGAACTTTATCAATCCAAAGGGTATGTAGTAGCCATGACGGGCGATGGGGTAAATGATGCCCCAGCATTAAAAAAGGCAGACATCGGTATAGCCATGGGGCTTAGGGGCACACAAGTGGCGAAGGAAGCCGCAGACATGGTGCTGCAAGACGACTCTTTTTCATCCATTGTAACGGCCATTAAGCAAGGTAGAATCATCTTCAATAACATTCG
This sequence comes from Roseivirga echinicomitans, assembly GCF_001592935.1. Classification (GTDB taxonomy): domain Bacteria; phylum Bacteroidota; class Bacteroidia; order Cytophagales; family Cyclobacteriaceae; genus Roseivirga; species Roseivirga echinicomitans. The sequence goes on from NZ_LRDB01000003.1 coordinate 117,395, forward strand.
AAACTTTGTGTTCTATCTATTGTCCTGTAACCTGAGCGAGATAATGGTGGTGTCTTTAGCTGCATTTTTCAATTTGGGTTCACCTTTACTTCCTTTACAGATTCTCTTCCTAAACCTGGTTACAGATGTATTCCCAGCTTTGGCATTGGGTATGGGGCAAGGAAACAAAAAACTGATTTTACAACAGGCAAGAGCGCTCAGCGAGCCCATTCTGACCAAACGTCATTGGAAGTCAATTATCGTTTATGCCCTCATTATTACCATTAGCATATTGGGGGCATTTTTGTTTGCCCTAAAGGTGAAAAACTATAACAACCTCGATGCCAACAATGTAGCATTCTTCACATTAGCTTTTGCACAGTTGGTTCATCCTTTTAATTTAATAAAGAGAGGTGAATCCCTATTGGGCAATGGTATTGTAAAAAACCTACACCTCTGGGCATCCATCCTATTTTGCTCACTTCTGTTGCTAGGAGCAAGTATGGTAAGCCCCTTCGACCAATTGCTAAACCTGCAGTCGATCTCTTTCCAGTTATTACCGATTATTCTGGTTGGAAGTATTTTCCCTTTATTGCTTATTCACACACTAAAGCTATCTAAGCTACTTGATTAAAGCATGTTCTGAGCAAAAATTGTTCGTCAAAGAAATTAACAGAGTTTTTAATATTTTGCCTAGCTAGATTATAAACAATGAGAGTCCGTTTTCAATCTCCCCTTTCATATCTATTTGGCCTAAACCCTATGTTTGGCTAACAAATAAGATCACAGGTTCGCCCCGAAGCTTCGGGGCTGTTCCCGCTACAGAGAAAGAAAAACCTGATCAGAAATGATCGGGTTTTTTTATGCCCTTTCGGCTATAATTGAGGAAAACAGGTCGAAGCGAGACGCTTCAACCAGTAGTTTTTTTTACACCTTTTGATTGAATATGCTGCGCCTTGAAATAGCTATTTACTCCCCATCCTCATCAGGCAACATTTCAATGTCCTGAATCAATACTTTTTTAGAGATGGCTTGGCCTGTGAGTGTAGCGGCTAATCCACCCATAGCGGTTTCTTTGTAGCGAGTTTCCATACTTTGGCCTACTTCGCCCATGGCTTCAACACATTCGTCTACTGGAATAACAGCATTTACATTGGCCAGCGCTATTTGTGCCGAACTGTTGGCAATAGCGGCTGCACTTGCATTTCGAACCACACACGGCACTTCAACCAAACCAGCAACAGGGTCACAAATTAAACCCAACATGCACTGAATGGTAATGGCCACCGCATTAAATACTTGGTCGATTGTTCCGCCTAAGCAATACACAATCGCACCAGAAGCCATGGCTGCCGCACTTCCAGTTTCCGCTTGGCAACCACCTACCGCACCAGCAATAGATGCTCGTTTTTCCATGATCAACGCAATACCTGCGCTTACTAAAAGCCCTTCATGAATTTTACGGTCAGGCACATCGTGTAACTCTTGGAAGGTAACTAGAACACCTGGGATAATGCCCGAAGCACCTGCGGTGGGAGCTGCTACAACGCGCCCCATGCATGAGTTCACTTCCTTGGCCGCCAGTGCTCTAGAAATCAGCACCTGAAACTCCCTACTCAAAACGGTTACAGGATGATTGTACACTTTCTTCGCTCCGTTATTGATCATACCTGAGCGCGAAGTCATATCTTCGGTGAGTCCCGTTTGTACGGCTTCTTTCATCACCGTATAAGCGTTATCTAAACTCGCCCAAATAAACTCTTCAGTACGTTGCTTTTGTTGCACCTCGTATTCAATTACGGGCTCAAAAAGCTTCATGTCGTTGGCCTCACAATAGGACTTCCAACCTTTAAAATCATCGAAAAGAAAGCTCATAACTGTATACCTTTTTTACAAAGCTAAGGGAATTTAAGCAAAGGATGGAATAAGTCTTGACTAAGCTAAAATGACATTCATTTGTGCTTTTCGAGAAACTCTCTAAAGGTCAATCGATAGGTTTGACTTACAGGGAGATACTCATTATTGAGTCTCACTTTGTCGCTTGCCACCAATTCAATATGCTGCGTATTGATAATATAGGATTGGTGAATTCTTACAAAGGCCTTTTGAATAAGGTCTTGCTCCAAATCTCTCATGTTCATCAGACTCATAATCTTTCGATTTTTCGTGATAAACATTACGTAATCCTTTTGACCTTTGATATAGAGTATGTCGTTCAGTTTTACTTTCACCAAATCTCGCCCATCCTTCACAAAAAGGAAGTCCTCTTGGGGTGAATTGTTTAAAGAAATGGCAGGTTTTTCAATTGGAAAAGAAGTGAATGCCTTATTGACGGCTTTTAAAAAACGGGGGAAATCGAAAGGCTTAAGCAGATAGTCGATGGCATCCAATTCGAAACCATCAATAGCATACTCGGCAAAAGCGGTGGTGAAAATGACTTTAGGCCGATTACCAAGCGTTTTCAGTAAATCAATTCCGCTAATGCCCGGCATTTTGATGTCCAAGAAAATTAAGTCCGCTTGATTGTGGTTGAGGAAGGAAAGTGCATCCAACCCATTGGAGAAATCGCCCAAAACAGAAAGCTGTGGAACTCGACTACAATAGTCTAGCAGCAGTTTACGAGCAAAAGGCTCATCATCTATGATTACGCAACGAATCTTCACGCTAAGTCTAAGCTAAGTGAAATACTGAACTTTTCCTTTTCTGGTCGAATTTCCAAGCGATGCTGATTCGGATAGCTCAACACCAATCGCCTTTCCACATTCTTCAAACCAAAACCCGAAGGCGCATCCTTTTCTTTCTGGGCAGAACTCACACTATTCTCAACCTCAAAAATCAGTTGTTTAGGAGTAGAAGAAAGCTTCACCTTGATCCAATTTTCGGTTTGTTGGTCGCTGATGCCGTGTTTGAAAGCATTTTCTACAAAAGGGATGAAAATCAAGGGTGTGATTTCTATTTGTTCATCTACCTCACTTGTGTCAAAACTCAATTCAAAGCGATTATTCAGCCTAATCCCTTCCAGTGCCAAATAGTCTTTGATATAGTTGATTTCCTTTGAAAGCGCCACTTTAGGTTTGTTAGAATCATAAATCATGTACCGCATTATGTTGGACAGTTTTACAATCACTTCAGTGGCCTGGTCACTTTTAATCTGCGTCAAATAACTTAGGTTGTGAAGCGTATTGAATAGGAAATGAGGGTTAATTTGTGCTTTCAAATAATTGAGCTCAGCGGTTAATTTCTGGTTTTCCAGTTCGCGCTTTTTGTTCTCCAATTCAAACCAGTCTACCGCAAACTTGATCATTCCCGTGAAAATCATAAAGCTCATTTCGTCCCAAAGTGTACTTACAAACCTTGTCCAACCAAAAGTTTCATAGTAATCGGAAGGCGAATACTTGATCAGCACGACATTTTCAGCCAATACTTGGAAGAACATTACCACAGCAATGGCCAAGACCAATTTGAGCAAGTATTTCTTAATGTTCTTATTTCTGAGCAGATCGGGTAAAATGAAAAAATAGTGGGTATAACTCAGAATAATATGAAAGAACATCGGTAAAGCGATCCGCACAAAGGCCGGTTCGGCAGGCATGAAAACTGTGAAGTCGTAGAATTTATAGCTGAAGAAAAGCAACCAAAAGCTGAAGTTCAGCCAAAAAATACGATTCCTTAAAAAGTTGGGTTTCATTAGCCCTAAAGTATCCATTTTCGATGGCTTTGAGAAGGACAGCATCAACTCTCGATCAAATAATCGATGATTGGTAAGTTTTAATCTACATCTCGGTTTCGACAACCTTAAAAGCATCTATTGTCGAATTTTTCATGGAGAGGATATATTCATTCCCCCTTTTAAAAAGAAAAATCGGTCTTTAGCATCCATGAAAAAGACAAAACACATTATAGTCATTATCTCCATGATTTGCTCATGGCAGTTAAATGCTCAAGTCGTTGATACCATTCGTGTTGGTGATCAGTTTAAAAAGATAGATCAATTGGAAATGGGCACAACCAAGGATATTATTTTCACGGAAATGGCCGGAGTTGTACGCTCCGTAAGCTTGAAAACTAAGTCCACTGAAAAAGTAAACATTAACGGCATCGACTACTTGGCCTTTAGGCATAGCTGGACCACAGGGAACCCTGAAACATCAGGTGATTTTTACTACCTCTGCGAACCGGAAACACTAAAGCCAGTTCAGCACATTAGAAATACCAAGCAAAATGGCAAAGAGGCCTTTAGCTTTCAGGGAATGAAGATTGTTGGATTAGATTCAGCAACAGACAATGCAATAAAAGGCTTAAATCTAGATTTGACTGAGCCAACTTATAACTGGGAAATCGACTTAGAGACCTATTCATTGCTCCCTATGAAAATGGGTTATGAGGCGGTCATGAATTTCTATCACCCGGGAGGATCCGCTCCCGGTTTTTATAACCTCAAAGTAATTGGTTCTGAAAAGCTATTATTACCCGATGGCAGAGAATTGGATTGTTGGGTTTTATTTACCGATTATGGCGGCACACAGCCCACAAAGTTTTGGTACACTAAAACGAAACAAAATTTTATAAAAATGGAAGGGAAATATAAGCAACTCACAATTCGGAAAGAGCGGATATTTTAGAACGAACAATTCCTATCTTTGCGGCATGGAATTGAAGAACGATCTGATTTTACGTGCTGCCAGAGGCGAAAAGACTGAAAGAACTCCAGTATGGTTAATGCGCCAGGCAGGTAGAATTTTACCTGAATATCGTGCAGTAAGAAATAGCCTTAGCGGATTCATTGAGTTGGTAAAAAACCCTGACTTAGCAGCTGAGGTGACCATTCAACCAGTCGATATTTTAGGAGTAGATGCCGCCATTATTTTCTCAGATATTCTCGTAATTCCAGAAGCCATGGGCTTGCCTTACGAAATGATCGAAAAGAAAGGGCCTTGGTTTCCTAATACGATAAAGTCTGAGGCAGACTTAAAAAACATCAGAATTGCAGATTCTTCTTCTGATTTGGGTTATGTGATCGATGCCATTAAAGTAACCAAAAGAGAACTGGCTGGCAGAGTCCCTTTGATTGGTTTTGCAGGTGCACCTTGGACGATTTTCTGTTACATGGTAGAAGGACACGGAAGCAAAACCTTCTCGAATGCCCGAAAAATGCTGTACACTCAACCTGCTTTGGCCGAAAAGCTAATGCAGATGATTACCGATAGCACCATCACTTACTTGAAAGCGCAAATTGAAGCAGGTGCCGATATTGTTCAGGTATTCGATTCTTGGGCAGGTATTTTACCCGCAGATCAATACGAACAATTCTCGATGAAATACATCCGTCAGATTTGTTCGGCCATTACCGAAGTTCCGGTAACCGCTTTTGCCAAAGGAGCTTATTTTGCCAGAAAATCTATGGCCACACTAGATTGTGAAACCATCGGGCTGGATTGGAACATGGACATCACAGAAACTCGCGAGTTAATTGGGCCAAATAAAACTTTGCAAGGGAATCTTGACCCTTGTGCACTTTACGGCTCTAATGCCGAAGTGGAGGCAGCCACTAAAAAGATGCTTGATGCTTTTGGACCAGACCGTCATATTGCCAATTTAGGGCATGGTGTTTACCCAGATATCGATCCTGAGAAGGTTAAGGTGTTTGTAAACACAGTGAAGGAATATTCTGCTAGATAGGTTATGGATTCTTTATCAAATCAATGAAACCCGCTAATTTCTTTCTGCTCACCAGTCGATTGAAGAATTGTCTTCGCTCCGTTTTGGGATGAATTAATAGTAGGGCCGGTAAAGTTCCTGTCCATTGCTTTTCTATTTCAGAATAGAAGGTTGAGTTTGGATGCTCCACAAAATAGAGTTGTTCGAGAATTTCAGATTTATCAGCCCTTTTTAAAGCCTTTTCTCGCCTGTCAGCTTCTTCTACATTGACAAAATAGAGGTTCAATTGGCAATTACATTCTTGCTCAAATTTCTGTAGAAGCTTCATTTCCTTAATACATGGGGCACACCAACTGGCCCAAAAGCTAAAGGCGTACACCTCATCTGGCTTTTCAGCTAAAATAGTATCAATACTGGAAGGGCTGAAATACTGTACTTCCTCCGTTTGGCCTTGTGCTCCAAGGGCCAAAAACAATGTACAGACGATGAAAATCAGGCGCATAAAGCAATTGGTTATCCAAATGACCAATCAGGTCAATTGACCTTCAAGTTATTCATTATGGTCAGATTGTTTTCTTTAGATTTATATGAAATCATATATAGATGACGTTTGACAAGTTAATTCTGATTGGCCTATGCTGGATTGGGGCATTGACCTCCTTGAAAGCACAGACCTGTTGCACGGGCGGAATCCCGTTAACGGGAGCCATCAACCTAAACCCCAGCACCCAAGGAATTAGGGCGGGTTTGACCTATGATGTCAATCGACTTTCTGATTTTGTACAAGGAGATCGGGTTTTGAACAACAGCTTTTTAAAAAGGGAAACCCGTTCTGTCATTACACAGGTAGATTTCTTTATGAGAGATAGTATCGGTTTTTCTGTGCTTATCCCATACTCCTATTTATCTGAAGAAAACACGCAAACGAAGACCACCTACAAAGCCAGCGGACTTGGAGACATCTCCGTTTGGGCAAACAAATTATTGCTGAACAGCCAGCGTTCAACGCTGGCCGTGGCGGTAGGCGTAAAACTACCGACTGGCGAAACCAACATCAAAGACGAAAGCGGCAATTTTGATTTACCCCTTTCTTTACAACCAGGTACGGGATCCATCGATTTTATGATGGCCAGTTTCCTTCAGTCGACCTTTAAATTTCGACCTTCATTAAGTTATTCGGCCACAGGTGTTTTTAAAGTAAATACTGTTGGAAAACGGTATGACGCACATCCTGAATACCGCTACTCCAATGAACTCGACTTTTACTTAGGGCTTTCTGAACAGATTTTATTGCTGAATCAGTTGGTTACTCCGCAAGTGCAATTGCGCTTGAATCGCTTTGGAGAACACATCCAAAACGGATTCGAAAACCCCAATACGGGTGGCTCTTGGCTCTATTTAGGCACTGGGTTTTCTTGGGCTTCTACTCAAAAACTGAGTTTGAGCTTTCGTGGCCAATGGCCCCTCTTAAGAACTGTGAACGGCTTTCAACTGACTACCACAGATAGGTTTTCATTGTCAGCATTTTATAGTTTTATTAAATGAGCTAGCAATGATTCAAAAGATGTAACCCAAACGTCAAATTGTTATTTCCCATTTTTCTAAATTTATAGGTATAGTGACATTAGTATGTTAATAAAGCAGTGCACATACATTTCAATAATTTTCTTGAGCACTTTTCTCTGGGCTTGTGGAGGAAATGATGCTCCTGAACCCTCATCGCCAATAGGTGGACCAACCACAAACAATAGTTATATCATTTCTGATACTTTTGAAGGAGAGAGTTACGTGGTTGTAGCATCGGGAGAGCAAGGCTTTATGGGTGCTTTTAAAGCAGAGCTTTCTGATGGAACTCCAGTTCAGTTAAGCGAATTATCTCAGGCTTGGCCCACTGTGCTCTTGGACGAAACAGGTACAGCATTCGACTTCCTCGGTAAAGCAATTTCGGGAGAAAGGGAAGGTAAAAAGCTCGTTTCAATGAATACCCAACTGGGCTATTATTTCAGTTTGAACGCCTATTACCCTTCTGTTATTTACCCAAGCCAAGTAATTGAAAGGCCTATAGTAAACAAAAGCACCTCGGAGTGGAGTATTGATCCAAGTTTTGTGTTCAGAGCGACTTTCCCCGATGCCATTCAGGCATTGAACAGCCCTACATTTGTTTCTGTGGACTTCAAGGATGCAATTGATGAGAATTTTTTTCTTGACCCAGAAGAAAGGGTTTTAGTGATACGAAATGGAAATGAAATCAAGGTGTACCCGCATAGAGTTTTGGACTGGCACGAAATCGTAAATGATCAAATCCTTGACGACAAAATTGTGGTATCCTACTGTCCTCTCACAGGAACGGGGTCTGTTTGGAATGCTCAATTAGGTGCTACAAGTGCCTCTTTTGGCGTTTCTGGTTTACTCTATAACAACAACCTCATTCTATTTGACAGGGCTACCAACTCCCTATGGTCGCAAATAGGAAAAGAAGCCATTAACGGCACACTTAAAGATCAGCCCGCCCAAGAATACGCTTATGAAGATTTAAAGTGGAAGGCGGTAGTTCCTCTCGTCACCGACTATAATGTGAAGGTAATGTCGCTTGAAATCGGACTTGGCTACGATTATGACATCTACCCTTATGGCAATTATAAGAATGATCAAGATCGGTTAAACCTGCCTGTAGCCTATAAAGACCAAAAAATCCCAGGTAAAGAAATTGTGCTTGGTGTGATCGTCAACAAAAAGGCAAAGATCTATCGGTTTTAATTTCCAATTAGCTCTAAAGTATTTTTCAGCCCAACCGCGCTTTTGGTAACCACTTTCAAATATCACTTGCATTGTGTTAATTGGTTAGTAAATCTCGACCTATGAAAAGACCTTACCAACTCTCTCTGCTGGCATTTATGCTTTTAGCCCTGTCGGCTTTTACTTTTAAAACCGATCAAGCACCTTCTTTGAAAGAAAGAATCATTGAACTCTCCAAGAAAGTGGAGCCTAAGGTGATTGAATGGAGACATCACATTCATGAAAATCCTGAACTTTCCAATCGTGAGTTTAAAACGGCTGCCTATATCACAGCTCATTTGAAGAGCTTGGGTATTGAAGTACAGGAAGGTGTAGCCAAAACGGGTGTAGTGGGGATTCTTAAAGGAGGAAAACCCGGACCAATAATGGGCTTAAGGGCCGATATGGATGGCCTCCCCGTTAAAGAAAGAGTTGATTTACCATGGGCATCTAAAATCATAGGCGAGTTTCAAGGTACGGTAGTCCCTGTGATGCACGCCTGCGGTCATGATACGCATGTGGCCATTTTGATGGGCGTGGCTGAAGTGCTTTCTCAAGTGAAAGCTGATTTAAAAGGCACCATAAAATTCATTTTTCAACCTGCGGAAGAAGGCGCTCCTGCTGGTGAAGAAGGTGGTGCTTACTTGATGGCAAAAGAAGGAGTTTTGGAAGGAATGGATGCCATTTTTGGTTTACACATTAATGCCCAAACCGAAGTAGGACAAGTGAAATATCGCCCAGAAGGAATTATGGCAGCCGTAAATAGCTTCGAAATCAAAATCAAAGGAAAGCAGACGCATGGTTCTACACCATGGACGGGCATTGACCCCATTGTAACGGCAGCGCAGATCATTAATAATGTTCAAACCATAGTGAGCAGAAGTATGCCACTGACGACCCAAGCAGCAGTGGTTTCATTTGGTAAAATTGAAGCGGGGGTAAGAAGCAATATCATCCCAGAAGAAGCCACTTTGGTGGGCACCATTCGTACTTTGGATGCGGACATGAGAGAAAGACTTTTCGAACGTCTTCGCACCATCGTAAAGAGTACCGCTGAAAGTAATGAGGCGGAAGCCACTTTGTACATTGATAAAGGTTATCCTATCACCTACAACGATCCACAACTCACCGCAAAAATGGCGGGTACATTTGTAGATGTAATGGGTGCCGAAAACGTGACACCCAACATGAATGCCATTACAGGTGCAGAAGATTTTTCATTCTTTCAGGAAAAAATTCCGGGGCTGTATTTCTTTATTGGTGGTGCGCCAAAAGGAGTGGATGCTGAAAAACAAGCACCTCACCATACGCCAGATTTTTATGTGGACGATGCCGGAATGCTAACAGGCATCAACTTATTGAGCAGAATGGTGGTGGATTATCCTGAGGTGACGATTTCGAAAAAGTAATCACAAATGAAGAAGCTATCCAAAAGTTTGAACTTTTGGATAGCTTTGAATCAATTCAGAATCTTATTGTCTTCGGCTTCTTCCATCAAGTCTGCTTTATTGATGGGCACTACGCCTACATGTTCACAGACGAGACCACCTGCTAAATTGGCCAAGGCCGCAGCTTTTTGAGCCGTCATACCCACTGCCAAAGCACAAGCCATCACACTGATTACCGTATCGCCAGCACCAGAAACATCAGAAATATGACGGATATGGGCAGGAATCAGGTGTGTTTCGCCATTGTCTTTAATGAAAACCCCGTATTCAGAAAGGGTCACCATCACCATTTTAGCATTCAATTTAGATTGAAGTAAAGTAACTCCACCGCGCACTGAATCCATGTTTTTAGGGTCCACTTGAATGTTGAGGCCTTCCCTCAATTCTTTCAAATTGGGTTTAAAAAGGGTCACCCCTTTATAGTCCATAAAGTTGCGCTTCTTTGGGTCAACTACGGTAGGAATATTCAATCGAGAAGCTTCCTTAACGGTTTCCTCAATAATGGTGGCGTTAATTACTCCCTTGTCGTAATCTTCAAAAACCACTACATCGCAGCTGGGCAATAAGCGCTTGATATTGGCCAATAACTGCGCTTGTTCTGTAGTACTGAGTTCCTTATCAGTTTCGGTGTCTACCCTAAGCATTTGATGAGCTCCTGCCAAAATACGCTCTTTCACAGTGGTATCTCTTTCAGAACTAGTGATAATTCCACTGTTCGGAATCCCCTTTTCTTCTAACCTTTTTAAGAAAAACTCACCGTCCAGATCATTCCCCACAATAGCGCATGGAACTGGAGTAGCTCCCAATGCTTGAATATTCAAAGCTACATTTGCAGCACCTCCCAAACGTTTTTCCTTCTTTTCTGTAAGCACAATAGGCACAGGCGCCTCTGGTGAAATTCTAGATACTTTGCCAAACACATAAGCGTCTACCATTACATCGCCAATCACCAAAACTCTAAGTTTGGAGAAGGCATCGAAAAGAGCTTGAACTTTTGAGAAATCCATTAAGAAAGTTTAGATACTGCTGTTTTAATTCTGGTGATGGCTTCGCGCAAATCTTCTTCAGATGCTGCATAAGACAAACGAATACAATTTGGATCGCCAAAAGCATCGCCCGTAACTACCGACACCTGCGCCTTATCCAAAAGATATAGACTTAGATCATCTGCATTATTAATCGTTACACTTCCATCTGTTGTACCGAAAAGTGCGGTTACATCTGGAAAGAAGTAGAAAGCACCCGTTGGTAAATTGGTTTTAAAACCAGGCACTTGGTCCAATAGGCCTTTAACAAGGTCTCTTCTTCTTAAATATTCCTTCGACATTTCTACTGTTGGAGCAAGGTCCGTAGTAAGCGCGGTTAAGGCTGCGCGTTGTGCAATGCTGCAGTTGGCAGAAGTAATTTGTCCTTGAATTTTATTGCATGCCTTGGCCAACCAAAGTGGTGCACCGATGTACCCAACTCTCCAGCCCGTCATGGCAAAACCTTTGGCCATACCATTAATGGTTGCGGTTCTGTCGATCATTCCCTCAATCGCTCCAATACTAGCATGCGCACCTGTGTAGTTGATGTGCTCGTAGATTTCGTCAGCGATTACAATAATGTCTTTGCGTTTTTTAACCACCTCGGCAATCGCGGTTAATTCTTCAAGTGTAAATACAGAACCCGTTGGGTTACATGGCGAAGAATAGATGATGGCTTTGGTTTTTGGCGTAATCGCTTGCGCCAATTGCTCTGGTGTTACTTTAAAGTCTGATTCGATGTCACCTTTTACATACACAGGCACACCTCCCGCTAATTCTATCAGCGAAGAATAGCTCACCCAGAATGGAGAAAAAACCACCACTTCGTCACCTTCATTCAGCAAGGCTAAAAATACATTGGCGATAGATTGCTTAGCTCCGTTAGAAACCACAATCTGATCTGGTGAATAATCTAAGTTATTTTCGTTTTTGAACTTAGCTGAAATGGCTTGTCTTAGGTCCAAATAACCGTTTACCGGAGGGTAAGCGAAGTATTTACCTTCATCAATCGCTGCCTTGGCACCTTCTTGAATATGTTTTGGAGTTTTAAAGTCGGGCTCGCCCAAACTTAAACTGATCACGTTAATGCCTTTTTCTTTTAACTCTCTGGCTTTAGCGGCCATGGCTAATGTGGCCGATTCGGCCATGTTCTTTACTCTATCAGATACCATTGTAGACATGCGATTAATTCAATGTGGGGCAAAAGTAGCTATTTATAGATTGTTGTGCCAAAATCCAGATGGTTTGTTCTTCAATTCTACAAATTGTTGAGTCAAAACGACTGAGAATTTCTCAATTGTAGAGAATGTTACCACTGTTAGCTTCTATATGCCAATACAAAAAATGCCTCTGAGGCTAAAATTTAAATGATTCTTCGGTTTGGCACGATTATCACATATAGACTAGCCAAACGACATGGTTATGAAAACTTTAGAAACTAGCCCGGAAAAATTGAAAAGAGTAATTCAGAAAATTGCTGACGCAGCTAAGATTGCCCACTTCATGAACAAGCTTGCTGTATCAGAAGATTCTAAGGACTACTTCGCCATTCACGAAAATAATTTATCAAACACAAGGGCCTTGCTTTTCAAAAGCATTGGTGCTTCTACCAAAGACCTACATATTTTGTATGGTACCAATTGGGCTCCAGCTTTAGTATATGCCCAAATTCGTTTTTGGAAATACAACGATCTAGAAATGATTGATGTATTAAAAAACAAAGTACACAAAGCCTTGGCTGAATTAGATGAAGTAGCTTCTGTACCAGATGAAGGCATAAAAATGAGTGACTTGAACGAAGCTTCAAACAACTTAAGCATACTATTATCAGCCTTGAACACCCAGCGTTTTTACGCATCGGGTATGTTAAGCGAAATCAATTAGGCTTTTAAGCCATAGCTATAGATGACGAAGGGCGATCAAATTGATCGCCCTTCGTGTTTTTATGTATGTGCTGTTGAAGTAAATCTACTTGTACTCCGAACGGGTCATAATACTTCGACCTAAAGTAATTTCGTCAGTATACTCCAGCTCTCCACCCATCGGAATTCCACGGGCAATCGAAGTAATCCGCACCCCAAATTCTTTTAGCCTTTTAGTGATGTAAAAAGCGGTAGTATCACCTTCCATCGTTGGGCTTAGTGCTAAAATCACCTCTTCTATTTTCGGTTCGCTGGTTTGAATGCGTTCCACCAAAGAGTCAATGTGAATATCGCTTGGGCCAATACCTTCAATCGGAGAAATGACTCCTCCCAATACATGATAAAGGCCTCTGTACTGCGCTGTGTTTTCAATGGCCATTACATCTGGCGTATCGGTCACTACGCAAACGGTAGATAAATCACGCTTGATCGTGCGGCAGGTACAATCTGTGGTATCGGAAATAATATGGCAGGTGCCGCAGTACTTTATTCCATCACGCAATTCGTTGAGCGCAGTGGTCAAATGGGCCGTACTGATGGGGTCTTGTTTTAGTAAATGAAGTACCAGCCTTAAGGCGGTTTTCTTTCCTATGCCCGGAAGTTTAGAGATTTCCTCAATGGCATTGTCGACAATTTTGGGAGGGAAGTTCAAGTTGAGTAATGATGTAAATCTTTCTAATTATAACACAGTGGCCGTAATTCCGGCAGAAAGAATACTTTCACACATCGGCTTTAACTCTGTAAAAGAGCCATTCTTAACAGTGCATTTTCCCTTATAATGAATCAACATTGTACACTGTTCTGCTTGTTCAGCAGTGTGTTTACAAACCTTGACCAAAATATTAATGACATGTTCAAAGGTGTTGAAGTCATCATTGAAAACTACTAAATCACATAATTCCTCATCTGTAGTTTTCTCGAGCAACTCGACTAACTCTTCTTCTTGATAGCTGAAATTCATGTTGTTAAATTTTTACAAATGTACAAAAAAACACTTGACCCATAAACTCTAGCTTTGTCAAAATGGTTCGAAGACCTTTTTGGTGTCCACAGTTTTTTCACGGATATTCAAACTTTAATTCATTAGCTCTTTGCATGAACCCTACTTTAGTCATTTCAATCATAGGCGGTTATTTTTTACTGCTCATCCTTATTTCTCGATTTACCTCGAAAGGAGCCGATTCTGCTACTTTTTTTACGGCCAATAAGCAGTCGCCTTGGTATTTGGTGGCCTTCGGAATGATTGGAGCGTCCTTATCTGGCGTTACCTTTATTTCTGTTCCGGGCGAAGTAGGAACCAGTTTCTTCTCTTATTTTCAGGTAGTACTCGGTTATGTAGTGGGTTATATTATCATCGCTACAGTACTCATTCCGCTCTACTATCGCCTAAATCTGGTTTCCATTTATGGCTATCTGGAGCAGCGTTTTGGGTTTTGGTCATACAAAACTGGTTCATTTTTCTTTATGCTTTCGCGAACCATTGGGGCTTCCTTCCGCCTGTTTTTAGTAGCCAGTGTACTTCAAATCGCACTTTTCGATAGCTATGGTGTTCCTTTTTGGGTTTCTGTACTGGTCACCATCGCCCTAATTTGGGTCTATACTTTTAGAGGGGGGATAAAAACCATTGTGTGGACAGATACACTGCAAACCTTCTTTATGCTGTCTGCAGTGGTGGTCACTATTTATATTCTTACCAAAGAAATGGGCATCGGGATTGGCGATGCCATTACGCAAATCCAGGAAAGTGATTACTCCAAAACCTTCTTCTTCGATTGGAACAACAAAAATGATTTCTTCAAGCAGTTTATTTCTGGGGTATTTATTGCCATTGTTATGACGGGCTTAGATCAAGACATGATGCAGAAAAATCTGACCTGTCGAAGCTTGAAAGACGCCCAAAAGAATGTATTCTGGTTCACTATTGCATTGGTTGCCGCCAACATACTTTTCTTGGGTATGGGCGCCTTACTCTATTTGTACGCTGGCCAAAATGGAATTGAAATCCCGACAAGAACAGATGATTTTTATCCTTTAATCGCACTGAATCACCTCGGTACTTTTGGAGGAATTGTCTTCCTATTGGGCATTGTGGCTGCAGCTTACTCCAGTGCAGACTCTGCCCTCACTTCGCTTACCACAGCATTCTGTGTCGATTTCTTAAATTTTGAAAAGAAAGAAGAGTCAGTAAAGAAACCGATTAGACTTAAAGTACACTTGGGTTTTTCTGTGTTGCTTTTCATCGTCATCATTATCTTCAATGCCATTAACGATAGCAGCGTAATTAGCGCTATTTTCAAAGTAGCTGGCTATACCTATGGTCCATTATTAGGCCTTTTCAGTTTTGGCATGATGACCAAGCTGAAAGTGAGAGACAATTTGGTGCTGCCCGTTTGTTTGCTTTCGCCTGCCATATCTTACCTGGTAGATATGAACTCGGCAGCCTGGTTCAACGGCTTCGAATTTGGGTTCTTTATCCTGATTTTTAACGCAGGCCTTACCTTTTTAGGAATGTTAATGATATCGACAAAGAAATCAGCGACTGACTTTTCTCCTCTTAAAAATTAAGAAGGGATATAAAACAGAAATGAGATGACGTCTGATTCATCTCATTTCTACTTAATTCTTCAAAGAAAGATTACTCTTCCCCAACAATTCTTTTTCTCAATTTAACCACACGGTCTTTGCTACGCTTTCTCATGTTGAGGGCTTCAACCGATAACGAGAAGAATACCGCAAAGTAGATGTAGCCTTTTTCGATGTGTTCGCCAAGACCTTCGAGTACCAGCATAAAACCAATCAAAATTAAGAACGACATGGCCAACATTTGCAGCGATGGGTGCTTGTTGATAAAAGCACTGATTTTTCCTGCGGAAGACATCATTACAATCATTGCCAAAGTAACTGCAATGATCATGATTAAGACATGCTCGGTAAGGCCTACTGCGGTTAAAATAGAGTCAAAAGAGAAAACGATATCCAAAGCAACTATTTGAAGGATCACTTTACTGACAGTAACGCTTTTGCTCTTTTTTACATGATGTTCATCTCCTTCTAAAGTATGGTGTATTTCGGTGGTACTTTTTCCGATTAGGAATAAACCTCCCAAAATTAAAATCAAGTCTTTTATGCTCACCGCATGTTCAAGCACGGTGAACAAAGGTTCTGTGAAACCGATGATCCAGCTTATCCCCAAAAGCAAACCAATACGCATGATCAAGGCCAAGGCCAATCCAATATTTCGGGTTTTCTTACGGTCAGCTTCTGGCAGACGATTCGACACGATCGAAATGAAAATGATGTTATCGACCCCAAGAATAATCTCTAAAAAGGTAAGGGTTAAAAGTGCGATAAGGCCTTCTGACGTTAGTAATATTTCCATTCCTAGAGTTCTGTGTTTATTGTTGAGCGAGAGGTACGTAGTTTTCTTTGGCGTAATTAAGGATGGTTTTATTGGTAAACCTCCAAACAGCCCTTTCCATTTCCTTGCTCTTTTTGTCCAATGTAATATAAAGCTTGAGGTTAACGGTATCTTTTAGAATATGGAAAATCCTTAAGCTGAATTTTTCAAGATTGATACTCGGAAACTCTGATTTAAGCGCTTTGACTATGTACTCCTCAAGATCGTCTGGATTACCCAAAGTTTGCCTGTCCATTTCAAAATCAAAGCTTAGTTTTTTGAAATTCTTTTTACTCGTGTTCACCACATTGTGGGTAACGAGCAAAGTGTTGGGCACATAAACAATTTCATCTTCATCATTCAATAAAACCACATTGAGCAAAGTAATGTCCGTTATTCGGCCACTGAGCTCTTCTATGACAATATAGTCGTTCAGCGAAAGCTGATTGGAAAACATCAGGATGAATCCGTTGATGGTATTGGCAATATAATCTTTAGAAATAATAGCAATGGCTGCCGCCACAATACTTATGGAAGTGAAAAACTCCTTAGCATCCAGTTTGAAAAAAGCCAACAATGCAATCAGTAAAATAATAACATGGAGAATGGCTGAGATTCCATTGATTCCTAAGATAAAGTTATCCTTAAAATCAGTCCCTTTCTTTTTTCGCTTGAGGTAGAAATACACCATCAAAATACGACCAAGTGATACGAGCAGAATCCCCGATATATAATAAATACCAGCCAATACGAACGGTTTAGCAAAGAAACTATCTTCTTCAAACTCACTAGTATACCATGTAGATATCACCACCAGTAAAATCAATTTCAGGAAGAAAAACAGCCGTCTCCTTCCTTCCTTTTTTGCCTGATCAATTGGCTTATTTGCTTTTACTCTCGTCTTAATCATTAATATAAATCTGTTGCAAAATTAAAGGAATTTCGAACCAAAAAAGTTTAAAGTTCTAACTCTTTAATTGGCTCCCAATACACCTCCTTAAACCCCTCAATTTTATCATCGTTGACTTTTACTCCTTCGGCTTCCAAACGTTCTTGCATCAGGGTAGGTGTCTGAAAATGATGGCGACCGGTTAAAACGCCAGATCGATTTACCACCCTATGGGCAGGAACATCGCTAAGTCCGTGCGCTGCATTCATCGCCCAGCCCACCATTCGGGCACCACTCTTAGTGCCTAAGTATTGGGCAATGGCTCCATATGAAGTAACTCGCCCGGCAGGAATGAGTTTAACTACTTCGTAAACATTATTGAAAAAATTAGTGTGGTCTTTCGCCATGAGACAAATTTGGACATTAAGATTTATGGAAACAAAAAATGGCACCCGTTACGGTGCCATTTTCATTAAAGTGTTTTGGGTTTCAATTACCCACCTCCACCAAAAATACCAAATACGCCCATCATGTTGAGGAGCACAATTAGTATAACCAGCGGACATACATATCGGATGAAAAACACAAAGGCATTTGAAGCAAATGTATTGGGTTTCCAGCCCGGTGCCCCCATGTCAATTTCTGAAACAATGTTCTTGATTGGCATTTTCCACGCCACATAAATACAAGTCACCAAGGCCACCACAACAATAAAGAAGGTGCCGAAGAAGAAGTCGAGAATATCCTGAAAGCCAGTATAGGTCGATCCAAAAACACTGACACTCATTTCTGAGAAGAAAGCTGAGCCCCCTTGCGAAAGCGCAGAAGGAATACCCACCACAAAAAGTAAAATGCCCACTACCCAAGCCGATTTGCTTCGGCTCCACTTTTTCTCATCCATAAAATAAGAAGCGGGCACTTCCAACATAGAAATGGAAGAAGTAAGCGCAGCAACCATCAGTAGCAAGAAGAAAAAAGCACCAATAATGGCACCACCCGGCATATGGTTGAAAATATCGGGCAATACTTGGAACACCAAAGTTGGGCCAGCAGCAGGGTCTTTTCCGAAAGCAAAAACCGCAGGGAAGATCATAAAGCCAGCAAGTAATGCTACACCAGCGTCCATCATACCCACCCAAACACCACTGCTCACAATATTGGCAGTCTTTGGCAAATACGAGCCATAAGTAATCATAATCCCCCAACCAATACTCATAGAGAAAAAGGCTTGGCCTAAGGCTACTAGGAAAGTCTGTCCCGAAATTTTACTGAAGTCTGGGTTTAAATAGAAGTCCACACCTTTCATTGCACCTTCTAGCGACATACTTCTAATCGCTACAATGAGAATGAGCAAAAAGAGAACGGGCATAAGAATTTTAGAAGCTTTCTCAATTCCACCAGAAATCCCTTTCCGAACAATCAGGATCGTGATCAATGTAAACAAGCCCATTAAAGGAATGGTGTTCATTGGATTGGCGGCAAATTCTTCGAAAGGAACTTGGCTGCCGCTTAGCGATTTGAAAATATAGCCGATTGTCCAACCCGCAATATTACCATAATAGGAAAGCACAAAAAAGCTTACTAACAAAGCCATAATTGCCCCCAAACCCATAAAAATAGGGTTGGCACCTGTGTCTTTAAATGCACCAATGGTGCCTTTCTTTGTGTACCGACCAAAGCCCATTTCTGTAAAGAGCAAAGGCACTCCAATAAGTATTACACAAAGCAAATAAACCAAAACAAAGGCTCCGCCTCCATTCTGACCTGTGATGTAAGGGAATCTCCAGATGTTCCCTAACCCGACAGCTGAACCGGCAGCGGCCATGATAAACCCAAATTTGGATCCCCATTGGCCTCTGGCCTCATTACTAACGTTAACCGCCATAATCTTAAAAATTGTTTGAGTATTGAAAAAATTAACGTAGAATATTGAGAATTTTCCACTTAAAAACCTAGCGGTTAGACACCTGCGGCAGACGAATTAATGAAGTCAGATTTACCGCAAGTCAAGTTTTAGAATAGAAAATCAGTCTAAGGCTTGGGTTTTAAGCTCAAAAAACTACCTTGTTGGGCTGGAAAAACGATTTTTCTTAAACTTTAAACAAAACTTACAGGTAATTGAGCACGCAAGAAAAACCAGAAGAATTTAGTAATCGGTGGGGAATTATTTTAGCCGCTCTAGGGATGGCCATAGGTGCTGGTAACCTTTGGCGTTTTCCGAGAATAGCTGGCGAATACGGTGGCACATTCATTATCCTATGGATGTTCTTCCTAGTCGTATGGTCCATCCCGCTACTTATGGCCGAACTGGCGATAGGTAAGTATTATAAAAAAGGAACCATAGGTGCTCTAGGCAGATTAGGGGGCAAACGATTTAATTGGATGGGTGTATTTGTTACGCTCGTTACCATGGGAATTGCCTTTTATTACTCAGTGGTAACAGGTTGGTCCTTTAGGTATTTCCTACTCAATACTCAGAACTTAATAGACTACGTTTTTGGCTCAGGGACGATGAATGCAAATTTCGCAGACCCTAATGTCAACTACATGGATAATTTCTGGGCTCAGCTGTCTAACTCCAGTTGGCAAGCAGTCCTTTGCTACATGTTTACTATCGCCATAGCCATATGGGTTTTGGGAAAAGGAATTAAACAGGGGCTTGAGAAAGTAAACAAAATACTTATCCCAACGCTGTTTATTCTACTCATGATAGTTGCAGCTTTTGCTATTCAATTGCCAGGTGGAATTGAAGGGCTTGAATACTTATTTACGATTAATGTCGAGCTCTTCAAAGACCCGAATGTTTGGATTCAAGCCATTACTGACTCCGCTTGGAGTACTGGGGCGGGCTGGGGTTTAATGATTACCATCGGTTCATTTTCTAGAAAAAAAGAAGATGTTACGCTCAATACATTCTTAGGAGCCTTTGGTAATAATTCGGCAGCGCTATTGGCAGCCATGGCAATTTTACCTGCAGTATTTGCAATGTCAGCCACATCGGGTGATGCCATTGATTTTTTACATGGCGGAAATACAGCTTTAGTATTTACAGTGCTCCCTCAGCTCTTTTCTCAAATGACTGGAGGACCTTTCTTATCTTGGATTTTCTTTGGAGCATTTGCAATGGCAGCCTTTAGTTCTATTCTGCCAATGATGCAATTAATCATTAAGAACTTAACTGACTACAGTATATCTAAAAAGAGAGCTGCATTGATTACTGGTGCTGCTTGTTTTGTTATTGGCTTCCCTTCCGCGTGGAGCTTGGCAATATTCGAAAATCAAGATTGGGTTTGGGGTGTAGGCCTATTGGTGAGTGGTATCTTTATCTCATTTCTCATTATGCGTTACGGGCCAGCTAAATTTAAGCGAGACTTTATTGATGATAATTCAGATTTCAAAGTTTCTGCTAAATACTTCTCTGCAATGATTTACTTCATCTTTTTCGCTGGACTTTTCTTGGTCTACTGGTGGATGGATCAAGGATATAGTGAGTATCCATGGTTCGATGCAGACGGTAATTGGAATGTATTCGATACGTTTAGTAACGCCTCAATCGTAACACAGTGGGCCATTGCCCTCATTGTTGCCATTGTATTTAATGGATGGTTTTATAAAAAATTCGTAAAAAAATGAGTCAAGCAGCTATAATAGGAATGGTCATTTGTTTAACGATTACATTCGGAGGTTTTTTAACCTTTCTGGTAATTGCGCTTAAATCTGATAAGAAAAAATCTGATGCAGGTCTAGAAGAATAAGTATTAGGTTAACGGCTGGCTATTTGTTTTGAAACAATGGCTATGCCTTCATCAAAAGTATGAGGCTCGTACCCCAAAACGGTGCGGGCCTTTTCTATTAATAAGCCAGTTTTAGGTGGCCTTTTGGCGGTTTGGGTAAAAGTTGAAGCATCGGCTTTTTGCATAGTGGCCGTACTTAGGTTGAAGAACTCGGCGGTCTTAACTGCCATTTCATAAGGCGTAAGTAAATCCCTTCCGCTAATGTTAAAAATGCCTTTCGCCTTTTGTTCCGAAATCAATAGACAGCCTTTGGCCAAATCTTCTGCCAAAGTTGGGCTGCGCAATTGATCATCCACCACTTTGATTTCTTTACCTTCTTCCAAACTATTCTTTACCCAAAGAATAATGTTAGAACGGCTCATGTCGTGTGCAATGCCATACACCAAAACGGTGCGAACAATGGCCCAATCAATTTTACTTTCTCCTAAAATACGTTCAGCAGCAAGTTTACTTTCCCCATAATAACTGATAGGGTTGGCTTTGGCTTCTTCATTGTAAGGCCCGTTTTCGCCATCAAAAATAAAGTCGGTAGAAAGATGAACTAGAAAAGCATTGTTCAGTTCACAAGCCTCTGTAATGTGTTGTACAGCAGTTACATTCAAATCCCAGCAGGCCTCTTTTTCCAATTCGCATTGGTCCACGTTGGTCATGGCTGCGGTGTGAATGACCACATCGGGTTTGTGCTGTGCGATTACCTCAAGTACCTGATCACGATTAGTGATATCAAGGGATTGAAATAT
Organism: Roseivirga echinicomitans; assembly: GCF_001592935.1. Classification (GTDB taxonomy): domain Bacteria; phylum Bacteroidota; class Bacteroidia; order Cytophagales; family Cyclobacteriaceae; genus Roseivirga; species Roseivirga echinicomitans. Next base: position 139,022 of record NZ_LRDB01000003.1, read on the forward strand.
GTATTTATCTTCTGGAATAGGCAGTCGGTTGGTCCCTCTGGCAGTCGCCACCAATCGATGATTTCCTTCATCCAAAATTAGCTTGACTAATTTTTGACCAAGCAATCCATTAGAACCAGTGACTAAGGTTTTCATTGCTCCTTGTTCGGGTATTCTATTCCGTACTTTTTCGTGATTTCCTTTTTTGACATCTCAATAACCGAGATAGTCATTCGAACATCTTCTGTTGGCTTGTCTCTTCTGTTAGTTTCAACCGCAGCAATTTTATCAATCACGTCCAGCCCTTCAACCACTTGACCAAACACTGTGTATTCACCATCTAAATGTGGTGCACCCCCAATGGTGGTATAAGCCTCCACTTGCTGTGCCGTAAAACCAGGATCTACCTGTGGTCCAAATTCCTTTTCAATCAACTCCTTCGAACCAAAAACTAAGCTTCTTTGGGCTTCCTCAAAATTGTAGGTGGTGTCTTCCTGATACTTAGCTACATGGAAATTATACTTCTCATTCAACTCAATGTATTTATCCATTTTACGCATGCGCTCAAAAAAACCGTTGAGTTTCAAAAACTCTCTTCTTACTGCTCTGACCTGTAAACCGTCTTGGTCATACACCTCGCCATCCACAATATAGAACTGAGACCCGCTCGATTGCTTCTGGGGATTGACATTATCTCCCATTCTGGCCGCAGCCAAAGCTCCTTTTACGTGGATGTATTTCTCTGGAAGAAACTCTGCATCAATTCTGTAATCAGCATCTTTCTCCTGAGTTCCAGTAGATAGATTCCCTGTTTGAATCATGAAATTCTCAATGACTCTATGAAAAATAACGGAATCGTATTTACCTTCTTTTGCCAAGCTTAAAAAATTGGCTTTGTGTAACGGAGTCTCGTCATAAAACACGGCTGTCATGTCACCGAAAGGTGTGGAGATCACCACTACCTCATCCATTTCTGTATCACAGGCTGTAAAAAACAGGCTGAATGTAAGTAGGAGGACTAAGTTTAAAAAGGTCTTCTTCATGGCTAATTATTGATAAACTGTTCCGTACTTCTTTACTATTTCAGTTCTCGGCATTTCTTCTACTGAAATATACATGCGTACATCTTCATAAGGCCTATTGTTTGGATCCACTCCAACCGTAGTAATCGAGTCAATGACTTCCAAGCCCTGAATTACCTGACCAAAAACCGTATACTGATCATCCAAAGGAGGGTAGCCGCCAAGCGTAGTATAAGCCTCTACTCTGTCTGCTGGCATTTTTATCGTGATTCCAGTAGCCTCACTTAATTTATCTGCCAATTCCATGGCTTTAATCCTAAAAGTCTCGTCTCCTCCTTCGTTGAAAGAATCTTCCAATTCCTTATTTAAAGGATTATCTGGGTCGTTCCTTCTCAGGGTGGATATTGATTGCGACAAAGCCTGCATGTCCATACCTGTTTCTTGTTCAGAAAACACTCGGCCTTGAACAATAAAAAACTGACTTCCGCTCGATGCCTTTTCTGGATTTACTTGGTCTGGCTGTCTAGCCGCTGATAAAGCACCTTTCTTATGGAAAAAACTTTTCACGAACTCCGCGGGAATGGTATACCCTGGGCTGCCACTCCCTAGCCTTACCCCTGGCTCAGCATCTTTTGAGTTAGGGTCACCACCTTGAATCATAAAACCTGTCATTACCCTATGAAACAAAAGGCTGTCGAAAAAGCCTTCGTTGGCTAGTTTGATAAAATTTTCTTTGTGTTTCGGGGTTTCATCATAAAGAATGGCCTTCATTTCGCCCATGTCGGTTTTGATGGTTACCAAAAAATCATTGCCCGATAGTTTCTCGGTTTTCGTTCCTCCACAAGAAGTAATCACAGTGATTAACAAGGCTACTGCAGCCAGTTGTAAATACTTTTTCATTCGATAGATAGTTCGGTTTTTATAGATTTCAATATGCGATCTCCGCCCGAAGATAATACTTCTTCCGCAAGTTTTTGTCCTATTGATTTGGCATCCTTTAGCTTACCAATGAACACTTTACGGATCATTTCCTTTCCATCTAGGCTCACTATCCCCCCTGTCATTTGAAGGCTATCGTCTTTGATTTGCGCCAAACCAAATACAGGAATTGAACAGCCACCATCCATGGTTTTCAAAAAGGCACGTTCTGCCAAAAGACAAATTTCCGTAGGCTTGTGGTTAAGGGCTTTTCTCACCAAGTCCTTTTTAGTTTTACTCAGTCCTTTGTGTACCTCAATAGCGACAGAACCCTGACCAACGGCAGGTGTAAACTCAGTTAAACTCAGTTTTTGAGCAATTTTATCTTCATAACCCATTCGATGTACCCCAGCATAAGCAAGCAACAGTGCATCGCATACGCCTTCTTCCATTTTAGCTATTCGGGTTTGGAGATTCCCTCTTACAGGAACCGTTTTAATGTGGGGATAAAAGTGCTTTAACGTAGCAATTCTTCTAGTGGAAGAGGTACCTATTACAAGGTTTCTATTCTTAAGAGACGCTTCTTTATTGTTACTAATCAATACGTCATTGGCCAATTCTCTTTCCGAAAAAGAAATCAGTTCAAAGCCATCAGGAAGAGAGGACTGCATATCCTTTGCGCTGTGCACGGCAATATCAATCGTTCCATTTGCCAACTGCTCTTCAATTTCCTCCGTAAAAACCCCTTTACTCCCAATTTTGGAGATAGAAACATCTAAGATTTTATCCCCTTTGGTTTCTATGGTAACGATTTCGGTTTCTACTCCGGCTGCAACCAACTTATCCTCCACAAAGTAAGCTTGCCAAAGTGCCAGCTTACTTCCTCGTGTTCCTATTCTTATTTTCATTAAGCGTTCAATTTTGCTTTCGGCCCTCTTTTTTTAGGCTGATTATTCTCAATAAATTCAACGATGGTTCCTGCAATATCTATTCCTGTAGCTTTTTCTATTCCTTCTAAACCTGGGGAAGAATTAACCTCCAAGACTAACGGCCCTCTTGAAGACGGCAACATATCTACTCCTGCTACAGAAAGCCCCAAGGCATTGGCTGCTTTAATGGCGACAGACTTTTCTAATCTAGAAAGTTTAATGACCTCTGCCGAACCTCCACGGTGAAGGTTAGAACGGAACTCGCCTTCCATTCCTGTTCTGCGCATAGCGCCTACTGCTTTTCCGTTTACAACGAAAACACGTATGTCCGTGGCTTTCGCCTCCTTAATAAATTCTTGTACTAAAATTCTCGCTTTAAGACCATGAAAGGCCTCGATTACCGATTGGGCTGCTTTTCGGGTTTCGGCCAAAACCACGCCCAAACCTTGAGTGCCTTCCAATAACTTGATAATCACTGGTGCTCCGCCTACATGCTCGATCAAAGATTTTTCTTCCTTGGAATAATTAGTAAAGGCAGTTCTAGGCATAGGCAAACCTGCTCCGGCCAAAATTTGCATAGACCTCAGTTTGTCCCTTGAACGAACAATGGCCTGAGAATCGGTAGTGCTAAAAACGCCCATCATTTCAAACTGACGAACAGTAGCGGTTCCATAAAAAGTAACGGAAGCCCCAATTCTAGGAATTACCGCATCAATCCCCTCCACTTTCTCACCCATGTAATACACAGCCGGGCCAACATCTTCGATAACAAGGTCACACTTTAAGTGATCAAGTGTGACGGCTTCATGCCCCCTGGTTTCAATCGCTTCTACCAGCCGTCTTGTACTATAAAGGGCTGAGTTTCGAGAGAGCACTGCAATCTTCATTTTTTCTAAGTTTTAAATTATTCGGCACTATTGGCCTTGATACTTTTGGGTGTAAGAAGAAGCGAAAGGTCCTTTTTACTTACGTCCACAATAAAACGATTCGTGAGCATCTTTCGCCCTAATAGTATAGGGAATTTCATCTTGCTGCGGTCCGATAAAGAGAACTCCGCATTAATGCGTCTTCTCATTAATACCACCGATGTTTTAATGATAAATCGCTCTTCGGTTACCCCGTTCGAGCTACGTATTTTCTTCTTCTTAAAGTTTGTGGTCGAAAACTTTCTGGCCTTCTTTTCATGAATTTTATTGGCCGACAGTTGAAAGGTAAGTGTAGGCACACCATCTACCTTAGCTAACTTTACTTTAGAGCAGTTAATAGACGATGTATAAGCACCAGTATCTATCTTGGCCTCCACATCTTTAAGTCCAAATTCTGGCAGATTGATAAAATCTTGCCTTCCAATAAGCTGTAACGGTTTCGACATCCTACTTTTTAGAACGTGCAATTTGGGCAATCGCTAGAGATAAATCAAGGAAGAGGATTTTCGGATTGGCATTTCGTTCGATATGATAACTTGCTTCTTCAATTTTTGGGACAGCTCCAGCTATTTTTTCAGCATTAAATACTTTGCCAAAGTTGGCCACAAAGCCTTTTTCAGCATCTGGAATCCGCTCAAGTTCGGTCACTTCATACTGATGAATCAGCGTATCGCGCATCACCTTGCTTCCTGTATTGAGCAGTCCTTTCTGAAACTCTTTCCCACCACTCTGAAATTCATCGGCCATTTTCACCAAAGCCTGAAAATCAAAAGTAAAGCACAGACGCATCCACTGCTTAAACTGTACTCCCATGGCATCTTGGCCACCTTGTACTAAGTGTAATGCTTCGCGCATATTCCCTTCAGCCAAATAGTTGATTTCTTGCGCACGTTCGGCACTAAGTCCATCTACCTTACTTACGGTTGAAAGTATATTTTCATCTGTAAAGGAAGGGATTTTCATTAACTGAACCCTAGAACGAATGGTCGTGAGTAACTTATTCTCATCGTTCGACACCATTAAGAAAATGGTTTTTTCTGGGGGCTCTTCTAATACTTTTAGAATTCCGTTGGCCGCATTGCTGTTCATCAACTCAGGCAACCAAATGAGCATTACCTTGTATTTGCCCTCAAAAGCCTTAAGCGAAAGATTCGTAATAATATTTCGGCTTTCTTGACGCGGAATAATTAACTGCTTGTTTTCCCAACCGAAGTGAAAGCTCCAGTCGCTTACGTTTCCGTAAGGTGATTTTAAAAGATAATCCCTCCACTCTTTCAAGAATTTTTCACTGGTAGCATCTTCCCTTTTGATCTTAGGGGTTGCCGCAGTTGGAAACACAAAATGAACATCGGGGTGAATGTGTTTCGCCTGTTTTGTGCAGGATGAACACTCTCCGCAAGCGTCATTCTCCTGTTTATTAAGGCAATTTAAATAGGTAGCAAAAGCCAGCGCCATAGGCAAATTAGCCGAGCCCTCAGCTCCTAAAAAGAGCTGTGCATGCGCCACATGATCTACCTTAACGGCCTCAATGAGCTTGTTTTTAACTTCTTCTAAACCAGGTATGTCTTGAAAACCCATGTTTATTTTTTATCCCAAGTTCTGTATTGGGCGGTAATTTCAAAAATTCGGTCGATAATCTCTTTTTCGGTATCATCAAAAGTCAAGCCCCTGCGTTGCATTACTGCTTCGGCTACTTCGTAAAACTTTCTTGACTGGAAGGTAATTAAACCCGTAGCGCCACCCCAAGAGAAAGAAGGAATAAAGTTCTTTGGAAAACCAGCGCCAAAAACATTGGCACCAACACCCACTACCGTACCCGTATTGAACATGGTGTTGATACCACATTTGGCGTGATCGCCCATCATTAACCCACAAAACTGTAAGCCCGTTTGCACAAAACGTTCGCTGGTGTAGTTCCAAAGTTTAACAGGTGCATAATTATTTTTCAGGTTGGAAGTATTGGTGTCAGCACCTAAGTTACACCATTCGCCAATCACCGAATTGCCTAAAAATCCATCGTGTCCTTTGTTGGTAAAGCCGAAAATAACCGAGTTACTCACTTCGCCACCCACTTTAGAATGAGGGCCAACAGTACTATCGCCTTTAATTTTCGCACCCATATTTACATGCGACCCTTCGCACAAAGCAAAGGCTCCACTAATTATTGCTCCTTCGTGGACTTGCGCATTCTTACCTATATACACTGGGCCGTTTTCAGCATTAATAATGGCTGCACGAATTGAGGCGCCTTCTTCCAAAAACACATTCTCTTTACCGTAAACTACCGTATGGGGGTCGGTGATGGGTTGAGAAGTTCGGCCTTTGGTAATCAGAGCAAAATCAGCTTCAATTTGTTCTTTATTGAATTGAAATATCTCCCAAGGCTGGTTGATCATTCTGAATGCACCTTCGAAATTCACTGCTGTAGATCCATTTCCCGAAACTGCTAAAACGGTATCTCCCGACACCAGTTTAGCATCTGCGGTTAAAGCTAAAATTGCCTCAGCTAATTCTTTTGAAGGACACAATGCGCCATTCACCTTTACGTTTGTTGGCAAGGCTTGGAACTTCTTTCCCAAATACTCTTGGGTTTCGAAGCCAATATGAAAGCCATATTTCTCCCATTTTTCTGCAATGGTAAGAATCCCTATGCGAATGCAGGCCACGGGTCGGGTAAAAGTAAAGGGAAGAAGATTCTCCCTGATTTGGGGCGGATCGAAAAGATTGATGTGCATGTAGCAAAAATATAAAAGGCTTTCGATTAAGTATCAATTCTGTGATTATATCTCGCGATTACCAAGAATTTGGAAATTAAAATTATTACTCTACATTTGTAGAGTACACTCTAAATACGTAGAGCATGAATTTATCAAAAAGCGAAGAACAACTCATGAATTATTTATGGAAGCTGAAAAAGGCCTTCATGAAAGATTTACTCACAGAGTTCCCAGCACCAAAGCCTGCCACCACTACCGTGGCCACGCTATTAAAAAGAATGAAAGACAAGGGCTTTGTGGATTACAAACTCTTCGGAAACTCACGAGAATACTACCCGCTGGTGCGCAAAAGCGAATATTTTTCGCAGCACCTGAAAGGGTTTATCAAGGACTTCTTTAATGATTCGAGCACTCAGTTTGCTTCGTTTTTTACCAACGAAACGGATTTGACCACAGAGGAATTAGAAGACCTTAAAAAGGTGATTGACGAACAAATAAAGAAGAAACAATGATCACAGGCCTATTCGAAATCTTCTTGTGCTTATTAGTGCTCTTTGGCATTTATAAGCTGGTTTTAGAGCAAACTGCACTGCACCGAGTAAAAAGGTTTTACCTCCTCTTTGCTTTGATTTTCTCATTGACCACCCCTTGGCTCAACCTAGAGATCAGCTCGGACAAAATCATGATTCCAACTGGGGAAATGATTTCAGAAACGCTTTACGAAGTAGTAGCCAATGAGCATGTAGTAACTCCAGAAGCAGTTAGCCCATCGGAATTCACAGAAGTAAAACCTAAAACGAGTATCAACTATTCGGCTTGGGCAATTGGGGGGCTTTATTTGGCAGTTGCCTTAATTCTGGTGATCCGCTTCGGACGGAATATTTACCAGCTGTTTTCTAAGGCCAGAAAGAATACTCGAATACCTTATAAATCAGCTGAAGTGGTGCTTCTTAGGCAGCCTACCATCCCTCATAACTTCTTGAAATTCATTTTCATGCATAATGAAGATTATAAAAGCGAGGCTTTGAGGGAGCAACTTTTAGCCCATGAACTCGGCCATGCACAGCAACGACATTCTTTAGATATTCTATTGGTAGAGTTGCTTCAAGTGCTCTTCTGGTTCAACCCAATGTATTATTTCTATGCCAAGGCCATTCGGCTAAACCATGAGTACTTAGCAGATGCGATGGTGCTTGGCAAGTTTAATGACATCGCTACTTATCAGCGTCTGTTGCTCAAGTTTGCCAACCGCAACCAAAGCACAGCAATGAGTTTGGCATGCCTTTCAAATTATTCATTAACCAAAAAAAGATTCAAAATGATGACACAACAAACCTCTAAAATAGCTGCTCTGGTACGTGTAGTTGTTTTGCTACCGCTTTTGGCAGTGACCACGCTTTGCTTCAGTTTAAAAATTAAGGCCGAAGCAATCATTGGCAATAATGCGAACGAGTTTATTTCCACCATTGAAAACTCCTTATTTCAGGAGAACAAACCAGAATTACTTCCGCTTGCAGAAAGTGATATTTCAAGAATGACTTCTGGTTTTGGTATGCGCAAGAACCCTCTGACCAAAGAAGACAAAATGCACAAAGGGGTTGATTTTTCAGCTAAAACAGGAACGCCAGTGATCGCCACTGCCTCTGGCACGGTCGAAAAGGTGGAATCTCTAAAAGGTGGATATGGCAATTACATTCAAATTAAGCATGACGATCAATACCAAACTCTTTATGCACAGCTCAGTGAAATGGACGTTAAGGCGGGTGATAAGGTAGATAAAGGGCAACTGATAGGAAAAGTAGGCAACACAGGCCAGAGCACTGGCCCACACCTTCACTATGAAGTCATTAAAAATGGTGAAAAGGTTGACCCGAAAGGTTACTTCACAATGACTCGCTCAACTCCGCCTACTAAAGAAGCCCAAGCCAATGCGAGCACACCTGCCCCACCTACAAAAGCGCAGAACAATACCAGCAAGCCTGCACCGCCCACGAAAGCTCAAAACAACACGAACAGGCTCGCGCCTCCTAGAATAATAGAAAACGGAAAGATAACAGACCCAAAGAACGCTGCACTATACGACCTAGAAGAACGAAACTTTGCTGTAAATTTTGGAAATGGGTTCAAATATGAAGGAGTTATTTATGATGTTAACAAAGTCGTTTTCTCAAGGAAGAATGAGCAACCAATCATTAAGAAGATGGACGACTTATCGGCTGAGCAAGTTGAAGCCTTAAAATCCCTGACTTTACCATCCCCCCCTTTCCGCGGAAGACTTGAACTCACACAAGAAATTGTAGACAATTGGAGTGACCCTACCATTTACGGAATTTGGATTGATGGTAAAAAAGTAGACAGTTCTGTAATGAGTAATTACAAGGCTTCTGATTTCGCCACCTACTTTAAAAGTTTTCTACACCCAAATGCCAAAAAAGGCAAGATTTACGACTATCAGTTAGACTTGACTACGAACGAGAAATACGAAAAAGATAAAATAAGAGCAGCACAACAAAAAGCAGAATGGGAGAAAACAACCAAAGCCTCGCTCGCCATGCTAGATTTTTAGAAAACCCTTATAAACTCAAATACACAACAAAAAAGCCCCGACATGTCAGGGCTTTTTTGTTGTTAAAAATCACCAATCAATACTTTTATGGAATAAGCGCCTCTTTTGGGAGATGATATATGTAACACATATACACCACTCACCAAGTTGGGGATGTTAACCTCCACTTCATTTCCATTAAAGTTCTTAACAGACCAGTGCGACTTTCCATCTCCATCAATTAAGCTCAATTGATGTTTATCATTAAACGGATTAGGGAATTTGACTTTAAATATTCCTTTTGATGGGTTCGGGTAAATGAGCACCAGTTCATTTCTCAATGGCCCATCATCCAAAATAGAGGTAGCCGCCACTGGCTCCGAAACTACAGCGCAGCCAGCGCCTGAAGTAACACGAACAGTATAATTACCGTCATCCGACACCTGCAATGTACGGTTCGTTTCTCCTGTCAATTCAGCGCCATCTTTAAACCATTGATAAGACGCTCCATCGGGTGCGGTAAGCGTACTTCCTTCCACAGTTATTTGTGTACCTGGTAATTCGTTCACAACAAATTCAAAAGGCTTTGATGTACTCGAGCAAACACTATTACTAATCACTTTCACAGTATACTGACCCGAATCACTGGCCTCGTAAGTCTGAGAATCAGCACCAGCGATGGCCTCGTCATTTCGAAACCATTGATATTGATCAAAGCCAGCGCCAGCATCCAATAAAGTTAGGCCTTCGCCACACACTGAACTATTACCAGAAATCACTAAATCATTATTACACGATTTATACTCTCCTTTTCCAGATAATTCAAGAACAAAATCTCCCAAACTGGTTTGAATGGTTAAGCCACCAGCATAGTCGTTTTCATCTGAGGGATTAAAATTCACTGAAATTTCATTACTCTGCCCTGCTGCGATTTGACTCGGAGGGTTGGGAATTGAAAACACATTATTATCGGTACTAAATCCAGTTATGATCAAGGGTGCATTTCCGTAATTCGTCATACTAAATTTGGCGATTCCCAACTCAGCAACTTTCACGGTGTCAAAATCTAACTTTTCTATAAGTGGGCGCATCAGCGCTTCATTAGTGAACTGCATGCTGAAAACCCCTCTACCTTCAGAAGCTGAATAAACGAATTTACCATCACTGGAAAATTCAATATCTCTCAATATTCTTGTTTCAAGTCCTGTATTGGTCAGGTTCCAGGAGGCACCTCCATCTAGGGAAAGATAAACTCCAGACCACCAGTCTGAGGCCATTATAATGTTGGCGTATAAAGGATGAACCGCCAATGCTCCAAACAAACTATTTACCTCATCTATAGCGACTGTCATTGGTGGGCTAAATACTTGAGACCACGTGCCCCCTCCATCAACGGTTTTCCAAAGCCCGTAAAACCTTGTACCAACATAGATTATGTTTGAGTCTTGTTTCGATATATCCAAGCTATATAAATTTCTCTCGGGCAGATTATTTGTAATCTCGAGCCAATTACTGCCACCATCTGAAGACTTGAATATTCCCCCCGAACGTAAGGTTATAAACACCTTGTTTTCATCATTCGGATCAACTCGAATTTCCGTCACATTGAGTTTTCCTCCCAAACCATTGTTAATTACCTCCCAAGTGCCTGCCTTACCTCCTTCAGTAGATTTAATCATTCCATAACTACTCTGAAAATCACCTTGAAATCCATCGTAGCCAGCACCTCCAGATACAATTGTGGAGTTACTTTCAGAAACTGCGGGGCCAGAATCTATCCCCTGATAAGCGAATCCGGCATAAACCACACTGGGTTTTGAAGGAGCAAAAACTATTTTCCTTGCACCATTTCGATCTTCCACATCGAGTGGGTCAACTGAAGATGGGTGACGATAGACCACTTCCCAACTTTGTCCTCTATCCTTAGACTCAATTATAGTGGCTTGGTGTTCATCTGAAACAAACAAATGCTTATCATCAGAAGGGTCAATCGCAATGTCATACCATTCGGGAAAATTAGCCGCTCCGAATTGAACTCCCTTCCACAAGGCACCACCATTGGAAGAAACGAATGGCCCACTTCTTCCTATTGAAGCTACCACGCTATGATCTTGATGGCTAACACTGATGCTGTGCATCTGGGCTCCTGTGTAACCATTGCTAAGAGATATCCATGTTACGCCTGCATCTGTACTTTTAAAAACACCACCACCATAATTATTAATATAGAGGGTATTGGGGTCATCTGAATCCACTGTCATTTCAATTGGAACACCAGCGATTATACCAGGAGGACCCCAAGAGCGACCAACCTCAGTTTGCTGTTTCCATGTTTCTCCTGAATCTTCACTCTTCATAATGACTGATTCATTAGCAGCATAAACAATGGTTGGGTTTGAGACGCTAAATTGAATGGCAGTAAACTTGTGGAATGGTTGATTGGCACCAGTATTAATTAGTTTGGCCGCCCAAGTACTTCCTCCGTCATTACTTTTATAAACACCTCCTTCTTGCCCCTTAAGGAGTTCCGCATTATTACCCGTCCCTATTATTATCTTGTTCAGGTCTGAGGGGTCTGCGTGCATTCCACCAACAAATAAGCTTGACATCCCTTGATTGGAATTTGTCCAAGACGCACCATTATCATTACTTATCACAATGCCATCACCAGTAGTGTTAAAGGCTTCGCGATCAAAAATTCCGGTCGCCAGAACCAGTCTAGTTGGGTTTACATTTGACGGAACCGCTTCCAGCCACCTGGCCAAACTATTCCCTTCCCATACTTTTGTCCAGTTCGCACCTCCATCTGTACTCTTATAAAGAATACCTTTCACCTTAGAAAATTCATCCCCTCGAACAGCCACATCGTACTCGCAACTCATGAAAACGGTTTTAATGTCATCAATTTTTACGATCGTAAAATTTCTTATTGTTAAGCCTTCATCTTCAGTAATACCATTCACCTTAGATTCATAGGTGGCTCCTGTATCTGTCGATTTATAGACACCACGACCACCTTGTGTACCCACCCATATTTCATTAGGATCGAACGGGTCAATTGTTAGCGAAAAAACAGGGATTGCATCACCGGTCTGTCCTGTTCGCATATCAATCCCATTGTTTGATGATACCCAAGAAGCACCTCCGTCTACAGATTTATTTACGCCACTGAAAACGTCTGTCACGAACATTACATTTTTATTCACTGGGTGGATTCGAACATTATAGCCAAGACCACCAATTGGACCACCTGTTTTTTGCCAAGGATTTTGGGCGTTTAGTAAAGTGGAAAACAATAAGCTGATCAATAGATAGCTAACAAGTCGCATGTCGAAAAAATTGTGATTAAAGAATCCATAAACATAACAAGAAACAATTGCACTGACAACCCGGAACATACTTGAGGGTGCTTTGGGACACTAAACGGGACTCTAGAAAATGCTATTTTGAAGAAACGGACGGAGGCGAATATCCAGTAATGCTGGCATCGTAAAGTGATTTTTTAAGGAATAATGTAATCAACCCAACCTCACTTGAAGTAAGATTCAGAGGTTTGAACATTGGAGACAACTGGTCTAAATAGATTTCCTTACTCTGAGGCTCGGCCGTATTAATATAATGGATTACTTCATCAATAGATGTAAATGTAGCCCCATGTCCAAAAAAAGCTGCATCTGCCAAGTTATAGAGTTGAGGCGTTTTAAACTTGTACATATCTTCGGGTCTTCGGGTAAAACCGCCCCTTCCAAGTCTTTCATTTTTGAAGCCATTGGTTCTGTATGTTCCAATGCCTTTGAGTTCTCCCATTCCTAGAGCATGGAAGTCTACATTACCTAACGCAGGGTTCGAGTGACAACTAACACAGCCTCCCTTACCAAAAAAAAGCATTGCTCCCTTTTTTTCATTTCTGCTCATCGCCTTGCGTTCTCCATCGAGCCATTTTTGAAAAGGAGCCTGATCGGTAAGAAGCGTTCTTTCATACGCGGCTATAGCAAGTGCAGCAGCAAAATCGCTGTGGCGTTCTTCCTCCTCTAAATCAGGGAAGGCAGCAGCAAATAACTCTATGTATTCAGGATATTCTGAAAAAAAATCTTCTCCCAAACCCAATCTATGAACCTCAAAAGCAGCAATTGCCTGTGATTCCAGCCCATCAAAACCCAGATGATTTACAGCTGCTGGGACACTATTTTTCCACTCATTTTCTGTTCCAATATTAGACCCCTTTGCTCCAAACTGGCCATCCCAAAACACGGTTTCACTAAAAGCTGAGTTAAGAACAGTAGGGGATTTACGCATTTGTACGTCTATCTCTCTTTCTCTATAGTTAGGGTTTTTCACTCGATCCTCCCCTCGTTTCCCAAAACCTATACCGCCATCGCCAATGGATTGGCGCGTTGCCACTTGAAAAGCAGCTCCGGCATTGTGGCAGGTTGCACAGGTATATGATCTATACGAAAGCCCTTCTATCAAAGGTTTACTTCCCAAAGCAGTATCATGAAATAACAGCCTACCCAAATCAACCTTCGCATTTGTTAAAGGGTTTTTCGGATCTTGTGGAATGGCAACTAAGTTAGAAGGTGAAGGAAGCTTAAAGTATAACGCCCCGTTTTTGCCCCCAAGTTCATCCAGCCTACTCATCAATCTTTGATCAATCCCCTGACTATAACCCGGAGCCATAAAGAGCTGCCTCAACAGCGATACTACGAAGATCAATATTGATAAAAAAAGCAGCTTGGGTTTCACATCATCAAAATGACCAAAAAGCCTTAAGGATCAAAAAAATAAGGCCCTAAATAATTGATCTACTACTATTTCAATTTTAACAGTTAACCTATTTCAGGACGATACACTAAACGGCACAACAAAAAAAGCCCCGATAAATCGGGGCTTTTTCGTATAAGCTAATTTGGTGATTACTTCTTGTAACGTCTGTTGAACTTCTCAACACGACCAGCAGTATCAACAAATAATTTCTTACCAGTGTAGAAAGGATGTGAAGCAGAAGAAACTTCCACTTTAATCAATGGATAAGTGTTTCCATCTTCCCACTCAATGGTCTCTCCTGAAGTCATTGTAGACTTCGTCATAAATTTGAACTCGCTCGAAGTATCATAAAATACTACTGGCTTATATTCAGGGTGGATTTCTTTTTTCATAACGCTGTTCTTAGTACTTCCCTCAAAAAGGACTGCAAATGTAGTGAGCTACAGTCTATTTCACAAATATAATTACTTTATTATTGATGTTTTTAAGCTTTCTCTAAAATTAAACCGTCAATACCCGAGCAGTCCTTATCTTGCGCCAGCTATACACGCCTATGAAAAAGCTATTTTTACTGCTCTGCATTTCATTCTGTTCAATTTCAGCCTTTGCTCAAAGCAGCCTAATTCCCTACAATAGAGATTATTACCATATCATCGATCGCTTTGTGGCCCAGTTCCCAGAACAGGCAAAAGAGTTTCAAACTACTTATAAACCTGTCAGCCGAGAAAACTTGGCTGAATTTTTAAATTCCATCAAGGAAGAGTACCCAAATTTTTCGGAGCAAGATAAATTCAATTTTGAGTTCTTGATGAACGACAGCTGGGAGTTCACCAATTCAGAATACATTGAAAATGACAAAAGCTGGTGGAATGTATTCTACGAGAAAAAATCTGACTTACTCCATTACCAAACGGAAAACTCCACTATACACATCAATCCGGTTTTTGAGTTTTCTGGCGGAAAGGATTCCGAAACCGATGGCACACTCTACACAAATACCCGTGGCGCTGAAATCCATGGCTCCATCGATAAAAAAATTGGCTTCTATACTTTTGTAAGTACCACAGAAGCGCGTTTCCCTGAATATGTAAGCAGGTATGTAAATGGCCCTCAAATGGCTTTTCCTAACGAGGGCTTCTGGAAAAAATACGGAGACAGCGGTTGGGATGTACTCAATGCAAGAGGTTACTTAAATTTTGGGCTCACCAAGAGTGTTAAAGTACAGGCCGGCTACGACAAAAACTTTATTGGCAACGGACACCGCTCCATGATTCTTTCTGATTTCTCTAGCCCCTACCTCTTTCTGAAAATAGATGCTCAAGTAGGCCCTTTTCAGTATACCACCATGTTTTCTGAACTTACTGAAGACATTGCATTTACAGGAAGTGGTGTACCTGGGGATGGTGACTACCCAAAGAAATTCTGGGCTTTCCATCGTTTAGGGTTGAACATTACCCCCAATTTCAATATCGGCTTGTTTGAGTCGGTAATGAGCGAAAAAGCAACCTTGGCTTACTTCAACCCTATTATTTTCTATAGGGCCGTTGAATTGCAGGAAGGCAGCCCAGATAACGTTTTACTCGGGCTAGATTTTAATTGGAAAGTGAAAAATGGAATCTCCGTTTATGGCCAAGCACTTTTAGATGAGTTTGTAATTGGAGATTTACGTGCTGGAGATGGCAGCTGGAGAAATCGATTCGGCATTCAGTTGGGCGCAAAAAGTATTGATGCACTCGGTATTTCCAACCTCGACCTACAAGCCGAAGTGAACCTAGCGCGTCCGTATTTATACCAAAGCGAATTCAAAAACAGCTATTCGAATTACAGAAATCCATTGGCACATCCACTAGGGGCCAATTTTCAAGAATTGGTTTTAGTAGGTCGATATCAGCCATTAGAAAGACTTTCAGTAGTGGGAAAAATCATTTATTCCGATTTGGGTGAAGATCTTGGTGATGGCGTAAACTATGGCGGCAATGTATTGGCCGATACAGATGACCGCGTTTCTACTACTGGAAACGAAATTGGACAAGGCGCAAATGCTAAAAACCTGTACATGGAGTTAAGAGGATCATACATGCTTATGCACAATGTGTTTTTCGATGTAGGACTTATCAAAAGGAACTTTAACAGTGAATTGGCAGCGCGCGACCTAAACAGCACAACCATTAGCGCTTCGCTTCGTTGGAACTTGGCCAAGCGCCAACACGAGTTTTGAAATCAGGCTTTCCCCATTATTTATATTTAACTTTGGCCGAAATTGAATTATGAAGACTTTTCGGAGAATTCTGGCTTTTGCCAAACCTTACCATAACCACTTTCCGCAGTACTTTCTGTTTGCCACGCTGGCCATCATATTCAGCTTAATGAATTTGGCTTTGCTAGAACCCCTGTTCAGCATCATATTTGAAAATACGAAAGAAGGGCTTGATCCCGTGGCCGCTGTTGGTGAAAAGATTGGTTTTCTGGAGCAAGTGAAAGGGCTTCTCTATGAAAAACTGACTTACCTGCGAGATACCCAAGGAAAATCAAGCAGCTTGATTTATGTCAGTGTCATCATTGCCATTTCGGCTTTACTCTCCAACCTCTTCACTTACCTTTCCAATGTCACCATGGGAATTGTAAGGGCCAATGTGGTGCAAAAAATTCGAACGAAAGTATTTAAGAACACGACTAACCTCCACTTGAACTTTTTCTCTGGAGAAAGAAAAGGCGACATCATGTCGCGCATGACTAATGACATTCAAGAGATTGAAGTCACCTTGGTCAGTTCTATTAAAGTGCTTTTTCGAGAACCTGCCACCATCATTATTTACGTGGCTTTCCTTTTGGCTACTTCGCTTCAGCTCACATTATTCGTTTTAGTTTTCTTCCCTATAATGGGCATTCTGATTTCTTGGATCGTTAAGAAATTGAAGAAAAAGGCAGTTTTGAGTCAAGAGTCGCTCGGGCGAATTGTGAACCTCATGGACGAGGTTTTTTCGGGAATGCGCATTATCAAAGGTTTTAATGCCAAGGATTATGTAGACAACCTTTTCGAAAAGGAAACGATGACTTATCGAAAAATCAACATTTCCATGGCGCGTAAGAATGAGCTGGCCTCACCCGTTTCACAGTTTTTGGGTATTGTGGTCGTGGCTTCGCTTTTGGTCTATGGGGGAACACTCGTTTTGGAAGACAAAGGTGGCTTACAAGCAGGCGAGCTGTTGGCTTACATTGCCGTGTTCAGTCAAATCATTAACCCCGCAAAAAGCATCTCTCAATCACTGAGCAATATTCAGCGTGGAATTGTTTCGGCCGATCGTATTTTCAAACTGATTGACGAACAACCAAAAATTGAAAACGAACCCAATGCCACAGCAATCCAGGGTTTCAATAGTGAAATTGAGTTCCGAAATGTGAGTTTCGCTTACGACAAAGAAACGGTGTTAAAGAACATCAACTTTACGGTGGAAAAGGGAAAAACAGTGGCTTTGGTAGGTTCTTCTGGTGGCGGAAAGTCTACTATGGCAGATTTGATTCCCCGCTATTATGACCCCACTGCGGGCGAAATCCTGATTGACGGTTATGCCCTTACCAGTGTTACTGCTGAGTCCTTACGAGCGCTTATGGGTATCGTCACGCAAGAGTCCATTCTCTTTAACGATACCGTATTTAAGAACATCGCTTTTGCCATGCCAAATGCCAAACTGGAAGACGTAATGCAGGCGGCTAAAATTGCCAATGCCTACGACTTTATCATGGAACTGGAAAATGGTTTTGAAACCAACATTGGTGAACGAGGCGGAAAGCTTTCTGGTGGTCAGCGCCAACGATTGAGCATTGCCCGTGCGGTAATGAAAAACCCGCCTGTATTGATTCTGGATGAAGCCACTTCGGCACTTGATTCTGAATCTGAAAAACTGGTGCAAGAAGCTTTGGCCAACCTGATGAAAAACCGAACTTCCATTGTGATTGCCCACAGGCTCAGCACCATTCAGCATGCAGATGAAATTTTGGTAATGCAAAAAGGTGAAATAGTAGAGCGTGGCAATCACCAAACTTTATTGCAACAAAACGGAGTGTATAACAAGCTCATCAGCATGCAATCCATTTAGATTTATTTCAGATTCAATTGATTTATTTCTTATAATTTACTTTATTCGATTAAAACCTCTTCAACATGGACAATCATAGTCTGATTAAGCAAGAACTACAGGAAGCCTCCAAAGTATTAGAAAGCTTTCTGGAGAACGAACAAAATATTGAAGCCATAGAAAAGGCTGCGCAAGCCTTTGTAGATACCATAAATAATGACGGTAAAATCTTCAGCTGCGGCAACGGTGGTTCGCATTGTGATGCCATGCATTTCGCTGAAGAGTTGACAGGCCGTTACCGCGAAAACCGCAGGGCATTGCCTGCCATTGCCATTTCAGATCCCAGCCACATGAGCTGTGTTTCAAACGATTTCGGTTACGAATCTATTTTCTCTCGCTATATCGAAGGTTTGGGCCGCGAAGGCGATGCCGTTTTGGCCATCAGCACCAGTGGAAACTCGAAGAACATTCTTCGCGCAGCCACAGTAGCCAAGCAGCGCAAAATGAAAGTAATTGCCCTTACGGGGAAAAATGGGGGTGAATTGGCAGAACTGGCCGATATAGAAATCCGTGTGCCACATATGGGCTATGCCGACCGCGTTCAGGAAATTCACATTAAAGTCATTCACATTATTATTCA
The DNA here is from genome assembly GCF_001592935.1 of Roseivirga echinicomitans. Lineage (GTDB taxonomy): Bacteria > Bacteroidota > Bacteroidia > Cytophagales > Cyclobacteriaceae > Roseivirga > Roseivirga echinicomitans. The sequence continues at coordinate 157,538 of NZ_LRDB01000003.1, forward strand.
ACTGATAGAAAAGGGAACCATAGATGCTGAGTAAAGGCTACGGGGCGGCTGTATATGGTGTTGACGCAAGAGTCATCACCATTGAGGTAAACATTGTGCAGGGCATTAAGTTCTGGCTCAGTGGTTTGCCCGATAGCGCTGTGAAAGAAAGTGAGCACCGCATAGAGTCTGCCTTCAAGCATTTTGATTACCGAATGCCACGCCAAAAAGTGGTGGTAAACATGGCGCCAGCCGATATTAAAAAGGAAGGTTCAGCCTATGATTTGCCCATCGCCTTGGGCGTGCTGAACGCTTCCAACCAAATCAATGCTCCAGAGCTTGAGAAGTACATCATTATGGGCGAAATGGCCTTGGACGGAAATCTTCGTCCGATCAAGGGCGTGCTGCCTATTGCCATTGAGGCCAGAAATAATGGGTTCAAAGGTTTTATCCTTCCTACCGAAAATGCGAATGAAGCTGCCATCGTCAACGACCTCGATGTAATTGGCGTGGGCAACCTGATTGAAGCCATCGAATTTTTAGAAGGAAAGCGACACATTGAGCCTTTAGAATACGATACCCGCGACAAGTTCTTCACCCATTTGAATGATTATGAAGCGGACTTTTCAAATGTTCAAGGGCAAGAAAACATCAAACGTGCTTTAGAAATTGCAGCAGCTGGCGGCCATAATGTAATTATGATTGGGCCTCCTGGTGCAGGAAAAACCATGTTGGCGAAAAGGCTTCCGTCTATTCTTCCTCCATTGAGTTTGTATGAAGCGCTGGAAACCACCAAAATTCATTCTGTGGCGGGAAAGCTGAGCGTCAATGGCGACTTGGTCACCAAAAGACCCTTCCGTTCTCCGCACCATACCGTAAGCGATGTAGCCTTGGTCGGTGGTGGTGGAAATCCGCAACCCGGAGAAATTTCTTTGGCGCACAATGGGGTACTTTTTTTAGATGAATTGCCAGAGTTCAAACGCACCGTTTTAGAAGTGATGCGTCAGCCTTTGGAAGAACGCAAAGTGACCATTTCTCGCGCCAAGGTTTCGGTAGATTTTCCTTCCAACTTTATGCTGATTGCCAGCATGAACCCATGTCCTTGTGGTTATTACAATCACCCAGAAAAAGACTGCGTTTGCGGTTCAGGACAAGTGCAACGCTACCTCAATAAAATTAGCGGTCCATTGCTCGACAGGATTGATTTGCATGTAGAAGTAACGCCCGTTTCCTTCGACCAAATGACAGAAAACCGAAAGGCCGAAGACAGTGCGGCCATTCGTGAAAGGGTAATCAAAGCCCGCGCGATTCAAACTGCCCGGCTCAAAGACCACGGCCTGCACTCCAATGCCATGATGCCTTCGCAAATGGTAAAAGACATCTGCCAGATTAACGAAGCAGGAAGAAAGCTGTTAAAAACTGCCATGGAACGTTTAGGGCTTTCTGCCCGTGCCTATGACAGAATCTTAAAAGTAAGCCGCACCATTGCCGATTTAGCTGATAGCGATGAAATCAGAATTGAGCATTTGGCCGAAGCCATTCAATACCGCAGCTTGGATAGAGACGGTTGGGCGGGTTAAATTTAGAAGTTAGTCATATCCGACAGCATGACCGTATGAACGGACTTTGCCCACTCTAGCAGTCACCCTGAACTTGTTTCAGGGCCCGTCTGCTTAAGGCTAATTTCCTTCGTCAACTTAAAAAGTCAATTGTCAATTAGTTAAATTGACTAACCAATCTAATTTTGATGAACTCAGGCTGTGTCTATATCATGTCAAATAAGAATAGGACAACTCTTTACATAGGCGTGACTTCAAATCTTACGGCAAGAGTACTAGAACACAGAAACGGAACAGGATCGAAATTCACTTCGAAATACAATTGCTTTGACTTGATTTACTTTGAATACTACCCAAGTATTGTTGTAGCAATCGCTAGAGAAAAACAACTCAAAAACTGGCATCGAGATTGGAAAATTAATCTCATCAAATCCGAGAATACTGAGCTACTGGATTTATCAAACTCTGTAGGTGTTGATGGTTGAAAAACTTCCTACGTCAAGTATAGGGATACCGAAACAAGTTCGGCATGACGGTTAGAACAGGCTTTGCTCAAAATAGCAGTCATGCTGTTCCGATTCAACCTTTGCGAAACTCAGCGCCCTTTGCGGTTAAAAAAGCCAGTCTAATATGAAAATCATCTCGTAGATTCCGAACCTTCGGAATTGCACGTTCCACAAGGAAAAACACCCTCTACCTGTGTTCCTGAAATTTCAAAGTACCGGAACTTACAGCATGACCATTCGAACAGGCAACGCAAAAAAAGAAGCAAATAAAACCTTGGTAATTGAAGGCTATAATAACACGAGTAAGTGAGACTATTTTGAGCAAAAAAGTATTGAAAGGCTAAATAATGACAAGCAACACGCTAAAACAAAGCCCATCAACTACTGCCTTAAAGTGAGCCAGTTTAGGCTACTCTAACAAATATCAAAAAAACAGATTATTGAACGGGGTTTTTTTTGATCTTTATCACCCTCAACTGGATAAAGAAAAATAATTTGGACTTCGACTACCCTTCGATATTGTTTTTTTTAGCGCTGAACAATCTATTCATTATTGTATTGTTCATCTATCAATATTTCTACCATCATAAACAGTGGTATCTATTATTAGTCGTACTAGGAATTGCATTTCAAACGATTACCATCATTCTGTTCGGCAATAGAGATGTTTTACCCGAACTGCTTACATCGAGAATAAACAATTTCCTTTTGATTTCGAGTTTCGCGCTCACATCCTATGGTCTTCTTTCTTTTGATGGTAAAGTCCGGAAAACCATCTTGAGGGTTTTCATTGTGTCTGTTTTACTATTCTATTCCTCCGTTTTAGTGGTTGAAGAAAACAACACCAGCCTTAGTGTTATTCGAATAGTTTCCTCTGCATTTTTTTATGGGATTGGCGCATTTTACCTTTTTAACAATAAGCATAAATACAAGTTTTCTATACTGATCAGTGGTGTACTTTCAATCTATTCCGTATTTCAGCTTTTTCGTGCTTTTAAGATATACCAAATGGGTGAGGCCTATGATTTCACCAAGGTTTCTACCATTGACAATTGGTTTTTTGCGGTTTCTGTCTTTGTCATTAGTGCTTCTAGCATAGGCTTTATAATGCTTTTAAAAGAAGTAGATCAAAAAACCATCCTTAGAAAAAATAAAATAATTCAAGAGGATAAGCTCAAATTGGAAGAGCTAAACCTCACTCAGAACAAGTTATTTTCAATTATTGCACACGATTTAAGAGGTCCATTTAGTAACATATTAATCCTCTCTAAACTACTGTCAGAAAGTGCAAATAATACCGACAGTTCAGAATCTAAAAAGTATATCGGTTTAATAAATTCGACAGCCGAAAACACCCTCAATCTGCTTGAAAACTTATTGAACTGGTCAAAATCACAAACCAGAGAGCTCAATGTCAACCCAGAAAAAGTTGTGTTATCAAAAGTTATCCGTGAGATAATAGAGCTTAAAAAGTCATTGGCAACGACCAAGAACATTTCTTTGCATTACTCCCCAGCAAATGAAATCGAATTGTATACTGATGAGAACATCTTACGAACCGTTTTACGCAATCTCATTTCGAATGCAATCAAATTTACAAACCTTGGAGGATGTATAAATGTATTTGTTACTACAAATCAACACCAAGTTGAAATTTCTGTTGCCGATAATGGAGTGGGTATGAGCGAAGAAAAGATCCATGAGATTTTCGATTTGTCTACTAACGCTTCATCGCGAGGCACAGCGAACGAAACTGGTTCCGGTTTAGGTTTAGTGCTTTGCAAAGAGTTTATTGATAAACTTGATGGGCATCTTTGGGTTGAAAGTGAGGAAGGAAAAGGAAGTAATTTCAAATTTGAATTGCCTATAAATTTTTCAACACCCCACATTGCAGGTGTTCCTTCTATGTAACGTCACTGCGAGGCACGCAGCAGTCTCAAAACAGTCGCTTGGCTTTGCCGAGTGACTTGTAGTAAATTGACTTCAAGTCAAAACACCAACCATCACTCGGTGCAACCGAGCGATGGTACTCTGATTTATACTTTGCTAAACTCAGCGCCCTTTGCGGTTAAGAACAGAAATCACTCCTGCTTCAAAGCCTTAATCGGACTGCTCATAGCGGCTTTTGTGCTCTGAAAACTCACGGTGAGGATAGAAATAACCACAGCCATAAAAGCCGTAAATACATACACCCACCAAGGAATTTCAATCCTATAGGAGAAATCTTGCAACCAACGGTTCATGAAATAGCCTGCTAAAGGCAATGACACTATGGTGGCCAAGCCCACCAGCTTTAGAAAATCAATGGACAGTTTGTAAGTAATTTGACCTATGCTGGCACCAAGTACTTTTCGGATACTGATTTCCTTTGCTCTTTTTTCGGCATTGAAAGCCGCCAAACCAAACAGACCAAGACAGGCAATGAAAATGGAAAGCGAGGTGAAAATCACAAAGATTTTGCCCAAACGCTGTTCAGCATCATAAGTATTATTGAAGGAATCGTCCATAAAATAATAACTGAAGGGCTGACCTGGCGCGAACTTTTCCCATACGGTTTCTAATTCCGAAATGCCTTTCGAAAAATCTCCTGCATTCAGTTTAACGAGCATTTTCTTAGGCTTTCCTCCCAGCGTCAGGCTAAGGGCATCAATGCTATTTCTTAGGGTTTCAAAGTGGAAGTTTTTAACCACTCCGATCACGGTGAAGTAGCGCATATTTTCCTTGTCCTCTCTATGGAAATCATTCGTGAAGCGCATTCCTACGGCTTCTTCGGGAGACAAGCCAAGCAGTACAGTTGTGGATTCGTTCAAAATCATGGCGCTAGAATCCGTGGCCAATTCCCTGTTGAAATCACGACCGGCAACCAATTCCAGTCCCAAGGTGGAGAGGTAGTCATAATCAATATCCCAACTGCCAATGATCAAGGCATTTTCGCTTTCGAGCGATTTATCAGGAAAAAGGGTGGTGGCACTTCTTGGCGAGGGGGTTGGTAAATAGCTACTCAGCGAAGCGTTTTCTACCTGAGCAATTGTCTTCACTTGGTTTTTAAAAGCTTCGATCTGTTTGCCTGTAGCATCTACATCATCAATGATCAACACCTGATCTTTTTGATAACCAAGGTCTTTATTCTGAATGAAATTGAGTTGTTGAAAAACCACAAAAGTACCCAACATCAGAAACAGAGAAATGGCAAACTGAACAACCACAAGGCTATTGATCACCGTTCTGCCTCCATTTCCGTTGACATCTCCGCCTTTCATTCCCTTGATAGGTGCAAATTTCGACATAAGAAAGGCAGGGTAACTTCCTGAACCAAAACCCAGAACAAGCGAAACAACCAAGAGTGTCAACCAAAACAACGGATTCCCAAAAGGAATTGAAATGGCTTTTCCCGCCAATTGATTAAAGTAAGGTAAACTGATGGCTGCAATAGCAATGGCCAATACCAGCGCCACAAATGCTACTAAAGTAGATTCTGTTAGAAACTGTTTGATCAACCCTGACCTACTACTGCCTAACGTTTTACGCACACCCACTTCTTTTGCTCTTTTCAGGGACCGTGCGGTAGACAGGTTCATAAAATTGACACAAGCCAGAAGGATCAAGAAAATACCTACCGCAGCGAGTATATATACATTTTGGATATCACTATTGGTGCTTAATTCAGCTTCTATATTGGGTGAATGTAAGTGAATATCAGTTAAGGCTATGGGCGTAAACCGCATGAAATCACCAGAGGATTTTTCCATTTCTTTGGCGCTTTCTACGGTGAGTCCAGGCATAAAAGTCATGGCCCAAGGAATTAAATATCGATCTTTCACCGTGCTCAAATAAGCCTGTAAACTTTCTTCATTTGCCGTGGGGCGAAGTTTCACAAACGTAGGATAGCTCCAGGTATTCCAAGCCAAGCTTTTGGCATCATCAAAACTAGAAAGTGAAATAAAGACCTGATGATTTCTTAAAAACGAGTTTTTAGGTAAATCATTCATCACGCCAGTGACCACATATACCTCATCATTATTGAGCACCATGCTTTGGCCAAGTGCTTCATCTAAATCAAAATGCTTGAGGGCTGCTGTTTTGGTGAGTACAATAGCGTTTGGCTTTTGCAATGCGTTTTTTGCATTTCCATAGAGCAGTTTCAAACCAAACATTTCGAAAAAAGTAGAGTCTGCACCAGCAACGTAATCTTCTTTTACATTTTGTTCGGCATCTACACCTTTCAATAAAATGCTGTTGCTCATCTTTAATCGAGTGATCATTTCTGCCTGCGGAAAATCACTTTGCATTACATTGGCCAAAGGACTAGAAACGGCTGCAAAGTGATTGGTTTCGCCAGCCGTTCGGTTGTCGATATTGACGCGGTAAATACGATCGGCATCGGCAAACATTTTGTCGAAGCTGAGCTCATCGTGGAGAAACAAAGTAATAATCAAGGCGCCTGCCATACCTATGGCGAGACCCGATGTGTTGAGGAAAGTGAAGAAAGGTTGTCGAAGCGCATTGCGCCACGCCACCTTCAAGTTGTTTTTAAACATAGCTGTTGTAATTGAATAGTTGACCTTATAAAATGCTTTCATAAACCCCGGCCTGAAGGAGCGCATTACGCCCCAAATGAACTTTCGTCTGGCCTTTTTGGGTGATATTTCAAAACGCTTCTCAAAGAGCTCAATCAGATCACCTTCGAATTCTTCGAGGTAATCTTCCCTGCAAAACCAGCGCAGAAACTTGATTGCTCTTTTTGGAGGTTGGGCTTTCATTGACCAAATGAAATTTTAGGAATCTGCTGATAAATCGAAGTTCTGACTTCGTATTGCTGATCCAGTACCTTTTTCCCTATTGAAGTAATACTATAATATTTTTTTCTGCGGCCTCCACGTTCGTTGGTGATGCCGCCATAACTAGATTCTACAAAACCCTTGTTTTCCATGCGTTTGAGGGCCACATGCACGGCACTGACATTTACCTTCTTCCCTAATTTTTCTTCAAGGTTTTCAAGGATCAGTACGCCATAAGCCTCTTTATTATTGGCGGCTACCAGCAGTAATACCAGTTCCTCAAACTCACCCAACGAATGTTCCGACATAGTTATTTGTTTACTTAACAAAAGTAAAAGTAATAATTAGTTTCATATTTGCTAAGTAAATAGGAAAGAATAATTGAAACACGTAGAGTTATTACCTCTCAGGTAATTTTGAGGGATGCTGAAACTAGTTTAGCATGACGGTTCGAACAGGATTGCCCCACTCTAGCAGTCACTCGGTTGCACCGAGTGATGGTATTCCGATTCAAAAAAATCCTGCCCCCTTAAAATATTTATCTCTCTCATTTGTCTACCTATACAAGAGAACATAATTAATGATCGAAATGAGAAAGAAAGAATTCATATATAAGTACAAATACATTTTCTTCCCTGTGTTTGGCGCAGCAGCGTTGTTTTTGTTTGGTTCCGTAATCATGCTTTTATGGAACTGGTTAATGCCCGATCTTTTTGGTCTCACCACCATCACTTTCTGGCAAGCACTAGGACTGTTCATCCTTTCAAGAATCCTCTTTTCAGGAATGGGAGGTAAGGGAAAGCGTTCTCATCGTAAAAAGTGCAGAACTCATTCAGGTCGAGAAGAATGGATGAACATGAACCCAGAGGAACGCAAAGAATGGTTCAAGAAAAGGAAGTTCGCACAATGGATGGAGCATAAAAATGATTGTTTTTCCGATTCGGACGTAAAAGAAAAAGATGGTCCTGACCGTGAGTAAAAACGAATATAGGGAAGACTTAGAAAGACAGATTAAGGAGCATCAGCCCCGCATCCGCTCTTTCATTAAGAACAGAGTTCCTACCACAGAAGATGCTGAAGACATTGCTCAGGATGTGTTTTATCAGTTCGTGAAAACCATGGACAATACGCACAATCCGATTGAAAACCTCTCTGGTTGGCTATTTCGTGTTGCCCGAAATCTCATCATCAATAAAAAGAAGAAAAAGAAGGAGACTAGCTTCATTATGGAGCCTGATAGTGATGAAGAGGGAGGTATTTATGCCACTATATTTCCCCAGATGGATGAATCCGAAAGCCCCATTAATGTCTATATCCGTTCCCTTATGTGGGAAGAATTGGAGCTAGCCCTTACCGAGTTACCAATTGAACAACGTGAAATTTTCGAGTTGACTGAAATGGAAGGTTTGCCTGTAAAGGAAATTTCAGAAGCGACTGGTATTCCCGTCAACACCCTGCTCTCCAGAAAACATTACGCTGTAAAGTTTCTTCGCAAGCGACTCAAATCGACTTATGAAGAATTGATTAACCAATGAATTGCCAAATCACTCCAAAATTAGAATAACAATTACCATGGTTCATGTCTTTAAAACTTCCGTAGTCAGTAAAAAGCAAGTCCAGGCTGTGGGCTCATTTTTGAATATCTTATTGCCCAGCGAAGAGTGGAACTTTGACCTGGAAGACTGCGATAAAATCTTACGTGTTGAAACCGAAGAAGTGGCCCCCGAAACCGTCATTACCATATTGACCAGCCAAGGTTTTTATTGTGATGAATTGGCGGGATAAAGCCTCCGCAAACTTTATTCTGAAAGAGGACTTCTGGCGATTCGGTGATTGGAAAACTACATTATTTCGTAACTTCTAATTTATATGCTTATGTAAATCAGTTGTGGCCATTCAATCAAACACATAGAGTTATGAAAACAAAATCAATTATAGCTTCCTTCATCGTCTTAATTCTCTTCGCTTCTTGTGACCGACCAGGTTGTGAAAACACAAATTCTATTTTTGACTTAAATGGTCTTGAAACTACTGTTTATAAGCAGGAGTTGGTAAAGGAAATGGATAGAGCTGGAAGGGAAAACTTGACCTATTGGCTATCCGATTATACCGAACAAAATGGGCAAGAATTTATCACTGTAAATATTCAAGGTGATGGGCTTTGTGCCAAAGGCTTACTTCAAGTCAATGATTGGACGAATATCGAAGGAATTAAAAAAACCAAAGGCGTATCATACATTGGAGCTGAACTCAAAGGGCTGACATTTGATATAATTACCACTGGAGAATCCATTGATTTTATCTATAAAAACATAGAAAGCATAGTAGATTAAAACACCTACTGTCGTAGTGACTGATTATGAATGCCATGACTGGCTCCCTTGTCTTCTCAAGTTGACCTTTAGGGCGGTAATAGAGTAAGTCTTAAGGTTGATATCTATGGTTTGACCTTCGGTGCCGACCATAGAATAGCCCCCTCTGTGTAGTCGGTCGGTACCGAAGGTCAGACCGTACCCCAAAAGAAGATTGTGATTGCTTCACGTAGTCATTTGCTCATAGATAAGTTCAGTCACTCAGCGTAGTTTGCGGTTAAATGCCCTTTAAAGTCTACCGGTTTGAACTTCATTTTTACTAACTTTATTCCAAGTTCAAAACCTCTTTTTCATGAAACGATTCCCGCTTTTTCTCCTGTCTGTTTTCTTCCTTTTTTCAAGCGCATGTTCTCCTGAAAAATCTTCGGACACGGTAGATTTCATTGTGCTTCAAATGAACGATGTCTATGAAATTGCTCCATTAGAAGGCGGTAAAGTAGGTGGAATGGCTCGTGTAGCCACAGTGAGAAAAAATCTATTGAAGGAAAACCCGAATGTTTTTACCATCCTTTCAGGAGACTTTGTAAGTCCTTCGCTCATTGGCACCCTCACTTATGAAGGTGAAAAAATCGCAGGCAGACACATGGTGGAAGTGATGAATGCCGTGGGTGTAGACATTGTAGTGCCCGGTAATCACGAGTTCGACCTAAAGGAAAATGAAATACAGGCCAGAATTGATGAATCTGACTTTGAATGGACGACTACAAATGTACTTCACGCGGTAGATGGCAAAAACACTGCATGGACACAAAAAGGAAAGCCTTTTCCCGATCATATTATGAAGTCTGTAGATGGTGTTGACATTGCTTTTTTCGGCTCAACATTGCCCTTCAACAACGCTCCCTACTTAGCTTATACGGACAAATACGAGTCGGTGAAAGCGGTGTATAACAAGGTGAAGGAAGAAGCTGAAGTATTCATTGGTGTTACGCACCTCAAGAAAGTAGAAGACGATTCTTTGGCCACTTATTTTGTGCCTGAATTCGACCTTGTTTTGGGTGGCCACGACCACGCCCATATGAAATATATGTATGGAAATACGTTGATGACCAAGGCCGATGCCAACGCAAAAACCGTGTATGTGCACAGGGTGAGTTATAATAAAACCACAGGAAAAACGAGCATTAGTTCCGAGCTCTTGCCCATTGATGATGGCGTAGCAGAAGACACCGAGGTAAAAGCGCTGGTAGACAAATGGGTAAATATTTCGAATGAAAGTATGGCGGCCATGGGGTATACGCCCAATGAAATCGTGATGACCACCACGGATACCCTTGATGGACGCGAAAGCAGTATTCGTTACCGCCCGACCAATTACCCAATTATGACAGCCGAGGCATTTTTATTTGCTGTACCCAATGCCGATTTAGCGATTTTCAATTCTGGCTCCATTCGACTAGATGACGAACTTACTGGTACCATCACTGAGTACGATATTCTTCGCTCTTTTCCATTTGGGGGGGGCATCTCCATTGTTGATATAAAAGGTGATGTAGTACAGCGCATTTTAGAAACTGGCACAGTAACCAACGTAGGCATTGGGGGTTATTTACAGTTGGCCAATGCCGAAAAGAAAGCCGATGGTTGGTACATCAAAGGCGCTAAACTCTCTACTTCCAAATCCTATAAAATGGCTCTCCCTGATTTCGTTCTCAGTGGTGGAGAAGCCAACCTTGAGTTTATCAAAGACTATCAAAATCAGGCCATCGCCCCTCCAGATTTCAATGGTATCAAAAACGATGTCCGAGATATTGTGATGGCTTATTTTAGGAAGAAGTAAGCGGTAAACGTCACTGCGAGGCACGAAGCAGCCTAACTCCAGCTTGAGCATGCTATTAAAGTCATCTCGTAGATTCCGAAGTCTCGGAATTTCACATTTCACAAGATATTGACTACCCTACGTCTATTTCTCAAAAGGATGCTTACAGTATGACTTAGCTTGTTAGCAACTACCTGAAAGCTAGCTTTAGTAACATAGCCAACATATGTCCCAATACCACCTTCGCGAAACTTCGTGTGCTTTGCGGTTAAAGAATACTCCACGGTACTTAACACCCATATTATAGCCACCAACCCACTACTCATTTCTCAATACCCATTACTATTTCTCATAAAAACTGCAATTACGAATAAAATAATTTTATATATTTACTGCAATTACGAATGATATAGCCATGAAGAAAACCAAATTGGGAGAGTTTGAAGAGCTGGTGCTTATGACGGTAGTCGTGCTTCAAGCCGAAGCCTACGGGGTAGAAATTAAACGAGAACTGGAAGACCGACTCAATGAAAAACTGAGCGTGGGTTCCATCCAGTCCGCTTTAAAGCGCATGGAAGAGAAAGGATTTCTGACTTCTGAGTTTGGTGAAGCCACCCAAAAACGAGGAGGAAAGCGCAAGCGCATTTATAGCGCCACACCATATGCGCACAGAATTTTGGAGGAAATGAAAGACATCCGCACTCAACTTTGGTCAGCAATGCCCAAAATGGCCACCAGCTAATTTGAACAATACACAAAACGATATTCAACCACCTCGCTGGTCATTAAGGCTTCTACGCTTCTTTCTGAAAAAAGACTTTTTAGAAGAAATAGAAGGCGATATGGAGGAAGTATTCGCTGAAAATCTAGTGCAGTACTCGGTCAAAAAATCTAGAAGGCTTTACAATCGTGAAGTCTTAAAACTGCTGCGCCCCGCTTTGGTCAGAGGGCTTGGAGGAAATCATCAACTCAATTATCTCGGTATGTTACAACACAACTTATTAATTACGCTCAGAGGTTTCAAGCGACACAAAGCTACTTTCTTAATTAATCTCATTGGCCTTTCCACGGGTTTAGCTGCGGCCTTGCTCATTTTCCTTTGGGTAAATGATGAACGCTCGGTAGACACCTTTAATGATAAAAACGATCGGCTATATTGGGTCTTTACCAATTTCACTTTGCCCGAAAGTGTGCTCACTTGGGATTATACTTCGGGCAAATTGGCACAAGCCATAAAAGAAGAATTCCCAGAAGTGGAAGATGCCGTTAGGGTGGGTAATCACTTTTTCAGGCCTCAAGGCACCATTAGCCACAGCGAAAAAAACTTTGAAGTAAATGGGCTTTTTGCGAGCTCTAACTTCTTCCAAGTTATGACTTACCCGCTGATTTCGGGAAAAACAGAAAGGATCATTCAAGACAAAAACGCAGTTGCAATTTCAGAGTCGCTTGCTATCACCGTTTTTGGTGCTGCTGAAAAGGCGGTGGGTAATACGATTGAATGGGAGAGTTCACTATTCAAGCAATCTTTTGTGGTATCTGGTGTGTTTAAGGATCCGCCCAAGAATGCCACCGAGCAATTCAACATTGTTGTCAATTACCAGGTATTGATCGATGCCGAAGAATGGGCCGAAGATTGGAAAGGTGGCTATGCACGCACCTATTTGCTCTTAAAAGATGGAGCAGATGCCGAGCAATTGAATAAGAAAATTGCGCGTTTAATGTATGGAAAGACGGGTAATAATAAGCAAAACCTCTTCATTCAGCCCTATGCAAAAAACTACCTCTATGGTGCTTATGAGAATGGGATCCAAGTAGGTGGAAGAATTGAGAATGTTCGGCTTTTCACGGTCATTGCCATTTTTATTCTGCTGATTGCCTGCATCAATTTCATGAACCTCTCTACTGCGCAAGCTTCGAAAAAAATGAAAGAAGTAGGGGTGAAAAAGGCAATTGGGGCAAATCGTGGAGACTTGGTCTTTCAGTTTTTGGGAGAGTCCATTTTACTCTCGCTACTGGCGCTTTTGGTGGCCATTGGATTGGTTGTTTTACTCCTTCCTCAGTTCAATGAGATTACTTCTAAGCAGCTTGAATTTAATCTAAACGATTTCATTTTACCACTTTTGGCCATCGTGCTGGGCACTGGAATACTAGCGGGTAGTTATCCCGCTTTCTACCTTTCAGGTTTTAAGCCCGTGGCGGTACTTAAAGGAAAAGTAGCCAACCTAAGGGGTGAGGAATGGATCAGAAAAGGTTTGGTGGTAGTGCAGTTCACGCTGTCTATTATTTTCATTATTGGTGTAATCACCATTAACAGACAGATGGAGTATACCTATAGCAAACCGCTGGGTTATGATCGTGAAAACATCATTACGTTTACTAGAAAAGGTCCAGAAAGCTTCGACCCTACTCCGTTTTTAACAGCGCTTAGGGCACTACCTGGCGTAACCAGTGTTGGCAATATGTCTGGAGACTTTCTTTGGGGAAATGACAACAGCAGCGGCTACTCATGGGAAGAAGGTGACGCGGATGACAATCACCTGTTCAAGTCGCCAAGAATCGGTTATAACATTGTTGAAACGCTGGAGCTAAAACTTGTAGCAGGCCGGTCATTTTCAAAAGAAATGAATGACGATGAAAGCAAAATCATGCTCAACGAAACCGCAGTTAAATTCATGGGGCTAAAAGACCCAATTGGATTTCAGCTGGAAGCTTCGCCAAATGACTTTAAGGAAGTTATTGGTGTAGTAAGCGATTTTCAATATGGCTCATTACACCAAGAAATTGAGCCCATGCTCTTCCGTTTCAGGAGCAGCGGAGATGATTTTATCGTCAGGTTGCAACCAGGAACTGAAGTGAACACGCTTGAAAAAATCAAAACGATTTACGCCAAGCTCAACCCAAAATACGACTTCGAGCCTTCCTTTTTAGAAGATGATTATCGTGCCTTATATAGTACAGAAGACAAGGTAGCCCAACTGTCCAACTACTTGGCTGGCATTGCCATTCTCATTTCGTGTCTTGGCCTTTTTGGCTTGGCCACTTTTACGGCAGAACGAAGAAGCAAGGAAATTGGAATCAGGAAAATATTGGGTGCAAGTCAGGTAGTAGTAGTGAAATTACTTACGGCTACATTTACCAAAACGGTGCTGATTTCCATAATTCTAGCCATTCCTATTGGCTATTACTTCTCCAACCAATGGCTTCACAATTTTGCTTATTCCATCGAATTGAAATGGTGGTTCTTTGCCCTGGCTGGTGTTTCCACCTTATTCATTGCCTGGCTTACCGTAGGTTTTCAAACACTTAAATCAGCCAGAATCAACCCTGTGGACTGTTTGAGGAATGAGTGATTTGAAAGGAATGACTAGTCGACTGGCTTAGCCGAGTGACTGGCAGCTATTTAACCTAAAACCAATATGCAATCCATCACTCAGTGAAACCGAGCCATTGTTTTTTGATTTAAGATTTACGGACGCCTCAATCAAAACATAGTTGCCTGTCCACCTTGCTGTTCAGGGACATGCAAACTGTAGCCCAGTTCGTTATTCAGTCGCTTAATGAAATAAGCAGAAAGCAAAGGCGAGGCCTTCTCAAGGTTTTGGTGAACGAAGAAGTAAATATCTTCCAAACCACCCATTTCAATCCAAGTCTTAATTCGTTCGAACCAATCATCTAAACGCGCATAATCACTTTCATGGTTGGCACCCACGTAGCGAATAAAGGCTTTGGACGTAGTAAGGCGCATGTGAAGTAAATCTCTTCGACCGGCAGTATCGGTGATAATGTTCGTTACATTATTTTCTTCTAGCAGGGAATAGAATTGGTTAGCTACCTCGGTGTCATTAAGCCAATCGGTATGCCTTACTTCTACCGCAAGCGGAATTCCTTTTGGAAAATTTGTGATAAAATGCGCTAACCTATCCCAGTTTTTCGGTCCAAAATTTTCGTGCAATTGAAGAAAAGTCTGCTCCATTTTTTCCTCCAAACCAGACAAGGCATTCACGAAGTCTTCTGTGTAGCGATCCGCATCGTTCAGCCGCTTTCTATGGCTGATCATCTGATTGACTTTAGGGAAGAATTTGAAATCGGCAGGCGTTTTTCCATACCAGTTTTCAAACTGTTCAGTGCTATAATTATAGAAGGTGGCGTTCAACTCGATGCTGTTGAATTGAGTAGCATAGTAAGTCAGTTCGTCTTTAGTGCCTTTGGGGTAAAAGCCCTTCAAGTCGGTCTTGTTCCATTTTGCGCAACCCACATAAATCTTGGGTTTAGCCTTTGATTTCCCCAAAAGCTTGGCCGTACCTGGATGATCTTGTGGTAAAGTAAAATCAATTTTCTCTGGGTGTTCAACGCTTCCAAATTTCATACATCAAGATTTGTCTCAAGTTAAGCTAATCCACAAAAAAAGCCCAAACCTGTGAGGGTGTGGGCTGCAAGTAAAGAGTGAAGTTCATCCTTTTCTTTAAATTGAGTCATGATTCGGATGAATAACCATGGTCAATTGTCATTAATTTCCGCTCAAATCTAATGACGCATTCCACATAAAAAAACTATTTTAGCTAATTCTTCTGAAAAGATTTTATGCTGAAAAAAGGGATTCAAATACTGTACACGGCTTGGTGCGCGATTTGGTTTGTGGCCATCATGATTGCGCTGTCTCCTTTTACGGTAATTCCAAGATTGATCAGCCCCAAACTGGACAAATTCAGTTACTTTTTTGCCCGTGTCTGGGTCTTCCTGTTTTCCGCGTTTTCTTTTATTCATTTTAAAACACATAACCGAAACTTAATTCAGCGTGGTCAGCCCTATATTTTCACTATTAATCATACCTCCTTTTTGGATGCCCCCGCCATTCCACGAGCCATTCCCGTTCCTTTAAAAGGTTTGGGTAAAGAGGAACTGGCTAAAATTCCTCTGTTTGGATTTATCGCTGGCAGTTTTGCCGTCTGGGTGGATCGTACTAGTGAAGAAAGCAGAAAGAAATCTGTTGAGAAATTAGTGAGGAATTTGAATCGCGGGTTATCCATTATGGTGGCCCCTGAAGGTACGCGAAACAATACCGATGAACCACTGCTTCCTTTCTATAACGGCCCTTTCCGATTGGCCATTGAAACGGGCACTCCCATTATGCCTTTGATTATTCACGATGCAAAAAGGCTTATGCCCAAAGGTCAGTTGGGCTTGAGACCAGGACTAATTCATAATTATTTTCTTCCACCCATTTCTACCCAAAATATGACGCAGGAAGACCTTCCAGCCCTAAAAGCTCAAGTTTATGAAATGATGAAATCTAAGATCATTGAACTAGATAAGGAGAATAAAAGCTAATTTGGCATTCATTTTGGAATGGAGGCTTACTCAACCAAACAATAAAGCTTATGAAAACTTTTCTACACTCACTTTTGGCGCTTATGGTGTTGACTATCGTAAGCTGTGCTACAGGAAAAAACGCACTTGAAAAAGGCAATTACGAAACAGCTTTAGACCGTGCCATCAATCGTTTACAGTCGAACCCAGATAACAAGAAATCGCAGGATGTATTGATTGAGGGGTATCGTTTGGCGAGCAATTATCATATGGATTACATCCGTATGTTGGCCGTAAATAATGATCCAAATAAATGGGAGGCTACTTATTATCAGTACCAGCAGCTGAACAGTTATTATCGCCAAATTCAGCGATGCCCAGCTTGTTTGTCACTGGTAATGCCTAAATCTTTTATTAGTGAAGAAAGTGATGCGGGCAGAAAAGCGGCAGACTATCAAGTAGAATTGGGCAATAATGCTTTGGCTACCAATACTATTGAAGGCGGAAGAAGAGCTTTTAAGCATTTCAATTTTGCGCTCAACTTTGATAGAAACGTGCCGAATATTGATAGTTTGTTGACTGATGCTAGAAACATGGGGACTGTACGGGTTTTAATCGAGCCAATTCCAATTCATTCTCGCAGTTTAGAGTTGACAAATGAATACTTCGAAAACAGAGTTATTGAGTATTTGGACCGATTCAGCGAAGGCAGGTTCATCCAGTTTTTCACTGTTGATGAAGCAGAGCAAATTGACTTGCAGCCTGATCAAATCGTGTCAATGCAATTTGACGATTTTGTATTGGGTCAAACTTTGATTGAATCGAATACCAAAGAAATAAAGCGTGACAGCGTAGTGGTTGGACAGTTTACTGACGACAAAGGCGTAAAGCACGATGTTTATAACACTGTGAAAGCTCAATTGACTGTAAACCGTAAAACGCTCTCGTCTCAGGGTGTAATGAATTTCGAAATAAGAGATGCTTATACTAACCGAATTTTGACCAATCGTAAGTTGCCAAGCAAAGATGTTTGGGTACACGAATGGGCTTCGTTTAACGGAGATTCAAGGGCGCTTAATCGTGATGAAATAGAAATGAGTAAAGGGAAAGAGTTACCTCCGCCTCCACCTCAAACCCTATTCATCGGTTTTATAGACCGCATCTACGATCAAATTATTGGCAACATCAGTAATTTCTATAGAGATTCTGAAATATAAATATTTGGCCTTGGCATTTTTGTCAGGGCCAATTAATTGATTACCCGAAAGACGCAAAACCATGACCACCCCAAAAGAAGCCCAACCGAACAACCCCCTCCACGGAGTAAAACTGGCCGATATCCTTGCGGTATTGGTGAAGAAATATGGCTGGGAAGAATTGGGCGATAGAATCAATATTCGCTGTTTTACACACGACCCCTCCATTAAATCAAGCCTTACCTTTTTGCGGAAAACGCCTTGGGCGAGAGAAAAAGTAGAACAGCTGTATCTTAGATCTATCTAGTTGAGCCGTTCTCTCATTGAGGTGGCTATCTTTTCTTCTTTCTAAAAAAGGTATACCAAACAAAACCTATTGCCATAATTCCAATCAGGATTCCCCAGATCAAATCGGGGTTTTTAGAAAGGAAGTCGCTATCATCAGGGTTGTCGGCATTAAAGATTGACCTTTGAACCACCGGGGTGTATTCAACTGAATCGAAATGGCTTGAAGGATTTTCTATGAATGTATAAAGCATAATTTATCTCTTAATTAAGGTAAACATGCCCGACCATCGAGCAGCGTTAACTATGCCTTAGTAACTTTCAGAAGTGTTAAAGGTTTACCGAGGTTTGGTAAAGGAAAAGCCCCGATCTACTAGAAACCGAGGCCTTATGGGATAGAAAACACCAATCGGTGTATCTTATTGATAGGTTACCGCAGTTCCGCTTGCTGTGACCATAAGCATACTGGAACTTTGACCTACCGTTTCGTAATCCAAATCAATGCCCACTACTGCGTTGGCGCCCATTGCTTGAGCGCTGTATTGTAATTCTTGCATTGCACTATTTTTCGCTTCGCGAAGCACTTTTTCATAAGAGCCAGAGCGACCACCGACTAAATCGGTAATGCTGGCGAAAATATCTTTGAACAGGTTGGCGCCAATAATGGCTTCTCCTGTAATTACGCCATGGTATTTTGTAATCGCGTGACCTTCGATAGTTGGGGTTGTTGTTAAAAGCATGTGGTTGTTTTGTTTTGAGTTTTCGCTGCACATTCATGCAGAACACAACTATGCTTTCGTAAAACGCTCAATTAGTGTTTTATGATCGGGATAAACGGAAGCTAAAGTCGAGCGATCGGCCAATTCAAAGTCTTCAAATTCGAAACCAGGTGAGACAGTGCAGCCTACCAAAATGAAATCTCCTTGAATAATTTCCGCGGCAAACCAATGGTGTTTTGGAATCACTACTTGGAAACTTTGACCCTTTTCTAAGTCTTTTCCAATGGTTTTGGACACCAGTTTTCCTTCGGGGGAAAGCATGTGAATGCAAGCCGTACCTCCATCATGGAAATGCCAAATTTCGTCTGAATTAAGCCTATGGAAATTTGAAACGCTATTTGGGGTAAGCAAAAAGTAAATCGAAGTGCCGAATGTTCTTGCCGATGGATAGTAATTGGGCAATGCACTTTTCTCAATACTTTCTTCCGACCGATAGTTTTCAGCGTAATAACCTCCTTCAGGATGAGCTAAGAGGCTCAGCTTTTCAATATAGTATTCAGCAGTTTTTTCAGCCATACCCAAAAATAATAAAAAAGGCCGCTCCATTAAATGAAACAGCCTTTCAGTATCGTTTAGGATAGATTTATTTCTGCGTAGCCATTTCTACATTACAGATAATTTCAATCGTTGGAGCGACAGAGCCACCTGCACCAGAAACACCAAATTCATTTCTGTCTACGCTGCCTTTGATTTGAAAACCTACTTTCTTGCCACCGTCTTTTGTGTCGATAGACCCAATGTGCTGTGCCATCAGCTCCACTTGTTTGGTGTTACCTCGCATGGTTAAATCACCCACTACTTTATACATACCATCACCTGATTTAGTAAAAGAGGTGCTTTTAAAAGTAACCGTAGGGTGGTTTTCCATATCGAAAAAATCAGCGGATCTCAGGTGGTTATCTCTTCCGTCAACGCCCGTGTTGATGCTTTGCACTTGAGCCGTAAATGAGATTTTGGCATTGGTGAAATCTTCAGCTGTTCCGCCCTCAACTGTGGCTTCGAATTTTTCGAATCTTCCGTTCACAAAGGAAATTCCAGAGTGTTTTGCGTTAAATAATATGCTCGAATGTGCTGGGTCTATTTTCCATGTTTGGCCATTCATTAGGTTGGCCGAAAACAGAGTGGAAATGACAAATAGGGTGAGTATAACTCTTTTCATAGAATAGTTTTTTGCTTGTGTTCGAATAAAACTAACGATTTTCTCAAGAGCAGGAAACCGACATTTCTGTTCAACGGTAATAACTCCACCAAAAAGCATCAACTCTTAATTGGTTTTACTGCTGAAAATCTGACTGTGCATTAGCTGAAGTAAGGTCAGCTGGTTTCTAGCCCTGATGTAGTTCTCTTCGGGGAAACTTATTTTGTAATAACTGTCTCCATTCAGGTAATCGGCTAAAAAGCGAACAGCCTGCATATAGGTCATGTATAAACCTCCAAACTCTAAGTTCTCTTTTTCAAGAGGAATCAATGATTCAGCGCAAGCCGAAAGGTAACCCGATTTTAAGGCCTCTAAATAGCCTTCTCTGATTTCAATTTTGCTTTCATTTAGCTCAGCTTCTTTCGTTGGGGTGAGCAAGGTGCGCATCATGTCGCCAAAATCAGAAAGCACATAACCTGGGCCTGTGGTGTCCAAATCGATGACATGCCGAAATTCATCACTGCCCTCAGTCAAAAGTATGTTGTCGATTTTCGTATCGTTGTGACACACCCTGAGTGGCAGACCATTCTCAACAAGAGTATTAAAGTGATCAACGATCCAACTGAAGGCATTCACTTGGTCAATTAGGCCCTTGGCTGCCTCTTTTCGGTTAGCTTTATTTAGTGCAATGGCTTCCTCCAGCTGTTCTAGCCTCCACTTTAGGCTGTGAAATTTGGGAATGGCTTCATCAAAGGCATTAGCTTTTAGCGAAGCAGTTGCCTTGGTAAACATGCCAAAGCCTTTACCTACTTCTTCTACCAAATTAAGATTATTGGCAGTGGTTGGTCCGTAAGCATTCAACACAAATTCTTGCAATTTCCAGCAACCACCTTGGTCAACATAAAAGCAGTTTCCGTTTTCGGTGGTAATGTGCTTGGCGAATACATCCGACTGTAAGCCTTGAAGCAGATTCAGATTGTTTTCCAAGGTTTCGGTATTCTGAAAAACCTTGGCATTCACCTTCTGAAGGAGGTAGTTTCCGCAGCTAGATTCCACTTTATAGGTGTCATTGATATGCCCAGAACCGAAAGGGGCAACCTTTTCGATTGCCCCTTCTAGTTGGAATGCCTTCAATGCTTCTAAGGCAATGTTCATTATTTTATTTCTTCTGGATATTTTCCGTCCGCAATCATTTTACTGATTCCGCTTACTACAAATGGTTTGTCTTCTTGATAAGTCACTCCTAACCAAGAAGCAGAAGTAGGCACTACGCGAATGGTGGCTTTGCCTTCATTCATCAAGTTGTCCATTTCAGCGGGAACAAAACATTCTGATTTAGGATTGGTATGATTTTCCTTCACAAAGTCAATAAATTTCTCTTCAAAAAGTGACAGTGCTGAAACTGGAAATCCCAAGAAGTTCATCGATACGTAAGTGTCTGGCGCGAGTGAATGTTTCACTCCATCTTCTTCGTAAGTGATATCGTTACCATTTTTACTGATGGCCAAAGTCTCTTTGATGCCCGTTAGGGTCATCTCATCTTTCACTTGACAAACGCCACGATTTACCGTTCCATGGTCAGAAAGGGTGTTTACCAAGCTGTAGCCCATAATCAGGTACTCATTTTCCTTTAAGTTTCTCATGGCAGTTACCACCTCACCAAAAGATTCCTGTCCATAATAGTCATCGGCATTGATGACCACAAAAGGCTCATTAATTAAGTGTTTAGCCGCTAAAATGGCATGGGTTGTTCCCCAAGGTTTTTTTCTATCCGCCTCATAGGCCGCAGTATGCTCAGTGTATTCATTCTGAAAAGCATACTCCATTTTAATCTTCCCGTTGAATCGGTTTTTATAATGCTCATCAAAGGCATCTTTCAAATCGGTGCGAATAATAAATACCACTTTGGTAAATCCAGCATTGATGGCATCATGAATTGAATAGTCCATAATGATCTCACCATTTGGGCCAATTCCGTCCAATTGTTTGTTCCCGCCATAGCGGCTTCCCATGCCAGCGGCCAATACTACCAAAGTCAAATCCATAATGTCCTCTATTTTAATTATAATTGTTGGCTCGAAGTTGTCGAAAAAGACAAGACGAGTCAATTTAACAAATCATTATATTATGCAGCTAGCGACACTCGACTGGATTATCATCCTCGGTTTTTTTGTCATTTTTTTATTAATCGGCCTTAAAGTATCAAAAAAGGCAGGAACCAGCTCAAAAGAATTTTTTCTATCGGGTAGAAATATGCCTTGGTGGTTATTGGGGATTTCCATGGTCGCCACTACTTTTTCTGCCGATACCCCAAATTTAGTAACAGACATTGTGCGCCAAAATGGTGTGGCTGGTAACTGGGTATGGTGGGCTTTTCTGGTCACGGGTATGCTCACCGTTTTTGTATACGCCAAGCTTTGGAGGAAATCGGGCGTACTTACTGATTTAGAATTTTACGAAACACGTTATAGCGGAAAAGAGGCGGCCTTCTTAAGAGGCTTTCGCGCCATTTATTTAGGTGTTTTCTTCAATGTGATGATTATGGCCTCGGTTTCCTTGGCTGCCATTAAGATTGGGGAAATCATGTTTGGCTTAGAGCCTTGGAAAACCATGTTGTATGCTTCCGTAATTACTGTGGCCTATAGTTCAATGGGTGGATTAAGGGGTGTTATTCTCACCGATTTCCTACAGTTTTTAGTGGCCATGGTAGGCTCCATAGCTGCAGCGGTATACATCATCAACTTACCTGAAGTAGGTGGTTTAACGGAGCTTTTGGCCAATCCAAATGTGGCGCCAAAACTTGACCTCATTCCTGACTTCAACAATAGAGAACTATTCATTACGCTCTTAGTTATGCCACTGGCCGTGCAGTGGTGGAGTGTCTGGTATCCTGGTGCTGAACCTGGCGGAGGGGGCTACATTGCCCAACGTATGCTATCTGCCAAAGATGAAAAAAATGCAGTTTCGGCTACTTTACTTTTCAACATTACACATTACGCGTTGCGCCCTTGGCCATGGATTTTGATTGCCTTGGCTTCCTTGGTGGTTTATCCAGATTTAGAGTCCATTAGGTCGGCCTTCCCAAATATTTCTGAAGGAAAAATGGGACATGATTTAGGCTATTCAGCCATGCTACTCACTTTGCCTAAAGGACTTTTGGGCATCGTTATCGCCTCATTGATTGCGGCCTTTATGTCCACCATATCAACGCACCTCAACTGGGGATCTTCTTACGTGGCCTATGATTTCTACCAAAGATTTGTGAAGCCAGAAGCAAGTGAAAAAGAATTGGTGAATATTGGAAGAATATCTACCGTGGTTTTAATGATTTTCGCGGCCTTGTTTGCCTTGGTCCTTACCAGTGCTTACGATGCCTTCCAAATTCTTCTACAAGTCGGTGCAGGAACAGGTGCTGTATTCTTATTCCGCTGGTTCTGGTGGCGTATAAATGCTTATTCTGAACTTACGGCTATGGTCGTTTCATTTATCATGGCATTACTTTTCTTTGAGAAAACAGGCCCTGAATTTATGACTTCCATTTCGCCAGATTATCAACTTCTTTTGAGTGTCGGTGTAACCACTTTCGCTTGGGTAGCTGCTACTTTACTGACCAAACCAACGGATTATAATAAACTAGCTGCCTTCTTCAATTCGGTAAAACCTTATGGCACGGGTTGGAATGGTTTCAAGAAAATCGCCCAAAAAGAAGGCATTCATTTAGAAGCAAAAGTAGGTCGCTTCAGTGTTGACCTACTCGCTATGTTCCTCGGAATTATCATTGTTTACAGTGCGCTTTTTGGTGTGGGAATGCTGCTTTATGGTAACATTTCAACGGCAGTGATTCTACTCTCCGTTACACTAGTGAGTGTTTTACTCTTATTACGAACTTGGAAGAAATTGACATTCTAAACCTAAAAACAGGCTGTCCAAATGGACAGCCTGTTTTTTATACGCATTCCGTACAAAACTAAGCATGCTGTAAGCATCCTTTTTAGAAACACAGGGTAGCAAGTCAAGACCTTGTGAAACGTGAAAAGACCTCTACGAGGTGACTGTTATAGTGGGCTGTTTTTTTAACCGCAAAGAACACTGAGTTTAGCAAAGCCAAGTGACTATGGGGCCTATTTTTATAGGCTGTATTGTTAATCAGTAGATCTTTGCCCTCGTTTCTGAAAAATAAGATAGCTGAGCAATAGGAATAAGCCGCTGATGAAGATGACTTCTATTCGACCTAAAATCACAAAGAACAGTATTGCGCTAGCAAAGAAAACCACCTTTATAAAGTCCTCCATGTCTATCCCCTTTAAACAGAAAAGGCAATGATAGAAGAGTAACAAGGCCAAGGGTAGCATAATGCTTTTCAATAGAAAAAGGGTAGAGATAGTAAGTCCCAGATTCCCAAAGAAAACCATCAATTCGGGCAGCATTAAAATGAGGTAACTTAAGCCATACCAAACAAATTGAAGATTCTTGGAAACGGGTAAATTACGGTAGATCAACAGTTCCTTTTGCTGGTATTGATGGTAATGAAAACAGAAAGCAGCATTCACTGCAGCACTCAACAAAAGACCAAGGTTTAGTAACCTCAAATCTGTTCCTTCCATTTCAAAAATCCAGATAGATCCCACCAAAACAATCAGAGAAGCCATTTTTGTACCTAAAAGTAAAATGGACTGCCGGTTTAAAAGGTGATGAACGAACAGCATAGGGAAAGACTTGGGCAATCTGTTGGTAAAGCTTCTAAACCCAACTTGAAGCTTGGCATCTACAGGACCTATAAGTTTGCGTTCCACCAAGTAAGTGGAGGCGAAAAGTAAAATCAAGTTTCCAGAAATTACCAATACAGCAGAAGTCCATTGATTTAATTGAATGGCAATGGCCGTCATAAAAAGGCCATAACCGAGTATGGGTAAGAAAAGTAAAGACTGAATATGCAGCACAAGCATTAGTCTTCTAATCGGGCTCAGTAAAACCAAATAAGATAACCAGCTATTGTTGGGCAATCTTTTAACCGTAAAAATGAAACTAAGCGTTTTAGCTGCATATAGTAGCCATAAGACTAAAACCACCAAATAATAGAAGGGCTTGACAGCTAAAAACGAAGCAAGATCAACGTGTTGTGGAGTTTTCAGAAAACCGAAACCTAGGCCAAGCACGACCAAAAAGAAGCCTGTATTAGCTTTGTAAAACTCTTTCACCAAAGCCCTCACCAATACCTTTCTTACTACCTTCATGATTCAGGAGTCAACAACCGATTTTCCACTTTGTAAGTATGGGAAGCTTTGATTAACGAATTATCGAAATCCTGATGCGTAGAAAAGAGAAATGAAACACCCTTTTCACGTGATTCCACAATCATTTTGCTTACCAATTGTTGCGCCTCCACATCCAAAGTAATTAAAGGTTCATCTAAAATAATCCATTCAGGTTCGCCCAAAAAGGCCAAAACGATGGACAGCTTCTTGGTCATTCCGCTGGAATAAGTACCGCAAGGCTGGTCGGCATACGCATCTACCGAAAGCTGTTGGATCAAGAATTTTGATTGGCCAGCTGGTGCTTTCTTGAGTTTAGCGAAAAAATTGATCAGATCATTTCCAGACAGAAACTCAGGGAAAAGTGGTTCTGACTGACTATAGTTTACCTTGAGTTTATAAGCTTGTGGCGATTTCTTCAAGTTAATTTCACCCAAACTGATTTCCCCTTGGTAAGGAGAAAGGCCAGCCAGACAATTAAAAAGTGTGGATTTTCCCGATCCGTTTCTGCCTTTGATCCAGTGGATTCCTCTTTCAAAAGTCAGTTCAGGGATCTCCAAGATCAACTGTTTACCAAACGACTTTTGAAAATTATGGAGTGAGAGCATAGACATTCAGAATACGAAGATTCTATAAAAAAAGGTATATAAGATTGGGTAAAAATAAAAAGCCCCGATAAATCGGGGCTTTTTATAGTGCGCACGAGAAGATTCGAACTTCCACACAACTTAATGCACCACCCCCTCAAGGTGGCGTGTCTACCAGTTTCACCACGTGCGCTTAGGTATTAATTAGGGATCGCAAAAGTAGAGAAGTTTTGACTGAATTCAAACATTGGCCACTACCATTTGCAGGGAATCTAATTGTAAATAGACAGGAACCTTTCTACATTTAACCTCTGAAAAATCACTTTATGAACAATCTAAACAGAAATGCTATAGTAGGGCTAATCTTCATTTTGATTGGTACCGTATTTCTACTGGATAACCTCGATATTATCTCATGGCATTACAGGCGCTATATTTTCCAATGGGAAAATATCCTTATCATCATTGGGGCAGTACTTATTCTGAATAAAGAAAATGTAAAAACTGGGGGAATTCTAATGGGGGTAGGGATTTTTCTGAATCTCGATGAATGGTTTAGTATTGACATTAATATTTTCGACTTATGGCCTTTGGTCTTTGTTATTGCTGGTTTTGCCATTGTAAGCCGCAACAGAAACTCAACATCGGACGACAACTATAACACCAGCACCGGGAATTTAGACGCTGAGAAAATTAACGACACTGCAATTTTTGGCGGGGGAGATAAAATCGTGAACAGCCATAATTTCAGGGGAGGTTCACTCACTGCGATTTTTGGAGGTTCCAACATTGACCTTACCCAAGCCAAACTGGCCGATGGTAGACATGAAATTGATGTGTTTTATATGTTTGGTGGCTCTAAAATCCGTGTACCTCAAGATTGGAATGTACAGTTGAACGTCACCGGCATTTTTGGAGGAATGTCGGACAGAAGAAAGCTCATAGACCCACATGCAGATGAAAACAAAGAGCTTGTAATCCGTGGAACTGCAATTTTTGGTGGGGCTGAAGTAACCAACTAATCGACATTATACTAAGCTGACAATTAGTTTTAACTGCATCTAATTAAATAAGGCAGGCGATAAAATCTTTCTCTGGCGTCATATTTGTAAATGAAGTTCGAAAAAGCCTAAATTCGAACATGATCAAATCATTTGCTTTCACTGCTCTTTTATTCATCTCATTTAGTGCTTTTGCACAAATAGATGACACCGCTGTTGCCAACTTTGCCAAGTCATTTTCTGAAAAGAATAATGTACCAATTGAAGAAGTCAATGCCATTCTAAATAAGGCCACCTACCAAGCCGATATCATTGAAAAAATATCGAAGCCTGCCGAAGGCACAATGACCTGGGAGCGCTATCGCAAAATTTTCATTACTGACGAACGCATTAATGCGGGAGTTGAATTTTGGAAAGAAAACAGCGAAACTTTAGCAAAAGTGAGTGCAGAAAGTGGCGTTCCGGAACATATCATCTTGGGAATTATTGGTGTTGAAACTTACTTCGGAAGAATTAAAGGAAGTTACAAAGTGCTCGATGCGCTCTATACCCTCTCTTTCGGCTACCCAAAACGCGCTAAGTTTTTCACTTCGGAACTTGAAGCTTACCTGATACTGGCTACAGAAGAGAAGCTCGACATTGAAACCACCAAAGGTTCTTATGCCGGGGCCATGGGCTACAGCCAGTTTATGCCTACTAGCTACCGCGCTTATGCCAAAAGCTTTGAGGATAACGGTACAAGAGACCTAATCAATTCTGCAGATGACGCTATTGCCTCCGTAGCAAATTATCTCAAAGTTCACCGCTGGGAAAAAGGAGAGCCTGTGACCTCAAAAGCTACGATGACTCGAAAAATAACGAAGCTGAATCCTCAAGCATTAAAACCAAAAAACAAGGTGTCGGATTATACCGCTATTGGTTTTAAGCCTGCTGAAAAGCTTAACGTAGAAATTCCGGCCACCATGATTATTCTTGAAAACGAAAATGGTGAAGAACACTGGTTTGGCATGAATAACTTTTATGTAATTACCCGCTACAACCACAGCCCGCTTTACGCCATGGCGGTTTATCAATTGGCAGAAGCTGTTAAGGCGAAGAAATAATAACACTCCCTTTAAAAGAAAAAGGCCTGTGAACATATATCGTTCGCAGGCCTTTTTAGTTAATCTCTAGTGCTTACTGCCCTACAAAGAAAATTGAGTTGGCAACGAACAACTTTCCGTTTTGCCAGAAGGCACGGAAAAGTGGGTTATCGGCCATATATACAATAGATCCTCTACCATAGCTTTCAACACCGAATACTACAGACTTGGCTAATCTTTCTTTGGCTTTATCTCCAGCTACTCCACTCACGTAAGCGTCAACTCCTTCAATAATTCCAACATTGCCCCCACCTGCTAAGTAAGCATAACGGCTGCTGTTGTTTTTTAAGGTGAAGTAGTAATCAGGATATCCGAAAGCAAGCGGGTTGGTATTGTCCACTTTCAACTTAAAGATTGCACCCGGCAAACGAGAGCTGGCGAAAAGATCACTTCTGTCGGCATAAGGCGTTAATGCCTCTTTTTCCTTTTCTTCATCCGTTTTCTTGTTGGCATCCTTCTCGTCAGAATCAGTAGCGTAGGTTTTCAAACTGAAACCATCTTTTCCTGCAAAAGTATTGATAGATCGTTCGATGGCAATGATTTTTCCACCTCCACGTACCCAACTTTTTACGTCATCCATTCTGTTACCTCCCAAAGCACTTCCGTAAGAACCACTTGGCAATACCAAAGTGTTATACTTGTCAAGATCGATACGCCCAAAATCGCTGACATCAACCATCGTGATTGGGTAGTTCAACTCTTGTTCCATGAAATACCAGAACTCACCAAAACCAAGTGAAGAAACGCCATCTCCTCTTAAGACCAAGATTTTAGGCGCGTCCAAAAATTTCACTCCATTCGATCCAAAATCTTTACCTGTTTCAACAAAAGTAGTTGGGGTAGAAGTAAGACTTCTGTCGTAAGTTTTTGCAGCATTTTTCACAATGTCGTCAAACTTACTGCCCATGTGCATGTTCCCTTTTCGGGTAATGATTAGCGTTCCAGGGGCATAAGAGTTACCTGCCACAGAAAATGACTGCTCGGCAAATCTCAATTTGATGTCGCTTTTAAGCAAATGCCCTAAAAACTTAGCATCCTCCAATGTCTCCCATTTCAATAAATAAGCTGCTGGCTTACTGCCTACATTTACCTGCCCTTGTGGTTTAGTGTATTTGCCGACCTTCACGTCCATTTTGGTTTCAGTAGCATAAGCGTCTAATCCCATCATGTATGGCACAGCCCAAGCTGTTATGTCATAGGTATCAGAAGTACTGGCAAAGGTATTTGGCTCGAAGAAGGCTTGCACCAAAACTGCTTTAGGTTGAAAAGCACTAATGATGATATCACCACTCTGAACACCAGCATTCTCATTTTTACCAGTGAGGTAGTTAAACGAAGACACTGCTTTGCTAGAAGAGCCAATCCCGTAAACGATTTGCTGACTGTCTAAAAAGTCGGTCAATTTTTTAAGTTTGTCTGGGTGGTTTGTTCCTCTAACGACATACGTTTTGTACTTCGCTTTAGGGTTGTTCACGCTCTTATTAAAGAAGTTAGCAAACTCATCCACCATTTTTTCGCTGTATTTCGAAGCGGTTTCTACCGTAGACATTCCAGTAGTATGATGGTGAGCAATCGCATCTTCTAATTTCAAAGTGTCTCCTTCATCCGTAAGAATGGCCAAGTCGCTACTGCCTTGCTCGTAAGTCATGCCAATAGCTCCATTGAACATTGGATAAGAATCGCCATAGCTCGGGTACAGCATATCGAAGCTTTCTTTGGTAAAGAATAACCAGCCGTTCTCGTCAAAGTACTTGGCGTGGTTCTTACCAATAATGTCTTGAAAATCTCTTTGCCATTGGGTTACTTGTTCGTGAACGGGCTCTGCTGCTGGCGCGAAATAATAAGGGCTATTGCTTCCTTGCTCATGGAAATCCACATGGATATGCGGCATTACCGTATTGTAGAATTTCATGCGTTGCTGAGACTCCACTTGCGTTTGCCATGCCCAGTCTCTGTTCAAATCAAACAAGTAATGGTTTGCACGTCCACCTGGCCAAGGTTCATTATGTTCAGCAGCATCTGGATTCGGGTTAGCGGTTGTTCCAGCTACTTGGTTGATCCAGTTCGAGTAGCGATCGCGACCATCAGGGTTAATAGAAGGATCAAAAATTACTACCGTATTTTTCAACCATTCTCTTGAAGTTGAGTTGTCTGGCCTTGCAATTTCATAGAGGGTTTTCATGGCTGTTTCTGTAGAGTTCGCTTCGTTGCCATGCACGTTATAACTTAACCAAACTATACCGATTTTCCTTCCAGAAGGCTCGCCTTCCATCAGTTTTGCTCTTTTTAGGTTATCGATACGAATGGTTTCCCAGTTGTCGATATTTTCTTGAGAAGAAACAATGGCCGATATTAACGGGCGTAGCTCATTGGTTTGTCCGTACTGGTGAATTTTTGCATTGCTCAATTGATTGGTGACGTACTCATAGTAGTCTACCACTTTATAATTGGGTGTAAATCGTGTACCCAGTTTATACCCCAAGAATTCATCTGGGCTTTTAAGCGATTGCGCTTGGGTTTGAAAAAATGTGAATGCCAAAAGGCACAGGCAGAGGAGTGTTCTTTTCATAAATGTAGAGTTAACAGCGAGGAATTTACGGCTATTTAGTTTGTTGCCAAACTTGATTTTTCTGATCGGTTAAATGAGCTTACTTCACCTCAACCACTTTGAGCTTATAAAAAGTAATCAAGTCGGGTTCTTCTTCTAGCTCGCTAATGTCCTGATGCGCCCAAAGAAAGCCCTCATTATCTGCCATATCGAAATGTGACACCTTATCAGGAAGTCTAAGTTCATCATTCATTCTACGTCCATTTTTTATGATCAGATGTTTCTGTGGGTCTGCCTTCATCAAACGCTCCCTGAAATCAGGAGAGTCTCGATCAAGCGCTTCAATATCTGAAAGCTTCATTCCTGAAGAATAGACAATCACTTCAAAATCACCAAGCTTATAAACTCGCTCAATACTTCCGCTTTTGTCGCTAGGGCGACTTTCTCTTTGTTCTTTAAGGCCTACAGGCCCCATTGAAAAACCTTTAAATAATATGAATTTATCAAAAGGTATCCTCATTTGACCAACTATTTCACCACTTGGCAATTCCACCTTGTACATTGTGGTGTCTCCTTTAAAGGCATAATAAAGAAAGTTATCCTTCACGTCTAGCTCCGGCTTCAGAAAGTAAAAAGCCTTGCCACTTGTTACAAACCTGCTGTCGCTCGCTAGCTTCCCTACAGGCTTATAGATTTCCTTATCCATGTTTTCGGTTGCTAAGCTTTGTTCTTTGGCTAAATAGGGGTCTATAAGTGTCATTATTTTACGGTCCTGGTAATATTCTTCGTTTTTATCACTGAACTCTGTTTGTGGCCCCATGTAGGCGACTAGCCGATTATGATCATTCCCTTTTATTTCAAACAAATGATTAAAACCCATGTAAACCATTCCGCCATGAGTAAAATCGGGCTTCATCGATTCCCTTAGATTAAAATCCATGTCATAAGTTTTAACTGTCATAAAGCCCATTAAGGCGATTCCATCTTCATAAAATTCACCAGAGAGTAAATAGTCTCCCACGGCTTGAGGGTCTCCAGCTTGTCGACCCATCTTTTTTAGTACTTCGCCCTTTGGACTCAAAACATAAGCCACTGGAGGGTTGGGCTGAATGGCTAAAAGCTCACCTGTTTCATCATTTACATCCGCGATGGATAGACCTGAAGAAAGGAGGTTAACTTGGACGGAATCAACAATTTGCAATTTATAAATAGAAGCCACATTGGTGGTGGTTTCATTGGAGCTACCACAGCTTATGAGCAAACCAAAAGCCGATACTAATAGAAAGTAAAGCGAGTATTTTTTCATAAAGTCAATTTCAACTTCGGAAATTAACTTATTTTCTACCTAAAGAAAAATAAAGACAGATCGCAATCGTACACTTATTCAACTGGCTCAAGTAATATCACTCTGGAATACTTACCATTATCGCCTGTGCCAAAAAGCAAACGGGTTTCAGACATCTCTTCGAGTTCCAATAGGTAATACTGAGATGCAAAATGATCTCCACTGGTCTCTCCTCTACTGTGTTCTATGATAAACTTGCCTGTGGCTTCATCATAAAAGTATTTTACCGTGGCTACTTGTTCGTCAGGCTCAGGCCAATAACAACCCAAATCACCTAAGGTCACTTCAACTTCTTGAGTATCGGCTTTGAAAGTGTAGACATCGTCTTTATAACAATCATTAAAATCGCTCAATTCATTATTGCTGTAGTCGGCATAGTAAGCAGTCACTTGCCATGACTTCTCAACATCACCATAGACCATTTTTAGTTGCTCGGATGTAAACTTGATTTTTGGCGAATCATCATTGTTTTTACAACCCGTCAAAACAATGATTGAAAGTATAATTGCCAAGAAATATTTAGGTGCTTGCATAAAGGTTTCAAATTTACGCAGTCGTTACCAAAGGCTGTGCCATAAACCCCACAATTGTAAGTTATCGCCTCCATTTTTTAATAGATAATTATTATGCCCAAACACCAAATTAAAATTCCTTAACCAAAAGATCCCTGTTCAAAAAAGTAAGCCTAATTTTGAGTGCTAAAAACTGCAACCGTGAACCGCTATTTCATCGCTATTCTTCCCACTGAACCTCTGGCTTCTGAGATCATTAAAGTCAAACAGTATTTTGTGGAAGCCTATGGAAGTAAAGGCGCATTGCGGTCGCCAGGACACCTTACTTTACACATGCCTTTTCTGTGGAAAGAGAAGAAAGAATCCAAACTGATTGATTTACTTGCACAGACAACTAATATAAATCCATTTAAAATTCAATTGGATGGTTTTGGGGCTTTTCCCCCGAAAGCAATCTTTATTAAAAATAAGCCTTGTGCCGAATTAAGTACGTTTCAAGAGCAACTCACCCGCTTTACTTGGCGCGAAATGAAGCTCTTTAACCCGACACATAACCGAGGCTTTCATCCGCACATTACCGTGGCATTTCGAGATTTAAAGAAGGAAGGCTTTTATAAAGCCTGGCCAGAATTTGAGCACAAAAGCTTTGATGGCGAAATCGAAGTCAATTCTTTCTGGCTATTGAAACATGACGGCAAGCAGTGGCATCCGTTTCACGAATTTGTTTTCAAGCCTTAAAATTAATTTTAGAAAGGAAGCACATATAAATAAACTGCTGCAAAATGAAATGCAGTTCCACCCATGACAAAAATGTGCCAAATGGCATGATGGTATTTAAGTTTGCGCATGAGGTAGAAAACCACACCTGCAGTGTAACACAATCCGCCATAGAGCAATAAGTTTACAGCTTCTGGAGAAATCAACTCTGATAAACGAGAGAACAGAGTAAAGCCCAACCAGCCCATTCCCAAATAAGAAATAAGAGAAAGCACTTCGAGTTTGCCAGTAAAGAAAATTTTGAAAATAGTGCCCGCAAAGGCAATGGACCAAACAGCAATGAGCACATTCATACCCAAAGCTTCTTCGCGAAGCACCACCCAGCAAAACGGGGTAAAAGTGCCCGCAATTAAAATGTAAATGGCGATGTGGTCTAACTTCTTATATAATGATTTCCGCTGTTGGGATTTAACACTGTGATAGGCAGTTGAAGCAGCATAAAGCAATATCATACTGAGTCCAAACACCAAAAAGCTAACTTGTTTTTCACTTGACCCAGCTGGAGTTTTGAGCAGTAAAACTCCAGTACCAACAATTGCTAAAAGGGCTGCAATTCCATGCGTCCAGGCATTGGCCAACTCTTCTTCTGATAGGTAGGCTTCTACCTTATTTTTCATCTGGGAGTATTAATTCTGTGCCACAGAATTTACAAAAGTGCGCGACAGCTTCATGCCCAGTTTGATGGCAGTTAGGGCATTTTACTTTTTTCCTTTCAGCGTTGTCCTTGGTGAGTTCTGCCGTCACAATTCCTGTGGGAACGGCTATAATGGCGTAACCCATAATCATGATAAACGAAGCCAATGACTGACCAATCACGGTTTGCGGGGCGATATCGCCATAGCCCACTGTAGTAAGTGTTACAATGGCCCAATACATACTGACTGGGATACTGGTGAAGCCATTTTCACCTCCTTCAATCATATACATGGCCGTTCCAGTAATCATTACTACTGTGAGTACAGAACCTAAAAATACCGTGATTTTATGCCGACTGGCTTTTAAAGCCCTGGCCAATTGTTCGCCTTCGCCCACAAATCGGCCTAGTTTTAAAATTCTAAAAACCCTAAGTAACCTTAATGCCCGAATAATGAGTAGGTACTGCGTTCCCGTAAAAACCAAGCTAATATAAGCAGGTAATACTGCCAGCAAATCAATGATCCCATAAAAGCTAAAGGCGTATTTTCTAGGTGTTTCCGAAACATATAAGCGTAGAATAAACTCGATGGAGAAGCCTATGGTGAGTACCCACTCTGCTATTTTAAAAAGCTGACCATAATGATCGTTGAGTGATTTTACACTTTCCAAAATCACTGCCAATACACTAATGACAATGGCCCAAAGCAAAGCCACATCAAAGGCCTTACCCGCAGGGGTATCGGCTTCAAAAATTATGATGTAGATCCTTTTTCTTAGGCGCTTGTGCATTCTCAAAAGTAGCAATTATTTGGAGATTCGTGTATTATCAAGAGCATGCGCGTCAAGTTATGAAGTGTCTAAGGCATATTTGTTTTGAAGCCTACCCATTACTCGCATGCCTTGAGGCCAAAGCCAAGCGAGGATCATGGATAAATGGAAGCTTTTGCATGGCCACAACTTCCAGACTGAAAAAATCAAATTCTTCTACCACCTTGCCTGTAATTTCATAAATACCTTTCCCCCTGAAAGGGTGCTTCGCTACTACTGGCGGAAAGTGCGTACTGTCTACAAAATAGCCTTCTCGATCAATCCAGGTACCAAACTGCATTCGTTTTCCGCCCGAAGTGGTAGTGCTTTTTACATGGATTAAGTAACCCACCATTTTCACTAGCTTGTTTTTATGTTGCTCCATTTGTCTTGCCATTACTTCTTTTTGTGGCTGCTCTTTTAATAGATGGAAAGGGTTGCAGAGTGGAAAACCGAGCAGCTCAATTTGATCGAAAGCATCTTCCAACAGATCATAGTTGAGTTCAGGTAATTTATAGTGTTTTACTTCTGGGTCGAAAAGCATTTTGGCGGGTTTGGTTTTTTTCTGCTGGCCTAGCTTAAGATAAGCCTCCCAAAGCAATTCCTTTTTAGTGTAACCCGTAAAACGAAAAGCATTGATTCGGATAAGTAAGCTCAGCTGATCGAGCGAAATCTGCACCCTTTTTAAAAAGTGATCGAAGCTCATAAACACTCCGTTTTTTTGCCTTTCTGTGAGCACTTCCTGCACCGTGTTTTGCTCTAGCGCTCCAATAAATGCCAAACCCATAAAAATTGTATTGCCATAAATGGTGCAGAGTTGTTCGCTTTGGTTTACACAAGGCGCCTGAATATCGGCACCGTGCATAAAAGCCTCGTGCGCATACAACTCCACACTGTAAAAACCACCCCCGTTGTTCATGGTCGCCACCATGTATTCCCTCGGATAATAGGCTTTCAGAAAAAGGCTTTGATAACTTTCAACAGCATAACTGGCCGAATGCCCCTTGGCAAAAGCATAGCCTGCAAAGCTTTCAATTTGCCTCCAAATTTCTGCTGCCAACTGATGAGAATGCCCTATTGCCGCGCAATTTTCAAAATACTTATCGCGAACACTTTGAAACTCCTCACGTGAACGATATTTCCCCGACATGCCCCTGCGCAAAACATCGGCTTCGGCCAAAGTAAGGTCGGCAAAGTAATGCGCCACTTTAATTACATCTTCCTGATACACCATTACGCCAAAAGTTTCGGGCATAATACTCAACATGATTGGGTGGGCTTCTTTCCGTTTTTCGGGTTCGCGAAAACGCAAAATATATTGGCGCATCATGCCCGATTTGGCCACCCCAGGCCGAATGACCGAACTGGCCGCCACCAAGCCCAGATACTCTTCCACCCTCAGTTTTTTGAGCAGCATGCGCATGGCGGGCGACTCTACATAAAAGCAACCGATGGCCTGTCCTTCGCGCAGCATGGCTTTGATTTTTGGGTCTTTTTTAAACTGAGCAATATTATGAATATCAAAATGCGGGTCGTCAGGATGGTTTCTAGAAATGATTGACAAACTCTCCTTGATCTTTCCCAAACCGCGTTGACTCAGAATATCGAATTTATATAAGCCCACATCTTCAGCCACCACCATATCGAAATGAGTAGTAGGAAAACCCTTGGGGGGAAGGTAGGTGGCAGTGTAATAATGGATAGGCTGCTCCGAAATCAGGATTCCGCCTGCGTGAATACTCAGATGGCTGGGGAAATTCTCGATGTAATTTCCATAACGCAAAACCAGCAAATGCAGCTCGTCCAAGTCCTCCACTTTGGCGGACTGGATGTGATCAATTTCGTGCGGAGGCACACCAAGCACTTTGCCCAGTTCGCGCACAATGGCCCTGAACTGAAAAGTACTGTAGGTCGCCAGTAAGGCTGCATTTTTAAATTCCGAAAAGATGAAACTGGTGATGTCTTCTCTGTCTTTCCATGAGAAATCAATATCGAAATCAGGTGGGTTTTTTCTGTAAAGGTTAATGAAACGCTCGAAATAAAGATCAAGCTCTATGGGGTCTACATCGGTAATGCGCAGTAAATACGCCACTACAGAATTGGCACCACTGCCCCGCCCCACATAGAAATAGCCTTTGCTTCTAGCGTATTGGCAAATGCGCCAATTGATCAGGAAATAAGACATAAACCCTTGTTGCTTGATCACCTCTAATTCCGTCTGAATACGATCTAGAATTTTCTGGGTAGACTGCGGATAACGATAGTCAAAACCTTCTTTGCAGAGCCTTTCCAACATTTGATAATCTGCCTCGGGACTACCGCAATAAGTGCGTTGATTTTTATTCAGGTTTTCCCCTTCGAAATCAAAATGGATACCGCATTCGCTCAATAGCTTTTCGGTATTGGTGATCATATAGGGGTGGTCGCAATACAATTCCTTTAACTCCTCCACAGGTCGAATGAAATCCTCCACACTACCTTCTTCTGTCTTAGGGAGTTTGCTCAACAACGTATTGTTATCAATGGCCCGCAACAAACGATGGGCATTAAAGTCCTTTTTCAGAACAAGCCTTTCCCTAGTCTCTTTATCAATTTTGCTTCTGAATGTGGCCGTTGGCAACATCACCAGTTTGGTCTTTTCCATCTGGTGTGGCGGATACACCAGCTTAATTAAATCGGCAGGCTTTATACCAATAAATTCATTTTCGCGAAGCTGAAAATGGGTGTATTTCTGAAAAGGGTACACCACAAAAGCATGCTGAAAAGCTGGAGCTCGGTCTGGAATTTTTTCGCCCGAATGAAGAAACTGAGAGAGGTAATCATTGAGTTCTTTAAAACCCTCGTTGCTCTTAGCAATGGCCACAAAAAGCTGATCCGCCCCATTTCTAAAATCAATTCCTAAAACAGGCCTAATGTCATATTTTGGTGCCATTCGCACAAAATTGAGACTGGCAGCCGTGCTATTAATATCTGTTAAAACAAAAGTACGCACCCCAACTTTCTGCATTTGAGCAAGCAACTCGGCTGTTTTAACAGTGCCGTATTTAAAGCTGAAATAGGAATGGGTGTTGAGGTACATTTCACTTCCAACTTAGTCAGCCAGAAGTGAAAATACTAAATATATTAGTTTAATTATCTAGATGAATTGGATAAAGTCAAAATCGGAATATCGAAGGCAAGGAATACGTTAAATCTTATTTTTGGATCTCCAATAATTAAATTTGGATTACCTGAATCATTGTTAATCTCAGTTAAACCCGGGCCATATTGTAAACCAACCCCAAGCGACAGAGGTATTCTACCTGGCAAAGACCATACTCCATACAATCCTGGTGAAAATATTTGAGCAAGTTCAATTTTATAGTCAGCCTCAGTGCTCATAACCTCTGTAGTGGTAGTGGTGGTATTACCTCCAGGTTCCATAGTAACTGTGGTTGAAATTGTCGTATCAGTACGAATTTCATAATCAACTATTGCACCTACATCAATAAGAGAAATCATTACTCCTAATGCACCCATTTTTCTTTTAAGTCCCCAGTTGAAAGACACCCCAACAGGAGCAGTTACTCCAATTCTGTTATTCCATGCCCTATCAATCTGAGAATCATGATCAAAGTTGTAATAAATGCCTAGGTAAGATTGTAATGAAATGTTGAATTTTGCATTTCTCTTAATAGAATAACTCCCAGCAGGCAGCGCAGCAGACTGGATAATACTCTTGACAACATCTGGGCTATCTGCCTCTACCAAAGCAGCCATAAAAGATGTATATCTCAAAAAACTCTCATGAGAAATCCCAATGGACTCTTCTCTTTTGATCCTGTCGAATTCAGTCTTATAGTTCGCTACAATGCCACCACCCAATCTGACTATCTCCTTTTTATATTTTTTGACTACTTTACGATTGGGGTCTACAATCCCATTACTTGATAGATAGGCTTTCATTTCACCTCTGTCTGTCAAGAAGTCATTATTGATTTTTTCTCCAATGATGCTTTCATAAGCTATGACAAAATTCAAGACAGCAGAACTATAATTCTTCTCATTTATGTTCTTATATATTTGATTACCTGTTCTTAATAAATTGAGATAGTTTCTCCCTTCTTTCATTGCTCCTATTTGGCCCACCGAATATCCTATTGAACTCAAAAAAGTATTAAGGTTCAAAGATCGATCTACGAGGTCTAGGCTCTTGTCAAAGTATAAATAGTAATCTGTATAGTCGACTGACTCTCCCTTCAACTTTTTTCGATCAATTTCAAGCTTAGCTATTTTTACAGTATTCCAACTAGACTCCATAGTTCCAAAGTATTCGAGTATAGGACGAAGACGGCTAATATCGGTCGAAACAGACTTCAGCATACCTTGAACTGCCTGAGAAGATCCGCTTACTTCAAACTCTATTCCTTCTACCTGCTTATATATTAAGCCAAAATAGATTCTTATAGCTTTATCATTACCAATAATTTGAGTTTCAATATCACTAGTACTTACCCAAGCATTACCCGAATCCTTACTCCTAATACTTTCCGAAAGTATAGCCATCAGTTTTATAGAAGCGTAAAGATTTTTTGCCTCACCATCTGCGGGGTTTTGAAACTGACCTAGCGATTTTATTACATCTGCTATATTACCACCATCGATTAATTTACTTACCGAAACCACTGCCGCAAGACCTGCGTATGCCTCGGGATGATCATGCCCAAAATCCTGATAGCGATCTAACAATAGAAGATCATCTAACTGATTAACAAGATTTTGAATATCTTCTTTAAACGCTTCTCTAAACGCCTGTAATAAAATGGCGTATTGATGTGGCTGTGAGTTGATAATGAAATTGGCGCTATTGGGAAATAAGGTAGACGCCTCCTCATTTTCTTTTAGAAACTCCTTGAATTTATCGAAGAAGAGTATGTTGATCTCTTGATTTGCCCTTTCAATCAAAAATTTTGAAATGCCAGTAGCTAAATTGGTCACGTTAAGGCCTGCTATACCTCCAGGGGAGCTAACCAATGCGCTTTTAACTACCGCGCCCTCAAAACCTGACCCTTCAGTTGAGATCGATTGTAGATAATCATTCAAAAAAGGATTATAATTTTCATCATTTGGATCGACTAACTTAATGGCAAAATTTCGGTTCGACAGTCCTGACAATGACGGATAGTAAACCTTAAGTAAACTCACTACCTTATCATGATTCAAATCATCAAAGGCATCTTGTCCAAGAGCAGGAACATTTTTAACATAGGTCGCCAATTCCTTGGCATCATAGTAGGCATTAACACTGTTTTGAGCTACCAAAGGAGTGCCAAGGCATAGGGTTAGTAATACAATGATGATTGTTTTCATAGTTGTGATAGTCTATTAATAAGTGCTTCGAACGTCTTTTTGGGGTTAATAATCCCCGGGTTTCCCTTACCAAATTCAGGGTCACTATTATCCAAAATCATACTGCGCAGATCGAGTACA
Organism: Roseivirga echinicomitans; assembly: GCF_001592935.1. Taxonomy (GTDB): domain Bacteria; phylum Bacteroidota; class Bacteroidia; order Cytophagales; family Cyclobacteriaceae; genus Roseivirga; species Roseivirga echinicomitans. The sequence goes on from NZ_LRDB01000003.1 coordinate 197,272, forward strand.
TTAATCTCAATACCTGGCGACTCTCTCTTAACATATGATATTAGTAAAGCCAAAAGTCCCACCACATAAGGTGTGGAAAAACTTGTACCGGAATCCACTACAAAGTGGGTTTTGCTACTATTACCCAGTAAACTCAAATTTTCACCGGGTGCGTAAATTTCAGTAAGTCCTGCTGAATTATTGAACCCTGACTTATTTCTCGATTGCCCTACAGAACCAACTGATATCACTTCCTGAAACTCTGCGGGGTACACAACGAACTCCTTGTCTGGCCCATAATTTCCACTTGATGCCAAAATGAGTTTACTGGCATTACTTTGAATCGCTGACATAAAACGACCTCTGTGATTCTGATAAATACGCTTTGGATAATCATAACTGATGGATATGATATCAATATCTTTTGAACTTGCGGCTTTTTCCAATGCATCCATGTAAAATACTGGCCCTTGTTCGCTTCCTTTGGCTGCATAAAGACTTGCTCCAGGAGCTACTCCAAGTAGATCGGGGTGACATGAATTGATAACAGAGATAACCTTTGAGCCATGGCCTACATCGTCATTAAAGTCCGAATTATCACCCTCATAATTCCAGCCAGATATTAGTTCATCACTTCCCAATGGGTGCCCCAAAGCATAACCAGTATCCAGTACCATTATATTGCATCCACTCCCTAGAGTTTCATACTTCTCCCAAATTTCTGCTATTCCATAATCCTTAATCCACCAATTACTAATCGCTTTTTTATAACTCAGCACTTCCCTCAAGTTTGGGAATTGGTCTGAAGCCTTAAAATGAGGTATATCTGAGTTGATCGCTGGATTTTTATCTGGCTCATTGATTTGGCTAAAGCCTCCACTCCATAAATAGTCTCCGTTCTTGTCTTGATACCAAGTACCATTGCCGTTAATTACTTGGGCATTGGTGTTAATTACATTTATCACCTCAACCTCAAAACCAGGATACAAAACACCCTTTTTATTCCCAGGTTTGACCCAGGGTTCCTTTGCTCTTATATGTACTTCTTGCGTTGCTTTGACTTTCATTATCCTACAGGTTGAGCTTTCATGTTTTTGCTTTGGTTTTGCTGAGTAGTATTTCTCAGCTGGTTAACTCTACTGATCACATCATACCAAAATGGGGCTCCAAAAGAAATGGCCAAAACAGACAAAGCCATTCCAAAAGGAGCCCATAGCATTCTTAAGCCATCCTCTTTGTAATAAGCCCAGCTCTGAGGCCATCCAAGCCCAAGCAAATCAATAGGTTTCTCTAAGCTCCCACTGTAGAATTGAGTCAATTTTTCTTGAGGCGTGTCGACACCTTCTTTCTCTTCCCCCTCTTTTGGATTAATTTTAAAGTATTCAAATGCTGAGTTTGCAAATTGAATTCTGAGTTGTTCATTTTGAGAAAGTGCTTCGTAGATTCTTACAGTATCAATATTAAATAACAACACAAGTATTACACTGGTAATCAGAGTTACTTTTTTAATCTCTCGACTAAACCAATCTTTCATTTGATCACCTTGTTCATCGAACCAGCTCTCAAGCTTATTCTGAAACTCTTTTATATCTTCACTGGCCTCTTTTGAGAAAGTCTTAATTAGACCAAGTGTTTCTGAGCCATCAGGATCCTTAAATTTATCTTTGCCCACCTTATCTATGGACTGAGTTATTGTATAATTATCAAAATTTGACTCCCGCCCTACCTTTTGGGAGTCACCTCCAGTTCTTAGAACATCCATCAATACTTTAGAGAACTTATCGCCACTCAAATTAGAAAACCCCTTATTCCCATTTTCTGAAAGCCCCCGAATTAAGGGGTGTTCAAAAAAGAACTTCGATAGGCCTTGACCTTCTGGGTCATCTAACAATTTGATAATACCTTTCTTGAGGTTTTTAGCTCTCAAGTCCATCTTTGAGGAAGCGTACTCCACCAAAAGCGTTACGAGAGTGCTGAATAAGAAGAACAGAAAGGAAAAACCTAGTACTATATCTAATATTTGTGAGTTGATCATGATCTATTGGTTTAGATAAAATGCTTCGTCTTTCTCTTGCCTTGTTAAAGTGACTATCTTAGTTGAGGTCATATCTTCAATGAATTATTCCACCCAGAACCCTAGGTTTGGAGTAAAGACTCTAACATATTTACTGATTGCTGTCCGTAAACCCCATCAATGGTCAGCCTGTGATTGGCTTGCAGTAGGCGCAAAGCATCTTCGGTTTTTTGCCCAAACACGCCATCGGGGTCTCCACAAGGGTAATGCAGCTGATTTAAAAGTTCTTGCAGCTTCATTACCTCTGAACCTCTGCTTCCTTTTTTCAATACAGGCTTGGGTATGGATAATTTCTTTTGTGCCTCAACCCTTCTGAAGCCTAGTACCTTTTGGGCATCATAGGCCGCTACTGATACGCTGTTAGCTTGATTTCCTCCTAGGCAAAATACCTTATCTCCTTTTGGAGAAAAGCCCAAGAAAAAACCAACATGGCCTTTCCATGAGTGAACACTTTCTCTCCAAAATACCACAATATCTCCAGGCAATGGGTCATTAACTTTCGTGCCTACCTGCATCCACGATCTGGCATTCGCTTTACCGCTCTTTTTATAATCTAGACGATGGCAACAGAAATTAACAAATATACTGCACCACGGAGTTTCATCATCTTTAATGGTTTCGAATCCTGAATCTTGGGCGTACTGCAATATTTTTTTCTCATGCTCCGAACCTAGGATCTCACTTACCCCCAATTCTTCGAAAGCTATTTTCAACAACTGACTCATACTTAGCTCTGGTTATTTCTAATAAAATAAGTCAATAAAAGTGTTGTGAAAAATACCCACAAGCAGGTATTTACACACTCAACTCAATGATAAAGAGCTGTTTACAATATTATCGCCTCCTATTCGGCAACAGCGGGGGTGGTTCTCCTGTAAAAGGATTAAAACGGCTGATGGTCCGAGCTTCCATACCGGCTGCGCGCATTACCACTCTATCTCCATATTTGTCGCGCATTTTATCCATGGCATGATACAGGTTGAGTTGCTCTTCTATGTCTTCAAAAAGGTTGATCTGGTAACTTCCTTCCACCAAATGACTAAACCGGACTCCAATCAGTCTGACTAAAAGTCGTTTATGGTAGAGTTTATTAAACAGCTCCAGCACCTTAGCAATCAACACATGATCTGCGGAGGTATATGGAATTCGAGACTGAAGCGTATAAGTGTTAAAATCAGAATAGCGGACTTTGACAGTAACGCAAGAAGTAAGTTTTTGCCCCCTACGCAACTGGAAAGCAAGGTTTTCGGCCATGGCCAGCAGTATGCCTTTGAGCTTAATCACATCAATGGTGTCTCTATCAAAAGTTCTTTCGGTAGAAATTGACTTGCGTTCGTTGTAAGGCATCACAGGCGAATTGTCTAGCGCCTGGGCTTTCTTCCAAATACTCACCCCATTTTTACCCAATACTTTTTCCATCAGTTCCATGGGCATTTCTTGAATGGTTCTGATCTGCTTTACTCCCAAACTGTACAGCGTTTGTTGGGTCTTCTCGCCCACCATAGGAATTTTGCTAATGGAAAGCGGAGCAATAAAGGGCATTTCATAACCCAAGTCGACCTTAATTTGATTGTTGGGTTTTGCTTCGCCCGTAGCGATTTTTGAAATGGTTTTGTTCTTCGACAAACCAAAAGAAATGGGCAGCCCTGTTTCCCTGGTAATCCGTTGACGCAGTTCCGAAGCCATAAGATAACTATTGAAAAATTTATCCAAACCTGTTAAATCAGCATAAAATTCATCAATAGAAGATTTTTCATAAAGTGGTACCGTCTCTTTTATGATGTTGGTTACGTCTTCAGAATAATTGGTATAAGTAGCGGAATTGCCTCGAATTTGGATGGCATCGGGACAAAGTTCTTTGGCCCTTTTCATCGGCATAGCCGAATGCACACCATAGGCACGTGCCTCATAACTACAGGCAGCCACTACCCCGCGGTCGGTAACTCCCCCAATAAGCACAGGTTTGCCAATAAGCCTACTATCGAGCAGGCGTTCAACAGACACAAAAAATGTATCCATATCGAGATGAAGGATTGTTTTTTCCAATTCAGTAGTCTTTCCAAAAGTCAACGTAAATCTAATAATTTTAGTTAACTAAAATTATTAGATTTTATGATTATAAATACTAAAGTAGTTAAGGGTTATTAGTTATGCGGGGTTGGGTTTTGAGACCTAGATAATTGATTTATCGAAATATTAAATAAGCCCTCTAATGTCAGCAAACAAAAAGCCCCGATTTATGTAAAACCGAGGCTTTTTAGTGATCCCGACAAGAATCGAACTTGTATCTAAAGTTTAGGAAACTTCTATTCTATCCGTTGAACTACGGGACCCATTCCTTTTTTTTGGAGGAGCAAAATTAATTAATAATATGTGTCTTTCAAGTAATTTGGAAAGATCGCTTTAGGAGACTTTACCACATAGACAGACGCTTCTCTTGGTAAACAATGATAAAGACAACCAATGGCTAATAAAGCCCTGTTGGGGATAGACTGTGACAAATGCAACAGGAGTTTATAGATACCCAGCTGCTCTGAAGTTAAGAATTGATGATAACTTCAAATTCTTCTTGAGTTAAATATTGAGGAACATAAGCTATATTTTGTTTCTTTAAGTTCAGCACAAAAGATTTAAGGTGATTTTTTGACCCTTTCATCAAGTTTTCGAAAACTAAAATAATGTCTTCATTATCCACATTGGAACTCAACTCTCTTTGAAGGTCCAAAATATCAATTTCTTCAATAGCTGCACCTACTTTAAGCGCACTCTCTAAACTCACCGATCCAACCTGAATTAATTCAGTATACAATGTTTGAAGTTCTTGATTGACGAATACTCCAGGGGGCCTATTAATTGCGGGATCCTCCAATTCATATTTATTTAAGAGTGTTCGCACCGCATCTGTATGAGACTGCTCGCTCGCTGAGATATTATTAAAGATTTTTAAAGACCAAATAGTAAATAGATGATCATACACATCCCTCGCTAATTTTTCTTCCTCGCGCATAAATAAAAGCGCATCTATTTCAGTTTCACTCAAAGGTTCTACTGGAAGTGCCCAAATTTGTATATTGACTAATTCATCGTCTGTATTAATCATCTCATCCCTGGAATTGCTACACGAAAACGCAACCACTGATAAGCTTAACAATATGTAATTGAATAAATTTTTCATGATCTATGGTATTTCTATTCAAATAAAGCCAATTACCAAATGATTATTGGCAACATTTGTTACACTCGTCAAGGGAAAAACCGGTTGGTAAGGTTAGCAGAAAGAAAGAAGTTACTTAATATTCTTTAGATAGTGAGTCAGCTCACTGATATCAAATGTCACGCTCCATATCCCTCTCAAATCACCCATTTTATGATTTAGAGCATTGTCATTTGGGTACAATTCCTGTATGGATTTTAGTGTTTCTAGAGTAACCTGACTACCCACTTCACCATGACAGTTCAAACAAAGAGGACTATCTAATAAAATTGGCTTAGCATAAAGTATCTCGCTTTCATTAAGCACTTCCACTACTGGGCTTAAATCTCCACCCTTCTCCAGCGATTGTGCATACTTTTCAAGTATCACCCGTTCCACATCTGAGGGTTTGTCCTTCTGATTCCTAGCGCTAAGTGAAGCTCTTCTTATTGAAGCTTTAGGTACCGTTTTCAAGGTATCAAGAATAGGGTATGCGGCTACATTACAGAACTGCACGGCATAAGTAACCCCCTGCTCGGAGATTGCTTGTTTTAATTGTCCACCGAGTGTTTTTTGCGCCAAAGTCGAAATCTCATCGCCTTCAATATGCGCCAATGCTGTTAACTCATCTATAGATGCTGTAGAAGTACCTTTGTTATTTGTGCAGCCCATCACGATTAAAACGAATGGAATTATTAGTAATCTCATAATCCTATCTTTTCAATAAAGTAAAACTAAATCAACAGACAGTTCTGTAACAAATGTTACCCTTATTTCTTATATGTAACATTTGTATCATAATACCATTACTACTTGCCTTAAACTTGTTCTATAAAAAGAGCAACATGTCTAAAATCGTAATATTAGGGTCGGGAATAGCGGGCCATACTGCCGCTTCCCATTTGAGAAGAAAGCTCTCAAAGAAACATGAAGTGCTGGTCGTTTCGCCAAACTGGAACTACCAATGGATCCCCTCAAATATTTGGGTGGGGATAGGAAGGATGCAACCAGAGCAGATCATCTTTCCATTGGAACCGCTCTACAAAAAGAAAGGCATCAACTTTAAGCAAGCTAAAGTTGTATCATTCCATCCTGAAGGAGATGACAGTACCCTACCATACGTAGTTGTAGAGTATGTTTTTGGTGAACAGAAGGGGGAAACGGAGAAAGTCGCTTACGACTACCTCATCAATGCAACAGGACCAAAACTAGCTTTTGACCTAACAGAAGGGCTTAACCCTGGTACAGATGATGTTTATTCGGTCTGTACCTATGATCATGCGCAGCATGCCGCAAGTGGATTGGAAAAGCTAATTGAAAAAGCAAAGAATTCTTCCTCCAAACTAAAAGTACTTATAGGAACAGGACATGCCAAAGCTACTTGTCAAGGAGCCGCTTTTGAATATATTCTCAATGTAGAACAGGAACTAAGAAGAAGAAAGGTACGAGATAAAGTATCCATAAAATGGATTACCAATGAGTCAACTTTAGGAGACTTTGGAATGGATGGAATGCTGCTATCTTATCAAGGAAAACCAATGAAATCAAGTGATATGGTAGAAATGGTTTTTCGAGATAGGGAAATAGAATGGATTTTAGGAGCAGGTGTCAATAAAATAGATCAAGGAAAAGCCTTCTATGAAAATCTCGAAGGGGAGAAAAAAACCGAAGAATTTGATTTTGCCATGTTGATTCCAGCGTTTTCGGGTCATGGATTCAAAGCTTACGACCAGCAAGGAGGAGATATAACTCCTAAGCTTTTCAAAGGCTTTATGGTTGTAGATGCCGACTATACCGTCAAGCCATACGAGGAATGGACAGTTCAAGATTGGCCAGAAACCTATCAGAACCCGAGCTATCCAAACATTTTCGCGCCAGGTATTGCCTTTGCTCCACCACATAGTATTTCTAGACCTAGAAAAAGCCCGAATGGAACAGAAATATTCCCTGCACCTCCAAGAACTGGGATGCCGTCAGGCATCACTGCTAAACTGGTAGCGGATAATATTATCGACTCCATAAAGAGCGGGAAAGAGTCTTTACACCATAGAGGTTCTTTAGGAAATATGGGGGCAGCATGTATTGCTTCCGCAGGTTATGGACTTATAACTGGTAGTGGTGTTAGTATCACTACTTTTCCAATTGTTCCAGATTATAAAAAATATGAAAAAACAGGCGGAAGGGATATTAAAAAGACATTTGGTGACATTGGGCTTGCCGGTCATTGGGTAAAACTTTCTTTACACTATGCATTTATTTACAAAGCCAAAATGAAACCATTTTGGTGGTTAATACCTGAATAAAAATACCATGAAACAGAAAATCACAAAGTCCCAGAAAGCTTATATGCAAAACCCTATCATCCAATTTTTCAAGTTTATTTATTTGAATGTTCGGATCATACGAATAGTAGCAGGCGGACACGGGGGTACTAGGAAGTAATAATCTGTTCTAAAGAAAAAACGATTATCACCTCATTCTGATAGACCCCAAATAACGGTCCATCAGTTGAAGTATATTAATCATTTAATAATATGTGTCTTTCAAGTAGTTTGGAAAGATGGTCATGTGCTGCTTTTTCACCTTCTCGAAAATCACTTCTCGCATTTCGGCAATATTCTCCTTTTTCTCAGCCGAAATAAACACAACGCTCTCACCTTCAGCATTTAGATAGGTTTTCTTCAGTCTTTCTAATGTCATTGGCGGATGTTCCATTTCCTCCTCTATTTCTGGATCTAAAGATTCAACCAGTTTGTCAATTTTATTAAACACAATAATTGTTGGTTTATCTGCTGCTCCAAGGTCTACCAAAGTTTGGTTTACCGTTTCCATTTGATCTTGAAAATAGGGGTGTGAAACATCTACCACGTGTAAAAGAATATCGGCTTCCCTTACCTCATCCAAAGTAGATTTAAAAGATTCGATTAAGTGTGTAGGAAGTTTTCTAATAAAACCTACCGTATCGGACAACAGGAAAGGAATATCGTCAATGGCTATTTTTCTAACCGTGGAATCCACTGTCGCGAAAAGTTTATTTTCAGCCAACACCTCAGCTTTGGTCATTAAACGCATAAGGGTAGATTTACCCACGTTGGTGTACCCAACCAATGCTACACGCACAATGCTTGTTCTAGATTTTCGCTGAACTGCATTTTGCATTTCAATTTTCTCCAGTTTCTTTTTCAGCACATCAATCTGATTCCTGACAATCCTACGGTCGGTTTCTATTTCCATTTCACCAGCCCCGCCTCTTGTGCCAGTCCCTCCTCTTTGTCTTTCCAAGTGAGTCCACATTCTGGTTAATCGAGGCAATAAATATTTAGATCTCGCCAGTTCAACCTGAGTTTTAGCTTGGGCTGTTTGTGCACGATAAAGAAAGATATCTAGGATGAGTAAACTACGGTCGTAGATTTTAACCTCTAGTTCCTTTTCTAAATTTCGTAACTGTGAAGGAGAAAGGTCATCATCAAAAATAATTGTTTTAACGCCTTCAGCTATAATGTAAGTTTTAATCTCTTCGAGCTTACCCTTACCCACAAAAGTCTTTACCTCTGGCCTTTCCATCCTTTGTGTAAATGACTTCACAACTTCAAGACCAAGCGTTTCGGCCAAGAAGGCCAATTCGTCCAAATACTCCATTACCTTTTCTTCGGGCTGGCCTTTAGTGATGAGCGCGACCATCACTGCTGTTTTTTCGTCCGTATCCGTTGTTAAATATCCTCCCATAAAGCATCAAAATTACTACTTATCGAAGCCATTTCTAAATTCAACCCAGAAATTGCGTCATGAAACTAAAAAGTATAAACACCATTTAAGGGTATAATAGTTTTGTAGTGCCTTATCGTTTGATAAGAAAGCTTAACGGCTTAAGTTTGAAAGGAATTTTTTAGCAATGAAAATTATAGAAACAGGCTTTAATGGCCTTTACGAAATTGAGTCTACCGTGTTTGGAGATGACCGAGGTTATTTTTTTGAATCGTATCGAAAAAAGGCTTTTGAGGACCTCGGAATACAAACTGACTTTGTTCAAGATAACGAATCGTTTTCCGTGAAAGGCACATTACGTGGACTTCACTTCCAAAGTGAGCCTTATGCCCAAGCAAAACTCGTAAGAGTAGCCTTAGGCAAAGTAATGGATGTGGCAGTAGACCTAAGGCCTAACTCCCCTACTTTCGGTAAGCATCATACCGTAATTCTAGATGCAAAAAGACATAACCTATTCCTTGTACCAGCTGGTTTCGCTCATGGCTTCTTAGCTTTGGAGGACAGTGTTTTTTCATACAAGTGTACTAACTACTACAATAAAGCATCTGAAGGGGGTATTTTATGGAATGATCCAGAGCTAAATATCGACTGGCAAATAGAAAACCCAATCGTGTCTGAAAAGGATAAACTTTTACCTAATTTTGTAGCCTATAAAAACGCTCCTCTATTTTGAGTATACTTTCTTTTTTAAAGCCAAAGGATACTTCTCCCGCCTCTGTTTTACCTATTAAAACAGACATCCATTCGCATTTAATTCCTGCGATCGATGACGGTGTGCAGTCTATTGAAGAATCGTTAACGGTTTTACGCGAAATGGAAGCCCTAGGCTATGAGAAGGTAATTACTACTCCTCACTCTATGCCAGGCACTTACGACAACTCGCCTGAGAATATTTATGCTGGGTTGGAAGTCATGCGTGAAGCAATCAAGAAAGAAGGCATCAATATTCAGTTAGAGGCCGCCACAGAATATTACCTCGATGAATCGTTCGTAGAGCTAATAGACTCAGGGGCTCCATTAATGACTTTCGGCAATAAGCACGTTTTGTTCGAAACTCCGTTTATGAACATGCCACCCCAACTGAAAGAGGTCACCTTCAAGCTGAGTTTAAAAGGATATAAACCTGTTTTCGCCCATCCAGAACGCTATTTATACTTAATGCAAAGTGAATATTTACTGGATGAATTGATTGATAGAAATGTAATTCTACAGTTGAACATCATAGCACTTACTGGTTGTTATTCTAAACCGGTGCAAAAGTTTGCTGAAAAGCTCATTGACATGAAAGCTGTGAAATTAGTAGGTACCGATTGTCACAATATGGGCCACATTGACCTCTTGAAAGAAGCGGTAAAAACAAAGTACTTTAAAAAATTAATGGACTTAGATCTTCTAAATAATTCCCTTTAGAGTTATGGTTTTTGTTACTGGCGCTACGGGCTTACTCGGTAGCTTTATTTGTAGAGAACTTATTAAAAATGGTCAGTCCATTCGGGCTGTCAAACGCGGAAGCAGCCAACTGACTTTGATCGAAGATATTGTTGACCAAATTGAATGGGTGGATGGTGACATGAACGACACCACATTTCTGTTCGAAGCACTGGAAGGTATTGACGGAGTAATTCATGGGGCTGCGATTATTTCCTTTGATAAAAGAGATGAGGATCGAATGTACAAAACCAATGTACAAGGCACTGCCGATCTGGTAAACGCTTGTCTAAAAGCTGAAGTGAAAAACTTTGTGCAAATAAGCTCTGTGGCGGCCTTGGGTAGAAAGCCTGGACAGAAATTTATTGACGAAAAAGACAAATGGGAAGGCACAGAATACGACTCCATCTATGCACGATCTAAATACTTACAAGAGTTAGAAGTTTGGCGCGGTGCTCAAGAGGGCTTGAATGTAAAAATTGTAAACCCTACTGTAGTATTAAGCCCTGGGCTTTGGGGCAGCGGAAGCACTTCGGTTTTTAAATACGCTTACGATAGCAAAACATTCCACCCTGAAGGCACCATTAATTTTGTGGACGTTCGTGATGTAGCTGAAATCTGTATTAAACTACTTGGTTCTGACGTTCAAAACGAAAGGTTCGTACTTAATGCAGGTACAAAAGAGTTTAGAGATTTCTTTGCCGAAGTAGCCAGCCGTTTTGGTAAAAAACCACCTTCTAAACCAGTTCCTTACTGGATGCTCAAAGTAGCTGTAAAATTAGAGTTCGTACGTTCTAGAATAATGCGCCAAAGTGCATTAATCACAAGCGATACGGCTAAGCTGTCGCGTATGCATTATCACTTCAAAAATGATAAAGTAAAAAAAGCTTTAAACTTTGAGTTCCGGCCTGTGAACGAAACTCTAGACTGGAGCGTTAGAGAACTTAAATCCATGCACAACCTTTAAAAAACAGGGCTATAAACAGATCAGGAAAAAAAAGACAAGGCCATATAGTTTGCCATTCATTTATTCCTTACTTTGAATAAACCTTTCGAAAATAGATGCAAGAAGACTATCCTAGCAGAGAAGAGGAACGTGGGCTGATCAAGAAATTCGAGGAGCAACTCAAGCAAAAGACATATAATTTTTTCGATATCACTGAATACGAAACGATTATTCAGTATTACATCGATCACCTTCAATTTGGCAAGGGCTTAAAAGCATGCAAGCTAGCCATTGATCAATTCCCGTTTTCTCAAGAAATAAGCTTGCTCATGTCGCAGTGCTACATTGGTAAAGAAAATTATCAAGAAGCCCTTAGAGTGATTGATGAAGCTCAAAATTTGCATCCGAATGATGTAGAATTGAACACCGTGAAAGGAACAATTTATTCCTTTTTAGGTGAGTATAAAAAAGCAGTTGAACTTTTGCTCGGCACATTGGATTATGCCGAAGACAAATCAGAAGTATATTATAATGTGGGCCTTACCTACCAAACCAATTCCAAATTTGAAGAGGCAATTGGTCATTATAAAAAGGCCATTGAGCTCAACTTAAATCACGAAAACGCACTTTATGAGCTTGCCTATTGCCTAGATGTGACGGGCAAACTGGAAGACAGCGTTGATTATTATAAGCAGTTTATCGATCAAGACCCTTATTCTACCTACGCATGGTATAATTTGGGAATCGTATTAAACAAGCTCGAACGCTATGAAGAAGCGATAAAAGCTTACGATTATGCTTTGGTCATTGACGACACATTTTCATCGGCTTGGTTCAACATGGGTAATTCCTACATGAACATTGACAAGTATGACGAGGCGCTAGAAGCATATAAGAATACGCTAACGAATGAAGGCCCCTCAGCTGAAACCTACTGCTGTATTGGCACCTCTTATGAAAAACTCGAGCAATACGAGTTGGCCATGAAGTATTACCGAAAATCCACAAAGCTTGATCAATTTTATGAAGATGCTTGGTATGGAATAGGTTGTTGCTTGTCTGAACAAGACAAGTACTATGAGGCCATTCATTTCTTTAACAAAGCACTTAAGTTAGACCCAGAAAACGCGAACTATTGGCTGGCTATAGCTGATGCCGAACAGCATGTAGGCAATATCGTTTCAAGTTTTGAAGCCTATCAAGAGGCTGCTATGCTTGAACCCAACAACGAAATGATTTGGCTGGATTGGTCGCTCATTCATTACGAACAAGGAGAGCACATAAAAGCCATCGAATTGATTGATAGGGCTTTGGAGGAACTTCCAGAACATTCTGACTTAATGTATCGAATGGTAGTTTACCAAATATCGGCAGGTAGATACAAAGAAGCCTTTGCTTATCTAGAAAATGCTTTAATTTTGGACTTTGAAAATCACGAAGTGCTTTTTGATTTCTTTCCTAAAATTGAAACCCAAAAAGCATTATACAAGATCATTGATCAGCACCGAAATAAAATTTAAATGCACTACTTTTTAGATAACCTGCCCGAAAGGACACAGAAACCAAGAGAAAAAGGCTTCACCATGGTCATGGACAAGGGCCTAAGTGTTAGACAAGCGGAAGATTTCCTTAGCGTTAGCGCTAACCATGTAGACATTATTAAGTTAGGCTGGGCTACCTCGTACGTAACGGCTGGCCTGGAAGACAAGCTTAATGTGTTCAGAGCTGCTGGAATCCCTTTTTATTTTGGAGGTACGCTTTTCGAAGCCTTTGCTGTTCGCAATAAATTTGACGACTACAGGAAATTACTAGATAAATTTCAGGTCCCGTTTGCTGAAGTATCTGACGGTTCATTGGATATGGACCACGATAAGAAGTGTGAATACATTACTGAGTTATCGAAACAAGTGACTGTGCTTTCAGAAGTTGGTTCTAAGGACGAGGAAAAAATCATTCCTCCATACAAATGGATCGAACTGATGCAAAAAGAACTAGATGCCGGTGCTTGGAAAGTAATTGGCGAAGCGCGTGAAGGCGGAAACGTTGGTCTTTTTAGGTCTAGCGGAGAAGTTCGTTCAGGCTTAGTTCAAGAAATTCTAACCAAAATTCCTTTTGAAAAAATCATTTGGGAAGCCCCACAAAAAGCACAGCAAGTTTATTTTATTAAGCTGGTTGGCGCCAATGTAAACCTTGGTAACATTGCGCCAGAGGAGTTAATCCCACTAGAAACCATTCGTTTAGGTTTAAGAGGAGATACTTTCAGCCACTTTCTGGACAAGTAAGAATGAAGAACATTAAGGGATTCATTCTTCTCTACTTCAAGGGTATTGCCATGGGTAGTGCTGATGTGGTTCCTGGAGTTTCGGGCGGGACAATTGCCTTTATTACTGGCATATACGAAAACTTACTAAACGCCATTCGCAGCGTTGACCTTCAGGCACTTCAGTACCTGAAGAAATTTCAGATCAAAGCGCTTTGGAAGCACGTTAACGGAAACTTCTTATTGCCATTATTGGCAGGAATTGCGACCAGTGTTCTTACACTCGCCAAAGTAATCACCCATTTGTTGGCCGAACACCCGATTCAGGTTTGGTCTTTCTTTTTTGGGCTTATTGTTATTTCAGCCCTCATTATTCTTAGGGAAATAAAGCAATGGAATATTGGTGTTTTTGTGGCCATAGCTTTGGGTATTGCCGCGGCATACTTTATTACCTCTGCAACTCCTGCTGAAACACCAGAGGCTTCATGGTTTCTATTTATAGCTGGCGCAGTGGCCATTTGTGCAATGATTTTGCCCGGTATTTCGGGCGCATTTATTCTGCTTATTTTTGGAAAGTATGAGTTTATTCTTTCCGCTGTAAAAGAATTTAGAATCGTAGATATTGCCATTTTTGGCTTAGGTTGTATTGTGGGTTTATTGAGTTTTGCTCGTTTGGTGGGTTGGCTTTTCAACAAATACCATAACATCACAGTGGGTGTTTTATCAGGCTTTATGATTGGTTCTTTAAACAAGGTTTGGCCTTGGAAAGAAGCTATAGAGACATATATTGACCGCCATGGTGATTTAAAACCTTTGGTCGAAGCCAATGTATTGCCCAATCAATATTTTGCAAAGACGGGTGCCGAACCTTTCTTTTTAGAAGCCATTTTATTTGCTGCTGCTGGTTTCCTTATCGTATTGGCAATGGATAGAGTTGCAGCTGCGTTAAACCCTAAAAAGTAAATGCGAAAATTTGGACTGATCGGTTACCCACTCGGCCATTCGTTTTCGAAAAAACACTTCTCAGCTAAATTCGAAAAAGAAGGAATAGAAGCCGAGTATGAGCTTTACCCTCTTGAGAACATTGAGGAATTTCCTGCCTTAGTAAAAAACACAAAAGGCCTAGAAGGCATTAATGTGACCATTCCCTACAAGGAGTCAGTAATGAAATTCCTTGATGGAGTTGATGAAAAGGCCGCTGCCATTGGTGCCGTAAACACCATCAAAATTCAGAAAGGAAAACTGAGAGGTTACAATACCGATTATTTGGGTTTCAAAACTTCATTGGTGAAGTTTATTGGAGCCAATCCAATGCCCACAAACGCTTTGATTCTAGGGACAGGCGGAGCTTCTAAAGCCGTTCAAACTGCGCTTTCAGACCTCGGTATTGAATTTAAGTTGATTTCGAGAAGACCACAAGACGGGCAACTTACTTACAAAGACTTCAACAAGCCAACACCTGAACACCTCGATACCTACAAACTTATTATCAATACCACGCCATTAGGCATGGCTCCTAAAATAGAGAGTCTTCCAGATTTACCTTATCAGCAACTAACCCCTGATCACTTTCTCTATGATTTGGTTTATAACCCACTTTCAACCGCCTTTATGCAAAAGGGAATTGAGACCAAGTGTTGGGTGAAAAATGGTTTGGAAATGCTGCATGGCCAAGCAGAAGCCTCTTGGGAGATTTGGAATAAGTAAGTTTCTCATAGACTTAAATTCCTCCAAAAACTTCTGAACTAAAAACAGTCACCAGAGGTTTTTCTTGCTCACACTTTCCCTTAGTTTTACTCTATGGATTTCAAGCTTACTTCTGACTTTGTACCTACCGGTGACCAACCTACTGCCATCAAGGCCTTAACCGAAGGTGTCAATGCAGGAGAGGCCAGCCAAGTGCTCTTGGGGGTTACAGGTTCAGGTAAAACCTTTACTGTAGCCAACCTTATTCAGGAAGTACAAAAGCCTACTTTAATCTTAAGCCATAACAAAACTTTGGCCGCCCAACTTTACGGAGAATTCAAGCAATTCTTTCCAGACAATGCGGTAGAGTATTTCATTTCTTACTATGATTATTACCAACCAGAAGCCTTTATTCCAGGCAGCAACCTTTTTATAGAAAAAGACCTTTCTATTAATGAAGAAATTGAAAAGCTAAGATTGAGTGCTACCTCCGCCTTACTTACAGGCCGAAGAGATGTGATTGTGGTGGCTTCAGTTTCCTGCATTTACGGTATTGGAAACCCAGAAGAGTTTGGTAAAAATGTAATTACACTCCAAGTCGGTGACAGTATTTCGCGCAATAAACTCCTTTTTGCTTTTGTAGATATTCTTTACAGCAGAACAGAAGCGGAGTTCAAGCGGGGCACATTCCGCGTAAAAGGCGACACGGTAGATATCTTCATTGCTTATGGCGATTTCGCTTTTCGAATTTACTTCTGGGGCGATGAAATTGAAGCCATTCAAATGATTGACCCGATGTCAGGAATGAAGATATCGGACGAAAAAATTATCACCATTTTCCCTGCTAACCTTTTTGTTACGGGCAAGGATGTATTGAATCAGGCCATTCTTGAAATTCAAGATGATTTGGTGGAACGTCTCCACCAGTTTGAAGACGATGGCAAATTCTTAGAAGCCAAAAGGCTGAAAGAACGCACTGAATTCGACCTAGAAATGATGCGCGAATTGGGCTATTGTTCTGGTGTAGAAAACTATTCCCGCTATTTCGACAGACGAGAAAGAGGCCAAAGACCTTTCTGTTTGCTCGATTATTTTCCAGAAGATTTCTTGATGGTCATTGACGAAAGTCACGTAACGCTACCACAGGTGCGTGCGATGTGGGGTGGCGATAGATCTAGAAAAGAAAACTTAGTGGAGTATGGTTTCAGATTGCCATCAGCCATGGATAACCGCCCACTAAAATTTGACGAATTCGAAGGTTTGGCCAAGCAAACAGTTTACGTCAGTGCTACGCCAGCCGATTATGAGCTCAACCTCACTCAAGGCGAAGTAGTAGAACAGGTTATTAGACCAACAGGTTTATTAGACCCAATTATTGAGGTACGACCAAGCCCTAACCAAATCGATGATATTCTAGAAGAAATTGACATTCGTGTGAAGAAAAATGAGCGCGTACTCATTACCACTTTAACCAAGAGAATGGCCGAAGAGCTTTCTAAATATTTGGAAAGGGCCAATGTAAAAGTCCGCTATATCCACTCAGAAGTGACCACCCTAGACAGGGTTGAAATTCTGCGTGACCTAAGGCTCGGTGTTTTCGATGTGTTGGTAGGCGTAAACTTACTAAGGGAAGGGCTTGATTTACCAGAAGTTTCATTGGTCGCAATTTTAGATGCGGACAAGGAAGGTTTTCTACGAAATGAACGCTCCTTGGTACAAACCATTGGCCGTGCCGCCCGAAACCAAAATGGCATGGTGATCATGTATGCAGACCGAACCACGGTTTCTATGCAGCGTGCCATTGACGAAACCCGAAGAAGAAGAGCCATACAGCAAGCCTACAATGAAGAGAACGGCATTACGCCAACGACCATCCACAAATCGAAAGAGGACATTAGAAATCAAACTTCGGTGGCCGATTCCAGAAAGCAGAAAAAGAACTACTATTCGGAAAACGAAAGTATTTCTATAGCCGCAGATCCTGTTGTGGCTTATATGAGCAAAGAAGGGATGGAAAAAATGATCCTCAAAACCCAAAAGTCGATGGAGAAAGCCGCCAAAGACCTCGACTTTATCGAAGCGGCCAGACTGCGTGATGAACTAGCTGAATTGAAGGAGTTATTAAGAAAAAAACAATCACATTAACTGCCCTTTCTCTGTCTCCAAAAATATTTCCGTCCTTCTGCTGTGACCTTTTCTAAAAGCTGCGTCAAATGGCTCAAACACAGAAAATAAAACATGAAACAGCAAATTATCATTGGAGTATTCATCTTGACATTGTTCAGTTGCTCTAATGAAAAAGAGAAAGAAGTATTGATGAGTGAAAACTCAAGTTTGGTTGCCAAATTAGATAGTCTTTCATCAGAACTAAAAAGCAATCAAAAGGCATCGGCAACATTAATGCAAGCCATGACCTTATTGGATTCAATTGATTTAGGCAGAAAAATGCTCAGAGTAACTTTAGAGAACAGCGACTCTCAAGAGGATTTCATTGCTCATTTAACTGAATTGAAATCTTATATAGCGCAAACCTCTCTTCAGATTTCGAGTTTAGAAAAGTCATTAAAAAACTCGACAACCGCACAAAACACTTATGCGAATAGCTTAAAGAAATTGAAGGCTGATTTTGAGTTGCAAAAGAATGACATCGCGTTATTAGAAGCTCGATTAGATACTGAAACCAATAACAATCAAAAGTTGGTGGCATTGAATAACATTCAATCAGAAACGATTTTGAATCAAGATGAAATGATTGAAGCGAAAACAATGGAACTAGAACTTTTGGATCAGCAAATTTCAGCAATGAAATCGGCATTCAAAATTAGTGAGGCAGACTCCTATTTCACCAGAGGCGAAGCGTATGCACTAGCCGCACAGAGAACAAAACTGGCCCCTAGCAAGAAAAAAACCACCTACAAACAGGCTTTAGAAAACTATCAAAAAGCACTTGAATTAGGTAGAGAAGACGCAAAGCCGAAAATCGAGTTGATCGCTAAGAAATTACATTAATAGGTTTTGAATTTTTGTTTGAGAGAAAGGGGTGATCATAGCGATCACCCCTTTTTTATTTACCATGAATTTAAATCAATACAAATCTTTTCTGATTTTAGGGTTTTTTCTAAACCTATTTTTTCTTTCTTTACATGAATTTACTAAAAAGAGGTTCATTTTTAAACCTGTAATTAAAGAGAATGATTAGAAAACAGTGGATCCCAGGATTTACCATCTTAATACTGGTAGCAATCATTAGCATGTTCGATGTAGATAACGGAGAGGTTATTATCGATGCAAATATCAATGGAGCCGATACCGCCTGGATGCTTGCCGCAACTGGATTGGTATTACTTATGACCCCAGGACTTTCCTTTTTTTATGGGGGAATGGTGAACAAAAAGAATGTGATTTCTACTATGCTTCAAAGCTTTATCTGCATGGGAGTAATTACGCTGGTTTGGGTGGTTTTTGGCTTTAGCCTCGCTTTTGGCGACAGTATTGGAGGTATTTTTGGCAACCCTACTACGTTTGCCTTTTTCAAAGGGGTAGGCGGTGCCACTCAAGTAGATTTGGCTCCTACCATTCCATTTATCTTATTCGCCTTATTTCAAATGAAATTCGCCATCATCACCCCAGCCTTAATCACCGGGTCTTTTGCCGAAAGAGTGAGGTTCTCTAGCTTTTTACTTTTCATCATTCTTTTCAGCGTATTTATATATGCTCCTCTAGCGCATATGACCTGGCACCCTGACGGCTTCTTAAGGAAGTGGGGCGTTCTCGATTTTGCTGGAGGAACAGTTGTTCATATGTCTGCTGGTTTTGCTGCAATAGCCGCGGCCATCATTCTAGGCAAAAGAAAGGACCATGGAACTTCAGAGCACCAACCCGCCAACGTACCTTATGTCTTACTTGGTACAGGCCTCCTCTGGTTTGGTTGGTTTGGCTTTAATGCTGGCTCTGCTTTAGGTGCCAATGCCAGTGCCGCCATGGCCTTTGCCACAACCACTGTCGCTTCTGCAGCCGCTATGTTAGCTTGGGTATTCTACGATGCGTTAATGGGACGTAAAATTTCAGGAATGGGGGCTTCCATTGGAGCAGTTGTAGGCTTAGTTGCTATTACCCCTGCCGCAGGTTTTGTCACCGTTGGCCAAAGTGTTTTCATTGGTGTGGCTGGGGCGATTATATCCAATATTGTAGTTTACTACAAAAACAAAACTGGAATTGACGATACATTAGATGTCTTTCCATGCCACGGAGTGGGCGGAATTGTAGGCATGATTCTTACCGCGGTTTTCGCAAAGGATGTAGGCCTTATCTATGGAGAAACCACAACTTTCTTTCGCCATATAGCCACCATTTTTATGGTAGGCACATTTACCTTCGGAATGTCTTATGTGCTGTTTAAGTTAACCAACCTGATTATCCCCATGAGAGTAAGTATTGAAGATGAAGAAAGGGGTTTAGACTTAAGTCAGCACGGAGAAACTCTAGGTTAAAAAAATCAAAATTGAATCGATCGTCAACGAGTATATAGATTAGGTTACAATTTTTGTTTGCAAGAAAAAGGGGTGCCAAAAGCATCCCATTTTTGTTTTTATTCAATGGGCTCACCATTTAAAAACTATGGGTAGCAGGGGTCGCTACCCTTTCTTATATTATCCGTCTAATTCCCAATCTATGAACAACCCTCAACTCGATATCGATTTTGTTAGAAGTTACTTCCCTGCGCTTAGCAGTGGCTTTGTCTATATGGACAATGCCGGTGGTTCTCAAACCTTAAAACCTGTAGTCGATAAAATTTCGGAATACCTGCTGAATTACGATGTACAGCACGGAGCTTCCTATGAAATTTCGCGTATAGCAAAAGAAAAAGTTGATTTTGGGACGGCAGAAATGGCCAAACTCGTGAATGCCAAAGACCCAAAAGAAATTGTGATGGGGCCTTCCTCCACCATGATGTTTAGACTTTTGAGTCTTACGCTTTCAAAAGTATGGAAAGCCGGAGACGAGGTAATCACCACCAACTCTGAACATGAATCTAATTGTTCGCCTTGGACAGACCTACAAGAAAAAGGCATTGTGGTGAAAATTTGGGAGGTAAATCCTGAAAGCCTTGAATTAGAAATCGAAGATTTAAAGCAGCTGCTTTCAGTTAAAACGAAACTGGTAACCATGGTGCATGCTTCCAATATTTTGGGCACCATCAACCCAATTGCCGAAGTGGCCAAAGTGGTACATCAAGCTGGTGCGCTATTCTGTGTCGATGGCGTTGCCCTTGCTCCTCACCGCTTGGTGGATGTGCAGGCTTTGGATGTAGATTTCTATGTGTTCAGTTGCTATAAAGTGTATGGCCCACATTGCGCGCTCATGTATGGAAAGCTGGACGTTCTTGAAGCCATGGCAGGCATTAACCACCACTTTATTAAGGAAGTGCCCTATAAACTTCAACCCGGCAATAAGAATTTTGAACTGACCTACAGCATGGCTGGACTGACGGAATATTTGAGAAGCGTTCACGACCATCATTATCCAAATGACACCAAAGCGGATGACCAGATAAAATTTCAGAAAAGCTTCGATTTGTTTGCTGCCCATGAAGAAGCGCTGGCCAATCGCTTTATGGATTTCCTAAAAACTAAAGACTCGGTTACCATTCTTGGCGTGCAAAATGGGGATCAGAAAAGAAGAGTCTCCACCATTGCTTTTCATCATGACAGTTTAAAAAGCGAAGCCATCGTAAAGCAAGTTGACCCACACCGCATTGGTATTCGATTCGGTGATTTTTATGCCAAAAAATTAGTGCAATCCCTCAACTTAGAAGCCAAGGGCGGCCCAGTACGCGTAAGTTTTGTGCATTACAATACACTGGAAGAAGTGGATAGGTTGATTGGGGTTTTGGAGAAGGTTTTATAGTATTTGTTTTGCCACTACAAAACAAAAAAACCACCCCTTTGCAGAGGTGGTTTTGAACTCATCAAGATTTTAGAATCTTACTTCCCTTCGTTGTATCTTCTGGTTACTTCGTCCCAGTTAATTACGTTAAAGAAAGCGCTAATATAATCAGGTCTTCTGTTTTGGTAGTGCAAATAATAAGCGTGTTCCCAAACATCAAGACCCAAAATTGGCTTTCCGCCACAGCCTACATTTGGCATCATTGGATTGTCTTGGTTAGGAGAAGAGCAAACCTCTACTTTACCACCAGAGTGAACGCAAAGCCATGCCCAACCAGAACCAAATCTTGTCGCTGCTGCTTTTGAGAAAGTATCTTTAAAGCCATCGAAAGAACCAAAAGCTGAATCGATAGCTGCGGCTAAATCGCCAGAAGGCTTACCTCCACCGTTTGGAGACATTACTGTCCAAAAAAGATCGTGGTTATAGTAACCACCACCGTTATTTCTTACTGCTGCATTGTCAGTATGGTTGGCCAAAAGCTCTTCAATACTTTTGCCCGCCATTTCAGTACCTTCAATTGCTGCGTTCAGGTTGTTGGTATAACCTGCATGATGTTTATCGTGATGGATTTCCATCGTTCTTGCATCCACGTGCGGCTCAAGCGCGTCAAATGCATATGGTAAATCTGGAAGTTTAAATGCCATGTTTATTTATGATTATAGTTGAACAAAAATTTATGGTCTCAATTTAGAGAAAAACGATTTCATAAGCGCTTCACTCTCTACTTCTAACAAGCCTCCTACCACTTCTGTTTTAGGATGTAGCAAGTTTCTCTCATGAATGCTGTATCCTCTTCGAATATCCCTGGCTCCGTACACCAATTTGCCGAGTTGCGCCCAATATTGAGCTCCGGCACACATGACGCAAGGCTCTAACGTAACATACAAAGTGCACTCTTTCAAGTATTTTGCCCCCAAATAATTAAAGGCCGAAGTCAAAGCCAGCATTTCTGCATGGGCAGTAACATCATTCAATTGCTCCGTTTGATTATACGCTCGGGCAATAATTCGTTTTTCAGCGACTACCACCGCTCCAACAGGAACTTCTCCCCTGTCGAAAGCCATTTGGGCTTGCTTTAAAGCCTCACCCATGAAAAACTCGTCTTTATGTACTGATAGTTCCAAAGTTCAAACGTTTTATTTACCCAAGGGGCTATTGAAAGCGAAAATCTTTTCAGAATAAGTAAAGATTAAAAGTCTCTTTCGATTGAAGCCTAATATTAGCCCCATTTGCTAAAACAATTACTAAATTTGCGGCTCAATTTTACGAAAGCATACCATGTTAAGAACGCATACCTGTGGCGAATTAAGAGAAAGCAATAGCAACGAGCAAGTTACACTTTGTGGTTGGGTACAGCGGTCGCGCGATAAAGGCGGCCTCATGTGGACCGACTTAAGAGACCGTTACGGTATTACTCAGCTTTCTTTTGAAGAAGGAAGTACCCCTGCTGAAGTGTTGGAAACGGCCAGAAAACTCGGGCGTGAATTTGTTGTGAAAGCAACAGGAACCGTGGTAGAACGCTATTCAAAAAACGATAATATCCCTACAGGAGGCATCGAAATTAAGGTAGAAAGCTTAGAGATTTTGAATGGCTCAAAAGTACCTCCATTCATTATTGAAGACGACACCGATGGCGGTGAAGAGCTCAGAATGAAATACCGCTACTTGGATTTACGTAGAAACGCGGTGCGCAGCAAGCTGCAATTGCGCTCTAAATTGGCCATGGCCGTTCGTAATTACTTAACCGAACAAGACTTTATTGAGGTTGAAACGCCTGTTTTGATCAAGTCTACGCCAGAAGGAGCTCGTGACTTTGTGGTGCCTTCTAGGATGAACCAAGGTGAGTTTTATGCGCTGCCACAATCGCCACAAACCTTTAAGCAATTACTGATGGTTTCTGGTTTCGACAGGTATTTCCAAATCGTAAAATGTTTTAGAGATGAAGACCTTAGGGCCGATCGTCAACCTGAGTTTACTCAAATAGACTGCGAAATGTCTTTCGTAAATCAAGAAGACATTCTGAATACTTTTGAAGGCATGACCCGCCATATGTTCTCTGCCGTAAGAGGTGTAGAATTGGGCGACTTCCCTCACATGACTTATGCCGATGCCATGCGCAAATACGGAAACGACAAACCCGACATTCGTTTTGGGATGGAGTTTGTTGAACTGAATGAGCTGGCACAAAACAAAGGCTTTAGCATTTTCGATCAGGCCGAATTGGTACTTGGAATTTGTGCAGAAGGTTGTGCCGAATACACCCGTAAGCAATTAGATGCCCTTACTGATTACGTGAAAAGACCACAAATTGGCGCCAAAGGTTTGGTGTATGTAAAGTGCAATACCGATGGCACTTTCAAATCTTCAGTAGATAAATTCTATTCTCAAGAAGACTTAAAAGCTTGGGCAGACAAAGCGGACGCAAAAGCTGGCGACTTAATTTTGGTACTTAGCGGAACCACCAACGAAACCCGCAAGCAAATGAGCGAATTACGTTTGCACATGGGTAAAGAATTAGGCTTACGCGATAAAAACACTTTCCAACCACTTTGGGTAATCGACTTCCCGCTATTGGAATGGGATGAAGAAACTAAGCGTTTCCATGCCATGCACCACCCGTTCACTTCGCCAAAGGCGGAAGACATGGCTCTGCTCGATACCGACCCAGGAAAAGTAAGGGCCAATGCTTACGATTTGGTCATCAATGGTGTTGAAATTGGCGGTGGTTCTATCAGAATTCACGACCGCGCTACGCAGCAATTGATGTTTAAACACTTAGGCTTTACAGAGGACGAAGCCAAAGCCCAGTTCGGCTTTTTAATGGATGCATTTGAGTATGGTGCGCCTCCGCACGGTGGAATTGCCTTCGGTTTCGATAGACTTTGCGCCATGTTTGGTGGTTCAGACAGTATCAGAGATTACATTGCTTTCCCTAAAAACACTTCGGGCCGTGATGTAATGATCGACTCACCATCTACCATTGATGAAACACAACTCAAAGAGTTAGGGATAAATTTGAGATAAGCCGTTTACTTAAAACTTAGTTTTAAGATTTGGCCGTAGCGTTAAATTCGTAAATTCGGGCGCGTCTAAAAACTGATGAAAACAAAGCTTACAAAAAAATTCTACATGCGTATTAGCCTAGCGATATCCACGCTACTCTGGCTAATTATGACGCTGTTGGATGTTTTGCAGGTTTTAGCGGTAAGGAGCGATGTGGATTTAGGTATTTCTCCAACTGTCTCTGTCCTTATAATGGACTTCTTTTTTGTCTTTGTGGTATTGTTTTACCGCCTTAGAATTACAAAAGTAGAAAGTACAGACTTCATCGATTATCTCTGGCGAGTATTTGCCATTGGCCTTATTGCTACATTAGTTTCACTTGCCCTTGGCCTGTTCAACAACTCCATTGCTGATTCGGCACTGGCCAATAATCCATTTTTAGAGGAGGTGTTGTATAGTATCCGCTTCGGATTAATTTCCGTATTCCTCATTTCTACTTTTACGGTGTGGAAAAAGCTCATTCTGTACCAAAAATCTAAAAGACTGGTCATCTGGTGGAATGTTTTTGAAGGCGTGATATTGCTTTCTATATTTTTCAATCTCACAGGCACGGAACTACAAACCAGTGATTTATTTAAAGTTCTTTTCGGTGTAATTACCCTAATGGCGTTAATCCTATCAGCCAATTTAAAGTGGGTGGCTTTTCTCAACTTTAAGCAAAAGTGGAAAAGTATTTTGCTCATTCTACTCATCACCATTTACCTTGGTTATTTCTTTACCTCTATTTATGTTCCAGGAGAAGAAACAATGGATACCTTAAAATCCATAGACAATCTCTTTATTGTTTCGCTGTTTGTCTTCTTACTTTTCTATAGCATTTTCTCACTTTTGGTGATCCTCTTTAACCTTCCAACCTCCTCTGTTTTCGAGAAAAAAATGGAAGAGGCAATCAACTTCCAGCGCCTGAGCCAATCCATTCAACAAGGAGAAAATGAAAATCAGATTTTCGACATTCTGTTAACCAGCTCCATGAGCGCTGTATATGCTGATGCTGGTTGGCTAGAAATTGAGCGCAACAAACAAGGTGCAGAAGAATCAGAAATCAGAAGAAAAAACCTTAGCCCTACAAACCGGCTTGAGGTAGTAGAGCAAATAAAGGTGAGCAAGCAAAAATATGTGCTAAAAAACCCGCTTTCAAAAGCCACAGAGCAAGACCAAACGCTTATCTTATTTAAGAAATCCAATTTCAGATCCGTACTTATTGTTCCCTTGATCATTCAAGAAAAAGTAGCGGGTCACATGTACTTGCTCAATGAACTCAGTGATGGCTTTAACAAAGAGATGATTAACATCATCAATACTTTTGCCAGCCAGGCCAGTATTTCCATTGAAAACTTCCGCCTTTTGGGCGAAGCCTTAGAAAACGAACGATACAAAAAGGAGCTCAACATTGCCAAAAAGGTACAGCGTGCACTTTTACCTGTAAACCTCGATCACGATGATTCTTTTCAGATTCATGCCTTTACCCAAGCACCAGATGAAGTGGGAGGTGACTATTATGACACCTTCAAACTGAGCGAGCATAAGTTTGCGGTGGTCATTGGAGATGTTTCAGGAAAAGGTACCTCGGCAGCTTTCCACATGTCGCAAATGAAGGGCATTTTTCAGAGCTTGGTCCAGTTAGACCTTGCCCCTGACGAATTTTTGGTCAAAGCCAATAAGGCTTTGAGTGGCTGTTTAGAGAAAACTTCATTCATTACCCTTTCTTACTTTGTCATCGATACCGAGCGTAAATCGGTTGAATATTCAAGAGCAGGCCACTGCCCTACTCTTTACTACTCCAGTCAAAACTCGAGTGCCGAATTTCTTGAAAATAAGGGTTTAGGATTGGGAATTCTACGTAACGACAGCTTCAAAAACTATGTGTTCGTCAATAAAATGACTTTCCAGAAAGATGACGTCATAGTACTGTATACCGATGGCATTTCAGAAGCCTCTAACCATTCTGGCGAGGAATTTGGTTATGACAGAATGAAAAAGATATTGACGGACAACGCACAGTTCGATGCCGTTTCAATTCAAAAGACATTTATTAAAAAACTCTTTGAGTTTTGTGAGGATAAAAATTTAAATGATGACTACACTATGGTGGTGATCAAGTTCAAATAAAGAACGTATAAAAGCTTATGTTAGAGATTGTACAGACCAACGAAAACAATTACATCTCCATTGCCGTAACAGGAGATGCAGATGCCAGTTCTTCCATCAAGTTGGACAAAGGGCTCCGATCGGCTTTTGACGAAAGCCACAGTAACATTATAATAGATTGTACTAACCTTAACTATATTTCTTCCGCTGGATTGGGTGTATTCATGTCCTACATCGAAGAAATAAATCAAACCAACATCACCTTTATTATCTATGGCCTATCCGAAAAAGTGCTCAAAGTTTTTGGCATCCTCGGCCTAGACCAATTGCTTATACTTAAAGATACAAAGGAAGAAGCTTTAGCAGAGATAAATGGCTTATAGTTTTAACATACCCTACAGCAAAAATAAACTCAGGTTGATGCGCAAGTTCGTAACCGAAGTGTTACACGAGCATTCAGTCCCTGATATTGAAACCAATATGATGGTATTGGCGGTGGATGAGGTATGTGCAAATATTATTATCCATGGCCAATGTTCGGACCTTGAAGATTACGTGAAAATTTCTATCAGCTTTAATAAAGAAGGTGTTTGGTTCGACATTATTGACAAAGGAGCCGCTTTTGACATTATAAAATACAACGAGCCAATTTTAGGTGATTTAATTCGAACCAAACAAAAAGGAGGCGTGGGTATTATGTTGGTGAAGAAAATCATGGACAAAATAGAGTTTGATTCAAGCCCGAATCAAAACACTTTGCGCTTATTCAAAAGAGTGACTTTCCAAAAGTAGCCATACCATGCGTTTCTTAGTATTATTGATTTTCGGTTTATATACTATTGCTCCAGCATTAGCTTTCCAGGACAAGGCTAATGTAGCTCAGATTAATGGAGTCCCTATTTCCAAAGCTGAATTTCTCTATGCTTTCCAAAAAAACCAAAAGGAAAATACGCCAATCGTTTACGATTCGCTTCAAAAATATTTAACCCAATACATCGATTTCAAACTCAAGGTATTGGCTGCCGAAAAAGCTGGAATTGATGCTTCTCAAACTTTTAAAGACGAGTACAGCGGATACATCGCTCAAATTCAAAAACCTTATTTCCAAAACCCTGTATCAGAAGAGAGCCTTATTTTAGAAGTCTACGATCGACTGAAGTATGAAGTGAATGCTTCACATATTCTGATCCGCATAGCCAATGATTCCAACCCAATGGATACGCTCGCGGCCTATCAAAAAACCGACAGCCTAAGAATCTTAGCTGTAAGCGGAGTTGATTTTGCCCTTTTGGCTAAAAACAACTCACAAGATGGATCGGCTAAAGATGGTGGAAGCCTAGGTTGGTTTACTGCCATGGCCATGGTTTACCCCTTTGAAAATGGTGCTTACGAAACTCCTGTTGGTGGAATTTCCAAAATCATCCGTTCGCAATTCGGCTATCATATTATTAAAACAAATGATAAAAGACCAGCCAAAGGCCGAGTGAAAACATCTCATATTTTCTTGACTAAAAATGGGCGTTCAAGAGAAAGCGGAAACCAGTTGATCCAAACCATTTACGATTCCATTCAAAATGGTGGTGACTGGAAGGCCCTCTGCAAACAATATACGGACGATAGTCAAACCCAACTCAATGGTGGGTCTCTTCCTTTTGTAGGCACAGGAGAACTTCCAGATGAGTTCATGAAGGCAGCCTATAGTATAGAAACCCTAGGTGATATAGCCCCTCCTTTAGAAGCCTCGTACGGCTGGCACATTATCCGTCTCGATGCAGTAGAACAAATGCCCTCATTAGAAGAATTGAGACCAAAGATTTCTGAGAACATAAGGCGTTCGGGTAGAAATCAATTATCGCAAGAGATGCTAGTCAATAAACTAAAGCATGAAAACGGCTTTGAACAGGATTTACCTAGACTTCAGAATACCATTGCTCAAATTGCAGCAGTGGGTTTGCCGAATATAGATTTAGCTAATTTATCTACCCAAACCATTTTCAAAATTGGGGAGAAAGAAGTGCCCTACTCCGACTTTTTTAATTCATTAGGAAACGCTAATCAGATTACCTTGACCTCAGTATGGAATCGATATAAGCTTTTTGAACGAGAACAAATCATTCTGCATGAAGACAGCCTTGCACCACAAAAATATCCAGAATACGGGTTTTTACTGAATGAGTACAAGGAAGGGTTAATGCTTTTCGAAGTTATGGAAAAAGAGGTCTGGAATAAAGCCGTGGAAGACAGTATTGGCCTCAATACTTTTTTCAATACGAACAAAAAGAACTATGCAGCCCCAGAAAGAGCCTCCGTATGGGTAATTGAATCTGCCAATTCTGAAAACCTCGATAAGGTGCTAAGCACTTTTAAATGGGACAAGAATATGTCCTTTGAGAATGCGTTAAAGGCTCAGCTTGATCCTCAAGTATTTAGTGCGTTAAAAATTGCTAAAAGAACATATCAACGAGAGGATTTGCCTAATTTCGCACAAAACTGGAAAGAACAGGCTCTTTTTAGTCAACCCACTGAAAAGCGAGTTTACGCCATTGAAGAGATAATCCCTAAGGGTATATATCGTTTAGAGGAGATAAAAGGCCTTGTCATGGCAGATTATCAGGATTGGTTGGAAAAAGATTGGATCAAATCTTTAAGAAAGGCCAATAAAATTGAGATTGATACTAAAGTATTGAAGCAAATCGCTTCTGATGAAAAAAGGTAAATACTACATATTGCTAATCACTTTACTCGCTGCTAGCTCTTGCGAGTTCCTTGGTATGGAGTCAGAAGGCAATGTAGATAATACAGAAAACCTTGTGGCCAGGGTCGGAAATACCTTTTTATACAAAACCGACATTAGTGACTTAACGGACGCAAGTATATCTTCTGAAGATAGCGCAAGAATAACCGAACGTTTTATTGACAATTGGATTAAAAAAGAACTGTTTGTTAGAGAAGCAAGTAGCAACAGCAAAATTGATCAGACAGAAATTCAAAGAAAAGTAGAGGCCTATCGCTACACACTCATTTCTTATGAATACCAGAAATTAATGGTGGAGCAACAGCTCAGTAGAGAAGTTAGCGAAGAAGAAATAAGGCAATACTACGGTGATAATATTGAGAATTTTCAGCTTAGACAGAATATTTTAAGAGGCCGGTATTTAAAAATCTTGCAAGCGGCACAAAAAAAGGCAGATGTAAGAAGGTGGATGAAGTCTGACAGACCAGAAGACTTAGAGTCACTTAAATCCTACGGGTTTCAGTTTGCAAGTGATTTCTCTTTGCAAGATTCTACATGGATTAACTTTGATGATCTCATCAAAAACTCACCCTTTTCCACCATTGAAAATAAGATTCAGTTTCTCAGAAGAAACCGATATGTTGAAGAATCAGATTCTCTATATCTTTACCTTTTCAGAATTCATGAATTTAAGCTGTCCGAGCAGGTTTCTCCATTGGAGTATGTTAAGGAAGACATTAAAAATATTATAATTAACAAGCGTAAGGTAGAGATTGCCAAGAGTCTGGAGAATAAAGTTTATGAAAGAGCAAAAAGAAATGAGGACTACGAGATATATAAATAGAGGATTGACGGCAATACTGTTTACAGTACTTTCACTCAACTTAACTTTTGGGCAAGAAATAGTCGATAAGATTGTGGCCAAAGTTGACAATCACATTATTCTTAAAAGTGAAATTGAACAGGCCTATGCCGGCTTTTTATCCAGCGGTGAAGCGGCAAATTTTACAGGTGATGCCCGTTGTTATATTTTAGAACAAATCATCGAAACCAAACTTATGCTGGCCATGTCTGAATTAGATTCAGTGGATGTCGATGCCGGAAGAGTGGATTATGAACTCCAAATGAGAATGCAAAATATTATTGCACAAGTGGGTTCAGAACGTGCTATTCAAGAAGCCTATGGAAAATCTATCGATCAATTGATGGAAGAGTTAAGACCTAATATTGAAGAGCAGTTAAAAATAGGAGCACAAGAAGAAAACATCTTGAGTTCGGTAACCGTAACTCCTGCCGAAATTCGAAAGTTTTTCAATAATATCCCAAAAGACAGCTTGCCACTTTTCAATACTGAATTTGAAATAGGTACCATTATTAAAAAGCCTGTGCCAAACGAAGCTGAAGTACAGAAGGTAAAAGATCAGCTGATGAAAATCAGAGAAAGGGCCATGAAAGGAGAGAATTTTGAGGTTTTGGCTATTGAAAATTCTCAAGGACCATCTGGCCCAGACGGAGGAAATTTAGGCATGGCAAAAAGAGGGCAATTTGATCCTTCCTATGAGGCTGGTGCATTAGCATTAAAACCAGGAGAAATCTCAATGCCAATAGTTTCATCATTCGGAATACACCTTATTCAGTTGATAGAAAAACGAGGAAATGAATTCAATTCACGCCACATCCTTATTACCCCTAAGCCTACACAGCAAGACATTCAAAAAACTTCTGATCTATTGGACAGCCTTAGAACCCTTATTTTATCCGACAGTATAACTTTTGCCGCTACAGCGAAACAATATTCCGATGATGAAGGTACAAAGGTAAATGGTGGCTTTTTGAGCGGTCAGTTTGGAACAAACAGAATCCCATCAGATGCCTTAGATCCGACCATGTTTTTTATCATTGATGAAATGAAAGAGGGAGATATCTCCAAGCCTGAAATCATTGACATGCCGGATGGTTCAAAGGCGGTTCAAATCATATATTACAAATCTAAAATAGGGCCTCACAAGGCCAATATGACGGATGATTATGAAAAATTAAAAGCGGCTACTTTAGGAATGAAAAAGGCTCAAAAAAGAAGTGAGTATATTAAAGAAAAAATGAAAGAGGTTTACGTGATGGTTGACCCAGAGTTCAATCGTTGCGGAATAACGAATAATTAATAGGAATGGAAGAAATAAAGTCGGAAGTAGCCCTTGCAAATAAGTTTTTTGAGGATTTCAATATTCTTAAAAAGGAAATCTCAAAAATAATAATTGGTCAAGATGAAGTAGTTAATCTACTTTTGACTTCAATTTTCTGCCAGGGTCACAGCCTCTTGGTCGGAGTTCCTGGCTTGGCTAAAACTTTGTTGATCAGTACAATTTCTTCTGCCTTAGACCTGAAATTCAATAGGATTCAGTTTACTCCAGATTTAATGCCTTCAGACATTTTGGGTGCTGAAACGTTGGATAAGGACAGAAATTTCAAATTTATTCAAGGCCCAATCTTTGCCAACATCATTTTGGCAGATGAGATTAACAGAACTCCCCCTAAAACACAGGCTGCCTTGTTAGAGGCCATGCAAGAGTATGCGGTTACGGTTGCTGGCCAAACCATCCCTTTACAGAAACCATTCTTTGTATTGGCTACGCAAAACCCAATTGAGCAGGAAGGAACCTATCCTCTGCCAGAAGCTCAGCTAGACCGTTTTTTGTTCAATATCCAACTGACATACCCGTCATTTGCTTCAGAAGTAGACATTGTAAAAGGTACAACTACTGATGAACAAAAAGTGGTTAATAAAATACTCGGTGCCGAAGAAGTACTGGCTTACCAACACTTGGTACGTAGGGTGCCCGTTGCTGATAACGTAATAGAATACGCAGTTAACCTCGTACACAAAACTAGAGTTGAATCAGAAAGAGCTCCAGCCATTACAAAAGAGTACGTGGAATGGGGTGCAGGACCAAGAGCCTCCCAGAATTTGATTATTGCTGCCAAATGCAATGCCTTACTGAACAACAAATATTCACCTGATATTGAAGATGTAAAGGCCGTTTCGAAACCAATTCTACGTCATAGAATCGTGAGAAACTTTAAGGCAGAAGCCGAAGGTATCACCATCGACAAATTGATTGAAGAATTACTTTAAGCCGAGTAATCGTAAAAGCCCTTTCCAGATTTACGTCCATTATGACCAGCATCTACCTTTTGCTCTTGAATGCGTGAAGGTCTAAATTTTGGATCTTGATGAAATGCGTTGAACATTGACGTGGTGACTGAGAAATTAGTGTCTACACCAATTAAATCCATCAACCTAAAAGGCCCCATTTTAAAACCAGAAGCTTCTACCAGTCGATCAATCCCTTTAACATCAGAGACGCCCTCTTCCAGTACTTTTAATCCTTCAACGTAGAAATTACGTGCCACTCGGTTAACAATAAAGCCGGGCGCATCTTTTGCCATAACTGGCACTTTCCCCAATTGCTTAGCCAGTTCAAAAACGGTATTTGAAGTATCATCTGAAGTGGACACGCCAGAAATCACCTCTACCAATTTCATGATGTGGGCAGGATTAAAAAAGTGCATTCCTACAAAGCGTTCTGGGTGCTTCAAGTCTCTAGCAATTCTTGTAATTGGAATTGATGATGTATTTGAAGCCAAAATGGTCTTCTCCGAATTCAGGTTTTCCAATTTCCCAAACAGCTCCTTCTTTACATCAAGCCTTTCTACTATTGCCTCAATAATGATGTCTGCCCTAAGCTGCTCAAAATCGGTGCTAAAAGTGATATTGGAAAGTGATTGATCCCTTTCCTGAACGGTTACCTTACCACGTTCAATTCCCTTCTCGAGGTTCTTTTCAATATTTAGTTTGGCCTGATTTAAAGCTGTAGCTTGAAAGTCGTATAACACAACGCTATAACCAGCTAAAGCAGAAATCTGAGCAATTCCTTGCCCCATAGTTCCAGCCCCTACTACTCCAACTTTCTTAATGTCTTGTAATTTCATCATAGCGAATTGAATTGCTTTAAAAAGCGAATGTCGTTTTCTGTAAACAATCGTAAATCTTTAATGCCATACCGTAGCATGGTAATACGTTCGATACCCATTCCAAAGGCAAAGCCCGAATATACAGAAGGATCTATTCCACAGCTCTCCAATACATTTGGATCGACCATTCCAGCACCACCGATTTCTACCCAGCCACTGTATTTGCAAATGTTACAACCCTCGCCATGGCATATCTGACAAGAGATATCAATTTCGGCACTAGGCTCTGTGAAAGGGAAGTATGATGGCCTAAAGCGCACCTGAGTCTCCTTGGTATACATCTCCTTAGCGAAATGATAAAGCGTTTGCTTTAAGTCGGCAAACGAAACGCCCTTGTCAATGTATAAGCCTTCCATTTGATGAAATACACAGTGAGCCCTAGCTGAAATCGCCTCGTTTCTGAATACCCTTCCTGGAGAAAGTGTTCTGATTGGAGGTTTTTCATTTTCCATCACCCTGATCTGCACTGATGAAGTATGTGTTCTTAAAGCGATGTCGGGATTCTTCTCTAAAAAGAAAGTATCCTGCATTTCTCTCGCTGGGTGATTTTCGGGAAAGTTCAGTGCAGTGAAGTTATGCCAGTCATCTTCAATTTCTGGCCCCGAAGAAACATTAAATCCAATTCTCTCAAATATCTCTATGAACCTTTGGCGTGTAGCCGTTAAAGGATGAATTGTTCCAAACTGACTTTCAATAGGTGGCAAAGTAAGGTCTGGGTGATCTTCCGATTTTTTAGCGCCCGATTTCAAATTATCAATATGGAATTGAAAACGATTTTCAGCCAAGTTTTTCAAAGCATTTACATCCTGACCATAAGCTTTTCTTTCTTCAGCAGGCACAGTCTTCATGTTACCGAAAAGCTCTCCAATAACGCTTTTACGGCTTATGAACCTCATCCTAAAAGCTTCAAGCTCAACATCAGAGCTTACCACAGAGGCTTCTACTTCTTTCTTAATTTCTTCGATCGAATTCGACATATTGCGTTAGTATTTCGATACAAAAATAGGGTTTGATATTAATTAATCCCTCTAAGCTTCTAAATTTGTGCTTATGCAGAATATCCTTGTTACAGGTGGTGCGGGTTATATTGGTTCACATACAGTGGTTGAGCTCCATAATGCGGGTTATAACCCTATTATAGTCGATAATTTATCTAATTCTAGAATGTCAGTTTTAAATGGGCTTAAGAATATTACGGGTAAAGACTTTACTTTTTATCAAATTGACTGTAATAACAAAGAAGCTTTTAGACAAGTTTTTAAAACAAATGAGATTTCAGGCGTAATACACTTCGCTGCATATAAAGCAGTTGGAGAATCGGTCGCAAAGCCTTTAGACTATTACGAAAACAATGTAGGCTCGCTAATGACCCTTATTCGTTTAATGAAGGAAGAAAGCGTTGAAAAACTAATATTCTCTTCATCCTGTACGGTTTATGGACAACCTGACCAACTCCCTGTAACAGAGCAAAGTCCTAAGAAAACAGCAGAGTCCCCATACGGGAACACAAAACAGGTCTGTGAAGAAATCATTGAAGACATATCAATTTCAGACAAATCATTTAGAGCCATTGCCTTGCGTTACTTTAATCCTGTTGGGGCACATCCATCCTCCGAGATTGGGGAATTACCTTTAGGCATCCCAAATAATTTGGTGCCATTTATTACGCAAACTGCGGCAGGCTGGAGAGAAGAGCTTACCGTATTTGGGGATAATTATGATACTGAAGATGGCTCTTGCGTTAGAGATTACATTCACGTTGTAGATTTGGCCAAAGCCCATGTCAAAAGCTTAGAGTACTTAACACTCCATTCAAATTTATCTTTCGATATCTTCAATATTGGAACAGGCAGAGGCAACACCGTTTTGGAAATGGTAAATACTTTCGAGGAGGTTTCTGGGGTTAAGTTAAACTACAAGGTGGGTGAAAGAAGAAATGGAGATATAGAAAAAATCTATGCTGATGTCACCAAGTCTACCGAGACCCTTGGTTGGCAGACCGAAAAGTCATTGAAGGATTCACTAAAAGACTCTTGGAATTGGCAAAAAACATTAACTAAAGATATTTGATACTTATCTAATATAAGTTAACGCTCATCTGAGAAATCGATGCATTCATCTAATTTCAATTAATAGGACCCTTATTTATCAAACCTTTGTCAAAAAATAATAAGTAATGAAGATAGCAGTAGTAGGAACTGGTTATGTAGGTTTAGTTACAGGAACATGTTTTGCCGAAGTAGGTATTGACGTAGCTTGTATTGATATTGATCAAAAGAAAATTGACGGCCTTAAAGAAGGCATAATGCCTATATATGAGCCTGGTTTGGAAACCATGGTAAAAAAGAATTATGAAAAAGGTCGTTTACATTTCTCTACAAATTTAGCCGAAAGCATTCAGGGTTGTGAAACTGCTTTTATTGCAGTAGGAACTCCTCCAGGTGAAGACGGAAGTGCAGACTTAAAATATGTTTTGGCCGTAGCCAGGTCAATTGGTGAAAATATGAATAACTACATGGTAGTAGTTACCAAAAGTACTGTACCAGTAGGAACAGCTCAAAAAGTAAAAAAAGAAGTAGCAGATGCTTTAAAAAGAAGAGGAGTAGATATCCCTTTTGATGTTGCCTCCAACCCCGAGTTCTTAAAAGAAGGTGCTGCTATTGCCGATTTCTTAAAGCCCGATCGAATCGTTGTGGGTGTAGAGTCAGAAAAAGCTGAAGAAATGATGAAAAAGCTCTATAAGCCTTTTCTTCTTAACGGACACCCTACCATTTTCATGGACGTACCATCGGCTGAAATGACTAAGTATGCAGCAAACTCGATGCTTGCAACAAAAATTAGCTTCATGAACGACATTGCTAACCTCTGTGAGATCATGGGTGCCGATGTAAACATGGTGCGTAAAGGTATAGGCAGTGATAATCGAATTGGAAATAAGTTTATTTACCCAGGTGTAGGTTACGGAGGATCTTGCTTCCCTAAGGATGTCAAAGCCCTAATTAAAACAGCGGAAGATAATGGCTATACCATGTCCGTTTTAAAGGCAGTAGAAGAAGTAAATGAACGTCAGAAATCTGTAATGGTAACCAAGGTTAAATCTCACTTTGGAACTGACCTAACTGGCAAAACATTCGCAGTATGGGGACTTTCTTTTAAACCTAAAACTGATGATATGAGGGAAGCACCTTCTATTGTAATCATCAATGCATTATTGGAGATGGGTGCCAAAATAAAAGTTTATGACCCAATTGCAATGGCGGAAGCTAAACACGACCTGAAAGACACTGTTACTTACGCAAAAGATGAATATGACACGCTTATCGATGTAGATGCGTTGCTTTTGGTAACGGAATGGCCGGAATTCAGAGTTCCAAACTTTGATGTTGTGGCAAGATTGATGAAATCAAAAGTAATTTTTGATGGAAGAAATATTTACGACAAGGAAGAAGTTAAAAGTCTTGGTTTCGATTACTACGGCATAGGTATATAATTATGAAAAGAGTTTTAATTACAGGCGCGGCTGGGTTTCTTGGTTCTCATTTATGTGATCGTTTTATAAAAGAAGGATATCACGTAATTGGCATGGATAACCTCATTACTGGTCACTTATCCAATATTGAGCACCTTATGCCTCTAGAACAATTTGAGTTTCATCACCATGATGTTTCAAAATTTGTTCATGTAGCAGGTAAACTCGACTATATCCTTCACTTCGCCTCTCCTGCAAGCCCAATTGACTACCTGAAGATTCCGATTCAAACTTTGAAAGTGGGCTCTTTGGGTACTCATAACCTATTAGGCTTAGCTTTAAATAAGGGTGCTAGAATGCTTATTGCCTCAACTTCCGAAGTATATGGGGACCCGATGGTTCACCCCCAAACTGAAGAATACTATGGTAATGTAAACCCAGTTGGCCCAAGAGGTGTTTATGATGAAGCCAAAAGGTTTCAAGAAGCTATAACAATGGCTTACCACACTTATCATAAGTTAGAAACCCGAATCGTAAGGATATTCAATACCTACGGTCCACGTATGCGCCTGAATGATGGGCGTGTATTGCCAGCCTTTATTGGCCAAGCTTTGCGTGGTGAAGATTTGACGATCTTTGGAGATGGTTCTCAAACAAGATCTTTCTGCTATGTTGATGACTTGATAGAAGGAATTTATAGGCTTTTATTATCAGACTACGCACACCCAGTAAATATTGGCAACCCTGATGAAATTACAATTTCTCAATTTGCTGAAGAAATCATCAAATTAACAGGAACTCAGCAAAAGGTGATTTATAAACCTTTGCCAAAAGATGATCCAATGCAGCGACAACCGAACATTGACAAAGCCAGAGACATACTAGGATGGGAGCCTAAAATATCACGTGCTGAAGGATTAAAAATAACATACGATTATTTCAAGTCATTTTCAGAAGAAAAGCTTTTCGATAAAGATCACAAGAATTTTGACCACTATATAAAATAAGCCTACAACCAAGGCTTATTATTTAGTGTCTCAATTACATGCTCACAAAAAAATTCCTAACCCTATTTGCCCTGTTCTATGGGCCATTATTATACGGTTTCCAATTTCCCAATGATTCAATTAAAGAATCGCATAGTTTTGTAGTAAAACAGGGTTTAATCTCTTCAACAAATGGTACGCTACCGTTCTGGATGCAGGGAAATAATAGTCAGCGTTTTAAAAATGGGGAGAGAAATTTTGTTTACAGTAGTCTCTTTTTTACCAAGGACATAAGTAAAACAAATAACCTTAACTATTTCTATGGAATGGAATGGTCAGGGGTTACCTCCGACAAGGTATATGGAAGCTTAATTCAAAATTATATTGGGCTAAGTTACTCAAGCTTTATTTTTACTGTCGGCCAAAAGGAAGAACTTCTCGGTTACAACCCAGTGCTTGGCTTTGGAAATCTTGTGAATGGCAACAATTCACGTCCAATCCCGAAGTTATCCTTACAAACCCGTGATTGGTTTCCACTCATCAGATCCTTTCTTAGTGTAAAAGGATATATGGCTCACGGGTGGCTTGAAGCGGATAGGCATCAAAGTGGTGCGCTTCTTCATGAAAAGTATCTTCATTTTAAATTCAAAACAGAAAGCCTACCGATTCAGTTTAATTTCGGAATAACGCATAACGTTCAGTGGGGAGGTCAAAATCGACAGAATAACCTAAAGCAACCTACAGGGTTTTCCAATTTCATGAGAATTCTGCTCGCGAGCAAGGGTAACGATAATGCTCTTGATACAGATAAGATCAATGCCCTTGGCAACCACCTCGGCACATGGGACCTGCTATTAAAAATTACCATTAACGAAAACTGGAGTATAGAAAACTATATTCAATGGTTGTGGGAAGATGGTTCAGGATTGAAGCCAAAGAATTGGAACGCTGGGACATATGGGCTTTCTATAAACCAGATAGACGAATTGGGATTTTTAAGTAAAATAGGAGTCGAAATAGTAAATACCTCAAATCAAGGAGGCTCACTTAGTGGTCTTGGCGCTGGCCCTGATAATTTCTTAAATAACAGTGTTTATCGAAATGGATGGACCTATAATAACCAACTTATTGGGAGTCCCATTTTCCTCATTATCAACCCAGAAAACTCGCTTGGCAATACCATAAATAATGTAATAAGCGGCCTTAGTCTTTACTCTCAAGGCCACATTCGGAATTTTAAATATACGCTTTCCTTTAGGAAATTTGTAAATTCTGGAACGAAGCATATACCGCTGAATACCGCTTTAGAGCTTAGCTCAATTGCACTAAACACCTGTATTAACATCAAGAAAAGTAATCTATTAATTGGTACAGAATATAACTGGGGGAATTATGCTCCTCCACATATTAGTTTTAGGGTAGAGTTTCAGAAAGAAATTACCCTAAGCAAAAGGTAATCTAAGAGATTCTCAACAGCAAAACTAGTAAGCCAATTTTTGCCCTTTCATCAGAGCATAAATTGTGAGAAAAATAATTTTAATGTCTAATACAAAAGACCAGTTCTGAAGGTAAAACCTGTCTAGTCTCACCCTAGAATTCATTTGATAGTAATCTGTTATCTCGCCTCGAAAGCCCATGGCTTGCGCCAAGCCCGTAACCCCCGGCTTATAAGCGTGTCGCTTAGCATACTTTTCTATTTTACTTTCATAAGCTTTGTTAAGAGAAAGTGGGTGGGGCCTTGGACCCACAATTGACATATTACCAATCAATACATTGAAGAATTGCGGAAACTCGTCCAAGCTTGTTTTTCGTAAAAAAGTACCAAACCTTGTTATCCTTGGATCATTCTTACTGGCCCAAACAAAATCAGATTCATTGTTCTTCACCATGGTCCTGAATTTATAACAGTAAAATGGTGTATTTCCTTTACCATGCCTAAGCTGTTTAAACAGAATTGGCCCTTTGGATTCTAATTTTATAATCAAGCCAAAGACGGGGTACATCCAACTTAGAAAAAACACGAAAATCAGAAAAGCAAATACCACATCAAAAGCACGCTTCACAAAAGTATTTACCTTGGCATCTAGCGGTAAGTTATTAACATCAATTACTGGTACCGCATCATATCTTCGAAGCACAAAGTTCTTAATTGCTTCGGTTTTGAATTCTGGCAAGAGTTTTACTCTTTTTAAACTACTCTCTCCAATTTCAATTGCCCTCTCCAATACATACTTGGGAGCTCTCTCACTCACATAGATATGATCTATATTGTCAAGGTTTGCCTTCAGAAAATCTTTGAAGTCTCCCAAATATGAATACTCCTGATTGTTGCCATTCACATCTCCATAAAACCCAAGACATCTTATCCCGTAGTGACTTTTTCTTTTAAGTGTCTCGAATAGCTTAGTCCCTAGGTCATCATTACCTAGTATAACTGCATACCTGATATTACCACCAAATTCCCTATACTTATCTAGCACAAGATGAACTGAAACCCTATAAATGGTTAGCCATAGAAAGAGAAGTAGAACTAAAGTGGTCAAAAAATGACGTTCCAGAGATTCAGATTCAGAAAACAACCAAAAAATTGAAATAACAGAAATGAAAATGAATACGCTAAAAAAGGCCTTTTTGAATGTGGTGTAGTAACTAACTGCTCTGCCTATTTTATAATCTTTATTCAGGTATGATATAATGGGCCAAGTAGATAAATAAATTGTCAACAATAAGAGGTAAGGCTTACTAACAACAAACTGACCCTCAGCCACATACACTGAACTAAAGAAAATAATTGTTAAAACAATCATTTCCCCTAACACAAATAAATACGGAAAGTATCTGTTAAACCTTTTTCTCACCACTTGAGAATTATTTTTATTTCAATTATATCACAAAAAAAATATTGCCACAAAGATATTAAAACAAGCCAAACCTTTCACATGTTGTACGCTGAATTAATAATTTGACAATTTGTATCGGACAGACAGTTCAAACCCAACAGCCTGATACAGTTGACCAAAATCGTTTGCAAGCCTTATATTCAATGACAATGGCTTTAAGTCAAACACTTGTTTATAATCAACTTCTATTGAAGTGTACCATTGTTTTTTAGCTGGTAGAAAAACATATTCAAAATTAGGGTCTCTGTCTATTCCCCCCCAATTGAATCTGCCCTCATACAACCCCGCATAAGTACCAAAGTTTTTTGAGTATGTCAATAGCCCTTTATAGGTAATTTTAGAAGTAAAGCGCCCCTCAATCCCTATATGGAGCGCTGATAATCTATTATTCGCAATAGCCACACCGTAATCTGGATAAGGTTCAAGAAAGTTAAGAGTACGCTTGTAAGTTAAAATCAATGGGTTTCCAATTACTTGATCATGGTATGTCCAACCCGAACGATACAAATAATTATTGTAGATGTCATCTCTTTCACCAAATTCATTGTTCCGATTTTGCTCTTCGGTTTGGATATCATCTGTAGGATCTGGAAGTCCACGCCCACTCTGCCACTTTGTTCTTACCACCTCGATATAAAACTTATTTACCAAAGATTCATTCTCTGGCAAAACCCACTCCAACCCAATTAAAAAATCCTTAAAACTTATGAATTGGATACTACCGGCATCTTCAAACGGCTTTTGATAATTTAGACTCAGTGTATGAGCTCCTAATCTTTTTTTGAAGATGAACTCTGTTAAACCAAGATGATTACCAATGGCATTTCCCTCGCCAGCGCTTGTGCCATCTGGATTATGAATGCCCCTTCCCATAAACACTCTGAAATAATTGTTTAAACTACTCGGCTGTTTATCACCTTGTGGTGAGACGCCCCCATACTGAGCAAAATGTACAATCCCCGATGAAATTTGCAAACCAATTAAGTCGTCTAAATCAATCATCCCATAAAAGGTCTTACCATGTAAAAGCGCCTTTGAAATGTATCTATCTTTCTCCATCCACCTTTGACTCAAAGAACCTCTAAACTTCAAATAATGATGCGTGAAAGGAACGGACTTGTACTCATTCAAGCTAATTTCAAGCATTGGAATTGGTAGTGCATTTTCACTCAACGCCAATGACCCAGATGATAGATCAGCGTGTAATCCGCCATAAGTTTTTTTGATTCTTCCAGCGTTAAATTCCCAGTCTTTAAATTTCGCACCTAAATAAAGCGTTGATAATCTTTCGTTTCTAAAACTCAAGCCTGAAGAAAGCGTCCAAGAATCGCTAATTATTCTTTTATACTGTAGCTCCCCTTTCAGAAAGACAGGCGCATCACCGTCAACTTCTCCATACTGGTTATTAACAAGGTAAAAAGGAGCAAAGCTCTTGGAGGAAATAAGAGTTCCTGATTGAATTTCCAGGTCTAGCGTGTCAAGTTTAGCGGAAACATCCTGAGCTAGCGTCACTTTATAAAGAATCAGGAATATGCCAAATAAAAAGAGTCTCAATACAATTAAATTTAATCCTTCAAATATATCAAATCCCATATGTATTTCTGTAGTCAATCTTTACTTAAAAAACTGCCCTATTCATTAAATGAGTATGAAAAGCTTACAGCTTCAGAGTCTACCTCGAGTATTATTGTTCTCTCTTTTACTTTACTCCGTATATTTCACAGCTTTTCTTAATTATTCAGAATAAGTTTCCCATTTTTGATAGTTCCTTATCAATTGTGAACCTGCGTTTTCTAATTAAATGAATAGAAAGTCCCTCAACTATATCTTTTGCGCTTTTGCTTTGCTCTGTTTTTCGTGCGAGGACATTGTACCCGAGGAAGAGCTTATTTATTTCAACGACTTCGATAATGGGGACTATCCAGGCATTTCTG
Source organism: Roseivirga echinicomitans (assembly GCF_001592935.1). Taxonomy (GTDB): domain Bacteria; phylum Bacteroidota; class Bacteroidia; order Cytophagales; family Cyclobacteriaceae; genus Roseivirga; species Roseivirga echinicomitans. The sequence continues at coordinate 239,755 of NZ_LRDB01000003.1, forward strand.
GCGTGAAGATATCAAACTTTGATGGCGATGTTGTTATGGGTAACTTCAATAATAGTGGATTTCAGCTTTCATTAGATGATTTACCAGATCATGAATATATAAGAGTTTCCTTCGATCTATATATTCACGATTCTTGGGATGGAAATACAAACGAAACAAACCCTTTGGGGGAAGACCATGACGCTTGGTTATTAGAATTTGATCCAAATGAAAACCTAAAGTCATCTGAAAAAATATATTTTGAAACTACATTTTCGAATGGGCTCTGTATACCCGGTTTCTGCTATAGCCAATCGTACCCGCGTGAGTTCCCCTTTCCAAATAACTCAAAACTAGAGGCTTTTTCAACCAGTCTTCCTGGTCTATGCGCATGGAAAGATTCTCCAAATGGAACATCTCTTTACAAGTTTGACAAAGTCTTTCTACATAAAAGAAATAGTACAACTATAAGTTTTTATGATAGATTAGTACAACCAAATTCCGACAATCCATTATGTGATGAAAGCTGGTCTTTAGACAATTTATCTATAAGCGTTTTTAAGAAAAGATGAAAAAAATAATATTGTTAATCTATACTTTCTTACTTTTTGGCGGCCAATTATTTGCCCAAACGATCCCTTTGGGGTCAGCGGTTGTCCAAGATTATTTAAGAAGGCAGCAGTTACTTGGAAATCTTGATTCTTCATTTTCATTTAATTATCGACCAGTAGTCTTTGGAGGGAACGGTCTTAAGATCGACTCCTTAGTATTTGATACCGATAACTACTTTAAAACCATAGCTCGTTTTGATGGCAACAAGGGCAGCTTGAAGATTTTGCCCTTGGATTTTAGGCTAGCCTATGATAGCGATCATCCCGACAGCAGAAATGACGGAGCAATGATTCGCTCAAGAGGATTACAAACCTATTTAAGTGCGGGGATATATTCAGAATGGGGTCCCCTTACAATTCAGTTGAAACCAGAATTAATATTTGCAGAAAATAATAGATACCAAGGTTTCCCATTTAAGCCTCGCCATTTTGAGAGTACATGGCAATCTAGATATGTATTTTTTAATCGGATAGATGAACCTGAACGTTATGGAGATGGCAATTATACACAAGCCACAGTTGGCCAGTCAAGTATACGGCTAAATCAATGGGGACTATCATTAGGTCTGTCCACCGAAAACATTTGGTGGGGGCCGGCCATACGTAATAGCTTAATGATGAGTAATAATGCTCAGGGATTTCCGCACATAACCTTTAACACTCAGCGACCAATTGAAACTTTCATTGGCTCATTTGAAGGACAAATATTGACGGGGCAACTTAAAGCGTCTGGATTCAACCCTCCCTACTATGATTCCCTGTTTAGCGGACAAGTACAGTTTGCCCCAAAACCGAATGATTGGCGTTATTTTCAGGCAATAAGTTTCTCTTATTCCCCAAAATGGATTCAAGGGCTTTCATTTGGTGTGACAAGGTGGGTTCAGCAGTATTACGCAAATGCCAAAGCGGGAAAAGACTATTTTCCTGCAGTTTCAGGCATATTTAGAGGGAAAGACCCTAACGAATTTGGGTCTGAGTTAAGACAGGATGAGGCAGCAAGCCTTTTTGGGAGATGGGTCTGGTTTGATTCTAAAGCCGAAGTATACTTTGAATTTGGAAAAAATGATGCTGCAATTAACTTAAGAGATTTATTAGTTGACTCCGATCACTCAAGAGCTCTAACCATAGGCTTCAGTAAGCTATTTCCAACAGCCAAGAAAGATGAGTTTTACCAATTCAATTTTGAATTAACACAAATGTCACAAACGGAGAGCAGATTTTTTAGGAATGCTTTATCGTGGTATATCCATGGCGTTGTTCGGGATGGATATACCAATAACGGAGAAGTTCTTGGCTCAGCCTTAGGCCCAGGCGGTAATGCACAATACCTCGAAGTTTCGTGGCTGAAAGGTTTAAAGCGGATTGGCGGAGCCGTTGAAAGATATGTTCATAATAACGACTTTGCTACTTTCACTTTCTCGGGTGATTTCACAAGGTATTGGGTTGATTATAACCTACATGGTTTTGTTGAATGGCAATTTGACAAATTATTCCTAAGAGGTTCCTTATTCTACACTAAGTCGCTGAACTATCAGTGGGAAGTTATATTTGACCCTAATGCTACTCCATATCCTTACTATCCGGGGAAAGATCGAGATAACTTCAATTTAGATATCAACTTAGCTTACACTTTTTAAGAAGGCATTCTCAGCACCCATGAATCATGTATTTCCTGAAAGGTAGTTCTAAGGTCCTTGGTGATATTCCAATTTGGATAATGATCTTTCATTTTACTCAGATCCGATATGTAGCAAATATGATCACCTGAACGGTTCTGTTCAGAATACTTATACTTCATTGGTTTCCCCGAAATTTCAGAGATCAAATCAAAAGCTTCAAGAATTGAGACAGAGTTTGATCGTCCACCACCCAAATTATACACTTCCCCTACCCTCGGATTCATCAAAAACTCTTCAATAAACCTTGCCACATCAAACGAGTGTATATTGTCACGCACCTGTTTTCCTTTGTATCCAAAGATTGTATACTCTCTTTCTATTAAATTACACTTGATTAGATAACTAAGAAAACCGTGCAATTCAACACCACTGTGGTTTGGGCCGGTTAAACAGCCTCCTCGTAGGCAGCAAGTAGGCATGTTAAAATATCTTCCATATTCCTGAACCATCACATCCCCAGCCACCTTTGAGGCCCCAAAAATGGAATGCTTTGATTGGTCAATAGTAAAGCTCTCCTTTATACCATTATAATACTCTTCGTCCGTATAATCCCATCTCTTTTCATGCTCAGTAAGGTTAAGGCTGTTTGGCGCATCACCGTATACTTTATTTGTTGACATATGAACGAAGGGTACATTAGTAGAAACTCTTCTGAGTCCTTCCAAAAGATTTAAGGTGCCCACAGCATTAACATCAAAATCATCAAAGGGCCTCGAAGCCGCCAAATCATGACTAGGTTGTGCAGCTGCATGAACAATTGCATCAGGTTTGACTTTCTGTAAAAAGTCACCTACTTCAGCTCTATTCCTAATATCAATTACATGATGGGTATAATTAGGGTACAGTTCTTCCAGTCTTTTAGCATTCCATTGAGTATCACCTGCACTGCCGAAAAAATCGGCCCTCATATTATTGTCTATTCCAATAACCTCCCAATTTCTTTGGGCAAAGAAACTCACAACCTCACTGCCAATTAAGCCCGCAGATCCCGTTACTAGTAATCGATTCATAATGTATGATTAAATTCTTTTCAAAGAGACCAGACTAATAAGGCCGCCTTAAAAAATACCTATGTTTAATAAATTTGAATATAAAATGACTATTTGTTATAAAATACCTTTTTGCTAACCTTTTTGGCTCCTGAATTAGCCTATAGAGCCATTCAAGACCATTTTTCTGCACCCAACTAGGCGCCTGCTTTACCGTTCCGGCATGGAAGTCAAAAGCAGCACCAACTGCCATCATAGCGGCATACACCCTACCTTTGTGGTTAGCCACCCAGTACTCTTGTCTTGGGCAACCTCGTCCAACAAGTACTATGTTTGCCCCACTACTATTTATCTTTTCAACATCTTCAAAATCTTCCTCTGCAGTTGCCTCTCTAAATCTATCGATATGTACACCGCATATATCCACACTTGGGTAGTCTCTTTCGATAAACTCTTGAAATTTAGATAGGGTACGCTCCGTACTTCCGTAAAGGTAAACTTTCAAACTCTTTTCGTTTGCTTTTTTCAGTACCCAGAGCGTAAGCTCAGGGCCATAAACTCTATCCTGCATTCCAAGTTTATAGAAACTATTGAGCGCCCACCTCACAGGTTGGCCATCTGGAACTATTAAATCAATATTATTTATCACTTGCCCCAATTGAGAATCGGTAATGCTAGTCATTAAGCCATGCACAGCAAGGGCAGAAACACCGAAACTACATCTTTGAATACCATTTTCCACAATGATTTCTGAAGCAAGCTCATAATCCACATTAGCATATTCGGGCACAAATAATCTATACTTCTTAAACGGTTGGCTCATCTAGGTTTTATCTCAATTACGTTAACGGTATAAAATCATGCAGCTCCTAATTCGTTTGGTTAAGAATCGTAGATGCTGCATTCAAAACCGTTTTTACGTCAATACTATTCATATTCTGAAATTGGTATGGCAAGTTATATAAATCTCCATATTCAAAAGCTTGATTTGAGAAAACAGCTACTTGGCCAGGGTTTAGAGAGTACCTTGGGTTTGTAGGGCCGTAAAGAATAACCGATGGTATATTAAATACCGAAGCCGCTTGTTCGGCAAAAGAGTTTACCCCGATTAGCAGTTTGGCATACTTTACCAAGAGTAAGCTTTCATAAATGTTAGTTTTACCCCTGAAGTCTACTACCCCTTCTATAGGGGCATTGTCTTGTGTGCCAATGTGATAAACACAATAACCCAAAACCTTGAGCCCTTCAACAAGGCGTAACCATTTACTTTGATCCCAATTTTTCTCTTGAAACCAAGCACCTGCTCCTGATTGAATAACGAGGTACTTTTTATTCTCAACATGATCTCTTATAAAGTCTTTATATTCTCTCTCATCAATAGAAATTGCATGCTTACTTTTATGCTCGTTCAATACACCTGCAACTTCCTCCATTATGAGCCTACAATGAAGTGGTTTTCTGATTGTCCAAGGGAAAAAGTCATAGTGGCTATAACTCAACCAAATCACTGGAAAAGTTAAACGTGAATGCACGGAAAACTGTACATTATCAAACACCTCAGGGAATCCTGAACTTACCGAAATTTTTGCTTTCGGGTATTTATATTGAATAGCCTTTACCACTGATGAAGCCATAATAGCATCTCCAAACCCACCATCTCGAATAATAGTTAGGTTCTGGTTATTAAAAAATTTCAGAAAGAACAATGAGAGTTTAGTAATGAAGTACTTTCTTACAGCAGAAAAATGTTCTCTAATACTATATGCTCTATTCGTTCTCACGCTTATTTATGATAATACTTGATACTTCTTATTCCTTTGATAAATGGTTTCCGCATAACCAATAAACCACCATGAGATTAATGACACATATATATATGCTTCAGCGTTAGCTGTAAATAAAGGCAATAGTAATCCGAATTTGACCGAAGCCGCAACGAAGGGGATGACTGCTTCTTGTCGGCTTCTTGATAAGCGGAAAGCTCTCCAAGAGTCACGTATACCGAAAAAGAGCATTCCTATATAAATTAATGCACCAAGAAAGCCAAGCTGAACACCATAAATCAAGTATTGATTCTCACCACCTACAATCAAACTTTCTTCAACTCCACCAGCATTACCGCTCATTGCCAACCCAATACCCATTGGGTTTGACAACATACTCTCCACTGCTTTTAGCCAATCCACAATATGAGTCAAACTGGAAGAGTTTTGAAATGTAAGTGTATCGATAACAAAATATCGGACTTCATCAGCCGCAAAAAAAGAAATATATAAAACTATACAAACCGCAACGGCAATGGCTGCTTTCAAAATCTTATAATACCTCATTAAAAAGGCTATAAATATGAGCATTAAAAAAAAAGCTACAAATGAAGCTCTAGAATATGCGAGTAAAACACAAATAAATGAACAAGCTAGAATTACAAAGTATTTACTCTTGTTTGTTTTATATGGAACTGAAAGCAAATAAATAGTACTCAAGGCAACTGAAATGAGCATAGAGGATGAAAGCTCCAATGGGTTCGCGAAAAATGAGCCATACCTTGGTCGCCCACCCTCTGCCTCAAAGGTCCAATTAAGACCATACGTACCAACGGGTTCAAAATCCTTCAAATGTAAATTATACTTGGCATAGCCTACTAAAGTATGAAAATGAGTACTAAAAACCCTTTCCAAAATAATCAGCCCACATGCTAAAACAGTCATGATAAATATGACGTTGAAAACTCTATCCCAATACTTAAAGTCAATCTTGATCTGACGACCAAAAAAGTAAAATATCCCTATTAACAAGATATTTTTTAAATAGACGGCTTTATTGGTAAATGTGGCTTCGCCAACACCCAATACAAAGAAGATAAAAGAGAGCACAAGAAAGGAAAGAAAAAGGCCATCCAAAAAAGATATTTCCCACTTCCTATTTAGCATGTTTCTTTGGCCAGATATCCATACACCAAGAGCTCCAAAGATTACAATCTCTTTAGAGTATTGAATCAAATTAACTAAAATAGGCAATTCAAAAGCATCGTAATTAAAGGTTAAAAAAAGCGCATAAATAGGGAAAAAGATTACGGAAAAAAGTAGCACATATTCAAACTTCCCCCTAAGGACAGCATCGAGCACATAGAAAAATAATATGGAATAAAGTATTAAAAGAAAAGTAGCAACGATAGTCATTCGGTTATTTTATCATTAAGTCAACTAAACGAGTGATCGAGAGCTTAATACTTCAGCATAAAGGTTTATCAAGTTTTCATACCCTTTTTCTTCGGTATAATTTTCTTTATAATCTAGATATGCCCGTTCTCCCAATTGGTTTACCAATGCGGAGTTCTCTTCCATCTTATTAATGGCATCTATCAACCCACTTTCAATTTCATATTTAAGGCCATTAACCCCATCATTAATCATGGAAGCCATGGCCCCTCTATTTCTCGAAATTACCGGTTTTTTTAATGAAAAAGCCTCAAGAATAACCATTGGCATTCCTTCATAATATTTAGAAGGGAAAATGACAGCTTTACACTTTCTCATATTTTCCAAAACAACATCTCGGTTTCTTTCCCCTAAGTGTTTAACATTCTTAAAATCACGGAATATCTCTGGATTATCCGATTTACCAATAAGAATGAATTTGGAATGTGTATTTCTTCTAAACAAATAAAGTAAATCCTGAAGTCCTTTTGAATCATTTAGTCTACCAACAAATAGGAAAAAATCTTCCCGAACAGTCACCAAATTATTCTCAGCCAGAAAATTGGGTTTGACCACAACTTTGTCTTTCAAGGTATCCCCAAAAACTTTCTCTTTCTGAAACTCGGTCAAGCATACGTATCGATCAATCAGATTATCCCAAGTTCCTTTATTTCTATGATATTGGATTACATGAGCCTGAGCGGCAGTTGCAAAATATGAGTTTCTATAACACTTAAATTTAATAGAGTTATAAAGGCTCTTATTTAAACACTTTTCACACACCTCCCCATTACGAAATAGAAGGCTATTAGTACATACCATTTTGTAGTTATGTAAGGTCTGAACAACTGGTACATTTTTAGACTTACAAACTTCATAGACAATAGGTGTAATCAAAGGAAATGTATTATGTACATGACAAATATCCGGCTTCTCCTTTTCAATAAATTCTTCTAATTCCTTCCCAATGGATTTTGAAGAGTGAAGAGAACTCAATATTTTGATCTTATCTAATTTTGAATATTTATCCAAATCAGAGTTATCCTTAATAAACTGAATTACACAATGGCCATGACGGTCCAGTATTTTTTTCTCTTCCTCAACAACGGTTTCCTCACCCGTCTTTCCTTTATATATATTGTGAACCTGGAGAATTTTCATTGAACCTAGCTTAGTTGACAATAGTTAGTATGATTAAAAAATTATTAATTTTTGATAATGACAAACCGTTTCAAAGTCAATTGAATGATGACTACTTGGTTAAGCCATCGCGCAAACCTCTAACCACAAACTTTAGGTAAATAAATCTCCCATGCAAAACAAAGTACGCAATATACCCACAAATCTTTAGTCCTTGGCTGAGCCAAGAGGCAATTTTACGGACCCTTTTTTCATAGTTGTTCACAGAGAACGAGTGACAGGCAAAATTCTCATTTAGGATACTATTGATAAAAAATCTATATTTTTGATGATTCATAGATAAACAGCAAGAGCAGGCAAATATGACAAAAAATCACGGTTATTTAGAGTTTCCTGATATTCACAGATATTCAGTTTCAGAAGGTCTATCTGAAGAAGTTTTAGTGGCAGCCTTCAAGGTTGAAGAACACTATCACCGACTCTTGCTTAATGAAAAGAATTTTGACAAACGAGTAAAATTATATGATGAATTCTATTCTAAGCTTATTCCTATTTATGGTAGAGATACTAGTTTAATTGATGGAATAAACGACAAGGATAAATACGTAAAGTTATTCGCAAAAGAACTGGAGAATGCTTCGGTTGTCGACTACGGGAGTGGTCAGGGATATATGCTTCAAAGTATAGAGAGACACCTAAAAACCAAAAGCCTTACTGGAATAGATGTGGTAATTCCTGAAAGTCTCAAGTCTCATAAAACAATCCGTTTTATAGAGTCTAATATTATTAATTATGAATTTGATGAAAAGTTTGATGTTGCGTTTTCCGATAATGTCTTAGAACATCTTGTTCCAGAGGATGCTGATATTCATCTGAAAAACATATTCAATCATTTGAAACCCAATGGAAAGTTAATAATAATAATGCCTAACAGACTCTTCGGTCCCTGGGATGTTACTCGCATTAAGGATTTTTCTCAGTCAGGAAAACTGACCGCAGAAGGAGGTCATGTAAATGAATCTACACATACCGAAATGGCAAACCAACTTAAAAAGATTGGGTTCAGAGAGGTCTCAACAATTTTACCAATTCCAAAGCTTAAATATTCTCTTTTCAAAAAAGTGAGGATAAAAACTCACTGGGTAGAAGCAATAGAGAATAACCCTATCCTACTAAGAATATTTAGAAGCATCAAGGTATATGGCGTATGTCAACTAAAGCTTCCGGTAACTTTGATTGCACAAAAATAGCTTCAAGAAAAGAATCTATTTATTGAAGCTTAATTTATAATATGATTAACCTCATTTTATTAACCCATCCTTAAACCCTTTCAGGGCAGACCTTAGCTTGTTAAACCGACCTCTGAAAATAAAGTAAGCCGAATAGCCAGCCAGTTTGAAAAATTGATAACCCCAAGCGCCTACGGGGTTAAAGTAATCCTTGTGTTTTCTAACCAAAAACAAATGATTTCTAGCATGAAGGTAATGCATAAAAGGCGATAGAAACCCTTCCTTCTGCTTGGTATCACTTTTTAAAGAGGCCATGGAAAGATGAAAGATTACACTTTCTGGAGCCACCTTTAACTCATAACCTGCTTTGCGCATTCGAATGGACCAATCTACATCTTCATGGTATGCAAAGAATTTATTATCCAAAGCACCAATCTGGCGGATAACCGAAGACCGAGCTAAAATACAACAGCCTGTGATCCAATCCGTGTCTAATTTAATGCTTGACCTTACCGTGTCTAGCTCTTGATATAAAAAGCGTGTTTTCGACAAACCAAAGAATCGATCAGTATCTCCACCTGCACTCCATATAAAGTCTTTCCGATTCAATTCTAAGATCAACGGCTGAACTGCAGCCACTTTAACATTACCCTCTAGGGTCAAAAGCAATGGTTCTAAAAAGCTTTCCGTAACTTCAGTATCGTTATTAAGAAGCATAATGTACTCGAATCCAGCATCCAAAGCCCGTGTTATTGCTACGTTGTTGCCTCCAGTAAAACCCAGGTTCTCTATGTTCTGAATAAAGGTAACTTCTTTAAACCTCTCTCTAAGTCTAGGTCCCGAATTATCTGCTGAAGCATTGTCTACCAAAAAAATATTTATGCTTGGGAAACCCGTATCCTCTAAACTACTAATGCATCGAACCGTAAGGTCATAGGCATTCCAGTTAACCAAAATGATTGCAATTTTATTTATCCCCATCATTACTCAACACACAATACCTCTTTAATAAATAATAATGCACTGCAAAACTTAACACCTCTGAAAGAAGTAGTGCCACAGCCAGCCCATAGCCCCCAAAGTAATAACTACCCAACATTGCAATAACAAGCATAAAAACTGCCGTTACCCAGGTGGCTTTGGCCAAAATTTCTTTCCTTTCTGCTACTAAAATTTTTATCATGTTGGCAACGTTCAACATTCCAAAAAACGGAATAAAGCATAATATCCTTAACACATTGGCACTATAATCAACATACTCACCACCTAAAATTCGGATGATATATGAAGAAGTAATTGCGAACCCCAGTCCAACAGCAAAGGTTAATGCCAGACCACTTTTATAAGCTTTAGATAAATACTCATTAAAATCAGACTCATTTTCATGATAAAGTCGTGAAGCACTTTGCAGAATAGACTGGGTTAAAAAAACGGGAATCATTCTTAATAAAAAAGCTACTCGTTGCGCTAAGTTATACCTTCCTAGTTCTACTTCCGAAACAAAATTACTTAGAATAATATAACCTCCATGAACTGAAAGGTGTCCGCCAATGGTTGAAAGGAAAAACTGAAAATTCTCCTTTATCCTTATAAATACCTTTGCAGCGTTGACCCAATAAAACCTGAGCCCCCACTTTTTGTAGACGAACACTAATAAACCGAAATTGACAATGACGGAAGAAGCTCCGAATAAAAAATTAACCCATTTAGCGTCACTGCCTTCTTTCACTACTATGACTACGGCAATTAAATAAAACAGCTTAGATATGGCATTGGCAATTGAAACTAAAGAAAGCTTGTCGAGCCCCTGCAAAATAAACATCGGAAATAAGGCTTCCCCTAGTAAAATCACCAATGAAAGAGAAAGTATTGAGGAATAATCAGGAAAAAAATTGAACCCATAAATAGCAATTAATATCAACAAACTGAGCACGACAGAAAGCATCAGCTTGGTGACTATAATCTCATTTACCAACTCTTGCTGTTTATCGGTATCACCTAAGGTTAATGCTAGCCGCTTTGGCCCGTTTAAATGGAAACCGTAATTGACAAGGACACTTAAGAACATTACAACTGTAAGCCCTAAACCGACTAAGCCGAATTGGCCTTCCCCTAAGTTTTGGTACAGTAATGGTGTGATAACAACTGCTACAAGGACATTTACTCCTTGGTTTAGCGACAAGTGAAAGAAGTTAGCGAAAGAAACGCTCTTGATTATTTTTCTAACCTCTTTGATAACTATTGGGGCTCTTGATTAAGATTATGTAAGAGTTATATCAATCTTCTTGACTCATAACAGATGTATAAATCCGCATTAAAGTAAAGTAACTCACCATTAGCAGTCCACCTAAAATCAACCCAATCACCAAGGCTTTATACCACTTCATATGGTCGTCTTCTAGGGGCAAAACAGGCTTATCTATTCCCTGTATCAGAGGTGTATTATTTCGATTAGAGATTTTAGCAATTTCTAAATTTTTAACAATCTCCTCATATACAGCCGATGAAGCCTGAACATCTATCATTATTTTTTGTCTTGGCACATATGCCGTAGACTTCAAAGAATTAAGGTAAGGGTTACGTTCATCAAACTGAGCTAAATCACTTAAGGACTGATCTAAAACCTTTTTAACGCTATCTGCCTGATAGGCCAATACTCTTAAGTTTTCACTGGTCTTTTTTGTTTTCGCTGCTTTATAAAACTCGTTTACATGCTGAACTAAAGTTTCATTAAACTTTTTAGAAAACAACTCATTATTAGAGGTATATGCTACGCTTAATATAGTAAGCTTTCGGCTAGGCTTTGAAACGACAAGGTTTCTTTTTCTAATATCTTTTACCACTTCCTTCAAAACACTATCATGCCTCACAATCATATTGTCTTTAGGCATCTCAAAATTGACACCCGCTTTTGCCCACTTTTTGTCCAGTTTGTTTTCACGGCCATACCAAGTTATGAGTCTTTCAACACCCATTTCCGATTCACTTTTTGTCAAAAGCGTCTCCTTCATCATGGTGTATGACATGTAAAGCTCCGTAATATTATCCAGCTGAAAAAGGCTACTCTCACCTCCTAATGAGGAACCAACATTAACTCCAGCCAAAGAAGCCAGAGAAGATAGCTGTCCTAAACCTCCACCAGATTCATCCTCAAGTGTAAATGTTGTTTCAGCCTTATAATTTGTTTTTCTAACCAACTGATAAGTGAAGAATAACCCCCCAATAACAATGGCACCAACAATAATTTTTGCCCATGCGCTGAACATAGCTTTTGCCCATGCCTGAAAATTGCGTATAAGGCCAGCAATAGATATTCGCTCTTCATTAATATGGTGATGTTCACTCATTTTCCAGAAAAATTGATTTGACTAATAAGAAGGGCTAAAGTGGCTAAACCGCTAGTGATACCAACAACCTCAGAAATAGCAAATGGTAATTTAAGTGGCTTGGAAGGTACAATAATTTCAGCACCCGGAGATACACGAGGATAAAATTTGAAAAACAAGAATTTTTTTGTCTTCGCTACTTTCCCATTGGCGTAAATCACATGCGTGTTTTTACGCTGAGCTCTGTTGCCAAAGCCTCCAGCCAAGTTGATAAAGTGCTTGACGCTTCTATTGGGCTCATAAACCACTGTGGTAGGATAAAGCACTCTACCTCTTAACCTCACAGTTTCTTGCTGTTTCGGAAGAACAAGCACATCGCCCTCCTCAAGGATAAGGTCAAATTTAGATTTCGGATTTTCAATAATTTTCTTCAGATCGATTCCAATAGCATCAGAGTTACCAAGTTGTACATCTCCAAAAAGCGCATTGCGTTGGACAATTTCTCTGAGTCTTTCCTTTTTCGCGTAGAATGGATCTCCTTCAGTGTCTAAGTTTTGTTTATCAAGCTCATCAAGTTGCTGATTAAGCCTAGCCACTTGCGCCAACTCCGATTCAGATAATGAAGGATCTCCTTCGGCATACCTGTTGAGAAGTGCTTCCAAGGCCTGAACTTTTTGTTCAATATTGCTTATCTCTGAATGGAATTCGGTTTTTCTGAGCAAAGTAGCTCCCTCTATATATGCATACTGGTTTACACCTCCTGCACGCTCTAAAAGACTTGATATTCTCTCGGTTTGATTCTTTATGGCATAGTTGCCCGGATAGGCTACCTCCCCTTCGATGGCCACAAATTTTTGAACAAAGAAATTAGGGTTCTTTCTTACAATGATATGATCAAAGGGCTGAAGTTCAAAAGTTTTATCTTCATTATTAAGTGACAGATTTCTGTCAACATCTACAACGAAAACCTCTGATACATTCCCAACTTGAGCATCACCATATCTTCGTGTGATTTCAATTTTCGATTCCGATGCTGAAGACTTAAAGCCTCCCGCCAAAATCAAGATATCTTCAATCGTCATTTGATTTGAAAATCTAAAGATCCCACCAGAATTTACCTCACCAGAAACTTCTACATAACTCTCCTCTTTCAAATCATAAATGGAAAATATTTGTACAACATCTTCACGCTGTAATTGAACATCATTTGAAGTCCCATCCATTAAGTCCTTCAAATTGATGGAAATAGTTTCTGTAGATAAATCAGGATTTGTTCTAATAATTAAAGCCCTGCTTTGACTAGCATCACCCTTCAGTCCATCAGCCTTTTCAATAAGTTGTTTGGCTGTTAGCGCTCCAGAAATTGAGTACTGTCCTGGACGGAAAACAGCCCCCTTAATTTGAACTCGATTTGAGAAGCGATCCAAGACACGTTTAACTTGATAAACATCCCCTGGCTTAGGAGTAAAAACTGCATACTGATTTTCAAAAACATCGGCAACCACCTTCTCTTTGCCCACGTTCCTAACTACACTTATTTGTTCTGAAAAAGCATTCTCGCTAAATCCCCCCGCATACCTAATTAGATCGGAAAGGGATTCATTCTCCTTTAATTCATAAATAGCTGGTCTTTTCACGGCACCACTAACTGTAATACGGTTGGTATATGGATCAATAATAATCACATCATTACTCTGAAGCCGTATATTACTCTTGCTATCCCCTGAAATTAAAAAATCATAAGCATCAAGTTGAGCAACTAGCTTATCTTCTCTAAACACTTTGATATTCCTGAGTGTTCCATTTTCCGTCACACCACCCACGGAATACAACGCATTAAAAACTGTACTAAATGCACTCATAGTATAGTTACCTGGAATAGCAACTTCACCCGCCACTGTGATATTAATTGACCTAATTCTTCCTAAAGTAACAGAGATGAATGTTGAAGGAGATTCTCCTTCCAATTCAGTAATTACCTTGGCTAGTTTATTTTTTATCTTGGCCTCAGCAGCTTTAACATTTAGTCCCGACAAGAAAATAGGCCCAAAGTTTTCCAAAATAATACTCCCCTCAGGGTTAATTTCAGCCTGATAGTATTGTTCTGAGCTTCCATAAATATCAATAAAAATCTCATCCCCTGCTCCAAGCACATAATTTTCTGGAGTCGGAATATTCAAGCTAGACACAAAACCATTTTTTGCATTGCCATTTTGAAAAATGGCCAAACCAAAAATCTCAGAGGGTAATAAAGGCTGACTTTCAGAAATCAACGCTTCCATACTGGTTCGATTAGATCTTCCCGTTGGAGTTGATTCAGCCGTAGATACTCTGGAGCTTTGTATTTTATTCATCCTTTGACCTAGTTTTGATATTTCAGTCAATGACACCCCTTGTCCCTGTGCAGCAGCAAACAAGTCTTGTTGTGAATACCCCATTGAAGATGCCTTTTGCATCATACTTTGAATTTGTTCATCAGAAAGCTCATCCACCTTAATGGCAGTAAAATCTGGCAATGCCTGAGCCATTGCCGGCTGGTTAAAAAACAGTGTTAACAATCCCAGAATAAGAAATGAATATTTAATTTTTTGCCCCATTTGTTGGTGATTCCGTCTAATTCGTATGCAAGATAAAATAAAAGCCAAACATAAGAATGTTTAGCTGTTAAAGCATTCTACTCTAATGTCTTCGTTTTTTAGCCTACCGACTTTGTAATTGATACTACTTTCGCTTCTTTTCTATAAGTTCTATTTCTTTCCTTCAGTTCTTCCTTGCGCTTATCAATCATCGATTTAAAAATAAGCTCCGTAATTGTTCCTAAAGTTAATGCAGTAACTATAAGTGCGGGAAGCACAATCGCATCTGAAAAACTTTTTAACACTAAAGTCAATAAAACAAAAATCACGTTTACGGTTACCAAAATACCCGTGGCCTGAGCGTGGTTGCAGCCCAAACGAAGAAGAATATGGTGTAAATGAGTCCTATCTGGATGCATTGGAGACTTCCCTCTCAGCATTCTCTTAATAAACACTCTCAAAGTATCATAAAGCGGTACAATTAATACTCCTATGGCTGGCCCAACAAATGCATCAAATCGGAAAGGGTGTGCTGCTTGGAGATTGTAGTTTAAATCAATAAATTTTATTGATACTATTGACAGAAAAAATCCAATCATCAAAGAGCCCGTATCACCCATGAATACTTTTGACGGAGCCCAGTTAAATTGTAAGAAAGCCAACAAGCCACCTAACAAAGAAAAAGAAAGAAAGGCGTAAGCATCAGCGCCTACTAAGTAGAACCAGATGCCAAAAAATAGGGTGCTAATTATACCAATAGAGCCAGCTAAGCCATCAATTCCATCAATGAGATTATATGCATTTGTTATGACAATGATTGTAAATACAGATAGGATGTAACTAAAAATCGTTGGAATTTCATATACTCCAAAAATTCCGTAAAGAGAAACAAGCCTAATATCGCAGACTGCTACTATAATAAGTGTTGATGCAATTTGGCCAAGAAGTTTCTGGAATGCCCTTAGATTAATCAAATCATCTCTAAAGCCAATTATGAACATTATGGTCAAGGCACTAATTACGTACTTGATCTCTTTAAGTCCGTCAAAAGGCATCCAAATAAAAAGCGAGATGGAAAACCCAATAAAGATTGCCAATCCCCCCATCGAAGGCGTATGTACAGTATGAATCTTTCGCCCTCCAGGAGTATCCAAAAAGTTACGCTTTTTGAACGCTTTGATAAAAACCGGAAAGATCAAAAAAGTTATTAAAAAAGAAGTACCTCCCAGTAGAAAAAACTGTTCCATTCAATTCTGTTATTCTCTGTAAAGTTAAACAGTTAAACCAAGTATTGAAAGGCGCGACATCAATTAATAAATAACTGAAGTCATTCGTTTAAAAAGATGGTTTAGGAGGAAGGGACTTAAATACTCTATAGGGCAAGTCCGAGCTTGAGAATAGTATTACCCAAGCTGTCAGAAAAATGATTTTTAAGTCCACCCACATTGAAGCTCTTTCTTGATACCACAACTCTAACTTGCCTTTATATGGAGCGATGGTGTTTTCGTAATAGGTATGGGGATCCAAATTACTATTAGAGATAAGAGACTCCTCATCTCTAAAAACAATAGAGCCAATACCCGTTAACCCCGGTTTTACATTGTAAACGAGCGCTCTCACCTCTTCAGAATAAGCATTAAATGTCTTATCAACCAATGGCCTTGGCCCCACTAAACTTATGTCCCCCAACAATATGTTAAATATTTGAGGTAGCTCATTGATCTTTGTCTTTCTCAAAAACCCACCCATTGGTGTAACTCTAGGATCATTTCTTAACGTTATGGATCCTGAACCCATATTTGGGCTGTCCTTAAGCATGGTCGCAAACTTAAGGATCTCAAAGTATTTGTTATTCAACCCTATTCTCTTCTGCTTATAAAATATGTAGCCTTCACCCGTCAATTTAAGCCCTATTATAATTGGGAGTAACAGCGGGAGAAGAATTATTATTGCTATTAAAGCGGCAGTTATGTCTAAAAGCCTTTTAAAAAATTTATACATAGTTACATGCTTTGATCCAAGTTTTTGCCCTTTTCGATATGATCAAAATTAGGAAGGTAAGCTTTCAAAACCTGAACCACACTCGCCTTTGATATCGTTTCTGAATTGAATGCTGACTCTAGATTAGAAAATATTTTCATTAATTCTTCTGCCGATTTTCTTTTTGTACTCTTTATTACCCCCAAACCAGAAAAACTATCAACATCCAACTCCTCATCGTCAGTATAAAATTCTTCAAAAGACTTTTCACCTGACGTATTCGATTCGAAAAAATATACTGGGTAAGTACTAGAATTGGCTTTCAACTGTGTAGCCTTTTCTCTCGCCTCCTCCTCAGTTGCGCAGATATCCGCTTCAAAACCCAATTCTTTTAACAAGCTTACCGCTATGGACGAAAAGGTTTTCATGTTCTTATTATAATCTAGCTTTGGGAAGAATATTTCTCCCGAATCACCTAAAAGACAAGCTAAAAGGCAAATTTGTCCTGACTCCTCAGGTGAGACAAAATACCTTTTAATATTCAATGGGCTTGAAAAGGGTTGTTGTTTGGCCAATCTCTCCATGAAACCAAAGGGAAGACTACCATTAGAAAATGCCACATTAGCAAACCTTGCTGTTGAAATTTGTAATTTATCAGAGTAGGCAAGAATTAAATCCTCCATTAGCTTTTTACTCGCCCCCATAACATTTACGGGGTTTGCAGCTTTATCTGTTGAGACGCAAAAGAAATGTTCAGGAGGGTTTTGAACCAACAGGTCTAAAAGTCCTTTTGCCTTGAGCACATTATTTTGAATCATTGCCTCAATGGAGTAATGATCTTTTTCACTTCTCACGTGTTTGTGAGCAGCAAAATTGGCAACAATATCAAAAGGGCCTGATGCAAGGAACATCTTCTTAAAAACAGGATCCGAAAAACTTATAGGATACGTTTTAAGGTCATCAGGCACATTAAGTCCTACCGAACTTCGAAGATCTCTAACAAGTTCTGTTAAACCGTTTTCATTAATATCAACAACGTAAAGCTTACTAATATTAAATTTCAGGAGTGCTTTTATAAAAGATGAGCCAATAGTCCCCGCTCCTCCAATAACCAAAGCCGATCTTCCTTCTGTTTTTTCAATTAGCCTTTCATGAAAAGTCAACAAATCCTTTGAGAAAAGGCTTTCCTTTCTCTCCGTTACATACTCTGATATAAATCGATCAACATTGAATAATTTACTCATTTCAATTGTTTTTAGCCATTAACCGAATCCCTTCTTCAAATGAATAGGGTGGTTCAAAGTTCAATATATTCCTCGTTGCACTATCATCGACTACGAGAGAGCCAAATAGCCTCTTATATATTTCAGGTGCAATTTTTTTTATCGTAAACCTCACCAGCCCTGGAATTGAAATCAGCTTGATTTGAATGTTCTTTCCTTTGGCAATTTCTGAGATTAGTCTTGAAGTAGACACTGGTTCGGAATCTTGAATTAAAAAAGTCCCTGACTTACTGGTTTCTATTACCCTGTCTAAAAGAGCTACAAGATTGTCCAGCCCCAGCATACTTCTCTTGTTATTAATATTCCCTAAAGGGATGTATTTTCTCTTTTCAACCAAGGCCATAAGTTTCTGCATGTTGCCCTTTACACCCTGCCCATAAATTAGTGGTGGACGAACAATAGAAATTCCAAAATCTCTAGATTCTAAATTTTTAAGCGCCTCTTCAGCCATGAGTTTACTCTTACCATAAGCATCATTTGGTCTACATGCTGTCTCTGGAGTGAGTAATTCATAATCATCTCCATATACCTTAATTGTGCTAACAAAAATAAAGTGACCTACTCCTGCTTGTTTGGCGGCTTCTGCCAATTTCTTAGTTAGCTCATAGTTCACTTCAAAATAAAGCGAGTCATCTGTCTTCTCCATTCGGTGAGCAATTCCTGCCAAGTGAAGAATTACGTCTACCCCCGATAAATTTAAGCCTTCGATCTGAACATTCTGGAGCGAAACCGTTTTTATTAAATATCTGTCCTTATTGTTGACACAGAAGCGTTGCCCAACAAAACCAGATGCGCCCGTTATAAGAACTGTCTTCATATCTCCTACTCCCCTTTATTGGCGCTGGCAATTATACTGTCAGCCATTTTTTCCATTATATTCTTGCGACTGAATGCGGATATGAACGTTGATCTTCTTTGATTTTTGAACTCAAAAGATTTAACCTTCGACACAAATGTTTCAACATCTCCAGGAGCAAAGAGAATATAATTTTCTAAATTTTTCTGAATAAAGTGACTAGAAAACCCGGCAACACCTGCAATTATGGGTTTATCATAGGCTCCGTATTCAAATATTTTTGATGGAAGCACTTTCTCAAAAGCTTTAAAATCATTTAAATGGAGAAAAAGAAAGTCTGACTTTATATAAAAATCCTTCAGCGCAGTTCTGCTCAGTGGCTCAACGAGTTCAATATTCGTACTTCCTATTTTTTCAATTTGATCTATTAGTTTGCCTTTTGCGCCCCCATCTCCAATGATTACAAACTTATAATTATCACCTAGCGCCTTAGCCGCTTGGGGTATAATTTTATGTAAACCCTGTCCCTCTCCAATATTACCAGCATAGGTTATGATAAACTGATCATTAATTCTCTCTTGGGATTTAGGGAGATTTAAGAATTCATCGTCAATTCCGTTCGTAAAAAATGAGTACGATGGGTTTTTGAATTTTGTAAAATACCCTTCAAAACCACCTGAAACGAGGTTAATATGATTGGCGTTTTTAAAGGTATATTTTTCAACTTTTCTGAGAACAGGCAAACTGAGCGTTTTCAATATTTTGCTCTCGAGCACCTCGTTCATTGTATCGGTAAAGATATCTCTTATATCAAGATAAAGATTGACCTTATGTTTATTCGCCAGGTATCTTCCTAAAAAGCCCGTAAAAAGACGTGAAGAGGACGCAAAGACCAAATCATAGTGATTTCCTTTAGTCAACTTCAATGCATTAAAGAAAAATGTTTTAAACGAATTAATTTGATCCAAAAAACCACTTTGATGATCTGGAATAGGGATTCGCTGAATAAATAGTTTGTCTCTTTGCTCAACCTCAAGAGCGTCTTCTTTGAAAGACTTATAACGATTTGGCATGGTAGTGATCACATGAACCTCATCACCTTCTTTGAGTTTTCTATTTAACTCGTAAGCCAAGGGTGTATTTCTAAATGATCCAGCACAAAGGTCTGGTTCGAAATAAAAAGTCAAATAAAGTATCTTCATAATTTATTCAAGCACTCTATTATCCTCTCTGCTGTTTTTCCATCCCATAATTTTGGAATCTCCCCCTTCTTCCAACTTCCTGAAAATAGCTTCGCCATCGCTGGCCCTATTGATTTTGGGTTTGTTCCTAAAAGCTCATTGGTTCCTAGCTCACAAGTCTCTGGTCTTTCAGTATTATCCCTGAGGGTCATACACGGAACGCCCATCACTGTTGTCTCCTCCGTTATCCCTCCTGAATCGGTAATCACAGCCTTCGCTCGTTCCACTAAGAAGTTAAATTCCAAATAAGGAAGTGGCTCGATCAAGTGTAAATTATCGTGTGTGATCCCTAGGTTTTCGAAAACTTTAGCAGTTCTTGGATGAATTGGAAAAACTAGAGGCATTCCCTGAGAATGATCTACAATTTCTTGTATTAGACCTTTTAACTTATGCTCCTCATCAACATTTGCAGGTCTATGCAAGGTCATCACAATGTAGTTTGACTCCTTAAGTTTTAATTCATCCCAAACCTCAGGCCTCATAAAACGCGACCGATTCTTAAGCAAAGTATCAATCATTGTATTACCCACGAAAAAGATTCTCTCGTCTTCAACGCCAGCCCTTTTCAAATTACTATTCGCTCGTTCAGAGGTAGTAAAAAAGTAGTCCGTTATACTATCGGTAACCATTCTATTTATCTCTTCGGGCATCGAAAGATCAAAAGAGCGAATACCTGCTTCCACGTGAGCCACCTTAATGTTTAATTTTTTTGCTGCAATCGAACAGGCCATTGTAGAGGTTACATCACCAACTACCAAGGTTAAATCACAAGGCTTTTCTAATAGAAGGGCCTCATACCTGACCATGATCTTAGCGGTTTGCTCTGCTTGGGTTCCAGAACCGGACTCTAAATTCACATCCGGATGAGGAATATTGAGTTGCTCAAAAAAGTCACCTGACATCTTCTTATCATAATGCTGCCCAGTGTGGACTAGTCTATATTTCAGTTTTGAACCACTATCTTCAGCTTTTTGAATAGCGTGAATTATTGGTGCAATCTTCATGAAATTAGGGCGAGCCCCAGCAATAATATCAATCAGCATATTGAATTTCTATTTGGTTTGTTTCACTTGGTTTCAGTACTAATTTTTTTGCTCCGATTAGACGGTTGAAACCATCAGCATATTCGTAACTCTCAAGTGCAAAGGAACGAAAGCCCTCTAACTTAATCCTTATATTATCTGCAAAAATATCATTTCCTGAAACTTTCAACTTAACATCGGGATGAAAATGCAGAGAAGAGACTGTATCCTCGATCAATGAACTGCTCCCCTTTAAAATATCTTCAACGTAAATAGCGCTTTGACTAGCGCTGAATTTTCGTTTAACACTTAGCCCTTTTTTTCCAAATCCATTATGCTCCGCCACAATTTCAGAGATCGAATCATTCAATACATGAACCTTTGCACGTTTAGCAACCCTAAACCCTCCCCATACTTCAGAGGAATTGGTGTTACCTAAAGAAACACAGTTATGAGAAATAGTTGACCTTTCTAATTGTCTTCTTTGGTTCTTTTCATAAGTAGAAATACCAACATCAACAATAAATGGTTTCCCATTAAGATTCAGCAAAAAATTTAACTCATCCGCATGTGCATGTCCTGGCTGATAAGAAGGGGTAATCCCTCCTATATCTACAACGAGTTCCATACGCTCATTAGAAAATTTCCTATACCCAGATTCTGAAAGAGATATCTCATTTTCCCAGTCAACTCCAAGTAGTTTTGCATAATCTAACAACTCTTGGGTTGTAGGAGCAATTCCCTTTGTAGCGTCTTTTAAGTAAGGAATTTCTCCATTTCTAAAAGTAATCGTATCAAGCCACGACAACATAGATTGAGCAACATCCTTGAGCTCTTTCAGCAATTCTTTAGACTTCCATGTATTATTTTGGACTAGATTGATAGTGTCGAGTAATCTAAAAAGCAGAATCTGGTGATACATTGGAGACCTCTCATAGTGCGCTCCATCCGAAAGAATTTGCTCGCTCAGTTGTGCCATTAAAAGCTTTTTGGCTTTCCTATAAAAGTTATCGTTTTCAAAATAATAGGCCCCAAAAAACAATGAAAATGCATTTTCTAGTAAATGATTTGCCAAAATATGGTACTCCAAATTTGACTCAAGAATTTTGAATTGCTTATAGAGACACTGGTCTATCTCATCCTCTTGAATGTTGTTAATTGATAGAAACTTTACCCAGTTAATTCCCCTTAAAGAGATGGGATAAGGCTCTAGTCCACCTTTCAAGCTATCATAGCTGTGACGGTAATTTTTAATGAACTTTTTACCAGAATCAGGACCAATTTTCGGGTCGAAAAGAAAATCGAAATAATTTAAATTGTAGTTCCATAGCTTGCCTTTCCCTTCATAATTCCAATCCACCTTTCCGATGAATTCGTGAGGTAGGTTTAGGAAAGAAAATCTCAAATCTTTCTCAGTCAACCATTCAATGCTGGTCGCCTCAGGGCTGAATGGAAAGGCTGCAAGCACAATCCGATCCTGAATTGGTTTATAACCCCGAAGTTTACCAAAAGAAATAGGGTCAAAGACCCTATTTCTAACCTTATAATATATTTGATAAAAAACCTGTATCCGTTTTAAGTGGATCACAGTATTAATCATCAATTTCAGTCTAGTCCACATCTACCCAAGCTCCCATTTTTAAACTTTCTACTGCCAAAATACTGGCCTTACTCACGTTAATAACTTCATTCACTGGGATAATAGGATTACCTCCCTTTTTAGCAAATTCGCTTAAACGTCTAAATTGTTCTACGTGGCCTTTATCTTGTTTAGTCTTTAATTTGCCAAAGCCTTTGGCACCAAAACCTTGAGTTATCCTAAAGTTATCACACACAAAAGTTCTTTCTTGAGAGTAAACCTCTATTCGTTCTTTTGAATATGACTTGGCTCCATTCGCAAAATAATTAATGGTCCCATTAGATCCATTTTCAAACCTTAAAAGAATAGAAGCATTGTCTGTATTTTCCTCTGGATTCTTGCCCATAGCGTTCATACAAACCGAAACTACCTGGCTACCCGTCAGATATACTAAAAGGTCTATATAATGGCATGCTTCTCCAATAATTCTACCACCACCAACTTCCATATCATGGATCCAAACATCTTTAGGGATAAAGCCGGCATTCATAGTGGCGCATACGTTAATAGGCCCACTGGCCTCTCCAAGTGCTTTTTTTATTTTCTCCATATGGGGAGAAAACCTTCGATTAAACCCTACCACCACTGACTTCTCCGACTTTTCGGCCTGAGCAATAATATCATCAACCTCAGTTAGCTTTAAAGCCAATGGTTTTTCAACAAAGACATGCTTACCCGCTTCTAAACAAGCCAATGCCATTGAAGCATGAAGATTATGCCGTGTTGTAATCAAAACCAACTTAACCTCATCATCCGCTAATATTTCTTTATAATCACTAGTTGCGAAATTAACCCCGAACTTGTTCGCTAGTGTTTTCGCACTTAAGCCGCCCGAGCTAGCAATGTATTTAACAGGGGTCTCGTTTTTCTTTAAGGCAGGCAAAATCATTGCATTGGTAAAATTGCCCGCACCAACGATTCCTAGTGCGCCACCTTTTCCTTTTCCAGCCCCTACTTCTACTTTCCTTATGGGGGTCTCTTCTTCATTACTATAAACCAGAATTGAAGCCACCGATTTAGAGGTACCTATATTTCCGTAAATCTTATCAAAGTCAGCAAGTGGTATTTCTTCGGTAATTAGAGGTTTTACATTCAGTTTTCCGTTAGAAATTGCACCCAAAACCGTTTGAAAATTTCTCTTTTCCGTCCAGCGAACAAACGGGAGTGGATAATCTTGTCCCTTTTGTTCATAGTCGTCATCATAACGACCAGGCCCATAGGAGCAAGACACTTGGAAAGTAAGCTCCTTTTCGTAAAAATCAGCTCTTGAAATATCCAAGCCAATTACACCAACAAGTACAATACGGCCGCGTTTCCGGCTCATTTTAGCCGAATTAGAAATAATGTCGTTCGTTTTATTTGAAGCGGTAATGATCACTCCATCGGCACCTACTCCATTGGTATGCTCTTCAACTATTTTTACTTGATCAGCCCCAGCACTGAGGTTAATGGCTTTAATACCTTTAGCCGTAGCTATATCTACTTTACTTTGATCGTAGTCAAAACCTATGACATCGCAGCCATTGGCGATCAATAATTCAGCTGTGATTAAACCTATCAAGCCAAGGCCGATAACCACTACAGTTTCGCCCATTGTTGGATTCAGAAGGCGAATGCCCTGAAGTCCAATAGCACCTATGATCGTAAATGAAGCCTCACTATAAGAGACATTGTCAGGAATTCTAGCAACAAGATTTTCAGGAATACAAACAAATTCAGCATGATTGCCATTTGAAGCTACCCTATCACCAACTTTGAATTCTTTAACCCCTTTACCGACAGCTACAATCTCACCTACATTGCAATAGCCCATGGGTAGCGGCTGGTTAAGCTTACTAAATACAGCCTCCAAGGTAGGCATCAAGCCATCTGTCTTAATTTTATCAAGCACCATCTTAACCTTGTCTGGCTGTTGACGTGCCTTAGATACTAAATTAGATTTGCCAAATTCAACAAGCATTCTTTCTGTACCTAGCGAAACCAAACTCCGTTGTGTCTTAATAAGAACAGCCCCAGTTTTTACTAATGGAGCTGGCACTTCTTCAAGAATAGTTTTGCCTGTTTTTAGGTCTTGTATTATTTGCTTCATCAATTAATTCTTCCTTTTGAAAACTGTCTCACCCAACTATCAATGGCCAATATTGCCCAAATAGAATAAGATGCGTCAATATCTCCTTTTTTATTGCTTTCAACTAGAGCATTTACTTGAGCGTAGTCAAAAATGTTAAATTTCTCAATATTTTCTCTGCTCAGCCTCGATTCAACTAACGCTGACAAGTCTTCTGTAATCCATTTTCTAACAGGCGCACCAAAACCTGCTTTGGAACGATATATTACCTCCATTGGTAAGTACCTCTCTGCGACTTTCTTGAGTATATATTTTGTGACGTTATTCTTAAGCTTAAACTCGGGAGGTATCTTATAACTAAAGTCAACTAAATCATTATCCAAAAATGGCACTCTTATTTCGACTCCAGCTGCCATTCCCATTTTATCGGTATAATTGAAGTTATGGTCAACCAAAAAGGAACTCATCTCCAAGTGGAGCATTTGATTCAGTGAGTTGTGTTCTTTAGGAATCTCATTAACCTTAGACCTAAAAAAGCTATACTCATCAAGTTTATCTAGCTTCTCTTTAGCGTCTGCTTTAAAAAGGCTTTTTACAGTTCTCCAGTCAAGCCAATCAAAATAAGTAAATAGTCTGTCCTTCTTAGGTTTTCTAAGCGTACCTAAAAGTTTTTTTACCCTTCGTTTATTCGGGGTACTGGGTTTTAGTAGACTAGCAAAACCACCTGTAATATTTAGTATAAACTGAGGTATCTTTGAGATTTTCGCCTCATATTTTAACATCTGATGTCTTCTGTAGCCAGAAAACACATCATCTCCTCCAGCGCCACCAATCAATACTTTGAAGCCCATTTCAGCAGCCCTCTTGGAGATGTTTAGTACATTCAAAGGCGCGGGGTCGGCCTGAGGTTCATCCAAATGCCAAATCATGCTATCAAAATCCTTGGCAATATCAACGTCTGATGATACTACTTCTAGTTTGACACCTAAGTGATCGGCAACTATTCTAGCATAATCCAGATCATTACTAAAACCTTCGCTTTTAGCAAAGGTAGTAGTATCAATAGTAAAGCACTGAATATCTTCAGAAGGACGTAACTTTCTTGCTATCGCGACCAAAAGACTACTATCGAGGCCACCGGAAAGGAAGAACCCTACAGGAACATCGGACAAAAGTTGTCGCTGAACTGCTTGAACCAATAGAGCATCTAGGCTATCAACTAGTTCATCCTCAGTTGCAAGATGCCTGGTTCCATCGAACTTATTTGTTTGGATAAATTTTGACTCAGTACTGATTACCCCATTATTATTGGAGATTGTACAATACTCACCAGGGAGCATTTTCTTTATCTGCTTTGAAGGAGTTCCTTTACCTGGAGACCAAAGAAATTTTATGTAGTTGGCAATCGCCCCATAGTCTAATTCATTTGAGTCAAACTCAAGCGCTTTTAACTCAGACGAGAATTGAAATTCATTATCAACAAAACTGTAATACAAAGGCTTCACACCAAACCTATCTCTCACCAAAACAGCCTTTTCTGTTATAAGGTCATATATGCAGAGCGCAAATATTCCGTTGAGCATCTCAAATACTTGAGTACCATACATTAAATAGCCTTCAAGAACGGTTTCAGTATCAGAAGTCGACTTAAACGTTACTCCTTTTTCTTCAAGTCCCTTTCTAATTTCCCAGTGATTATATATTTCACCGTTGAAAACCATTACCGTATTTCCGTCCTTAGATAGAAACGGTTGGTGGGCCATTTCACTAACATCTTGAATAGAGAGCCTTACATGCCCAAGGATAGCATTCTTATGTTCAAACCAACCGGTATCATCTGGTCCTCTATGTTTTATGAGGTCGAGTACCTTCCGATCAATTTTCTTATTAAAAGCTCCAACTATGCCGCACATAAAACTTAAAATCTATAAATACATTCCAATGAATAAGTACTTTAAAAATAGTACGACAAGATAATTTTGGCTCATTTTTTTTCTAAATCTAACATCAGAAATAGGCCGTTATTTCGCATAAAAGCTTTGAAAAAACGTCTTGGCCATATTTTTCTCGCGCCAGTCAAAACAGCCCCTTTATGCCTTTGTCCAGCCTGAGAGGTTAGTAAATCACCATGAGTTAATGGAGAGGTAATAGAGTTGATTTTAAACTTATGAAAAAGTTCACGTGCCTCTTTATAAGAGTAAGCTTTTGTTCCAGGACTTTCCAAATATTGATGATAAATTTTATTGAGACCAATAAAAGGTCTAAAAGCGAACAAGCCATACCTTAACCACAACATGAAGCCAACTAAGCTGTGTTTATGGTATATCATTATTTTACATTTCCCATTTTCCTTCAGCACCCGATGAATTTCATCTACCACCCTTGGTGTATTTGGAGAATGGTGTATTACACCCCAGGAGTAGATCATTTCAAATGATTCATTCTCAAAAGGTAAATTTTCAGCATCAGCGATCGAAAGATCAGAAGTCAATCCAAGTAATTCAAACCTCCTTTTTGTATGACCTACAGCCCGTTCCGTTAAATCAATACCCGTTAGTATTGCACCATTTTGTGCCAAAAGCATGTGGTCTGACCCTAAGCCCACTCCTATTTCTAGGGTCTTCTTATCTTTAAATGATTCAAATTGACCAAAATCTAGAATCTCTGGTTCCAGTTCATATCTTATCTTCGATTGACCTAAATAATCATCTTTAGAAAAGCCCTCAAGGAACAACTTCTCCCCACAAGAGCTTTCATTCCAGAAATCTCGTACTTCATTTTTTAAGTTATCTGTCACCATAAGAATTTACCTAGGAGCCAAAGACTGTTTGATCCACAAGTTCTAAATCACCTGTTCTAATTCTAGATAGCATTTTTTTGAGCTAATTTTTTGGCCAACACCTTCTTATCAAACATTCCATAAATCAGCCAAATGGGTGGATAAACGATGGGTAGACTAAACATAAGTCCAATTAAGACAAGGAAGACGGTAAACAGTCCCGCCTGCTTAAAATCTAATCCTGACAAAATTAGCATCAAATATAGAAGGAAGAAAATACCGTATTCGAACAAATATTTCCCGAAAGAAGACACGGAGTCGCTAGATATTTCATACAACAACCTAGATCTCATGTGGGCGGGGTAAATATCTTCTAAACCGTTATCTAAATAAACATGTTGGGCTTGAGTCGTAAAGGAACCACTACCTCGTCCCAATGGCTTTTCATATGCCCCATATAAACCAACCATGATAGGATTCACTCGATTTGACAAAGATGAAACACGCAGAAGGTCTTTTGGTGATGTTGACTTTAGCAAGCTTACTAAATCAGATAACCCTTTATTTCCACTTATTGGGTCAGTAGTAGCAACAAAAACGCCAAGGCCTATTCCCATAAATAAACCTATGTACCAGTATTTCTTGATATAACCTGTGAATTGTGATGCCGTGAATAAAAAGAGCAATACATAGCCTCCTCCCGACTTCGAAAGAAGAATCATAAATACACAAGCAGCAAACCTGTAATAGTAAAATTTATCTTTCTTTTCGCCCTTATAAAACCAATTCTGAATGACCAAAATATAGATACAAATTATCCCTAGAAAGCTTGGCTCAGGTGCTAAAGAAGTAACCCCTCTTCCGGTACTTGCCGAGTATTTGACCTCTCTAATGAAGTGTTCGAAAATAAGACTAAATATTGTTGGCGAAATAAACTGTATGATTGCTCCAACCAGGTAAATGATAATTACTGCGGAAAGAATTTTCTTGCTGAAGTACCCGTTATATCTCTTTGCTATATAAAAAACGCCAAAGCTATATAACGGCCCTATCGCTTTTCTCAGCTGATATGTTGACTCATTAATGTTGATATAAAAAATGAACAAAAGACATAAACCAAAAATCACCAATTCACGCTTGTCCACAATAAATTTATCCTTCATTAGAAGAATAAAAAGAACGGCATACCCAATCAGTCCTGTAAGGATTTGAACATCTGAACCAAGTGGTACAGGTGAAACGTAGGGCATTAAGGCAAAAAAGAAAAAGATATTAAGAATAACCTCTTTAGAAAAAACGGGGTTAATGTTGAACCTAAGGTTCAACTTCTTTAAATCAAATTTTGTCGTTAGCACTTTTATTAACATCATCTAATTCGCAAGTAGCCTTAGGTAAACCTCATTCATTTCTCTGGCGGCCAAATCTTGAGCACATATCTGGATATACTTTTCCTTTGCGGCTTCTCCAAAAGCCTTCAACTTACTTCTATCTCGTTCTAAACAAACTATACCATTAACCAATTCCTTATAGTTCTTCTCATTAATCACTAAGCCATTTACTTCATGTTCAACCAAATCATCTATCTTATGATAAAGTGCTAGAATTGAAGGAATCCCATATATTCCAGCTTCGAAAACAGACCTTGGTGTGCCGTTCAAATGCATTGGGGCAATGAGCAAATGGCAATTTTGAATTTCAGACTTGATATCTCTAACCTGCCCCAACAAGGTAACATTTTTAAGTTCGTATTCTTGTATTGCTTTTCTCATCCTATTCTCATAATCAGGATAGACATTAAGCAGGTTTAACAATCTTCCAAACAAACTTTTAAAAAAAGCTTGTGATTTAATATTAGAACCAATTATTACAAATTGAATGTTCAGGTTTGCTCTTAATTCAATTATGGCCTTTAAGGTTTCTTCTACACCTTTTTGCTTGTAAAAATTGGCAAGAAACAACACTTTGAAAACTTGACTATCATAATTGATTGCGCTAATTCGATTAGCCTCATTTTCATCTAATTGAATGGGATTATAAATAACGCTCTTATGGAGTATTTCAGGGTACTGATAAGCAACACTTTTAGTAATGCAAATCAATTGATCAACAAACCTATTGCATTGATTTGTGAAGAGTTTTAGCAGTAATTTGTATTTTCTATTTGGGACGGTTCTTGCATGCATTACGACAGGAATTCGCAGCTCTTGCTTCACCCTTTTCGCCAAAGAAAACATCCCAATTTCATTTAGGTGAACTATGTCTGGTCCTATTTCTCTTATTATGGCAACAACTTTAGCTACTTCTTTATAATAAAAAAACGATTTTAGGTTGACAAAAATCGTTCTTATATATCCAAAGTTTTCTGCGGTAAAAAGTACAGGGATCCCTCTAATTTCGTAAACATGAGGCGTTAACAATTTGAACTTGTCTACCATTTCTCCTTGTTGAGTAATGATGTGAATCTCATGTTCCAATACTAATTTGGACAACAAAAAATAAAGACTATTCCCTGCTCCTCCAGTGGAGCCACAGTGATGGACATAAACTATTTTCATGTTGTGCTATAATCGATTGTACAACTGGATTAGTTTTTCTTCTTGTAGCAACCAACTGTATTTAGCAGATGTTGCAGATGTATTTGCCTTAAAGAAATCAAGGTCTTTGCTATTCATTAGATCAACAGCATTCTTAAATCCCTCCTCAGTATTTTCACTTGCAACGACTCCAACTTTATTGGTCTCAACAAGCTTCTTCATTTCTGGAAGGTTTGAGCAGATAACTGGCAATCCACAAGAAATATACTCGAATAGTTTGTTTGGGAGACAGTACCGATCAGATAAAGAGATATCCTGAATAAATGAAATCCCTACATCTGCGGAGGAAGTGTAATTTAAAAATTCATTTGGATCCACAAAGTCGTGAAAATAAATATTCCCTTGTTCGCGGTAATCGTCAATGAGTTCTTTTAACTTCCCCTTCCCCATAAAAACGATAACGTTCTTGTCTGAATCAAGCTTGCTGAAAGTCTTAAGTAATATCTCTACTCCTCTCCCTGGCATCAAGTATCCTTGATATAAAAAGATCCTCTGGTCGGGTCTAATCTCCAGTTTTTCTCGAAATAAATTATACTTTTTACCCGTATCTCTTGTAATCTTTGGGACATTTAAAAGCACTGTTGGCTGTTCAATTCCATAGAGTCTTACATACTCATTGGCAATTGTATCACTTACCGTAATGACCCCTGAAACCTCTTTGATAAGCTTTCTTTCCAAGAATTGATATATCTTCTTTCGAAAGCCTTTGATACCATTCGCTTCAGTTTCATATTCATGTGCATCGTACACAATAGCAGCATCTTTATGAGCTAAGCGTTTGATAAGGCTTGCCACCACCAACCCTTGCAAGTCATTCGCATGAATAACCTCACATTTTATCTTTTTAGCCCTAAAAACCGACCGAAAGATAAACTCCATTGTTTTAAACAAGTTAAAAACAAAAAAAGAGGGTAGTCTTTGTGCAAAAAGTGAAATATAGACCGTACTAAACTGATAATGGGTAGTCGTTTGTTTTCTTGAATCAGGGCAAATCAGACTTACTTGATGGCCATGACTGGCCAGCGCATTTGTATAATTTATGACCCTGTTATCATTCGCTATTTCCTTTGTCGTTAAAGCTAATATGTTCTTACCCATCAAAAACTAACTATTCAGTAGGTCATTAAAATGATTTCTAATCGTAGTTACAATAAACCTAAACTTGGTCTAAAGTGTATACAACTTTGGGATCTTATTGACCACTGTAATCGCCTCCTTAAAATCAATACCTACTGCGTCTAGATACCACCTTATGTTTTGATACCTCGGCTGATTCTCATCCTCTACTAATTCGAGAGCTTTTTCTCTCGTCATCTGCCCCTCTCTTATCTGATTACTCCTAAATGTATCATGCTCTGTAAAGCCAGCCACTACATAGTAAATATAGTTATAGAAAGCAGCCGTACCATCTCCAATTCTCCAAGTAGTAGTTGTATCAGGCGCTAACTCCCAATCATAGGTAGCAAGAGTTTCATCAATTTCTGTTTCATCCCATCTGAAGAAATCAAAAATATGGTAGTAATCACTTTTCTCTGTAAAACTCCTGTAGTATTCTCCAGAGAGCGTATCCCATAAAGACCTATTAAAATACCCTGGTGACTTCATCATTGCTTTCATACGAAGAAATTGATATCTCAACTGCTTCATAGCTCCGTGACTATATACTCGCTCCTCTTCAAAATCCGGAGGAACGCCTAAAAAGCCAGATTTAAAATGGGTCACTTCTAGTGGGTTAACGCCCCATAAGTTGAGCCCAATTCCCGTTTGCTGTTTTATTGTCTCTACATGCCTAAAAAAGTGCTTGTCGCCTGCCGTGAGGATACTGATCATGCCCAAATGAGGTGACTTAAGCCAAGCCTTAAGGTTCATCTCTATATATTTTCGCTTCTTCGTAATATCATCAGCCACTATAATATTTTCAACACCCATTTCGGCACACATTCGGCTTATATTTCTTCTGCCCAAATCTGTCACCATACCCCAATCATAGGTATAAGTAATTGGTTTCATTTTAAGCTCCTTGACAATCAAATGCAGCCCAAAACAACTATCTCTACCTCCTGAAAATGGAACAATACAGTCATTCCCTTCCTTTCGTCTGTATGGCTCTACTAACTTGAACAATTCCTCTTTAGGTCTCGGAACATTTCTTAGTTTGTAGTTATTACAATAGTTGCAAACACCCTTATCATCAAAACGGATATAAGGCATCGTCTCTGGAAGAATACATTTGGTGCACCTCTTCAAATTTGGCTTCGGGTATTCTAGTAGCTTTTCTTCTGAAGACAAAAGTGGCAAATCAGCAATCAGATTGGTTTTTCTACCTGCTTTATCAGATACGTCCATGGCCTTATCAGACACTGCAATGTCAATAAAAACACCAGTCTTTATCTTCTTAATATCCTTACAGCCCATCTGAACCAATGGATAACTCTCAGAAGCAAAAATCTGTCTCCCCTCATTTTGCCCCAAATACAAACTACCATTGTTTGAAAACAGGCAGAGCTTACCAAGTTTTGGTAATACCAATGCACAAGCAACAATCCCCTCACACAAATCAAGTATCTTTTCAGGAATGCTCTCAAGGGTATCTCCGTTTTCAACACATTCTGCCGCAATGGCAGCAATCACTTCTGTATCTATCTGAAGCTTTCTTTCCTTGTTAATTTTAGACCAGATCGATTCATGGTTAACCACAATACCGTTATGAATTACTGCTACTCCATCTCGTACCACAGGCTGGTTGTCGGATAGGCCGTTCGTAATCAATCTGCTATGCCCCATAACCATACTAGAGGATTTCAGCTTGACTTCCTTTAAAAGTTTGCTTATCGCATAATCAGCGCGTTTAACAATATAATCTGAGCCGTCCGTAAAAATTAAACCACTCGAATCCATGCCTCTTTGCTGGGAGTGATTAACTAAGACTTGCAGTTCCTTTTTATCGACTGGAGCCGAGGAAATGATACCGAATATGCCACACATGTGCTAGATTTTTGATTGTTTCAAATGAATTGATAAAAAGACTATCAAGTGTTCTTCTTAATCAGACCGCGAAGTTAATCTAATTATGGAATTAGTAAACCATGTAATCAATGATATTACCATTAACAAACCACTTAGAATTTTATAAGTGATTTTTGTTTTCAAAATTTTTATAAAGATCGAAAAGTATTTTTTCTTGAGTACCCCAATTGAACAAAGCTCTTGCTTTTAGTATATGCTCAGCTAG
>NZ_LRDB01000004.1 GCF_001592935.1 Roseivirga echinicomitans
GGTACCGTTAGTTCCAGCAATACCTTGAATTCCCTGAACTCCTTGGGTTCCAATGATAGAAGTAGGGCTTCCCCAGTTTCCAATGGTTTTAGGCCCGAATAGGTCTAGCGTAGTAGTGTTGATAAAGAAGTCACCGTCTACGCCATTGGAGGAAGTAGGGTTTGTGGCGCCACTTAAGAGCGCGTTTCCGTTAGAGGACCTACTTAGTTTCACAGATCCGCCATTTTCTAAGGTTAAAAGACCAGTTGTTTCATCAAAACTCAACTGTTGAAAACTAAGGTTCTTTTGCTTATCAAAATCGATTAGATAATTCCAGCCACTCGTTGAGTAAAAATGAAATCCGATAGGTTCATCAATTTGGAATACTAGGAGTCCGAGTGGAGGGTTGACTATCGCTTGCTTTTGTTGACTTGATAATCGAGGTATGAGTAGCCCTTGGTTATTAGACTTTAACTCTAAGATTGCTGCGCTGTCTGGTTTGAAATCAACACTACCTATACCAACTGATTGTGCGCTAAGTCCTAGGTTCAAAGTCAAGAACAAAAAGGGAATAAGAATCAGTTGATTAAAGTTAGTTTTAATCATCGTTCAGGTGGTTTTAGTTAAGTTCTCTAATTCTGTTAAGACTCTTTAGGTAATGGATTTGACCTTTACTTTAAGTCTTGTGCACATATCATATACGAGATGTCTGAAACAATCCGATCTATTAAGTGCCATACTCTTTTTTTTACTTTTGAGCCTATCTGGTTTTCTCCCTTTTTAGTTAAAAACACAAGTTGTCTGATAAGGCTCTTAATCAAACATAATGTTATAAATCAGCCAACAGATGATCCTTTCACCCATTATTGGCACTAAGAGAAATACCTAGTACGGTATTTATGAGCACTAAATAAGGCTTATAATAGGTTTGTGTTTTGGGATTAGAGAAGTCTTTCAAGTACTAGAAATTACATTAGTACGACAGTTTCAAAGGTGTGTTTTACGTATTCCGAATGAAGGGGGAATTGATAACGAACAAGAACTCGAGCAAATAGTGATCTTTAACAATCAAAATTAAGTGAAATTTATTTTGGTGCAGTTCGATTTTTTTCAACAATAATATTGGCTTTTGGTGCTATGGAAGAGGGTGGGGCTTTTTGGAAACTATAGTCGATTCAATTTGAAACGACTACATGTTTAGACTCTTCCATCTAAACAGGTCAAGTACCATTCAACAGGAGAAATGAAAGACTCTTACTTTTTATGACTTATTAGGTTTTATTTTATCAGAATTCTAATAGGACTTGAGAAATAAAGTTATCTTTAGGCGATATAACCAAAACTATACCCTACAGCTTATATGGCTCGTCTCTTACCCATTGTGAAGTACTCTTTGCTTCCTTTGATCTTTCTTCTTTTTAGCCAAAAAGTATATTCCCAGAAATTGGACTGGGTATCTGAATTAAAAACTCTAGAATACAGAAATAATGTAAGCTTGTTTGTCGATGACAATCTATACAGCTCTGCTGAAAAAAGATTAGAGGTTACTGTGAATGATGGGTTAGATCCTGTATTCACTTCGGCAACCACAGCCAATTTTGTAGAAAACGGAACAGGGACTGCTTATACTGCGGTAGCGACTGATTCAAACCCGATTACTTATTCATTAGGCACAGATAAAGACGAATCACTTTTTAATATTGACGCTACTTCTGGTGAAGTAACTTTTAAATCTGCTCCAGATTTTGAGACACCAATAGATGCAAATACGGATAACGATTATGCGATTGAGGTTAAAGCCAGTGATGGGGTAAATCAGATAAACCAAACGGTAACCATCACCGTGACTGATGTTGACGATACAAATCCCGTTTTCACTTCGGCAGCCACAGCTACTTTTGTTGAAAACGGAACAGGCACTGCTTATACAGCAGTGGCTAACGATGTGAATACAGTTACTTACAGTATTGATGCAGGAGATGATGGCGACAAGTTCAACATTGTGGGCGCAACGGGTGTGGTTACTTTTAAATCTGCTCCTGACTTTGAAAGCCCATCGGATGTAGGTTCAGATAACACATATTTAGTCCGAATAATAGCCAGAGATGATGTAGGAAATTCAAGTAATCAAACGGTCACTATTACGGTAACCAATGTCAGTGATGTAAATCCAACCTTCACATCCACAGCAGTCACGACAATCAATGATAATGCTACTTATATTTATGCCATAACCACGAGTGATGCGGATGGAGATGCAGTAACGGTGACAGCAAACACTAAACCCTCCTGGCTCAATTTGACTGAAGGACAGGCTATTGTTAGCACGATTGCAGGGAGTAGTGCGCTTGGATCTGCTGAAGGCACAGGGACTGCTGCCGCTTTTTGGGATCCAAGAGGCATTGTAGTAGATGCTGTTGGGAATATCTATGTAGCAGATCAACAAAATAATAGAATTCGAATTATCGATACGCAAGGAGTTGTTTCAACATGGGTGGGCTCAACAAGTAGAGGGTTGGTTAATGGTATTGGCACTGAAGCTCGTTTTTTCTTACCAAGCGCTCTTGCAATAGATGCTAACGGTAATATCTATGTCGCTGATTCTGGCAATCATACGATAAGGAAAATCAGTCCTTCCGGTGTGGTAACTACATTGGCGGGGTCATTTGGAAGTGGAGCAGACGGTACTGGTACGTCAGCTCTTTTCAATAACCCTGCTGGGCTTGCGGTAGACTCTGAGGGTAATGTGTATGTAAGTGATGACCAGAACTACTCAATCAGAAAAATTACCCCAGAGGGAGTTGTCACCACATTGGCGGGATCTGGAAATAGGGGGTCATCCAATGGCACGGGAACTGAAGCTGAATTCGATAATCCAAGAGGTTTGGCAGTAGGGCCGGATGGAAATATTTACCTAGCAGATAGAGAGAATAATTTGATTCGTAAGATTACCCCAGAGGGAGTTGTCACCACTTTCGTGGGTTCAGGAAATGCGTCCTTCGCTGATGGAACAGGATCGGAAGCTGAGTTCTATAATCCGGTTGATGTTGTATTTGATCGGGCAGGAAATCTATATGTTTTGGACCAGTTTAATCAAAGAATAAGAAAGGTTACTGCTGAGGGGGAAGTGACAACAGTGGCAGGGTCCTCTTTTTCCCCGGTAATTTCAGTGGATGGTATTGGAACAAGTGCTTCTTTCTATTTCGGGTATCATATGACCGCTGATCAAAATGGTGATTTATACGTTGCACAAACACACAGCATTAGAAAAATAGAAATTACAGAAGCCTTGTTGAGCGGGAATCCTACCGATCAGTTGGGTACACACAGCGTTGTACTCGATGCAGCCGATGATAACGGAGGTACTGCACAGCAGAGCTTCACCATTACGGTTCTGGATGCACCTCCAGTGTTCACTTCAGCTACCACAGCCAATTTTGTAGAAAACGGAACAGGGACTGCTTATACTGCGGTAGCGACTGATTTCAACCCGATTACTTATTCATTAGGCACAGATAAAGACGAATCACTTTTTAATATTGACCCTACTTCTGGTGAAGTAACCTTTAAATCTGCTCCAGATTTTGAGACACCAATAGATGCAAATACGGATAACGATTATGCGATTGAGGTTAAAGCCAGCGATGGGCTTAACGAAGTAAGCCAGAATGTATCAATCACGATTACTGATGTTGATGAGATTGCACCAGTCTTCACCTCAACAGAATCAGTGTTTTTTGCCAATAAAGGTACAGGTGTTGCTTATGCTGCGACAGCATCGGATACTAATGTTATTGCATTTAGTCTTGGAAGCGATAATGACGAACAACTGTTCGATTTGAATTCATCTACAGGCGAAGTTAGTTTTAAAAGTGTACCTGATTTTGATAATCCAGCAGATGCCAATAGTGATAATACTTACTTAGTTCAAGTCATAGCAAACGATGGACTACAAGCTGCAAGTCAAATTGTATCCATTAAAGTATTGTCGTTAAAGTTTGAATCGGCACCCATATTGAATATCTCTAACACGGAGACTTATAATTATAATGTTGTGGTTAGTGCCTCAAATGGAGGGTCAATGGTTATTAACGGGGATAATTTACCGTCTTGGTTAACACTTAAGAATCAAGCAGAAGTGACTAGTACTAGTGGTATAACTAATGGTGTCAATACTGCTCTAACTCAAGATACAAATGGTGATTTTTATGCAGTTTCGAATAACCAGGTATTAAAGATTGATGGTATGGGCAATGTCACTGTCGTGGCAGGGTCGGGAGATTTTGCATTTGCAGATGGTACAGGAATAAACGCCTCATTTGCTGTTCCAACGGCAATTACTATGGGGCCTGATGGAAACCTTTACGTGGCAGACATGAGAAATAGCAGAATTAGAAAGGTGACCAAGGAGGGGGTTGTAACTACTTTTGCAGGAAAAGGAAATACTGGTTTTGAAGTTATCGATGGCCCAGCAAGTCAAGCTTCTTTTATATGGCCGAGTGATTTAGAATTTGATTCACATGGTAATCTCTTCGTGGTCGACAGAAGGTCTCATTCAATCAGAAAAATAGATACTAATGGTGATGTTTCTACGGTAGCTGGGGATGGAAGAAAATGGTATATAGATAGAGGCGATGGTCCTACTTTAAGTGGACTAGATGGTGAGTTTGCTGATGGACAAGGTATTAATGCTAAGTTTAATGCTCCTCTTCAATTAGCCATTGATGGAAGCGATAATATTTATGTAGTTGATAATGGTAACTATAGAATTAGAGAAATCTCACCTACTGGTTTAGTAAGTACTGTTGCTGGTTCTACTCGTGGTACTAATGATGGTATTGGCTCATCTGCTCAATTCGATTCCCCGCTCAGTTTAGAATTAGGGCTCGATGGAGTGATATATGTTGGCGATGGAAATAAAATTAGGGGTATCACTAATGATGGATCGGTAACAACAATAGCGGGTGGAGTAACATCTGGTTTTGCCGATGGCATTGGGACGGATGCAGTTTTTTCGGGTGTGTCGAATATTTTGCAGGCGAATGATGGGTTCCTATACATTCCTGATGATGCTAATCAAAAGTTCAGAAAGTTTAAGATAGTAGATTTGCTGACGGGCGATCCTTTCGAGCATGTTGGTGATCATCAAATTTCCTTAGTTGCTACTGACGCTAATTTAGAATCAATATCACAACAATTTACGCTTCAGGTAAGAGATGTTATAACGCCATTTATCACTGAGATACTCAGGGTTAATCCAGTGGAGGAAGAGATCAAGTCTGATAATGTAGCATTCCTAGTAAAATTCAATGAAAAGGTTTTGAATGTAGATGCTTCTGATTTTGGAATCAGCTTGAATGGTGCTGATAATGTAGTAACGGATATTAGTCAAGATGTATTTGATGAGACCAAGTATAGAGTAAAAGTGAATGTTAGCAAGTTTGGTTTGGTTGATTTGAATTTAATGCCATCTACAGATATCACAGACTTTCATGGTAATGAGTTGAATAACTTAGTGCCAACGGGCTTAGAAGAGACTTTTCTTGTGCAAGCCAATAATTCTCCTACAATAGATTCATCGCCTCTTTTAGAAGTAGGCGATAGCGAGCTCTACAAATATGAATTAGTAATCAACGATTTAGATTTTGATTCCCTAACGCTAATAGGCACAACTTTACCAAGTTGGTTAACGCTTAGTATTGAATATGTGGTTGAAACATTAGCTGGTTCAGAAAGTGGATTTCAAGATGGCGTAGGTAATACAGCTAAATTTAGTAACCTCGGAGGTATAACGGTAGACCAGTTTGGAAATGCTTTCGTTACCGAGTATTCGAGTAATAATATTCGAAAAATAACCCCTTTAGGGGATGTAAGCACATTTACCCAAGTGATTAGAAGAATTCCAACTGCGGGAGGAGGAAGTACTTCTGTGATGCGACCAACCTCTATTATGTTTAGTCAAGATGGAGATTTTTACATTACTACAAACCGTTTTGGGACAATTGAAAAAATGAATGGTAAGGCAGACAGATTTACCCTCGCTGGAAGCGATCCTGGTTATGTTGATGGC
This sequence comes from Roseivirga echinicomitans, assembly GCF_001592935.1. GTDB lineage: Bacteria > Bacteroidota > Bacteroidia > Cytophagales > Cyclobacteriaceae > Roseivirga > Roseivirga echinicomitans. The sequence goes on from NZ_LRDB01000004.1 coordinate 6,050, forward strand.
ACGGGAGCAACTGCACAGTTTAGAAACCCATTAGGCTTAGCAATAGACAGTGAAGGCAATTTAATTATTGCTGATACGGATAATCACTTGATTAGAAAAGTAAGCCCTTCAGGGGTTGTGTCAACTTTTGCCGGTTCAACAAGAGGATATCAAGATGGTAGTAAAAATGTAGCCCGTTTCGATATGCCCACAGATGTTGTAATAGATAAAATAGGAAATATTTTCATTGTAGACTCTGGCAATAACAGGATAAGAAAGATTGACCAATCTGGTAATGTCACAACATTCGCAGGATCTAGTGCGGGATTTGCCGATGGCTTAGGTCAAAGTGCCCAATTTAATTCTCCTTTATATATAGCTGTTGATCCTTATAATAATCTTTACGTTGTAGATCGATTTAATCACAAAGTTCGAAAGATAGATGCCTCAGGGAATGTAAGCACAATTGCTGGTAGCACTTCAGGATTCTACGATGGATCCGCAGAAGAGAGCAAGTTTAATACGCTAGCTGGTATTGCAATTGACCATGCAGGTAATATAATTGTCGCTGATGCAGGTAATTCACGAATAAGAAAGATTTCGAAAAAGTATATCCTTTCTGGCTCAGCCATTGGGCAATCAGGGACCCATGACGTAAGCCTTAGTTTGAATGATAATAATGAAGGAACAGTTTATCAGAATTTTCAAATTGAAATTAACGATGTTATAGCGCCCATCGTCACTTCGCCCGCCACTATATCTTTTACTGAAAACGCAACAGGCACAGCTTATACCGTTACGGCTACTGATACGAATACGATTACTTATAGCTTAGGCACAAACAATGACGAAGCATTATTCAATATAAATGCGGGAGTGATAACATTCAATACGCCCCCAGATTTTGAGGCACCATTAGATGCAAACACGGATAATGCCTATGTGATTGAAGTCGGAGCCAGTGATGGCGTAAATCAGGTAAACCAGACGGTAACCATTACTGTGACTGATGTTGACGATACAAATCCAGTGTTCACATCACTTATCACAGCTAGTTTTGCAGAAAATGGAACAGGAGTCGCATACACTGCGGTAGCTACTGATACCAATACGCTTAGTTATTCATTAGGTGCTTGTAATGACGAGAACCTTTTTAATATTAATGCTGCAACTGGAGAGGTAACATTCAAATCTTCTCCCGACTTCGAATCTGCAACCGATTCAGATTCGGATAATACCTATGTGATTGAAATTAGGGTAAGTGATGGGATAAATGAGGTGAGTCAAACAGTGATAGTATCAGTTGCTGATAGCAATGACCCACCACTATTAACAGGTAATGGCAGAGATTTTACCTATACAGAAGCTTTTCAGTCTGGCATTAGTACTTTGTTATTTGAGAATATTTCAGTTTCGACAGTGGAGCCAGATCAGTTGATTACCTCTTTTTCTATAGAGTTGACAAACATAGCTGCCTTTCCAAATGCTGGGAGCTTTGAGAGTTTTGATGGTTCAACCATATGGTTATCTAACTCTAGAGGTACTACTCAAAACAATGGTTTGGAGATGAGGCGTGAAGTGATTTCTGGAGTAAATACAATGACCTTTACTAAAGAATCAGGTATTACTACTGATGTGTTTAATACAATATTGAACAACGTAAAGTATAACTATGCTGGTAGAGATCCTGATGTGGAAAATGTTCGAACTTTTGTTTTAAAAACTATTCAAGATAATGGGAGCAATGAGGCAGATAATAATACTGGAACTTTTGCAATAACTTCCAATGTAACGCTGATTGGAACAGATACAGAACCTTATTTGAGTTCCTCTCCATTGAACCCTACACATTATGTAGGTAATAATCCAGTAAGTCTTTTTAAGGATACTAATGCCTCTGCAGTAGAGTCTTCTCAGAAAATTAGTCAAATAGAATTTACAGTTAACAATTTAGTGGATGGCGCAGAAGAACTTATTTTTATTGATGGTCAGCAGTTTACATTAACAGATGGCGAGTCTGGAGTAACAGTCAATAATTCAATCACTGTTAATATTGAATTAGTCGATGATATAGCGACAGTTAGACTGTCAGCATCTCAAGGCTTAAGCGATGATTCAACAATCGACCTTATAAATGGTATAACTTATAGTAATACCAATCAATCCCCAGTAGCTGGTACAAGAGGAGTAACCTTGATAAAAGTTATTGATACTGGTAATAATACTGGTAATGACAGAAATGAGCAGGTGTTTTCAATTAGTAGTAGCATCAATTTGCTTAACGAAACTGTTCCTCCACCCGTATTCACTTCTGCTGCAACTGTAAATTTCACTGAGAATGGAACTGGGGTGGTTTATACGGCTCAAGTAACTAGTGTAAACACTGTTACTTATAGCTTTGGCACAGACAATGATGAGGCTTTATTTGATTTTGGTGCGGCTTCCGGAGAGGTCGTTTTTAAATCTTCTCCTGATTTTGAATCGCCAATAGGTTTGGGTACCGATAACACTTACGTTATTGAAATTAATGCAAATGATGGAGTGAACTCTGTAAGTAAAACTGTGAATATTAGTGTTACAAACCTTAATGAAGCTCCTGTTTTTACTTCAACACCTATTACTGAAATTGATGATAATGAGACTTATGGCTACAATATTACAGTAACTGACCCCGAGAATGATAAAGTAGTCATTAGTGCTTCCGAGATCCCAAGTTGGTTGAATTTGAAAAATGAAACCTTGGATGAGGTGGACATATTTGCTGGTTCAAGGGGTGGATATATGGATGGAACAGGAGTGAATGCATCTTTTGCAAATCCATATGGTCTTGCTATCGACAATCAGGGCAATATTTTTGTCGCAGATAATTCTAACCATAGAATCAGAAAAATTAGCAAGGAGGGAGTAGTGTCTACTTTTGCTGGTTCTGGCGTGCCTGGTTATTCTGACGGCAATGGTCTATCAGCTCAATTCTATCGACCATATGACATAGCGGTGGATCATCTTGGATACTTATACGTTTCAGACTGGCAAAATAATAGAATAAGAAAAATAAGCCCCGATGGAGAAGTAACAACTATGGCTGGTTCGGGGGATGATGCATTCCGAGATGGGCAAGGGGTTAATGCATCCTTTAGCAATCCAATGGGCATCGATGTGGATAAATCGGGAAATGTATTCGTTGCAGATTTTATAAATGGTCGGATTAGAAAAATAGCCCCCTCTGGAGAGGTGACTACTATAGCTGGTAATGGCAGCAGAGGCCATTCCGATGGTATTGGGACGTCTGCATCGTTCGATGGGCCGAGTGGATTGGCAGTTGATCTAAATGGATACTTGTATGTTTCTGATCAGTACAATCACAGTATCCGAAAAATAGCGCCTGATGGTATGGTGAGAACATTAGTTTGGAGCGGAAATGGTGGAGTTAAAGATGGTGATCCTGGGATTGCTTATTTTCAATACCCAAGTGGTATAGCAGTGGACGATCTGGGGGTAGTTTTCGTAGCTGATAATGGTAATAGACGTATAAGAAGAATAGACCAAGCGGGTGTAACAACTACTATAATAGGTAATGGAACAGATGCTTATTCAGCTGGAATTGGGGTACAGGCAGGGATAGGACGTCCTTCTGGAATTGCAGTTGATTCAAATGGGGAATTATACATTAGTTCTGGTCCTTATGTACTCAAACGCTCGATAGGAAAAACGTTTATTCAAGGGATTTCTTCAGCTCCTTCGGGTTCTCATTCAGTTTTACTTGAGGCAAGAGATGAGTTAGGGAATGTATCGAACCAGTCGTTTACTATCACTGTTAATGACGTAACTGCTCCTATATTCACTTCGGCTGCAACAGCAACTTTTACAGAAAACGGAACGGGCACGGCATATACCGTCACTGCTACGGATGCCAGTGCAATTATTTACAGTTTAGGGACTGATAACGATGAGGATTTTTTCGATATCTCAGCTGGTGAAGTGTCATATAAATCTGCACCAGACTATGAAACTAAGAGCAACTATACAATAGTAGTAAAGGCAAGTGATGGCTTATATACTGCCTCACAAACAGTGACTATCACCATAGCGGATGTTGACGAAATTGCTCCTGTATTTACATCAGCTACTACAGTAAGTTTTATTGAAAATGGCACAGAGGTAGTTTATACGTCTATTGCAACAGATAATAGCCCATTGACCTACAGTTTGGGTGATGGCAATGACGAATCATTTTTTAATATTAATGCTACTTCTGGTGAATTGATTTTCAAATCTGCTCCAGATTTTGAAACCAAGAACAGTTATATAATAGTAATCAATGCAAATGATGGTTTCAATACGGTCTCGCAAACGGTGACCATCACCATTGTGGATGTTGACGAAATTGCGCCTGTATTTACATCAACCACCAAAGCAACTTTTACAGAAAATGGAACAGGGACGGTCTATACCGTCAAAGCTACTGATGCAAATGCAATTACCTACAGTTTAGGGACTGGCAATGATGAATCATTTTTCAACCTGACAGAAGGCGTATTAACCTTTAAGACATCTCCAGATTTTGAGACGAAGAGCAGTTATACTATTCAAGTAAGGGCGAATGACGGACTGAATGAGGCTACTCAGAATGTAACAATCACCATCACTGATGTAGATGAAATTCCTCCGGTATTCACTTCGGCTAATGAACTCATCTTTGGAGAAAACCGCATAGGTACAGTCTATACATTTACTGCAACTGATGCGAATGCTGTTACTTATAGCTTAGGTACTGGTAATGACGAAGCCTTTTTCAACATCGCAGCAGGGGTAGTAACATTCAAAAACGCTCCTGACTTCGAAACAAAATCGACATATGTAATCAATGTGATTGCAACGGATGCTAACAACAATGCTTCGAATCTGAATGTGACGATTAGGATTGTAGATCATGATGAGATTGTACCTATTGTTACCTTAACCGCAGATGTGAATGGATTGGCCTTTACACCATCAGTGAAAATGTCACTTAAGTTCAGTGAATATGTTACTGGACTCGATCTGTCAGATTTCACATTGATCAACGCTTCGATTTCTAACTTAGAAGGAACAGGCAATACTTATAGCTTTATCTTAAACTCGATACTTGATGGAAATGCCTCAGTCGGCCTTAAAGGGAATGCTGTTATAGACGTTGGTAACAACGGGAATTTGGCTTCGGCCACGTTCAATCAGAGTTTTGAAGCCCGCAATGAACTCCCTACAGAAATAAACTTGAGCACATCGGCAATTGCAGAAAACATCATCAACCGTGCAGAGGTAGGTAGCTTATCTACTAAAGATGTTGATGTAGGAGATCTTCATTCGTACAAACTTGTCAGTGGCTCGGGAAGTACGAACAATGATCTGTTTGATATCGTAGGGAATAAGCTCTTCAAAAAGGCAGGTTTGTCTTTTAACTATGAAGATGTAAAGTCACTTTCAGTTAGAATTCAAGTGGCGGATTTAAGAGGAGGAACCTATGAGACGGCCAAAACCATTACGGTTGCTGATGTAGCAGAACCTACTGCAGCTTTGACTATTGTTGATGCTTCTAATATCGAGTTAGGAGGTAAGAGCATCATATTTGACTTAGTGAAAATAGGGGCGAGCAAAACACGTCAGGTGAAGATCAAGAACACAAGTCCAGATGCAAGCTTACAAGTAAGTAATATTAAACTACCGGTAGGTTTTACAGCGAGTGTGTCTAGCTTTACTTTGGGGATTGGAGAGGAAAAAACAGTCACTATTACTTTCAGCCCAACGGATGATCAGTTCTTACTCAATAGGCTTGAGGTGATCAGCAATGCGGATATTCAACAATTATTTGTGGTAGGGAAAGGCCTTAAGAATAGAGCACCCATTGCTATGGCCCCTTCTGTAAGAATAGCCCATGTACCTGGGAACTTATTTAAATTGATAGGTTATGACCCTGAAGGTGAGCTTGTTGACTTTGTTATTATTGAAGGGCCTAGTTTAGGTACCTTAACGGCTCGTACACAAGCTGGTGAATACACTTTTGTCCCCAATGGTCTGTCTCCTGAAACGGTGTATGAAGATCAAGTAATATTTAAAGCAGTTGAGCAAGGTGGAGGTTTATCTTCGCAAGAAGCCACAGTACGTTTTAAATTTAGTATTCCTGATTCCAAGCATGCGCTTTATCCTATTACAATAGAACCAAAAGATGAAAATAACATTGACTTGGTGGTTAAACTTGAAGATCAGGTAATCAATAATGAGTACTTCATTAATGGCTTTTATAGAGGTAAGGAAGAAAAACTGAACAAAGTATTTAGAGAAAATATTGCGATATCTAATTCAGCTTTTACTGTTGATGGTAGCACACTAACGTATAGAGTATCATTAAGTAAAACTGACTACCCTGCCTTATTTACGAACACTAAAGTTTTGTTGGGGGTGAGTATATCAACCACCAATGGATTTCGCGATTCAAAAGCACAAATATTTAGTAGAAACACAGCTGGTAACTTAGGCGGTGGCGGAATTAATGATGATTCATCTATTGATGGTAATTTCTCCGTGTTCTCAGTTGATTCATCAGTGCCTGAAAATGAAACGGTTAATCTTAAATTATCTGCCGTTGAATTTGGTGACTTTGACCTGTCTGATGCCGTAGTTGCAATCGTAAAAGGGCCTATTAGCGGCACTGTAGGCACTCCTAAGCTAGCCTCTAGCAAGGATGGCTTTATCGAGTGGACGATAGCGTATACCTCTGCATCGGAAATTGGGTTAAAGGATTCGGTACAGTTTAGTGTAACACATAAAGGAAGAAATGAAACCTTGTTGGCATACGCTCGGGTTCAGGTCATTGACGTTCCTGATGCACCAACGTTGGTGGATATAAATGATCAGTCAATGGATGAAGATAAAACGCTGTCGGTAGATTTTACGGCTACTGATCCAGATAGTCAATTATCTTATCAAGTGATTTCATCCAATGCAAATGTTACTGGAACAGTAGTGGATGGTAAAATAGAGTTGAAAGCTGCCAATGATTTTAATGGCAATGTAAATATCCAGCTGTTGGTTACTGAGGTGGGGGGGGCAAGTCCACAAGTAGTCACCGATGATTTCAGTTTGGTAATAGTGCCGGTAAATGATTCTCCCATTATGGGGGATATTCAAAATCAAACCGTGGCGGAAGATAATCAGTTGATAATACCTCTTTCTGCGACTGATATTGACGGAAATGTAAGTGTCTTTAATTATTTGGCCAGCTCCAATGCTGATAATAATGTATCCTATAAAATTGAAAACGGGTCATTAACTGTAACTCCAAAAGCGGACTTCTTTGGAGAACTTGAATTTACCGTTAATGCGGATGACGGAACTGGAACCAAAACAGCCTTATCTATTGGTAAGACTTTTAAAGTAACAGTAACTCCAGTGAATGATTCTCCAATTTTGAGCAAAGCGCTAAACACTCAGACGCTGGTTCAAGGTTTTCCAGCGTACTCACTAGACCTTGCTAATTTCTTTGAGGATAAGGAGACCGTTGCCAAAGATTTAACCTATACGGTGAGTAGCATTTCTAATGTTGCTTTGTCAATGAGTGGTAGTATACTCACCATAACCTCTTCTAATGGAAATGTTGGTTTAGAAACAGCCAAATTGACGGTTAGTGACGGTCAGTTAACCACTCTTCAGGATTTAAATTTCTTAACGGCTGTTAATAGTAAAGACATTACAATAGCCAATTCTATATCTGATATTACACTACAAGAAGATTTTGGATTGAAGGAAATAGACTTGAGCACTGTATTCTCTTATGCAATTAACCCGAGTGCTAAATTTGCTTACAGCTTAGCTGGTAACCAAAACCTAAATGCATCGATCAATGGAAATAAAATAGAGCTTAGCTCTGTTGCCAATTTTAATGGGCTCGATAAATTATATGTAACCGCAATGGTAGAGGGCAAAGCCTCTATGATGAGCTTTAATATTACGGTCAGTGCTGTGAATGATTTACCTACTTTGGTTACAAAAACTGGAGATCAATCTATTCTTGAAGACGCAGTGTTTAAGAAAACTATTTCTTCTTCAAGCTTTGCAGATATTGACAATGATGTATTGACCTACTCAGCCAGTTATACAGCCAGTTGGTTAAGTTTTGATGCAACCACAAGGACTTTCTCTGGTACCCCAGATAATGGTAATGTAGGTGAAGTGGCAGTGACGTTGACAGCTACTGATCCTTCAGGTGGTAAGGCCAATGATGTTTTTAAAATTATAGTCAGTAATGTAAATGACGCGCCAACTGCTATAGTTTTGGAATCTAATACAATGGAGGAAAATACAGTGCTTGGAACTGCTATTTCGAGCTTATCGAGTATTGATGTGGATGCCGGAGATAATGTATTTACTTATCAGTTTGTAAGTGGAGTAGGGAGTACAGACAATGATAAATTCACATTGGCCAATGGTAAGTTGGTTTTAGCGGCTTCTGTTGATTATGAGAAAAAGTCCAGCTATTCTATAAGGCTTAGAACCACGGATGGCTTTGAGGGTAGTTTTGAACAAGTAATGACCATCAAAGTGAAGGATGTAAACGAAAGTCCAACCGAGATTAGCCTGTCATCAGCAGTACTCACTGAGAATGCTGCCATCGGAACCTCAGTTGGTTTGTTAGCCTCGGTTGACCAAGATGCTGAAGACAGCCACACTTATGCTATGGCAACAGGTACAGGAGATACAAATAATGCTTCGTTTGAAGTTGTAGATAATAAGTTAGTGGCTAAAGCGTCATTTGATTTTGAAACCAAAGAATCTTATTTGGTAAGAATCAAAGCTACCGATACAGGAGGCTTGTCATTTGAAAAGAGTTTTGTCATATCAATTACGAATCAAGCTGAAGCTCTATTGAGAGTAGAGGTTGGGGAAAGTGCAGAAACCACCAATGTAGGAGAAACTTCAGCTCTAGAAATTTCAATCTTCAATGATGGTGATGGCCAAATGGAGGTGAGTTCAATCACCTACCCAGATGGTTTTACTGGCCCAGCCACGATTGACGCAATAGCTCCATCAACGAATAAGTCAATAACCATTAATTTTGTACCAACGGAGGCTAAAACCTATACGGGTAATATTGTATTTAAATATAATGGAGGCTCGGGTATTAAATCAGTGGTTGCAGTAGCCGAAATGGTGACTTCAATCGATGATGGGGTTATTGATGAAGTGGCAGTAAGTATTTATCCAAACCCTGCTAATGATCGAATTACACTCGATTTGATTCAATATAATGGAAGACCCGTTGATGTTTTAATACTTAATGAGTCTGGGCTTCAGCTATACAATAGCTCGAATATTATAAATACATCCCATGACATTGAGGTCGGCAACTATCTTCAGGGTATTTATATTGTATTGATTAAATCAGAAATCGGTGTGGTAAGAAAGAAACTGATGATTTTCAGGTAGTAAAGGTTTTGGTACCTGATATTTTAGAAACAAAAAGCCGGAGGAGACTTCGGTTTTTTGTTTTCAGGTAATATTAAGGTTTACTAGCTCAAAGAAGCACCCATTGGGGGTAGGTCTGTTGAGTTGAACTGCTTGCCTCTATTTGTGTTTTGTTTACTTTTTTATATTAAGTTGGTTACTGTGAATTGAGAAACCTTTCAATATTGTCTTTATAGCTTCTTGAAATGGGGATTTTATGCCCCTTTAAGCTTAGATGATTTGCTGAAAACTGGAGCACATACTGACTGTTTACTAAATAAGACCTGTGCACCCGTAAAAACAATGAAGGAAGCTCGTTTTCAATTTCCTTTAGGAGCTTTCTCTGTATAAAGTGATGTTGGGGGGTATGTATTTCAATATAGACCCCATCTGACTTTACATAAACTATATCGTTTGGATTAATATATTCAACACCATTAGCAGTACGGATTTTAAGTGTTTCAGGTAGTTTATGAGCAATGATCTCCAATGCGGCAGTAACATCTACCTCATGGAAAGGTTTACTAATATAAGCAGCGGGTGCTAGGCGGGCAGCAGCCTTTAATGTCTCTTTGTCTTTGTTGGCGGTTATGAAAACAAAAGGCTTTTGATGTTCCGTAAGTTTAGGCCCTAGGTCTAACCCTGTTACCTTTGAAGAAAGAAAAATATCAACAATGGCCGCATCAAACTCCCAATCGGTTTCTTTGAGAAAATCCTCGCCACTATGATAAATCCCTACCACCCAAAAATTATGCTGTGACACCAGTTTTTTTAAGTGTGTCGCGGCAAAAAACTCATCTTCTATAATGACAATTTTGGCTTTAAACATGAAATGAAAAATTAAACTGACCGTTTTTAGGATCGAAAAGAAAATCGAACCCACCCACTCTTTCAACTAATTGTCTAATCAATACGCTACCGGTCCCTTCCTTATAATTAAGGTCCCAGGGTGAATTGTCCTTGTAATAAAAAGTAAATATCTCATTGTCTTTAGAAATTTCTATATGAGCTTGTTTAGCTGCTGCTTTCGAGTGTTCCATTGTGTTGGAGAGCATTTCGTTAAAAATTAGCCCAAAATAAACAATTCGCTGGCTACGAATCTCCGCGTTTTCAAATTGATGTGAGATGATAAAGTGAGTGGTTGATAAATCAGAATAGAGCTTAATGATTTCGTTAAAATATATTTCTAGGCTCACCTTTTCATTGTGAACGTCTGCATAAAGGTGTTTGTGCAAGGCACTGATTGTTTGAATCTTTCTAGACATCCGTTTTATAACAGTCAGGTCATTCACATTTGGAGTAGTCTCGGCAAACTCGAACATTGATATCACCATTTGTAAGTTGTTTTTTATTCGGTGGTTGCTTTCGATCATTAGCATTTGATATTGTTTATTGGCCGTTTCGAGCTGCTGATTCATGACTTTGAGTTTGTTCCTTAATATCAATTCCCTGTAAAAAAGAATAGCTATGCTAAGTATGATAACTATTAAAATAGAGAGGTAAATAAAAAGATTTCTTGTACGTATTTCTTGTTGTGTTAATGCTAGTTGAGCATTTATGGCTTCATTTTGAAAGTTCAGTGTTTCTTGCTGAACTCTAAAATTATCGAGCCTTTCAGAACCAATTGCTGCGCTATACTTAATTAAGGACTTGTTCGCTTTGTCCTTCCATTTAAAATAGTTGAGGGAGTCGCCAGACTTTAAAATGTATTGATAGGCAATAATATTGAAAAGCTCTACTTCTGCGGTATGCCAATTTTTACCTCCTGTTTCCTTTAAAAGTATTTGTATAATTGAATCAGCCTTGTCATGATCATGAATTGTGTTCTGATAAATATTTAGGACTTTGGTCATTGCACCAACATAGTTGTGTCTATCGTTATTTTTCAAAAAAAGCTGTGCAGCTTCTAAGTGATAAGGTAGTGCGTCACTACCTCCGATTAAATGACCGAACTCGTTTTTTAATAATGCTTTTTCAATTTCAAAGTCATAACTATCGGCAAATTCAAGCCCAAGGTTAATGTATTTACTTACCGAGTCTACGGTCTGTTGTCGGTCATCAAAGCTTGATTCGTGATATATTGCTGCAAGCCGTCCTAGCTTTTTGACATGTTCAAGGGGATATTTCTCAGTGTTTTTCAATCTTAAAAGTAATGCTGCCCCTTTGTCGTAATCCCTTGTTTTTCTTAAAGTTTCTGCCAAAAAAATAGTGGCCTGAATCTCTTCCTTTTCTAAATAATTTAGCTGTGCTAATTTTATGGATTTGGTGAGTTCCTCTATGCTCTCTGAGTATAGATTGGCCCGGCTCAGTTTCTTGGCTTGGTCAAAGTGTTGCTGGAAATCTCTGGTAGAAAGCTGCGACTCCTGTGCATTTATAATTATCGTGAAACAGAGCGAAATTATCAGATAGCTATATGGAAAAAGATTTCTCAATACTAAGTAGTTCGTGCTTTTAAGAAATTAATAATCATCTAAAGTAGTGAATAGACCCTTGTTTCTATATTTTTTATTGAATGAAGTTTTTTGAATATAGAAGAGTTTGAGGAGTTCCTTATGCTGTAAGTCATCCACAACAGAAATGGGTTATTCACAACAATACCAATTGAAGGTAATACAGAAGTAGTAGATTGAACATAATAACCTCAACCAGTATATTTTTTCAACTATGACATTCTAGCTTATTCAATTTGATAAAGAATGCTATTATGTTTGAGAACCCAGAAGTGATTTTGGGTTCTTTTTTATGTCTTCCATCTAACCCGATCAGATACCATTCAACAGAGGAATTGAATGCCTTTAGTAATCCTCGATTTTTTCAACACCATTTTTTCCTTAAACTCATGGTTTAATTGAACAAACTATTAATTAGCCTATGAACCAGAAAGTCAAAAAATGGGTATTGGGGGCACTATTTCTTTTTAGTGTTTCTCTTCAAGCCCAAGACTACAACAACGCTAATCAGCTTGAACAAAGGCTGAAGCAGTTGGCCGGGTCTTCACCCGATGTAAAACTAGAATCAATCACAAAAACCGATGGAGGGAAAGACATTTGGATGCTTACTCTTGGTAAAGGCGATGTAGATAGCAAACCAGCTATGGCCGTTGTCGGTGGGGTAGAAGGAGCACATGTTCTCGGAGTAGAGATGGCCGTTCGTTTTGCTGAAGGTATTGTGAAGGATAATGCGAATGTTTTAGAGAAAACTACTTTTTATGTTTTCCCAAACATGAGCCCTGATGCTACTGAGCAGTATTTCGCAAAATTGAAATACGAAAGAAGTGGCAATGCAAAACAAACAGATGATGACCGTGATGGGAAACTCAACGAAGATCCATTCGATGATTTGAACGGAGACGGAATCATTACTTGGATGCGTGTTGAAGATGCAACAGGTGACTGGATTACTCACCCTGCAGATAGCCGTGTGATGATCAAAGCCAATAAAGGCGAAGGTGAAAAAGGTAAATACAAGATATTTACAGAAGGAAGAGATAACGACAAAGACGGCAGCTTTAATGAAGATGGCGAAGGTGGAATCCACTTCAGAAAGAATTTAACTTATGAGTTTCCATACTTCGAAGCTGGAGCTGGTGAGCATTCTGTTTCTGAAAAAGAAAATAGAGCTCTACTAGATTTCCTTTATACTAAGTGGAACCTATATTCAGTATTTACTTTTGGCCCTGGAAATAACCTTGCGAGCCCATGGAAATTCAACCGTGCTGGTGCTTCAAAAAGAGTAGTAACCAGTATTTTGAGCGAAGATGCTGATTTGAATAAATTTATTTCTGATGCATATAATAAAACGACAGGAATGAAAAATGCACCTGCTTCTGGAGAACAAGGTGGTGATTTCTTGCAGTGGGCTTATTTCCACTTCGGAAGATTGAGCGTGGGTACACCAGGATGGTGGGCACCTACTGTAAAAGATGAAGAAGGAGGAGTTGCTAATAAAGACAAAAACCAAGAAGTGAACTTCTTAAGATGGGCAGCACAGGAAAACCTAAGCAACTATTTCGTTGATTGGAAAGAGATCAGTCACCCTGATTTCCCAAATCAAAAAGTAGAAGTAGGAGGTATTGCGCCATTCAAAATGAACAATCCTCCAATGTCAATGGTAGGCGATGCTTCTAAAAAGAACAATGATTTTATTGTTGAATTAGTAGGAATGCAAGCCGATGTTAAATTGGTGAATCTTAAGTCTGAAGCCGTTGGTAAAGGAATGACAAGAATTACGGTAGATGTTTACAATGCGGGTACACTGCCAACTCATACGCAAATGGGAACTCGTTCTCGTTGGTTAATGCCAATAAGAGTTGAAGTGAAGCTTGGTAAGGATCAAGAAGTGATTTCTGGCCGAAGAATTATGACCATAAATAACCTTGATGGTGATGGGTCACAACAATTTACTTGGCTTGTAAAAGGAAACGGATCAGTTCAAATTGAAGCTGGCGCTCCACATGCGGGTGTTGATAACGTAACTGTAAACCTTAAATAATAAAACCGATGAAAAGATATATATCAAACTTATTCGCTGGTTTAATCATGGTAGGTTTAACACTACCGGCAACCAGTTTTGCACAAAATGCTGATGAAGTTTTTAGGGCAGCAGGTTCTCCTCACAATCCTAAAGTTGACATTGCCTTTAACCGTTATTATACAGCGGAAGGATTAGCTGAAATTTCTAAGAAAATAGCAGCAGCACACCCTGATTTGGTGAGACGTGTTTCTATTGGGAAATCTTATGAAGGTCGTGATATTTGGATGCTTCAAGTAACCAATTACAAAAAAGGAGTGGCAGACAGAAAACCAGGTTTTTATGTAGATGGAAACATTCACTCGAATGAAATTCAAGGAGCGGAAATCTCTATTTACACGGCCTGGTACCTGACTGAAAACTTTGGTGATGTAGATTACATTACAGACATGCTTGATAATCGTATTTTCTACATTGTTCCAACCATCAATCCTGATGCAAGAAACAATTACATGAAAGAAGCGAACACAGGTAGTTCTCCTCGTTCGGGCATGATGCCTTTGGATGATGATCGTGATGGTTTAGTAGACGAAGATGGTCTAGATGATTTAGATGGTGACGGTTCTGTAACCAGCATGCGTAGAAAAAGTGAGTATGGCGATTTTATCGTAGATCCACTTGATCCACGAAAGATGTTACAAATAGGGCCGGATGACATTACTACTGCTCAACGTTATGAAATGTTAGGTTCTGAAGGAATTGACAATGACGGTGACGGCAGAGTGAATGAAGACAGACCAGGTGTTTATGATCCAAACAGAGATTGGGCTTGGAAATGGCAACCAGATTATATTCAGCGTGGAGCATTAAAATACCCATTCAGTGCACCTGAAAACCGTGCTGTAGCTGATTTCGTTTTAGCTCATCCAAATATTGCTGGTGCGCAAAGTTTCCACAATTCTGGAGGTATGATTTTAAGAGGCCCTGGGGCTGAAGAAGATTTAGCTACGTACAACCGTGCTGACCTTAGAATTTACGATGCTATTGGTATGAAAGGGCAGAAAATGCTTCCTGGATACCGCTACTTAACAGTATATAAAGATTTGTATTCTGTCTTTGGTGGAGAGCTGGATTGGTTCTATGGAAGCCGAGGTATTTACACATTCACCAATGAGATTTTCTCAAGTTTTGCATATTATAAGTCAAATAACCCTGACCGTAACCAAAGCTATGATTTTGATCAAGAGTTATTGGCGGGCGATGCATTTACCCCTTGGGCAACTTATAACCACCCAACTTATGGTGAAGTGGAAATCGGTGGTTTCAAGAAAAACTTTGGTAGAGCTACTCCTGGCTTCATGTTAGAAGAAGAGCTGCATAGAAACATGGCCTTTGCATTATATCATGCGCACCATATGCCACTGCTAAGCATTGATAAAGTAACAGAGAAGGACTTAGGTGGAGGACTTAGAGAGATTACTGTAGTAATCAAAAATGATAGAATGATGCCTACTCATGCTTCTCAAGATTTGAAGTATAAAATTGAGCGTCCTGATTTTGTGACCATCTCAGGTGTTGATGTTCAAGCAGGTATGATTGTTCAGGATCTAGATTTAAACCTTAGTACTGAACAAAAAGTAGACCCAGCTAAAATGGTTTTGGAAAGCATTCCAGGTAACGGTATCGTTACCCTACGTTGGATTGTTTCTGGCAAAGGGAAAGCCAAAATTACAGTAGATAGTGCTAAAGGTGGTGTTATAACCAACTAAGCCATTTCTAACTGATATTGAATAAAAAAAACCGGAGGAGACTCCGGTTTTTTTGTGATTAATTTTATCGAATAAAAGTCATAAAGGCTTTACTCTGATGATTAAGCTGTTGCCAACTTAATCGTAGGTCTTTTTAGACTTTTTTTCTCTTTTTGCTTCTTTCTTTTCTTTAGGCGTTTTTAATGCCTCTTTTTTTGCAGACTTTTTCGCGTCTTGAGATTTGGCCATGATTTCTAAATTTCGTTGAATGTACTGTTTTTTAATCATTAACGAAAAAAGGGACATAATCTTTCCTGAAAAGGAAATGTGGCTAAGCAAAGGGCTTACTTTCTCTTATTTTTCTTGATTTGATTTTTATCTCCTCTTGTTCTCGGCTTTTTGTATTTGGCCTCGATGGTTCTTTTGTAAGAACCCCCAAGGTTTTCTTTTTGGTTCTTCTCCTTCTTTTCATGAAAGGCTGGGCCAGGCTCATGTTTTGACTGCTTGTGATTCTTATGGATTTCAATCACCGCAGGTTCTTCTTCAGGCGTCATCCTTCTGTTGACGGTTACCTCTTCTGGGAAATCCAAGGTTGGGATTTCGTAACCCATTAAAAGCTCAATGGCTTCTTTATCGTTTTCTTCCTTTTCAGTATAAAACAGAATACTTTTTCCTTGATGTTCTGCACGGCCAGTTCGACCAATTCGGTGCATGTAGTTTTCGGCAAAGTTCGGAGTATCGAAGTTGATGACATGCGTGATCTGGTCTAAATCCAATCCACGAGCAATTACATCGGTTGCTACTAGAATTCGAGTAGTGCCTTGGTCAAATTCTTCAATGGACCTGATTCTGTAATTCTGTGATTTGTTAGAATGAATCACCCCAACCTTCGACATGAAAGTTTCTTCCAATAACTCATAGAGCCTGTCGGCTACCTTTTTGTTGGCCACAAAAACCAACACCTTCTTAAACTCTTCTTTGGCCTCTAAAAGGTGGGTGAGTAGGTTGGCCTTGGTGTAAAAGTTAAGCACTGGGTAACACTGCTGCGAAATGTTTTCGAGCGGTGTTCCACTTACCGCGATGGATATTTTGGAAGGAGTGATAAAATAATCTGTAATTAACGCATCTACCTCATCCGTCATTGTGGCGGAAAACATTATGTTCTGCCTTCTTTCAGGAAGTAGATCGAAAATGTTTTGAAGTTGAAATCTAAAGCCCAAATCAAGCATCACATCTACTTCATCAATTACTAGTTTATTGATACTCTTTAATGAAAGTGCCTTGCTTAGCACTAAATCATATAATCTACCCGGAGTGGCGACCACGATATCGCAGCCTTCAAGCGCTTGGGCCATGTGCGTTTTGATGTTCACCCCACCATAAACACCAAGGGTTCGGACGTTCATATATTTTGTGAGTAGCTTGGTTTGTTCTACCACCTGCAATACAAGTTCTCGAGTAGGAACAACCACCAAAACCCGTGGTGTGGTCTGTTTAGAGAACTTCAGGTCACGAAGGGAAGGAAGCATGTAAGCGAAGGTCTTGCCTGTACCCGTTTGTGCAATACCCACCAAGTCTTTTCCAGATAAGACTACTGGAAAAGCTTCTGCCTGAATAGGGGTAGGTTTTTCAAAATTCAGATCATCAAGGGCGTTCCGAAGCGGAGTAGAAAGATTAAGCGATTCAAAGTTATCCATGAAGAAAATATTTTTGCAAAAGTAGGAATATCTTGATTAGCAATTAGTAAGCCCAGAAAATCTTCTGTGAAAGTCTTTTATTTAATTACCACCACATTCTTGCCCATTACCTTCCGTTCCATTAAATCCTGAATGGCTTGAGCACCTTCGCTCAGTGGATATTGGTGGTGAATATGCTGCTTTAGCTGGCCGTTTTTAATCCAAGCGAGGATCTGCCGAAAGTTTGCCATACTGTCTTTGGGTTGTTTTTGTGCAAAGGCTCCCCAAAACACGCCCACAATGGAAGCGCCTTTCAGTAGAGGTAAATTTAAGGGAATGGAAGCAGGAGCTCCTCCTGCAAAACCCACGACCAAATAACGTCCTTGCCAAGCCAAGGAACGAACGGCTGGTTCTGAAAAATGATCACCTACGGGGTCATAAACAACATCTACACCTCGGTTGTCTGTCAGTGTTTTTATTCTCTCTCGAAGGTCTTCAGTGCTGTAATTAATGACTTCATCTGCTCCCTTTTCCTTACATAAGGTCAGTTTTTCATCTGTTGAAGCTGCGGCAATCACTTTAGCGCCCATCAACTTCCCGATTTGAACTGCTGCTAAACCTACACCACCTGCCGCACCCAATACCAAAAGCGTTTCGCCTTCTTTCAACTGTGCTCTTTGCTTTAAGGCGTGAAGTGAAGTGCCACAAGTGTACATCGTTGTCGCAGCGGTGATAAAATCCATTCCTTCGGGAATCGGCAGGGTCTTATAGCCATCGGCTAAAACTTCTTCAGCAAAACCTCCCCAGCCTGTCAACGAGAAAACACGGTCACCCACTTTTAAATGGTCAATTCCTTCACCTACCTCTTTTACAATGCCTGCTACTTCGCCTCCTGGTGCAAAAGGTAATTCAGGTTTAAACTGATACTTGTTTTGAATGATAAGACTGTCAGGGAAATTAACTCCGCATGCTTTCACAGAAATGACCAGCTGACCTTTTTCGGGTTTCGGGCTTTCCGTATTAGTTAATTTAAGGTTTTCTGTAGAACCAAATTCATGGCAGAGTAGGGCTTTCATCATTCAAATGTTAGGTTTAGACTTGCTGACTCAGATTAACCAAGATTTAAGACAAAGACAAATCGCAGCGCATTAAATGATCCTTCTGCTTGGCTGTGCCTAACTTAAAAGGGTGCTCTGCAAATTTGTAAAATCCCAGTTGTTCATAAAAAGCAATAGCTTTTGCGTTTCGCTCCCAAACGCCTAACCAGATGTATTCAATTTGATGCAACTTGGCCTGTTGAACGATAAAGTCGAAAAGCATTTTCCCATAACCTAGGCCATGGAATTTCATGTCCACATAGGCCCGCTCAAGCTCTAAACTTTTCGGGTCATTGATATCTGATTGAAAAGGAGTGAGGTTCAGTTTTATATAGGCAATCACCCGGCCTTCAAGCTCTAAAAAGTAAAAGCTAGAACCTTTATTGGCCATTTCTTGACTTAGTTTTTCTTCTGTAATCGCCTTTTCTATATAGGTATTGAAATCTTTGGGCGCGTTGTCTTTTTCAAAGGTGTCTTTGAAGGTCTTAAGTGCAAATTGACTTAGCTGAGTTAAATCCTTTGCTTCACACTTTCTAATGATGGCAGCCCCGGTTTTCATTCTAGTATTTCT
This sequence comes from Roseivirga echinicomitans, assembly GCF_001592935.1. Lineage (GTDB taxonomy): Bacteria > Bacteroidota > Bacteroidia > Cytophagales > Cyclobacteriaceae > Roseivirga > Roseivirga echinicomitans. The sequence goes on from NZ_LRDB01000004.1 coordinate 25,068, forward strand.
TTTACGCGTCCCACTTGGCCATCCTCTAAACGCACTTTTATGCCATGGCTGTGCTTTGGAGATTTTGTCAAAATATCTTTCACTACACCTTGGGTCAGGTTCCCATTTCTTTGGTCTTGTTTAAGCACAATATTTACCTCAATGCCAGGTGTTATGTCTGTTCTATTGGTTCCGTCCATGCTACAAATGTAATGAAAGCGAAATAATGAAAAGCCTGTCTTCGCTTAGATTTTAAAGCGGAAAGCAGCTATTTCTGTGAGTAGAAAATCAATCCTTCAAATTCCTTAACTTAAAGCCTTTAATCTTGCCTTATGAAGAAATTCAAGTTCCCTAATCCGTTTACAGTACTGTACATAATTATCATTCTAAGTGCGGTGGCCACCTTTTTAATGCCAGCTGGAAGCTTCTCAACTTTGAGTTATGATGCTGGTAATTTTATTATTGAAGGAAAGGAGACTACCGTTTCCTTAAAAGCGAGTCAATCAATTTTGGATAGCCTGAACCTGAAAATGGAGCTCTCTAAATTTGAAGAGGGTAAAATCAGAAAACCTGTTTCTATTCCAGATACTTACAACAAAATGGAGCCGAGTCCACAAGGCTTAATGCCCATTGTGTATGCCCCGATTAAGGGAATCTACGAGTCGATTGATATTATTCTCTTTGTATTGATTATCGGAGGGTTCATTGGTGTGTTTACAGCCTCTGGTGCCTTTGATCGAGGTTTGTCTTCGCTTTCAGAAAAAATGAAAGGTCAGGAAAAGTGGCTAATTGTAGCAGTAATGACCTTAGTGGCCATAGGGGGGACAACCTTTGGAATGCAAGAAGAAACCATTGCTTTTTATCCCATTCTAGTACCCATATTTTTAGCTGCTGGTTATGACCTCATTGTGCCTGTCGCAGCCTTGTATGGTGGCTCTTGCATAGGTTTAATGGGGGCTATGATCAATCCCTTTGAAACCATAATTGCTTCGGATGCCGCTGGCGTAAGTTGGACATTGGGTATTTACAGTCGATTGGCCATGTTTATTTTGGGTGGAATAGTTATGATTACCTATGTGCTGCGCTATGCTGAAAAGGTAAAGGAGAATCCCAATCAGTCGCTTTTGTATCACATGGATATTAAGCAGCCATTTTCAGCACTGAACAAAACAGAAGGGGTTGGGAAATTGAATGCCAAAACGAAATTGCTATTAATGCTCTTCGGCTTGACTTTCATTGTCATGGTGTATGGCGTTTCTAGTTTGGGTTGGTGGTTCGAAGAAATGACAGCCTTGTTTCTAGTCAGCGCCTTGTTTTTAGGCTTGATTATTCGTTTGGGCGAAAATGCTTTTGTGAATGCCTTTATTAACGGTGCAAGAGACCTACTCGGAGTAGCGTTGATCATTGGAGTGGCACGAGGCATCACCATCATTATGAACGATGGACAGATTTCCGGTACCATCTTAAACTATGCTTCCAACATTGTGAGCGGAGTAGATGGCTTGGTGTTTTTGCCCGTATTGATGTTAGTGTTCTTTGTGTTGGCCTTCTTTATTTCCTCTTCATCTGGTTTGGCCTTGGTGAGTATGCCAATCATGGGCGCTTTGGCCAATGTGGTGGGCGTGCCTACGGAAGAAATTGTGAATGCCTATGTGTTTGGTTTTGGTCTTATGATGTTCATTACACCAGCTGGAATTATCCTCCCTTCATTGAGTATGGTGAATGTGCCTTATAATGTGTGGCTCAAATTTGTTTGGCGTCCAATGTTGATGATGGCTGCTATTGGGGTTGGAATTCTGGCCGTAGGTTACTTGTTTTAAAAGACTCTTTTTTCGAGTTGAGGCAAAAAAAATGTCCCGGTAGAATACCAGGACTGTATAAGTTTCAATTAAAAAGTAGAGTTTCTATAGCGATTTCATTACCAATATAGTGAATTTTTCAATATTCTATGTTACCCTACTATTAACTAAAAAGTCCATTAACTTCTATATTTACTTTTTCTACAATGAGGGAGTAGTCCTCTATATTGTTTACGAAATCAAGACTGTTGACATCAATGACAAGCAGTTTACCCATATCGTAATCACCGATCCAATTTTCATAATGTGAATTGAGGTTTTTTAAATACTCGATTCTAATCAACTCTTCGTAATCCCTTCCTCGCTTCTGAATGTTGCCCACAAGCTTTGGGATATCTGCTTTAAGGTAAATTAACAGATCTGGCGGCTGCACGTACTTAATCATGGACTTAAATAGTTCTAAGTAATTCTCATAATCTCTTTCGCTGATAAGCTTTGATTGTTTAAGGTTGGCGGCAAAAATATGAGCATCCTCATAAATCGTTCTGTCTTGAATGGTTCCTTTTATCGATTCCTGAATGACAGAAATTTGTTTAAACCGGCTATTTAAAAAGTAAACCTGAAGATGGAAAGACCAACGACTCATGTCTTCATAAAAATCCTTTAGATAAGGATTGTCCTCAACAGACTCCAGTTCCACATTCCAATTGTAGTCTTTACCTAGTTTCTGGGCTAAAGTGGTTTTTCCAGAGCCAATATTTCCTGCTATCGCTACGTGCATATGTTCAAAAGTAATGACCGCAAGTTAGGATTTAACCAACTTTTGAACAGTTTTTTTGCATAAAAAAAGTCTGTGGAAAACCAGACCTTTTTTACAAACACCCAATATATATGAAGAGATTATTTATTAGCCTAAAGGTAAATTGTGTGTATATCTTAGTCGTAAAGGAAAGGTTAACAATATGTTACTTATTAACAGATAGCTTTCATCAGTAATTAGAATCAGTGTTTTAAGGCTTTTTGTTTAGGAATGCAGATATTTGCGAATCGAATTTTTCAACCTTTCGATAATAAAAATTCAGTAAAGTAACATGCCCATACTTCCTTCCAAATACCAAGGCCCTCCATTCTTTTACCTCAATGGCCATTTTGAAACCATTATTCCGAGCATAAGAAGAAAGGTAGTTGGCGTTACTTACGAAAGAGAAAGGATTGAAACCCCAGACGATGATTTTTTGGATATCGACTGGATTCGAAAAGGAAATAACCGATTATTGGTCGTGAGCCACGGGCTGGAAGGAGATTCAGGACGACATTACGTAACTGGCTTGGCAAAGCTTTTTGGTGAGAACGCTTGGGATATTTTGGCTTGGAACAACAGGACCTGTAGTGGAGAAATGAACCGCCAAAAGATTCTTTATCACCATGCTGCCAGCTACGACTTACGGACTGTCATTGAACATGCCAACCAGAAGCACGGCTACAATCAAATCAGCCTCGTTGGTATTAGCATGGGGGGCGGGCAGACCTTACGTTACTTGGGGGAATCAGATTTTCCATTGCCAAAAAACGTGAAAGGCGCGGTGGCCATTAGTGCGCCCTGTTCTCTGATCGAAAGTGCAGCAACTTTAAACCTTAGGGTGAACAAGGTGTATGAACAGAAATTCCTAGTAAAACTTAGAGAGAAGATCAAGAAGAAAGCACTTCAATTCCCTGAAATTGATGTAAGCCGAATGGATACTGTGAAAACGCTAAAGGAATTTGATAACTTGTATTCGGGACCCATCCACGGTTTTAAGGATGCGAAGGAGTTTTATGCGTTCTGCGACCCATATCCCTTCATTAAAAATATTGAAGTGCCCATTTTACTCATTAATGCACTGAACGACCCATTACTGGAAGGGGATTGTTACCCATATCAGTTGGCAGAAGAAATGCCAAACCTGTATTTAGAAACCCCAAAAAGGGGAGGGCATGTAGGTTTTACGCTTGCTAAAAGTGAGTTCACCTATTCAGAACTCAGAGCCCTTGAGTTTTTGAATAAAGAGAAAGGTTAAACAGAAAGCACCTGTTTCCATTTATTGGATTCTGCAAACTCCTTGATGACTTGGTTTCTTTTTTCAAGAAGCTTGAACATGTATTTTTCTAAAACAATGCTGTCGAAGAGTCTTCCAATAATGCGAAGGGGAGAAGTGTAATAAAACTGATCTATCATTTGAGTTTGGCCATTAATAACTTCAAAATGATGTTCATGCTTGAATGATTTGAAAGCTCCACTTACCATTTCATCAACAAAGTAATTTGGGCTATTGACAGCAGTTATTTTTGAAGTCAGATTTTGAGTAATGCCAAAGTGTTTTGCTCGCCAAGTTACCGTTTCGTTTAACCCAATTAACCCTGAAGTTTTACCTGCGATTGCTCTTTCCTTGGTTTGAACTGTGGAGATTTGATGAAGATCAATGCTTCTTGATAAGTCAAAACACCTTTGAATAGGAGCGTTAATAAGTGTTTTTATAATGATAATGGGCATATTTGGATTCACTTGGTTAATAATGAACCTTCAAAGAAGCAGGTGAATTAAGGATTTAGGCTTCCGCTAATTTCTGATCGTATTTGCCTGTTCCCAGGTCATGCAATAAGCTAAAGTGACTTTTTAGAGCATCATAAAACGTCCTGTGTTGGTAATAAGGGATGTCGTATTTCTCGGCCGTTTCCTTTACGATTTTTGAGATAGCCCTATAATGCACATGGCAAATGTTTGGGAAAAGATGGTGTTCAATTTGGAAGTTCAGTCCACCTACATACCAAGAAAACCAACGGCTGCCATTGGCAAAATTGGCGGTCGTTCTTAACTGATGAATCGCCCAGTTATTCTCCATACTTCCTTCTGCATTTGGAAGAAAGAAATCAGTTTCTTCAATGACATGTGCAGGTTGGAAAATGAGTGCTAGGATAAGTCCTGAAATAAACTGCATCATTAAGAAACCAAGCATTACCTGCCACCAAGGTAAGTCTACAATAATGAGCGGTAAAACTACTGTGAGTGCGATGTAACCTATTTTATTGACGGTCAGCCTCCAAATGGCTTTTCGTAAAGTAAGCCCTTGGCCTACCAATAGGTTCTTTTTGTTATAATCAATGAGTTGCTTAAAATCTTTGCTAAAAAGCCAGTTCAATGTGAGCAGTCCGTAAACAAACGGGGCATAGAACGCCTGAAATTTATATCCTTTTTTGCGTGGCTGACTAGGCGATAAACGCATGACTGGATTCTCAAAGTCCTCATCAAAACCTTCTACATTGGTGAAAGAGTGGTGGAGTACATTGTGCTGAATTTTCCAGTTAATATGGTATGCGCCTAAAAAGTTGACCAAAAAACCGAAAATTTGATTGACACTTTTCTTGTTGGAATAAGCCCCGTGATTGGCATCGTGCATTACCGATAAGCCAATGCCAGACATGCCCATACTCATCAAAAACCAGAGGCCCATCATAGGCCAAAAGCTATTAATGGTGCCAGAAAGTAATATGGCGAGGGGAATGAAGTATAGACAAACCATGAAAGCAGTTTTTACCACCATGGTGGTGTTGGCCTGCTTAGAAATGTTGTTCTCTTTAAAATACCCGTTTACGTTTTTTCTCAGTTCGGTAACAAACTCGGGTCTGTCTTTTGTATTGAATTTGACAACGGGAGTTCTCATATTGATTCTTTTACTTTGCTACAAAAGTAATGCGAATTCAGTTGAGTTGTTGTCATTCAATTAAAGTTTTGATTATCGGTGAGTTCATTATTGAGATAATGAACTCATTGATTCTCAATTAACTTTGAGTTTTCGATCTATTCAGTCAAAGCGCTTTAAAGCCAAGTCTGAAATAGAATCACCAATGGATAGAGACGAGGTAGCTGCTGGAGATGGTGCATTACACACATTGATGGCCTTTTTAGTTTCTATGATCGAGAAGTCATCTAATAAACCGCCAGTTCTGTCACAGGCTTGTGCGCGAACACCCGCACCACCATCGATTAAGTCATCAGATTGAATTTCTGGAATCAATTTCTGTAAAGCTTTGGTAAATGCAGCTTTGCTAAAAGAACGGTACATTTCGCCAAAACCTGTTTTCCAATATTTCATGGCTACTTTTTGGAAGCCTGGCCACATGAGTGACTCGGCCAATTCACCCAAATGAATTTGAGATTTCTTGTATCCCTCGCGCCTAAAAGCCAAAACAGCATTAGGTCCCGCTTCAATTCCGCCTTTCATCATTCTGGTGAAATGAACGCCTAGGAAAGGGAAGTTTGGATCGGGAACGGGGTAAATCAAATGCTTTACTAAGTACTCTTTTTCTGGCTTCAGCTTAAAATACTCACCCCTAAAAGGGATGATTTTCAAGTCCACATCTTCAGAGGTTTTTCTGGCTATTTTATCAGAATACAATCCGCAGCAATTGATCACCAGTTTGGCCTCAAATGAACTGTCATCAGTAGAAACATTCGAATATTGACCTTGATCGGAGATCCCCGTTACTTTGGCATTCAACCTAATTTCTCCACCTAATGCTATGATTTTCTCACCGTACTTTTCGGCCACTAGTTTGTAATCAACAATGCCAGTGTAGGGAACATTTAAGGCAGCAATTCCTTTTACATGCGGTTCAATTTCATTCATCTCCTCAACAGAGATTCTAGAAATCTTATCCAATCCGTTTTGTAAACCACGTTGATAGAGGTTTTCTAATAGGGGTTTTTGAAAGTCATCGGTGGCAACCACAATCTTCCCACATAGGTCGTAGGGAATACTTTCTTGATCGCAAAAATCAATCAGCATATGGTAGCCATTGATGCAGTTGGTAGCTTTTAAACTCCCCGGCTTATAGTATAAGCCGGAGTGAATTACACCACTATTATTACCTGTTTGATGTGCGGCTAGCGCTCCTTCTTTTTCAAGTAGAAGGAGTTTGAGGTTTGGCCTTTTCTTCAAAGTTTGATAGGCAGTAGCTAAGCCTACAATACCTCCTCCAATAACAATCACATCGAACTTCATATTAGAATGGTAAATCGTCTGAACTATCGCTGTTTAACCAATCTGGCTCATCATTGGCCGAGGGTGGAGGAGGTGTATTCCCGCTCGACTGTGGTGCAGCGCTTTGACCAGCAGATTCTGGCGTAATTCTCCAAGCTTGCAAAGAGTTGAAATATTTCACCTGTCCTTGCGCGTCCGTCCATTTTCTTCCTTTTAGGTTGAAACTCACGTTTACAGTTTGGTTAGGTTTGAAGCTGTCCAAAAGATCACATTTGTCTTGAATGGCTTCAAACTTCACATACTCAGGATATTGTGGGTTTTCAGCAAACTCTACGACAAACTCTCTTTTCTTGAAAGAGGCAGACACTTGTTGGGTTGGAAATATTTCGAGGAGTTTAGCTTTGAGTTCCATTTTCTAAATTTTGCTCAAAACAATTGATTAAATGATCAAGATGCAAATGGAAAGGCCAAGTTTAATTATTCATCTCACGTTTTTTTTTACGTAATCGATAACCCTAACTTAGGTAGTGTGTTACTTGATTGGATGTTTTTCAGGTCTTAATTTAAACTTATCTCATAAAAAGAGGCATATTTAAAGTTCATATAAGAGATTACTGCTAAAGGAAGAATTAAATTGAGGAGCTTATTTCTAACTTTTTTTGGGTTTGTCTGTCTCGCTTTTTCAGCAAGCGGCCAAGTGACTACAGAAGGTACTGACTTCTGGTTTGGCTTTATGGAAAATGTTTTAGACCAGACCAGCGGAATCGAAATATATATCAGTTCAAATGAGACCACTAAAGTAACTGTGGCGATACCCCTCAAAGCATTCACAAAATCCGTCACCGTAGTTCCGTCTGCTTCAACCCGTATTGAAATTCCCTTGGAATACATGCCAAGGGATGAAGATTTATTTGATTTTGGCATCCATATTACCTCTGATCAAGCAATTTCAGTATATGCATTGAATAAGAAAGAGCATAGTGCTGATGCGGCAGTTATCCTACCAACTCCAGCATTGGGAAGTGAATATTATGTTTTTGCCCATAGAGAGCCGCCAGGTGATGGGACGGGATTTGACTTAGAGTCTGAATTATTGATTGTGGCTACCGAAGATGGAACGGAAGTGGAAGTTACAACCTCAGTGGATTCTTGGGGGAATTTTAAAAAAGGAGTGCCTCGCACAATTACCCTGAACAGGGGGCAAACTTATCAAATAAAATCAGAAAAGGACCTGAGTGGGACTTATATCAGAACAAAAGGGGAGAGCGCAGGAGCCTGTAAGAATATTGCGGTTTTTGGAGGGAATAAATTCACCAATCTTGGAGGATGCGGGCAATTTCATGACCATCTCTATGAGCAAATGTTTCCGGTCGATACCTGGGGAAAGAAATTTCTGTTTGTTCCCTATGAGACAAGGAGAGGGGGGGATATGATCAAAATAATAGCTGCTCAGGATGATACCGAAATTGCTATATCATTTCAAAATACTATAAAATTAAATGCAGGTGAAGTTTACACAAATAAAGCCCTAGAGCGCATTAGGATAATTTCTGCCAACAAACCTATTAGTGTGGCCCAGTTTAGTAGAAGCCAGGAATGTGATGGTATTGAAGACTTGCATGCAGATCCTTTTATGATTGTTTTGAGTCCATTAGAACAGAGTATAAAATCGATTACTTTTAATGCATTTGAAGTCGAGTATATAAGTGATTATTACCTAACACTTGTGGCTGAAATTAAGAATGTAAAAAACATAAAATTAGATGATCAGGATATTACAAATAAGTTTGTACCCTTTGGCGATGTGGCTTTTGCCTCGTTGCGTATAGCTCAAGGGAACCACACCCTAATTGCTCCGAATGGTGTGATTGCCTATGTTTATGGTTATGGTGATAAGGAGTCTTTTGGCTACTCGGCTGGAACTAGTTTGGACAAGATTAAAGCAGAGTTGATTTTGAATGATGCCACCATTGCCCTTATCGATGAAGAAGGCTGTGTCAACTCAGAGATTGATTTTAGTTTTGAAGTTCAAAACCAATCGAGTAGAGTGACTCGGTATAATATTTTTGATTGGCATTTTGGAGATGGATCTGTAGTTACGGGTGAAAACCCAATTCATACCTATACAAACCCAGGTACCTATGATGTGACTTTAATCGCCTCAAACGGAGAGGCAGGCTGTGGTTCGTCAGAGACTTTTTCCAAGCATGTAATCATTAGAAATGTTGATGTAGAATTAGTAGTTGGCCCTCAATCGGTATGTCCTGAAGTAGAGGATGTAGAATATTCTGTTCAAGGTGGGGAGGGGAATACGTATCAATGGGAAATCAGCAATGGAAGTTCGTTCACAGTCGATTCCCCTTCAGGAGATAAGGTTTTGGTGGATTGGGGGATGACAAACCCAGATGCCTTCCTTAAGGTAACCCCCTATAATAATTTAGGCTGTAAAGGAGATGCAATTACCTATGCAGTAAATATCAATAATGTGCTTGAACCCGCAATACCTGAGTCAAACGTTATTTTTGCCAGTCAAGCTTGTGTAAATACGGCAGAAGGGATTATTTATTACACTCCACAAACCAACGGATCCATTTATGAATGGTACATCGATGGAGGTCATTTTGTAAACGGAAGTAATGTAGGTAATGAAGTAAGTGTTATCTGGGATAGACTTGGTGCAGGACAGGTTTGGTATATGGAATCAAATCCTTTGATTGACGACTGTGCTGGTGTATCTGCTCCACTAAATGTAACCATCTATCCTGAACTCAAAGCAAGCCCAACCATAACAGATATTTCATGTAGTGGGCGCTTAGATGGCTCAATTGAGCTTATGATTTCTGGGGGAAGACCTGGGACTTATGATGTGATATGGGATAATGGAGATACAGGGCTATCAATTTCCGGCTTGGCTGCAGGTGATTACGAGGCCACGATTACCGATGCCGCTGGCTGTCAGTTGGTGGTGTCCTACACCATTGTGGAACCAGCTCTGTTGACCATTGCAAATTCTGAAATATTACCTGTGAGATGCTTTCAAGAAAACAACGGAAGCATTACACTTGATATACTTGGAGGAACTCCTAATGCCCAAGGTAACTACACTTTACAAGTGATTGGTGAGCATTTCAATGAGACATTTAATACAAATATGGCTACAAATCTTCCTGCTGGTGACTTTACTATTACTGTAACAGACAGTAGAGGTTGCCAAACTTCCAGACAATATACTGTAGCCGAACCGCCTGCCTTAGCACCGCTTCTCGAATCATTTATCAATGAGCCGATATGTCCGCAGGCATCTGATGGAATGACTTTTATTGAAGCCAAGGGAGGTATACCAGATTACCAATTCTATTGGAGTAACCAACCATCGGTAAACACGCAAGAAGGTACTAACTTTTCCAAGGGGACATATAATCTAAGAATTGTAGACGCCAATGGCTGCGAAACTATGATGGACTTTGATGTGGTGGAGCGATTGCCTAAAATTTTCATTCCAAACGCTTTTAGTCCTAACAATGATGGCGTTAACGATGTGTTTGAACCAATAACGGACTGCGATCTAGCCTATAGCATGCAAGTTTTTAATCGTTGGGGCGAAATAATATTTTCTAAGGAAGGAAAAGGCTCGGGTTGGGACGGAAGCTTTAAAGGAGAAAAGGTACAAGACGGGCAGTATAGTTATGTCGTTTTTTATGCTGGATTGGTAAACGGAGTTGGTTTCGAAGAAACAAGAAGAGGCTCCTTCAAGCTTTTTCGTTAATCCTTTTTTATAGAATAATGTCACATGACAGCGGAGGAATGCGAGGAAAAAACGCCATATTTATAGCCTTTAAGACTACTTATATTGAAAAAGTTAACGCTGAGGAGCCTAATCCTAACTTTTTTTGGACTACTATCTATTGCCTTATCGGCAAATGCCCAAGTAACTACTGAGGGCAGAGATTTCTGGTTTGGTTTTATGGAGAACCTTGTAGAGCCAACAACTAGTATTGAAATCTATATCAGTACAGAAAAAACCGCAGCAGTATCTATTTTGACGCCAAAAGGCACTCTTAATATATCCGTTACAGTAGCCCCTGGGGTTTCTAAAAAAGTAGTGCTCCCTTTAAACCTTATGCCTTTAGCGGAAGGTAAATTTGGCTTCGGCATTCATGTCACTTCTGATAATCCCATTTCATTATATGCATTGAATAAAAAGCAATATAGCGCAGATGCGGCTGTAATATTACCTACTCCAGCCTTGGGGAATGAATATTATGTGGTGGCGCATATGGAGCCTCCGGGTGATATAGAACCTAGTTCTAGAGAGTCGGAATTCTTGGTGGTGGCTTCTGAGGACAATACTGAGATCGAAATAACGCCCACAGGCAATACCTATAATGGTTGGTTAAAAGGTGTTCCTCAGGTCATTGTATTGAACGCTGGCGAAACCTATCAAGTTAAATCGAATGAAGATTTAAGTGGCTCTTATGTGCGTACAGTAAGTCAAAACACCTCCGACTGTAAGAATATTGCTGTTTTTGGAGGGAATGTATTTACCAATGTGGGGGGCTGTGGGCCGGCTAGAGATCACTTGTATGAGCAAATGTTTCCGGTTTCCACTTGGGGGAAGAATTTTCTTTTTGTACCCTATGAGACACGGAAAGGGGGAGATTATGTAAAGATCATCGCTTCTGAAAATGATACGAGAGTGGTGATTTCCAAGATGTCTCAAACACTTATCCTTCAGGCGGGGGAGGTAAAAATTTTTAGTCCACTTGATGGAGTGAGAACTATTTCGGCAGATAAACCCATTACGGTGGCCCAGTTTAGCCGAAGTCAAGAGTGCGACAATGTTCCAGGTGATCCTTTTATGATCATTGTTAGTCCTTTGGAACAAAGGATTAAGTCAGTAACCTTTAATGCCTTCGTAGTTCAAAACATTGATCGTTATTATCTTACACTTATAACTGCGAGTGATGCCGTTAAAGATGTGGTTTTGGATGGAGTTGATATAACAAATCAATTCAAAACTGAAGGCGATGCAGCTTATGCATCTTTGAATATTTCTCAAGGCAATCATAGATTGACCGCCCCTGAAGGCGTAATCGCTTATGTTTATGGTTATGGAGATGTGGAATCTTTTGGTTATTCAGCCGGAGCCAGCCTTGAAAATCTCAATGCGCAACTTTTGTTAGCAGATGCCAATCTCAATATTATTGCCGATGAAGGCTGTTTGAATTCAGCTATTGATTTTAAAATTCAGTTTGAAACCGTACCGGGTGAAGACCCTCTTTATACGGTCTTCGATTGGCATTTCGGGGATGGCACAACTGCCACGGGAAAAGAAGTAAACCATACCTATACGGAGCCCGATGACTATGTCATCAGAGTAATTGCTTCTAATGGGGAGGGTAGCTGTGGTAACTCAGAAGTTTTTACTAAGCAGGTTACTATTTTAGAAGTGGAGGCCACTGAAATCATAGGCCCACAGTCGGTTTGCCCAGATGTTCAATTTATAGATTATTCTGTAGTAGGTGCTGAAGGAAATACCTATGAATGGATTGTATCTACTGGTGATGGGCAGATAACAAGCGGACAGGGAACCGATAAGGTTCAAGTTTCTTGGGGGACATCAAATGACAATGCATTTTTACAAGTAATACCTCGAAACGCTCTTGGCTGTATTGGTGATACACTAGAAATTCCAGTGAAAATCAATAAAGAACTTACTCCTCCATTGCCAGTTGGTCCTGCCGATGTTTGCTATACGGATTATCAAGAGGTCACTTATTCTACTCCTCAAACTAATGGTGCAGTATACACTTGGGAAGTAGAGGGAGGGACTTTTGTAAATGGAATAAATACAGGAAACGAAGTAAAAGTAAAGTGGGATGGAGTGGGGACTGGTAAGAGAATTAGATTTTTAGAATCAAACCCCTTAGTGCCAGATTGTAATGGTTATTCAGAATACCTAAACGTGGTGGTTTACTCAGAAATTAAGCCAGTAGCCAGTATCACTAATATTTCTTGTTTTGGCTTAACCGATGGGGTCATTGAACTGACGGTGAGAGGTGGTAAACCAGGGGACTATACCGCTATTTGGGACAATGGAATGACAGGGCTTTCTATTGCTGGACTAACGGCTGGTAATTATGAAGCTACTATCACAGATGCTGCGGGTTGTGAAATTATTGAAACCTACACGATAATAGAACCAGCGCAATTGACCATTTCCGATAGTGCAGTTTTACCAGTAAGGTGTTTTCAGGAAAGCAATGGAAGTATCACCTTAGAGATTACTGGTGGAACTCCTAACTCCCAAGGTCTGTATTCAATTAATGTGGTAGGGGCTAATTTCGACAAAACTTATAATACAGCTATGATCACGGATTTACCTGCGGGCGGTTATGCCGTGACAGTCACGGATGCCAATGGCTGTAAAACCTCAAGTGTATATACAATAACAGAACCACCAGCTTTAGAGCCTTTCTTGGAGTCTTTTCTTAATTCTCCAATTTGCCCTCAAGCCACAAACGGAACAACCTACATTGAAGCCATAGGGGGTACGCCAGACTATCAATTCTATTGGAGCAATAAACCAACACAGGATTCGCAAGAAGGAAGCGATTTCTCTCAAGGCGCTTACTCACTGACCATTAGAGATGCCAACGGTTGCGAAACAGTAATGGATTTTGATGTGGAAGAGCGCTTCCCCAAAATTTTCATTCCAAATGCCTTCAGCCCTAATAATGACGATTTTAATGATGAGTTTAAACCTGTCACTGATTGTAATCTTCAATACAGTATGCAAATATTTAATAAATGGGGAGAAATAATATTCTCAACCGAAGACATCACCGAAGGTTGGGATGGAAGATATAAAGGAAAGAAGGTTCTAGATGGGCAGTATAGCTATATTATTTTCTATGCGGGTGCCTTAAATGGTGTAAGCTTTGAAGAAACCAGAAGAGGTTCTTTGAAACTTTTTCGCTAGACTTCCTTACCAAATCAAAGCCTTTCTTTAATTTCAGCATTGGACTGAAAACTTATTATTTTGGCATTAACGGTTTATAAATCTTCCGCAGGTTCGGGTAAAACCTTTACGCTCGTAAAGGAATATGTCAAGTTGCTGATTAAAAGGCCACAAGACTTTAAGCATATCTTGGCCATCACTTTCACCAACAAGGCTACGGAAGAAATGAAAACCCGTATTCTCAAATCTCTGGAAGATATGGGGGCGGGGAAGGAAACGCAGTTGTTCAAAATATTAGCCACAGAACTGGCCGCAGAACTCACTCCACTCAACATTCAACAAAGGGCCGAAGAAGCCTATGATCTGATCATTCATAATTACGGTCGGTTTGAAGTGTCCACCATCGACAGTTTCTTTTCTAGGGTGCTCAAGTCCTTCGCCAGAGAATTAGATTTACCGCTCAGTTACGAAGTGGAAATGAATACCTCCATGGCCTTGCAAGAAGCCATGAATGAGCTTTTCAAAAGCTTGGACGATAATAAAGAAGTACGGCAATGGCTTACTCAATATGCCAAAGAGCAAATCGAAAGCGATAAGTCATGGAACGTTGATCAGCAGATCGAAAAACTTGGCGGTAACCTCTTCAGAGAGTCTTTCCAAGATGGTTTCAGTGGACTGAATCTTAGTTTTGATGAACTGAAAGCGATCATTGAATCGCTCAGGTCTGATATCAAGTCTTTTGAGTCCGTATACAAGTCAATAGGGAATCAGGCCTTAGATGCCCTTGAGAAAAACGGTTTGGCAATAGCTGATTTTCATTATGCTGGAAGTGGAGCCATGGCTGCTTTTAACGCCATGCTAAAAATTCAAACGGATATTGATGAGAAAAAGCGCTTTTTACAAACACTCAATGGTGATATGCCATGGGGAGCAAAAAAGAGTTCGAACTTTGATCAGGCCAATGAACTGGGAGAAAACTTGCTGAACCAGTTGGGAACGGAAGCACTTGACTTGATTGAAAACAAATTATTTGACTACAACACAGCCAAAGCCATTCTGAAAAATGTCTATGCTTTTGGTTTGTTAGAAGAGCTGAATAGGTATTTGAAAGAATACCGTGATGAGCACAATGTGATGCTCATTTCGGATACGAACATCATTCTCAAAGACATTCTGGAACAAGCTGATGCACCTTTCATCTTTGAAAAGCTCGGTAGCTTCTACAAGCATATTATGATTGATGAGTTTCAGGACACCTCCAATTTTCAGTGGAGCAACTTAAAACCTTTGATCATTAACGCCCTATCAGAAGACAATGAAGTGCTGATTGTAGGAGATGTTAAGCAATCCATTTACCGTTTTAGGGGCGGGAATATGCGTTTGTTACTCTCTCAAGTGAAGGAGGAATTGGGGGCTTTTTATCCTAAGGAAGCCGATCAGGTGTTGAATGACAACTGGAGAAGTTTAAGCAGTATTGTCACCTTCAACAACGCTTTGTTTGGGAAACTGCCAGAAGCTTTCGGTAAAAACGAGGTTTTGTACGATACCACTTTGTTTACCCAAGCTTATGAAAACCACGAGCAACAAATACAAGGGGGAGAGGGTGGCTATGTGCAAATGCGTTATTATTCCTCCGATGGTGAGGATGAAAAATGGCAGGCACAGTCGATAAATGACCTTTTAATTCAGATTAGAGAAAACCAAGAAAAGGGATTTTCACTGAGCGATATACTTATTTTGGTGAATCGTAACAAGGAAATTTCAGATATTGCCACTGCTTTTCTGAGTGAAAAAATTCCATTTATCAATGGTGAATCGCTTAAGCTTCAACAGAGCGAATCGGTTTTGTTTGTGCTGGATTTGCTCCGCTACCTACAATCCGGCAAAGACGAAGTGCTGATGCTCAACCTTATCAGTCTTTTCTTTAGGTTGAATGACATTCCAGAGCAAGCGGTAATGCTGCGCGGAAAAGGAGAACGAATGACTTTGGAAGAAGCGGGTTTCCCTCAAGAATTCCTGACCAGACAATATGAAATAAAGCAGTATGCACTTTTTGACTTGGTGAGTGAATTGTTGCTGATCTTCGATATCGAAAAGAAGTCGGATGTTTATCTTCAACAGCTATTGGATGTTATTCTTGAGCAGTCGCAACGAGGTGCTAACTCTATCAATACCTTTTTGGAATGGTGGGAAAAGGAAGGGGATAATCAAACGGTAGCCACAAGTGAGAAGACGAATGCAGTTCGCATTCTTTCGATCCATAAATCCAAAGGACTGGAATCACCCATTATCTTCATTCCATTTGCCAGTTGGGACATTCTGCCCAACCCAACAATGCACCAGTTTTGGACAAAGAATATCCCTGAGCAATACCAATCTCTTCAATACATTCCGCTCGATTTCAGTAAAGGCACACTGCTCAAATCTCATTTTCAAGATGACTATTATACCGAAGCCGCTGAAAGCGCACTGGATATTCTCAATAAAACCTATGTGGCTTTTACGCGCCCCAGAGAGAAACTCTATTTAGCAGCGCCATTACCCAAGAGAATTGGAAGTTCTAAAATCCATGAGTTTCTACTGGATTTACTTCCTGAAATTGGATTGCTTTCTAAAGAGGAATCAGCTTATACACAGTTCAGTTTGGGTACTGATGGTCAGAAAATAGGAAGTGGAGAAGAAATAGGCGCATCCGTAGCGATCAGCATTTATCCGCAAGTTTCCTTCCTCAATCAGCTGACGATCCGCAATGATTCAGAACGGTTTTTCATGCTGCAAGAAACCGAAGAAGCCCAGAACATTAGTTTGGGGAATCAGGTGCACGAAGTATTGTCTGCCATTCGGGTAAAAGAAGATTTAGAAATGGTTTTAAGGCAGTTCTTGCAAGCTGGAGAGTTGGATCATAATGCAATAGCGTTGGTGAAAGATCGAATCCTCAGACTTTTTGAGGATCCAAAAATCAGTATCTGGTTTTCTGATGACTATGAAGTTTTCAATGAAAGAGAAATTTGGTTCGAGGGCAAAGCCCATAAACCAGATAGGCTACTGATTAAGGGAAAAGAGGCTGTGATAATCGATTATAAAAAGGAAAAGGAAAGCCCAGCCCATCAAGAACAAGTAAAACGTTATATGAACGCAATGAAAGCCCTTGGTTTTGAGCAAGTCTCCGGTCATTTAATTTATGTTGAACCAGTGATAGTGAAGGAGGTAGCTTTATCATGAAAATCTTCCACCAACTTATTGTAGAACAGATTCAGGAAAGCGACTTGCAACAATTGAAAGGCCATTGCTTTGTGTTTCCTACCAAACGTGGAGGCGTTTTCTTCAAGCGTGCTTTGCTTCAAAAATACGGTCATCATGACTTTATGCTGCCCACCATTTTCAGTATTGAAGATTTCGTGCAACGCATGACGGGCTTGTCCATTACGGACGAACTCACTTTGCTTTTCCATCTTTTCAAGATTTACCAAAAGCGAGATAGAGATTTAGAATTTGATGCTTTCTACGCTTGGGGAAAAGTGATTCTGAAGGATTATGACGAGATAGATCGCTACTTGGCGAACGCCAAACAGATCTATTCTGACTTACAGAACATTAAAGAAATTGATCATGTTTTCGGCTATAATGACGAATTCAGAGAGATCATTGCCCGTTTTAGAACCCTGACGGAAAAGCAAGATAAGACGAAACTGCTCACTGAGTTTTTGAAAATCTGGAAAGAGGTTGGTGCGGTGTATGAAGATTTTCAAGGTGAATTACTGAAAGAAGAAAAGGCTTATGGCGGTATGTTGTACCGAAATTTGGCTTCGGTACTCAGTCAAGATCACTTTGAGCATCCTTTCGATTATTATCATTTTTGCGGTTTCAATGCCCTTTCCAAATCGGAAGAGGTGATTTTTGATGCCTTGGTCAAAGCCAAAAGAGCACAACTCTATTGGGATACCGATAACTACTTCATGGTCGAGAAGAAAGAAGAGGCAGGCGACTTTATGAGGGAATACGGAACCAAGTGGCCCGACAGTATTTGGTTCGATGCCGATTCTTTAAGTGAGCCCAAAACGGTACATGTGCATGCTGTGCCTCAAAATATGGCGCAGGCGCATTTGGCGGCAAAGTTGGCTGGAGAACTCATTCACCAAGGAGCCAAGCCAGAAGAGACTGCCATTGTATTGGCCGATGAAAAGCTGTTGGTGCCCTTTCTCTATGCCATGCCGCTGCACGACCATAAAGTCAATGTAACAATGGGTTATCCGATGAGGTCTACCATTGTTTTCGATTTTGTGCTGTGCTATTTGGAATTGATGCGAAAGGCACAAACCACCGACCAGGGTTTGGTTTTTCATACTTATGACCTTCGACCTTTTCTTTCTAATGCCTACACTGCGCTTTTTCATGAAGGCATTTATCAGCAATTGAACGAATGGTTTGTGCGGGAAAAGAAAACCAAAATTGGCTTGAACGAATTGCTTGAAAAAGTGAAGTCCAGTCAGTTGCAAGCCTTGCTCAAAGCGGGGAAAGAATGGGAAGGTGTTGCTTTGGCCTTAAGGACTTACCTCACAGCCGCATTCTATGATTTTAAAGAAAAAGACAGTGGACTAACTGACCGTGAGTTTATCTATTTTTTCCTGAAGTCGCTCAATCAGTTGAACGACTACCTAAGGCAGAAAGAAACCTTTTCCTTAAGGTTGATCAAGAAAATTATTCAGGAGCATTTCAGGGCGGTTAAAATACCTTTTGAGGGCGAGCCAGTGCAAGGTGTTCAGGTGATGGGTTTCCTAGAAACCAGAACCTTGGACTTCAAACACATCATTGTGGTTTCGGCCAACGAAGGAAAGCTTCCGACCGCCAGAAACTCAAATTCTTACATTCCTTACGGCTTAAGAAAGGTATTTCAGTTGCCCACCTTCGAAGAGCAAGACGCCATTTATGCCTATCACTTCAAGCGATTGTTACAGCGGGCAGAAGAGGTGCATTTTGTTTATGATAACACTACACAAGGCGATTCGACAGGGGAGAGAAGCCGTTTCATTTTACAGCAACTAAAGCGGTATAAGAAGCTTGATCATTATAGTATTCTAGAGAAATCATATGAAGGGCTTGTTCCTAAAGCCATCAATTCGAATGAGATTTCAATTCCAAAAGGGCCAGAAGTAAATAAACTACTGAGTCGCTTTTTGCAGGGCACAGAGGAGGGTAAGTTCTTATCGCCCACTTCCCTTACCAATTACATTACCTGTCCGCTAAAGTTCTACCTAAAAAACGTAGCCAGCTTTAGAGAATTGGATGATTTGGATGAAGACATTGATGCACGAAATCTTGGAATTGTAGTGCATGAGGTGTTGGAGTTTTTATACAAACCTTGGCTGGACAGGGAGATTGGTGCAGAGCAAATCCGTTTGCTCAAAGGCTTGGTCGAAAAGCAGCTGATTGACTCTTTAGAACGAAACAAGATCATTCAAGAAAATCAACAACTGTCGGGTAGAGATTTGGTCACCAAACAGGTGATGGAGCAGATGATTCAAAAAGTACTGGATTTAGATGCCCAAGAAGCTCCTTTCAAAGTGATTGGTCTGGAAGCAGAAGAATTTGAAACCCTTGTCGCTATTGATGGAATTGGCAAAGCCAGGGTCAGCGGTACGATAGACCGAATGGATGAAAAGGGAAGGGAGTTACGCATTACAGATTATAAAACGGGAAAGGTGGAATTTGTTGGCAAGGCGCTGATGTTTAAAGATCCAGAGGCCTATATGGAGAAGTATTTTGATGACCCAAAGTACAAATCTGGTTTTCAGGGCTACCTCTATGCGGTGCTCACAAAAAGTCATTTTGATTTACCTGTAAAAGTGGGTATTACGAGTATGCGTAAGTTGAGCGAAGGCACGCAGTGGCTCCGAGATGGCCAAGCCATTCCTGCTGAGGCCATTGCTATGTTTGAAGAAAAGCTTCAAAATCTAGTACGCGAAATTTACAATCCAACAGTTCCATTCGCTCAAACCGATGATCTAAAACGTTGTGAATATTGCGAGTTTCAGCAGTTGTGTAAAAGGGGAGGTTAACAGTATAGATATAAACAGTTCGCCCCGCTGGGGCTTATTGATTTTATAGCTAAGGTTTTTACAAACAGTTCACCCCGCTGGGGTTATTGATATTCAGCAATCAAGTTAGGTTGAGAAAGGCTGCTTTTTCGTGTCGCTCAAGTAAGGTTTTGATTTGCTGTATGCTTGAAATAAAGTCCCAGCGGGACGGCCTGTTTGTAATCTACAAACAGGTATAGATAGTTAAGCTCCGTAGGAGTGACCCATATTATCTCCAATTCAATTCCTTTGAAAACCTAAAATCAATTATCTTTCCGCATGCGTATTTTGAAACTCCTCATTCTAGTCTTTGTACTCGGAATTCCTTCTAAAACTTCAGCTCAAGAGATTTATAATGCCGATTATAGCTTTACCATCGAGGGTTTGCCTGCTGGTGAAAATATGCGTTTGGCGTATTATTTAGGCGATAAACAGTACATCAAGCAGGAGTCGCTTTCTCAAGAAGGTGGTTTGGTGAATTTTAAAATCGACACGCTTCATGTTGGTTTGTGCATGCTGGTGTTTCCAGATAACAATTACTTTGAGTTCGTTGCCAAGGAGCCCAGAGTGATGATGAAAACAAACAAAGACGATGTCATTGGTGCGATGGAAGTGATTGCGTCTGAGGAAAATGCAAAGCTTTATGAGTACCTAAAATACAATAACGAGCGACAAAATGATTTCCAGAAACTAGAGGCCAATACTGAACTAAGTGATGCCCAAAAAGCCACTATGGGAATGGATATGGAGCAAAAGGGGGTAGAGAAACGAAAAGAGTTCATTGAAAAATACCCAGAAAGTTATTTGGCCCAGTTGATTGCGTCATCCATGGAGTATGAGCCCAAAGAAGCACCTGGGGACTTATCTGAGGATGAAGCTGATGCCTATCAATTTTACGATTATAAAAACCATTACTTCGATAATATTGATTTTTCGAAAAGCGACCTATTGTACTCTCCAGTCTATCATCCAAAAATGATGGCTTATCTAGATCAGTTAACTGTACAGCAACCTGACTCACTGATTGCTGCAGTCGATTATCTGTTAAAAGGAACGAGTGCTAATGAGGAGTATTTTAAGTACACATTAATTACGCTTTTGAATAAGTTTGCGAAAGCCAAAGTGATTTGTCAAGATGAAGTTTATTTGCATTTGATTGACACTTACTATTTGAAAGGAAAGGCCATTTGGATGGATGAAGAAGGACTGTCGAAGTTAAAAAATAGTGCCGATAACTTGAGAAATAACCTCTGTGGCGGACTAGCTGTGGATTTCGAACTTCCAGATGTCAATGGTGCAAATCAGTCACTTTATACCCAAATAGCAGACTGGACGGTGCTCGCCTTTATGCAAACCGACTGTATTCCTTGCGAAAAGACATTGGAAGAATTTTCTAAGTTTGAAGAAACTGAAATGCCATCTTTTAAAGTAGTGACCGTTTTTAGGGAAGGTGATAAAACGGCTTGGAAAGGACTGCTTATGAACAATACAAAGCCAAACTGGGTAAATTTGATGAATGTCAATGGTACACTCGATGTCCTACGTGATTATAATATCCAATCTTATCCATCCCTTTATTTGCTCGACAAGGATAAACGAATCGTTATTAAAAGAGTCAGTGCTTCTCAAATTAATGATTACCTCAAGAGTCTCAAACAGTAGGTAAGGCATCTCGGGAACTAATATAAACTAATTAGATAGTTGTTTTTCTGATATAAACCTAATACTTTAGTTTCAAATCAGATTGCTATGTTGTCTACTCACTTTCGTTTTGCTCTTCGATCCGTATCACGATTCAAAATCCCCAGCTTAATTAACTTTTTGGGCTTTGCCGTAGGCCTTACTGGGGCCATTTTACTTTCCTCAATTCTACTTCATGATGTTTCCTATGATGGCTATCATCAGCGAGGGAACGATATTTACAGATTATCAACAGGTTTGAACATGCGAGATGGGAAACGACATTTTGCTTCCACTTCCGTAATGAGTGGCGATAATTTGTCAGAGGTAATTCCTGAAATCACAGACAGGGTTCGACTACGTTATCAAGACTTAACATTGACTATTGGAGATAAAATTTTCAATAATGAAAACACTTCTTTTGTAGATAAGGGCTATTATAGCTCTTTTACCACCGAGCTGGTTGCTGGGCAGTATCCCAAAGAAGAAAGTGACATTTTGATCAATGAAAGCACAAGTGAAAGGCTATTCGGTACAACTGATCCTATCAATAAAGTAATTTCTTCTCAAGGAAATTATGGGACAAAGGGCTTGACAGTTGTGGGGGTTTTTAAGGATTACCCCACCAATGTTTCTTTTCGCCCTAATATCTTAGCCGATTTTACAATTATTGAACCTTTTAGCAATAAGAGCTATGGCTCTATTGTACCTGGCCTGAATACTTTTTTGGTGACAGATGGGAGTATTGATGCTGAAGAGCTGAATGAAAAACTAAATGAATTTTACAAGGAGCACATAGGAGACCTGCTTGATATCGTAGTACATGAAGCTGAAGTCTATTCTGGTATGCATTACCATCGAGGATTGGAGTTTGACTTGGGGCAAAAGCATGACAAGAATACGCTTTGGGTTATAGCCATTCTTGCCCTATTTATCATCATTTCAACGCTTATTAATTTCTTTAATATGCAAACGGCCTTGGTTATTCAAAGGTCAAAAGAGCTTTCTATCAAGCAAGTATTGGGGATTACATGGGCTTCGAAAATTAAGCAGCAGGCATACGAATCGATGATTGTGCTTTTACCTGCCTTTGCATTGAGTGGAATAATGATTTCGCTGGCTTTAAGCGAGTTAGAGCAATACACAAACCTAACCTTGGCCAATGGTTGGTTCTCGGCTGATAACCTTTGGTGGTTGATGGCTGGGCTATTTTTGATTTTCTGGACGATTACCGTGGCAGCTTCATTGTTAATGAGTCGTTGGAACAGTTATTCTGTTGTTTCAAATTATAAAACCAAGGGGCAAAGCAACATACGTACGTTCCTGATTGGCCTTCAGTTTACTTTGGCTGGCTTCTTTATTTTTAGTGCTAGCGTAATTTCGAATCAGCTGACCTATATGGAAACCTTGGATTTGGGCTATGAGCAAGATAACCTGATGACGATTACACTAAACCAAGTTTCTGGTTACGATCAGGCAAGAACAATTAAAACAGCTTTTGAAGGAATTGCAGGAGTGAAGAAAGCGAGTCTTTCAACCGCTCCCGTTTTTGGGTGGCAAAGTAAGGCCAACTTCTCCATAAGAAAAGATACTGCACAGGAAAACCACTTGCTCAACGTAAATCTAATTGACCCAGATTTTATTGAGACGAATCAAATGCTCGTTTTGGTAGGGGAGAATGTTGATGAAAAGGGAAGAAAGCTTCTACTCAATGAGAGAGCAGTCAAAGCTTTGGGTTTTTCATCTAATGACGAAGTATTGGGACAAAAAATGATGTATTCCATGCGCGATACCACCATGGAGTATACCATTAGCGGAGTGGTAGCCGATTACCATTATGCAACTATGCATCAAATGATAGAGCCTATGGTGCTTTTGACCAATGAACTAGGTGGGTATTTCAACCTCACTTTAAGAACCGAATCTAATGATGGTCAATTGACTACGGCATTGGAGAAGAAATGGGATGAGTTTTTCCCTGGCTATTTGCTGACTTATAACCTTGTGGAAGAATCTATAGACAATGCTTACCGACAAGATTATCAGAAAGGGGCATTTTATCAATGGGCTACTTTGCTTTTGGTCTTTGTTTCAGCCATGGGGATTTTTGGGTTGACTTATTTTTATGCTGATCAGAAGCGCAAAGAAATAGGCATAAGAAAGGCGATAGGAGCCGGAATGAAACAAATTTTGGCACAAATAGGAAAACCAATTGCCTGGGTTTGCCTTGCTTCAATTTTGGTCTCTGTGCCCTTGTCTTTTTATTTTTCTGGGGAATGGCTAGCAGGTTATCAATATAGAGTAACACTTGGAGCAGAGCACATAATTCTTACTGTAATTCTAATGGCTTCACTTGCCGCACTGGCATTGATTTATCCAGGGATTAAGGCCAGTAAAATAAACCCTGTCGAAGCGCTTCGTCAGGATTAATGAAGTTTATGGTGCTTAGAAAGTATGGTGTCTTTCCAAAAACGTACCTTTTCAAAGGTTTATGATTTTATGTTAGCCACCCATCTGATTTTCACGGCTGAAAGCTTTTCGGTTTCCAAACGAACATCACTGAGTACATTGAAACCATTTTTCAGGTAGAAAGGCAGGGGTACTGCATACAGTGAACCATCTGATTTTTTACTGGTGTCATTGTCTATCACCCAGCCATTAAGGGTTTCAAAGTCGTGTTTCACTAAGTTGAGGAGTTGTTTTCCCAATCCCTGCTTTTGAAAATTACTATCTAAGATGACCGAAAACCAGATTTCTTCATTGCGGATGAAAACAGAAAGCCAACCAATAATGGTTTCATTTTGATGCCAAAGAATGTAATGCTTTAGTTGCTCTATGTTGTTGAGAAACTCATCAAACTCAGCGATAGTGTTATAATTCAACGAGGCTGGATATTCCGCATTCCACAAGGCCATTATCCTTTCTTTTTGCTGCAATGATAACTGTTGGGTTTGGATGACTTGCATATTACTTTAGAAAGATAAAAAGCTGTTTTGGATAATCACTTATTTGCTCGGGAAAAGTAATGGTTATTCATTCTTCTTATCTTAGTCCGATTATTGAATATTATTAAATCATGGCCAATCGTAAAAGCATCTTCTTCTTCCTTTTTATGTTATCATTTGCTGGCTTAGTAAATGCCCAAGATATTCTTCCCTTTAGGGAAATACCTCCTGCAGCAAAGATTTTCACTTCAGGAACATTAATGGGACGCATGTCCGATGGGCTTGGTTTCAGGTTTTATTGGGCTACACAGGGGCTTACAGAAGAAAATTTGAGTTTTAGGGCAGGAGAGGAGTCAAGAACAATTGGTGAAACAATTGACCATGTTTACACTTTGGTATTAATGTTTACCAATGCGGTAATGGAGCAACCCACTACTTTTCCAATTGAAATGAAAGACCTTACTTTTGAAGAGAAAAGAAAGAAGGTGTTGTCGTTTATTCAGACCGCAAGTGCTTTACTCAAAATGAGCCGCGATGAAGATTTTGAACGTTATAATTTGGTGTCTCAATATCCAGGCGGAAATGGGCAAAAACTACCATTTTGGAATGGACTAAACGGACCAATGGAGGATGCACTATGGCACATTGGCCAAGTGGTAACACTCAGGCGAATGGCTGGCAACCCAATCAATCCCAAAGTCGACTTTATGAATGGAGTGGTTAATAATTGAATACAGCTTAATAGCACAAAGATTAGGCATGTTCATTCTATTCAGACCGTATTAAAAAAGGGCGAATAATCTATTATTCGCCCTTTTAATAAAGATTTAAATACGATTAATACTTCGCTGGCGTGCCTGCAGGTGGTATTGAGTTCTTTATGAACTCTCTGATGTCCTCATTCGACTTGGCCAAATCCTCAGCCCTTAAATACATCATATGGCCACTGCGGTAACCTTTGAAACTCATTCTGTCTTTTAGTTTACCACTTGGGTCGGTCTGCCACATATTGTACTTGGCATTGAAGTAAGTAGTAGCACCATCATAGTAGCCACTTTGCGTCATTACTTTTAAGTAAGGATTCATGGCCAGCGCTTTGCGCAGGCTTTCGGCAGAGTTATCACCTGAACGATCCCAAGGGTTTACTGGGCCGAACATGTTGTATTTGATGTCAGTTTTGTAACCCAACTCATTCATGAAATATTGATTGATGGCGGGTGTAAATGAATGTAACCAAGAAGTAAGCTCAGCATTAAAATCTGGCCCCATACCTGCATCCATTCTATCAATACCTTTATAGCGTGAATCTAAACGACCAACGGTATGTCCTTCATGGCGGAGTAAATCCTTCCAAAAGAAGTTATAAGGTACGTCAAGGTTATGCTGTCTGATGATTTCTTCCTCTAATCCAGAATAACGTGCAAACATTTTGATGGCCTCATTCTTTTCAGATTCAGTTGCCCATGCGCCTTTGGCCATCACAGGGATGAACTTGTTAATGGCGTAGCTTTCAACTTCATCCAAAACCTCTAACAAATCCTTGCTTTGTAAATCAGAAGGAAGCTGCTTATGGTACCAAGCCGTGGCGGCAAAATATGGCAATCTATTGGCTACCTCCACTGGGCCACTTCTATCGATTCCCATATCAGTTGGTGATACTAAAATAACACCGTTCAGGTACATCCACTGATTGTTCTGAAGCTCATAAGCCATTCCAGCAACACGAGTGGTTCCGTAGCTTTCACCAATTAAATATTTGGGTGAGCTCCAACGATTGGCACGAGTTACAAAAGTATTTACCCATTCAGATAAATAGGCGATGTCTTGTCTCACACCAAAGAAAGTGGATTTACTCGCTTTCGGATCAGTGATTCTAGAATAGCCAGTGTTTACTGGGTTCACGAAAATAATATCCGCTACATCTAAAATCGAGTTCGGGTTATCTTTTACACCATATGGTTGAATAGGGTAACCTTCATCATCTATTTTTAGAATACGAGGGCCAGTATAAGCCAAATGCATCCATACAGAAGCAGAGCCAGGGCCACCATTGAATGAAATTACTAATGGGCGGCTGTCTTTGTCTTTGACATCCGTTCTTTCATAATAGGTGTAAAATAGAGTCGCAATTGGATCTCCATTATTATCCCAAACGGGTTGGGTGCCTACAGTAGCAGAGTAGGGCACACGCTTCCCTTTGATGATTACCTCATGTGTGGTAACCACTTTGGATTCCACATCAATCTTGCGGCTCTGTGCCATTCCCGAAACGGAAATGACCAGAAGCGCTATTAAAACTTTGATTTTCATAAGCTATTTAGTTATTGACCTGTGTATTTGTTCTCTTTACTTAGGCCTTTGTTCAGCTTTTTAACAGCATCATTCATTACTGCTTTTTTCTGTGGCTCTAACTTGATCAGCATTTCTTGCAAGTAATCGAACTGAGCTTGTTGATCGCCAGTGATTTGACCAATCCAGCCAGAAGCGCCAAAATAGACACCTCTTACACGACTCATTAGTTCGGTATAAAGTCCAGCTACATTTCTGATTTCCTTAGCAGCAGCCTCATCATACTTCACTTTTTTTCTATCCAATTGACTTAGGTGTCTCTGCAATCCAGCAAGGTCGCCCATGGCTTCTGTAGCTTTCAAAGAAAACTCTCCAATCTCCATCAATTTGGCTGTCCATGCTTTTCTGTCTGAGATATCAATATTCAATCTCGGGTCGTCTTCTACCACAAAAGTTTGCGAGTAAGAATTGCCTTTAACCGTAAGTTTGGCCACATAATTTCCAGGGTTTACTTTTGGTCCGTTTAAGCCGAAGCCTCTACGGCCACCGCCAGTATTTGCAGCAGAAGCAGGAGCAAAACTTTCGTAGTTCATGTCCCAAACTTCACGCTGAATACCAGCAACAGTGTCTGGTGCTAAAGTTTTGATCAAGTTGCCATGCGTATCGTGAATGGTTAATGAAATTTCACTTTCCTTAACAGGCGATTTTAAATAGTAATCGATGATTGCACCACGAACGGGGTTCTCTCCTCTAAAGAACATATCACCTACATGTGCTCCATCACTAGTGTAATTAATCATCACACCTTTATCAATACTGAAGAGTGCAGCATCTTGGTTGGCTACAGAAGTAGTGAGCTCCTGAATTGCGTTAAGGTTGTCCAAAATCCAAACACCACGTCCGTGTGTGGCCAAAACCAAATCATTGTCTCTTGGATGAATTACCAAGTCATTGAAAGGTAATGTTGGCATGTTGTTCTTTAACTCAATCCAGTTTTTACCACCATTGTTACTGATGAAAAGACCTAACTCAGTTCCTAAATAAAGTAAGCTTGGGTTTTTAGGGTCTTCTCTCAAAGTTCTTGCTACACGATCAGCAGGTAGATTACCTGTAATTGAAGCCCAGTTTTTACCACCATCTACAGTTTTGTAAACATAGTTTTTGAAGTCGTTATTTCTGTAGTTGTTAATAGCAACATAAGCTGTTCCTGCATTGTGGCTAGAAACTTCAATCGTATTGATCCACGTTTCTTTTGGTAAACCACTCAGTTTCGAAGTAACATCCGTCCATGTTTGGCCATCATCACTTGAAACCTGAAGCAAACCATCATCTGTTCCAGCATATAGTAAACCTTGGGTGAAACGGTCTTCAGCCACTGCCGTGAGGGTAGGGTAGTATGGAATTCCATCATCCAATGAAGCTGTATTCTCATCAGCTCTTCTTCCCATGATTTTCAACTCTCTACGGTTTACTTTGGTGGTTAAATCACCTAATGATTCCCAAGAGTTTCCACCATCTGTACTTTTCCAAAGCACGTTGGTTCCCGCATAAATCGTGTTCGGGTTATGGTAGGATAGGAAGAATGGTCCGTCCCAGTTGGCCGGTGCCATTGCATTTTCCAAATCTGGCTCAGGCAAACCTGGCCCCCAGAAATCCCAGTTTCTTCTTGCTCCAATGGCGCCTTTTGGGTCGCCCGGTCTGATTGATTTTCTTTGACCAGTGTTTAAATCGAGTTTGAAAAGGCCTAAATATTGAGATTCACCATACATAACACCTTCTTGGGTGTGGTGCGGTAAACTTAAGAAACCATCTCCACCACCTGTTCTTCTCCAATCGGAATTAAGGATTCCATCATTGTTGTAAGTGGCATTTGGGCCTACCCAGCTACCATTGTCTTGCAAGCCACCATAGATATTATAAGGTTCGGCATTGTCAACTGCAATTCTGTAAAACTGACTTACAGGTAGGTTGGTAAGGAAAAGCCAAGTTTTGGTTTGGTCGTAAGAAATACCAATTCCACCATCATCGCCTTTGATTACATGGCGAGAATCATTAGGGTTTACCCAAACAATTCTATCATCACCGTGAAGTGACTGACGTGGGGCTGTAAATGTTTTTCCGCTATCAGTAGAATAACTGAACTGGTTTTGCATGTAAATACGCTTATCGTCATTTGGATCTACATAAGGCTGAGAAGCATACATTGGTCTAGGGTTCCAATCACTCATGAATGCCCAAGTTTCTCCTTTATCATCAGAACGGTATAAACCAGCCCTGCGCTCGTTGTAAGCTGTTGAAGCATTGTACTGAAAACCTTGCTCTACAGAAGCATAAATAATATTCGAGTTTTTTCCATAAATGGAAATACCAATACGACCATATTCGCCTTCTGGTAAACCATTGGTTAGTTTTTTCCATGTTTTACCTCCATCGGTAGACTTGTGTAAACCACTCCCCGGTCCACCACCATCAAAACCGTAGGGTCTTCTTCTTCTTTGGTAAGTAGCTGCAATCAGAATGTTCGGGTTGCTTGGATCCATGGCCACATCTACAACTCCGGTGTCATTATTTACATAAATAATGCGCTCCCAAGTTTTACCACCATTAGTAGTTTTATAAAGACCTCTTTCGTTGTTTGGTCCCCATAAGTGCCCCATCGCTGCTACATAGGCAATGTCTGGGTTAGTAGGGTGCAATGCAATTCTACCAATATGATGAGAATCTTTTAAACCTACATTTGTCCAGGTTTTACCTGCATCGGTAGATTTGTAAACGCCATCACCCCAAGAAGAACTCTGACGACTGGCGCGCTCTCCTGTTCCTGCCCAAATGATATTAGGGTTATTTTGGTTTAAAGCAATGGCACCCATTGAGTGAGTCGCTTCATTTTCAAAAACAGGTTTAAAGGTGACGCCATTGTTGGTTGTTTTCCATATTCCACCTGTAGAAGTGGCTGCATAGAAAATATAAGGGTCGCTTTCTTGTACTGCCAAGTCTACTATTCTTCCACTCATGTTGGCGGGGCCAATGTGTCTTAGGGCCAAGTCAGTATAGGTTTCTGACTTGATTTGCCCCATTAGTTGGGAGGAGAATAAGATGATTAACAGTCCTGATAAGGATAGGAGTCGTTTCATAGTTAAGTATTTGGGTTGATATTGAAACTCAAGATAAGGAAAGGTTTCAAGCGGTAAGATTGATTTTTTAAGAGCGGTGAGCTGAGATTGGCGGTTAGTAATTATTCATAACTTTTCTCTTACTTACGGGTTGAATGAAAACGGAAACTTGGTCAGTTCCGGTCTAGACTTAAGTTTTTGATGCGATTACTATTTTCTACCTTTTTTCTTTGCTGTGTACTTGGCTTAAATGCACAAGATATTCTTACCTACCGACCTAAAGTAGTTGAATTCAGTACCGAATATCTTTCCAATTATAAGGCTTATGAAAAGCCCACAGGTGAGAGTAACTCTATTTCAAGTATTGAAAAGGATAACTTACTGCGAGTGCGCTTGGGTGTTCCGGTGATTCTTAAGGAAAAAACTCTTTTTGCATTTCAATTTAAATATTATAGACAATTCTATGGCTTGGGAGCTGGGCAGCAAGGCGAGTTATTCGATTTTTTGAATAACAATAGCCTGTATAATGCTGGGCTCAATTTTCTATACCAAAGGAATATTTCAAAGGAGAAGAAATTCACTCTCATTGTCTTAACTGAATTGGCCAGCGATACTTGGGGCATAAACCAATTCTCAAATCGATACTTAGCGATGGGCGAATACAGTAAACAGCTGAACGAAAGTACCATTATTGGTTATGGCGGTGTTGTGAATTACGCCTTGGGTTTATTGAATATCTATCCAACCTTCACTTACAAAAAGCAGCTTTCAGATAAAATGTTATTCGAAGCCATTTTGCCAAGCTCAATTAATTTGAGGTACCATTTGAGAGAGAGCACCTATTTTATTTTTCAGACTGAGTTGGTCAACTGGCGATTTAACCTTACCGATGCCCTAGAAAACGAAGCACATTTAATCACCTTACAAAGGGCAGATATTTACTTCAAATTAAAACTAGAGCAAGAAATACACGATTGGCTTTGGTTGGGGGTAGACGTAGGTTATGTGAACAACCTAACTTACTTTACTGTCAACCCGGGGGATAGAATCAAGAAAGCCATTAGCGAGTATGATATTAAAGATTCAAGCTATCTCCGCTTTTCTATCTTTTTGGTGCCCCCTAGAAAACTGTGGGATTCGCTTTAAGGCTTAAACCCGGATAATGCAATAGACTATCTATTACGGACGTAACTCACTTTGAATCAGTCGCTACGCTTCATTTGTCTTTTCACCATAGCGATGCTATGCTTTCAAAGCCAAACTTCCTGATTCTTTGCGATTTACGCTCTCATTACGATCTCTATTGCATAAACCAGGTTAAATTCAACTCTAACCCTCCAAAAGTTGAAGAATCAATTTTATAAGAAACTATTGGGTAGGAACTTTTGGAGGGTTTCTATAATGAGAAATCAGCCTGATTTATGCATGGAGTTCTTTTTAAGGCTTAAAAACTACCCGGATAGTTTCTGTCGAAACTTTTAAAGCGCCATTTTTATCGGTAGCCGCTTGCCAAGCCGGCCCTTCTTTGATTAATCGGATCGCCTCTTCATCGAAAGCCGTACCTAAGCTTTTCTTGATTTCGAAATTGCTCAAAGAGCCGTCTGTGTTAATGGTGAACTCCACCTGAACCGCACCTCTCGTTTTGGATTCACTTTCAGGATAAATGATATTCTCTTCTAAGTAATCCTTGTAATCAGGCATTCCCATTACAGGCGCTGCTTTTTGGTTAGCACGAGCTTGACTCTTTTGTCGATTAGCACTTGCTGGACTAGTGATAATAATTTCGGCTAAGTCGGTTACATCAGCTTCCATTCTGATGGTGTCATTTATTTTAGAAAGGTCGCTTAACCTAAATTCTTGAGTAACATAACCTAAATAGCGTACGACATATACAGCAGAAGTATCAGTTGAAATTTCTGCTTTACCTTGAATATTTGTGCCTGTTCCTTGTGTTGTGTTTTTGATCAAAACAGACACTTGAGGCAAAGGTGAAAGATCATTGGCGTCTACTACTGTCAGAGTAATATTGGGCTGACTTACTTGAACTCCGGCTACTCGGCTTTGCAGCATGCTTTGAACATCCATGGTTCTGGCCATTTCAGTTTCGGTCCTTTCTTCAATCGCTGTTTTAGCAGCTTTCATTCTGGTAATCTCTTCCGTTTTTGCTTGAGCTGATTTGGTCTCTTTCGCTTCTGAAAGGGTTTTTAAATCAATGTTTTCAATTTTAAATTCTTCCTCAATTTGAATGTCCAGCTCCATCAATTCTTCTTCATCGGCAATGGGGGAGAGCCTCATGGTTTTTGGCTTGGTATCTGTATTTGAAGCGGTTAGTTTTGGCTTTTCTAATTGGTCTGGGTTAATCAACTCAAGGCTGTCCGTGGCTGGTCTGGCCTCAGTTTCGACTTCTTTTTTCGAAGTGAATTTTTCAGGTGCTTCATCTTTATTCTGTAACCAGAAAAACACAAAGGAAGCAGTTATTAGAATCAACAAAGTGGCTGCCAATCTTCTGGTCATTGTCCAAAAGCCAATGCTATTCTTTTCTTCCAGTCGTTGGTCTAAACGGTTTTCAAGTTTGGCCAAGTCAGCACTTAGCTCCGTGTCGCCAATTTGTTCCCAGCCTTCTAGTGCATCGGCATAGAACGGATCTTCCAACATCAGTTTTTCAACCTGATGTTGTTGTTCAGCATTTAAAAGCCCTTTTTTATAGGCTTCCAATATTGCTGGGGTCAATTGTTCAATATGGTTATGCTTCTTGTTCACGAAGATTTTCTACACATATTTTTAAATTTCTACGTCCGTTCTGAATGTAGCTTTTTACTTTCTTCAAGTCAAAACCTGTTAGTTCTACCACCTCTAGGTAACTCTTCTTTTCAATATAGAAGAACTGTACGCAGACTTTTTGTTCTTCATTTAGTTGGCTAATGCAGTCTTCCAATTTGGTCAAATCACTTTCCAATGCATTCGGCTCGCTATCATGATGCACAGCCAAGGCAATTTCCATAACGGCTTCTCCATTTTCTACAGAATGCCCTTGCGACTTCTGTTTTCTGAGGAGCATTAAGCACTCATTTTTAGTGAGCACGTATAGCCAACTTTTAAAATTTTCTACTTTTTGGTTGTGCAACTGTGAAAGTAATTTCTCAAAAACCTGCATCACCATGTCTTGAGCTACATCACGGTCTTTCAAATACTTCAAACAAACCCCATACACCAAATTCATGTATCGCTTATACAGCTCACCAAGCCACCTATTGTCCTGGTTTTCTTGATAAGCGAAAATCAGCTCTAGGTCAGTTTTTTGGGCGATATCGGTTCGTTTTTTCGAGAACAACGGATTATAAATGAATTATTTTTCTCTGCTTTTATGGAATCTTCAGGCACCGTGCATCTCAAGGTTAAAGAAATTTTTACATAAACCTTTTAGCGATGAAGAATTTAATAATAGTAATGATGATGTTCACTGGCATATTCCATAACAGCCAGGCCAAAGATTTTCAAAAGGAAGTTACGGGCATTGTGAAAAGTGCCGACAATAATCTTCCGCTATCTCAAGTATCTGTATTGATTAAGGGGACTACTCAAGGTGTTTCTACAAACGCCAATGGCAAGTACAGTATTTCCGTACCCAATAACGAAACGGTATTGATTTTTATATACCTAGGCTACATCACCCAAGAAGTGAAAGTAGGAAAGCGATCCGTGATCAA
Organism: Roseivirga echinicomitans; assembly: GCF_001592935.1. Classification (GTDB taxonomy): domain Bacteria; phylum Bacteroidota; class Bacteroidia; order Cytophagales; family Cyclobacteriaceae; genus Roseivirga; species Roseivirga echinicomitans. The sequence goes on from NZ_LRDB01000004.1 coordinate 58,633, forward strand.
TGTTAGCCTCGATCAAGATGTGCAACTCATGTCGGAAATGATTGTGATAGGGCAAATGCAAGCAGAGCAGAAAAACAAAATAATGATTAGGGGTATAGCAGACCAAGAAGAAATGGAGATTGAGATTTTATCCCAAATGTACATGCAGCCCGAGAATAACTTTTCTACTGCTTACCAGTACCCAAAAGAATTAAGTCAGGAAGATTATGCTGAAATAAAAGAAAATGGCTTCAATACGCCATGGAAGAATCCTTTTTCCACCTTCTCAATTGATGTAGATGCGGCTTCGTATAGCAATGTGCGCAGGTTTATTAATGATGGAAAAATGCCTCCAAAGGATGCTGTGAAAATTGAAGAAATGATCAACTACTTCAATTACGATTATGAGGGGCCTAAAGGAAAGCATCCATTTGCGGTACAGCACGAAGTATCCGATGCACCATGGAATACCCAGCACAAACTCGTTCATATTGGAATTCAGGGCGAGAAGATTGACGTAGATAAATTACCGCCTGCCAACCTTGTTTTCTTGGTCGATGTATCGGGTTCGATGGGAGCAGATAATAAACTGCCTTTGCTCAAAAAATCATTAAAGCTTTTAGTCAACCAAATGCGCGATGAAGACCATGTGGCCATAGTGGTCTATGCTGGCGCAGCAGGAGAGGTGCTGCCGTCTACTTCGGGTAAAGAGAAAAACAAGATTATTGAAGCCTTGGATAAGCTGAATGCTGGTGGCTCAACGGCTGGCGGGGCTGGTATTGAATTGGCTTACAAAATCGCGAAGCAGAATTTTCTGAAAGAAGGAAACAACCGAGTGATTTTGGCCACTGATGGTGATTTTAATGTAGGTGCATCCAGCAATAAAGCCATGGAAGACTTGATTGAAGAAAAGCGCAATGAAGGTGTTTTCTTAACTGTTTTGGGCTACGGAATGGGCAATTACAAAGATTCTAAAATGGAGCTTTTGGCCGATAAAGGAAATGGCAACCATGCTTACATTGACAATATTTTAGAAGCCAAAAAAGTATTGGTGAACGAGTTTGGCGGTACGCTTTTCACCATTGCCAAGGATGTTAAAATTCAGGTAGAATTTAACCCTGCCACCGTGAAAGCTTATCGCTTGATTGGTTATGAAAATAGAAAGCTGAATGACGAAGACTTCAACAACGATAAAAAGGATGCGGGCGAATTAGGCGCTGGTCATACGGTAACGGCTTTATATGAAATCATTCCAGTAGGGGTGAACAGCCAGTTCAAGCCTTTGGACGATTTGAAATACCAAAATACAGAAGTGAAGAAAACCACAGGGAACACCACCGATTTAATGACGGTGAAATTACGATACAAAAAGCCTGATGGAGACACCAGTATTTTGCTGCAACAAGTGATTAAAAATGAATCAGTGAAACTGAGTGACAGCTCTGAAAACTTCCGTTGGTCGGCTGCAGTAGCCGGTTTCGGAATGATGCTTCGTAATTCAGAATACAAAAACAACCTGACTTTCAATGCGGTCATCCGTTTGGCCAAAGGAGCTAAAGGTCAAGATGAAGAAGGCTACCGCGCAGAATTCATCAGACTGGTGGAAATGGCTGGACTGTTGTTCTAAATAGACCACCGCTAAAAGGTTTCGCTAAGCAAAGCCCTGTCAGTTTTCCAAAACCTGACAGGGCTTTTTGATTCTTCTCCAACTTCCTATTTATAGCCATGAACAGACAGCCGCATTAGTTTATCTCGTCCTTACAGGACTTTCTTGAATATAAAGTCGAGTTTTCCGAAGTGTTTCACCCTTCTTTTTGATATTACGTCCTTTCAGGACTAAGAGTAGCTGAATGCTTGTGCAAAAACCAAGCCCCATCGGGGTGGCATATCTGTAGCATAGAGAAATATACACGGTACATTAAGCCCCAGCGGGGCGACCCATAGCGATTGTGTTATTTGCATTCCGATTTTATGAAGGGGTATCGGTTCAAGGACAGAGTCCTTGAATAATAGGGGTCACAGGTTCGGAGAACCTGCGACAGGAGAAAAAATGAATACTTGTGCAAAGTCCAAGCCCCATCGGGGCGGTATATTTGTAGCATGGAGAAACATATACGGTACATTAAGCCCCATCGGGGCGGATAACAAAGGAATGAGTTGCCCATTCCTTGTCAGCATAAAGTAAATTCAACCCTGAAAGGGTGATATGATTTCAATTCCAAAGTAGGAAAGAGGATTATAATCTCTCTGAATTAGGTCGCTTAGACTGATTTTTAACAATAGAAGCAGGTTCCTCCTTACCCATAACCTTGAACAGCTTTCCGTTAGAAATGCTTCCATCGTAAGGGCTATTCACACGAGCTTCATTAGCCAGCCAAACTTCGCTGCTGTCACTCATAGATCGAAAGGCAAAAACCTTCCCATTTACTGGGGGATGTTTTTCCAATAGCTTTAAAATTTCAATGCTTAACGTTGTAAACAGTTTGCGCTGTTTGTCTATCTCAGACTCTTTTTTGATGCTTTTAGCTAAGTCTGATAGGTTTGAAGATGACCCAATTGAAAGTTGAAATACATCAGCACTTTTTTGTGCCATTTTAGCATCTCCAGCTACTAATGCTCCTTTAATATCTAAATAGCGCTCGTAAATGAAGCTGATTTTGGGCTCTTTAAAATAGGGGTATACCGCGGAAGGCATACTGTCTTGAGTTTGCTCCCCCTTTTCCGGCTGACAAGCCAAGAATAAAAAGGCCAAAGCAATTAGTATGCTTGGCCTTTGAGTTTTTACCATTACCATAGGTTAATATACTTGAAAGATGCACCAAGAGCCTTTTCTTTCTCGCCCACTTTGCAATAAATTATCTGTGATGGAGCGAATGACTCTTGATACAGTCCTTTTAGCTTTTAATAGTAGAGGTATAAAGTTGACTCGCTATTGGTGGTTCTTTTGGTCACTTCACCGTTCGCGTTAAACTCGTAACTAAATTGGTAGAAAAGATCTACATCGTTCTCTTCAATGCGATACGAACCAGGCAACTTTGTTTGACTGCTGATAGTAGGAATTATTTCATTCACAGGAAACGGATTTACCTTGTCATAATAGTGGTCGTAAGTACGAGTAGAGGTCAATTTCAAATCACCGTTCTGAGCTGGGTAATAAGCGAGCTGCTTGTACAAGTTACCGTCTTGAAAATATAGGTAAACAAACATTAAGCTAAGTACATATGAACCATTAGATTGAAGATAATAATCTGCTCTACCAGCTACATTCCCCATAAAATCATAATCATATTCTGAATAAGATTTTTTCACACCGTATTCAATCTTCTCTGATCGAATGATTCTTCCATTTTCACTAATAAAATACTCGTCTTGGTCAGGGTAGTAGTTGATCTTTTCAATCATACCGTTCGCATCATAATAATAAGTGTCTGTACCAGCGCTTGCCCCAGGCGTCTCAGATGTCCAGTTTATTTTACTCACACGGCCTTGTTGATCATACACGAATGTTCTCTTGGTTTTCCAGCCGCCAGCAGCTGACTCATAAGACTGCGCTTTCCCAAAAAGCTCATCGTCCAGAATGGTGATTTCTATGCTATCTAAATCACCAGCAACCGCAGTGGTTCCATCAACAATGTTGAATTTAATCGACTTGTGACCAGACAATACATTGTTGTCTTGAGGAATTACACTGAATTCTGCCACTGTTTGGCCAGCAGAGATTACTAACTCCATCTCGTTTTGATTTAAACTAGGTAATGTTGAGAATAAGCCTTGACCAATGGCTTCTTCCAAGTTCAATACTAGGGTGTAATCCTGTTCGGCTTCGGACGAAAGTTGAATTCGAACGGTCAGGGCTCCATCGTTTTCCTTTAGGTTGACAATACTGTTTTCAAAATTTGCCTTAATCAAAGAAGAAGGCGGTGGTGTAGAATTAGAATCAATGTTAGGCTTAATTCCATCTTCTTCACAGGCGAGCAATCCAGCCATCACTATGACAGCTATGCTCAGTTTTAGAGTTTTATACATAAATTATTTTGAGTTTTTGTGCCTTCCGTTTGCTTGCATGCTTCTTTAAGAATTACATCCCTGAGAGGGTGATGATTTCATTAAACAAATTGAGCATGGCGCTAAACTTCCAACTGATTTCCCATTTACAACTCATGTGCCAATTTTTGTTAAAAAGTAGGCTTGGCAAGAAAAAAAATATTTAAAAACTGAAAATAATTTTCAAAAATCAGCGTGGAGGCATCATAAATGGCTTTTAATGATGAGTTCCTAAATTTGGCTAGGCGTTTAAGCAATCTCCCTTTCCAGTTATCTCGTCCTTATAGGGCTTCGATTGTGGTACATCCATGATTTCCGAAGGGTTACACCCTTCGTTTTGGTATTTCGCCCTTTCAGGGCAAAGAGTAGCTGCGCGCTTGTGCAAAACCCAAGCCCCATCGGGGCGGTATATTTGTATAACAAGGAAATATACACCAGTAATTAAGCCCCGTTGGGGCGACCCATAGCAATTGTGTTATTTGCCTTCTGGTTTTATGAAGGGGTATCGGTTCAAGGACAGAGTCCTTGAATAATAAGGGGCACAGGTTCGGAAAGCCTGCGACAGGAGGGGAAATGAATACTTGCGCAAAATCCAAGCCCCATCGGGGCGGCATATTTGTAGCATGGAGAAACATATACGGTACATTAAGCCCTATCGGGGCGACCCATAGCGATTGTGTTATTTGCATTCTGGTTTTATGAAGGGGTATCGGTTCAAGGACAGAGTCCTTGAATAATAGGGGTCACAGGTTCGGAGAACCTGCGACAGGAGGAAAAATGAATGCTTGTGCAAAATCCAAGCCCCGTTGGGGCGACACCTTTGTAGCCCCAACGGGGCGGAATATCACAGGAATGGACGCAGCCCGTTCCATGATCATTATAAAGTAAATCCAGCCCTGAAGGGGCGAGATAACGTTGGTTTATTCGTAATAAGGTTAGCTAAAATTTCAATAGCCCGCGTTAAGTCACCCTGTTCCGAAGCTTCGGAGGTCTTTTTCAGAAACACAAAGAGGTTTGTTTGTGGTACGTGAAAAGATTTCTCTGCAAGCTGCGAAATGACTTCGTAGAAAGCAGGAGTGGTAAATGATTCTCTAAGCGAGCTTTATAACCAATTGTTAAAGGAGTTGCCATTTCCTCACCAACCACTAATAAAATTCCACCCCACAAAAACTTTGAGATAGCCCTATCTTGAGCCATTGATAAATAACCAAAATCCTTTCTCAATGAAGCTCGGAAATCTATTTACACTTTTATTCTTATGCCTCTGTGTCGCTTCGGCCACAGCGCAAACCGACCTTTCCTTATTCAAAACCATGGAACCACGTTCTATCGGTCCGGCAGGAATGTCGGGTAGGGTCACTTCAATCGATGTAGTTCGGTCGAACAAAAACATTATTTATGCAGGAACTGCCTCTGGTGGTTTATGGAAATCTACCAGTCAAGGCACCTTATGGGAGCCGATTTTCGATGATCAGGACGTAGCCTCTATCGGAGTGGTGACTATCGATCCATCCAACCCTAGCGTAATTTGGGTAGGTACGGGCGAAGGAAATCCACGTAACTCTCTCAATTCTGGTTATGGCGTGTACCGCAGTTTAGATGCAGGCCGCACGTGGGAGCACATGGGCTTGGAGAAAACCAGCAATATCCATCGCCTTATTGTTCACCCTAACGACCCAAATACCATTTGGGTAGGTGCAATTGGTTCCCCTTGGGGCGAACACGAAGAACGCGGTGTTTTTAAATCTACCGATGGCGGAAAAAACTGGAAGAAAGTACTTTATGGAGGTCCGGGTGCGGGTATTGCCGATATGGTCATCGACCCCACCAATCCTAATAAAATTGTAGCGGCCATGTGGGAACACAGAAGGTGGCCTTATTTCTTTAACTCTGGCGGTCCAGCTTCGGGTATTTACATTACCTATGATGGTGGCGAAACCTGGAAAAGAAAAACCGCTGAAAACGGTTTGCCAAAAGGCGATTTAGGCCGAATAGGTTTGGCCATTGCGCCTTCTATGCCCGACAGAATTTATGCTTGGGTAGAATCAGCAGAAAACGCCATTTATCGATCAGACGATGGGGGAGAAAAATGGTATAGAATTTCGAATAAGAATGACAGAGGCATTGGTAGCCGTCCGTTTTACTATGCCGATATCTATGTAGACCCAAAAAACGAAAACAGAGTTTACTCGCTGCATACGCAAGTAACAGCCAGTGAAGATGGCGGTAAGAGCTTCCAAAACTTTGTGAACTCAGGCATTATCCATGTCGATCACCATGCTTGGTATGTTCATCCAGACGATCCTGATTTCTTGGTTTTAGGAAACGATGGTGGTTTAGTATTAAGCACTGACCGTGGTGGCAGATGGCAATATTCTGAGAACTTACCGATTGGGCAGTTCTACCATGTGAATTACGATATGGAATACCCATACAATGTAATGGGCGGAATGCAGGACAATGGCGCATGGTTAGGGCCAAGCCAATTGTTGAAAAACGGAGGCATTAGAAATGGTTATTGGGAAAGAATTGTAGGTGGCGATGGCTTCGATGTGGTGCCAGACCCTACTGATTTCCGCTATGGTTATTCATTGAGTCAGGGTGCCAACATTCAGCGTTACGATAGAGTAACAGGTGAAATGGTAGGCATTAGACCTGAGCATCCTGATGGCGTACAATTACGCTGGAACTGGAATGCAGGGGTGAATGTGAATCCGATTGATAAAAAGACAGTGTACATAGGAGCACAATTCCTTTTCAAGTCTACCGACAATGGTAGAAACTGGGATATCATTTCTCCAGATTTAACGACCAACAATCCTGAAAAGCAGAAACAAATTGATACGGGTGGCTTGAACTTCGATAATACGGGTGCAGAAATGCATACTACTATTACCGTAATTGAGCCGAGTCCATTGAAGCAAGGCGTGATTTGGGTAGGAACCGATGACGGTAATGTTCAGTTGACGCAAGATGGCGGTGGAAAATGGGAGAATAGCGCAGGAAAGTTCGAAGGTTTGCCAGACGCCACTTGGGTGCAGCAAATCAAGCCAAGTACTTACGATGCCGCTACAGCTGTAGTGGTGTTTGACGACCACAGAAGAAACAACTGGGAACCTTATGTATATCAAACTACCAATTACGGAAAATCGTGGAAGCGTATTGTGAAGAAGGATGCTGTATTCGGTTTTGCGCTTTCGTTTGTGCAAGACCCAATTGAGCCGAACTTGATGTTTTTAGGCACTGAAGGCGGACTTTACGTGAGTATGGATGGCTCGGCCACTTGGGCCAAATGGACGCACGGTTACCCAACCGTACCGACCATGGACCTTCAAATTCATCCAAGAGAGCATGATTTGATCATCGGTACTTTTGGTAGAGCATTATGGATTTTGGACGATATCCGTCCGCTGCGCGAAGCGACTAAAATGGGCATGAAAAAACTGATGGCTGAAAACCTTCACGTTTTCCCAATTCCTGATGCGACCAATGCGATCATTGGTCAGTATATGGGGTATAGAAGTACGGGTGATGGTCTTTTCATGGGCGAAAACAAGCCGTTTAGTGCAGGAATAAGCTACTATGCTAAAGAGGCAGGTCGTGTGAAAGTTGAAATTTCTGATGCACAGGGCAAAGTGGCAAGAACACTTTATGAGTCTGCGGACAAAGGTTTGAACCGTATGTACTGGGGTTTTGAAGGCGATGGTGTTCGTCAGCCAGGTTCAGGTCCGAGCAGAGAAGGCGCTGCACCACCACGCGGTTACGATGTATTGCCGGGCACTTATACCGTTAAAATGACTAAGGGGAATGCTTCGAGCAGCCAAACGATTAAGGTCATGAAAGATCCTCGTTCACCAGAATGGGACATGAACGAGATTGAGGCAAAACAGAAATTCATTCAAGAATACTATGATTTCTTAGCACCTGTTACCGAAGCGATTGATCGTTTGCAAGCCGCTACGAAAAGCGTTGGTTTGATAGATGGTTTTGCGGATGATAATGCAGCCTTGAAAGCGAAGAATGCTGAAATCAAGAAAAAGCTAACGGCTTTGAATCGACTGATTTATGCTGAAAGCACGCAAGGTTCACGAAATGACAAGAGCGTTCTCTCAAGTTATTTAGGAACTATTAGAGGTAAAATGGGTGGAAGTTATGATCCAGTAACGCAGGGCATGCGCTTTGCTTTGGCCAATGCAGAAAAGAAAGCCAACGAGGTAATTGGAGAAATCAATACTTTCTTCAAAACCGATTGGCCAGCCTATAAAGCTTATGTAGATGGACTGAAAATAGAGATACTACCAGGCTTTTAAGCTTAAAAGTACCTTAAGAACAAAAAACCCAAAGCAGTAATGCTTTGGGTTTTTTGTTGGTTAGTGTTGAGTGTAAAAGGTTGTTTATACTGTGTTGAGTATAGTCTTTTAATATCTCATTCGGATTTCCAGAACTTGGTCAGGGTCACGATAATTACCCATTTTGATAAATTTTTCGCAAGAACCAGTTACACCCCTAGTATCAGCCATAGTCACAGTGTAATTTAGTTTTTCTATTAATTTGCCTTCATGAAAAAATAGAGCTAAGAATTCATCTGCACCATAACCTGTTTTACAATAATGCCATTCTTCAACATTTTGTTTAAAGTCACTTTTTGCTGGGGGACCCATAATTTCTTCAACTTGTACTTTAGTCATGGCAGGGCTCAACTTATAAGAAACACTTAGGTTTTGTTGCATTTTGGAAGAAGCACAAGAAGTCAGGAAAGCAATTAAAATAATACCTACAGGGTATTTGAGTTTTGGAAATGCATTCATCTATCTATTTGTTTTAAAATTTACCCACATGATATACCTGCCACGTTTATGGCATATATATCTCATGTAATTTATTAAAACTTCCTTATATGATACTAATAGTGGTCGCTATGAGGAAGTTTTCTCCTTTCTTAAGATTGCTTCACGTAAACACTATCACTTCGATGTACACTTGCAGGTTCGCAATGACAGTCCGAAATGGCATTTACATATTTTATTACCTCGTCCTTACAGGACTTATGTGAGTCGTAGTCTTGACTACCGAAGGGCTGCACCCTTCGGTTTGATATCACGCCCTTACAGGGCTAAGAGAAGTAGAATGCTTGTGCAAAAGCAAAGCCCCATCGGGGCGGCCCCTTTGTAGCATAAAGAAATATCCACCCTACATTAAGCCCCAGTGGGGCGACACCTTTGTAGCCCCAACGGGGCGTAATATCATAGGAATGGGCACAGCCCATTCCATGTCAGTATAAAAATTAATCAAGCCCTGAAGGGGCGCAATAACCTTTTGGCACAGTTAAACTTGATCTATGGAACGTGAAAAGATTTCTCCGCAAGCTGCGAAATGACGGCTCGAAATAGGGTGGAGGTTTAAGTAATCAGTGAGGTTGCTTCAAGTGTGCTAATTCACTTCAAGTGAACTTACAGGGCTACTGACCACCGTTTTCCAGCATTGTTTCAGAATGATGACAATGCAAATCATAAGCATCATAAGGATGGGAAAAAGCACTAAGGTGGGGCTCAAGTTGATTCGTACGGCATAATTGGCCAGCCATTCTCTTGCACCATAGATTACAACAGGTAATGTCAATATACTTGCATAGAAAATGAGCACTAGAAAATCGTATAACAATAGCACCAATATCTGACCTGCATGGGCGCCCAAAACTTTGCGAATTCCGATTTCCTTGGTTCGTTTATATGCGGTAAATGAAGATAGGCCGAACATTCCCAAACTGGCAATCAGAATGGCGATCAACGAAAAGAAGAAGAACAAGCTAAGTATGTTTTCTTCCATGGCCAATTGGTCGTTGTATTGACGGTCCAAAAAATAGAAGTTGGGAAATTGAGAAGCCCAAGTAGATTCTAGGTGGTCTAAAGTGGCCATTATTTTTTCACTTGAACTTCCTTCCGATTTCACCGTCATCTGGAAAAAGGTAGGGTGGTTGATACCTGTAACATAGGCCTTAGGCGGCTCCATTGCCGAGTTGTTTTTAATCACCCCCGAAACATTCAAATATCCATTGTACTGACCCACTTGTTTCCCTAAAAGACTGTCAGGTTCTGTGAAACCAAGAGCCTGCATTGCTGATTCATTGATGATCACTTTGTCAAAGTCCACAGAAAACTGCGGGCTGAAGTTTCTTCCAGCCAGAAAAATTTGAACGGAATCTTTCCAATATTGATGGTCAATCACATAAAGCTGATAGTTGGCTTGGGTGGTGTCTTGCTGATGATCAACCAAATAGAAGGGCTTTACGCGTTGTGTCTTTTTGATCTGTCCATTGTAAAGGTTTGTCAAATTCACCTCCTTGATGCTATCACTGGATTGGGCTTGAATAAAGCGCTTAAACTTATCAATATAGGCCTGATTGGTGCCGCCAACTCCTGGGAACTTGGCCGTTACTTTTAGTTCTATGGATTGACTGTCGTGTGATTTGAGGAATTCTAATTGCTGATGAACAATATAAACGGCCGAAAGAAAGCCAATCCCCATGGCAATTTGGAAAACGAGCAGAAACCTAATGACTTTTGACCCTTTGGAAGAAAGCTTGGAATTAAGTACCTGAGCTTTCCCCCTTAAGGCCTCGATTGGTTTAAGGGCGGAAAGAAAAGTAGCAGGGTAGATTCCTGAAAGAATGGTACTGACTATGACCAAAACGAGCACAAAGACCAATCCTATTTTCAGCGTTTCCCATTCCATTGGTACTGGGTAATCTACCTTGGTATAGAGTTTCATCAAACGCAGTCCCACTATAAAATTGAAAAAGGCCAAAACTCCCGCTAAGAGATTAATCATGAAAGCTTCCCCTAAAAAGCTAAGCATTAACTGTTTCGGTGCAATGCCAAGTAGTTTTCTTACGCCTACTTCCTTCGCTCTATCAATGGAGTTGATAATGGCGCTATTTACATAGTTGGTGCAGGAAAGAATGAGAATGATGAGGCCAACCAGGCCTAAAAAAGTAAGAAATACAATATTGGCCCTGGGTGAAGGTTCGTTGGAACTTGTGGAGTTTAAATGAATTTCTTGAATGGGGAGAAAAGAAATCCGGCTCTCCAAAGTGTCTGTAATCAGGGGTGGGTAAACATGGTTGCTGGCCTTGGTTTGAATAGATTGTACACTGCTGTTGGGTTTCTCTAACAGGTAAGTATAAAGGATTGGGCTCTTTATTCCTGATGAAAAGCTGAGTCCTGATTCTGGTGAAGAAAGAGAGACGAGCATATTGGCTTGTAAATGACTTTTAATGGGGAAGTCTTTAAAAATTCCTGTGATGGTATACACGTTCTCATCAATTCCTTTACGCCCTGTTTTTAAGGTTTTACCCAAAATGGAAATACCTTTTTCCGAATCTTCCCTAAATAGCTTTTGCGCTCCCGATTCTGACACTAAAATGGTGTTTGGGTCAGAAAGTGCTTCTTTTCTATCGCCTTCAATCAGTTCAATAGAAAAGAGCTCAAGTAGGGAGTTCTCTGCAAAATAAACCCTTTCAACATAGAGAGGGTGAGAAGAACCGTCCGTTTGGGTTTGGCTAAAGAAGGCTGTTCCATTATCAGAAAAGGGCATTAAACGTGTGGTATTCTCTATTTCATTAAAGGTTTTTTCTAATTCCGGTCCGATAAAAGGGGCGGTAAGGGCATCTTTCTTTTCTAAAGAATTAAACCCGTAGGTATCCGTTTCAATCCGATATACATGATTTGAATTAGAGAAGCTATCGAAGGTATATTCAAAGTAGAGGTATTGAAAAATAAACAGGCAGGCCGCCATGCCTAAAGAGAGGCTCAAAATATTGAGGAAGGAAGCTCCTTTGTTCTCGCGAAGATTACGGTAGGAAACCAAAAGGAAATTCTTGAGCATAGTCTAAACTGAAGGTTTGCATGCTGATTTACAACATACATGCCATGAACGGAAACTTTATATGCATTGACTGAGAGCTGTTTACGAAAGATAGATACGGTCAGATACGAACAGGTGGTGTTCTATTTTGAGCACTCTTTATGAAAATTATAGTGCGGGGGGTGGAATCTATTATGGTCAGTGCCTTCAGCGTTCGTTTCCCTCTGGATTTAAAACTGTTGAAACGGTTGGTGTTGATTTAGCATTCCATAGCCCTATTTGTGTAAATGGCACCTTTCCTTCCTTGAGCCTGCCTGCCACCGGCAGGGCACGAAAGATCTAAAATATCAAGGTTGGGTGTAAATATGGTCTACCCAAGGACAGAGTCCTTGTTGAATAGTAGTCACAGGTTCGGAGAACCTGCGACAGTGATTGGCCAGATTATACACGTTGTTGTGTGCTGGTTTTCACTAAACTTTTTTCTTAACTTCAAATGAAATTATTTCTTACAAGGATGAAAATTTTTTGTTTTTTACTAATACTATTTTCAACTCACATTGTGTTCTCCCAGACAAATGATACCATTACAACGAAAACAGGATTAAAGTACTTTTTAACAAAACAAGGAAATGGAAAGGCGATTGATTCAGGATTAGTTGTTGTTCAACACTACACTGTTTGGTTATCCAATGGTGAAAAGCTTCAATCATCTAGAGATAAAAATACACCCGCGGGATCTGTATATCCTTCGGATAAAATAATAAAAGGAGCGAATGAAGCGATTTCACTTATGAAAGTAGGTGATAGAGGTAAGTTTATAATGCCCTACTATTTAGCATACGGTGAGAAGGGAAACTCTCTGGTTCCACCAAAAGAGACCTTGATATTTGATATAGAGGTTTTGGAAACGAAAAAAAGTTCTATTTCTAAGGAGCTTTTAGATGTGCTATATGATGATTCGTTTAAAGTAGATAGTATCCCAAAAACTCATGAAGCTATCGAAAAATACAAGTCTCTAAAACGAGATGGCTTTACAGATCTTTACATAGGCCCAAATGATATATACATTATTGGGTTTGGTTTATTAGAAAAATTCCCTAAAGATGCTCTGGAATTATTTAAATTTTGGGTTGAAGAAAACCCGAAGTCTTCGGATGCATATCTGCATTTGGGAAATGCATTTAATTATTCTGGAGAGCAAAAATTAGCTATTGAAAATTTTAAAAAATCTCTTGAGTTAAACCCTGATAATCTTGTTGCTCTTGAACAATTGAAAAAACTGGGAAATTGATGTAAATTTTTTTGAGTAATGTTTCAACTTGTATGCATCTCATGTGATTTATAAAAACTTCCTTATAGCGTCCAAATAATGCTAGCTATGAGGAAGTTTTCTGTGAGCCATCGGTTACCATTATTTCAGCTTCTCAAGCGCTTTCAGCGTTCGTTTTCCTCTGGACTTAAAGCCAGCTGAGCCATAGGGCATTTGATCTTCAATAAGGATTTGAAGTTCGCTCTTCAGTTCGGGTACCTTTTTGGTAATATTCAAAAGCACTGTCATGGAAAAGCACTTAATAGCAATGGCTTCACTTTTTGAGGCCAAATAGCCAAAGCAAATGTCGGCTACTTCGCCCCACAGGCTTTCTGGAATCTCCAGTTCCTGAAGCACACGGACGGTATTGCGCTTAATGGAGTCATGTAAATTGGCTTGCTTAAGGTTGAATATCATCGCTTTCAAATGAGGTTTAAGCATCTCAACCTTCTTTCTACCAATTTCGCCAACTACCCAAGCCGCTCTTTGAGTTACACGATATTCATCGTTAAGAAATAGATTCATCAGCGCATCAAACCGTTCCTGTTGTTCTGCGACATATGAAACGATCAGGTTCGTATTCTCTTTGGTGTGTTCTTTTAGAAGTTGTTTTCGAATGTCTATCATGACTTATACACCAAAATTAATCATCTTTAAATATTATTCACTTTTTTTACCATGGATATACTACTTATTGTTTTAGGTATCGTTTTTATGCTTGTGGGGATTGCAGGTTGTGTTTTGCCCATTCTTCCAGGCCCACCCATTAGTTTTTTAGGTTTACTTTTTCTCCATTTTACTGAACGTACTGATATTCCAGAAGACACTTTATGGACTTTGGCGTTAATTACTGTAGCAGTAACAGTACTCGATTATATTGTTCCCATTTATGGAACAAAACGGTTTGGGGGAACCAAAAAAGGAGTGTGGGGGAGTACAATAGGCTTGATTATAGGCATGTTCCTTTTTCCACCTTTTGGTATAATTATCGGCCCGCTGGTTGGTGCATTTGTGGGAGAAATGAGCGCTGGTCAAGATACAAACAAGGCCATGCGTTCGGCCTTAGGGTCATTTTTAGGTTTTCTAGCAGGGACATTGCTTAAGTTTATCGCCTGTTTTGTGATGGCTTACTACTTCATCATCTATCTGTTTTAAATCGTCCAAATTCTACCCCATTCATCGAAGAAGCGAAAAAACAGCCAAAAACTTATTTGGGCAGCCTTACCGTATTTTGCCAGTAGTCTCTAATGACTTCTGCGACCTTGTCGAGTCCAGTAATATCATTTGGCTTGATTATATAGGAGTTAGAATGTGCTTTATAAGACTTGATGATGTCTTCCTTTCTGGATGAAGTAGTCAACATTATTACAGGGATTTGCTTAATGCTGTCGTTCGCTTTTATCTTTTCTAGAGCTTCTAGTCCATCCATTACAGGCATGTTGATGTCGAGTAAAATTAGGTCAGGCAATATGGTATCCTCTTTTGTTAAATATTGAAGAGCCTCATGTCCATTATTAACTGCCGTTAGTGATCGTACTATTTCTACGTCTTCTAGCGCCAGTCGGATTAGCATTATATCAGACTCATTGTCTTCAACTAGAAGTATGTTCAGGCTATTCATTGAACTTGTCTTTGGTGTTAATAATGCTTCAATATATTTTATTTTTTTAAAGTAAACATAAAAATTGTTCCTTCTTTTATGTTTGGCTTAATCCAAATGTCCCCACCATATTTATTCACAATTTTTTTACAAGTGGCCAGCCCAATACCCGTTCCTGCATATTCTGAAGTAGAATGAAGCCTTTTAAAGACGGCAAATACTTTTTCGTAATGTTTGGGGGCAATTCCCAATCCATTGTCCGATATTATAAATAACCATTGGTCGGCCTCTTCTTTTGAATCAATTTTAATAATTGGATTATTTCCTTCTGGTTGGTACTTTAATCCATTGCTAATAAGGTTGGAAAACAGCTGAATCATTGCTGTTTCATCTGCTTTTATTACTGGCAGGGGTTGTACGTCAAATATGGCATCTCGGTACTTTTCTTCACTTTTTAATGAGAAAACAATTTCGTTAACCAGGGTCTCAAGATTAACCTCGTCTTGTTTGACGTTTCCAGCTTTTGAGAAATCGAGTATGCCTTCAATAAGCGCTTTCATTCGTAAGGCACCATCAACAGAAAATTGGATATACTGTTTTGCTTTATCATCCAGTTCATTGGCATATTTCTTTTTAAGGAGGGAAAGGAAGCTTGAAATGGTTCTAAGGGGCTCTTGTAAGTCATGGGCAGCTATGTAGGCAAACTGCTCCAATTCTTCATTTTTTAGGGCCAGTTCTTTTTGAGTGGCCTTTATTTGGCTAATGTCAACCCCCACCCCTAAATAGCCTATTGTTTTGTCATTTTCAGTAACGGCAGTAACCGATAATAGGACCGCGTAAGTACTGCCATCTTTCCGTTTATAGGTCCATTCTCTTGTTTCTGTTGCACCTCTTTTGGCCATTTCCACGAAAACGTCAAAACCTGCTATATTGCCTCCAAACTCCGATGAAAGTTCTTCACCACGTTGAACAATCTCATCCTCGATATGAATGATGGCTGGCGTTTGCTTTCCTACCATTTCCTCAGCTGAATATTGAAGAAACTCCTCAGCACCCTTATTGAAATGTGTTATAAGTCCCTTTGGGTCAGTGCCAATTATTGAAACAGATTGGGTGTTAAATATGGCCTTTAGTTCTTCATTGGCTTTGTTTAAGGTGTTTTCGACTGTTTTGATTTCATTAATGTCCTGAAAAATGCCATAGAGCCTTATGCACTTTCCTTTCTCAAACTCGGCCTGTCCAATAGAACGCACCCATACTGCATTTCCCTTGGCCGTAACAAGCTCAAATTCAGCATCGAAAGGAGTCCCTTTTTCTATCGCTTCACCAACTACTTTCTCTATCTTTTTTCTGCTTGCACCTAGTTTGTAAAAATTGATACCTGTGGTCAGGTCCGGAACAAAGTTGGGGGAGACTTCATGAATTTCCTTCGTGATTCGGCTCCATGAAACACTGTTGGTGACTAAGTCCACCTCCCATGTTCCAATGCGCGCTACTTCGTTGGTTTTGTCTAAGATTTCTTCAATTTTCCGTTTCTCTATTTCTTTTTGTTTTAAATGGGTAATGTCCGCTGTATAAATGATTAATCCGCCAATGGTGTCTTTGGTAACATACCAAGGACGAATATCCCATGTGATCCATTGTTTACTTCCATCTTCGCGTTCAAAAACGGCTTCGTCACATTGATTAGTGGCGCCTTTTAGGCATTCCTGATGATGCTTTTTCCAATCGTCACCAATTTCTGGGAAAATTTCATAATGCGATTTTCCAATAATTTTCTTCTCTGTAATGTTGTAGTCTTTGATCCATTGCTTTGATGCGGCCATATAACACATGTTCTTGTCAAACATAGCCAAAGCACTAGGGGCTTGTTCTACAAAGATTTGGTTACGTTGATTACTTCTTTCCATTTCTTCTTGGGCAAGCCTTTGAGCGGTAACATCCCAATTAGTACCCAGCATTCGGATTGGGTTTCCCGAATCGTCATGGTACACTTGACCTTTTGCTCTAATAAAATGAATAGATTGATCAGAAGGCCAGATGATTCGAAATTCGGTATCGAATTCCTTTTCACCAGCTATGGCCATTTGCATTTCTCTTATTGCTTGCTCAATATCATCCGGATGAACAACGCTTTCCCATGCATCTAGATCGGCTGAAAAGACATCTTTTTCTATACCGAAGACTTTGAACATAATCTCATCCCATATCAAAGAATTATTGACTAGATCATAATCCCAAATACCTATTGATGAATTATTAGTGGCCAGCTTTAAACGATTTGATAATTCCTTGAATTTAGACTCTGCCACTAGTCTTTCAGTAATGTCGACCATTGAAGAGATGAGGTATTCGGTTCCGCTAATGTTGACTTTTTCAATAGAAACAATAACGCTTACGGGGTTACCAAACTTATCATTTAATCTCGTTTCAAACCCCTTAAGTTTCATTTTATTTTCATTCAGGAGTGTTCTTAATACGTCACGATCTTCCTGAGTCATGAGGTTCAGCTCATAACTTGTTTTGCCAATTATACTTTTGTCGAAGTGGAATAAATTGAGAAAAGCGTCATTGGCATACCATATTTTACTGTCATGAAAAGTGGCAATGCTGGTGGCCACAGGGCTCATGTTGAAAAAGGTCATAAATTGTTCACGGGATTTCCGAATGTCTTCCTGAAGCTTTTGTTGTTTAGTTATGTCTCGGATGGCAGCAGAAACCCAAACCTTGTTTTGCATTTTGACCGGATTTAGCGATACCTCTACTGGTATTTCTGTGCCGTCTTTCTTTAATGCAAACAAACTCATTCCCGACCCCATGCTTCTTGCCTTTGGAGCATTATTGAAATCCTTTCGATGATTTACATGACCTCCTTGAAATCGTTTAGGCAAGAGCTTTTCAACGGGCTGATTAATTAGCTCTTCCTTTTTGTAGCCAAAAACTGTCTCTGTCTGTTCATTCACTACCTGAATGATTCCATTTTCATTGACGATGACAATGGGGTCGGGGGTGGCGTTTAAGAAAGCACTTACTTTTAACAAATCACCTTCAATCGCATACTTATTTGATTCAAGACGGTTGAGCATCCGCGAGGTTCTCCAAATTAAGAAAAGACTGATGAGTATAAAGGAAAGAGCGAAGAGTAGTGTGCCAAAATCTACAGAAATCGCTTGATTTCGATGGCTCTGTAGTCGTATATAGGTGAGCACGAGAATAATAATGGTCAATTGGGAAAAAAGGCTAATGGCCATTTTATTACCTAACTTTTTTCCTGTGAAGAGGTTTGTTATCCCAAGAGATGGATTGAGAAAAGACGCAGTAACAGACAAAATAAAAAAGATTAAAGCCGTGTGTATGGCCATTGAAGTAAGGAAGGACAACTTATATAAGTTTGGGACGCTGTATAGATAGCCCATGATTGCTATGAATGAGAGGAGCGTGACTATGTCTAACAGTACCTGCCCAATGATTCTTTGAGTTCTACTCCTTTTTTTTATAAGTAGAAACGATGAACTCAATAGAATAAAGCAAACCGCAGATAGCTGAGACATTCTCCCCGGGACTGGGTGGTTAGCAGCAATGGAGTCTAGGTCACTCACAAAGAGTTGGTCTATCCCTAAATTCACTTTAAACAACCCCTCTAGAAACGTTAGCCCTCCAATAACAAATACAGATAAAGCAAAAATGCTGGATAGGCTTACCCTTGCTTTATTCTTGCTTTGGGATATTAGGTATAAGGAAAACCCTGATAGGGCTAACCCCAGCGCTGTATTGAATTTCATCGTGGCATAGCTGGGTATTATGCTTTTTAGGATTTCAATATCTAAAAACCACCCGAGAATTACACTCGCAGCCATTAAAACAACAATGATGCTGATTGTAGCAATGATTTTCGTAGTCTTATTTGTTATGATGTTCATAGTCAAGTGTGTGTTAATACTACTATTACGTCTTTAAAAGGCTTCTGTAAAGATTAAGCACTTTATCCTAAAAGGGTTGCACCCTTTCAGGGCCTAGAGAGGGCGAGTGTTTTGTGTTTTTGATTCCAAAAGAGCATAATATCATAAGAGTATATAACTCATTCCTAGTTCAATATAAGTTTAATTAAGATACGTGTAATGTCGAGATGGCTTTATTTCCTCTGCTGTCACTCGGGGAGCACCTGTGTTTGATTTTACTTCGTTATGTAGTGTTTTATGGATGAGAGGTGATGAGGTTGTATTGACACTAGTTCCGCATTGCATGCTTAGAAGTAGAATTAATAAGTTTATGTGGGTTAATAGTTAAAGATGGGAGAAACATAAACAGCCCTAAAATCAATTGATTTTAGGGCTGTTTATTGAATCGTGTTTCTCCTTAGAGAATGGCTTTAATTACTTCTCAGGAGTTCCTATAGTCACTTCAGTTTCAATGTAGCCACCACGTGTAGAAAGGATTTTCACCTTCGCTTTAGCACCTTTGATTTTGTTCAGCTTAATTTCAAAAGTAGCCTCTTGGGTTTGTCCAGGTAGCGTTCTGTCCATGTACTGAGTTTTGTCGGATAGGCTAGGACTGATGATTTGCACCTGAGCGTCATCTCCGCCTTTGGTCAGTTTCGAGTCGAACTGCAACTGAACGCGGTCTTCACGAACGATTTTCACCAATTGTGCTTGCTTAAGTGCGGTTGGTAGTTCACCTGTATTGGTGAATTTCACCTTTACTACATAGGTGTCTTTGCCTTTGCTTTCCACACTTACATCGTCCAAAGTGATTTGAGGTAAATCCATGGCCATGGCCAAGTTGAAGAGCGCTTGCTTCTTCGCCCAGTTTTCTAGCTGCCACGGTGGCCCGTTTTGACCAAAGAATTTAGGGTGAAAACCACCAATTTCGGCTTTGCCCAAAGTAGGGTGATCGAATGGCTCCCATTCTTTAAAGCCACGACCTCCGTTTTCTTCATCGTCCCAGCGAAGCCCGTCATAATCGTCATAAATACCATCGTTGTCGTAATCCTTCATGGCGCCATTATTCCACAGCTCATCGCCATACCAAATGGATCCATAATAGAAATAACCGAAATCAGGGCCGTGTCCGAATAGGGGACTTGGTTTTAAAGGATCACCAGTAGAGGGGTTTACTTTGTAGCGTGTAGCATAAGTTTCAAAAACATCGCCCGCCCAAGGGTAGCCAGTAATGTCCATTCCAACTTGATCATACTTTAAATAGATATCTAAATCTTCAGGGTACATTCTCTCTTCACTTTTTGAAGTAGAAGGGGCCCTCAAGTGCATCGGTACTCTGGTGTCCATAGAGTTGGCTACCGAAATATTAGGGTGAGTTAGCATCCACATCACAATAGAGCGTGATTCAGGTTCAGACATTGGGAAAGCACCTGCTCCGTTTTGTGTATAGCCTCTGCCTGTTTCATCTTCACCTGTATCAGGTCGCCAGTTTTCAGGATAGTTTCTGTGTAAATCAAGTCCGCCTATGCCATCTTCATTGAAGCGTCCATCGCCATCGTTGTCAATGCCTTCACTGTAAACGAAGTAATCACCGTTTTGCGAACGCTTCATCAAACGTCCTTTCGGGTCTCTTGGGTCGATGATATGCGTGCCTATTTCGCCCTTTTTGGCTTTTACACGCACTTGGTACATGATACCATCACCGTCTAAATCTTCTTCGTCATCTTCATCAAGCAAACCATCGCGGTCGTTATCATGAGGTCTTACGGTAGAACGGTTTCTTTGGGCAGTGTTCAAATATAGATTCGAACCATCAGGGTTGTTTTGCGGTCTTAAGTAAATCGCCTTGGTATCAATTAATTTTGTAATTGCTGCATCACTACCGTAGCCTTCTAATAAATGATTGGTTAGCCAAAGAATGGATTCACTACTGGTGATTTCTCCACTGTGACGGCCACCTTCAAAATAGGCAGCAGGCTTATCGGTGTCTTTGCCAGTTTTCTTATTGGTCAGGGTCATTTGTAAAATTGGACGACCTTCAAAGCTGGTGCCTACTTGATATAAATCCACAATGTCTGGGTACTTTTCAGCCCATACCTTATACCAGTGATACATCACATTTACAGTATGGTAAGTGTCGAAGGTGAGCTGGCTTGTGGGTTCATATTGCACTTCAGCATGGCGAAACTGTTTGAAAAAGCTGACGCCATGCCTTTCACCTTTTATGGTGTATGTGGCGGTGTCTTTATCAGATTCTGGCCAGGTGACGGGGTTCAGCACTCTCACTTCTTGCGCAAAAAGCATGGGAGAGTAGAGTAATAAAAATAGCAGCGTGTGTTTCCTATTCATCTTCAAAAAGGTTGTTTGATTCGGAAGATAGAAAGAAAACCAAAGGGATGAGAATGCTTTTATTGGAGTGGCTACATTGTTTAGCCTTCAATTTTCAGTTTCAAGCCTCTTTTTCTAAGCTCTTTACTGATTTCTCTAAAGATTTTTGTCCCCATATTTTTGGCCTTTTTAATCTCGTTTTCGGAGAAGTCTTCTAATTGTGGCCAAGAATCAATTTCTAAGCCGAGTAAGAAATCCTTACAGCGAATAGAAACATCTGACTCCTTGATCTCAGTAGGTAACTTACTTTCTCGCTGTGTTTTTATCCTTTCGATATAGGATTTCAGCTTAGTGAGCTCTTCCATTGTAAAACGTTTAAAGAAAATGTCGTCAATCATGGTTCAGAATTTAAGAGTTAAAGAATGCTTCCAATAACTGTGTAGAAAATATCGAAATTGCTGGCTCCAGAGATGGCTAAAGCACTAGCTTTTACCTTGAATTGAATGGGGATATCTTGACGACAGCCGACAAATTCAAATACTTTAATGGCTGCATTTCCATTGTTGGGAATAGTAATATAACCGCCTCCGTTCTCAGGAGTTAGATCTCTAGGGCCTAAAGGCCGTACAAGTAGGTTGTCGTATAAAATGTTAACGGGGAATCTTACTCCACTATTCATAGTTGTTTTGGCCTGTATTTCTACATTTTGAGGCGCGTTTTGAGTGTGCATGTAGACTGAATATCGAAATATATTCAATGAACAGTTTAGTGCTGAGCTGGTTAAGGGGATGCCAAGGATAGGTGCCACCGTAGGGTCTAAAGTGAAAGAAATTAAACTGGCGTCTATATTTGATTCAAAACCAACAGTATTGGCGTCCTCACCAGCCTCCATCACCAAGTCATTGATGCTTTCTACGATATTAGGAAAACCGCTAACGTCTAAGGTGCCAGGTAAAAGCTGACCAAAAGACAAGCTAGAAAATGACAATAAAAGTATGATTGTATATATGTTTTTCATGATCCATTGATTTATTGAATACGATAGATTACTTCAAATCCCGCAGGAAGTGTTTTTGAATTACTAATGGTATAAGTGATGTGATAGCCTCTGTTTAAACCATCGCCTGTATAGCCATTTGCAAAGTCATACACAATAACCTGCTCGGTTTGACTAAGCCGGATTTTATTGGTGTTTGGGTTCTTAGGGTAATTCCCCCCAGTTCCTGTTTGTGTTATTTGAACTTCTATTTTCATTCCATTCGGAATGGGTTGATTGGTAGAGACATAGATCCTGGCCGGTTGATAATTTTGAGCTCGATGCGTAAAATTGATCCAAAGGTTGGACAGATCAGCACCACCACTGCTTGGTGGGGGAAGTCCTGCTTCCGTACCTGCACCAGCACCACCTCCAGCACCTGCTAAGGTTTCAGGCTCAATGTCAATGATGGCGATGGGCAACAATTCAATAGAGGCTCCAGTAGACTTTTGATCGCCACCGAGAACAATAAGATTGAGAATGTTAGTGTTTATCGTTTCTTGTGCCCAAGCCATTGATGAACTTAGGAGTAGAATGAATAGGATATGTATAGTACGTTTCATGATTAGTTTCCAATTTTAAAGTTGTTACTCTTGAATTTGATGTTACGTTCCTTCGCTTTCAAAGCAAATTCTACATTTGTCAATTCATCGTTTGTCGTTTGTATGGTTAGCTCTTTAGATACCGCTTCTAGTGTACCTTCAGACGTTAGTCTTACTAATGATAGTTTGTATGTACCGGGTACAATTTTTGAAAATTTAAAGTTTCCAGCTTTATCAGATTCAATATAGTAAGTGAAGTTGTTGTTTTCTAGTTTAAGATAACCATCCAATTGATATTCTTGATTGGCATTGGTTACTACCAACTTTCCTTTCAATTGCTTGGCCTTAACAAGGGTGATGTTGATCGCAGTTGTAATTTTCTCTGCAACATTTACCTCAATTGGTTTCTGTGCCAATGCTACAACTCCTAATGGCAGTGTAGACTCATCGATCAGTAGGTAGTTAAGCCCAACAGGAAGGTTGTTCAATTCAAACTCACCTTTTGAACTCGATCTTACTGAATTTCCAGCAGCTACTACTTGAATACCCTTAAGGTTTATCGAAGGGTCATTTGACTTAATGAATCCTTTAACTCCACCTTGCTTAAGTGTCTTTTTAAGTG
Source organism: Roseivirga echinicomitans (assembly GCF_001592935.1). GTDB lineage: Bacteria > Bacteroidota > Bacteroidia > Cytophagales > Cyclobacteriaceae > Roseivirga > Roseivirga echinicomitans. The sequence continues at coordinate 81,894 of NZ_LRDB01000004.1, forward strand.
GCGCACCAAACCTAAAAGTGTACTTAACAAAAGCAAAAAGCTCTTTTTGTGTTTCCGAGTTAGGGTTCATGTAATAGTTTACCCTGGCTTCAATTTGGTGATGCTTTCCAATACTTGCCAATACGTTGGCATTAATAAAGTCTCTTTTTCTGTAGCTTTCTTCAGGGCTAAAACCGCTGTTGTAACTCGCTCCAAATCTTAAATCTCTGCTTGCTCTGTAGTTAAACGCTCCTCCAAAAAGGTAGTAATCAGATACACTATTGTTAATGTTATACCTGTTTGTGCGGTTATGACTTACGTTAGTACGTAGCGATAATTTAGAAGTGGCCTTATAATTTACATTTAAAAACTCACCGTAAGTATCTCTCGCTTGCATGTTGTCGCTTATTAAGTTCTGCGTTTTCGCAATTCTACCGTTGAAATTCACGGTTAAATAGTTTCCAGTGTACTTGTATCTATAATCAATTCCTTTTTCTCTGTAATCGAAGCTTTGACGTTCGCTTTCATCTTTTCTCATTCTTTGTACTGCACGTAAGTTCACAAAGTGTTTGCTGTTGATTCGGTAACCGGCAGAAGCATAGTAGTTCTCGAAGGTAGGACGCACACCATAAAGGGTAGTGTCAACTCTTTCGTGCACTTTAGAATAACCCTGTCCAACACCCAAACTCCATTTTGATAAGTTGTAGCTTAATGAGTTAGCATACCTTAAGCTATTGTTCAAGGTACCGAAGTAGTTTTCGCCAGCCATGGTGGTGCTTCCATTGTAAAAAAGGTTTCCCATTTTATGAGATATGGCTACATCAGTAGCGTAATCCATAGTTTCACTGTTCATGCTTGTGGCCAATTCCATGCGTACTTGAGTTTTACTATCCTGGTAGTCCGCTTCAAATACGGCTATTGTACCATTGCCTTCGGCAGTATTGGCCACTTGCTGGTTGTAATACTGAGGCACTTCTTTAGAGCTTGAAAAAGACAATCCTAGTTTTAAGAATTCAGAAGCATTATACACTGCTTTACCACCGAAGATTGGCTCTTTTGTGTTGAATACTAATCTTGGCTTGGTGTAAAAGGCACTTAATACCCAGTTGTTAACTTTCTGATCTATACGGGCTCCAAAACCAAATCTTCCTAGTAAGCCTAACTGGTTGATGTTGAAAACATGATCTCCAATAAAAACAGTTGTGTTTTTGCGGTTGCGGTATATCAGGCTGTACTGATCGTTGATTCCAAAACGGCTTAAATGATTTTGATTAGGGCCACGGACAATGAAGTTTAAGTAATGATTTTGCTTTTGATCCAGAAAACCATTTCCTCTTAATTCTACATAGGCACTACTAAAACCTACATTCTTGTTTGAATAATTATTGTAGTAAAGACTGGCTTCCATTGGGTACCTTAAGTAGGCATCTTGCTTCGCTATTTTAGTAGGGAATACCTTAGTAGTAGCATAGGCTGTTTTAGAAACTTCAGTGGCTTTATTCAATACTTTCAAATCAGAAAGTAAGGACTGCACCGCATAAGTTTTGGCGTTTGTTTTTTGGTTCACCTTGATTACTATAGATGAATTAGCAGGGATTTCACGTATTAGGTCACCCTCTATATTGTTTCTAGAAGAAAGCTCTATTTTTTCATTCACATTACCCTTGTTCTTGATTTCGAAAGAAACCTCGATCAATTCGCCTGCTTGAGTGTATTGTGGAGTGGTTAAGCTTGTTACTTGTATGTCGTGATTTACACCTACTTTAAAGTCAATTTCTGTTCTTTCCGAATCCGATAAATCTTCGTTAAATAACTCTAAGTATGCTTTTTTCAATCCAGGTACTTCGTTTGTTGGAATAGAAAAGCTGTATAGTATGAAGCTCTTTTCCTGACTTTTAAGTTGTACTACTGAAGGTTGTGTTATTACATTCCAGTTGGCAGGTAATTCTAATTTTGAACTTAGGCTTGAAGTGGCACTGGTTAGGTTGGTGATTTCGAAAGCCAAAGTATGACGAGTTCCTGCCTTATAAGCTTCTGTTTTGTGCATTGCCTTGGCTTGAAATTTAGACTGGGCCATGCCTTGTAAAGAGCTTATCAATAAAGCCATTATAAAGAGCACTCTTGTCACGCGTTCTGAGGCTTCACCCAAAGTGTTTTTTAGATCATTTGAAGAATACATATTGAATGGGTTATGAGTGTTGAACATGACTGTAGTGTCTTTAAATTGGAGTTGATTTTTGGACTGGTCTTATTTTAAGTTTAAGGCCAAGTTGGTTCCTGTATAGTCTTCGCGGGCTTCAGCCAGCAGTAGACATTTGTAATCGCCAGGAGGTAGAGAGGAAATATCCACTACATATGTTTTGCAAACACCTGGGAAAACCATGTTTCGATCCGTTTCAAAAACTGACACTTTGTTTCCTGCAGCATCATAAACTTCTAGTGTTAAAAGCACACCTTCTATAAAGGCACCATCGTTTTTAACATTGATTTCTAATTTTTTAGGAGTGTCTTCAGTTTGGTTGAAGTTCACTTTTGAAAAGTCAATGTTTACATCATCAAAACCATTTACGTGAGTCAATAGGCCAATTGCATACCTTACTTTGGTGTCGAGGCCGATGTTGTTAGTTAATCTTTCTTTCTTCACTGGGTTTTCTACATAGACCATCAATACGCTCCAGTATGAACCTTTTAGTGTTTGGTTGGCTGGGATTCTGATGGTATAGCGATAGGTGTATTTTTCGTTTGGCGCTAACACCTTTTCCATTACCTCGCTTTCAAACCAATCGCTTGAAGACTGTGCGTGAGGAGCTTTTTCAGTAAACTTTCTATTGGCATCACAAGAAAAGAGCGCTTCGTTAATAGAGAATGTAACTCTTTGATCGATGGCTGATGAATTGAAAAGGATCACTTCGCCAGAAATGATGTCGCCAGAGTTACCAGTGTAGAAATGGGTCAAACCATTAATTACTGTTACACTGGCTGTTGCTAGCTGACTGCTGAATAAAAGTATTGCGAATATTGTAAGTAGCTTTTTCATGTTTTTCTAGTTCTGTGTTATTGTTTATGAACCAAAATTGCAGCTTCTGAGCTGTAAAAAACGCCAAGTGTCGGTCAATGGGAGATTGGTGTCGGTAAAATGCGAGAATGCATCTTTTAAGCTTTGCTCGAGGTTTTGGGGACTCTCGAAGGGGGTGTTTTATGTTGGTCTTTAAACCATTTTGCCTTTCATGTTATTGAAAGGTGCGCTGAATGGGGAAGGGGCTTTACACACCACCGATGCATTGATGGTGGATGTTATACGGTGTACGTTTATGCCGCCTTCGCTTTATTGAATAGCACATCCAGTTTTCCCATGGTCAAGGGCTTACTGATATAACCTGTTACATCGGTATGGGCCTTAGATTTATTGATGTCTGTATCATCTACCGAGGAAGAGAGCATGTAGATCTCAAACTTATCTTTCACTTCCTGGCTAAATGTGGCGAAGGCGTCTAGAAATTCCCACCCGCTCATTTCGGGCATATTAATATCCAATAGAAGTGTGGTTTTAGCGGGAAGTTCAGCTTGATTCGATATGAAGTCTAAAGCGTCTTGCGCAAAGTTGAATTCACTTACTACTGCTCCGTCAATTACTTTCGAAATAATGATTTTTGAAAGTAAGTTGTTTACTGGGTCGTCATCTATGGTGATAAAAGTGTTCTTGATTTCCATAATGTTTGATTTTAATAGTGATTATTGAGGTAGGCTGATGGTAAAAGTGGTTCCCATATTGGGTGCACTATCAATCTCTATCGAGCCTCCCATGGCTTCTATTTGAGCGTTAATCATATATAGGCCAATGCCTCTGCCTTCCACGTCTTGATGGAATCTTTTGTATAAACTGAAGATGTGCTCTCCATGCTTTTCCATATCTATCCCTCGTCCGTTGTCCTTAAATTCTAGTACTATGTTCCCCTTTTTTATGGAAGACCTTATTGATAATTTTAAAGCTTCACCTGGTTTTTTGTACTTAATACTATTGGTCAATAGGTTGGTGAATATGCTCACCATGTATGGCTTTATGGTAGTGATTTTATCTACCTCAGCGAAGTCTCCATCTATAAATTCAGTCTGCTTGGCTTCAACATTAGAAAGGTTTGCTTTGGTGTCTTCTAGTAAACTGGTGAATGACATTTCTACCTTTCCTTCATCTTGATCAGTTTTGATTTTCAGAATTGAATTAAGGTCCAATACCACACTGTCTAAATTATCGGCAGATTTCTTTAAGCCCTTTAGGTATTGATCATAACCCTCCATTGTGGGATCTAATTCTGGAATTAGGGTCGAAAGCCCAATAATGTTGGTTAAAGGAGCTCTTAAGTTATGTGACACAATAAATGCGAACTGCTCCAATGCTTTATTTCGTTGAATAAGGCTATTGGTCATGGCTTCTTTTTCAAGCATCCATTTTCTCTGTTCGGTAATGTCGTCTGCGGCTATCGTAATCCCGGTAACTACTTGGTCACTATTGATGATTGGAAACATTCTGAGTTTTAACCATCTGTCAGTACCATCCTTAAGCGGGAAATGTGTTTCGTAGCTCAAAGGTTTTTGTGTGGCCATTATTTCTTCGATAGCCTCCTTTACTATCGAGACTCTAGTGGCTGGGATAAGGTCAAAATAGCTGGCCCCGACTTTAATCGAGTTGTCTGAAGCCGAAACTATAAATTCATTGGCTTGATCGTTGAAGCTTACAATGTTAAACTCCTTGTTGATTAGCACATAACCAGTGTCTGTGTTTTCTAGAATGTTTCTAAAATTGGCTTGCGCCTGTTGAAGTTTTTTGAAGCTTTCTTTCTTTTCGCTTAAGTCTTGTGTGATGCCTATCATTCCAATAGGAGTGCCTTCCTGACCATATATGAATTCGCCATGCTGGTTTACGTACTTTACTTCTCCAGACTTGCAAACTACTCGGTGACCAACATTAAAACATTGTTTAGTCTCCAAGCCCTCAGCTATTGCTAGAGTCATCTGATCCAAATCTTCTGGATGAACATGGGCATAGAAAAAATCAATATTAGGTTTAACCTCGCCTGGCTCATAACCGTAGATTCTAAATACTTGATCGGACCATTCAACTGAATCGCTGATGAATTCTCCATTCAATGCGTACTTTACTTCCCAACAACCAGTTTTGGCCATGTTTTGTAAGGCAGACATTCTTTGAATGACTTTACTGGCCAGTTGTTGATCCATGGCTGATAGGTCTTCAGTATTCTTATTTCGTGCCAAAGAATTCATTGGGTGCTCAGTAGCTCCTTGCAATGACAACTGGCAATTCAGTAAATTCTGATTGCCCGCTTTATCGTTTGTTTCTACTGTGAGTGTTTCCATGTTTTATTCTTTTGAAGTTAGAATGATTAACTAATGATCAAATGTGGGACAGTGGGCAGACTATTATTGAGCATTGACGATCAATGGCAGTTTTGTGTAGATGAATTGTGTTAAACATCCTTTGAACACTTTTGGCATGTAAAAGCCTTTTTTGAAGCGTATATGGTTATTAATCAGACAAAAAGCCTCACAACAGTTAAGTCATGAGGCCTTGAGTAGAGCGTATTTTTAGTTCTTACAAATCAGAAAGTGTGTATCTGATAGTCGCTTGGTAAAGACCAGCTTTGTAACCAGAGAAGTTTCCGTTTTGCTCTAAAGTGTAAGTTAGTTTCACACCATAGTTTTGGTCACCAGTGTAAACACTTTCAATGCTGCTTACCAATAAAGCGTCAGTTCCAATTGGAGTAGAAGTGCCCAAAGCAACACCGGCAGTTACAACAGATCCTGCTGAATTGGCGTCACCACCATTTGCAATGATTACTGGAGTCTGTGGAGTAATTCTAAGATCAAGGCTACCAGGGAAAGTGCTTCCGTTTTCGAATTGGACATCAATTTGTCTCGTAACATCAAAACCAGAAGCAGCCTGTCCAACTACACTAGTGTAATTCAAGAACATGTTTCCATAACTCATGTCTTGAAAAGCATAAAGACCAGCTTCAGCATTTGTACCTACAAGGGTTACGTTTGACATGTCCATCATAATTGGTCCAGCTTCAGTGCCAGTGTTGGCATCAAAAATATCGATGATCGCCACTTCGGGAACGTTAACCTCCAATTGGTGTGAAGCAATCTTGGTGTCATTGTTGTCCTGAGCCATTAGACCTTGAGAGAACAGTGTTAGGGCAAGTGCAATTACTAAATTTGATTTTTTCATAATGTGTGTTTTTTATAAATGAATGTTTGTTTGATTAATTATGATTCAAACTTAGGGCAATGTGGCCAGTGGATTCTTTGTTTTAAGGCCAATGACAGGGGAGTGTCGGTGAAATGTAGGTATGAGGCTTTGGAATATTATTGGCTTTTAAGCAAAGTGCTTTGGCTGAGAATAAGTGTCCTGATTGTCGTAGGCCAAAACACTTGAATCCCGAAGGGTTAAGACTCCTGAGGCTATGGTTTGGGTTACAGGATTCTCTTAGAAGTAGATAAGAGACTGTTGCGCAGAAAAAAGGCCTCACAACAGTTAAGTCATGAGGCCTTGAAGAGGATGTTAGTCTTTTTATAGATCGGAAAGTGTGTATTTGATAGTCGCAAAATAAAGGCCCGCTTTGTAAGCTGAGAAGTTTCCGTTTTGCTCTAAAGTATAAGTTAATTTAACACCATAGTTTTGGTCTCCGGTGTAAACACTTTCAATGCTGCTTACTAGCAAAGCGTCAGTTCCAATTGGAGTAGAGGCACCTAGCGCTACACCACCCGCTACTACAGAACCAGCAGAATTAGCATCACCACCGTTGGCAATGATCACTGGAGTTTCAGGAGTAATTCTGAGGTCCATGCTGGCAGGGAATGTACTTCCGTTTTCGAATTGAACATCGATTTGTCTTGTAACATCGAAGCCTGAGGCAGCTTGTCCAACTACGCTTGTGTAATTCAAAAATATGTTTCTATAACTCAACTCTTGAAAAGCGTAAAGACCGGCTTCGGCATTTGTTCCAACAAGCGATACGTTGGTCATGTCTATCAAAAGGGGCCCCACTTCTGCTCCGGTGTTGGCATCAAAAATATCGAGGATTGCCACTTCGGGAACGTTAACCTCCAATTGGTGTGAAGCAATGTTTGTGTCATTGTTGTCCTGAGCCATCAGGCCTTGAGAGAATAATGTTAGTGCAAATGCAATTACTAAGTTTGACTTTTTCATAATGTTTGTTTTTTATAAATGAATATTTGTTTGATTAATTATGATTCAAACTTAGGGCAATGAGGCGGGTGAATTCTTTGTTTTAAGGCCAATGGCAGGGGAGTGTCGGTGAAATGCAGGACAAAGGCTTTGGAGTATTATTGGCTTTTAGTTTCCATAAGCCTAGAAGTATTGGGTAGGCTAGGGGGAATTAAAAAAGCTTCTGAACAAATGAATTGGACAGAAGCTTGATGAATATTTTATTAGTTAATAAGCGCTTTAGAGTAAGTTGAGTCTTCTCATTAATTCTGGTCTCTTAGACCTACTGATTGGAATCACATTTTTCTCAATTAGAATGGTGTTGTCTTCAATGTCGACAATTCGTGAAAGATTAATGATGTAAGATCTATGCACATGGAAGAAAGGATCATTCGGTAGCTTGTCCACAATCTTCTTCAAAGTTGAATGCACTTTATATTCTTTTTCATGAGTTTTAATCAATATATAGTCTCCTTCAGCCTTTATGACGTTGATGGAATCCGTTTCGATTTTGATCAAAGTTCGGTCAATATTGACATACAAGGTTTTTGCCGAATCACCCTGCTTTTCATTGTTTGAACTTTCTGTCGAAGCAACAGCTTTGGGGGCGGCAACAAATGATTTGGCTTTTACTATTGCCTTCTCAAAGCGGGGTCTTTCAATTGGTTTTACCAAATAGTCGATTACACTGTCATATTCAAATGCGGTAAGGGCTAGGCTTTGATCTGAAGTGGTAAGGATAATTCTTGGAGGGTTTTTTAGGGTTTGAATAAAATCGAATCCAGAAAAATCAGGCATGTGTATATCCAAGAATATGAGGTCAATATCGTTTTTGTTCAAGAATTTGATTGCACTCATGGCATTCGAAAATTGCTCGATCATATCTAAGTCAGGAACTTCAGAACAAAGCTGATTCAGAATCACTCTGGATGTCTCTTCGTCATCAATAATAATACAGGTCATATTCGGTGGTTCTCAATGTGATTTAAAAAAGTAATCATTTTTTTTAGAATTTGAACGAAAACCTTGTGTAAGTCTGTGCGATTATTTTTTAAGTTTTCCTCAAAGTCTTGTGCTATCAAGTAGCTTTCCTGCATTCCGAGCAGGCTAATTTTATGTTTGAGCTTATGAACGTTACTAGCCGCATCAGTCAATTTACCTGAGGTGATATTGTTTTCAAATTCCTTGATTTCAATGGGTAATTCTCTGGCTAAAACTTCCAAAAGTTTGTTCTCAAAAGCTAAATCACCATTCGAGAGTTGCTTAATATAGTTGAAGTTAGGTTTAGGCATCGTTTTTTAATGTAAAGTAAAATGTGGTTCCTTCATTTAATTTAGATTCTAACCAAATGTCTCCAGCATAGTAGCTTACGATTTTCTTTACTACCGAAAGCCCAATTCCTGTCGATTTTTGGTCTTCGTCTAAGCTTTGAAACACTTGAAAAATCTTGTCATAGTGAGTCTTGTCAATTCCTTTTCCGTTGTCCCTTACAAAAAACTCAAATCCATCTTCAATTTCTCGCGAACCAATTTCAACCAATGGGGCAGGCTTATCATTGTATTTTAGAGCATTTTCAATCAAGTTTTGAAATAGCTGTTGCAGCCTAAAGGCGTCACCATTGATCACGGGTAGATCACATATGATTTTGACTACCGAATGCTCTGGTAATACAATAGTTTCGATTGTTTTTGCCACCAAGTCATTGAGGTTGATGGGGTGCTTCTCATCAACTGTTTTATCTATGGTAGAATACCTCAGAATACCATCAATCAGGTTGTCCATTTTTTCAAGGTTGTCACCAATTAGATTGAAGGTTTCTATACCTGATGAATCTATAACTGATTTATAATCTTCTTTGATCCAGCTGGTTAAAGCTTCGATGTTTCGGATGGGCGACTTTAGGTCATGTGAAACTATATGGGCATAGTCGCTTAACTCTTGATTTTGTTTTTCTAAGCTGACCAGTAGTTCTTCTCTTTTAGAAAATATGAGAGCACCCTGTAAGGACAAGGTGAACTTATCGATAATTGGGCTCAGCTGATTAAGTTCAATTTGTGAGAATTCTTGCTTTCTTGAACTGTATAGGAATAGGAGGCCTTGGTCTTTAAGGTTAAATATGGCTACCGAGCCACCTTTTAATTTTAGTGGCGCTATCAGTTGAATGTCTTGGGTTATTGGGTGCGATATGTGTTTGTTTTGATAATGAATATCCTTTAAAATTACTTTGTCGCACTCTAAAAGTTTTGGGGTACGTGTAGTAGGAATGGAGTAGGAAACACGACAATGTTCCTCTGAATAAGAATAAATCCAACAGGCTTCCAGGTCTTTTCTCGACATAATCAGCTTGAGTAGGCTGTCACAGTTCTCCTTATAGTTAAAGGACTTGCCTATGGCCATAGAGAACTCATACAGCTGGAGAATATCGATGATGTTTTTATTGATGGGTACCATATCTTCTATTCAAACAAACCTATAACCACTGTTTTATTAAATAACTGAAGATAGCTATCTCCAAAAGAGGATATTTCACCTAAGGTAAGTGCCCCCTCTACCGGAATAGGCTGATTGTTTTTTACCAGTTTTTTAGAAATAGCTTTAAGTTCTAAATGATAATCGTCTTCCAAAAAGAGGATACGTGATATGCAATTACTGATATAAGCTTGCTTTGGAGATTCGAGCTGAGTGATTACCTGAGATGCAGCAGCTTCAGCAGCTTGTATTAATGTTTCGTTATCTCCATTGAGAACATCAAGAACAGTGTTTTCCATCACCTCACCGATACAAACAATTTCCCCCTTGTCGTTTAAGGTAAGCGGATCGCGAACCACATATTCGGAGTTGTCTTTTAGAATACCAAAAGGGTATGCTTTAGCAATTGATGGGAAGTTTTCACAACTGATCTCCTTTTGACTGTGCTCTTTGATGATGTTTTTATACACCTCAAAAGCGGGCTGCCAGTTAATTTCTTGGATTGTGTTTTTATCTGTTTTTGTGGCTACATATGGGCCCGCTATTCTCTTCCAGCCATGCTTTACACCCAAGGCAATTTTGGATTTGGCAATAAGACCAACTGCCGCATCTTGATGAATTCCTGATTTATCGAAGACACAGGGGATCTGTAGTAGACTTAAACTTCCTGTTCCAGCTCCAATGTAAGAGACTTTGTTACCATACGAGGTATACAATTCTGATAAATAAAGGGATAAGTAGGAGGTGAGACCATCGGCAAAAGTAAATAGGAAGTAGTTGTCATCTTCTTCCAAATCAATTTTTGGGATGTTGAAAGATTCCGTGTTTAAGTCCTTCACCAAATAGGTTTCCACTACATTAGAAAAGCCTGTCAGTATCATTCCTTCATCGTACACTTCTGTTCCAGAGATTACTTTTGGGAAGATTCCCCCAATGAACGGAATATCATGTTCAACCAAACAGCCGATCAAGGCATTAATGTCAATTGCAGAATGTTCGGCAACCGAAATAACAACGGTTTGTTGACCGAAGTTATTTATGATGCTTTCTGCAACTACTTTAGGATCAATTGTTTTTATATACATGTTGGGTTTTTCTATTTTTTGAACTTCAGGAAAAAGGTAGTTCCAACTCCTTCTTCGCTTTCTAAATATATTTCTCCTTCATATTGCTCCACTATTTTCTTTACAATGGATAAGCCAATGCCAGTAGAACCTTTTTTTGGATCAGTATTAAGGGATTGAAATATTCCAAAGATCTTTTCGTGATACTCCTTTGCTATACCCACTCCATTGTCTTTGATGGAATAAATCCAATACTTGCCAGCGTCTTGGTAGTCTATCTCCACGGTGCCCACTTCTTTATCGATGTAATTGATAGCGTTGCCTATTAAGTTCTGAAAGAGCTGCTGCACACGGGTAGGATCTGCATAAATACTCGGAAGGGGTTTGTTAACTGTCACAGTGATGTGATCTGGGATATAGAGTAGGGCGACTATATTCTCGATGGTTTCATCGATTGAAACAACCCTTTCTTCGTCTTTTGCTCGTTCAATGGCGGAATAGGTAAGGATTCCATTGATAAGGCTTTCCATCTTTTCCACTGTGAGTTCGATCAAATCTAGGTTTCGATGTCCTTGATCATGCATTATATCGTTGCAATCTTCTTTGATCCAACTGACCAATGCCGAAATGCTTCGGAGGGGAGATTTTAAGTCATGAGAAACCACGTGGGCATATTCCTGTAATTCGTTATTGCTTTTTTCTAGCCTTTTTAAAAGGTTTTCCTTTTGTTGCTCCGCCCTTTCTTGTTCCGAAATGTCTTCGATTACGATGACATGGTATTTTATTTTTCCTGTGCTATCTCTCACTACACTCAAATTCGATTTTGCAGAAATTGTGGTGCCGTCTTTTTTGATGTACCTTTTTTTAAGAATTACAGTATCCTGTTCTCCATTCTGAATTTTTTGCATTAAGCCTTTGGATGCTGCTAAGTCACCGGCATGTGTTATGTCTTCAAATCTAAGCGATTTTGACTCTTCATGGGTGTAACCTAATAAGTCTAGTAGGGCTTGGTTTACTTTGGTAAGCGCCCCATTATCAGACAATACAATCCCTAGTGGGGAGTTGTCAAAAATAACTTCGAGCTGTTCCCTTTGGTCTTCTATAAGCGCATTCCTACGCGCTTCTTCCGTAATGTTTTCTAAAATTGATAGTCGATATTTTGGCTTGCCGTGGTCATCAAAAATGGTGGTAATATTTACCCTTACTTTGATTAGCTCACCTTTTTTCGTTTTAATTTCTTGTGTGAAATCTATTCGATTTTTCTCACCAGAGTTCATCTGGGCTTGTATTTCCTGAATTTTCGAAACATCCTGAGGGAGAATGAATTCAATAGGGTCAATGTGTTGCAGTTCATTGACAGTGAAGCCCATCATGTCTTGAAATGCCTTGTTCGATTTAATGATTGTACCATTTTCTGTCAATACAATTCCAAAAGGTGAACTGTTAACGATTGTTGATAGTTCTGCCCTTTGTTCTTCTATCAGCACTCGGGCTTTATTTTCCTCAGTAATATCTCGGATAATGCCCTCGGCTGCTATGGCTACTTTTTTGTCATTATAAACTAAATTGGCATTTATGTGTACTAATTTGTAGGGTCCTTCTTTGGTATATACCCGTGCCACATAATCAGTAAAAGCTCCGTTTTTAATCAGGTCTTTGTAGCAATTCATTGCATAGGTGAAGTCGTCTCTGTAAATAAGATTTACAATGTTCAAAGACTCATTTTGAAGATCATAACCAAAGAGTTCAATGGCGGCTTCATTCATTTCTAGCGCATTTCCTGCCAAATCCATTTTTAAGTAGGCATCAGCTAAGCTGGAATAAACGCCATTCTCTTTCTTAGTAGGTTTGGGAGTTGAGGTAGTATTGGCAATTTTGAGTTTTTGGTTCAATTCATACAACTCAAGGGACTTTTCCTCAAGAATTTTTTCTGCTTCTTTTCTGGCTAGTTTTTCTCGACCTAAAGCTCTTTCCAATAAGGCTATTTGCTCATCAATCATTATGAATAATATAGAATTTTACTCTGGTTCCTTCTGGGTTTAGCTTCTCATAGGTAATGGTGCATTCTTGATGAAAATGCTCGAAAGTTTTCATCATTAAGGCCTCTGCTAATTTATATAGTGCACGCTGAGAAGAGTAAATCATTTCCATGGAGTTCGGGCTCGTCTTAGTAACCTCAAAGGTGGGTAATTCAGCACCTGGATATATTTTCCGTACTTGAACATGAATATGACCCTCTACAGAATTGAGGAAGTCCATGGGGGATTTATAAAGCTCAAAGATGTTGGGGTGTGCTTTTTTTAAGTGGTTGAAAAAATGAACTCCGAAAGCATGAATTAGATCATCAACAGGGATGTCTACTTCATCGCTTAGGTTTAAAATGAGTTGAAGCATTTCGTTAAAATCATAGGTGCCAATTGCAGTATATGCACCACCTGTTTTTAACTCAGCCCTTTCTATGATTTTATCCACGGTTGCAAGACCAAACTTGCTCTCCACCATTTCGAGGAATTCTGTAAATACTATGCCTTTCATATTATGTAGTTATGAGTTGATTTATTTCCCAATAAGACAATAACTTAGCTATTTTATCAACGTAATCATCGTATTTCAATGGTTTTAAAATATAGCCAGCAATTCCAATTCGGTAACATTCGAGCAGATCTTTTTGATTGTTTGAGGTAGTGAGTACAATAGTAGGAATGTACCTGAGCCTGTCGTCATCTTTTAAACGTTTCAAGAATTCAATTCCACTTATCCTTGGCATGTTGAGGTCTAGTAGAATGATTTGCGGAAGGAGGTCGGTGCCTTCTAGAATTTTCAAAGCTTCCTCTCCATTGTTGGCTTCTATAATTTTGTTTTCATAATCTAGTTTAGAAACAGTTCTGTTGAACTTCATTCTTTCAATCATGTCGTCCTCAATAAAAAGAATAGAAGGGGAGGTTTTTTTGGTCATTTTATTAAATGGTTTGATGCTTTTGTCTACGAATATCCTCAATAATTGCTTATTATTATCTTGGCTGCCGTTGAACGGGCGGGCTTCCTTCGGTGAAATGCACTTAACTATAGACGAATGGAAATAAGTGAGCAACCACTTATTTCTTGATTTTTATCTCGACCCTTCTGTTTAAGGCCCTTCCATCTTTAGTAATATTACTGGCCAAAGCTTTTTCTTCTCCATATCCAATCACTATGGCCCTACTTACATCTACACCTTTAGAAAGCAGGTAGTCACGTACTGCTTCAGCTCTTTTTTGTGATAGGGCGTAGTTCTTGTCCTGTTGACCTATGTTATCTGTATGGCCATGAATTGCCACTTTGAAAATTTTTAATTCGGACATTAGTTCAGCCAGCTCATCTAGCTTGGCTTGGGTTGGCATATTTATTTCTGCTTTGTTAAAGTCGAAATACACCTGGTAGAGCGGTAGTTTTATTTCTGGGCAACCACCTTCTTCCAATGATCCAGCATTGTTAGGGCATTTATCCAGTTTATCAATCAGTCCGTCTTTATCAGTGTCGGGGCAACCATTAATAGTACCGGCAATGTTAGGACAAGCATCTTCTGAATCTTTCACACCGTCACCATCGGTATCTGGGCAGCCTTCCATTTCAATTTTACCAGCTAGCATAGGGCAATTGTCATCTTTGTCTGGAACTTTGTCTCCATCCATGTCAGGACATCCGTTGATTGTACCAGCAATTAATGGGCATGCGTCAAAGCGATCTTCTACACCATCTTTATCCGTATCTTCATATGGGCAGCCTTGGTTTTCCATTGGGCCATAAACAGAGGGACATGCGTCTTCTTTGTCTATGATGCCATCCTTATCAGTGTCGGTATTGTTTTTTAGAGAGAAAGAGAAACCTGCCGAGAACCTTCTATGGCTTACCTTATTGCTTTCAATATTAGCAACCTTTACCATGAACTGCATGTTTTTTGTAAAACGGTATTTCAATCCCGCGGCCAATGGAAATACAACTCCAGCACCAGATTCTTTTTCAACTGCCGCTTCATTAAAATTGGCAATCCCAAAGCCCGCTTCAATAAAAGGAGTGAGTTTGGATTTTGTAGGTAATATGAAACCGTTGTTGAGTTTGAAGATTGCAGTAGCTTCTAAAGCAGCAATATTTACACGTATGTTGTTCATATTGCTCAAATCCAGAAGGCCATTATTATGGTCTGTAATTTTACCTACCGCTATTTTTCCTGAAAAATTAAAGCTTTTTGAAAGGTAATGTTCAATTCCGATACTGAAGGATGGTTTCTTGATTCTTAAGGCATCATCAAATGACTTCTTAAAAAAAGAGCCATACTGATTGTTGTCTGCAGTAATCACTAACCAAGCTTTGTCGCTTTCAAACTGCGCTTTGGTGGTGAATGAGATGAATAAAAATGTGAGTATAATGAGTATCCTGTTCATAGCTTTGGATTGATAATGTTCTCAAACTTAGGGCATATAAAAAGGCTCTGAAATCCACTTTAGATGAATTGCACTTAAGCTTCGGTGAAATTGATTTAAAGGTAGGTAAGGCTAAAAGTGAATTTTCAAATTTCTATTAAAAAAATAGCCTCGTCTTATTACAGACGAGGCCTTAGGTAGAGTGACACACAAACACACACGTTTTTCACCTACCTATATTTTTATTTCTTGGTTTTAGTATTGAATGAGTGATTTGCTTCCGTTTAAGGATAGGTTTTTTTGTTCATGCCGCTTTTAATCGTTTGAAAACGATGTCAAGGGAATTGCTGGTAAGGGGCTTTGCAATAAAATCAATTACAAAAGGGTAGAATTTAGCTTTATTTAAATCAGCCTTGTCGGTAGAGGAAGACAATAAATAGATGTCGAATTTTTGTTTGAGCTCAACGTTTAACTCATCGAATTGATCCAAGAAGTCCCATCCATCAAATTGAGGCATGTTAATATCCAGTAGTAGAATAATTTTCTGAAATCCAATACCTTCTTTGGTAATGTAGCTTATAGCATCCTGTACATTACCGAATGTAATCACTTCGGCATTATTCACGTTTTTAGTGATAATGACCTTTGAGAGGAATTGGTTGATAGGGTCGTCATCAACCGTGATAAATACGTTGTTGTTCTGCATCTTAATAATTATCCAAATTTTGGAATGGGCATAAATCCCTATTAGAAGTACAGCACAAAGTGTTTTTGGTAGTTTGGGGCGAGCGTTATAAACCTGAAGCCCTTGGTGTTTTTGTAACGAAAGCAAGTGTATCTTTCGTACAGTACAAAAGTACGTTAATAAATTTTTTAACCCATCTCTTTTTGATAATTATTATTGTAAGCTTAATAACATCGCTGGAGTGGCTGATTGTAAAAGGGATTGATAAGATGGTAAAGAACACCAACTAAGCGGTAGCCCTAAACATGCTGATCAATGAGTACGGCATTGCCATCAGGGTCGACAACCATCATACTGGCTGGACCAGAGGTACTCTCATCTGCTGCGCTTTGAAGTGTAATGCCTTTGCTTTTCAGCGCTTTTTGTATTTCGCGCACATCATCAAATGTCTCGAGTTTTTGCGCATTCTCATCCCAGCCTGGATTGAAAGTAAGAATATTGTTGGGGAACATGCCCTGGAAAAGCCCCACCAAAGCGTTACCATTTTTCATGATCAGGTAATTTTTCTCCATATCTCCAGCAAATACTGTAAAGCCAAGGGCTTCATAAAAATCTTTGGAAGCTTTAAGGTCTTTAACGCTAAGGCTGATAGAAAATGCACCAAGTTTCATAGTTGTAGGGTTTGTTGATTAATGAAGATAAGAGTTTTGGTTGGGATATGTGCAGAATCGGATATACTGTTTATAACCATTGAGTCGACTAGAAGAACATTTGGTGGCTTGTTGGTGAAGAACAGCAAAAGGGCGAATTAGAATACTAATCGATTTCGATGCTGGGAGTATTCCTTTTTAACCTTGCTTTTATTTTTACCAACTCATACCACATTACAGATATAAACCCTATTCCAATACAAATGGCCAGCTGAGAAAAGCTGAGTGTCTTAAATTCAAAGAAATTGGTCAAAGGAGATACAAAGAGTAGTAACCCCGTAATCACAATTGTGATGGAGATGATCAATAAAACTAAATTGTTTTTGTATTTCAACGTAGTCAAGACCGAATAGTAAAAAGATCGATTGACGAGTGTCAAAAAGATGTTTGCGGCTATTAATCCTGTAAAAACCATTGTTCTTGTGTGGGCCTCGTCAAAAGCCATATAAACCGAATACTGATAGACCACCAATGTTCCTACTGTAATTGCCAATCCTTGAATAATACTTGTCGTAAGTTCTTTCCAACTGAAGAAAGTAGTAGTGAATGGTCGTGGTTTTTGAGACATGGTATTCTTCTCCATAGGCTCATTTTCAAATATGATAGAGCAGGTGGGCCCCATGATTAACTCTAAGAATATGATGTGCACGGGGGAGAGGATATTAGGGTAGATCCACCCCAAAGCAAGCGGAATAAAAACAGTGAGGATAATCGGAATGTGAATGGATATAACGTATTGAATGGCCTTTTTTAGGTTGGTATAGATTTTTCTACCCATGGCTACAGCATCCACCATTTTTGATAAATCGTCTTCAATTAATATGAGTGAAGCTGCTTGTTTGGCAATTTCTGTTCCCTTTTTACCCATGGCAATACCAATATGGGCGGCTTTTAAAGCTGGTCCATCATTGACACCGTCTCCAGTCATGGCCACAATCTGATTATTGCTTTTTAAGGCATTGATGATCCTCAATTTAGCTTCTGGAAACATTCGAGTGAAGATATTCGTGTTCTTGACACTTTTTCCTAACTCTTCCTCAGATAGCTTCATCAATTCATCACCAGTAAGACTATGCTCATAACCTCTAAATGCTACTTGTTTTGCAATGGCTGTGGTGGTTGCGGCATTATCGCCAGTAATGATCTTGACTGAAATTCCAGCTTTGTAAAAGTCTTCGAATACTTTATTGATGTTCTTTTTTGGAGGGTCATAAAAAGCCACGATTCCTTTAAAGCTGAACTTAAGTTCTTGTTGAGTTTTGGGGTAATTGCTCCCTTTAAAATCACTTTGGCCAACCCCTAATACTCTGTAGCCTTCGTGCGTGATGGCCTGAATGGCTTTATCAATTTGACTTTTTTCTTCTGCTGTTAGATTAGATAAAGCCATTAATGCTTCTGGAGCCCCTTTGGCTGCTATAATTCTTTTGCCTAAGCTATTTTCAAAAACATGGGTCATCATCGGTGGTTTTCCACCCAATGGGTATTCGTGCACTAACTTAAAGTTTTGACGCTCATCTTCTTTATGCAGGTCTTCATATGCTTGGTGCAATGACACTTCCATAGCATCGAATGGAATAGGCTCACTGGCCCACATCGCTATTCTTATCAGTACTTTTTCGTCCTCATTAGCATGGTCTGGAAAGGAGATTCTTTGTGAATTCAGCGTAAATACCTTTGCCAAACTCATTTTGTTTTCGGTAATGGTTCCTGTTTTGTCAGTGCAGATGACAGTAGCGCTACCTAATGTCTCAACTGTTTTCATCTGCTTTACCACAATGCCCATTTTCATTAGTCGCCAAGCGCCAATGGCCATAAAGGTGGTAAAGGCCATTGGAATTTCTTCCGGTAAAATACTCATGGCCAAAGTCAGGGCCTTGAGTAGGCTATCTAATAAGTCGTATGAACGAAAATAATTGATTGCCCAGACCACCATGAAAACGATTACTCCGGCAATAACCATGTTTTTCACAAAGTTCGTTATCTGTAATTCCAGAGGCGTTTTTTCTTCTTTGATGCTTTCTAGGCTTTTGCCTATTTTACCTAATTTGGTTTCATTACCAATGTGGGTGATGGTAGCAATGGCTAAACCGCTAGCTACAGTCGTCCCCTTAAAAATCAGATTATCAGCTTTGCCTTTGTCTTTGAAAACGGACAGCGATTCTCCGGTAAGTATAGATTCATTAACAGAGAAATCATTGGAGTGAACAATGATTCCATCGGCTGTAATCGAGGTTCCTTCTTCTACTATTAAACTATCGCCCACCACCAGATCTTCACTTTCAATTTCTATTACCTCCCCATTTCTGATGACTTTACAATGGGGTTGTGAGAGCTTCTTTAACTTTTGTAATGCATTTCTACTTCTGGAATCTTGAAATAGCGAAATCACGGAAACTATAATGATGGCAGATGCAAGAAAGATGGCATCACCAGTTTTTCCACTAATCAAATAAATGAGGGATGCCGCAAACAGGAGGACAACCATTGGCTCTTTTACCAATTTCTTAATGGCATCAAAGACATTGTTTTCTTGCTTGTAGTCTAGTGTGTTTCCCCCAAAACTCTCCCTTGAACGAGCTACCTGCTCAGTAGTCAATCCTTCTATGTTGAAATTGTTTGCAGGCATCGTGATGTATTTTTGACTACTACGGGGCAGTTTTAGCGTTTGTGCGAACGTTAGGTAATGAAACAAAAAGTGGCATTATATTCTAATCCTTAACTGTAAATGTTTCTCACTAAGACAAAATAAAAACCCCGACATTTTATTGTAGAGGCTTGGATAGTGAATTTCATAATTCCCACACAACACTCTATCGCTGGACATATATCGCATAAGTTGACTATCTTCCTTTTTCAACTTTAAGTCTATGATCAAGAAAATATTTTTTACTGCCCTCGTGCTTTGTTTCATTGTTTCCTGCGGCTCCCCTGAATCTTACGATATCATTATAGAAAACGGAACTGTCTATGACGGCACCACCAACCAAGCCCAAAAGGCGGATGTGGGGATTAATGGAGATCAAATTGTGAAGATTGGCGATTTAAGCAAAGCCAAAGCCGCCAAACGCATTGATGCAACAGGTTTAGCCGTGTCGCCCGGTTTTATCGATATGCATGCCCATGTAGAAGCCATCATGCGTTTGCCCGCAGCGGAGAGCGCCATCAAACAAGGGGTAACCACCGTTTTGGGTGGTCCGGATGGTCGTGGTCCTTCGCCCATGAAGGATTACCTAGACAGTTTAGATGGATATGAGTTGGGCGTGAATGCTGCTTATTTGGTGGGGCATAATTCCATCAGAAGAGCGGTGATGCAAACCGAAAACCGTGAACCAACTCCTGAAGAGCTGGAAGAAATGAAGGGTAAAGTACAGGAGGCCATGGACAATGGGGCTTTTGGAATTTCTACAGGACTTAAATATGTACCGGGATCTTTCTCTAAAGTAGATGAAGTAATAGCACTGTCTAAAGTGGCGGGCGCAGCAGGTGGGATCTATACTTCACATTTGAGAGAAGAAGGTTTGGGATTGCTCGATGCCGTGCAAGAAGCAATTATGATTAGCCGCGAGGCCGATATTCCTGTGATTCTTACCCACCACAAAGCCATTGGCCGACCGATGTGGGGCGCCAGTGTAAAGACTTTAGCCATGATTGACTCTGCTCGAAGTATTGGGTTAGATATTATGGCCGATCAGTATCCATATACTGCCAGTTCAACAGGTATTTCAGTACTTATTCCTACCTGGGCAATGGCAGGAGGAACCTCGGCCTTGAAGAAAAGGCTAGAAGACCCTAAAACGAAAGAGAAAATCATTGAAGAAATCATGTTTAATATTGAGTTCGATAGAGGAGGAGCACAGTTGGATGTGGTGCAGTTTGCTTCTTTTAAATACAAACCAGAATTGAACGGAAAGACTTTAAAGGACTGGGCCATTGAAAGGGGTATGGAACCCACTTTTAGAAACGGTGCTGAATTGGTGATTGAAGCACAATTGAACGGTGGAGCTTCTTGCGTTTTCCATGCCATTAATGAAGAAGATGTAAAACGCATTATGCAGCATCCAATGGTGATGGTAGCTTCAGATGGCTCACTGTTAGAGCCCGGAGTTGGACATCCACATCCAAGAGGTTACGGAACATTTCCACGTGTTTTAGGCTACTATGTTAGAGAAGAAGGAGTGATTGACTTGCAGACGGCTTTACGTAAAATGACTTCGATGCCTGCCGATAGGCTAGGCCTAACAGACCGTGGTTATATCAAAGAAGGCATGAAAGCCGATATTACTGTTTTCAATCCTAAAACAGTAATCGACAAAGGCACTTTCGAAGATCCCCATCATTACCCTGAGGGGATTGATTATGTGATTGTGAACGGAAGGCTTACCATCGATCAAGGCGAACTGACCAATGAAAGAGCAGGCCGAGTAATCAGAAAAAACCAATAAACGATGAAACAAATTCAAACTTCCATATGGCGTAAATCAGCTTGGATGCTCTTAACGCTCTTTCTTTGGGTAAGCGTTTCCGCCCAAAGCCTTCAAGAACAAGCAGACCAGAAACTCAAGGCTTTTGTAGAAGCGACTCAAGTTCCGGGTTTAAGCATTTCTATTTCTCAAAAAGGGCTATTGGTGTTTTCTAAAGGCTATGGCTATTCTGACTTAGAGAATAAAACGCCTGTCGATCCTTCCAAAACTAAGTTCCGAATTGGGAGTGTTTCTAAAACACTCACGGCAGCTGGTTTGGCTTTGCTTTATCAAGATGGAAAAGTGGATTTAGATGTACCGATTCAAAAGTATGTTCCTGTTTGGCCAGAGAAGAAATATGAAATCACATTAAGACAACTGGGAGGGCACGTGGCTGGAATCCGTCATTACAAAGGCAACGAGTTTTTAAGTACAAAAAACTATCCGACTGTTACCGATGGCTTGGCCATTTTCATGAATGACCCGTTGATCAGCAAGCCCGGTACCACCTATTCTTATTCAAGTTATGGTTGGAACCTGATTTCTGCTGCCATGGAAACCGCCAATGCGGGCGAATTCTCTTTTCAAACTTCTGATTTTCTACAATTTATGCAGCAGCAAGTGTTCGACAAGTTAGGAATGGACAATACCGTGGCTGAATATGCCGACCGCCAAACCGCCAACCTGACCAAGTTCTATCAATTCAAAGATGGAAAGGTTGTGGCTGCACCTTATGTAGACAATAGCTACAAATGGGCCGGGGGAGGTTTTGTTGGGGCCACAGAAGACCTTTGCGTTTTCGGCCAAGCCCATATGGCAGCTGGATTCTTAAAACAAGAAGTGCTTGACGAGTTTATGACTTCGCAGAAAACTGCTAATGGAAAGGCAACCAATTACGGAATAGGCTGGTCCACTTATGCGCGTAACAGCGGCAATACATTTTATGGACACAGCGGAGGTTCAGTAGGTGGAATTACCTTTTTTATGATTCATAAGGAAACCCAAACCGTATTGGCCATTACTGGCAATATGGACCCGCTCAACTATAATGGTTTACAGTTCGAACTGATGGAAATGTTTGTGGAGGGGAAGTAGTGATGAAGCATTTTTTTAGTTTAATAGCTTCATTGATTATTTTTCAAGGTTCCGTATTTGGGCAATCGAATGATTTAGTTCAGCGTACTAATTTTGATGAGTTAATACATGAAAGAATCTATACGATAGAGATAAATGACAGACAATTACTGGAGTTGGTTAAAAGTATGAATCACAGCTATGAGGGTGTGTTGATCAATTCAGTTTTAAAGGTTAATAGAAAAGGAGAACCCATTAAATACATTAGGCAACGATTAGCTATTCCAGGCGATGATGTTGAGAAGATAATGAATGAGGCTTTCAAGCAAGGGGTTGAATCGATCCCTTCTTGCAGTGAGGTGGAAGGTTGTATTACGGGTTTTGATGGAACGAGCATTTCCTTTCATATTAAAACTACTGATGTGGATCGTGAATTCTCTTACTGGGAACCGGAGAATGATTATTATCAAAATCCAGATTTAAAAGAAATAGCTAAAATCCGTGGAATTTTGGAAACCATAAAAATGAAAATTGATCTTAATTATCTTTTTGATCAATTTATAGATTCTCTTCCGATCGGAATTTACCGCCATGGTGGAATTGTAGTGACTAAACGATAATTAGTACCCAAACTACTCCCTCAGAATACCATCGAATCCGCCATTCTTATCTAAAACATTAAAACCGATAGGTCGATTGGTGTGTAACAATGGTTACCAACTGCCATCCAGCGTCCACCTACCTTTGATCCAAATAAGGACAAAGCGTAATGAACAAAAAGGTTTTAATACTTCTCATAGCGGGTCAACTGATGGCTTTTACGGCCAAAAGTCAAGACACGCTACTCATATCAAAGGATGATCTGGTACAGCGTGTATTTCAGAATAATCTTCAATCAAAAATTGCCGAACAACAAACGGCCATGGCGAAAGGCGATTTGAATCAGTCGAAAGCACTGTTTCTGCCATCAATTTCTGCTACACAAACCTCCATGATGACCAACAATCCGCTCATGGCTTTCGGTTCTAAACTGAACCAAGAAAGGCTTACTGCTGCGGATTTCGATCCAAACCGATTGAATGATCCAGACAGGATTGAAAACTATTCGGTAGAGGTGCAGGTATTGCAGCCGCTACTCAATTTGGATGGCGTTTATCAGCGTCAGGCCGCGCAAATTCAAGTTGAAGCCTATGAATCGCAGGCTGCTCGAATTCAGGAACATATGGAAATGGAAGCCACTAAAGCTTATATGCAATTGCAATTGGCTTATGAGGCAGTGTCGGTTTTAGAACGCGCCAAATATACTGCCGACCAAGGGTTGAAGCTGATGAACGATTACTTCGATCAGGGCATGGCAAAGAGGGCCGATGTATTGGATGTGGCGGTCAGACAAATTGAGGTAGAAAACCAATTACGATACGCCAAAAGCAACATTAGAAATACTTCCGATGGACTGGCAACTCTGCTAGGAGCTGATATTGATGGAACGGTATACAAGCCGCAATCTACTATTTCTAGCCGTCTACAAACCGAAGACTTTTCCAACCTTTTATCGCAAGACAGAAAGGATTTGATAGCCATGAACAAAGCGCTTTTAGGGCATGAGAAAATGCTCAAATCGAATAAAATGAGCGCATTGCCTAGAATCAATGCATTTGGCAATTACCAAGTGTACGACAATAACGCTTTTGGTTTTGGTGCCGATGGTTATTTGGTAGGACTACAGATTTCATGGAATATTTTCGATGGAAACAAGAATGTGGGCAAAATTCAGAAAGCTCAAGCCATGGTGGAAAAAGCCAAGGTCGAAAAAGAAAATTACACACAGCAAGCCCAGTTCGAACTGAACAAAACGAATCGTCAATTGACGGATGCTGAAAACAAGGTGGAGCTATCACAAAAAGCTTTTGAGCAGAAAGCCGAAGCCTATCGCATCAGAAAAGACCGATTTATGGAAGGCTTGGAGAAAACAGCCGACTTGTTGATGGCCGAAACACAGATGTTTCAGAAGGAACTGGAGCACTTACAAGCCCTATTTGAATACAACTTAACGAAAGAATACTTAAGGTTTTTAACTAGATAAACGATGAAAACATACCAATATATACTTCTAACATTTGCGGCATTCCTAACGGTAGGTTGTGGCACAACGGAACAAAAAGAAATCACGGAACTTCCTTCAGTGCCTGTAAAAGTGGCCCAAGTAAATGCTTCTGAAGCGGCAGGTTATATAGCTGCCAGCGGAAAAATTGAAGCAGGTCAAAATGCAAACCTAAGCACCCGAATGATGGGTAATATTACTAAGATTCATGTAAAAGTGGGTGATAAAGTAAGCAAAGGGCAAACGCTCATTAATATTAGTAATGCCGATTTAATCGCCCAAAGAGCCCAAGTGGAAGCCTCAATCATTCAGGCTAAAAGTGGTTTAAAGAATGCAGAAACAGACTTCCAACGCTTTAAATCACTATTCGAAAAGG
The DNA here is from genome assembly GCF_001592935.1 of Roseivirga echinicomitans. Lineage (GTDB taxonomy): Bacteria > Bacteroidota > Bacteroidia > Cytophagales > Cyclobacteriaceae > Roseivirga > Roseivirga echinicomitans. Next base: position 106,458 of record NZ_LRDB01000004.1, read on the forward strand.
GGAGTGCTTCGCAGAAGGAATTAGACGACATGACTACGCGATTTGAAGTAGCTAAAGCCAATGTAGAAGCTGCTGAGCAAATGAAAAAAGGAGTGGAGGCACAATTTGCTTATACCAATATCAAAGCACCTTTCTCTGGTGTTGTGGTCAACTCATTTATCAAGGAAGGCATGATGGCCAACCCCGGTATGCCACTTATAGCTTTGGAAGATGCTGAAAACTATCAAGTAGTCGCTTCTATTTCTGAATCGGATATCTCGGGCATTACTGAAGACACAAAAGCAAAGATTTATGTGAAGTCGATTGAACAGGAATTCGAAGGGAAGATTATTGAGCTAAGTCCTTCGGCACAAAATACGGGTGGGCAGTACATGGTGAAAATTGCCATAAAGGAAGCTGACAAAGCACTCCGTTCGGGTATGTTCGTGAACGTGAAATTCGCTACAAATTCAACGGAAACCGAGCCTTCTCAAATTATGATACCAACCAGCGCATTGATCCAGAAAGGACAATTGACTGGGGTTTATGTAGTGACGGATGACAAAATCGCCATTCTAAGGTGGTTAAGATTGGGAAGAACCTACAACGATAAAGTAGAGGTGATTTCTGGACTTGGAGAAAACGAGCGCTTTATACTAAGCCATGAAGGCAAGCTGTACAACGGAGCTAAAGTTACATTTTAAGGCTTTTGAGTCCGATTGAAAACCATTTAACGAGACAGAAATGCAAGAAGGAATTTCAGGAAAAATAGCCAATCTATTCATCAACTCTAAGCTGACTGTACTGCTTATGGTGGCGCTGATGATCATTGGTGTATACAGTTCGTTTCTTATTCCGCGAGAAGAAGAACCGCAAATAATCGTACCCATGGCCGATATTATGATTGGCTACCCAGGGGCAAATCCTACGGAAATTGAAAACCGTGTAGTGAGGCCTTTGGAGAAAATCATCTCCAATATCAAAGGAGTAGAGCATGTTCACAGTATGTCGATGAATGGCCAGGCGGTGCTTATCGTTCAATTTTTTGTTGGCGAAGATGTAGAGCGTTCCTATGTGAAGCTTTACGATGAGCTCGAAAAAAACAAAGGCATGTTCCCAGAAGGCGTTTATCAGCCTTTGGTGAAAACAAGGTCCATTGACGATGTGCCGATGTTGGGCATCACACTCTGGAGTGAAAGCTACAGTGATTTTCAACTTAGACAAATGGCCGAAGAGCTAACCACTGAGATTGAAAAAGTGAATGATGTAGCCATAACCAGAGTAATTGGCGGACGAACCAGGCAATTAAAGATTGTGCTGGACAAAGATAAGATGGCTGAAAATGGTGTAGATCCATTGGGGATTATCCAGATTATTCAGGCCAGTAACAGCAGTGCTCAGTCGGGCAGTTTTGTTCAAAACGATCAAGAATTTCTGATTACAACGGGTAAGTTCCTTTCTTCTGTAGAAGAGGTAGAGCGTTTGGTAGTAGGGGTGAATAAAAACTTACCCGTTTATTTAAGTCAGGTGGCCGAAATCGTAGATGGGCCTTCATCATCTAGTAATTATGTGTCGTTTGGTTATGGTAAAGCCAACGAGGAATATGCTTCATTTCCTTCAGAATACCCAGCTATTACTATCTCTGTAGCCAAAGTGAAAGGTGCTGATGCCATGAAAGTAGCAGACAAAATCCTTAGTCAGGTGGAAGGCTTGAAAAAGAACTTGATTCCTAGCGATGTTGAAGTAGCGGTTACTAGGAACTACGGAGAAACAGCTTCGCACAAAGTAGGCGAACTACTGTTGCACTTGGGCGTAGCCATTATAGCCGTCACGGTGTTGGTAATGCTATCCATGGGCTGGAGAGGTGGATTGGTCGTGTTTTTGTCTGTTCCACTCACTTTTGCACTTACGCTTTTCAGTTACTACATGCTGGGCTACACGCTAAACCGAATCACGCTTTTCGCCTTGGTTTTTGTGGTGGGTATTGTGGTAGATGATAGTATTATCATTGCTGAAAACATGCACAGGCACTTTAAAGCGAAGAAACTACCGTTTAAGCAAGCGGCTATTTATGCCATCAATGAAGTAGGGAACCCTACCATTTTGGCCACATTCACAGTAATTGCCGCCATTTTACCAATGGCCTTTGTGTCGGGAATGATGGGGCCGTACATGAGTCCAATGCCAATTGGAGCGTCAATTGCCATGATTCTTTCATTGTTTATTGCCTTAACCATTACTCCATATTTAGGCTACCATTTTCTTCGTGAAAAAGAAAGCGGAGAAGAGAAGGAAGAAAAAGCATACGAAACTACCTTTATTTATAAGGCCTATAAAGCCATAGAATTTCCATTCTTAGAGAGTAAAACAAAAAGATGGACACTTTTGAGTGCCACGGTGGTATTACTCTTGGGTTCAATGTACTTGTTCTACAACCAGTCGGTAGTCGTTAAAATGCTGCCTTTCGATAATAAGAATGAGTTCCAAGTGGTAGTCGATATGCCAGAAGGCACCACCTTGGAGCGTACCGCGGCAGTTACCCAAGAAATTGCACAATACTTATCGGGTGTGCCCGAAGTGATCAGTTACCAGAACTACATTGGTAGCTCGGCACCCATCACTTTTAATGGTTTGGTGAGGCATTACGATTTACGCGGGGGAAGCAATATGGCCGACATCCAAGTAAATCTGTTGCATAAAGCTGATCGTGACTTGTCTAGTCATGACATTACCAAAATGCTTCGACCAGATATTCAGGCCATAGCCGCCAAGCATAATGCAAATGTGAAACTCGTAGAAGTGCCACCTGGCCCACCAGTACTTTCAACCTTAGTGACGGAGATTTATGGGCCTGATTATAATGAACAAATCAAGCTGGCTGCGCAGGTAAAAAACCTTCTGTTGAATACACAAGATGTGGTGGATGTGGATTGGAATGTGGAGGAAGGACAGACAGAATATAACCTAGTGGTGGACAGCGAAAAAGCCATGATGCATGGTGTAGTTCCTCAGCAAGTTGTGGGGAGTATCACTTACCTCATGCAAGAATATCCGGTGTCGAATTTCTATGACCAAGATTCCAATAACCCTGTGGGTATTGTACTTGCCTTAGATGATAAAGATAAATCTAGTCTGCAAGATATTCAGGGCCTTAAAATCAAAGGTCAGCAAGGAGACTTGGTTACTGTTGGCGATTTAGTCACGGTAAGAAAAGACACCCTCCAACCTACAATTTATCACAAAGACCAGAAGCGCGTGGTGTATGTGTTGGCCGATATGGCTGGAGACTTAGAGAGTCCTGCATACGCCATTTTAGGCATGACCGAGCAGATTCAAAACTTGACTGTGCCGAAAGGCTACTCTGTTAACGAAATGTACATGGGCCAACCTGAGGATGAATCAGACTATACTGTGAAATGGGATGGAGAATGGCAAATCACCATGGAAGTCTTTAGAGACTTAGGAACTGCCTTTTTGGTCGTGATAGTGATCATTTACATGCTGATTGTTGGCTGGTTCCAAAACTTTAAAACACCAATTGTAATGATGATCGCCATACCGCTTTCGTTGGTGGGGATTGTATTAGGTCACTGGGTGCTTGGGGCGTTCTTCACCGCTACATCATTTATCGGAATGATTGCTTTGGCTGGAATCATGGTAAGAAATTCGGTGCTGTTGATCGACTTTATAGAGATTAGATTGAACGAAGGAGCTTCTATAAAACAAGCCATCGTGGATGCCGGTGCGGTACGTACCAAACCCATTCTACTCACCACTGGTGCGGTAGTGATTGGTGCATCCATCATCCTGTTCGATCCTATATTTCAGGGACTGGCCATTTCATTGGTAGCAGGGGCAATTGTTTCCACTTTACTTACCCTGATTGTTGTTCCGCTCATTTACTATATGACCGAACGAAAAAAGTGGGAAGGTAAATCATCAAACCATTAACCATACGATCATGGAATTATTAATTATAACAGCTGCTAGGGCTTTTGAAAAAGACATCAAAGGCTTATTGAAAAAATCGGGAGTAAAAACCTTCTCTTATATGGATGTAACTGGTTATAAAGACCAGGAAGGTGAATCCATGTCTGCCAATTGGTTTGCTTCAAGCATTGGAGAACGGCAATCTGTTTTGTTCTATGCCTTTGTTCCAACATTTACGGTGGACGAGGTCATGTTGCAGATCAGAAACCTAAATGAAAGCCAAGAATCAGAGTCGAAAATTCATGTGGCGGTAATGGACATTAAAAGAATGAATAACATTTAATACGGAAGACTATGATAACAAAAGTAAAACATGGCATTGCAGGTGCCTTCATCTTAATAAGCCTATTACTATCCATTTATGTGAATCAAAATTGGTTGTGGTTTACTGCTTTCGTAGGTGCTAATTTGCTTCAATCATCATTGACCAATTGGTGTTTGATGGACATTATTCTGAAGAAGTTTGGTTTAAGAGACTCAGCAAAAACTTGCTGCTAAAAACAGTAATTTTTATTGAAAACGAGTTGATTCATTTGTCTTATGCCTCACAATTTTCGGGTTTTCGCCTTATCTTTAAATCAGCAGATAGCTGATTTATTGAATGACGATATGAATGAACTTTTAGATAAGATGTTGGCCAATTCTGGTCTTGAAGAGAAGCTTGCAGATGAAATTAGGACTGCAGGCAGACTAAAGAAAGTAAAGGCTGGAGAACTGATCTTTGGTTCTGACGAACGTGGTGGAGGAATGCCCATCGTTTTGCAAGGTTTGCTTAAGGTGATGCGCCAAGACGAACACCATAATGAAGTATTTCTTTACTATTTAGAAGGAGGAGAGACTTGTGCAATGTCCATTGCTTGCTGCTTGGAGGGTCGGAATACAGGCTTTCATGTAATGGCCGAAGAAGACTCCATCGTTTGGATGATTCCGAATAGCTATTTAGATGCATGGATGGTGAAATATTTGAGTTTTAGAAAGTTTGTTTTTAGCTCTTATCAAACTCGTTTTGATGAATTGCTTACCACTATCGATAGTGTAGTTTTTCATAACATGGATGAAAGGCTTTTGAAATATTTATTAGATACACAGCAGGCCACGGGCACTTTCAAAATTCAGAAAACGCACCAGCAAATTGCCAATGAGTTAAACACCTCCAGGGTAGTGGTATCTAGGTTGTTGAAAGGTTTGGAGGCTGATGGTAAGATTGAGCTGCATAGAAACTGTATAGAAATATTGTAAACGAAGGTTTATTCATGGGAAAAGGTCAGCACAACGGAACAGAAAAAAGTGGGAAAGGGAATCTTAAGTTGGCCATTCTTTTGGCGCTAACCCTCGGCTTAGCACCTTTCACGCCAGAACCTCATATCTTGGGTAAAATAAAATGGGTAATGGGGGGCGCCAATGGAATGCAAGTCATGGATTACTTTGATTTGGTTTTGCATGGTACCCCTTGGGTGTATTTGATCTTTGAGTTGATCAGGTATTTTAGAAAAATACCGCGGTAAATTTCACCATTGCCTTCCCGTTCTGTAACAAATGTAACTAAGCCCAAGGGCTAAAGATTGTACATTTGTTTCATTGAGAATAAGCGTTAGATAAAACAAGAAGAAATGAATATTGAAGAATTAGTAAACCAGGGCAAAGCTAGTATAGTGGATGTACGTTCACCAGAAGAATTTAGGGGAGGACACGTAGCCAATTCGGTGAATATTCCTTTGCAGGAAATACCGCAACGCATTGAAGAACTTAAAGCCATGAAAATGCCTTTGGTATTGTGTTGTGCGTCTGGAAACCGTAGCGGACAAGCAGAGCAGTTTCTGTCGGGTTATGGCATTCAATGTTATAATGGAGGAAGTTGGTTGGATGTGAATTATGTTCAGTCTAAAACCGTTTAAGCCTTATGTTAGATAGTTTAAAAAGATTGTTCGGTTTAGGACCAAAAGTCGATTTTAAGGAACTTGTTCAGCAGGGAGCTGTTGTTTTAGATGTACGCTCGAAGGGCGAATACACAGGTGGTCATATCAAGGGGTCGATGAATATTTCAGTCGATGCTTTGGGTTCGAATTTAAGCAGGTTGAAGAACAAAGATAAGCCTATAATTACCTGTTGTGCTTCGGGAATGAGAAGTGCTTCGGCCAAGAATATGTTGAAAGCCAATGGTTATACGCAAGTGTATAATGGAGGTGGCTGGGCGAGCCTTCAGCAAAAAATTAGATAGATATAAAACCTAGAAATTATGGACAACACAAACGCAATTGGAATTGAAAGTGTTAAGGCTGAAAAACTGGCTGAAAAGCTAAATGAGTTATTGGCCAATTACTCAATTTTTTATCAAAATACACGTGGTGCGCATTGGAACATCAAAGGCGAGAAGTTCTTTGAGCTTCATGTGAAATTCGAAGAGCTTTACAACGATTTAATACTTAAGATTGATGAGTTGGCAGAAAGAATCTTAACTTTGGGATTTACACCCGAACACAATTATTCAAAGTATGCGGCTGGCTCATCCATTAAAGAAAGTAGCGAAGTAACCAATGGGATAAGGGCAGTGGAGAATATTTTAAACTCCTTTAAAATGGTTATCATGCTTCAGCGCGAAATTCTTGTTTTGTCGGCTGACGCAGATGATGAAGGAACAAACGCTTTAATGAGTGATTATATCCGTGAACAAGAAAAATTAGTTTGGATGTACTCTTCTTTCTTGAACCGTTAAGAATGGTATAGAACGAAAAAGCAAAAGACTCCCTGATATCAAACGCTTTCAGGGAGTCTTTTTTTGTGCCACACTGACAGTGTTACTTATTGCTAAGGAGCGTCACTTTTCTGATCTCAAGCTTTCTCAACTTGTCCTGAATAAAAGTCGTAAACTCAAATTGAGTAATAGGGTCAACTTGTAGTTCCATCGTTACTTGACTTGGTTCAACGCCCTTGTCTTTCAATCGATTGATTTCATCAAATAATACAGTATCAAAACTTGCCATTGGTAAATGTTCACCTTTAAAATCTACGGTTCTATTTGCCTTAATATGCAGCTTGATTTTGGTGTATTCTTCAGAAAATAGTTGATAGTAGGTGAACAAAGCAATATTGGCTTGGTCGTCTATAGAGGCGTCTAGAATTTTTTGCTGTGCCTTCCAGTTTTTTATCGTTTTTGCATCTACATACTTGTCAATCCCAAATTCCGCAGGGCTCACATTCTCTAAGGCTGAAAGCTTATCGTAAATCAAGTCTGGCTTCGATAAATCAGCTGTTATTAGAATCCCTTTCTGCACCAATAGGGCTGAGAAGTTTTTGATAACTTCAGGTACATTAACCGACTTATCCTTATAAACTTCATTCAGTTTAAAAGTTAATGGAATTGACTTTTGAGCAATTACAAATACGAGAAGGATAGCTAGGAGGCTTAGGAGAATCGACTTTTTCATTATAAGGTTAGTTAATTAACTATTTTAATAGTTGAAAGTAGTGAATATTCTTAATCTTCCAAAGCATTAAAAAGATGCAATATCAATCTCTTCCATTCTTAATGAAGTTGATTTAGTAATATTTCTTCTTCAGCCAAAAGGAAACCCGAACCAATAGAATCAGTGCAGGCACTTCCACCAAAGGGCCAACAACTCCAGCAAATGCTTGTCCTGAGTTCAGTCCGAAGACAGCAATGGCTACTGCTATGGCCAGCTCGAAATTATTACCAGCTGCCGTAAACGAAATGGCTGCATTCTTATCGTATTCGGCTCCCATGGCTTTACTGAAGAAGAAACCGATAATAAACATGAGAGTAAAATAGATCAGTAATGGAACAGCAATCACCAAAACGTCCATAGGAATCTCAACGATCAATTCACCTTTGAGCGAGAACATTACCACGATGGTAAAGAGCAAGGCAATTAAGGTCAATGGCGAAATGGTTGGGATAAACTTGGTAGTATACCAATGCTCACCTTTGAGCTTTACCAAAATCAACCGACTTAACATTCCAGCTAAAAAGGGGATGCCCAAATAGATGGCAACACTTTCTGCAATGGTCACAATCGAGATGTCGACAATCGCACCTTCGAAACCAAAGTAGGGTGGAAGCACGGTAATGAAGAGCCATGCGTAAAAGCTATAAGCAAACACTTGGAAGATACTGTTCAATGCCACCAAACCAGCTCCGTATTCGCTACTGCCTTCGGCCAAATCGTTCCAAACTAACACCATGGCAATACATCGTGCTAAGCCAATCAAAATCAAACCAACCATGTATTCAGGGTAATCCTGAAGGAAGGTAATGGCCAAAATGAACATTAAAACAGGACCTACAATCCAGTTCAAAATCAAGGATATTGAAAGGATTTTTACATTCTTAAAAACCTTGGGTAGTAATCCATAATTCACTTTCGCCAATGGCGGGTACATCATCAAAATCAGTCCGATCGCAATTGGGATATTGGTCGATCCGCTGCTGTAGGAATTAATGACTTCCGGAATTGAGGGAACAAAATAACCCATTGCTACGCCTATCCCCATGGCAATAAAAATCCAGAGGGTGAGGTAGCTGTCTAGAAAGCCTAGTTTTTTTGGTTGACTCATGATTTTTCGATTTGTGAGAAAATGTAAAACATCTCGGTGGCTATTTGTCGACTGCGCTCTGCGTATTTAGCGGCTTCTTCCGAAGTGCCATCGTACAGTTTGGGGTCGTCATACTTCACTGGAATACGCTTTTCTGCTCCAGCAATAAACGGACAGTTGGCATCGGCATCTGAGCAAGTCATAATCGCTGCGAAGCCTTCAGTTGGATTAATGGCCTCGTCAAATTTTTTGGAGAACATCTCCAATGGCGCATGGTTTTCAGAAAAAGTAAGACTCACCTTAGGATTGCTTTCTCCTTCCAATTCGGCTTTAAAACCATTGTTGATCAACGCATTGATCGCGCTTTCATTAAAGGCGGTAACTTCTACACCACCAGAAAAACTGTCAATATCAATTTCAAAATAAACCGACATGGCTTTTGCCCAAGCTTGCGTTAGTTGACTCCTGCGCGAGTTGTGGGTGCAAATAAAATTGAGTTTTGCCACTTCATTATTGTCATGTTTACCCTGAATGTAGTTAATCAAGGGTTGAAGAACAGCTTTGCGTTCTGGTGAAATAAGATCTACCGAAATTGAAGAAGTGAAGTCTTCAAGAATCGGTAGAAGTTGTGTGATGGGATTCTTTGTCATGATTAGGTTGATTTATGGATTAGCAGCATCCACCACCCGGTGTGCATGCTCCAGCAGTTTGAACTTCGCTTAGTTTGACTTTTGGCTTTTCAGCAGGAATACCACATTTGTCCATTGCCAAGCAAGCAGTTTGTTTTGTAGTCAAAAGGAAGTTAGTGCCATTGAAGTCTAAGCCATACTTGCCAATAGTAGCACCTTGATATTCCACCTCAATTTCTAAATCCTTCAAGCCAAGAATTCTCTCTGAAAGCTCAATAATATGAACTAGTTTTTCTGGGTGAAGTCTGTGATCATAGTCATTGGCTTCCCAAAGTTGAAAATTGGCTACTTCTTCAGTTCTTACTGTGCCACCACAATCAATGAAATGTTTGCTGACTTGTCCGACCTCTGTTACGTGAAAGTGACTCGGAACTAAGCTGCCATCAGGCAATTCAAAAGCGATTTGATCTAAGGCGCTGAGGTGATTTTTGATTTCTGAGATTTTCATAATATTATTTATTGCAATGTTACGATTGATAAAAACTATTTTTTAGCAACACCCGTCAGGGGTATCGAAGTTTGGGTTTAAAAACTGACTGAATAACTCTTGCATGTTTGCCCAAGCTTCTTGGTCAATACAATAGCAAACGCTTGTTCCTTCTACATTTCCTTTGATCAATCCCAAGTTTTTGAGCTCTTTCAAATGTTGGGAAATGGTAGGTTGCGCCAGACCAATTTCTTCCACTAAATCACCACAAACACAAGTGTTCATTTTAAAAAGGTGTTGAAGAATAGCGACCCTGGCCGGATGACCAAAGGCTTTCGCAATCATGGAAATCTTGTTTTGCTCTTCAGTAAATATTTCAGACTTAGTAACGCCCATGCTTAATTATTTATTCATTGCAATATTACGATAGAGTTTTGGTTTCACAATACACTATTGCTTATTTTTTAAACACAGCTCGCTGATTGCACTGATTCCCCCTTAGAAAAAGGGGGCTAGGGGGATTAGATGGATGTTTTTTGACACTAAAATCAATCCTCCCAACCTCCTTCTCCAAGGAGGAGTGTTCGCACTATTATGCAGCATCTGCTAGAAATAAGCTTAGAAAAAAGAGGTTAGTGGGATTGGCTAACTTTTATAATAATTGTTCTTATGGTCGAAAATCTTATTCACCCATAACTCTTAACCAATTTACCAATAACTACCTCTCCGCCCATCCCTCTTTCAAATACCTAAATGCATTCTCAAGGGCTTCTTTCGCTGGGGTAGGGTTAAAGCCTAATTCTTTTCTGGCTTTACTGATGTCATAGTCAACCTTTAAACCATAGAACATATCTAGGTAGTGACGTTGTAATAATGGCTCTTTTCCAGTGATTTTACTTACCAACTCCATTCCGCCTGCCACCATGTAAAGCAAGAATTTTGGCACTTTCTTGGGGATTCTAAGTTTGAGTTCGGGATAGAGATTTGCTGCAATTTGAACCGATTCTTTCACTGTAGTATGTTTCTCATTGGCCAGCGTATAACGTTCACCATCTCTGCCTTTTTGCATGGCATTGTAGCTACCCATTGCTACATCTTTCACGTCAATCCAGTTGAGCGAAATATTAGTTTCTACAGGCACATCACCTTGAAGAATCTGCCATACCAATCGGTTGCTGTAATTCAAGCGATGCGCCACACTACCAATCATGGCAGAAGGAAGCACCAACACCGTTCTGATTCCATATTCTTTCCCCAGCGAAAGTGCCAGTTGGTCAGAGTCGTTTTTTGATTTGTAATACCAGCTATTACGGTCGTCATTATAGCCGTTTTTCTCTTGTGCCGGAAGAATGGAATGGTTCAACGCTGCAATTGAACTGATGTACAGAATACTCTTAACGCCTGCTTCAGCGGCTGCTTCAAATAGGTTTCTGGTGCCAGTGACATTATTCTCATACACGTCCTTTTGTGGATTTTTTGACCACATTTTGAAAGTGGCCCCTACCGCATACAGGTGAGTAACACCTTCAAATGCCTTAACTAAGGAAGCTTTGTCCATTAAGTCGGCATGTTGCACTTCGCAGTCTAATTGGTTTAAAGCATCTGCGTTTTTTAGGTTTCTCAGCGTAGCTCGAACCGTATGTCCTTTAGAAAGTAGAAGACGAGTCAAATTATAGCCCAAATGGCCGTTTGCTCCAGTAACGAGCAATATTTCTTTGTTCATGCGTGGCTTTCTGAAAGGTGAATATGCAATGCGTCTTTTTGGTAAACCATAGCCCTATAATGCTAAAATACACTGAATTGTTTCGAACGATATTGATGTCAAAGGGATCAGGTGCTTATTGAATTTTCGCCAAAAGTAGAGATTATAAATTCCGGAATGCGTTTTCTACCTCATTATGGTCTGCGAGTCTCAATATTTTTATCGAGTTTTACACTGTGCTTTCAGATTGATGGCATACCTTAAGTCAATTGTTTGAAAGATCTTCTACTCATTACACCTCCATTCACCCAGCTGAATACGCCTTATCCAGCAACGGCTTACCTCAAGGGTTTTTTAAATACCAAGTCGATTTCTTCCTTTCAAATGGATTTGGGTATTGAAGTGATTTTGGAATTATTCTCGAAGGAAAGTCTTCAATATTTATTCATTTACGCTGAAGAGAACGATCGAATCAATACTGAAAATTCGGAACGAATTTATGCTTTACGAGAGGAGTACCTGAATACGATAGAAGGCGTAATATCCTTTCTACAAGGCAAAAATCAAACTTTTGCTCGTCAGATTTGCTCTGAATCCTTTTTGCCTGAAGCAGCAAGGTTCGAACAAGTAGACGATCTGGATTGGGCCTTTGGTGCTATGGGGATGCAAGACCGCGGCAAGCATTTGGCGACTTTGTACCTTGAAGATATATCTGATTTCATTATTGAATGTATTGACGAGAACTTCGGTTTCAGTCGCTACGCGGAAAGGCTTGGTCAAAGTGCCAATGCCTTCGATGAGCTTTATACGCAACTCCAGGCTCCGCTCACTTATATCGATAAAATCACTATTAAAATCTTGGAGCAGAGGCTGAAAATACACAAACCTAAACTGGTTTGTATTTCGGTCCCTTTCCCCGGTAACCTGTACAGCGCTTTCCGCTGTGCGCAGTTTATCAAGACCAATTACCCCGCGATCAAAGTGTCGATGGGCGGTGGTTTTCCCAATACCGAATTAAGAACGGTGAAGGATGTACGCGTTTTTGACTTCTTCGATTACATTACCTTGGACGATGGAGAACTACCGATTGCGCTTTTAACTTCGAACATACTGAATCCAAAGCCTGAAAATCCAGACTTCAATATCTTTAAAAGAACTTTTCTGAAGGAAAATGGAGAAGTGGTTTACAACGACAGTTCCATTCAAAACGATTTTCCGCAGAGCCAATTGGGTACACCTGATTATATAGACCTATTGCTCGATCAGTACATTTCAGTGATTGAAATTGCCAATCCAATGCACAGTCTTTGGAGCGATGGCCGATGGAATAAGCTCACCATGGCGCATGGTTGCTATTGGGGGAAATGTACTTTCTGCGATATTTCCCTTGATTATATCAAGCGTTATGAGCCGCTCACCGCCAAGCTTTTGGTAGACAGGGTGGAAGAATTGATTGCGCAAACAGGGGAGAGGGGATTTCATTTTGTGGATGAAGCTGCACCACCAGCCTTGATGCGAGAAATGGCGATTGAGATCATCAGACGCAAGCTTACCATCACTTGGTGGACAAACATCCGCTTCGAAAAGAGCTTTACAGCCGATCTTTGCACTTTGCTCAAGGCATCGGGTTGCATTGCGGTTTCTGGTGGTTTAGAAGTTGCTTCCGACCGACTTTTGGCACTGATTGATAAAGGCGTAACGGTGGAACAAGTAGCCGCAGTCACCAGAAACTTCACAGAAACGGGTATTATGGTGCATTCCTATTTAATGTATGGTTACCCAAGCCAAACCGTGCAAGAAACCATCGACAGCCTTGAAATGGTACGCCAGATGTTTGAGTTAGGGATTATTCAGTCTGGTTTTTGGCATCAATTTGCGCTGACTGCCCATAGTCCTGTTGGGCTCAATCCTTCGGAATACGGAATTACACCCAATTACAAATCCATTTCATTTGCGAATAACGATGTGATGTTCAAGGACAAAACAGGAATTGATCATGAGCAATTTAGCTTTGGTTTAAAGAAGTCACTTTTCAACTTTATGCATGGCATTGGTTTCGATATGCCGCTTCAAGAGTGGTTCGAATTTAAAATTCCAAAAACAAAAATAGCGCACGACTTCATCATCAACAGTTTGGAAAACGAACCGATGCTAGTGACCCGCCCAACAGCCAAAATAGTATGGCTGGGCGGAACCCCTTTGGTTTCTTTTCAGGCCAAAACCAAAAAAGGAGTAACTCGAGAAAGGGCACAGCTCACCTTTTTCACCAAGCGAGAAAGTTTCGACATCACCACCGAGCGCGAAAAAGCAGAGTGGCTTATTCACATCCTAGAGCAGTTAAAAATTGGTGCTGAACCTCTGCTGACTTACGCACAAATCAAAGCCGACTACGAAACCCATTTCGAGGACTTCGAACTCTTTTGGGTATCTAAACCCATTAATACGCTCAGAGAACAGGGTTTATTGGTGTTGTAGTTTATCTACCTTTCGTTTTCTTCAAAGCTGGTAACCACGTCAAGAAGATTTCTCCACAAATGATTGGTACAAATGAAAAGAAGTATTCATTTACAGTTCTACCAAATGTTGGGTCGTCTATTTGCCCGAATAAAAAGTCTAATGGAACAATTCCTCCTATTCTTACCGCTATGAATGATAGCACACAGATGTAGCTTCTAACCATGAATTGTTGATGGGCTTTAATGTTTTTGTTTTTTATACACCACCATGCTGAAAATGTAGTGAAGAGAACCAAAACAGCTAAAATGAGAAGCGAAACCCGACAGGTTACACATGTGCTTATTAATGATAATCGAAGGGCAGATAACCCTGCAATGAAAGCTCCAATAATATATATTTTACCTGAAAGCCTGTGAAAGGTCACATATTTGGTTCTAAGCCATTTTGAAAATTGAAATGGCCCTAACAATAGGGCTAAGGTGCCACCTATTAGGTGTGTACTTACCCAAAGTGGATTACTGGTATAACTGTCACTTCTATATCCTGTGAAATAAACACCTACATTTTCGATAAAAAAATAGATGGATAAACCTATGATGATTATCCATGAAATGAAGGATAGGAATCGTTCAACTTGTTTCATTTAGTACAAAGGTTTTGGTTGTTTGTCATTAAGCTCCAGCGCTTTGGAAGGCCAGTGAAGTTAAGAATACTTTTTGGCTTATTGATAGCGTAAGTTTATGCTAAGCGACACGGTAGCCTTGACTTGTGAAGTGTGAAATAACGAAGCCTAGGAATCTATGGTGTATTCCTACCAGATGTATGGTTACCCAAGCCAAACCGTGCAAGAAACGATTGATAGCCTAGAAATGGTGCGTCAGATGTTCGAATTAGGGATTATTCAGTCTGGGTTTTGGTATCAATTTGCGCTGACTGCCCATAGTCCTGTTGGGCTTAATCCTTCGGAATATGGAATTACACCCAATTACAAATCGATTTTATTTGCGAATAATGATGTGATGTTCAAGGGCAAAACGGGGTTGGACCATGAGCAATTTAGCTTTGGGTTGAAGAAGTCGCTTTTCAACTTTATGCATGGCATTGGTTTCGATATGCCGCTACAAGAGTGATTCGAATTTAAAATTCCAAAAACGAAAATAGTGCGAGACTTCATTATCAACAGCTTAGAAAATGAGCCCATATTAGTGACCCGATCCACCGCTAAAATTGTATGGTTAGGAGGAACCCCGTTGGTTTCTTTTCAAGCCAAAACGAAAAAGGGAATTACCCGAGAAAGGGCACAGCTCACCTTTTTCACCAAGCGAGAAAGTTTCGATATCACCACAGAGGGTGAAAAAGCAGAATGGCTTATTCACATCCTTGAGCAACTAAAAATTGGTGCTGAACCTTTGCTCGCCTACGCACAAATCAAAGCCGATTATGAAACCCATTTCGAAGATTTCGAACTCTTTTGGGTATCTAAACCTATCAATACGCTCAGAGAACAAGGTTTGCTAGTTTTATAAAGTTTAACGAAAAGAACGCGGAGTAACGCCCTTTCAGGGCTGAGATCAGCTTAATGCTTGCACAAACTCCAAGCCCCGTTGGGGCGAGACCTTTGTAGCCCCAACGGGGCGAAATATCAAAGGAATGGGTATAGCCCATTCCTTATCAGTATATAATTATTAAGTCCTGAAAGGGCGGAATAGTTTAGTTCCTTCGCTTCTCATCGGCAAAAGATCCTGCGAACGGTACCCCTCAGTATGAAAAGGAGAGTGCAAATAGCTTGCTTCTCAGTCATCCCTGTAGGCCCCGAGAAGTTCGGGGTTTTTCAGTAACACAATGGCTTTAACCATTTTGGCGAACAGAGTCTTTGATTAATAGTTTGTCGCAAGTTCTGCCAAAGGACAGATAAATCGGAGAACATGTGACAGGGTCTATATGGTAAGACAGCCTTAAACACTAAACTCTAAACTCTCCAACATCCTTTTAAACTCACTTTGGTAATCGGCTTTAATCTTAATTTTTTCACCAGAAACCGGATGTTCAAATTCTATTTCAATGGCATGGAGCAGCATTTCGGTTAAATTCCACTTTTCTAGAAAGAGCTTGTTCTGTTTGTTGCAGCCATGAGGGCGGTCGCCAATAATGGGATGAAGGATGTGGGCGAAATGCTTTCGGATCTGGTGCATTCGACCTGTTTCTGGATATACTTCCACCAAAGAATAGCGTGAGGTGGCATGCTTACCAAAAGCTACGGGCACTTCCGTGCGTTCTAAGGTTTTGTAGCGGGTAATGGCCTCTTGCGTTTTACCTTTGTCGTTGGTCAGTGGGTAATCAATAAGTCCTTCATCCTCCGTATAACCCCGAACAATGGCGTGATATGTTTTGTCAACCGTTCTATTTTCAAACTGAGACTGTAAGTGGGTGAGGCTTTCGGGGTTCAGCGCAAACAAGAGGACGCCAGAAGTCTTTCTATCCAGTCTATGAGCAGGGGAAACCTTCTGCCCAATTTGGTTTCTGAGTTCTTGCACCGCAAAAACATTGGTATTGGTAGCAATAGGGGATCGATGTACCAGTAAGCCATTGGGTTTATTAATGGCCACCATCACTTCATCTTGATAAAGAATTTCTAGCGGTGTTGAATCTTGGGGGACTTGAGTAACTTCTTCCATATAAAAAAGCCTGAACCTGAATGTAAGTTGGTTTCAAACTGAATGATGGAAAGGTATCTTAAAGCCCATTTAATTTCAAGCTTTAAGGCTTTCTATTTTGTCGTAGGTTCGTTTCCCTCTTTTCTGGTGAAGATGTACATCCAAAGTATTCGGGAAAATTTGTAGTTGGGGAAAATTAAAATCAAGATTACAGCGACAATGACACCCATTGTGCCATCAACTGAGAGGTTTAGGTTGAATATTTGTATAATTATAAAAGTTACCAAAGCTTCTGCCATGGTAATTCCGTAACTCATGAACATGGCACCATAGAAATAACCCGGCTCACGCTCAAACTTATAGTTGCAATGGGGGCAGTTTTCGTGCATTATTGGCCCTTTTAGTTTGAGAATGTTTCCATTGGTGATAAAAACTTTCCCCGTTTCACATTTTGGGCATTTGCCTTTCCTTAGTGCGGTGAATCTGCTCATAGGTTATCAATTATGCCACAAAGGTAAAATGTACTGTTTAAATAAGCTGTTACAAAGAACGCTATTAATAGGACAATCAAGACATTTTTATGAAATTGCACCATGCCGAATATTCCTGTATTACATCTCGATCAATTTTTGCTCAGTCAAGGAAATGGGGTGTATGTGAATGATTTGAAAAATCATCTTATCGATCACCATAGCATGATTTTTCTTCCGCATAAGCATGATTTCTACTTAAATGTATTGTTTACTGAAGGGACAGGAGTTCACGAAATAGACTTTCAAAGCTATAATGTGGGGCCGGGGAGTTTCTTTGTTTTAACCCCGGGCCAAATGCACCAATGGAAACTGTCAGATGATGTGAAAGGCTATGTGTTTTCTCATTCCAAAGAGTTTTACCTGCTCAGGGACAATCAGTTTGAATTGGACAGATTTCCCTTTTTCTATTCGAATCAAAATACACCTGAAATTATTTTAGATGCTGAAAAGCGGGCTTCTTTGGCAGAGATTTGTCAAACCATGCTGGAGGAGTTTCATGAGGATAGGGAGCATAAATCTCTTCGAATCCATGCGTTGATTACTTTGATTTATGTGGCTTTAACCCGCGCTTATAGCTCTTCCAGCAATAAGGTGGAAGGAGTTTCTCGATATGGCAGCACAATCAAGACTTTCGAACAACTGGTTGAAGCGCAGTTTTTACATCGTAAATCGCCAACGGAATATGCTGAATTACTCAATGTTTCACTAAAACACTTAAACCGAATTTGTAATCAAGTTTTGGGAATCTCCGTCAGTCAAGTGATTACGGGGCGCGTACTGCTGGAGTCCAAGCGCTTATTGATGATCAAGGATTTGAGTATTGCTGAAATCGCAAATAGGTTGGGTTATAACGACTATTCCTACTTCTCGAGACTGTTCAAAAAGAACACGGGTCAGACCCCTCAAGAGTTTAGGAAGAGTTATATTATTTAAGGGATGAAGGTTAAATTATTCTATTCTCGCACTTTGTAAAGTAAACTCGGGGGTTTCTACAACGTTGCTGCGGTGCAATGCCCTGTCTTGAATTTGGAAAACTATCTTAATTGTGTCAGTTCTAAAAACAGGAAGAAAAAGCCCTGATTTCATATCGTACTTAATTACTCCTTCAATGGGGCCAGCGTTTTTAGATACTGCTGAGCATGGATCATCTTCATTTGAAAGGCATGGGATTCGACTATCGAAAGGAATTTCTCCACACAAGGTAATTCCATTGGCCGATTCTGGTATTCTTCGAAAATTCAACTCTTCATATGTACCGTTCTTTTTTACAAAAAAATCAATAAAGAAATTGAAACGGTCTTCATTCAATTCTATTCTTAGGGTATCTGTAACGGTACCATTACCATTCAAATCAAGGCCATTGTCTCCTTCTCCAGCTTCTCTAATGTAATCTACGCAGGTAAAGGGAGGGTCTTCTGGCCTTTCACCAAACTTTACGATCTCTCCATTGGGGTAAGTGACAAAGTCATAATCGGGCCCAGTATCTCCTCCATCAATGCCGATGTCGCCATCACCATCTGAAATATTGAATGACAAACTCAGTTGGCCAGTTCTAATTTCAACGCCAGCAGAACCAATCACTTCAACTATTTCTTTGAACTCTACCTTATTAAAGCCAATTGAAGGCTCTAAGGGTAAATCTGGGGGGCGATTACAGGCCAGTACAAGCCCAAATAGCGTAATTGAAAGAATGATTTTATAATGTTTTTGAAAACTTAACTCCATCAGCTTTTATAACTCAATACAATTATAAGCATATTTGCCCTAATGCTCTATTAAGGGCCGATTGATTAACGAATGGATGCTGTGAAAAGTTTATATGAGCAAGTTTTTTCTGTCGATGAAAACTCATTTGAAGCATTGGCCTTGGATATTTTCAGGGCTCAGCACGAAATGAATTCTATTTATCGGGATTTTGTGAATCACTTGGGCGTATCTCCTGAGTTGGTCACTAAGCTTGAGCAAGTCCCTTTTCTCCCCATTGAGTTTTTCAAAACGCATACGATTAAATCAGGCGATTGGCAATCTGATGTTTGCTATGAAAGTAGTGGGACTACGGGCCAAATCACCAGTAAACATTGGGTGGCCGATGAAGAATTTTATTTGAAAATAGCTGAACAGATTTTCGCTAAAACCTATGGTGACGTAAAGAATTATACGGTTTTGGCCTTGCTTCCTTCTTATTTAGAAAGGAGTAATTCTAGCCTTGTAGCGATGGCCAACAGGTTTATTCAAATTTCAAAAGACCCATCTTCTGGCTTCTTCCTTAATAATTCACAAGAACTTTATGACACACTTCTAAAATGTAAAGCCGAAGGTAGAAAGACGATTTTGTTGGGTGTCACTTTCGGCTTGCTTGATTTCGTTGAGCAGTTTCAAATGGATTTCCCTGAACTGATAGTGATGGAAACAGGTGGAATGAAGGGCAGGAGGGAAGAGCTGGTTAGAGACGAGGTGCATGAATTTTTGAAAGCAGGGTTTGGCGTGGAGAATATCCATTCAGAATATGGAATGACTGAGTTGCTATCGCAAGGCTATTCACAAGGAAAAGGGATTTTTCGTTGCGGTTACACCATGAGAATTCTAACGAGGGACATTAATGACCCGCTTACGGTAACGAATCAAGTGCGCAGTGGTGGTATTAATATTATCGATTTGGCTAATCTACACAGTTGTTCCTTTATCGAAACCAAGGATTTGGGCAAGGTATATTCAGATGGTACATTCGAGGTGCTTGGAAGGCTCGACAATTCGGATGTTCGAGGTTGTAATCTAATGGTGGGTTGAAATATTATCTACTTCAACCCGTTCTGATTGAAAATTGAGATTTTACTATTGAAACCATAATAAATTTTTAAATTTGCTATTCAAAATTGAGTGATGAAGAGATTTAAGTTAGTAGCCCTTTTGTTAGCAGTTGTGATTCTTGGCGTTTCGTCTTGTACCCAAGCTGCGTGCCCTGCCTATACTAAGGCAGATATGGAGTATCAAAAGGACGTGAAGAAAGCCCGTTTCTAATTATACAAGGTACTTCTTTACATCTTCGGCACCAATCACATCACCAGCCATAATGATCAATCGTTCGGTTACGTTGCGTAATTCACGAATGTTCCCTGACCAATCGTATTTTTGAAGTTCTTCAATCGCGCTGTCGTCAATCGCCTTCTTTTTGTTGCCGTATTCGTTGGCAATGTCTTGCAGAAATTTATCTACCAAAAGCGGAATGTCTTCTTTTCTATCTTTCAAGGCAGGTACAGCAATAAGAATTACGCCCAATCTGTGATACAAATCTTCACGAAAACGACCTTCAGCAATTTCCTTTTTTAAGTCTTTATTGGTGGCCGCCAATACACGAACATTCACGTTGATGTCTTTGTCGCCACCCACTCGGTTAATCTTGTGTTCTTGCAAGGCACGTAATACTTTGGCCTGTGCCGAAAGGCTCATGTCTCCAATTTCATCCAAGAAAAGTGTTCCGTCATTGGCTTGTTCAAATTTACCAATGCGCTGTTTGATAGCAGAAGTAAACGATCCTTTTTCGTGTCCAAATAATTCACTTTCAATGAGTTCAGAAGGAATTGCAGCGCAGTTGACTTCTACAAATGGCGCTTTTGCACGATTGCTTCTTTCATGAACTCCATGAGCGACCAATTCCTTACCCGTTCCATTTGGGCCAGTAATCAAAACGCGGGCATCGGTAGGGCCTACCTTGTCCATCATTTCAATAATGTCTTTCAAAGCGGCAGATTCACCCACCATCTCATACTTTTTGGAAAGTCGCTTTTTGAGGGTTTTGGTTTCCGTAACTAAAGATGATTTCTCTAGCGCATTTTTCACCGTAAGCAAAAGTCGGTTTAAATCTGGCGGCTTCGGTACAAAGTCAAAAGCACCCATTTTCGTAGCGTCCACAGCTGTTTCTATGGTGCCATGTGCCGAGATCATGATGAACTGGGTGTCGATGCCTGCCATCTGAACGCGCTCCAAAAGCTCAATTCCGTCCATTTTAGGCATTT
Source organism: Roseivirga echinicomitans (assembly GCF_001592935.1). Classification (GTDB taxonomy): domain Bacteria; phylum Bacteroidota; class Bacteroidia; order Cytophagales; family Cyclobacteriaceae; genus Roseivirga; species Roseivirga echinicomitans. The sequence goes on from NZ_LRDB01000004.1 coordinate 127,453, forward strand.
TAACATCGCAAAGGGCAATGTCGTATTTGTCGGCAATAAGTTTCTCTAAACCTTCCTGGCCGTCTTTGGCTTCATCGATAGTGTAGTTTTCGTATTCAAGAATTTCGCGCAAGGTGCTGCGGATACTTTGTTCGTCATCGATGATTAGAATTTTTGCCATTTTCTGATGGGTTAGTGTTTTGGAAAAATTAGATTGACATTCTTCGTGCCAACAATAAGCGAAATTAATGTTTCTGCTTAGAACTCAAATGGAATTATATGCGGATTGCTAATATAAACCCAAAGAGAAAAAAAAGATACAAGCCGATAAGCCGGGTTCTGTTCCTCAACTAGGTCAAGGCCCTTATCATTTATCTAGCCCCGTCATTACTGGCGGGATCCATCTGCCTACCCTCCTGCATTGGGCGGGAACCCTCAAAAGCAGGTATATGTGACATTTCACCGCATAGAGTTTACCTGGTTTCACTACAGCATTACCTGTACATACTTTCTGTTGCACTTGTCCTCTCCGCTTTCGCTAAAGCTAAGGCGGATGACGGCCGTTAGCCGCTATGCTTCCCTATGGTGCCCGGACTTTCCTCTCCGATTTTGATTACTCTAGTCGCAGCGATAAGGTGGCTTGTATCGGGGGCAAAGGTAGGGAAGTATTGCGAATAGACCTTTTAATGGTTGATAAACAATTCGGTTAAATCCATGGTGTAAGCTTCTGCATCGCCTACCGCAACAAAGGCTTGAGTGCTACAGTTTTGGGGCTTGAGTTCTATTGTTTTGTTCGTCCCTTCGCTACTTATTCTGAATTTACCACCCGTCATTTGGCCAACTCCTGATTTAAAACAATTGGAATTGTAAGTGACTTGGGTAAACGAATTGCTTTCAAAACTCACATTATTTCTATTCAAACCTGATTTTTGAAATTCAGTAACAAAGTAAAATTCGGTTTCAGTGATATCTGTAAAGTCCCATGTAGTGTTTCTTTCAGAACTGTAAGTATAAGAGCTGAGGTCATCGAAGGTTAAAATGCCATCATCAACTGTTGATTGAATTTCAGCATATTGCCTGTGCGTATCTCTGTTGTTTGTTATTGTTCTATTGCCTGATACGAGTACACTTTCGTATTGATAGTTTTCTAGTGTGATTTCTACTCTTCCAAAAACATTTTCTTTTCGTTCAAAGAGGTTAGCGGTCACTTTGCCAGCCTTAAACCTGCCCATTTCATCCCTACAGCCTGCGCCAAAATCGATAATCACTTGGGTGTTGTTATTGGTGGTAGTTTTTACTGCACAACGGGTTCTGAATTCGTAAGGGTTGTTTAATTCATGGGTTTGGGTTCCTGCAGCTACACCACGAGTGAGCGTGAAATTGAAGAGCTGAGAGAGTACCATTTTCTCAATATCATCATCAATAAACTCGGCAATAATTTCTGTGACTACTTCTGAATCATATTTTGGAGAGGGGAGCTCTTCTGGATCTTGGCGACATGATATGCAGGACATAGAGAGTAGAAGCAAGCCGTATTTCAGAGTTTTCATGATGGTTTATTAAGGCTGATGGTTAAATAACTCATATTCTAACGAATATATTACGCTACGCTTGAATTATTTAAATCAATGCGTAAGTGTATAGAATTGACTTTTTGGAAGTTCATAGTAGACTTTATGACTTTAATAGTTTTGAAAATATTTTGAGTTTCTGTTGCGAAGAAGATTTTTTTCTATTATTGTTGCAGTGTACTAGTTATCTAATACACTAAAATATGATCTCAGTTAAGAACTTATCATTTCATTACGCCAAGAAAAAGGAGCTATTTCATGAACTCAATCTTGAGTTGGGTCAAGGGAATATTGTTGGCTTATTGGGGAAGAATGGGGCGGGCAAAACAAGTCTCATTAAAATACTCACGGGTTTGCTTTACCCCAAAGCTGGTGAATGTCAAATGCTAGGGGAGACTCCTTCAAAGCGTAGTCCTCAGTTTTTAGGCAATGTTTATTTTCTGCCCGAAGAAATTGAAGAGTCTAACCTTCGAATGGACAAGCATGTGGCCCTTTATGCACCATTCTATCCCAAGTTCGATCATGAGGCATTTGCTTCAAACATGACCAGCTTCGGGATCGATCCATCCGAGAACCTTAAAAACTTATCCTACGGCCAGAAAAAACAGTTCTACATTTCATTCGGTCTAGCTTCTGGCTGTTCGTTGTTGGTATTTGATGAACCCACCAACGGATTGGATATACCTTCGAAAAGCGTATTCCGAAAATTGGTGGCCTCAAGCATGACGGATGACAAGCTTATTCTTATTTCTACCCATCAAGTGCGTGATTTGGGGAATCTAATTGACAGGGTTTTAGTGCTTAATAATGGCGCCATTATTTTCAACAAGAGCACGGAAGACATTTCTAATCAATACGACTTTGTGTCCACCGATACAGTTCCAGATTCTACCCAATGGCTCTACCATGAAAGGGGCTTAGGCAACGGAAAGGCCATTGTTCAATCACAAGGAAACCTGGAATCAAAAATTGATTTAGAATTACTCTTTTCTGGCATTGTTGCTCATCCCGAAAAATTCAAAACAACAGCTCATGAATAATTCAACGATTAGTCTGCAAAGGTTAAGCAGCTTAGTAAAGCTCACACTTCATCTCAACCTAAAACGAATGCTCTATACTGCCTGTATTGGTTTGGGCTTTGCCATATTATTTATAGTGATATACTGGAATATGGATGTTTACTACAATGATATGGTCTTCAGTCGACATGAATACTTGTTTGTTCTGTCACTCTATATTTCAGGCTTTATTTTCACTGGTAGTTGCTTTATTCGTTTCCGCTCTAAGCAAGGAACTATTGACTATTTAATGCTCCCAGCCAGTAATACAGAAAAGTTTATTAGCGAGTTTTTACTTGCCACTTTGGTTTACCCCTTGTTCTTTTTACTAAGCTATTGGCTGTTTTCAGTTATCGTGAATGGTGTTTTGAATAATATTTCTCAAGCCTTTTTTATGCCTTTTAGTTTCAATATAGCACCCTATGGTTTAGACTTTATGGTTTACTTTTTCATTCAAACCATATTTCTTTTTGGGGCAGCCTGTTTTCAAAAGATTCCTTTGATGAAAATAGTATTATGGGCTTTATTGGTTGCTGCCATTATTGCTTTGTTATTCTATACTGCTTGGTTGAATTTTGATTATTCGAAAGGAACTGATGAACTGGCAATGAATAAAATCTTCTATAGTTCACTGGTCTATAACTGGCACTTTTTAACAATTCCAGTTGGCCTAGTTTTCTGGCTGTTGGCATTTTTGAAATTAAAGGAAAAAGAGGCTTAAGATGGAATTCGAAGATAACAAATCCATATTCCTTCAAATAGCTGATATCATGCTTTCTATGATTATCAGGAAGCAATGGAAAGAAAATGAAAGAATTCCTTCTGTACGTGACTTGGCTGTGGAGTTGGAGGTAAACCCGAATACTGTAATGCGCTCTTATACCCACCTTCAAGAATCTGAGATTATTTATAACAAAAGAGGAGTGGGGTATTTTGTAGAGAAGAATGGCTGTGCGAAGGCCAAAGGGCTAAAGAAAGCTGAATTTTTGACCCAAGACTTACCGCAAATTTTTGATAAAATGGATGTATTGGACATGTCCATGGATGAAATAGTTGAATTGTTTAACAACCGAAAATCATAATTATGAAGGCGTCTAAATTGGTACTCACTATTTTCTTTGGGTTTATTTTTATTACGGTTGCTTACTTGTGTTTCTACATGCTTTCCACAAATCATAATAGAGGAACGAAAGATGAAGTTCGTTATGATTCTTTTGAAACTCCTTTCAAACACTTGGTGGTAGAAGATGGCTGGCGCCTATCTGCCTTTATTGGTGATGACCCTGTGTTGTTTGATGATCTACACTGGTTTACAACTGATTCAGTTAAGATCAAGGAGGTTGAGGCCAAATTGGCCTCAAACGGAATGCTGATGACACAGTATTACCCTGTTTACGATGACAAAGAGCTTCTAAGTAGAATTGAGATTAAAAATGACACTTTGTTCTTTAGGAAAGTGAAAAGGATAACGTCATCTATTCGAACGATCAGGTTGAATTTGGTTGGTTTGAGCAGTGTGAAGGTTTCAGGAAAAAGCTCGGTTTCAATGTATTCTAAAAAGAGGTATACTGAAAAGAACTACTCTGATGAGAAGTATTTTAATTTGGGACGTTTTACAATAAACACTAGTGATCAATCATCTGCAAGTGCTAATCGATTAGTTTTTGATCAACTAACGGTACGGTCGCAGGATTTCTCTCAGGTGAGTCTAGAATATATGTTCCTTAATTTCCCTCAAGGGATAAAGGAGGTGCCACTTAATTCTGATGTTGAACTTTCAGACAATGCCACATTGAGAATTCGTCAGAAGGAAATCCTTTTAACTAAATATAAAATTAGTGACGAAGCTGTAATTCATTACCCAAACAAATCAATTGAAACGGTTTATGGTAAAAAGGATTCTAGATACCTGATCGAACTTAATAAGCAAACCAATGCATCTTCGACTTCTTCGAATTAAACTCGAATGCTGGTGCAGGAAGGTGAATACCATCTAAGATAAATAGCAGCGTTTTGAGCCACTTTTTATCGGTTTTAATGTAAGAAAGGTCGAAATCTATGCCCAAGTAAAGCTGACGGTAACTGTCAAAACCAGCTTGGTCGTTTTGGACAACTCTGGCGCGGATCATGTCTTCCGCCCCAAAACCAAGACCCAAGTTCAGCCATTTCGGGAAATTAGACTGCTTTGCAAAAGCATGAATATCTATACTGAACCAATAGGTTTGGCCATTGTAATCCTTAAAGAGTTCTTCGGCCAGCCCATTGCCTAAAAGGTGTCGGCTTTGCTGCGCTAAAGCGGTTCGGTGAAAGGAGAACTTGGGTTTTATACGTTGCTCGTTCCATAGTAAATCTTGTCCAAGGAAGAATGCTGAGCCGGCTGTATTGGCGATCATGTCGCCATAGGAAAAACCGAAATCAGGCGAAAACCCGTCCAATATTTCGATAGGAATGAGTAATCCAGTTCCAGCCACACTTGCCCAAAAAGCAGCTTTTTTCTCTTCAACGCCTGCCCATTGCAAAAATCCATCGCCAATGCGCGAAAACTGATAGGTGGAATAGAAATGCCCAAATTTATCTACCTGATGCCATTCTGCATTGTCATTGAAAAACTTGAACCTTTCGAAGCCTTGTTCTTTATACCAAACCTGACTGAGCCCGATTAATGTTGCCCCGTAAGTAACGCCACTAACGGTCAATACGGTGTTTAGCCGTTTATTTGGAATGCTGTCATTTTGGAAGGCATACGCTTTTGCCGTGAGCAGAAATGAGAATAGTAAAAGGGCAGTAAATCGCATGGGACAAAGGTAAAACGATTAAGTGTTCTTTTGGAGTGATTTTGAGAATTTAGACCCTTCCTGCGTCAGGGAAAGAAAACAGTCGTCTTTAGGCATTCGAAGCTAAGCCTTTACTTCTTTTTTCTTCGAAAAGAAAAGGACTTTCAACAACCCTAAGTTTACAACAATAATGAGGAGCAGAGCAGGTAAGCCACCTAAATTGGAGAGCATTTTTATGCCGTCAATTCCAGCCATACTTACCATGGTAAATGCCACGGCTCCAATGGTCAATCCCCAAACCACCTTAATGAAAATTGGTGGAGAAGGAGTTTCTGGAGAAATGCCTGTTGAACTGATGCCGCCCATGGCTTCAGTATTCGAATCTGCTGCGGTAACGTAAGAAAGAAAAGCAGTAAATAGAAACACTACGGCCACAATATTACTCCATGGCAATTCTTCAAATACCCGATAAATGATAGATTCTGGCCCTGCTGCTTCTAATAGTTCACCCAAACCAATCCCTTGGTTGATTTGCATATCAATGGCTGTTCCACTAAAAATGGACATCCAAATTACGCCAAACAGGCTGGGTAAAATCCAGTTGACCACCATAAACTGCTTTATCGTATAGCCATAACTCAATCGCCCAAGAAAGAGGGCAGTAATGGGTGCCCAAGCTAACCAGTTGGCCCAGTTAAACGATGTCCAGCTTTTAGGCCACGGGTCATCAGGGTGAAGCACCGAAATAAGGTTGAACTCTGGCAGGTTCTGAAAGTACAGCCCCAATGACTTAATGCTCTGAACCAATATACTTCCCGTAGGGCCAAACACGAATATGAAAATGGCTAGAATGATAAAGATCCGAATATTGAGGTCGGATAGAACACGGATGCCTTTCATTAAACCTGTAATGGCGGAAATGACAAAGGCGGCCACAATGGTCAGGGTGATGATCAATAAAACCGTGTCGGATTGATAACCAAAAAGGCTTTTGATTCCCCCAGAAAGGGTGAGGATTCCTGCACCTAATGAAGCCGCCATGCCGGCTACTAAAGCATATAGACAAATGCTATCAATGCCAATCCCCAACCATTTATGTCGGTTTGGGCCGATAAAAGGGTAGAGGGTGGATTTTAGACTAAAAGCTCTTTTCTCATTGTAAAAAGCCAAGGCAAACATGATGGCTGGAATGGTGTAAATGGCATAAGGTGTAAACGTCCAGTGCAAATACATGACAGATAATGCATAACTGCCAGCTGCTGGAGTATTGGCTTCAACGCCACTAAAACTGGGCGGTGACATCACATGGAAGATAGGTTCGGCTGTTCCCCAGAATATAATGCCCGTGGCAATGGTAGTGCAGATAACGATTGAGAACCATCGCCATTTGGTTAGTAAAGGTTTGGCGTCTTTTCCACCAATTCTTCTTTTCGAAATGGGGTGAAAAAAGATAATCAGGCAGGTGAGGAGCATCATTAAGGTGCCCAAGCTAAAAAGCCAACCAAACTTATCTAGAATGAAATTATTGATGTTGGAGGTGATTTCCAGAAATTGCTCTACATCCACCAAGCTATAAATGAGCGCTACCAAAAGCAGAATAAACGGTGGCCAAAACACCTGATGTCTAAAGCTTTTAAAAAGGGATTTTAATTGATGAGATGAACTGATGGTAGTATTAGTTTATTATTTAATTTAATAATTCTACTCTTCAAAGTATTCAAAAGCGTCTATTATATCCAGATAAACACCATCAAAACCAGCGGCTAAAATCTTTTTAAGGTAGGAGCTTTCATTACCGTAAATAATGGACTTCCAATCGCTGTCCCAATATTTCACTTTGTAATTTCCTTTCCATTCTGGGTTTTCAGGAGTCAACCATTTTGGTGAAGTGTTATACCAATCCTGTTGCCAATAATAACGGTAATCTTCCGCTTCACCAATGGATAAATATGAAATGACTAACCTACTTCCGCCATTAGCTTTGATTTTAAGTCGACTAACTTCATTAGCGCTGAAAGCCACAGCATCAAAGAAAAAGTCTATGATGATAAGATCATAATTTGTGGCTTCCATGGCGCTTATGAATGATTCCTTGGAATTGAAGTCCTCTGGATTGATGATGAAAATAAAGTTTTTGGCTTTAGAGATAAGGTCAATGTTTGAGTTGTTTTCGGCATAAATAGGGGAGGGATGGCTTGGGATATTGTTGAGCAAACGTTCATCTGCAGAGAAGGAAATAAATTCATTGGAGTGATTTTTCACATATGAATCATCCATTTTTGAATGAGTATAGCAGTAGTCAGTCACCAATATTCTGTTTCCTGACTTCTGTGAAATCTTAAGAAGGTTAATCAAACGATTGCTCTCGCTATTAGATGTTGATGTATTAACTCCTTCATAGCCATAAAATAAGCTCTCTTGCCCATTTGCATCTATGGCATTCAAGTAAGTATGATTGACAACACCGTTTTCTTCACTGACCAATTCAATTCCATTTTGTGGAATAATCAAAAAATCAGAATCAACCGCTTTGGCATATTCACTGATTTCTATCACGAAATTTCGCATTTCCTGTCTGTAATTTAGGGACGTATCTTTACTATCGTCTTTATCATTGCAAGAAGGAAGCATTGCGCTAAAGACTAAAATTAAAATGGAGTGAAAATAACTTTGCTTTATGAACATTGATTTGAGTTTAAATTATGACTCTTTGAATTTGGACTTACACTATTCTATAACCTGCTTTTTTGGGTTTCGATGCGCTATAATAATGAGAGCAATCATGATATGCATCGATATCGTTGAGGCTTTTATTGTACCAAGGTCTAATCCAACTTTGTCTAAAGGATTAGTTAAGAAATCTCCAAAAATTACTTTGCTATTCCCCTTATGGAGATACAAGATAGAATAAAAGCGAGGATGAAAACTATAGATTACAGGTTTATCAATGACCGAAGATTGATTTTCTCTTCAATATAGAGAGGGGTTAGTGAGCCCTTAAACACTGAATCATTTAAGCCTGGGAACTTAGTTATTTAGAACTAGGGCTTTTTATTTGTGCTGCTATTCAAGCCCTTTCCGTCATTCAAAGTGTGTTTACCGCTAGTGTATTTGGTGGGCAGGCTATAGTTTTAATGAGTAAATTATTGTTTTAAAACCTTCAGCCATGAAAAAGAACTTATTCTGTAGTACGCTTATTTGCTTGGGCCTACTGCTCTCATCAGGCTTATTCGCCCAAAAAACTAATTTCACAATTGCGGACGCCATCAACGTAAAGTCGCTTGGTAGCCAAACACTTTCGCCAAATGGTCAATTTTTGGCGGGTACTATTTCGGATGGCCGAAGCAGGTTCGGTACTGACCATTTTAGATTTCGCGACCCAAGCTATTTAAGAACCAGCGCAGGTGAATTGGTGATTATAGATACGAACACGGGGGCTGAATCCCGGCCGTTTACAAGCCCTGTAATGGTGACAGGCTTGCAATGGACTGATGATGCTGGGAAACTAGTTTTCTTTCAGCAAAAAGAGGATAAGATGACCATTGCTTACTTTGATATGAAGAGCAAAAAAGTGAGAGAAGTAAAGATGAGCGACAACAGGTTGCTGACCACTAGTAATGGCATGGAACTGTTACCAAATGGAGATGAGGTGATTGTTGGCGTGAGAAGAGAAGGTTGGATGAATAAGGCCATGGCTGAATATAAAGAAGCCACCGAAGGTCCGATTGTGGTTTATGATGGCAATGCGCCTTTCTTGAAATGGGATAAAATCAATGTAACCAACGGGCTAACCGAAATTGTAAAAGTGAGCTTAAAGTCCGGTAAAGTTGAGAATGTGTTGCCTGAATCGGATTATGGTGGGCTAAAAGTAGATGCCGAAGGACAGTACTTGTCATACACGGAGAGTTTCCCAATAAAAACCACTTATGATAGGAGTGAAGGCGGAACGGAATATCAGGCGGGATTTAAAGCGTTATCCTCCAGTGGTGATCCAACCATATTTTATAAGCGAACAAAAAAACGTAGGTCTTTTAGTTGGGACGATGAAGGTAGTCAGTTTGTATGGACAGATTCTGGCAACGTGTACTTACAAACTATTGAGGCGTTTTGGGGAAATGATCCAATTAACCTTACAAAGGGCAAAGCTTTTGAAGATAAAGAGCAGAAGAAAGCAGTGAAATTTTCCGTAATGCAATGGCATCCTCAAGGTGAAAAGCTTTTATTGAGTTCAAGCAAAGGCTGGTGGATAATAGACAGTAATGGTGAAAACCTTAAAATGGTGTACGCCTTGCCTGAAGACAAAGAAGAAAAGAAGAATGCGCCTAATAGAAGTGTGGTAAAATGGTCGGAAGATGGTAATTACCTCTATGTTAGCTATTCAGAGAAAGACAAATGGAATCGCGGTATCCAACGCTATAACATCAACAGCGGACAGTTTGAGAACTTGATGAGTAATAGTAACCTTTATAACGGTTGGCGTTTTGCAGATGAAGGAAACACTGTGGTGTATAGTAAATCTGATGGAGATTACCCTTCTGATGTGTATGTAAATAAGCTTGATTTCAATTCAGAAAAGCAATTAACAAACCTAAACCCTTGGGTTGCCAATAAAAAATGGACTAAGACTGAATTGATCTCCTACCGAGATGCTGATGGTGTTGAGCTTCAAGGCATTCTATATTATCCAGTGGATTATGACCCGAATAAAAAGTACCCTTTAGTCCTTGAAGTTTATGAGACTTTCTTTGACAATGGTTATCGTTCTAGTTTAAATTTACTAGCCAACCAAGGCTATTTCGGTTTAAGGCCTTCTGTAGATTTAGAGCAGGGTTACCCAGGGGAAGCTTGGCTAAAAGGGGTGACTTCGGCCATTAATAAATTGGTGGACGAAGGAAAAGTGGACAACGACAAAGTGGGGATTCAGGGCACTAGCTATGGTGGTTATGCAGCTTCATTACTCATCACCCAAACCGATCGATTTGCTGCTGCAATCAATATTTCAGGCAAGGTGAATATTATAAGCTTTCTGGGCGATAGCCCTAAAATTGGCACTAGAAACTATGCTGCGGCCGAAAATGGGCAAGACAGAATCGGTGGGTCGTTTTGGGACGAACCATTAAAGTATTTTCAAACTACAGCCGTGTATTTTGCCGATAGAATTACCACACCACATTTGCTGCTTACTGGCGAGGGCGATTGGAATGTGCCGGGCACCAACACCCGTGAGCTCTATTACGCCATGCGTAGGCTAGGCAAAGATGTAACTTGGGTAAACTATATGAATGGAGGGCATGGCGCAGGTGGTGCCAGTAATGAAAGTGATTATCATGACCAATGGAATAGGATTTTCGCTTTCTACGAAAAGCATTTCAATCCAAAAGAAGAAAAGAAAGAAGGTGATGCCATAGAAGCGGGTCAGGGAAATTAATCAAGGGATTTCCACCAAGGTTCGTTAGGCTCATTACTCATTACGACTACCTCGCCAATTTGCGGGGTAGTGGTTTTTTGACCCAATCGTTTTGCTGCTGCTGTGCTGCGTTCAATAGGGTCTTTCCAGGTGTGTAAAGACAACGGAAAGCCAGCCCAATGAACGGGCATCATGATGTTTGATTTGGAATCAAGCGCAGCCTGAACCGCTTCTTCAGGGAACATGTGAATGGCATGCCAACGCTCGTTGTATTGGCCGCATTCCACAAAAGCCCAATCAAATGGGCCCAATTTATCACCTACAGTTTTAAATACATCGCTTTCACCGCTATCGCCTGTCCAGTAAATGGAATTTTTGGATGTTTTAAAAACCCAGCCACCCCAAAGTGATTTGGCCCTGTCGGTTAAGCCACGGCCAGAGAAGTGGCGGGAAGGAGTGAAGGTCATGGAAATTCCTTCGAATTCAATATGATCCCACCAATCGAATTCAGTGATTTGATCGCTTGAAACACCCCAAGCTTCTAAATGACGCGCCACACCCAAAGCCACAAACCAGGTACTCACTTTTGACTTCAGTTTTTTAATGCTCGCCAAGTCCAGGTGGTCGTAATGGTCGTGAGTAAGTAGTATCGCGTCAAGCTGTGGTAATTGGTCGATGATGGCTAAAGTGTTTTCGCTGAATCTTTTGGTTTTGAAAGGCGCAATAGGCGAAGTGTCTGGCCCAAGCATAGGGTCAATGAGGATATTCTTTCCATCTAATTGCAACAATACTACTGAATGCCCATACCAGACAAACTTTGGCTTTTCTGGCTCGCTTTTCCATGTAGAATTGTCGAATGGTATGACCGGAATGGGCTGCTTTGGTTTTCGCAAATGACTGTCCCTAAACTGCTCCTTCATTAACCCAATTATGGAACTAAAGCTCATGTCCATTTCGGTAAGGGTTTCATTCACGAATTTCTTGCCATCCCATTGTTTGGATTGGGCATAATGAGCCTGATGTGTTTGCGTAATCTTGCCTCCAAACTGAGGGTTGAAATTGAGAAAGAGCAACAAGGCAATAATTAGGGCAGCAAGAATAATGATAAAGAGCATGGGGTAATTTAAGGAAGATTAAGGCGGATATTTATAAATCGAGTTTTTGTCTGTTAGATCTAATTTTAGAGCTGCTATTTTTTCTCTGTGCTAAACCACCGAATAGCATAGAAACACCACCGAAAAATGGGCCATATACAACTAAAAAGTTGTCTCCCAGATTTATTAAACCCGTATAGGTGGCAATTGTTACCCCGGCACCAAGAAGAGCCAAGATGGCCCCAGCAATGATAAGTTCTGTTGACCTGTTTTTTGAGTTTTTAGTAAAAGCGCTATTGAGTATGTGGTTATCAACCAGTTTTACTATGGCTCTAATGTCTTCTTCAGGGATGTTATTGGGCTCTAATTCCTTTCTTATTTGGTCAATTTGAAAGTCTGGGCTTTGAGACTTCTCTATGTAATAATCGATAAGTTTGGCTCTGCTCATTGGTCGTTTTTCAAAAACTCCATTATTCTTCCGCTCCAAGTAAACCTAACTGAAGCGTCTATTAGCTCTTTCGTTTCCATGTTATATGAAGTTCCGTGTAAGTACGCCTCAACCAAATTGTAGGAGACTTCATGAATCAACTCACCATTATTGCTTTCACTGAGTTGTTCAATACCAAATTCACAGTTACATCGAAAATCCAATAATTCACCACTATCAAAGATGATTTCCTTCTTTTCGTCAAGAACGATAAAGTGCCAGTTTTCGGGATACCCTGTATCATAATTACCGTCATAACCAGATCGTTTAGCCACAAACGTTAGCGTTTGTTTTTGTGCCGAAAAGCTGAAGTTATAGCCCAGAAAATCATGAAGTTTAATATCAGTATAATAGGTCTGTCCATTTATAACTACCTCACTCCAAACCTCATGAGTAATTGACCATTTCTTTGTGAAATCCCTTAGAACTCTTTTGCGGTGACTTGTAATGGTTTCAATAAATGAGCTCTTCATGAGTACCCCAGCTATATCTTCCTTTCCTTGAGGACTTGAATTTTTGAAGAGGACGATAGGCTGTTCACCAACCACTAAATATTCAGTGCGGTCGGTTTGGTTGAGTGTTATTTCAGGCTCAATGACCTTAAGGTCTGTTGAGAAGTAGCTAGAGTCTGTGCTTTTTAGCGTATAAACCCCTGAAATAAATTCGCCATATTCTTCATCATAAACTCTTTCAGTTTGAATTTGGGCAAGCAACTGTGCTGAAATAAACAGTAGGCAAATTGAAAGGACTCTTTTCATTTGATGGGCTTTCGAGCTAGAATATCTTTATCGTTTTGAATATAGTTAAAATGTGAGTTGAGGCACTGACTATTATGTTTAAATCTCTAATTACTTTAAATAATCAAGTGTATTGACCATTTCGAATTTAGGGCTTCTTTCAAGTAATTCCTTTAAAAACGATGCGTGAGCCGCCCCCATGAGAATGAAAACTCTGTCGTCTTTACCCATTGGGATTCGGTTAAGGTTTGAGTAAATTCTCAGGTTTCTTTGATAGAATTTAGCGGCTTCGTCTGCACCCTCAAAGCCATCTTCAGTGCCTACCTACAGCAGATTATCCGCATTGATGTTGATATTGAAATCAAGTGTTTTTGGATGGTTGTAAAACCTCAGTTTTTCTAAAAGCGGTAGGTGATCAAAGTTTTTGTCAAGTTCCGCCAACTCAGGCGAACCTTTAAATGGATTGTTCATGTAATCTCTGTAAGTAGCAGAGTCGATAGTGTTGACGATTTGCTCTCCGATCAAGTAGTTATAATCCATGTAGCTGTCAATTCCATAGAGCTGAGTAACATTATTCAATCTAGCTACATCAAAAGCCATCATGCTTTTTTCTCCATAATTGGTGTTCAATTGAGACGGGTCTTTTAGGTATTCCTGATAAGCTTGATTGATTTCTGCATCGTATTGAGGATGGTTTTCGATACAAATAATGGTCGGTTTAAACTCGGATAGCATTTTGGAAAGGGCACGAATCTCCTCCTGTATTTTACGGTCATCTTCATCAAAATCTACCTTGTTAGCATCAGAGGTATACCCAAAATGGAAGGTGGCCACATTTAGGACTTTGATTCTATCTGATGTTTCCTGCGTTGCCTCAGATTGTGTTTCAATAGTTTTCTTTTGGTTGCAACCCAATAGGGCTATAAATAGCAGCGATAATAATAGGGTAGTTGCTTTATGCATGAAATACTAAGATTTGATCTAGTTCAATTTTGCGCGGAAGATCTTGAAAAGTCTTCCATGAACCAATGATATGGATTAATAAAGTTGGTGGGGAGTCATAAAACCGAAAAGAATCAGGAGATAAATTTAAGGGATACCGAGACAAACTCGGCATGACACTCCGAAAATGCTTGACCTAACCATTATTCTCTCCGAAGTTCCAGAGACTAGGTAAAGGGGAAGAAACATGGAATCAGTTAGTTTCTTAAGTGGTCATGAACTCACGAACCTTGCTTAATATTCTTTGCAATTCCATTTTATAGATATTCACATCAAGACTCTCTGAAGTTCCATCTTTAAAGCTCATCTCAATGCCGTAGTCTAATCCTTTCAAGGATCTTCTATGATAGAATGCCAGAAAAGAGGAGTCATATGATCTACCTCTGATTGAAGTGAGTTCACTAATTTTGAATTTCTTGGTTCTGGATAGTTGGGGTAAGATTGAGGTGTTTAGGTGGTAGAAGTATACACGGTCTATTGCAATATCTTGCTTGCGAGCTAATAAAACTGCCGTGAAGGTTACGAAAGTCAACACATACCGGATGTATTCATATGGCGCTTCAAACTCCCAAATAAACAATTGAATAGTCAAAACCGAGGCAATGAATGCTCTGCTAAACCAAAGACTGGGTTTCGAAAAGTTATTAGTTCTATGTAAAAAATGGTGGTTCAATTTTGGCTATTTATTCGAATTTAGCGCTGATGGCTAAGCTTTAACTCATTAATTAAATGTCTTTTTATTATTCTAAGAGTACGAAAATAAAGAAGCAATGGCACAGTACTTACTAACCCAAGTAAAAGCATTCCCATTAAGGCTCTAGGAATAAGGTATTTTAGCTCATTGGTTTCTTGTATGACGATTTCCGTTAGGATTCCAAAACTCAATATCAAAATGAATGTGAGGAATACTGTTCGACCTATTACATTCATTTTTGAGCTAAATTGAATTTCTGTGCCTTGACTTCTTGGTATCAAATTACCTTTAATAGTAGGGTAGAAAATACCAGTAGAACCAGCCGCAGAATCATAAACCCATAATTTGAATGATTCATTTCTTAAATAACCAGTAACCCTATCATCATGTTTTGCAAAGAAGATCTGTGAAAAATGTGTTTTAAAAGCATCATCGTCTTCGTCTTCAATAATTAAACTGAGTTTCGATTTCAATTCCTTTAAATCATAATCTGTAAAGAACTTCTTCCTCATAAACTAGTTCGAACTGATAACTGATAACTGATAACTGATAACTGATAACTGATAACTAATCCCTCTTAACCAATAACTACCTCCCTCCAGTCTTCTCAATTGTCAAGGTTCTATTCTTCTTCTCAAGGGCTTTGTTGAATTCCTCGATATCATTTTTCTTGATTTTCTCGAACTGTTTTACAGCGTTTTGCAAGCGTTCATTTAGAATTTCAGAAACTTCTCCCTGCTGATTGGTAGGTTTGAAGTCGATGCCGCTGCCATTGATATCGCTGGCCAGAGCACTTAAACGACCATAGAGTTTCATCGGAGAACGGAATGCATCTTCACGTGCTCCTGTCAAATGGATGTCGTAAAGCTTACTAGCAATATCTTCAGCAATGGCTTTTAGGCGAATCGCCTCTTTCTGAATTTTCTTGTCGCTTTCTTCGGCAATAATGGCCTCCAATTCGCTGCGCAAAACTTCTACCGCATTAATGCTGCTCACTGCAATGTTCATGGCATCGCGCAGTTGCAAAGAGAAGTCCACTTGTGCTTGAATATCCGCAATGGTTCCTTCAGAGAATGGGTCTTTTAACACGTTGAACTCTTGGACGATTTCCTTTTGTAGGTTATCATTATTGTCCATCATTTTAAGCACCGCCTTGTATTTGCCGGGCACTACTCTTGGCCCCAACTGACCTGCATTCAAGTCCAAATCCCAAGTAGTTAACGGACGCCAGCCTTCACCATTCAATTCCACCCACGGACGGCCAGGAGGCTGTGTTCTCAGTTGTGGTCGGTAAGTAGATTCATACCTGAGGTTCCAAACGGTGCGGTTTACACCTGCATCTTTAGACGGTTCCATGGTGCGGATCACATCTCCAGTCATCGACTGAATTTCCAACAGCAGTTGGCCATCATGTTTCTGCGGTAAATAGTAATTGATGATGGCTCCATTAGGCGGGTTCTGCCCTGAATTATTGCTTGGCCCATCGGTTTTAATACTTTCTCTTGAATTGAAACGGTAAGCATCGCGCATTTCAAAAACCTGTGCTTCGTTGCCCAGTCTGTCTGCGTTACGGATAGCGCCTAAGTCATCTAAAATGTAATAACCACGGCCATAAGTCGCCACTACCAAATCGTCAAAATGCTCTTGCACTTCCAACCAGTATACCGGGGCAGGAGGAAGGTTGTTTTTTAATCGTGTCCAAGTTTTTCCATCGTTATGGCTGATGTAAATTCCCTTGTCGATGCCCGCATAAAGCATTCCTTCTCTTTTTGGATCTTCCTTCACTACATGCACGAAACTAGACTCTGACTTCGGAATTCCATCTGAAATTTTCGTCCAGGTCTTTCCGTAATCAGCTGTTTTATAAATGTATGGATCGAAATCACCCATTTGGTGCAAGTCAACTGAAATATAGGCCGTACCTGCATTGTATTTGGAAGGCTGAATATTGGCAATGGTTCCCCAAGCCGGCATACCTTTGATATTGGCAGTAAGGTTTGTCCATTTTTTACCAGCATCGCGGGTCAATTGTACTTGGCCGTCATTTGTTCCCACCCATATTAAACCTGCTTCTAAAGACGATTCTTCAATAGCAAAAAGGGTAGCGCCATCAAATGTCATCAAGTTGTCAATGGCCACTCCACCAGAACTTTCTTGGTGACTTTTATCATTCAATGTCAAATCTGGACTGATGATTTGCCAGCTTTGACCGCCATCGTCAGATTGGTGTACAAACTGGCTTCCAACGTAAACTCTGTGTTTCACATGGGTTGAAAAACTCAAAGGGAAATTCCAGTGCCAGCGGTATTTCATGTCTTTTGGTGCCCAGCCATAACCTGCTTCTGGCCAAACGCGCACTTCTCTGGAATAGCCAGTGCGTAAATCATGTCTTTCTAAACCACCGTCATAACAACCTGACCAAACAATATTGTTATCGTTCGGGTCTGGCTTCGCGAAGCCACTTTCGCAACCTCCAACGCCTTTCCATAAGCCCAAAGGAATGTAGCCTTGCAGCGAATTACTCGGCCCCATGTATGACCATCCGTCTTGTCTGTTTCCGAATACATTGTATGGAACTTGATCATCCACTGAAACGTGATACATCTGAGCAATCGGTAATACTACCCGCTGAAAAGAGCGTCCATGATCTAATGTTATACTCGCACCCCCATCGTGGGCTACCATCATTCTATCAGGATTGGTGGGGTCAATCCACATGTCGTGATTGTCACCACCACCGCTCGGAGGCCTTCTTTCTCTGGTTTTACCGCCATCTAGCGATTGCACAAAACGGACGCTCAGCGAGTACACTTCATCTGGGTTTCCTGTACCCACTGCAATTCTAGTATAATAAGGCGCACGCTCGTTCCAATCATGATCTTGGCTCATCAAAGTCCATGTTTCGCCTTTGTTATCCGATCTCCAAAGTTCAGGGCTATTGATTTCAAATAGGGCATACACCACATTTGGATTGCTGTAAGAAACGGCCACTGCGGTTTTCCCCACAGGTCTTTTTTCTCCTCCGGGAAGTCCATTTAAGTTCATCGGCTCCCAAGTGTCACCACCGTCCATAGAGCGGTAAATGCCACCACCATTGCCACCACTGTTCAAGCCCCATGAGTTAATATGCACAGACCACATGGCAGCATAGAGAATGTTTGGGTTTTTAGGGTCAATGGCTAAGTCGGAAGCTCCTGTGTTCTCGTCAATGAAAAGAACCCGTTCCCAAGTATCGCCACCATTTTTACTGCGATAGATGCCTCGTTCTTGTTGGGGGCCGTAAGTGTGACCTAACGATGCAGCATAAATTATCTTGGCATTGGTGGGATGAACAATTACGCGGCCGATACGGCCTGTTTTTTCTAAGCCTTTATGTTCCCAGGTTCTACCAGCATCAGGGGAAAAGTAAATGCCGTTGCCCATGGCATGTGCGGGACGAATGAGGAATGTTTCACCTGTTCCTACCCAAACTTGCTTGGGGTCGGTAGGGGCTAAAGCTACTGAGCCTATAGAGGAAATGTCTTGATCATCGAAGATAGGACGCCAGTTAAGCCCGCCATTCTCGGTTTTCCAAAGTCCGCCAGAAGCTGCACCAATGTAATTGACCATGGGATTGCCCGGTTCGCCAGCAATGGCGATAGTACGATTACCTTCTGGGCCAATAAAGCGAAAGCGTTGAGAACCGAATTGGTCATCTAGGCTGGTTTGAGCCGAAACGAATAGTGGACCAATAAAAAGTAAGGCTAAGAGAATGAATTTGTTGGTGCGCATAGTAAGGTTGTTTCTTCAGCAAAAGATAGAAAATATTATTAGGATGAACCGACAGAAATTTATTTGTGGTCAAACAAGGGTTTCATATTGATTACATATTAAAAAATAAACATGTGTAAATATGTAAATAATAATAAATTAAAATATGTTTAATTATTAATTATTAATTTCGAAGCCCTGTTCAATTGTTTTCCCATTGACAGCGAATAGGAGGGTGTATTTTCCTCTTGGAATGAATTCGTCAAAATTAACGAAATAGGGTTGGTCGCTTTCTACGGATTTAAGAATTAAATCCCAGCGATACTGGTTAATTCCTTTTTTACCGGCCAGCTCTTTTGTCCAGATAATGCTCTCTTTTTCATCCTTAATCATCAAACTGACTTTTGCCGCAGTGGGCAGGTAATAGCTGATTGCGGTTCTGGTTAAGGTTTCATAATCAGGGTTTCGATGCGTGTCACCATAGGCAGGTCTTTTGAACTCAGGTAGGTTAAAAAGAAAGGCTTCTTGGTTGTTTTTAGGGATTTCATGTACAGGCTTTAAATTTACCTTGTACAGCCCACGGCCATGCGTGGCCACCACTAAATCCATGCTTTTTCTATTGATTTCCAAATCTCCCACAGCTACTGCTGGTAGGTTTTCGCCTAAAATGGACCATGAATTTCCTCTATCTGTTGAAATATAAACGCCTTGATAAAGCCCAGCATAGAGGATATTTTCATTGATCGGGTCTTCTAAAATAACATTGGCAATTTCGTTGGGTAGATTGTTCATCAGTGGCTTCCAGTTCGCACCATAATCTTCCGAAACATAGAGGTAGGTGTTTAAATCATCATAATTCAAACCCGTAAGTGCCACATAAACTCTAGAGGCTTTGAACTGCGAAGGCACAATGCTGCGGATGTAATTATTGGGTAAGCCTGTGGAATGCTCCTCCCAATTTTTGCCATCGTTTTTGCTTACCCAGAAAGCACCTTTGTCAGTGCCCATGTAAAGCAGCCCTTTCTTAAACTTCGATTCCACCAAAGCGCCCGCAGCAACAGACTTCTTTTGTGGATTAGCCGAAATAGCTAAATCTCCACTTATTACTTCCCAGCTGTCTCCTCGATCCACACTTTTAAAAACGAAGTTTCCAGCATGGTAAAGTGTTTTATTGTCGTGAGGCGAAATGAAATAAGGGGTTACAAAGTTGAACTCAAGACTTCCCGCATGGTCTTTTGGTAGCCGTGGTTTGATAGAAACGGAAGTCCCAGCGGCCATATCCTTCCTTCTGGCTGCACCATTTTGCATGCTGAAATAGACCGTATTGGGGTCTGTCGGGTCAACGCAAGTGACGCAGCCATCGCCACCACTCCAAGCATCTACCCAAATGTATTTCCAGTCTTTATGGTAACGTGGGTCATATTCTGAAGAGGGGCCGTAGACACTGGCATCATCTTGCACACCGCCATAAATCATATAAGGCTCTTGTTCGTCCAATGAAATGTCATAGAATTCACCTGTTGGAATATTGTTGTGATGAAGCCAGTTTTTGCCCTTGTCATAAGTGGTGTATAGGCCGCCATCATTCACCAAAGCCATGTGGTTTGGGTTGGTCGGGTTGATCCACAATTCGCAATGATCTAGATGCAGAGGATCAGCTGCGCTAGGGAAAAGGTGATAGACATCTCCACCCACATAATCGAAGGTTTTACCACCATTTGTGCTGTGTGCCATGCGCGGGCCGAGGCCATAGATTTCATCATCGTTTTGTGGGTTCACGTACATGTCGGCAAAATACCAACCAATGGTGGAGAAGAAAGGGAGCCCCTTTTCATGTGTCATTTTCCAGTTTTTACCGCCATTTACACTTTGAAAGAACTTGGCGGCTCCTTCGTTTTGGTCGCGGTTTCTATGGTCCATTAAAGCATATACCTTATCTGGGTTGGTATATGAAACGGCCAAGCCAATTCGTCCCACATTGGCGTCTTGAATCATTCCGTTTGTTACTTTCTTCCACGTTTTTCCAGCATCCTCACTTTTATATACTCCGCTGCTCGACCCGTTCACTTCTGGGCTATGCTGCCACATGGAAGCGTACATAATATTAGGATTGGAAGGTGAAATCACAATGTCATTTCCTCCCGTTTGATCATTGACATAGAGCACCTGCTGCCATGTTTTTCCACCGTCTTCCGTTCTGTAAATTCCTCTTTCAGCATTGTCAGACCAGAATTTACCCAGTACCGCAACCAAAGCAATGTCTGGATTGGTAGGGTGAATAGCGATTTCTCCAATGTGCCATGAGTCGGAGAGGCCAAGGTGTTTCCAGGTTTCACCAGCATCGTCAGATCGATAAACGCCTGTGCCAGGCATCGTAAAGTTTCGAGGCTTTTTCAGGCTTTCACCAGTCCCTAAATAGAGAATGTTGGGGTTGGAAGGAGCGAGAGCAACATCTCCAATTCCCAAAGCCGCTTGATTTTCAAAAATGGGTTTCCATGTAAGTCCGTTATTGATGGTTTTCCAAAGATTCCCAGACCCAAAAGCTACATACATTGTTCCTGGATTTGCGGGATCAACCTGAATGGCATCTGCCCTTGCTGAATTGATGGTGGGGCCGATTTGAATCCATTCTAGACCAAATTCAGTTTCCGCCTTCATACTTTGGTAATCCTTAAATGAAGCCATTAAAGGGTTTTGGCTTTGCTGTGCGCTTAGAGGTGAAAGCGAAAAAAACAGCAGTGCAATGGCAGGAATGATAACGTGAAATCTTTTCATATCGGACTTTTGCATGCCTCAAAATACGTAAAACATAATTCAGCTTAAATGAAAGATTGATTGATGGTGAAATGATTTTTTATCTTTATGTTCCAATAGGATCCTTCAACTCGTTCAGGATAAGAAAGATGAGCGTATAGGATTCTTATTTGTTAGATTAAATATCAAAACATGAAACGACTCTATCTTTTACTCACGTTTTTTTGCATGTCATTTTCACTGTCAGCGCAATATGGAAATGGGAGATACACTTTCGTTTTTTTGAATACTAACCCCAATAAAGCCGAGCTCTCTCAAGCAGAAGTGGATTCTTTACAAGCTGGGCATATGAATAATATCAATCGCTTAGTGAAGGAGAAGAAGATGATCGCTGCAGGGCCGTTTTTTACTGGCGGTGGTGTTTTCTTATTCGATACCGATTTAGAAGCAACGCAAGCCATTCTTAGTTCTGACCCTGCCATTGCTGCTAATCGCTATATATTGGAGGTTTTCTCCACCGATCCTATCCCTCATAATGCTGTAAAGAAAACACTTTGCACACTTTGGGATAAAAATGAAGCCGATGTAGAAATGGCCATGAACTACTATTTTGTTCGATACAAACCCAATAAGGCGGATGAGAATGTTGCAGCTGTTAAAACCAATCGTTTCACTGAAAATTTAATCGGATCTGTTTCAAAGAAAAGTGGCCGAAACACCATCATAGGTGCTTTAAATCTCAATGACAATGAAGGTCAATTGATTTTTTATCAGTCCGATATTGAAGGCGGAATTGAATCTGATTTTGCAGCACATGAGCTGGTAAAAAAGGGTTTAATGACTTATGAACACGATCAGATTTATTTCCCGAAAGGGGTGTTTTGCGAAAAATGAAATTGAAAATTCTTTGATTAGAAAAACAATCTACTTTCCTTTGAACCAACAATGAGAGCAAATACTATTATTATCACCCAAATTATTACTGTCGTGAAAACATGATGGGAGGGGATGATATAGTTTAAAATATCGAGCGCCTTTCCCAATCGGAAAGGCTTTTTTTTTGTACTCCTGTGTCATCCTGAACTTGTTTCAGGATCCGTTAGAAAAACATAAACATAGAGAAGTAGATAAAAGACAAAGAGATTAAGCATAGATGTTAAAGTACGCAGTCATTATTACAGTAGTCATTATTACCACCCGGACGGGGTGAAATAGGATACTATTGTCAATGCATTAGAAGCCTTTTTCACCCCGTGAGAAAGGCTTTTTTCATGCCTTAATGTCAAAATCAGCAACTGAAAACAGTCAGAAAGCAGGATGTTGAAGTTGTAAGTAGTCTTGATGTAAGATGTTGAAATACAGGGTTTATCAAAAATAATAACCATGCATTGAGATTGTAGAAGTAAAAAAATTCATAACCAGAATGAAAAAGAGGCAAGATAATTTTAAACCATAAAATGATGTATTACGGATCAAATACCACAGTTTTTTTAGACGGCCAGTGGCTGAAAGCCTCAGAGGCCAGCGCTAGTTTGTACAGCCAAAGTATGCACTACGGAAGTGGTGTCTTCGAAGGTATTCGGGCTTACGATGTCGATGGGACCCCATCGGTATTCAAAGCAGAAGCGCATTATGAAAGGTTGCTGAGTTCAGCGGCTGTTATGCACATGCCTTTTGATTATTCGGTAGACCAACTGACAGCGCTCACTTACGAGTTGCTTGAAAGAAATCAGCTGACTGATGCCTATATCCGTCCCTTGATTTATTTGGGTGAAAACATGGGTTTGGGCCCAGTGGATCAATCTCATTTGTTTCTCTGCGCTTGGGAATGGGGGCGATACTTAGGTGATAAAAGCCTGAATGTAATGGTTTCTTCCTACGAAAGACCGAATCCTCGTTCTGTGCCTGTTGCAGCCAAAGTGACGGGGCATTATACCAACTCCATTTTAGCCACTACGGAAGCCAAGCGTAAAGGCTTTGACGAGGCTTTGCTTTTAGACGAAAACGGTTCAGTGGCCGAAGGCAGTGGTGCCAATTTCTTCTTTGAACATGATAAAGTGCTTTACACACCACCATTGGGGAATATTCTTCCAGGAATCACTAGAGAAACGGTAATGGACATTGCCAGAGAACTAGGGTACGAGGTAGTGGAAGCCTATTTTCCTCCTGAAAAAGTGAAGGGAACCGATGGCGCCTTCTTTACTGGAACAGCGGTAGAAGTTGCTGGAATTCGTTTGCTCGATGGCAATCCTTTTCGCTTGCCTTGGGAAGAAACTATCGGCTATCAAGTGGCCAAAGTCTATCAAAACTTGGTAAGAAAGCCTTCAAAAACACAATTAGTAAATACCTGATGGAACTCAATAAATACAGTAAACGACTCACGCAAGACGAAACCCAGCCTGCCTCGCAAGCCATGCTTTATGGCGTTGGTCTATTAGAGGCCGATATGAAAAAGGCACAAGTGGGAATTGTGAGCATGGGCTATGATGGCAACACTTGCAATATGCACTTGAATCAATTAGCAAGTCAGGTCAAAGCAAGCGTTTGGAATAATGATTTGGTGGGTCTGATTTATCATACCATAGGCGTCAGCGATGGCATTGCCAATGGCACCGAAGGCATGCGTTATTCGCTGGTTTCCAGAGAAATCATAGCCGATTCCATTGAAGCGGTAGCTGGTGCGCATTATTACGATGCCATTATTGCCGTGGCTGGTTGTGATAAGAACATGCCGGGTTCAGTGATTGCCATGGCACGACTCAACCGTCCTTCCATTATGCTCTACGGTGGTACCATTGCCTCAGGCTGCTATAAAGACAAGAAACTCAATATTGTTTCTTCATTTGAAGCGTTGGGAGAACGTTTTTCTGGGAATATCTCGGATGAAGATTATAGGGGAGTGATTAAGAATTCTTGTCCTGGAGCGGGAGCTTGCGGTGGAATGTACACGGCCAACACGATGTCCTCTGCCATAGAGGCTTTGGGAATGTCATTGCCTTTCAGTGCCTCAAACCCTGCCGTAAGTGGTGTGAAAAATCAGGAATGTGAAGCCATTGGCAAAGCCATTAAGAACCTTCTTGAACTGGATTTGAAACCCAAAGACATCATGACGAAGAAGTCATTCGAAAATGCGATTCGGGTGGTGATTGTTTTGGGCGGCTCCACCAATGCGGTAATGCATTTGTTGGCCATGGCCAAAAGCATAGATGTTGATTTGACACTGGCTGATTTCCAGCGACTATCCGATACTACTCCGCTCTTAGGTGATTTGAAACCCAGCGGAAAGTACTTGATGGAAGACCTTTTCCAAGTAGGCGGAGTACCTGCAGTCATGAAGTATATGCTAGAAAAAGGCATGCTTCATGGAGATTGCATGACTGTAACAGGTAAAACTGTAGCAGAGAACTCGACTGATGTTCCTTCATTGAGTTCAGGTCAGCAAGTGATACGCTCAACTGAAAACCCAATTAAACCTCAAGGCCATCTTCAAATGCTTTTTGGCAATTTGGCAGAAGGAGGTTCGGTAGCGAAAATCACAGGGAAAGAAGGGGAAAGGTTTGAAGGCAAAGCCATTGTTTTCGATAACGAATTTTTAGCAATTCAAGGAATTAGAGAAGGAAAAGTGAAGGCGGGTCATGTTGTGGTCATTCGGTACGAAGGACCAAAAGGCGGACCAGGAATGCCCGAAATGCTCAAGCCAACCGCAGCCATAATGGGGGCTGGTTTGGGGAATTCCGTGGCATTGATTACCGATGGCCGATTTTCAGGAGGAAGCCATGGTTTTGTGGTAGGTCATGTGACTCCAGAAGCCCAAGAGGGCGGTACTATTGCCGTGGTTCGAGATGGCGACCCAATTACCATCGATGCCATTCAGAATAGAATTTCATTGGACATTCCTTCCAAAGAAATAGCCCAAAGGAAAGCGGAATGGAAAGCCCCGGCCTTAAAAGTAAGCCGAGGAGCCTTGTATAAATATGCCAAAACCGTAGCCTCTGCTTCAGAAGGCTGCATAACCGATCAGTGATATGTATTTAGAAGCTACACTTACTCCACCAGTAAAGGAAACGATGCGTACTTCGGGCGCAGATGCGGTGCTCAGGTCATTTATTGCTGAAGATGTTGATTTGATTTTTGGCTATCCAGGTGGCGCGATAATGCCCGTTTACGATGCGCTTTATCATTATCAAGAACAAGTGCGCCATGTGTTAACTAGGCATGAGCAAGGCGCCATTCATGCAGCACAAGGTTATGCCCGCGTAACAGGAAAAGTAGGGGTGGTGCTCGCCACTTCTGGCCCTGGCGCTACGAACTTAATCACCGGAATTGCGGATGCAATGATTGATTCAACTCCATTGGTCTGTATTACGGGACAAGTTGGCTCGCATTTATTGGGCACAGATGCTTTTCAAGAAATTGACATCATCAGTATTTCGATGCCAGCCACGAAATGGAATTATCAGGTAACAAAAGCCGAACAATTGCCAGAAGCGCTTTCCCGTGCGTTTTACATTGCTCGTTCTGGCCGACCTGGACCAGTTTTGATTGACATTACCAAGGATGCGCAATTTGAAATGTTTGATTTCGCTTACCGCAAATGCAAACAGATTAGAAGTTATACCCCCGTTCCAACTTTGAATTTAAACCGAGTAGGAGAGGCTGCTGATTTGATCAATTCAGCCAAGAAGCCACTGGTGGTTTTTGGGCAGGGCGTAATTTTGGGCAATGCAGAAAAGGAATTTAGGCAGCTAATTGAAAAGGCCAACTTACCCGCTGCAACCACACTTTTAGGGCTTTCTGCACTTCCTTCAGATCACCCATTGCATGTGGGGATGTTGGGAATGCACGGTAATTATGCACCCAATGTCTTGACTAACGAATGTGATGTTTTGATTGCCATTGGAATGCGTTTTGACGACCGCGTTACAGGTGATTTGAGCCGTTTTGCCAAGCAAGCCAAGGTGATTCATTTTGATATTGATCCCTCCGAAATTAATAAGAATGTCCAAGCCGATGTAGCGGTATTGGGCGATTGCAAGGAAAGCTTACGAGCATTGATTCCACTGGTGTATGAGCGCTCTCATCAAAACTGGTTGCAAGAATTTGAGGTATTGAAAGGAGTGGAGCAATGCAAAGTTATCGAACAGGATTTAAAGCCGACCTCTGGTTCAATTTCCATGGGAGAAGTAATTCATCAGGTGAATTTACAAACTGATGGCAATGCGGTTTTGGTTACTGATGTAGGGCAACATCAAATGGTAGCCAGCAGGTATACGCAGTTCAAGCAAAGCAAAAGCAATATTACTTCTGGCGGATTGGGCACGATGGGCTTCTGTTTGCCCGCTGCTTTGGGTGCTAAACTGGGTGCGCCTGAGCGCGAAGTGATTGCTGTTATTGGTGATGGCGGTTTTCAAATGACCATTCAGGAATTGGGTGCCATTTTTCAAACCAAAGCGGCAGTTAAAATTATCATTCTCAACAATTCATTTTTGGGCATGGTGCGCCAATGGCAACAGCTCTTTTTCGATAAGCGATACTCTTCCACCGAAATGGAAAACCCTGATTTTGTGGCCATCGCCAAGGGCTATGGGATTGAAGGGGAATCGATTAGTGAGCGAGAAGATTTGCCAGCCGCTGTCAGTGAAATGCTTCAACATAAAGGCAGTTTCTTATTAGAGGTGCATGTAGGTAAAGGAGATAATGTATTCCCAATGGTGCCCACGGGCGCTTCGGTGTCAGAAATCAGATTAGAATAATATGGAACAAGCATATACACTTTCAATTTTCTCAGAAAACAGTGTGGGGTTATTGAACCGCATCACTTCCATACTGACCAGACGGCATTTAAATATTGATAGTATTAACAGCTCTGAATCAGAGAGTTCAGGGATTTATCGATTTACAATTGTAGTGAAAACCACCGAGGCTCAGGTAAAGAAACTTGTACTTCAACTTGAAAAGCAAGTAGAGGTAATGAAGGCGGTGTACCATACCGATAGTGATACGGTATTTCAGGAGATCGCTTTGTATAAAATATCGACAAGGTCGATTTCAGAAGGGAATCTGGTAGAAAAGCTGATTCGAGATAACAATGCTCGGATACTTTCTGTGGAATCGGATTTCATGATTATAGAGAAAACAGGGCATAAGGAAGAAACGCAGGAGTTGCTCGACTTTCTGAGTCCTTATGGTGTACTGGAGTTTGTCCGTTCAGGGCGAGTTTCAGTAACGAAGCCGATGGGTGAATTGGAAGGGATTTAGAGTGAGCGGAGAGATTGCTTCGTCATCAAGCTTTTGGCAAAGCTTAATTTCTCGCAATGACGGCCAGAGATGTATCAGAAGGATTTAAACAAAATTAGAAACACTAAAAACAATAATAATGGCAAAGATCAACTTTGGCGGGGTAGAAGAAAACGTTGTGACCCGCAATGAATTTCCGCTAGCAAAAGCACAAGAAGTATTATCGAACGAAACGGTTGCGGTAATTGGTTATGGCGTTCAGGGCCCTGGGCAATCGCTCAATTTGAAAGACAATGGCATCAATGTAATTGTTGGGCAAAGAAAGGAATCCAAAACATGGGACAAAGCTGTGGCTGATGGCTGGGTGCCGGGAGAAACACTCTTCCCAATTGAAGAAGCACTAGAACGAGGAACAATTATTTGCTATTTGTTGTCCGATGCGGCTCAAATTGCAGTTTGGCCTACAGTGAAAAAACACCTGACTGCTGGTAAAATGCTATATTTCTCTCATGGCTTTGGAGTGGCATATAGTGAAAAAACGGGCATTATCCCTCCAACAGATGTTGATGTAGCTTTGGTAGCACCAAAAGGTTCGGGTACTTCATTGCGTTCACTTTTTGTGGAAGGAAAAGGACTGAATTCTTCCTTTGCCATTCACCAAGATGCCACGGGTAAAGCCAGAGATCGCGTCATTGCTTTGGGTATTGCAGTGGGGTCTGGTTACCTTTTCGAAACCACTTTTTACAAAGAAGTAACCTCTGACCTTACAGGCGAGAGAGGGACATTGATGGGCGCCATTCAAGGCTTGTTCCAGGCGCAGTATGAAGTGCTTCGGGCAAATGGACATTCACCTTCTGAGGCCTTTAACGAAACGGTAGAAGAAGCAACGCAGTCCCTCTATCCGCTTATTGCTGATAATGGTATGGATTGGATGTATGCTAATTGTTCGACTACCGCACAGCGCGGTGCTTTGGATTGGAAAGATAAATTCTATGCTGCTACAAAACCTGTTTTTGAGCAGTTGTACAAGTCCGTTACGGATGGCGTAGAAGCCAAAAACTCTATCGATTCTAACTCTCAGTCAGATTATCGTGAGAAGCTTGAAGTAGAATTGGAAGCTATCCGCAATTCTGAAATGTGGCGTGCGGGTAAGGCAGTAAGAGGTTTAAGGCCTGAAAATGTTCCCGTTCCTAAACCAGAAGAGGCTTTGGTTTAGGTTTGACGGAAAGACTGCTTTACGCTGTCTAAGTGTGAAGTAGTCTTTTGGTTCTAATAATGGTATAAGGAAGAACGAAAAATGTACAAAACCTCCCATGCTTACTCCCCAAGCTTAGAAAACATAAAGGCAGCCCAAACGATCCTCAAAGGAATTGTTACGCATACGCCCTTAATGCCCAACTTTACCTATTCAGATAAATTTGGGGCGAAAATCACGTTTAAACGTGAAGACCTTCAGGTGGTGCGTTCTTACAAAATCCGTGGTGCTTACAATAAAATTAGCGGGCTGTCGGCTGAAGAAAAGGGCAGTGGTGTGGTATGCGCCAGTGCTGGAAATCACGCCCAAGGCGTAGCGCATTCTTGTCAATTATTGGCGGTGAAAGCCACCATCTTTATGCCAGCGCCTACACCAAGGCAAAAGGTAGAGCAAGTCCGCTTTTTCGGAAAGGAGTTCGTAGAGATCGTGCTCGTTGGAGACACTTTTGACGATGCCCAAAAAGAGGCGATTTCATTTTGTGATCAGCACTCAAGCATTTTTATCCCTCCTTTTGATGATCAAAAGGTAATTGAAGGTCAAGGAACTGTTGGCTTGGAAATTCTAGAGGATTGCGGCAATCCGATTGACTATCTTTTCTTACCCATTGGTGGAGGAGGGTTGGCCTCTGGTGTTGCTTCTGTGTTTAAAACACTCAGTCCGCAAACGAAGATTATCGGGGTAGAACCTGCTGGCGCACCTGCCATGAAGAACTCAATGGCTTTAGGCCAAAACACCAAACTCGACAGTATTGATAAGTTTGTTGATGGCGCGGCCGTACAGCAAGTAGGCGATTTGACTTTCGAGATTTGCCGAACGCATTTAGATGCGGTGGTGACAGTTCCCGAAGGACTGATTTGCAGCACTATGCTCGAACTGTATAACCGTGATGCCATTGTGGTGGAACCTGCGGGTGCATTGTCTGTAGCCGCTTTGGCGCAGTTTGCCGAAGAGATCAAAGGCAAAAATGTGGTGTGTATCCTCTCTGGATCATATAACGATATTTCTCGCACCGAAGAAATTCGTGAGCGCTCTTTACTTTACGAGGGATTGAAGCACTATTTCATTGTACGTTTTCCACAAAGAGCGGGCGCATTAAAAGAGTTTTTGGTGGAAGTCCTCGGCCCAACTGACGATATCGTTCATTTTGAATACACCAAAAAGACCGCACGTGAAAAAGGACCTGCCTTAATTGGAGTAGAACATCAGCATAAAGCCGATTTTAACGGGCTAATGCAACGAATGAAAGAGAAGGACTTGAATTTTGAGTACCTGAATGAAAGGCCTGATCTATTCGGTTTTATCGTTTAGGGGGCTTATTTCCCTAATATAGCAACAGCATAATTTCGGTTGATTAACTCATTGGCTGTGCCTATTACATTTTCAGTTTTGTCACTAATGCTGATAAGCTTAAAGCTTGATTTACTTACTAAGTCTGAAAGGTCTTGATTGTTGTAGAGCTGGAATTTCTCTTTAACAAAGGGAAGATCCTTCATAAATTCCTTTTGCGCAAAAGCGATTACAAACGTACCATTGGGTTTCATTACTCTATAAATTTCTTCTAAGAACTGAAGTGGCTTTTTCCAGAAGTAAATGGTATTCGCTGTCATGGCCTTATCGAAGGAATTGTCTGGAAAAGGAATGGTGATGCCGTCATAGCGTGTAAACTCAACTTTTTGAGGCTTTAAATATGCCTTATTCTTAAGTTCAGCTTCGGTTTTCATGGTTTCCGAAATTTCAAGGCCATGGAACTGAATATTTTCGGCTTGTTTTAAAATTAGGGGTAGGTGGTGGCAGTTACCGTGTCCGATCTCAAGAACCTTGTTACCGCTGGCGATGGCCAAGGCATGGATGGATGAAGTGATCATTCCCAGGTTAGTGGAATGCATGT
The DNA here is from genome assembly GCF_001592935.1 of Roseivirga echinicomitans. Taxonomy (GTDB): domain Bacteria; phylum Bacteroidota; class Bacteroidia; order Cytophagales; family Cyclobacteriaceae; genus Roseivirga; species Roseivirga echinicomitans. The sequence goes on from NZ_LRDB01000004.1 coordinate 158,140, forward strand.
TTTGGCCTACATCAATTCCAAATTGCCCGTTGGGGTGGCTCAACTGACTTTCTATTTCAGAGAGTTGTTCCGGTGTTAGGTTTTCCAATGTTTTGGTACGTTACAGTAAATGTTCCATTATCGATACGGAGTATTGAATAGATGGTTTTGTTTCAATGATTCATTAATAATACAGTCATTTACCGTATCATTGAAATAGAATGACGAATTTTTCAGCCATAGTGTTAGCAGCAGGGCTTTCTTCTAGAATGAAAGGAGGACATAAACTTCTAATGCCTATGGAAGGAAAGACCATTTTTGAACGTAGTTTGAAGTCGATTACAGAAGCTAATTTTTCGGAAATCATTGTGGTTTTAGGGAATGAAGCCGAAAAGATCGAAAACCTGATTCCGAAAGATAACAGACTTAGAACATTAATGAACCCCACTTTTGAACAAGGAATGACTTCTTCAATTCAAGTGGGAGTTACGGAAGCCACAAGCGATGTATATGTTATTTGTTTGGCGGATATGCCATTTTTGACAGCGGCAGATTATAACCAGTTGATGAATCGTTTCAGGGAAGAGAACGGGAAGAATATTCTTGTTCCGCTGTACATTGGTCAGAAAGGTAATCCTGTATTTTTTGCCAGCGATTATCAAAAGGAAATTCTGGAGCATACCGATCCTAACGGTTGTAACCAGATGGTCAAACTAAATTCAGAAAAGGTAGACTTCTTTGAAACCAACAACCTTCGCTTTACCTTAGATATTGATACCCAAACCGATTTAGATAAGTTTACGAATGCTGAATAAAGAAGAGCTCATACGCTATAACAGGCAAATCATTCTGCCTGACTTTGGTATTGAAGGACAAGAGAAACTTAAGTCCTCCAGTGTCTTGGTGATTGGGGCTGGGGGCTTGGGGATTCCTAACCTTAGCTATTTGGCTGCAGCAGGAGTGGGGCGAATTGGCTTGGTGGAGTTTGATGAAATTAGCCTTTCTAACCTGCAGCGTCAGGTGATGTACAAGACTAAGCAAGCGGGCGAATCGAAAGGAAAATCGGCTGTCAAGGTGATTCAAGAATTGAATCCAAATGTGAAAGTTGAACATTTTGAAACACGATTGGATGCTGAAAATGCCTTAGCTATTATTCGTGATTTTGATTTAGTAGTGGATGGCAGCGACAACCTGCCCACACGATACTTGGTCAACGATGCCTGTGTGCTGCTGGGTAAACCCTTGGTGTATGCCGCAGTTTTTCGCTACGAAGGCCAAGTGAGTGTTTTCAATGCCCAACGAAAAGATGGTAGCCGAGGGCCAAATTACCGTGACCTTTTCCCTACACCGCCACCTCCCGAAATGGTGCCCAGCTGTAACGAAGGAGGCGTATTTGGCGCACTCACTGGCATCATAGGTGCCATGCAAGCCAATGAGGCCATTAAGCTTTTAACTGGTCTAGGAATTCGATTAGATGGTAGGTTGTTTCTATTTGATAGCCAGTATTTTACCACAAGGTTTTTAAACATTAAGTCGAATCCTGAAAATCCGCTTTCTGGTGAAAATCCTACGATTACTAAATTGATTGATTATGAGGCCTTTTGTGGCTTGAGTGAAGCCAAAAACGAGGCTGATGAAATCACAGTTCAGGAGTTACATCAGTTGATTGAATCGGGAAATGCTCCCTTTATTCTGGATGTCCGCGAACCCTATGAATATGTCATTTCTAACCTTAAAGGGCTGAATATTCCATTGTTTGAGCTGAGAGCTGAGTTTGGTCGGTTGTCTCAAAATGAAACAATAGTTATTCACTGTAAAAGTGGGCAACGCAGCAGAAAAGCCCTTGAATTACTTAAAAAGGAAGGTTTCTTAAAATTAAGGCACTTGAAAGGCGGAATATTGGCTTGGCAGAAGGAGATTGATAATAGTATGGAAATCTATTGATTCATGGACTACGAATTGATCTTCTTCTTTTTCGCAATCGCCTTTTTGTATTCCTCCGTGGGCTTTGGTGGCGGCTCCAGTTATTTGGCCATCCTATCCCTTTATAGCTTTGAATATCGACTGCTGCGCAGCATCGCTCTGGTGTGCAATCTTATTGTGGTAAGTGGCGGCACCTACCTCTTCGCGAAGCAAGGCCATATTAAATGGAAGAAGACTTTACCACTGGTTTTGATCAGTGTGCCGCTGGCATTTCTTGGGGCGAGAATTCCTTTTAAGGAAAATGTATTCTTCATTCTTTTGGGTTCAACCTTGGTCATTGCTGGTATCATCATGTTGTTGGAAGATTACTTGAGGAAGGTGAGTATTGAGAAAGCATCAAAAGAAAAGAAGGACATGCCAATCGTGAATGGAGCCATTGGTGGTGGTATTGGCTTGTTGGCGGGTTCCGTAGGGATTGGAGGCGGGATTTTCCTTTCGCCTTTGCTGCATATTATGCATTGGGACAAGGCCAAAACCATTGCAGGTACTGCTAGTTTTTTTATCCTGATTAATTCAGCATCAGGTTTGGCGGGGCAACTCAGTCAGGACAATTTGACCTTTGACTTTGAAATGATTTTATACTTGGGCCTTAGCGTTTTGGTAGGAGGGCAATTGGGCTCCAGGCTTTCGGTTTTTAAGCTTTCGCAGAAAAAGGTGAAAATGCTCACTGCATTCTTAGTGTTATTTGCTGGCGGACGCCTATTATTGAAGTACCTTGTTTGAAAAGAGATAAGATGAAAATTGAAGTGATTGCTTTTGGCATTGCGAAGGATATTCTGAACGGTAATCAGGTCACGCTAGAAATGGATGAACAGAGCTCTGTGGCCGATGTGCGCCAAGCTTTGGTTGATCTCTATCCTGCGTTCCAAGGGCTTGCTTCTCTGCAATTGGCCGTCAATGCCGATTATGTGAATGATGATTATTTGATTAAAGAAAATGACGAGGTGGTGCTAATTCCACCTGTAAGTGGCGGATGAAAACACTGATTCATATTACTTCTGAAAAACTCGACCCTCAAGCTTGCTTAGCGGCTGTCTCTTATCCTGAGTGTGGGGGCATTGTCAGTTTTGTAGGCACCGTGCGCAATCAAACCAAAGGCAAACCAGTCCTCAAATTAGAATTTGAAGCCTATGAGAAAATGGCATTGAAGGAAATGCAGAAGATTGCTGATCGAGCCAAGGCTAAGTTTCAGGTAGAGGAAGTGCTGATTCATCATCGCGCAGGTTTGGTGAAAGTAGGAGAGGAAGCCGTGGTGATTGTGGTGGCTGCTCCACATCGAAAAGCGGCTTTTCATGCCTGTGAATACTGTATTGATACCCTAAAAGAAACGGTACCCATTTGGAAGAAGGAGTTTTTCGAGGATGGTGAAATCTGGGTTTCCGCGCACCCATGATTTTTTAGCTAGGCTTTATTCCGTTTTCATCTTTAAGAACTTTTCTAAATCCTTGTTGGATCCATAGAGCACGAGGATGTCATCTTGTTCGAGCATAAAGTCTGGTGTTGCAACGCCCTGAACTTTCGACTCAGTTTTAGTTTTACCCAAAATACTCTTCACCTCTTTTTTTCTAATGGTAGTCAATACCAAGAGGTTGAAATTCTCTCTGAAACGCACTTCTTGAATTGTTTGCCCGATGTGTTCTTCAGGTACATTGGCTTCTATAATACTATAGTCTTCGCCTAATTCGTATGAGTCTACGACATTTTTCATGCAAAGCTTTTTGGCCCAACGTTCTGCGGTTTCTTGCTCAGGATACACTATTTCATCTACCCCTAATGCTTTAAGTACTTTTTCGTGTAGTGGGTTTATTGCTCTGCTGATCAGTCGTTTAACCTCAAGGTTTTTGAATATGGCGGTCACCATTATATTTGAGCCTTGGTCTTCGCCAATGGCTATGATTACGATGTCGGTATCTTTTAAGGGCAAGCCTGCTACGGTAAACTCATCGGTGGCATCCATGCAAATTGTATGAGAAATTTTCTCTTTGAACGTGTCTACCTTTGACATTGAAGTGTCAATTCCAATCACTTCATTCCCTTGAGCAGTCAGTTTTTCAGCCAACGAAGCTCCAAAATTCCCTAATCCAACTATGATGTATTTCATTGATTGAAGTTTTAATTGATCGTAATTTCTTCCGTAGGATACCTGTAACTCTTGTGCTTTACTTTATCCATAATAGCAATCATAATGGATAACATGCTTACTCTACCCACAAACATGATGATAACGAGCACAATCTTGCTCACACTGGTTAAATCGCCCGTAATGCCCAAGCTTAAGCCTACTGTACTGTAAGCCGAGAAGCATTCAAAAGCAATTTGCATGAGCGTTTTATCGCCATCGAACATTGAAATGACCATGATTCCAAACCCAATTACTACTAGGGAAAGGGATATAATAGCATAAGATCTTCTCACCGATATATCGGATATTTCTCTTCTGAACACTTCAATTTTCGTTTTCCCTCTGGCAATACTCAGAATGTTCAGGGTGGCTATGGCGAAAGTACTGGTTTTAATCCCCCCGCCGGTTGAAGAAGGCGATGCGCCAATCCACATCAATAGCAATGTCATTACTAGGGTTGGGAAGCTCAAAGCAGCCATATCCACGGAGTTAAAGCCAGCGGTTCTAGGCGTGGCAGCACCAAATAGGGCGGTCACTATCTTACCGAAAAAGCTATGTTCGGCCATTGTGTTATTGTACTCCAGCATAAAGAACAATACAAATCCAATGGCTGTCAATGAGATTGTTGTGATTAGGTTAATCCGGCTGTTTAGGTTCAGTACCCAAGGTTTGTAATTCTTTAGTCGACTTGAAAAGGTAAACACCTGTGACAAACGATACTTCAAGTAATTCAGAATATTGACCACAATTGGGAAGCCCAGGGCACCCAAAAAGAAGGTAGAAATTAATACAATTTGTAAGAAGTAATTGAATTTAAAGCCTACGTCATATACGCTATTGCTGAGCGTGGAAAAGCCTGCGTTACAGAATGCTGAAATAGAATGAAATACAGCGAAAAATATTTGGCTGTATTGAGACTCAAAAGTGCTGGGATCCAAGCTGAAATAAATCAACGAGGCTGATAACATTTCAATGCCAAAGGTGATAATGAGCACATATTTTAAGGTGGAGAAGACTTCACTGAGCTTTTTTGAATTGCTCATATCGCCCAGTGCCAATTGGTTTTCATAGGTAGAGCCGCCTTTAAAGAAGTAGCTGAAGTAGCTGGCAAAGGTCAAAATCCCCAAGCCGCCAATTTGAATTAGGCATATGATAATAATCTGCCCAAATTCCGTGAAGTAGCTTCCAGTGTCCACTACGATAAGACCTGTGACACAAACTGCACTGGTAGAGGTGAAGAAGGCGTCAATGAACGAAATCCCATCATAGGTGGCTCGTGGGAGCATCAGAAGCACCGTGCCCAGTAGAATGATGACCAAGAAACTGATAATGAACAATTGAGCTGGGTTGAGCACCGTCCGCTTATAAATGAGCCTTAACTCTGAAAATTCCCGAATAAAGGTCAGGATTACGGCAGACTTAATCAGGTTGTCATTGAATAGTATGGGGTGTAGCTTGTGGCTTGACCCATGGATTAAATGAAGATAAAGTACAGTGAGGGTGATGAGTACGCTAAGGATATCGAAGATGAGTACCTTAGTCTTTTTCTGGTTTTTTCGCTCAACATAGCGAAGCGTGATTGATGTCAGTCCAATCCCCAGTACTACAAAATAATAGCTATTGATGATACTTTGAGATAGGTCTGATTGGGTATAGCCAAAGTCGGCAATAAAAACCACGATTCCTGAAAGACTAATCCAGAAAGCGAGGTGATCAAGCCGCTTTAAATTGAAATGCATTATAAAAACATCTTCTGCAAACCAGCCCAAATGGCCTTTTTCAAGGCCACAGTTGCTTCTATTTCGCCAAGGTCGTCCGCTTTCATGTAGAACTTCTTACGATCTTCTTTGACTTCGTAAACTGGGCTGTTGTTATAACTGTCTAGTTTTTTAGAATTGAAGACTAAGACATGACGGTGGTTAAACTCATTCAACATCGCTTCAATTTGTGCTGGAGAAGCTTCTTTCACATTCACCAAAAGCACATCGTCTAAACTTCGTTTTACGGAAGTCAATACCTTAAGGAGGAAAGCTTTTTTCTCAGCTTCCAATTGAGGCTGTTCAGCTTCAAAAAAGATGAGGCAATGCTTGAGATTATTGCCTTCAGTAGGGAGGGGCTTGATGTAAACGGGTTTAGCCTCTTCCACCACGGGAGCTGGTGGGGACGAAATAACCTTCTCAACAGGAGTTTCTGCTACCTCTTCCGTCTTCACTTCTTTGGTAGGGGTTGGGCTGGCTTTTTCAGTCTTAATCTCTTGGGTTGCCGCTGGCGCAACATCATCTTTAATCAGATAAATTTCTTCAGTAATAAAATGAGAAAGGAATGAGATCTCCTCAGCCATGGCGCCAATTGGTTATTTTGATAAATCTAACAATTGTCTAGTGAAATATAGACTATGATCCAAAGAAAAGACTTTTCAGCTCTGTCGCTTCGTCTGGCTTCATCCTTTTGGCCAAAACCAAACGGAGTTGTCTTCTCCTTAATGCTCCTTCGTATTGCTCCTTTTCTTCAGCAGTTTCTGGAACGAGTTCTGGTACATCAATCGGTCTTCCACTTTGATCTACCGCAACAAAGGTAAAGTAGGCACTGTTGCTTTTGAATTTACGTCCAGAAGGAATGTTTTCAGCCCATACTTCGCAATATACCTCCATAGAAGAGTTGAAAGCACGGGTGACGTTGGCAGTAAGCGTCACTACATCTCCCAAAGCAATAGGCTTTCCGAAGGAGATGTTATCGGCAGAGGCAGTAACCACAATACGATTAGAGTGCTTTTGCGCTGCGATGGCAGTATTAATGTCCATCCAGTGCATCAGTTTGCCCCCCATAAGGTTGTGGAGTGTATTGGTGTCGTTAGGAAGTACTAACTCCGTCATTGTTACGCGTGAATCTTTGGTGGTTTTTGTCTTTACTGCCATAACTTCGTTTTATGCTGCAAAGCTAATGCGGTAAGATGAAAGAATGGAATGGAATTTCATTTTTATAAATTAAATAACCATCATATTTAAATATGATGGTTATTTAATGTTTATTTTTTCCAACCATCGTCACCGAGTAGGGGCACGAACTTGAAATCGTGGAAAACTTCTTTGCGAAGCTTGTTGCCCTCCAGTCGGGTAAGCTTTAGCATTTGCTGGGTTTTGGCATTGCCCACAGGAATGACCAAGCAACCGTTTACTTTTAGCTGGTCTATGAGCGCATCGGGTACAGTAGGAGCGCCTGCAGTGACGATTATTTTATCGTAAGGAGCAAACCTTGGTAAACCCAGCGATCCATCTCCATAGAAGAAGTTAGCCTTGTAGCCCATTTCGGGTAGGGCGAATCTGGTACGCTCATAAAGCTCCTTTTGATACTCAATGGTATACACTTCGGCACCAAGTTCTAAAAGGACTATGGACTGGTAACCTGAACCCGTTCCTATTTCCAAAACCTTATCGCCTGATTTTATATTCAGTAATTCAGTTTGAAAGGCTACGGTATAAGGTTGAGATATGGTTTGCCCAGCCCCAATGGGGAAAGCTTTATCTTCATAAGCGTGCTCTACTAAGGCATTTTCGAAGAAAAAATGGCGTGGAATTTTCCCGATCGCGTCCAAGACCCGTTCGTCTTTAATGCCTTTGGAGCGAACCACTTTGACGAGCTGTCTTCGCATTCCCTTGTGTCTGTAACTATCTTCCATATTGAAGAAACCGTATTACGGTTTGCACTGCTGATTTGAATTGATCTGTGTGAAAAGGGAGAAAGCGCCAAAAATCAATTTCTTAACGCTTTCTTTTTGAATGATTTAGCTCAATTTACCTTATTCGGTAATTGAAATCAAGTAGTAATTCTTTTTCCCTTTCTGAACCAAGAAGTACTTCTCCTGAAGTAAACGAATGGTTGGTTTAGCATTCATGTCTTCTATTTTTACTTTGTTGATGCTCACTCCGCCATCTTGCAGCATTCTGCGGGCCTCACCTTTAGATTTAAAGATCACCTCTTGCGTCACTACAGAAAGCAAGTCAATAGCGTTCTCTGTTTGATCTAAGTCCGCTTTAGACACTTGTACCTGAGGAACTCCTTCAAATACTGAAAGTAATGTGTCTTCATCTAAAGACTCAAGGTCTTCGGTGGTAGACTTTCCGAAAAGAATGTTAGACGCCTTAATAGCTGTTTTTAAATATTCTTCAGAGTGAACCCTAAGAGTGATGTCTTCCGCCAAAGCCTTTTGTAAAGTTCTTAAATGCGGTGCTTCATTGTGTTCAGTTTCCAGAGCCTCAATCTTTTCTTTCGGAAGAAGGGTAAACACACGAATGAAATTCGAAGCGTCTTCATCAGACGTATTCAACCAAAACTGGTAGAATTTGTAAGGGGAGGTCTTCTTCGGATCCAGCCAAACGTTTCCGCCTTCTGATTTACCGAATTTAGATCCGTCTGCTTTTCTAATCAAAGGAGCCGTCATGGCAAAAGCCTCGCCTTGCACCTTTCTTCTGATCAATTCAGTACCCGTAACAATGTTGCCCCACTGGTCTGAACCACCCATTTGCAATTTGCAATCGTAGTTTTGGTTCAAGTGAAGGAAATCGTAGCCTTGAACGAGTTGGTAAGAGAATTCAGTGAATGACATTCCGCTTTCCAATCTGTTTTTCACAGAATCTTTGGCCAACATGTAATTCACAGTGATGTGCTTGCCCACTTCTCTGATAAAATCAAGGAAGTTGAAATCTTTGAACCAGTCGTAGTTATTGACGAGTTGCGCAGAATTTTCACCGCAATCAAAATCTAAGAACTTGCGAAGCTGTTTTTTCTGTGAGTCCAGGTTATGGTTTAAGAGTTCTTCCGAAAGCATTGGTCTTTCAGATGATTTCCCTGAAGGATCACCCACCATACCCGTAGCACCACCCACCAAAGCGATAGGCTTATGGCCTGCCTTCTGAAGGTGCACCAAAAGCATTACAGGAACCAAGTTGCCAATGTGCAATGAATCGGCAGTAGGGTCGAAGCCAACATAACCTGTGGTTTGCTCTTTATCTAGTTGTTCTTCGGTACCGGGCATGATGTCGTGGATCATGCCTCTCCATTGTAGTTCTTTGATGAGTTCGCTCATAGGTTTATTTTGAATCGGGAGCGCAAATATAGAGTTTGAAAGGAGAGGTTAAAAGGTAGAAACAAAAAAAGCCTTAGATTTCTCTAAGGCTTTTTGCGGAACGGACGGGACTCGAACCCGCGACCTCCTGCGTGACAGGCAGGCATTCTAACCAGCTGAACTACCGCTCCAATATCTTTGTTTGTAATCCCTTTCGTTTAAGGTGATGCAAAAGTAGTATACTGTTCTTGATTTACAAACATCAGGAGCTAAAAAAACGAACTAATTTTTCGAATATTCTTCAACTGTTTGGTCTTGAGTAGGATAAAAATCTCTACAGTGAAGATTTATTTTGATGGCGAAGTGATCTTTGGGCTTTAACTCATCAAATCTATGTCTTTTTTTCCTTTAGGCTTTATTGATTTGATCTAGGTAAATCACTTAGGTAAATAATTTATGAGTTTCACTGAGTTTAATAAATTCTTATTCGTTCTCCTTTGTAATGAAGAATAATTGAAGAGGCTCAGTTATTCCGTATTTCCTCAACCTGAAAAAATGAAGCTCATGTAACGTATTTACATGGGCTTATTTTTCACCCCAATTATAGGGTATGATTTATAAATCACCTCCCTGTTTCTTAACTTGGTATTGTAAATTCAAAAAGAAACCATGGGAACAATTATACAGCAGCAAGAAACAGAGAATAAGGGTAGTTTTTATTTTGAAAAAGAGGGAGAACGGCTAGCTGAAATGACTTTCTCGAAAGCAGGACCCGATAAAATCATTATTGACCATACAGAAGTAAGCGATACGCTTAGAGGTACAGGTATGGGGTTAAAGTTAGTTGAGCATGCCGTGGAGTATGCACGTAAAAATAAAGTCAAAATCATTCCACTGTGCCCTTTTGCAAAAGCTACATTAAAGCGTAATGAGGAATGGAAGGATGTACTATAGTTTCTACCAAGAAGAAGTTTTTAAGTCTCTAGTGGCCTGAAGAATGTCTCTTCTACTTACTTGGCCTTTGATTCTACCGTTTACATCGACTACCGGAAACCTTCTGTAATGCGTTCTAAGGAACTTTTGAGCGCAGTCTAAGACATCCATGTCAACAGATACTGTAGCTACGTTATTGCTCATGTATTCTGCAACAGTAATCTTTCCATGATGAAGGTTGTGGTAAGCTTCGTCTACCATAATTCTCATACAATCAATCTCTGAAAGTATTCCAATAATTTTTCCTTTCTCATCAATGACGGGTGCGCCTGAAATGTGCTTGTCTAAAAAGATATCCATAGCATCTGCTATGCTTTGTTCAGGGCTGAATGAAATAACCTCGTGGGTCATGTAATCGGTAACTGGGCGGTACTGCTGAACGCCTTTGGGTACCTCTGGTGCTTTTACTCCTTGGAAATTCATATAGTTTCGAATTTAGTGATTTTGAATATTTGTCAAATTGAAGTATAATATACTGTAAATCAGTTAAATATCAAAACTATAATTTAGTGTATGTTGTTTTGGTGTAATTAATATTTTGGTATACTCTTTTGCGTTTTTAGACTTTGTACCAACAAAAAAGGAGTTTATCACAAGATAAACTCCTTTTAAATATCAAGTAAAACTTAATTATCTTTTATCAATAGAAGTGTAAGACCTTTCGTTGTAACCAGTATATACTTGTCTTGGTCTTCCGATTGGTTCTTTGTTCTCACGCATTTCTTTCCATTGTGCAATCCAACCAGGAAGTCTACCCATCGCAAACATTACTGTAAACATGTCGGTAGGGATGCCTAAGGCTCTGTAGATAATACCCGAGTAGAAGTCCACATTTGGATATAGTTTTCTTTCTACGAAGTAAGCATCGTTCAAAGCTTCTTCTTCCAAACCTTTGGCGATTTCTAAAATAGGGTCATTAACTCCTAATTTTGCCAAAACATCGTCTGCCGCTTTTTTGATGATTCTAGCCCTTGGGTCAAAGTTTTTATAAACCCTGTGTCCGAAGCCCATCAAACGGAATGGATCGTTTTTGTCTTTAGCTTTCGCCATCCACTTTTTAGTGTCTCCACCGTCTTTTTTGATGCTTTCAAGCATTTCGATTACCGCTTGGTTAGCACCACCATGTAACGGTCCCCAAAGGGCATTGATTCCACCTGAAATGGAAGCATATAAACTCGCATGAGATGAACCTACCATTCTTACAGTTGAAGTAGAGCAGTTTTGTTCGTGATCAGCATGTAAGATCAATAACTTATCTAAAGCATTCGCAACTACAGGATCAACCTCATAAGCCTCCGCTGGGTTAGAAAACATCATCTTAAGGAAGTTGCTACAGTAGTCCAGACTATTGTCTGGGTAGTTTACTGGATGCCCAATTTGGTTTTTGTATGACCAAGCTGCAAATGTTGGCATTTTAGCAAGCAAACGGATAATACTCATGTCCACTTCTGGCGCTGCTCTATTAGGGTCTAAAGAAGCAGGGTAGAAGGCTGTTTGAGCACAAACCAAAGAAGATAATACGCCCATAGGGTGAGCAGTTGAAGGAAATCCTTCTAGAATCTTTTTGATGTCTTCATGTGCCAATGTGTGGTTGGTGATGGTTTTGGTAAAATCTTTATACTGTTCTGGGGTAGGGAGTTCTCCGTAAATCAGAAGGTATGAAACTTCAAGGAAGGTAGACTTCTCAGCTAACTCTTCGATTGAGTAACCTCTATAACGTAGAATTCCTTTTTCACCATCAAGGAAAGTAATGGCGCTTTTGGTTGAACCTGTATTTTTAAATCCTGGGTCGATAGTGATCACGCCACTTTCTCCTCTTAGAGAAGAAATATCTATGGCTTTCTCATTTTCGGTGCCCTCAATTACCGGTAGTTCTAATGTTTTACCGTCAACTTTAATCTCAGCAGTACTTGACATTCTATAAAGTGTTTTACTAGTTTGGGGTGCTTTATTAGGCGAGCGAATTTAATGTATTAAACACTTAAATGAAACTCTTGTTCCCTACTTTAGTTATTTTTAATTGTTACCCCCTAAAATTAACGGTAAGCCCTCATCTCCTTGACCAATAATAACCACTTTTGAGTTGGGAGATTCAGCCAATTTCAACGTTGCTTCAATGCCACGCATCTTTAAAAGGCTTGGTGTTAAGCTATTGTTAATAATCTTATTGGCAGCAGATTCACCTTCAGCGGCAATTCTTTTTCTCTCCGCTTCACTCTTTTCTTTGTCCAAACGGAACTGATAAGCCAAAGCTTCTTGCTCTTGCTGTAATTTACTTTCAATGGCTTGCTTAATTTTGTCCGGAAGGTTGATCGAACGGATAAGAAGCGCTCTCATTTCAATGTTATTAGACTCACTGCCTAATACTTCTGCAGTTTCTGTTCGAATTGCAGTTTCTACTTCTGGTCTTTTTGTAGAGTAAATTTCTTCGGCAGTGTAACGGCCCATTACTTGACGCACCGTGGAGCGTACTTCTGGTGTAACCAAAGTATTCACATAACTCTTTCTGAAACTTTCATAGATATAGCCAACACGCTCAAATTTAGGGTAAAAACGAACCGACACATCTACTTTAATACTCAAGCCGTTTTTGTCGAGCACATCCATGGTTTCTTCCACTTGGGTTTCAGCTACATCAAAAACAATCAGTTCATTCCAAGGCGCTTTTACATGAAAGCCTTGAGTAATCACATTGTCCTTGTCTAAACCTCCAGAGAATTTTTTAAAGAGAATGGCTCTCTCATTGGCTTGGATGGTATAAAAAACGCTGCTTGATATTGCAAAAAGAATGATCACCGCAATGACTGTGATGACTATTGCGGGTAAATATTTTCTGTTGTCCATAATATAGTTGTTTATGTTTAAGAGCCAATCTGTTTGAGGTTGGCTTCAATAATGTCTAGAATTTGTTGGGCTACTTTCAATGCTTTGTAGCCATCTTCTATGGTTACGATGGGTTCTGTGTTATTGTTTATTGCTTGGTTAAAAGTGAATAGTTCTTCACGGATGGCATTGGTTGGGTGAATCTTCGGGTTTTCAAAAATGATCTCCTTTTTGCTCTTGCCTTCACCTAGGTCCAAGATCATAGAAAAAGGGCCTTCTTCTCCCGTGGCTTCTTGCATTCTCACGATTTCAGACTTCTTTTCAAGGAAATCTACCGATACATAAGCGTCTTTTTGGAAGAAACGTGATTTGCGCATGTTTTTTACTGCTATACGGCTAGTCGTAAGGTTCGCTACGCAGCCATTTTCGAATTCTAAGCGCACATTGGCAATGTCTGGTGTATCACTGACTACAGCAACCCCGCTGGCCGAGATATGTTTAACTGGAGATCCAACAGCGTGTAGAATGACATCAATATCGTGAATCATCAAATCGAGCACTACAGGAACATCCAAACCTCTTGGGTTAAATTGTGCCAATCGGTGCGTTTCAATAAACATAGGCTGCTTAAGGTAGGCTTGAGCAGCGACATAGGCTGGGTTGAATCGTTCTACATGGCCTACTTGAATTTTTAGTCCCTTTGCTCTTGATAGCTTGATAAGTTCTTCGGCTTCAGCAATCGTATTGGTTACTGGTTTTTCAATAAACACATGTTTGCCAGCATCCAAGGCTTGCTTGGCACAATCGAAATGAGACAAAGTAGGAGTGACGATATCGATTACATCAACTACCTCAAGTAATTCAGCAATAGTGTCATAGGCTTTAATACCATGCTCTAGCGCCACTGCTTTTGCATTTTCTTCCGAAGCGTCATAGAATCCCACGAGCTCGTATTCGGGAATGTCTTTGATGCATTTGATATGAATTTTGCCGAGATGACCGGCACCTAGAACGCCAATTTTGAGCATGAGGTATGGTTTTTTGAATTGTGGCAAAAGTAGCCATAAAAATATCAGGCTCTAAGGAAAGGCGCTGTTTTTGGGTATCTTGTCTTTAATATCAGTTTCCAGTGGGTGATAGTTGTCCCTGAATTATTTTTTAATTGAACCTTTCCATCATTTATGCGACTCCTTATTAGATTTTTATGAAACGGAGTTCAGACCAAATTTTTGATGAGTTGCTTGTTTTGCGCTGCCAAGACAAAGACCAAACTGCGGTTGGCCTGTTATGGAAACGCTGGCAGCCTAAAGTTTTAAGCTGGTCATATGGCTTTTTGAAAGACCAAGATCAAGCTTATGAAATTGCTCAAGAAAGTTGGGTCTCTATTATTAAATGCATTCACAAACTGAAAGATCCTGCTTTGTTCCGGTTTTGGGCTTATAAGATTGTTCAGCGAAGGGCAGCGGATTGGATTAAACAGCAGCAGCGCGAAAGGAACAGTGTACATCAGTTTGAGGTTGAAAATATTTCACCTTCAGAAGCTGAACCGCAGGGTCAAATGGAGCTTATGTTGGCGGCCATTCATGACTTGCCTCAACAGCATCAGCAGGTCTTACGGCTTTTCTATTTGGAAAAGACTCCGATAAAAATCATTGCTCAAATACTCGATAAGCCGGAAGGCACAGTAAAGTCGAGTTTATACCATGCACGAGAACAGTTAAAAAAGAAACTTAAATACGAGAGTTATGAATGATTCAGAAAAAGAAATGGATGATTTAATCCACCAAGCGCTTACTAAAGAAGAGGCTGCTTATTACGATCAGTTAGGAGAACAAAACATGCCTCAGATGATTTTAGGCCTGTTTAAAGGAAAGAACAGCTGGATTACTCTAGTTATGTTTGTATTCAACTTAGTAGTGCTAGGCCTTTCGATTTATACGTTTGTGGAAATGCTCAATACCGATGTAATTGTAGATAAACTAGAGTGGGCTGTTTATACCTTGCTTGGTTTTATTACCATGTCCCTGCTTAAGGTCTACAACTGGAATCAAATGGATAAAAATGCCCTGCTTAGAGAAATCAAACGACTTGAGTTTCAGGTGTCGCTTTTGGGGAAGAAAGGAGAGTAAACAAATTACTCTTTTCCTTTCCAATTATCAGGGTCTTGGCTTGTGTGGAAAACGGCTATAAAGATTATACGAGTATCATAGAGTTTGTATGAAACACCAAAAGAGAATCGCCTAAGGAACGCTATTCGTATTTTTCCAAGTCGTTCTTGGTAGTCTTCTGGTAAGTCTTGGATATTGGCAAAACAATCTTCAATTTCATCAAGAAATGCCTCGGAGAGTTTAGGGTTTATCAGGTCGTAGTAGTCAACAGCCCTTTGAATGTCCTCATATACTGAAGGACGGAGAGAGAAACTAGCCATGCTTTCGAGTGATAAGTGATCTATCCCAAGCTAAGCCTTTGTCAGTTGCTTTATCCGCTTCATCTTCTCTCTCTTTCAACATTTTAACTTGTGAAGGAGAAAGCTCAAAAGCTTCTTCTTCAACCAAAATAAGCTCTAATTTTAATTCTTCAAGGTCTTTGAAGTGGGTTTTACGGAGTCGGATGTCTTTATCTATAGTTATATTAGTCACCGCTTGAAGATAACGAAAATCCAAAAGAAAATGATGCACTCCACTTGTGATTTATGATTCCCCGAACAGCTTATACTGATTCCTATAATGCAGAAAGATCTGCATGAACTTGATACAACTGAAATTTCAAATACCTCTTGTCAAACCAACCTGAAAATTAACATCCACACTAATATTATAACACCCAAGAAATAAGTGATACTGATGCCCTTTGCTATTTTATAAGATGCTTTCTCTTCTCTGTCTTTACCATGCTTAATAATGATTAGGGCAGATTTCTTAGTGCCGAAGAAGTAAAAACTTAAAATCGAAAAGGATAAATAAAGACAGCTATAGATCCATATGTTTTCTTCTGGGGCAAAGAAGATGAATACAAGGAGGTTAATGAGCGTAAACAAGATACATGTTTCAAAAGATCGGAAGTACCTTTCATAGGCAAAAGGCCAAGGAGAAAACCGATCTAGCCGTTTTTGAAAAATTCTCAATAAAACATGAGAAGCTGTAAATAAGTCTTTTGTGAAAATCCAGAGTGTTTTCATTTGGCTTGTCCTAAAACAAAAATAGCACAATCAATTGATTGTGCTATTCGTGGGCCCACCTGGGCTCGAACCAGGGACTTTCTGATTATGAGTCAGATACTCTAACCAGCTGAGTTATAGGCCCAAGATCTTATTTAAAGCGGCTGGTTTTATGTTGAAGCTATTCTGAAAAACGAACAAGCTACATTGTGCTTTAAACCCTTTGATTTTGGGAGTGCAATGTTACATATTTGCGATTAATTAAACAACAAAACATGACGCCAGATTTAAGCAATATAGATTCAATCATTTTCGACTTAGGTGGGGTAATCATTAATTTAGATGAAGCCGCAACCATTAAGGCATTTGCTGAAATCTCTGGGCGTACTGAAAATGAAGTACTTGAACTGTCGAAAACAGCTGAATTCTTTAAGCTTTATGAAACAGGCCATATTGACGACCCCACTTTTAGGGCGCATTTAAGGGAGTCATTAAATGTATTTTCTGAAGACAATGTTTTAGATGGTGCTTGGAATGCGATGTTGGGTCAAATCCCTCTACATAGGTTGGAGAAACTGGAACTGCTTTCTCAAAAATATAAGCTCTTTGTGATGAGCAATACCAACGATATCCATGCTAGGTTTTTCCTCAGACTTGTCGACTTGATTTCTCCAAATAAGTCGTTTCACGAGTATTTTACTCAAGTTTACTTTTCGCAGGAAGTAGGGGAGCGAAAGCCTAACTTTGGGGCATGGCAACCTATTCTTAACGATCATCAACTGGATACTTCACGCACCTTGTTTATCGATGATAAATTAGAGAATATTCAAGCCGCCCTGGCCATGGGCTTGAATGGCTTCCACAACATTACACCAGACGATTGGGTAAATGTGATTGAGTAGCTGTGGGAGTTAAATCCTCGTTACAAACGAGGAGCCCTACAACTTACCGTTACTCTGAGGTTGACGTTTGAAAAACGAAACCGTGAGAGTCTGTCTGTTCGGAGAGGAAACATTAGGGCCTACTTTTAGTCGCTAAACTTGTTATTCCAGTCATTCCTGCAAGTTCCGAAATTTCAGAAACAAAGACATGTTTGACTTGTGGGGCGTAAAAAGATGCTTACAGCATGACTTATTTTTGAAGTGCGTGCTCTTTTATTAAATCCTCGTTACAAACGAGGATTATTGGGGCCTCGGCTTTGAATAGACAGATTCCCACGATCGCCTGAAAAAGGCACCCCTGCGCCAACGCTGTAGCTAAGGCGTAAGCTTTCGGAATGACGTGCTGAATGAATGGGGAATTGGGACTTTGAATTAGGATTAGTCTTGATCGGCTCTGAAAGCCTCAATACCACCAATAAGGTTTCTAACATTGGTGAAGCCTCTAGAAATTAAGTATTTCTGAGCCCTGCCAGCTCTTGCGCCAGACTTGCAGTGGATAATAAGCTCCGTTTCTTTCAGTTCTTCAATTTCAGTAACTCTATGAGGAATATCGCCCAATGGGATCAATTTGGCACCTAAGTTATCCTCTTCGAATTCCCACTCTTCTCTCACATCAATGAAGTATTTAACTTCTCCGTTGAGCATTCTTTCCTTCAATTCTTTTACTGTAATATCAGCCATGGTCAGTGGTTTAGAATCAATCTTTTTGTGATGATTTTTCCTTCTTTTTTAACGTGGAGCAAATATATGCCTTTTTGATTTTTTCCAAAAAGAACTTTGAGTCCAGTTTCAGTCTCTTCCACAGTGAATTGCGCTTCTTTTCCCCAACTATCGAAAAGTTGAATGGCTTCTACTTGGCCTCTGATGTTGAATTCACCATGACTTGGGTTAGGGTATATGTCCAATCGGACTTCAGAAGCGACTTTTCCTGGAACAAAATTAGCTGCTACGGTTTTGTTAAACCGAGGGCGAATAAGTAAACTTCCCTTTACATTTTTATTCCTTTTCCATGTACCATCTACATTATAGAACATCTTGTCTCCGGAATCTTGATTCTTATCGAGCCCCACGGCTAAAAACTCATTTGTAGCTTGTTGGAAACCGATATAGAAAGTGTCTTGTACAAAAATAGGAGTGTCCAATGCGTAGCTGGCCATTGCACCAATGCTTGCAGGACGTAATACGCTGTAGGAATCCTGAAATAGAATTTCCTCAGCCCTTCCTTCTTCTTCAATGTTGGACCAAACAAACAGTTCAATAGGTTCTCCAGCTTGTTGGGTGAATGGGAAATTGATATCGATATGGGTGAGCAAAGCGCGTTCTTCAGCATAAAACTCATAAGCGAGTTTACCTCCATTCTGATTTATTCCCGCAGCAAAATCGGCATCGTCATCATCGTAAGCAAAGAAATCATGAATCTTGGTGACTACCCTAACGGTATCGTTTAGCCTGTAATCGAGGCTTGTGTTAAAGGTGGTGTCATTGGTTGCAGAAATACGCTGAATGTAAAAGTTATCTCCAGATTTAATGTAATAAGTAGTTTCCAGCCAAAGCGAATCGGCATTAGTATCAATATTGGCCACCGAAAGCGTAGGGGAAGTGAATGTCCTTCGTGCATAAGGGCCTGGTGGAGGATTGGCCACACTTTCATTGTTCAATACTTCCAGTTGATTTCCAGTACCAAGGTCTTTTACAGTAGTCGTAAATTGAATGGGCTGAAAGAAGTCGTTTAGATTGTAAAAGCCCGTGTTGGTTTCGGATAAATACTTTGTTGGGTTAGCAAAGAACTGCTCTGTAGGCATGGCTGAATAAGGAGCAATCAAGAATGAAGGTTTTCTGGTAAGTGCACGGTCCACATGGGCTACATCTCCTTCATAGCGACTGTCATTCAGGTAAATGTAGTCCACAAGCCAAGTGTCAAATGCACCTGCCAAACGAGTAAAAGATCTAAAACGAAACTGGAATCCGTCATAGAAAAATGAGGAGTTCACTTTTAGCACCACTTGGTTGAATTCTTCGGATTGATTGTCCATTCCTCCAATTTGCCTCCAAACGCTTTGCCAAATACCATCTGGCTTTCTGAATTGAAGTACCAATGAATCCTGTCTGTCGGGCAACTCACCATTTCCAGTAGCTTGCCAAAAAAAGCTAATGTAAACGGAATCTGCTTGATTTATTGGAACCGTGCTTAAGTCTATGGGTTGAGAAACTAAACTGTCAGTAGCACCATTCAGTAAACTGGTTGGGTTGTATGGTCTGCCACTGGCGTCCACACCATCAAAAACGGCTACATTTAAGGTAGGGGCAGCAATTGCAATAGAACTGCTGATTCTTACATTTTCACCTGATTTCCAGATTAAAGGATTCGGAGAAAAGCTAGCTTGTGAGAAATCATCCCAAAAAGGAAGTGTTAGGCTGGCTTGGGTTTGGTTAACTCCTGCGGCTGCCGAAACAAAATTACTGTTATTTTTCGGTTTGATCTTAAAAGGTAAGGGTCGTTCGGTAATCTGAGCCACAGTTTGAATGGCAATAAAAGCGAACGATATGAGCAGTAGTTTTTTTAACAATCTTATTGCATTTTAACATCACCTTCGGGTGATTCATCTGGCTCTTCATCATTTGAATCAC
Organism: Roseivirga echinicomitans; assembly: GCF_001592935.1. GTDB lineage: Bacteria > Bacteroidota > Bacteroidia > Cytophagales > Cyclobacteriaceae > Roseivirga > Roseivirga echinicomitans. Next base: position 177,828 of record NZ_LRDB01000004.1, read on the forward strand.
TACCGTTCACCCAGATTTCGATCAGATTACCAGACCTAATCATACTTCCTGCAGGAGGCAATTGCTTATAGACAGTGTTAGGAGCAATACTATCTACCATAATGAAGTTGATTACATCAAGTTTAAGTTTTGATGCGTTGATTTGAAATTTAACATCCTCTAAGGTCTTTCCAATAAAGTTGGGGGCGAGAAAACGTTGCACGCCTTCGCCATCACCGATCACTAAATCAATAGAAGAACCTTTAAAGATAGACGTACCCGCCTCTATGGGTTTTCCACCAACTGTTTGGGACAATACTGCGTTGTTGGCCAAATTGGGCTCGTAGGTCAATGAACCAAGCTTCAGCCCGTTTGTATTAAGAATGTCTTCTGCATTTTGAACATCAGTATTGATAAGGTTGGGCATTTTAACTTTGGGCGGAACCTTGGCATTGAGAGAGATGTAAATTTTCCTGTTCATCTTTACTTTAGACCCAGGCTTTGGGTTTTGAGAAAGAATGGAAAGCGGAGCAGACGATTCAGAATAACCAGAGTCCTCTACTATTTCATACCTTAAATCCCTTTTGATGACAAACTCATCCAAGTCTTCGAATGTTAAACCAATCAGTTCGGGCACTGTGATGGTTTCATTGTGGTTGGTGGAAGAGGGGAGATAGATATAAAAGAAGAACAGCACGAAAACGACTCCGATGCTGGTCATGATCAATATATTCTTCAAAAATCTGCTAAACGTAAAAGACTTGTCACTCATAAGGTTTCGTATTGCTTGAAGTAGGTTAGAAATGTGATGGTTCTTAGGTTACTTCGTTCACAAAGATAATCAATTAAGAAAACGGTCAAATGTTTAATAACAACATGAACAGTCTAAGTTATTTTTTGTTGGATATGGTCATTTGTTTGAAATCAAAAAAGGCACAGTGCTTTAACACTATGCCTCATTTAATAGGTGTCAGTTGAGGAGTATTATACGGTTGTTGTACTTACTGCAACAACTCCTTTTATTTCGGGTATATCTCTCTTTATAGCCTCTTCAATACCAGCTTTCATGGTCATGTGCGACATTGGACAGCTTTCGCAAGCACCAAGTAATTCAAGCCTCACAATCATGTCGTCTGTGATTTCAAGCACTTTTACATCACCGCCATCGGCCTTAAGAAATGGCCTGATCTTCTCCAAAGCTGCTTCAACTCTTTCTATCATAGGTATAAATGTACGTTAAACTTTTAATTCTACCCGCTTTGTTTCAGCTAATTGCGCATTTCTTATCGCTACCTGTTGAGCAACTTGCTGAGACAAGCTATTAAAGGCATCGGCACTCACTGAATCTTGCATTACCGCTGGGTAGCCAATATCGCCCGCTTCGCGAATACTTTGCACTAGTGGAATTTGCCCTAAGTAAGGTACTTTGTGCTTTTCTGCGAGGTTCTTACCCCCGTCTTTTCCGAAAATATAGTATTTATTGTCTGGCAATTCTTCAGGAGTGAAATAGGCCATGTTTTCAACAATACCTAAAATAGGTACATTGATTTGTGGTTGCATAAACATGGTCAAACCCTTTTGAGCGTCTGCCAGCGCCACTTTTTGCGGTGTAGTCACCAATACAACTCCAGTTACTGGTACGGTTTGCACCAAAGTCAAGTGGATATCGCCTGTGCCTGGAGGAAGGTCAATTAATAAATAATCCAACTCACCCCAATCGGTATCTCCAATAAATTGTTTTAATGCGCTACTCGCCATCGGTCCTCTCCAAACCACTGCATTTTCTGCTGGAGTGAGGAACCCAATTGACATTAACTTTACACCATACTGCTCAATCGGAATGATTAAATTTCTTTCACCTTCCTTCTTAATATTAGGTTGTTCGTGTTCGCAATTAAACATGGTAGGGATAGAGGGGCCATAAATATCGGCATCGATCAGACCTACTTTTGCACCACTTCTGGCCAAGGCTACCGCAAGGTTGGCGGTAACGGTAGATTTACCTACACCACCTTTTCCTGAAGCAATGGCAATAATGTTTTTTACCTGAGGAAGGAGTGGAGCATTGTCACGAGTACTGGTTACCTGAGAACTCATGTTAATGCTAACTTCGATATCAGCACCCACATGTTCTTCAATGGCTTTTAAGCAATCGTTTTTGATCAATTCTTTTAGTGGACAAGCAGGGGTAGTCAACATCACTGTGAAAGTGAGTTTGTTAGCTTCAATTTCAATGTCCTGAATCATGTTTAAGGTCACCAGATCTTTCTTGATATCTGGGTCGTCTACATGTCGAAGTGCTTTGATTACATTTTCTTTAGTCAGTGCTGCCATAGTTCTTTAATTCCGCTGCAAATTAACGGCTTTTTGTCTAGTCTGAATAACAGGATTAAATGAAATTCGTTCCTTGCTTTTTCAAGCCTTAGCAATGCCCTATATTTGAGGCAAGAAGGGATGGCAATCAGCGACAGCACAATACAGGAAATTAAGAACCGCATCGACATAGTCGAGGTGATCAGTGACTTTGTGTCGTTGAAAAAAGTGGGATCGAATTATAGGGCACTCAGTCCTTTCACCAATGAAAAAAGCCCTTCTTTCTACGTTTCTCCTTCCAAAGATATTTTTAAATGTTTTAGCTCTGGAAAAGGAGGGGATGCCATTGCTTTCATTATGGAGGTTGAAGGCATTAATTATATTGAATCATTAAAATACCTCGCCAATAAATATGGAATTGAGGTACAGGAAGAGGAACAAACAGACGAGCAAATAACGGCTCAAAATGAGCGTGATAGCCTTTTTATTGCCCTTAAATATGCAGGCGAGTTTTTTCAGGATACCCTTTGGAATCATAGTGAAGGAAAAAGCATTGGACTCAGTTATTTTAAAGAAAGGGGCTTTTCTGAAGCCACAATAAAGAAATTCGATTTAGGTTATAGCCTCGATGCTTGGGATGGATTGATGAAACCGGCTTTGGGAAAAGGCTATTCCGAAGAAATCTTAGAAAAGGCGGGCTTAATTCTCAAATCCGAGAATAAAACCTACGATAGGTTCAGAGGACGGGTAATGTTTCCCATTCATAATGTTGGGGGGAAAGTTATTGCTTTTGGGGCCCGAACACTTCGCAAAGACAAGAAGCAGCCTAAGTATATCAATTCACCCGAGACTGGGGTGTATCATAAGAGTGATATTGTTTACGGTATTCACCAAGCTAGACAAGCCATTCGAAACGAAGACCTTTGTTATTTGGTGGAAGGCTATACTGATGTTATTTCCATGCATCAGTCTGGCGTTCAAAATGTAGTTTCATCCTCGGGTACTTCACTTACCAAAGAGCAAATTCACCTGATTGGTCGCTATACCAAGAACATTACGGTACTTTATGATGGCGATGCAGCTGGAATAAAAGCTTCATTTAGAGGTATTGACTTAATTCTTGAGCATGACTTAGATGTGCATGCAGTGGTTTTCCCTGAGGGGGAAGATCCTGACAGTTTTTCGCGTAGCATGAGTTCAGAGGCCTTTCAGCAATTCCTGAAAGACAATGCTCAAGATTTCATCACCTTTAAAACGAACATCCTCACTGAAGGCGGTAAGAACATCGATCCGGTTAAAAAAGTAGCCGTTATTCGCGATGTAGTAGAAAGCATTTCACTTATTCCTGACGGGATCAAGCGTTCTGTTTATTTAAAGTCTTGTGCTGATTTGCTTGAAATTGATGAGCAAGTTTTGATTTCAGAATTGAATAAAATTCTGATTAAAAACCGTAAGAAAGACAGGCAGCATGAAGAACGTGAGTCGAGTGCGGTAGATGAACAGCTGGCCGATTCGCTTCAATCCAAGCAAGAAGAACAATCAGGTAATACTCCTTTCTATGTGGAAAAGGAATGTCTGAGAATGATCATTAATTACGCTAACGAACCTTTTGATGAACATCAAAAAATTGGAGAGTTCATTTTGCATGAGACAGCCGATTTAAAGTTTGATGACGTGTTAATTAATGAAACTATTTCCATGGCTTCTGGATTTATAAAGGCAGGCAAAAAGGTGGAGCCCGATATGTTCATTGGGCCAAGCAATCCGAAAATGAGTCAGTTGGTGATTGATCTACTGGACATGAAGTATTTTATCAGCGATGGTTGGGAGGAGCTTCATAGAATTAGTACAAGCCATGAAAAGGAAGATTTACCAACTGCTACTTACAAAGTGATTCTAAGATTAAAACGAAAGAAAATCGAGGAAATGCTACACCATAATGAAGAACTTTTGAAGAAATCGTCCGAAGCAAATGAGCAGGATGAATTGCTTCAAATGATTAAACAGCTAAAAACACTTTTCGATCAGGTGACCACCGAATTGGGAATTGTGGTGTCAAAATAAAAGTATTTATATACGCATAGAATAAAGAGCATGATAGAAGCAAATACAATGGAAACTGCAAAGGATAAAATTCAATTAAATACGATTGAAGAGGCAATAGAAGCCATAAAAAATGGTGAAGTTATTATTGTAGTGGACGATGAAGACCGTGAGAATGAAGGGGATTTTATTTGCGCAGCAGAAAAGGTAACTCCTGAAATCATCAACTTTATGGCAACCCATGGCCGTGGACTGATTTGTGCTGCGGTAATTGAAGACCGTTGTGATGAACTAGGCCTTGAAATGATGGTGGGCTCAAACACGGCAGCTTACGAAACTCCTTTTACGGTTTCTATTGATTTAATCGGTCATGGATGCACCACTGGGATTTCAGCCAGCGACCGTTCAAAAACGGTTCAGGCATTGGTAAACCCAAATACAAAACCTGAAGAACTAGGGAAACCTGGCCACATTTTTCCTCTACGAGCAAAAAGAGGGGGCGTTTTGAGAAGAACTGGACATACAGAAGCGGCCATTGATTTTGCGCGTTTGGCAGGATTACAGGCCTGTGGTGTTTTGGTAGAAATTTTGAATGAAGATGGCACAATGGCGCGTCTTCCGAACCTAAAGAAAGTCGCTGAAAAGTTTAATTTAAAGCTGGTTTCGATCGAGGATTTGATCTCTTATCGTTTAGAACAAGAGAGTCTTATTGAACGTGTGGACTCTGTAGATTTACCTACTGATTATGGAGATTTCCATTTACAGGCCTTCAAACAAACCAATACAGAGGAGGTGCATTTGGCTGTTGTAAAAGGTGAGTGGAAAGAAGATGAACCTGTTTTGGTACGTGTACATTCTTCAAGTACTTTAGGTGATGTCTTCGGTTTTAACCGTGATACCGGAAATCCAATAAAACATGCACTTCGTATGTTAGAGGAGGAAGGAAAGGGCGTTGTGCTCTATATGAACCAAGGTGCTAGAGGTGCTCGTTTGTTGGATGAGCTTAAAGCCATTAAAGCCTCGGGGGCAAAAGAAGGTAAGTTTGGAGTAAAGATGGATCAGAAAGATTTTGGGATTGGTGCTCAAATTTTACGCGACCTTGGTGTTTCTAAAATCCGCTTGATCTCTAATCATCCTACAAAACGTGTTGGGCTTATTGGTTATGGCCTGGAGATCGTAGAACACGTTACGTTAAAGAAAAAATAAACATTAGGGTTTACAACGAGTTCAACCCAAAACAAAAATTTTATGTGATATGAAATTGTACGTTTATGTTCTCGTATTATTGAGCTTTATGGCCTTTGGTGTCAATGCGCAGACATTTCCGTCTGAGTTATGGCATGAAGGGCAAGTTAACTTGACTGATGGAAGTGTTAAAAGCGGAAATATAAAGTATGATTTGGATCGACAGACAGTTCAGTTGAAAATTGGCCAACGCAACGAAACTTATGATGCCAGCCAAGTGACGTCATTCTCTTTTTTGCAAGAGTCAATTAACGCCCGAAGAATGTTTTATTCCCTACCGTATGCCATTCAGAATAACTACAGACGTCCGGTTTTTTTTGAGGTAGTTGTTACTGGAAAAATGACTTTACTTGCCAGGGAATATGTAGTAGTTAGAAGTAACAATACCCCATCTAGCCTTAACAGCAGATACAGGTACCTAGATTATTCGGGTTTTAATGGAAGCAGGAGTTACTTGTCGTACAAAATGTTTTTCGCTAAGGAGGATGGCACAATTAGAGAGTCTTCTGGTAAGAAAAATGATGTTCTTTATCAATTTGGGGAAGCGCGATCAGAATTGAAAAAGTATGTCAAAAAAGAGAAGTTAAAGCTTGATCGCTTAGAAGATGTAGCGAAATTGGTCGAGTATTATAATAAAGAAATCAATTAGATGTCAAAACCGCTTATTCTTGTTTCAAACGATGACGGAATCACCTCAAAAGGTATTCGTGTACTTATTGAGGCCATGTGCCAAATTGGTGAAGTGATCGTAGTAGCACCCGATAGTCCTCAATCGGGAATGGGGCATGCCATTACCATTGGAAACCCACTTAGACTTATTGAAACCAATATTTTTGAAGACTTAGGGGTTGTGGCCTACAAGTGTTCTGGTACTCCAGCTGACTGTGTTAAACTGGCAAAGCATTTTGTTATAAAAGATAGAAAACTTGATTTGGTGGTAAGTGGTGTGAATCACGGAAGCAATTTGGCCATTAGCGTACTTTACTCTGGTACAATGTCTGCGGCCATTGAGGGGGCAATTGAAGGCTTTCCTTCCATCGGTTATTCCTTGGCTGATTTTTCTTCGAAAGCAGACTTTTCTCATGCCATTGATCAGATCATACACATTGCCAAAGAGGTATTAGAGAAAGGAATTGCTAAAAATGTTGCGTTGAATGTGAATATTCCTCCTAAGCAAAACGAAAGAATTAAAGGGATTAAGATCTGTCGCCAAGCCAAAGCCCATTGGGAAGAAGAGTTCGATCAGCGAAATGATCCTTACGGCAGACCTTATTATTGGTTAGCTGGTAATTTTGTGAACCACGACAAAGGAGAAGATACAGATGTTTGGGCGGTGGACCACAATTACGTTTCGGTAGTGCCTTGTCAGTATGATATGACTGCCTACCATAGTATTGCTCAAATCAATGATGATTGGGACATTTGACCTAAATCAGTTTCAAATTAAATTAGTTCAGGTGATGTTTCTGTTGCGCTGTAGTCTTCAATGATTTTGAAGAGAAGATGAGCGCTTGAATTACCAATCCAATAATAATGAGAATAGCCATTTCCAATTGTGAAATGGAGATATTCCCCAAAATAATTTTTTCCGATTCATCTCTTATTGTTTGTGCTTCACTGGTTTGGATGGCAGACAAGGCGGAAAGGCTAGCGAAGGCCTCAGAAGTGATTTCGTTGTTGTCATTGACCAATTGATGCAATTGATCAGTAGAGGCCTCATTAACCACCAAGTCCTTTTCGACTTGATCAACGTTGGCAACAATCCCTTTCAATTTATCAAACTCAATTTCTTCTTCAGGAGTGAGGTAAGTAGTGGCATATTTTTTAATCAATTGATTTCTTTGCGTTCTGGAAGCCGAAAGGGCTGATGCTAAGTGTTTATATCCATCTTGAGCCGGTTCCATAATCAAGATTTGACGTTGGTGAAGGTTCTCATAGAGCTTGAAAATATAGCTCTCTACCAGCATCCGGTCCTCATACATTGAAGCAAAGGAAGCATCAAGTTGCTTGAAATGACTTCGCTCAACGAGGTTGTTGGCCAAGGTGACGATCAGAATAGCTGCCAACAGAACAGCAGCAGTAATTTTGTTCTTAATGCTGTAGGTCCATTTCATAATGCTCTTTTTTAATGTTAAAACGCTATATGATACGAAATATGTTTTAGATTTTGACTTAAAATTGGTGTTATCGGTATTGGCACGTTTAACCTTAAGAAAAACCTTAGTATGATTCTTCCGTAGGGATTATTTGTATTGATAATCTGCAGATTCATCAATATCTTGTAAACGTCTATAAATAAATAACTTATGAAAACCTTGATCGCCTTTTTTGCCCTTGTCCTATTTGGTTGGAGTAACCCCGCTAAGTCTGAGTTATCCCCCGAAGCCTTAAAAGGAGCTTGGGAAACTACCTTTAAAAATGATCAGGGGAGAGAAGTGCATGCGGTGGCCATTATGAGTGGGGGCTATGTAAGCTCAGCCGCCCATTATACGGATGATAATTCGTTTATTTACACCATTGGCGGTTCATGGAAAGTTGAGGGGAACACTATAGTTCAGACCTATGAATTCAATACACAAGATGCCGAAATGGTAGGGAAATCGGAGACCTATGAATATTCGATTGAAGGAGATAAACTCACTTTTAAAGGAGATGATAGGGTTTGGACAAGGGTAGATAACGGAACAGGTGGTGATTTGGCCAATGCTTTTTTAATTACAGGCAGACAGCAAAACGGTGAAATTGTGGATCGTCCAATTAGGGCTAGAAAAACAATGAAGATATTGTCTGGAACTAGATTTCAATGGATTGCCTACAATGTAGATACAGGAGCGTTTTCTGGAACGGGCGGAGGAACTTACACTACAGTAAATGGGAAGTATACCGAAAATATTGAATTCTTTTCGAGAGATGTAAATCGTGTTGGGGCTTCTTTAGAGTTTGATTATAAAGTTATAGATAAGGCTTGGCACCATAGTGGTTTGAGCAGTACCGGAAGTCCAATTTATGAAGTTTGGACACCTAGAGAGATTATAGAAAAGAATTAGGAGCTTTCTTTCAGGCTGTTGATGGCCCGATTCAAGTTGCGTTCCGTAACACCTAAATAGTTGGCCAAATCCTTCTTCGGAATTAAGTTGTATATATTCTGGTCTTCCGACTCAAGCCTTTTTAGGTTGGTCTCTGTATTGTGTGACTGGTTAAATGAGTGCCTAATGGCCTTATATTTCACCTTAGAAGCAAGCGATTTTAACATCAACCAATTGAGGACTTTGTTTTTATCGAGTAATTCAGCGAAGTCTGTATGCGAAATCTTGAAAAGAGAACCATCAGTAGTGGCTTCAATAGAACAAAAACTATAGGCTTCACTGAATATTTCAACCTCTCCAAATATTTCACCAGGTCCAAAGAACTCCTGTACAAAGTCCTTTCCGGTGTCTTCTGTTAAATAACATTTGGTTATACCTTCTTTGACTATATAAACATTATTCACTTTGCTATTTTGTTTAAGAATGACATCACCAGCTTCAAAAATATGCTCAGTAATTACGTTTGGATAAGCTGGGTTTTCCAACAGGCTTTCAATAAGGGCGAGAAATTTTTTGTTGATTCTGATCATGCTGAGACATCGGGACAATTGTCCTTTCTTAAAATGTAAAGGTCAAGTTTATTTGCAGCTGTAAATTTAAAATAAGAAGGTTGAATACGAATGGAAAGATTAAGAAAGCAGCTTGAGTTTATACATGAGATAGATAAGTTGAAATACATTCAACGAAAAACGAAGTTGTTCAAGAGCAATCGACATGAAAATGATGCTGAGCACAGTTGGCATTTGGCCATGATGGTGATGGTGTTGGCGGAACACTCAAACGAGCCAATAGACATTCTAAAAGTGCTGAAGATGGTGTTGATCCACGATATTGTGGAAATTGATGCTGGAGATACCTTTTTGTATGATACATCCAAAAGTCATGACAATTGGAACGAATAACTGGCAGCAGCTGAAAGAATTTTTGGCTTATTACCGATAGATCAAAAGGAAGAGTTGATAGCGGTTTGGAAGGAGTTTGAAACGGGAGAGACCAATGAGGCAAAGTTTGCGAAAGCCATCGACAGGCTTGAACCTGTATTGCAGAACCTTTCGAATGGCGGAGGTACTTGGACTGAATTTAGTGTTGAGCTAGAAACTGTGATCAAGAAGATCAATGGTATTCAGAAAGGCTCAAGTACACTTTGGGACTATACTGAAGAGATGATCGAGAAGGGAATTCAGAACGGAGACTTTAAATTCTAGTCTTAATGCTTGTGGTCTTTTTTCGGTACTGGATCATAGCCATGTCCACCCCAAGGATGACATTTGCTGAATCGCTTAATGCCTAACCAAAGCCCTTTAAGTGCTCCCCATTCTTTAATGGCGTCCACTGTATAAGCAGAACAAGTGGGACTAAAACGACAATTGGCACCCAACATTGGCGAGATGGCGTATTGGTAAACGCGAATTGGAAAAATGAAAATTGCGGCAATAATCCGTTTCATGTTGTAAGATAGTGGATTCAAAGAATCCACTCAGGGTGCTTTAGGGCCTATTTTCGTTTATGTGCTTCTTCAAAAACTTCTTTTCTAAGTATTCTCACCTCACCAACCATTAGCAATCGCATGTCTTCAACGATATAGTCCGCCAATTCTCCATCAGAAATGTAGTCACCTTCAATGTCAAGTCTAAAGCCTTCACCTTTTAAACTGCCACCGTTCGAGAAGTAAATCTCAAAATCGAATTTCACTCTTTTTTCCATAAGTTAATTTTAGAACAATTTTTACTTGATTTCAAACTCCTTTACTAAGGAAGTGATAGGGATGGCTGTCACCTTTTCATCGCTCAACAGAAACATTATGTTGGCTGTATTGCCGATCAAAATACCTGATTTGACTTCATCGTCTGCAAAACGCACTTCAATAGGTGCTTGTTCCTTGATTTGCTTACTAGCATACTTGCCATATTCATCCGCTGAAAAGTATAAGTAAGATATGAAGAGAAAGCCAAATGCAAAATAGCGATAGATGTTAAACCAAGGCTTTTTGTCCCAACCAAAGCTAGATTTCGAATAGGAGATAGGGAATTTTCTTTTCCAAACGATGTCCATTTGAAATAGAATGGACGAAATTCCGATAGAAGCCACTGAGAAGAGTAATATTTTGAAATCGGCAAAGGGAGCGATTAGAAAATCAAACACATCGGAGTAGTCAAACACATTGATGCCAAACTCAGCGTAAAGCTGGTAATTAAAAAGCATTCCTATGCCCACGGTGAGAAGGTAACAGAGGGTAATTACGGTTTGAATTTCCTTAATTATTGCTTCGTAGGCATCTTTGATTAAGCCTTCTTTCATTGGTTTAGGGTTTTTCGGAAATTGCAGAAAACTTAGTAATTAACCTATTCTGAAAGAAAAAAGCGAAAAATGGACCTCTGACCAAAATAATGGAGCAACCATTAATTCTGAATTACATACACTATATAAGCAACGTAACTCACCAATAGAATTGCCGCTTCCCATCGATCGAGTTTTTTCTTTTTACCCGTGAACATAGCCATGAAAACGAATATGGTTCCTCCGGCCAAGATATATAAATCTAGGTCGAAAACGGTATCGTAGGCTATTGGTCGAATCACAGCCGAAGTGGCCAAAATGAAAAACAGGTTAAAGATATTGGAGCCAATAATGTTACCTACAGCAATGTCGCTGTTCTTCTTCAGCGCTGCCACCACCGAAGTGGCCAATTCAGGCAATGAAGTTCCTGCGGCTATAATTGTAAGCCCTATCACTTTCTCACTCATGCCAAATGTAGTAGCTAAATCTACCGCTGAGGTCACCAACAACCTTCCACCAATAACGAGCCCTGATAAGCCGAAGAGGATGTAGCCATACATCCTTAGGTTGGAATAATTTACCGCCTTGGTTTCTATTACCACTGGGTCTGGTTTTAACTGCTTGTATACATAGTAAAGAAACAGGATAAACAGTGATAACAATAGATAGCCATCGACTCGGGTAAGCGTGTGGCTATCGTTTACAAAAACGTGATGAGTGAGTATGTAAACGAGTACAATGCCTACAAAGGAAATCGGAATCTCTTTCCAAATGGTGCTCGACTGAACCACCAAAGGAGTAATCAAGCCTGTAATGCCTAAAATAATAAAGAGGTTAAAGTTATTGCTGCCAATCACATTCGCAAAAACGATGTCTTGATGGTTTTGGTAAGAGGCAAAAACGTTGACAACCAGTTCAGGTGCAGAAGTACCAAAGGCCACAATGGTGAGACCAATGGCAAGGTCCGACACATTGAATTTTTTGGCTAGGGCAGAAGCGCCATCTACCAAACCATTGGCACCAGTGATTAATAAAATAAGGCCTAAGGCCAGCAATAAAACATGAGTAATCATCAGTGGTATTCAGTAAGGATTATCGAAAACGTTGTTTTTATAAATTAGTTTTCTTTTACCGAAATGGGCGAAAAGTAGAGATTAAATTTGGGTACTAAATGCCAATAAAGGCGATTTATTTTTAGAATTTAGTGCTTATCAATACGCCAAGGTGGGTTTAATCTGTTTTCTCCTCCATAAAATAAGATCAACTGATTTCCATCAACGTCTTTTAGTCTCGCTTCTCTCCATCGCCAGCTTTGATCAGTTGGCGCTTGATCAAATTCAATCCCCTTTTCTTTCAATGCATTAACATGTTTATCAAGCTCATCGCATTCAAAATAGACGTAAACGCCATCGCCTTTGGGTAAGCTTTTAGTTTTGTGTATCGAAAAAGTTGAGTGTCCATCAGGACATTCGAACCTTGCGTAATGCGGTAATGATTCCACTATTAGTTTCAATCCTAGTTTTTCATAAAAGGGAATTGATTTTGTTAAATCTAGCGATGGAACTGTGACTTGATTCAGGTTCATACTTTACTTTCCGTTTGAGTTTTAAGCTTTATACAAAGCTCTAAAGTACCAGTCATTATCAAAATTTCGTGTAGAGAATGTAATTCTGGTTGTGTATTTATTGAACAGTCATCTTAAACTTGTTTCAAGATCCCTTTGCTATTACTGGTGTTTAGTTCCTTCGCTGCCACTCAGGATGAAAAAGAGAGTGCTAATGACTGACTAATGCAGTTTAGATGTGACTGGCGAAGAATACGTAAAAGTGCGTTGAATCCTCGTTGCAAACGAGGATTAGTGGGGCTTACAGCATGACTTAAATTGAAGTTTGTGCTATTGATTTGGTTCTAGCAGCTATGTTTGCTTTTCAGTCATCCCCGTAGGGATCTTTTTCAGAAACACAGGAAGAGTTTAATGCTAAATTCAATAGAGGATTAGTGGATTCATTGGACAGTCATCTTGATTCCGAAGTCTCGAGATCCGTTTGCTATTACTTCTGTTTAGTTCCTTCGTTGCACTCAGGATGAAAAGGACAGTGCAAACAATGGGCAGGTGTTAATCTAATCACTTCGTTTACAGGGAAAGATTATTTAATCTAAGCTGCTCATTTTCTTTCCCTGAGGTAACGAAGGGTCTAAAAAGGGACATTTTTTTAGTATACTTCAAACACAAAAAAACCTGACTCTTTCGAATCAGGCTCTCTATATTTCTAAGTACTAGGTACGAAGGACTCAATACTAATCTGCGAAGCAGATTACATCATGCCGCCCATTCCGCCACCGCCCATTGGAGGCATTGGCATTCCGCCACCTTCTTCAACTTCTTCAGCAATTACGCATTCAGTAGTCAAAAGAAGTGCAGCAATAGAAGCAGCATTTTCAAGTGCTAAACGAGTTACTTTAGTTGGGTCAATTACACCCGCAGCAATTAGGTTTTCATACTTTTCAGTACGAGCGTTGTAACCGTAATCACCTTTACCGTTTTTCACTTCGTTTACTACCACAGAACCTTCGCCACCACAGTTGGCAACAATTGTTCTTAATGGAGACTCTAAAGCCACTCTAATGATGTTTACACCAGTAGCTTGATCTTCGTTGTCAGTTTCTATGCTATCTAAAGCAGCAGCAGCTCTGATAAGCGCTACACCACCACCAGCAACTACACCTTCTTGTACGGCTGCTCTGGTTGCGTGCAATGCATCGTCAACTCTGTCTTTTTTCTCTTTCATTTCTACTTCAGTAGCAGCTCCAATGTAAAGGATAGCCACACCGCCAGCGAGTTTAGCAAGTCTTTCTTGCAATTTCTCTTTGTCGTAATCCGAAGTAGTGTTTTCGATTTGTTGTTGGATTTGCGACACTCTCGCTTTGATATCAGCTTCAGTTCCAGCACCATTTACAATGGTCGTAGTGTCTTTGTCGATATTCACTTTTTCAGCAGTACCAAGGTATTCCATCGTAGCGTTTTCTAACTTGTAACCTCTTTCTTCAGAGATTAAAGTTCCGCCAGTTAAGATGGCAAGGTCTTCCAGCATTGCTTTTCTTCTGTCGCCAAAGCCTGGCGCTTTAACAGCAGCAATTTTTAGAGAACCTCTAATTTTGTTCACTACCAAAGTAGCAAGTGCTTCGCCATCTAAATCTTCAGAAATAATTACTAAAGGCTTTCCGCTTTGAGCTACTGGCTCAAGAATTGGAAGCAACTCTTTCATTGACGAGATTTTTTTGTCGTAGATCAAGATGTAAGGATTCTCCATCTCTACTTCCATTTTCTCTGTGTTGGTGACAAAGTATGGAGAAAGGTAACCTCTATCAAACTGCATTCCTTCTACAGTTTTCACTTCAGTTTCAGTACCTCTAGCTTCTTCAACAGTGATTACACCGTCTTTACCTACTTTGTCCATTGCATCAGCAATCATTTGCCCGATTTCTTCATCGTTGTTGGCAGAAATGGTAGCTACTTGCTTGATCTCGTTAGAGTTCTGGATAGATTTTGATTGACTTTTAAGGTTAGCAACAACAGCAGAAACAGCTTTGTCGATTCCTCTTTTTAAGTCCATTGGGTTTGCACCAGCCGCAACATTCTTAATGCCAATGTTGAAGATAGATTGAGCAAGAACAGTGGCAGTAGTAGTACCATCACCAGCACTATCAGCAGTTTTAGAAGCAACTTCTTTCACCAACTGAGCACCCATATTTTCGATTGGCTCTTTTAGCTCAATTTCTTTTGCTACAGAAACACCATCTTTAGTTACGGTAGGGGCACCGAATTTTTTGTCGATAATTACATTTCTACCTTTAGGACCTAAGGTTACTTTTACAGCATCTGCCAAGGTGTCAACACCTTTTTTCAGACGGTCTCTAGCGTCATTACGAAAGAATAATTCTTTAGCCATGTTATTTTTGTTTTTTAAATTCTGATTTGATTAAACAATTGCAAAAATGTCAGACTCTCTCATGATCAAGTAGTCTTTACCTTCTACTGAAATTTCAGTACCAGCATATTTACCGTACAATACAGTATCGCCAACTTTTACAGTTAAAGGCTCGTCTTTTTTTCCAGCTCCTGCTGCTATTACAATACCTTTTTGTGGTTTTTCTTTCGCAGTGTCAGGAATGATTAAACCAGAAGCAGTTTTTTCTTCAGCAGCGGCAGCTTCTACTAGAACTCTGTCGGCCAATGGAGTGATGTTTACTTTTGACATTTTCTATAAATAGTTAAGTGTTAAAACAATTTCTTGAAATGCCCTTTTGCATTAAATGTGCCAATTGATAAATATGAAGTTTTGTCAGGTTTTTGTCAGGGTTTGCAGCCCAAAGCCGCTTTTGCAAGCTGAAGGTATTTACTTTTGTCAGATTCTATAGGAGTATGCCTATTTACGTTTAAGTCGTACTGTCAGGTGGTAAAATATGATGGCTGTACTTTATCTGCCAACTCGATCATATAAAACGAAAAAAGAGGTCACCGTTATGGCAACCTCTTTCTGTATTTTTTCAGTAATGTAAGCTTATTTCAATGAAGCGATGAGCTTCTCATTCAATCTCACATAATCAGGGTTTCCGCCCGTTTTGGCCAAGGCCATAGATTTTTGTGCCGAAGCAATTGCCTCATTGTTCATCCCTAACCTGGCTTGTAATTTTGCCTTAAGGTGAATCACCCAATATTGTTCTTCTTTACTACCGGCAATGGCTTTGTTGATCCATTCTAAAGCCAAGTTAGCATCACGGTTAGTGTCATAATAGTAACCAGCGGCTTGAAAATAAACACCAGCATCAGATGGCTTTTTATCGATTACCTGTTCTTTAATGTCAGCCATTACTTTGCTGTCAACATCTGACTCGATAGTGAACATCGCTTTTGTATGTTCCCATTTCATGTTCAGGTTGGCAGAGTTCATGGTGAAATCTGAAAAGCTAATGGTAAAGGTTTCGTACATGCTGCTTGGGTGTTTCACCGGTACGTCAAATCTTAAGAGGTCATCCTTGGCTTCGTAGCCAATGGCGCCCCACCATGTCAGGTTTTTGCTTAAAATAATAGTAGCAACATCTTCCGTAAACTGAGTGTAAAGGGCGTAAGTGCCAGCAGGCACTGGGTTGCCATTCAATTTTACGCTTTCGCTGAAAGTAATTTTAGTAGAAGCATTAGCACCTGTTCTCCATACTTCGTTGTAAGGAATTAATACGCCAGCCACTTGTCGGCCACGGGCACTAGGTCTTGAGTACACTACTTTAACATCAGCCAATCCAACAGTACCTTTTAACTCGAAAGTAGGACTTGCTGGGGGCATTTTAATTTGGGCTATTGCCATTGCGCTTATCAAAAGAGCAGCTAGGGCGAATGAATATTTTCTCATGTGGTTTTTGTGTTTGTGCAGTTCAAATATAAATGATTACTCTATAACAGTTGTGCAATCCGTTTTCCCTTAATTAAGTTCAATAGGGTATAAAAAAAGGTCGAACCTCAATGGTCGACCTTCTCTTATACTTTTTTGGTGTGATTTAGTTATTCACTTTCACTGGAAATTTTACAGAAAGATTTCCCCAAGCCAATTCGATATTTCCTTTGTCCATTGAATTTTTATCAAAATCAGTAAGATTGATTACAAAAGTTTCAACTGATTCTGACAATTTGCTTACAGGTACATTAAATCGAAATACATCGGTTTCCTTCATGTTTTTCTTCCCGTATTCAGTTCCCCAATTGCCCGTAACAGAGTTTATGATAATAGTCCACTCATTGTCACCTGGGATTGTCCAAAGGGAATAATCGCCAGCTTTTAATGCCTTGCCTCCTAGCATTACATCCTTATCGAAGCTGATTTGAGTACTTGTGTTGGCTCCTGTTCTCCAAACATCACCTTTTGGTGCTAGTGTTGAGAGTGAGCGTCCCTCAAGACTAGGGCGAGAATAGATTAGTGTCATGGTAGTAGTGCCAATCATTTGTTTAACTGTAGCCAATGGGCTAGCAGCTGGTTTTTGAGCAAAGGCGTTTTGAGTAAAAGCAAAAAGGCCAAGCATTAAAAATAGGGTCAATGTTCTTTTCATAGGTATAAATTTAGTTCTAAATTTTTAAAGTCGAATTTTGATTCAGTAAAGTAAACTGAATTTCTTGTTTTAGGTTCAGTATAATTGATTTGAACAAAGGCTTTATAAACTTTCGGTCATTTAGATTTCATCCAAAACCATTAACAGCGGCTTTTACGGGATTAAGAAAGTTAAGGTTTTGAGTAAATCATTTATCAAAACCTTAACTTCGGGCCAAAACACAGTGATATCATAGATTAAGAATTCAAAATGGCTAAGCAAGAAATAGAAATTCTACTTTCAACTTCAGTATGGGATCCAAAAGCATGGTTTGAAGGATTAAGTAAATCGGAACGTGTTGGTAAAATTCATGTTTGGCCTACGGAAGAAGATTTGAGTAAGGTAGAGGCACTTTTTGTTTGGAAGCCTTTGGCCGAAGGCGTGATTGAAAAACTCCCCAACCTAAAATGGATCAGTTCGCTTGGTGCGGGAGTAGACCATTTAATGACTGACCCCCAGGTCCCGAAAAACATTCCCATCACCCGAATTGTAGATCCGAACTTAACTACGGACATGGCCAATTACGTGATGATGGGCGTAATTATGCATCAAAGAAGTTTTAGGCTGCTCCAGCAGAACCAACAAAAGTCTCATTGGGAACGCATTACTTATAATAAACTCCGAGTAGGGGTAATGGGCCTTGGCGAGCTGGGAGGGCATTTAGCGAAACAACTTTATGCGGCTGGTTTTGAGGTTTCGGGTTATTCCAGAACTCAAAAACAGATTGATGGAGTGGACTGTTATGATGAAAACCACCTAGATACATTCCTCTCGGAACTTGATGTTTTGGTGAACTTGCTTCCGATCACTCCAAAAACGGTGGGGATCTTGAATTATGAGTTGCTGAGCAAAACACCAAAAGGCTGTTACCTTATTAATGTAGCACGTGGAAATCATTTGGTAGACAATGATCTGCTAAAACTTCTTGACGAAAATCACCTTTCTGGTGCTATGCTAGATGTGTTCCACCAAGAACCTTTGCCAAACGATCATCCGTTTTGGGCGCATGAAAAAGTAGTGGTTACACCTCATGTGGCCAGTGTTACTTCACCTGAATCTGCCTTAAATCTTCTTAAGGGGAACATCGATAGGTTAGTCCACGAAACACCATTATTGCACCAAGTCGATTTGAATAGGGGATACTGATTTTTAACTTTAGTCAATAGTCAATAGTCAATAGTCAATAGTCAATAGTCAATAGTCAATTAGGGAAACTTTTGATTGAGGAAAGGGTTTCACAAAT
>NZ_LRDB01000005.1 GCF_001592935.1 Roseivirga echinicomitans
TTGGGCTTTTATTTTTCTGTTTCTAATTTCTATCCAAAAACCATTTGATCTTTTACAAAAGGAATTTTGTAAAGCCTATTTCCAGTAGCTTTAGCCATGGCGTTGGCCAATGC
Organism: Roseivirga echinicomitans; assembly: GCF_001592935.1. Taxonomy (GTDB): domain Bacteria; phylum Bacteroidota; class Bacteroidia; order Cytophagales; family Cyclobacteriaceae; genus Roseivirga; species Roseivirga echinicomitans. The sequence continues at coordinate 114 of NZ_LRDB01000005.1, forward strand.
TCCTCCTGCTGGTGGTAGCGATGGTTCTCCTAAACCTGTAGGGTCATTTAAGCTTTCTACAAAATGAACGTCTACGGTTGGTGCTTCTTTGGTTCTTATCAAGCGATAATTATTGAAGTTGGAAGCTTGCGGTGTTCCATTGATGAAAGAGAAATCACCATAAAGTGCATGCCCCATTCCGTCTACTACACCTCCTTGGATTTGGTTAATCGCAGCATCAGGATTGACTACGATTCCGCAATCGACAGCAACAGTTACATTTTTCACGATCGGATTCCCATCCTTCATAATCACATCTGCTACTTCAGCTACATAGGTATTGTGTGAATAATAGGCACTAAAGCCTTTGCTCACACCGCTTTCGGCTTTGCCCCAATTTCCTTTTTCCGCAGCGAGTTTGATTACTCCAATCATTTTAGCTGGTTCGTAATCAATTTCCCCAACAGGGTTGTTTTTCGCTCGTTCAAGAATGTCTAGTCTAAGCTGAACCGCATCTTGTCCCATTTCGGCAGCTAGTTCGTCAAAGAAACACTGTTCTGCTACGGCCAAGAAATTGGTGATCGGAGCTCTCCAGGCGCCTGTGGTAATGTTACTGTCTACATAACTTGATTCGATTAAGTAGTTTTCAATGCCGCCTGCTGGAAACCAATCTGGACGCACCCAGTTGTTACGTCCCATTCCCGCGCCAGACAAATGATAGCCCGTAAGCTTTCCGTCTTTAATGGCAGCTCTGAATTTATATTTAGATGCAGGTCGGTATGTGCCAGCGGTCATGTCATCTTCTCTCGAGAAAATCACTTGAACGGCTTTGTTGGCTTTCTGAGAAATTTCAGCAGCTTCTAAAGCAAAATCACCGTAAAGTCTTCGTCCAAAACCACCACCCATCCGAGTCATTTCTAGGGTGATATCATCAGGACTCTTTTCCAGTAGTCGAGCAATTTGCCCACGCGTTCCTGCTGGTGTTTGAATTGGCCCTACCAATTTTACTTTGTCGCCTGTCGCATCGGCAAAGAAATTCATCGGTTCCATAGTGTTATGTGGCAAGAAAGGAGCCTCATATGTTTTCTCAAACACCCTGTCTGCCGAAGCTATTGCTTTTAAGGCATCACCATCGCTACGACTTGGTCTTTCTGACCTTTTGTTCAATAGCTTGTTCATTTCATTGTCATGATAAGGCGTATCTTCAAGCTGTCCACTCATGTCCCAATCGGCAACTAAGGCTTTTTTGCCTTTCATGGCCGCCCAAGTATTGTTGGCCAATACAGCCACCTTATCTCCGAACTGAATTACATCATTAACACCACTTACTTTTCTGGCTTCTGTGTCATCGAAGGATTTTAGTTTGGCACCAAAGGCTGGAGGCCTAAGTACAACCGCATACTGCATTCCCGCTTGCTTGTAGTCAATCCCGAATACTGGCTTGCCAGTAATGATTTCATTCAAATCAACATTCTTTTGACTCTTACCAATGATGGTGAAGTCTTTAGGGTCTTTTAAAGTAACCTCTTCAGGGATTTCTATGCCCACAGCTTTTGAGGCCAATTCGCCATAACTCAATTTTTTTCTTCCGTTTAGCACGTAACCACCTTTGGTGGTAAGGCTATTGGCGTCAACTGCCCATTCTTTGGCGGCAGTTTCGATCATCAATCTTCGGGCTGTGGCTCCGGCCATTCGCATGCTTTTCCAGCTGCTTCTAATCGACTGACTTCCACCCGCTACCTGACGAGGAAATGCATTGTCAAGCGGAGCTTGTTTTACGATTACATCTTTCCAGTCCACATCTAGCTCTTCGGCCACAAGCATTGGCATCGATGTCTTCACATTCTGGCCGATTTCTGGATTTGGTGACATGATGGTAATTTCACCGTTGTCGGCAATGGTCAGATAAGCATTGATATCGAACCAAGCCGAGGCCGGATCTTTCACTTCTGCCGAAGGCGAACAAGCCCAATTGAAACCGATCATTAATCCTCCTCCAGCAAGAGCAGAAGTTTTTAGGAATGATCTCCTGTCTACTTTTGTTTTTATAACTGTCATTTTTTCTTGGTTTGGAGGTTATAGATTGGTGGCTGCTGTAGAAATAGCGGCTTTAATTTTATTGTATGTACCACAACGGCAAAGGTTTCCGTTCATAGCCGTTTCAATTTCATCCATAGACGGAGAGTTGTTGCGTTGAAGCAAAGCGGCTGCATTCATAATTTGACCTGCTTGGCAATAGCCACACTGAGGAACATCGTGTTCTACCCAAGCTTTTTGTAACACGTGGTCAGCTTTTTCGGAAAGGCCTTCAATGGTGGTAATTTTTGCGTTTGAAACGGCAGAAACTGGAATTGAGCATGAACGAACGGCATTGCCATCCATATGGATAGTGCAGGCGCCACATTGAGCAATTCCACAGCCGAACTTAGTACCCTTAAGGTCTAGGTGGTCTCGCAAAACCCATAGCATTGGGGTGTCTGCATCAGCCTCAACGGATTGTTGCTTGCCATTAATTGTAAGTTGGTAAGTAGCCATAACGGATGAATTTGAGTGTTTTGAATTGATGAATATATGATTTATGAGTTCAAAATCATAGTTAAAATTGGTGAAGGTTAGCTTCTGGTTTATGGAAATTGATTCGATTCCACTTTTTCATTGTACTTACTATTGATAATGACTTTTTATACAGAATAGGGGTTAGTTTTGTAACGAAATTAAATGTTCCGAAATATGTGACTCACAAATGCGATTATCCGATTTGTGCCGTTACATTTTTAGAGCGTTTCCACCAATAATTACAAAATAATGAAACACAGAATTTTAACCATGTTAGTGCTAGTGGTTGCACTAATAATAACCACTTCACCTCAATCTATAGGACAAGAGCAGGGACAAGAACAAGTAGAGGTACCTAAAAATGATTTGAGAAGTCAATGGGCGGAATTGATTCAGTCTTCAGAAACGTATTTGGATAAGAAAATCATCAGGATCACTAGCTTAAGCGAGTACAGAAATGTGTTAGGGGATAGTTTGACCAGTTATACCAATAGTATAGAAAGCCTAAAGGCTGAGAAGAATAAGATTGAACTTGAAACCAGCGCTTTAAAATCAGAGTTAGAATCGGTGAGATCAGAATTGGAAGCCAGTGAAAAGCTGAATGATAATATGTCATTCTTTGGCATTCTCTTAAGTAAGGCGGCCTATAGTATTATTGTATGGTCGATTGTTGTCCTTTTAGTGGTAGTAATAATAGTCATGTTTGCTCGTATGAAAAAGGTGGTTCAATCAGCCAAACGCATTAAGGCTTCCTTTACACAAGTGAGTGAAGACTTTAGAGCACATCAATTTGAGGCAAAGGAGAATCAGATTAAGATAAAACGTGAACTCCAGACTGCCTTGAACAAATTAGAATTGAACAGATAATTCGACAGAAGAACCATCACTGTCAATTTTTATATACCTCAAGAAAACTCTCGTTTAAAAATAAGAAAGGCTGTCTCATACGAGACAGCCTTTCTGTTTTAGTAGTTTCTATAACTCGGTTAAGCTTGTGCGCTCACTTTAGGGGCACCGGCTAGGATTTCATCGCTAGCGTATTCTTTGAATTTCGCGAAATTCTCATTGAATTTAACTGCCAATTTGTTTGCTTCCACATCGTAAGCTGCTTTATCTGCCCAAGTGTTTTTAGGACTCAATATTTCAGTAGGTACGTTAGGACACTCATTTGGCATGGCCAAACCGAAAACATTGTGAGTTGTATATGCTACATTCTCAAGTTTGCCTTCAAGTGCTGCAGTAATCATCGCTCTTGTAAACTTCAGTTTCATTCGGCTACCGGTACCATAAGCACCACCAGACCAACCTGTGTTCACCAACCAAACGTTTACGCCAGCAGCTTCCATTTTTTGACCAAGCATTTCAGCATACTTAGTTGGGTGCAAAGGCATAAATGGAGCTCCGAAACAAGCAGAGAAAGCCGAAACTGGCTCAGTAATACCTGCTTCAGTACCAGCCACTTTTGCAGTATAGCCAGAAATAAAGTGGAACATTGCTTGACCAGGAGTCAACTTGGAGATTGGAGGTAAAACACCTGAAGCATCACAAGTAAGGAAGAAAATATTCTTTGGATTAGCACCAACAGAAGATTCCTGAATGTTATTGATATGGTAAATAGGGTAAGAAACTCTTGTGTTTTCAGTGATTTTACCGCTAGTGTAATCAGGCTCGTTGGTACCTTCTTTGAAAGTAATATTCTCTAATAGAGCACCTGGCTTAATTGCATTCCAAATGTCTGGTTCTTTTTCTTCAGAAAGGTCAATTACTTTGGCATAACAACCGCCTTCAAAGTTGAAAACAGTATTTTCGCTGGTCCAACCGTGCTCATCATCACCAATAAGCTTTCTGTTTGGGTCGGCAGAAAGGGTAGTTTTACCTGTTCCTGAAAGCCCAAAGAAAATTGCAGTATCACCATCTTCACCTACGTTAGCAGAGCAATGCATGGCTAGGGTGTCTTTTTGGTGAGGAAGAATGAAGTTCAAGGCAGAGAAAATGCCTTTTTTCATTTCACCAGTATAACCAGTTCCACCAATTAAAGCGATTTTTCTTTTGAAATTGAGTATTGCAAAGTTGTGCTGTCTCGTTCCGTCTCTATCAGGAACGGCCATAAAACCTGGAGCACAAACTACTGTCCACTCTGGAGTAAAGTTTTTGAACTCTTCTAAAGTAGGACGTAAAAACATGTTAAATGTAAATAAATTAGACCAAGGAAGCTCGGTTACAACTCTTACATTAGTTCTGTATTTTGGATCTGCACAAACATAAGAATCGCGTGCATAAATTTCTTTTCCAGAAAGGTACTCCGTTACTCTGTCATAAAGTGCATCGAACTTCGCTGGCTCAAAAGGAATGTTAATGTTTCCCCACCATACCGAATCTTCGGTGATTTCATCTCTAACAATAAACCTGTCTTTCGGTGAACGACCGGTGAATTCACCTGTGTTCACGTTTATGGCACCAGTACTGGTTTCTTGCGCCATTCCTTTTTCCACAGAAATTTTCGCCAGTTCATCTGCCGATAGGTTCCAATGTACTATGGCATCTTTGATGCCCAATTCTTTCACACTCGCTTCGTTGGATTTAAGCCCGTTTTCTTGCATTTTCTTAGTTTTTAATACTCTGTTTTGCAAACGATTGCATTCTATTTAGGGGTGCAAAAATAAGGAAAAAAAGTTTTGATTAGAATTCCACGCAGTAATAATAAAAACACTCTTACAAGTGGTTGAAAAACTCTGTTTGGCGGTCATTAATATAAACACATTTGTAAATACCCTTTTACCGTAGTAGTTTTATCGGTATTGAACTAAACAAAATCGGAATCTATGCTGGATAAAGGAACTATTGAAGGTCCACAGATGATGGGGCATCCCAAAGGTCTGTTCTATCTTTTTTTCGCTGAACTTTGGGAAAGGTTTAGCTTTTATGGAATGAGGGCATTGTTGACCCTATATATGGTCAACGAAATTTTTGAAGCCCTTACCTCACGAGATTTGGCCTCAGCCGCAGTATATGCTTCTTATGGGTCTTTGGTCTATGCTTCCACTGTAGTAGGAGGAAGAGTTTCTGATACGCTATTAGGCTTCAGGAAATCAATTATTCTTGGTGGTATTCTAATGTCACTAGGGCATTTTGTTCTTGCTGTTGAAAACGAATATACCTTTTATTTAGCACTTGCTTTGATTGTTGTGGGCAATGGTTTCTTTAAGCCAAACATCTCAACTTTTGTTGGGTCGCTCTATAAGGATGGCGATACTCGTAAAGATTCAGGATTCACCATTTTCTATATGGGAATTAATATTGGCGGTTTTGCTGCTCCACTCTTGTGTGGTTGGTTAGGGCGTGAATATGGTTGGCACTATGGTTTTGGCCTTGCTGGTATTGGTATGTTGGCAGGTCTTATCGTTTTCTGGAGTGGTATTAAGAAAGGAGTATTCTTAGACAAAGGATTGCCACCAAGTGAAGAGAGGTTAGAGACAAGGGTTTTAGGGATCAAAAAGAAGACTTTTGTACCGATCTTATCTCTCTTAGCTGTACCTGTTATCGCAATAATGTTGGCTTCTTATGGAGCTATTGGTGGTGGAGCTACTTTTCTAGGAGATCAGAACGTGGTTACCCTTATTTTTAAGTTGTTGGGTGTAGCCATCCTAATCTATATGGCGGTGATCATGTATCAAGCAACGGCTTCTGAAAGAAAGAAATTAGCAGTGGCCTTATTGATCACTGTCTTTATGAGTATTTTCTGGGGCTTCCATGAACTCTCAGGATCTGTGATTACGCTTTTTGCGAGTAGAAATGTAAACCTTTGGTTGGTCGATGCAGCGCAAACCAATGCGTTAAACTCAATGTGGATTATCATTCTCTCCATTCCAATATCATTACTTTGGGGCTTCTTGGCTAAGAAGAAATTGAATCCGAGAACTCCGTATAAATTTGCGCTGGGTTTATCCTTAGCGGCTGTTAGTTTCTTTGTGCTTTCATTGAGTGGAAATGCAGCAGATTCTGAAGGTATGGTGCCTTTCTTTTACTTGATGGTAATGTACTTCTTGATTTCAGTTGGAGAGCTATTCATGTCTCCTGTTGGATTGTCTAAAATTACAGACTTATCACCACAAAGAATTGTAGCCTTTATGATGGGGGTTTGGTTCCTTTCTTCAGCTTACGCCTTCCAAATTGTTGGTTTTATTGGCAAACAACTGGCTGTTGAAAGTGCCGATGCCAATGTTGGTGGTTTTGATTCGCTAGGGATATACATGGGTGGATTTGAGCTAATTGCTAAGTATGCATTTGGTGCAGCCATCATTGTGTTCCTGCTCGGCCCAATCTTGAAAAGGTGGATGCAGGATGTACACTAAGTATATTTTGTAATGAAATTGAAAGCCGCTCTAGAGCGGCTTTTTTTATGCCCTTACCAGCATAGCTCCACTGGAATAGCCACCACCGAATACGGTGATTACTGCCAATTGATCTTTTTGCATTGACTCAAATATTTGTGAATAACCAATAGAAGAACTTGCAGAACCCGTATTGCCAAACTCTACCATATTGATCACTACTTTTTCAATAGGGAAGTTTAAGGTTTCTGCCACGTTGTTAATGATTCTCATGTTGGCTTGATGCGGGATCAGGAAGTCTAGTTGCTCTAATGAACAGCCCCCATGTCTGAGGATTGCCATTGTTTTTTCAGACATGAATTTAATGGCATTGTAGAAAACGTCCTTCCCATCGGGCATTGAAATGCCGCCATCAAAAGGTTTTAAACATACGCCATTTGGCCCACGACCAATTGTGGCGTGGCCTTCGGTATTTACGCCAATAACTTCATGGTCTTTTTTGGTAACTCTTTCTTTTGAAAGAAATACGGCAGAAGCTCCATCGCCCCAAAGGTGAGCTGAGACTGGGTCTGACTCATTTAAATAGGCCCAATTGTGTTCTGAGGTTACAATTAATGCTTTTTTAGCTTTACCCATAGAGAAATAACCTTCTGCAATCTCAACTGCATTTAGAAAAGAGCTGCAGGCAGAAGAAACGGAAAACACTACCGCTCCATTGATATTATACTTTTGTTGAACCACATGGGCAAGCGTACCCACCGTATCATAAGGAGAGTAGGTAGCACCTATAATCAGGTCCACTTCGGTTATATCATAAGGTAACTTATCCAGTCCATTTTCAATGGCCGAAATGGCCATTGTGTTTACATTCTCATTTGCTGAAGTTCTTCTGCGATTTTTGATTCCTGATTTACGAATGATGCTTTCATCGTCCATGCCATTTTTATCAAGGAAATAACTATTGGGGATTACATTCGAGGGAATATAATGGGATGCTAAATTAATGTACATGAAATCCTGTTACGGGTGGTTGTTTTAATATTTGAGTTTCAGTTTCGAAACTAGTACATATTTCGGGAATCTCTTAAAATGAATGGTAATTAGGGTTATTGAAATTTGAACGGGTCTAGCAGGGCTTAGGTTAAAATCTCCTGCACCTTCCTCTGAAGGTTCGGGATAATTTCTTCTTCAAACCATGGGTTTTTTCTTATCCAAATCCCGTTTCTAGGAGAAGGATGAACTAGCGGGAAGAATTCAGGTAAGTAGGCTTCGTAGTTCTGAACCGTTTCTGTGAGTGTCTTTTTCTTCTTTTTCCCCAAATAATAGCCTTGCGCATATTGACCAATTAAAAGTGTCAGTTTAACTTCTTTAAGGTGATCGAAAATTTGACTATGCCATAATGGAGCACATTCTGGTCGTGGCGGCAAATCGCCAGATTTACCTTTGCCAGGATAGCAAAAACCCATGGGTACAATGCCGAACAGGTCTGTGTTATAAAATTTTTCATTGGTTACACCTAACCATTTTCTAAGGTTCTTGCCAGATGCATCGTCCCACGGAATACCAGAGTCATGTACTTTGGTGCCTGGTGCTTGGCCAATCACCAATATTTTCGAGTTTGGTCCAATGGAGACTACAGGTCGTGGCCCAAGTGGTAAATGTTTGGCACATACAGTACATGCTTTAATTTGCTGCAGTAAGTCTTCAAAGCTTGACATAGGGTTTCAATTTAAAACAAAAATGCTATAGAGAAATAGAAGAGGTGGAGAGACTGTATTTGAAATGACAATTGGATTACTAAGCTGAATTAATGGCATTCGATTATCTTCGCCCAAAGTTTAATTGAATGAGTACCCAAGAACTAGTTTACTTTATTGATTTAGGTGGAACCCTTGTGTTTGCAATTAGTGGTTGGTTGGCAGCTTCTAAAAAGCAAATGGACCCTTTTGGAGCTTCTGTAATTGCCTTTATCACGGCAGTTGGAGGTGGAACCTTGCGTGATTTACTCATTGGTAGTCAGCCGGTAGGGTGGATGGTAGATCAGAACTATTTGCTAATGATTGCTTTGGGGATTGGACTGGGTTATTTGTTCAAACATTATTTGGAAAAATTAAGGAAAACAATGTTCCTGTTTGACTCCATCGGGATTGGCTTGTTTACTATTCTAGGAATTGAAAAAACGCTTTCCTTTGGTTTAACCCCCGTAATTGCGGTAATGATGGGGACAGTCTCTGCTGTTTTTGGTGGAGTGTTACGTGATACGTTGGCCAATGAAGTACCTTTGATCTTTAGAGAAGAAATTTATGCAACAGCCTGCTTAACTGGCGGTATTCTGTTTTTGATTTTGGGTTATTTCAATGTTAATGTTGATGTTAAAATCATTCTGACTGTTTGCTATATTATTGGATTAAGAATTATTTCTGTAAGGAATAAGTGGTCACTTCCGGCAATTAAATAGTTTAACAAAACTTACCATGAAGCTTATTCATTCACCAAACGCACCTAAAGCTTTAGGACCCTATTGCTCCGCAATTCGAACTGGAAATTTGCTTTTCTGCTCAGGGCAAACCGGCATTGATCCCTCGACCAATAAAGTGGAGTCGACTACTATTGAAGGGCAAACTAGACAAGTATTGGCAAACCTTAAAGCTGTTTTAGTCTCTGAGGGGCTAGGAGTGAAGGATGTTGTGAAGTGCAATGTTTACCTCAGTGATATGCAGTACTTCGAAACAATGAATGCTGTGTATGGCGACTTCTTTGAAGGTCATACACCTGCAAGAACCACCGTTGCCGTAGCAGGGCTTCCTTTAAATGCACTCGTAGAGATTGAGTGTATAGCCGAAATCAAATAGATCCTTCTGTTACTGTTAGGCTGTCGTCAGTTTAGGTTGCTTTTTCTTGTACAAAGCGAAGGCATTACCTACAATAAGCATTAGCATTCCTATAATAGTGTATTCAGTGAATATAAAGTCTTCAAAAATCGTGGAGATAATAACCGCTACAACGGGTACCACTACTATGGTATAGGCAGCTCTTCCTGCACCGATTTTGCTGATCAGCGTGAGGTACATATTGAATGCGATTATCGAACCAAAAACCACTAGATAAAGGAGTGATAAAACATAGGGTGCAGACCAGTCGATGGTAAATGGCCTGCCGAGCGTTACTGCAACAATAAGCATGGCTATGGCGCCATACAACATGGCGAAAGCTGTGGATTGCATTACAGGAATTTTCAACTTTGAGTTATAGCCTGAAGTTACATTGCCAAGACTGGCGATCATTACTGAAGCAATACAGAGGATTAAACCAGTAAATGATTCGTCCGCTGCAGTGAATGCCATCAGTTCACGTTTAAAAATAACCATGGTGCCAAGCACCCCGAATAATGCGCCAATAAATACTTTAGGTATAATGGGTTGTTTTAAGAATATGGAACCGAAAACCATATTGAAGAAAATAATCAATGTAAAAGCAACCGCTACTAGCCCGCTTGTCAGGTATTGCTCAGACTGATATACCAACCAATAATTGAAACCATGAAGAAGTACACCTTGCAAAGCAATTCTTAAATGAATCTGCCATGAGAAGGAAAGGTTCTTCGACCTGATTTTGCAATACCCCAAAAACAGCAAGCCAGCCAAGGCAAATCGATAACTTACCGACATTATTGGGTCAACACTACCAAGTTGAAAAGTGATGACATACCAAGTAGAGCCCCAGATAAGTGCTGGTATGGCGAAGAGCAAAAAGTTATTCGATTCCTTCATGAAATTTGAAAGCCCGAATTTAGCGAGACGGTTCAATTTTCAATTGCTGGATGATTAGTTTTTTTTCAAGTGGGTGAGAGGAAGGAGCTCGCTTATTTTTTGTTCAAATAAGCTTTTAAATCAGCAATGCTGTCGAGTTCATAAAACGAGTAATTGCCAATGGTGTGTTTATCAATTTTTTCATGCACCCAAGTATCATGAAATGGAATGTGAATGGCATTTCCACCAATTTCGCAAATGGGAAGAATATCCGATTTCAGCGAATTTCCAATCATAAGGAAGTCAGAGGCATTAATTTGATAACGGTCCAAAATGCTTTGGTAAGTGGGTGCATTTTTTTCACTTACAATCTCAATGTGTTCAAAGTAATCAGCCAAGCCTGATCTTGCGATCTTAGTTTCTTGATCCCATAAGTCACCTTTGGTAATTACGATGAGCTGATAATTGTCTTTGAGCCACTCTAGATTCTCTTGAATCCCCGGTAAGACTTGAACAGGGTGGGTTAGCATTTCTTTACCCAAATTGATTACACTTTGTATGTCGGTACCTGTTATTTTATGCTGCGTTAGCTCAATGGCTGACTCGATCATTGAGAGCATAAAACCCTTTATTCCATAACCGAAAAGCTTAAGATTTCTTAGCTCGACTTCGTAAAGTTGTCGCTCCAAACTGTCGTCAGTTTCAAAATACTTAGAAAGGATAGTTTCAAACTGAAGTCTGGTCTTGGTGAAAATTGGTTCGTTTACCCAAAGTGTATCATCCGCATCAAAGGCGATGGTTTTAATGTGATTCATAATTTGTATTCAAATTCAGGTAGAAATGAAAAATGCCTCTATTGAAAAGCTACATGCAAATCAATAGAGACAAGTTTTAATTTGGGTATTTCGTTTTACCAGCCTGTTCTATAATTTCGTTTTACGTACTGATTCGCTTCGTCAAAGTTAGTGACCCTCATGTTTTTGGCATCCCAATGCAATCTCTTTCTACCATGGTATTTTGTGCCACCCCAGAAACCTTGATTTTTTGCGTTTGGATCTACTTCAAAATATGCTTTTAAGGCAAGGTTTCCTATGAGAAGACTTTCTGTAAACGGTCCAGCGTAGTCAAAGGAAGAACTTGTTTCAGCCTTTCCGTACCCCGCTATACAGGCATTTACCCACTGTAAATAGTGTCCTTCTGGAACTCTAGCAATACTTTCTTTTACCGATACCTGCTCATTTAATGATAAAGGAAGTAATCTCGGGTTAGCGCCATAGCAGTCGGCTAAAAGCTTTCCTTTGGTGCCTATAAAGAGTACTCCACCATCCCAATTTCCAAATGCTTCATTGTCACCGAGTTCCTCCGGTCTTTCAGGCATTATGCCTCCATCCATCCAAGCAACTTTTATATTTCCCTTGCCATCTGTTCTTGGGTAGTTTAAATGAATTTTACTCGCAGTAGGGAAGCTCTTTGGGTAATCGACTGTTTCAAAATTAGCCTTGAAAGCGTCAGCTGCACTGCATTCTACCTGATCTGGATATAGGATGGGTAGAATTCTATAGACAGGATCCATAATGTGGCAAGCCATATCTCCTAATGCACCAGTTCCAAAATCTGACCAGCCTCTCCAGTCAAAAGGCAAGTATGCATCATTGTAGTCACGTTTTTCTGCAGTACCTAGCCATAAATCCCAATCTAATTCTTTCGGAATGTTATCTTTTCTGGTAGGGGTTTCTAGCGCCATAGGCCAAATGGCTCGGTTTGTCCAGCATTGTACAGTATGGACTTCGCCAATTAATCCGGCATCATAATATTCTTTCATTTTCCGAACCCCATCTCCCGAAGCTCCTTGATTTCCCATTTGGGTAACTACCTGATACTTTCGAGCTGCTTCCGTCAACTGTCTAGCTTCTGCGATATCATGGGTAAGGGGTTTTTGAACATAAACATGTTTACCTAATTCCATAGCCGCCATGGCTTGCACTGCATGCATGTGGTCTGGGGTAGAGACAGATACAGCATCGATGCTGTCTTTGTTTTCTTCCAGCATCTTGCGGTAGTCTTTGTACATTGGAGCGTCAGGGAAATTCTTTACAGACTCCTTAGTACTTCTTTCGTCTACATCGCAGAGGTAGGCAATTTTTACATTCGGACTCGTAGCAAAAGAAGCCAAATCACTAGTTCCTTTTCCTCCAGCTCCAATTCCAGCAATGTATAGTGTGTCGGAGGGGGCTACAAAGCCGTTACCCAGCACGTGACGTGGAACGATGGTAAATGCTGCTCCAGCAAAACCTAAAGTTTTTATAAAATTTCTACGGGTAGTTGAGCTTGATGGGGTCTTATTCTCTTCGTTGGTTGACATAATCTGGTTTATATCTAAAAAGTAAATTTGAATCCCTTGAATTTATGAAATCGATTTCAAATTGACTAGATCATTTTGAAACAATGTCTTAATGAGGTTAATTTTGAGTTTCAGATCAGGAGGTGTTTTGAATCATTAAAATAATAAAAGCGACTCCAAAACTCAATCTATCAAGAATTACTAAACAATAATTAAAATGAAATCTTTGGAAAACAGTTAGAATAATGAGGTGAATCATCTGAAATTTCTTATTCTCTTTTCCGCTTAGACTTGAGTGATACTAGAAATGTGTATTTTCGCCTGATTTCTGAAATTCAAACAATACTCTTCTTGAAAACTAAAACTTTACTTGTTACCCTTCTCTTTTTGGTTATGGCCTCAGGGCTTAGTTATGTCTATTTTTTTAAGAAAGATAAAGGTGTTGAAATACAGAGGCTTATCCCGGCCAATAGTCTTGGGCTAATTACTGTAAATAATGTTTCAGAAGCCATTAAAGACTACTCAAGTTATCCATGGTGGGACGAGGCCAATTCCTTACCTTTTATTAGTCGATTAACAGAGGCTAATGGTAAAATAGACTCATTGGTAAAGTCAGGAGTACTGCAATCAAAGATCAATGAGAATCCTGTATATGTTTCTTTCCATTTAACATCTAACAATAGTATAGACCCGCTCTTTTTTATTGGATCAGATGGGTTTGAATGGTTGCCAACAAATATTAAAAAGTTGGCCAACCTATGGTTCAACAAAGATCTGTTTTTCGAAAGTAGGGTGTTTAATGAAAAACTCATCTACGAGGCTAATGTACAAGAGTCAACATGGGGCTTCATAAGCTTGGGTAGTTACCTCGTTATCTCTACCAATTCTGTCTTATTAGAAGATGTAATTCGTGCTGAAGAAGATGAGTCTAGCCGATTGATGAAGTCGGAGCTCAAGATGGATGAAAACCAGAAGGGGGTGAGTTTGCTCTTGAATACAGATAGAGTTGGAAGGCTTAGGAATGTGTTTACAGGTAATAATGAATCCTCCCCAAATCAACTTAAGGGCCTTATAAATATAAAGATAGAGCCATCAAGTGCTGGTTTGACTTTTAATGGAATTAGCCTTTTGAACCAGGAGATTAATCAAGATTTGCCATCAAATGCGTTGATCAACGTAGAAAATTTTATCCCAAGCTCAGCAAGTTTTGTACGTTGGTTCGGAATTGATGAATCTCAGAATGCATCACTTAGCGGTTTTGATATTTCATTGTTTCAAACGCTTCAGAACTCTGAAATATGTGAAGTGAACATTGTACTTGGGGCAAATACCATGTCTCAAGTTCTTTTGTCCGAAGTTTCTGATGTGTCGAAAATATCAAAAATGCTTGAAGAGATTTCTAAAGCCAGTAGGGCCGAAGGAGATACCTTATTTACAGAAAGCTTTATTAATAATGAAATAAGGTTCGTGAACGAGGAGCAGTTTTTGGTGAAGACATATGGAGATCGATACCAGAAATCTGGCAAACCTTATTACGCGTTCTTTAATAATGTTATGCTGATTAGCGATAATATTGATGCGCTAAAAACGGTTTTGGTAGATTATGATGCCGAGAATACTTGGGGGAGAATACCTGAAAAAAGAAGGTATCTAGATAACTTGGTTAGAGAAGCCAATATCACTCAACTCAATAATTTTGAATTTTATTTAGACCCACTTGTTAATTCTTTTAACCCGAAATGGAAGGCCTTTTTTAAAGATCATATCCAATTATTTTCATCATTCGATAACTTCAACTTTCAAATTAATGAAGCATCAAGCCGACTCATTGTGAGCGCTGAGCTTACTTTTAACGAATCAGTAAAAAGGCCTTTAGTTAGAGATAGCAATCGTAATTCCGATCCAATTAACCCGAAGATAGGACTGAATTTAGTAACTAATGCTTATGGAAATGGTAAGCTTACCACTAAACCATTTGTAGTGAAGAATCATAATAATAACGCTCAGGAAATTATCTTTCAAGATGAACTGAACCAACTCTATTTGGTGGATAGAACGGGTAATATTTTGTGGAAGAAAGAACTAGAGGGGAAGATAAATGGGGCGATTGAGCAAATAGATTTTTACGCTAATCGTAAACTCCAATACCTAATGTTTACGGATTCTGCTGTTTATTTAATTGATAGGAATGGCGATGACGTAGAAGGTTTTCCAATGGCCTTTGCAACAGAGCTTCCTATTACTCAATACTCCGTTGTTGATTATGACAATAGTAAAAACTACAGATACGCCACTACAGATAGAAGAGGGAATGTCTATTTGTTGAGTAAAGAAGGTGAAATGCTTGAAGGTTGGTCACCAAAGGTGATGGGGTCTGCATTACGAGGGGTGCCTGAACATATTAGAATCAGAGGTAGAGATTGCTTTGTTATTGTAGAGGCCAATGGTAATATTCACCTTTTGAACAGGAAGGGGGAAGAGTACCCTGGCTTTCCATACAAAACGGACAAGCAAATTTCAGGAGATTACTTTATTCAACAAGGGCCATCGTTTAACGAATCCTATATCAAGGTTTTGAGTGAAGACGGAGAGTTGCTCTCACTTGATTTCAACGGGAGTGTCAAAGGACGGAATCAATTGGTGAAACCATCGGTGTCTAGTCGTTTTATAGCAGTGAGAGATAAGCTTAATACTGGTCTTTTAACTGTTAGGAAAGATAGTAATCAGTTTACGGTCTTTGATGAAAAGGGTCAGCGCAAATTCGGATATGATTTTAAAGGGCAGGGAGATTGGGCTTTTGAGTATTACAATTTCAGAAATGACAGTGAATTATATGTAGCTCAAAACTTAACCACCGGTGATTTGGTAATTCTAGATGATCAAGGGAGAGAGAAATTCTCTCAAGAGGCCTTTTCCATAAATCCAATTGGTATTCTTTATTATCAGAATAAAAGGGAATACGAACTCTTTGTAAATTTCGATAATCAAATGGCTATTTATACATTTACCAAATAGGTCAAAATACTATGAAATTAGTTTTTTCTATTTTTTTATTCGTTACCAGTTTAGGTTTTGCCAAGGCTCAAAATGACAGTTTACCTGATCGTTTCAATTCGCCATACGAGGCAATACTAAATCACCTTACCTATCTACAGGAGGATAGTTATGACCCAACTCAAGCAGCGAAATCATTACGCAAAGGTGATTTATCTCAAGAAGAAATTGAAAACTTAGCCATTGAACTGAAACAAATATTTGACGGGTCTGGTAATTATATTTATCTGGATGAAGTGCCTAAAAGCCCAGACCATACGGATAGCACTACTATGAAAAAACGGTATGTGCTCTTTAGTGAGTTTCCAGAAATATATGTTCAGAAGGAGGCTGATGGCTGGTATTACTCCGGTAAATCTGTTCAGAGTATTAATCTTATTCACAAATCAGTATACCCTTTCGGAACGGATCGTCTTCTGAACCTCTTGCCAAAGCTGGGCTCAAAGAAATATGTTGGGCTTCACATGTGGCAATTAATTGGTGGGCTAATCATTATAACCTTTGCCTACGTGCTCCATTTAATTCTGACGCTTCTTCTAAGGGTCGTCATTTTTAGGTTGCTTCATAAATACGGCAAAGTCGATTTGGCAAATAACCTGATATTGCCTGTGGCTAGGCCTTTTAGTTTGGTGATTGTGTTTGCGTTCGTAAGTATCTTGATCCCTACACTTCAATTACCAATTGCGATTTCTAAATACCTTATTCTAGGGGTCGGTGCATTACTTCCTCTATTTGCTACCATGTTCTTCTATAAAATGGTGGACGTTTTGGGAGCTTATATGAAAAAAGTTGCTGAAAGAACCCAGAATACACTAGATGATCAGTTGGTGCCTTTGGTGCGCAAAATTTTAAAAACTTTTGTGATTTTGGTCGGAATTATGGCCATTCTCGATGGTCTTAAATTCGACATATGGCCATTGATAACAGGTCTGTCTATTGGGGGGTTGGCCGTGGCATTGGCCGCTCAAGACACCCTCAAGAACTTCTTTGGTTCCGTAATGATCTTCGTGGACCGTCCCTTTCAAATTGGAGATTGGATCACTTCTGACGATGTTGACGGGACAGTGGAAGAAGTAGGTTTCCGTTCTACCCGAATCAGAACTTTCCGAGACTCTTTAATGTATGTGCCGAATAGCGTAATTTCCAATAGGACAGTGGATAACCACGGTAAGCGACAGTACAGAAGGTATTTCACTAAACTGGCGATTACATATGACACACCAACCGATTTAATTGAAGTGTTTGTAAAAGGAGTCGAGAAAATCGTTCTAAACCATCCTGATACCCGAAAAGACTCATATAATATCTTTTTGAATGAATATGGCGCTTCTTCACTAGATGTAATGCTTTATATCTTCTTCAAAGTGCCCACTTGGAATGAAGAATTGAGATGTCGACAAGAAATCATGTTGAGTGTAAATCGCTTGGCTGAGAAATTAGGAGTGAGGTTCGCCTTCCCAACACAAACTTTAATGGTTGAACAATTTCCTGGCAAGTTGTCTTTAACACCTAATTACAATCAGAGCAAAGAAGAAATGAATAAGGAAATGGAAGCCTTCATTGCCAAAAACAGAAATAGTGATGGGAAAGAACTTAAGTACTAAATTTGGTACCAAGGCAGTTCATGCTGGAGTAAACCCCGATCCAACTACTGGGGCAATCATGACCCCTATTTATCAAACTTCTACCTATGTACAGCGATCACCTGGTGACCACAAGGGTTTTGAGTATTCTAGAACTCAGAATCCGACACGTTCTGCTTTACAGAGTAGCATTGCCGCGCTAGAGAATGCAAGATATGGTTTGTGTTTTGGTTCAGGTTTGGCAGCAATCGATGCTGTAATTAAGCTTCTAGAGCCTGGTGACGAAGTAATTACAGGTGATGATCTTTATGGCGGGACTTATAGAATTTTTACCAAAATATTTGCGAAATACGGAATCAAGTTCAATTTTATCTCTTTGGAAGATGTGTCGAATATCGAAAAACACATTACCTCGCAAACAAAATTGATTTGGATAGAAACGCCTACTAATCCAATGATGAATATCATTGATATTAAAGGAGCGGCTGCTATCGCTAAGAAACATAAGGTAATGCTAGGAGTGGATAACACCTTTGCCACACCGTACCTTCAAAATCCATTAGACCTAGGGGCTGACCTTGTAATGCATTCTGTGACCAAGTATTTGTCGGGTCATTCAGACGTTGTAATGGGAGCTTTGGCCATGAACGATGATAAGTTAGCTGAAGATTTAGCATTTATCCAGAAGTCATGTGGAGCGATATGTGGCCCTCAAGACGCCTTCTTGGTATTAAGGGGGATTAAAACTTTGCATTTGCGAATGCAAAGACATTGCGAGAATGGAGAGAAGGTGGCGAAGTATTTAGCTAATCACCCAAAGGTTGGAAAAGTGTATTGGCCTGGTTTCGAAGGTCATCCAAACCATAGAATTGCTAAATCTCAGATGAGAGGTTTTGGAAGCATGATTTCCTTTGTGTTTAAGGAAGATGATCAACGACAGGCTTTCAGAGTAATGGAGAAATTAAAACTATTTGCCTTGGCGGAGTCTTTAGGAGGGGTAGAGTCTTTATCTAACCATCCAGCTACAATGACTCACGGTGCTGTTCCAAGAGAGGAAAGAATGAAAATTGGGCTCTTGGATTCACTTATTAGAATTAGTGTCGGAATTGAAGACATAGAAGATTTGATAGAAGATTTAGAGCAAGCGTTGGCTTAGCCAAATATTATATCTCTTTATAAGCCCACCTCATGTGGGCTTTTTTGTTGTTAGGACTTGATTCAGAATATTATTCTGTTGATGATTGTTAATGTGTGGGTAATAAAAATATTATACTTTTTTTTCACCAAATCATAAACTTTTGTTGACCTTTGTCGTCTTAAAGGGAGTAGGAGAAATTTAACAAACAAACAGATATTTCTTACTTATAAACAGCTATTCAATAAAGAATAGAAAAGTGAACGAAAAAACAGAAAAACAACAAAACAGGTCATGAGACAAGAATTGAAAAAACAAAAAACGCTGTCCGCCCTTGTGGCATTTGGTTTAGCAGCAGTGATTACGCTTTTCGCAGCTTCAAATTCATTTGGAGTCCCTTCTCACGAAGACATTTCAGACATAGACGCTAGAATTGATATGGAGCTTTTGGCAGAGGCGGTGGCCGAAATCAAAAAGGACATGTACACTTTTGATATGGACGAAACTTTCAACTTGCATATCGAAGATGTAAAGAATATTAAAGTATTCAATGCTGAAAATAAACTTGTAGGTCAAGTATCGTTAAAAGGTAATCAAGTTATAGAAGACAAGGATATACAAGTGCTTGTTAACCGTTCAGAGTTCCTTTCAAGTTACGGTAACACGTCTATATATAGAATTTCGGAATAAAAATTAGTAGTTTATTTGAGCATAGTTAAAAGCTGACCATTTCGGTCAGCTTTTTTTGTGCCCTAACGAGTGGTTTATGCGTGTTACAAAAACAATACGACTTGTTTTTACGTAGTTACAATAGCCCCGAGTAGTGTGTGACTGAGGTAATTATCCTTTTTAATTTTTAAACCTAAAAATTGATGTCATGAAAGCACGAAACTATAACAAAGTACTGTCCGCATTCGCGATCGTGGGAGCCACCGCTCTAATGGCCTTTGTACTTGAAAATTTTAATAGTCCAACAAAGGCTAAGTCTGAGGATACAAATCTTAAATCTAAAAACATCATTCAGTTTTCAATTGATGATTCGCTTGATGCGGTAACAAAGCATGTAGAGCGAGTCAAAATTTTTGATGCACAAGATGCCCTAATAGCCGAATTTATAGCAGGTGAACCTGTGAGTGATGAAACACTTAAGCTTTATAGGCAAGCTGATTTTCTCTCTAAATTCAATAACCTCAATATCTATAAACTGAGCGAATAAGGCTTGATTTAATTTTTTCTTTGTAGGGTTATATAATGGGAGTTATTGGGCTGTTCTAAAGTCCCCATTCATATAAAATGTGAATTGACACCCCTGTTTTTCATTTGTTGTTTTTATCTTTTGCTCATGAGCAAACCGTCAATAATTTATGACGGAGACCAAAAACCACAACTATGAACAGAATAAAAACTACTATCAACCATTTTGGCTTGTTGGTTCTGATCGGTTTGGTGTTTTTTGCCTTTGATACTCAAGCGCAGAGAAACCGAAAGAACAGCCCGCCACCCCCGCCTAAGCAAGACCTGCAGGCTAATATTTTTAACGATATACAATGGCGTTCCATTGGGCCCTTTCGTGGAGGTAGGGCATCGGCAGTTACTGGTGTGCCAGGTATGCCTAACCTTTATTACATGGGAGCCACTGGTGGCGGAGTATGGAAAACAGAGAATGGAGGCGAAACTTGGGCGAATATTTCCGATGGCTACTTTGGTGGCTCAATTGGAGCTGTGGCCGTAAGTGATTCCGATCATAAAGTTATTTATGTAGGTCAAGGAGAAGAAACCGTTCGAGGTAATGTGTCTTCTGGGTTTGAAGGTATCTGGAAATCTACAGATGCTGGAAAAACATGGCAGAACATAGGGTTGAAGGATGGAATGCATGTTGGGCGAATTAAAATTCACCCAGAAAATTCTGATATTGTTTGGGTGGCCGTTATGGGTGATCTATTCAAGTCTTCTGAAACCAGAGGTGTGTATAAGACTACTGATGGCGGTAAAAACTGGAAACGTGTTTTATTTACTAATAAGGATGCTGGTGCAGTAGATATCAGTGTTGACCCGAATAATCCTGATTTTATGATGGCTAGTACTTGGAGAGTAAGAAGAACTCCTTACAGCCTAACCTCAGGTGGCGAGGGTTCAGCCATTTTTAAATCAACGGATGGTGGAGAAACCTGGACTAACATTATTGAGAACCAAGGAATGCCAAAAGGTCCTATCGGGATTAGTGGTGTTGCTATATCTCCAGTAGATCCTAGTCGTGTTTATGCTATGATTGAAGCCAATGATGGTGGAGTTTATCGCTCTGATGATTCAGGTGAGACTTGGAGGAAAGTAAACTCAGATAGAGGTTTACGCCAGAGAGCTTGGTATTATACAAGAATTTATGCGGATACTAAGGATGTAGATAAATTGTATGTATTGAACGTAGCATACCATACTTCTACCGATGGAGGAAGAACTTTTAGAGGAAGAAATGCACCTCATGGTGATCACCATGATTTGTGGATTGCCCCAGAGGATAATCAAAGACTTGCCATTGCTGATGATGGTGGAGCACAAGTTTCTTTTAATGGTGGAGATGATTGGTCTACAGATAATAATCAGCCGACTGCTCAATTTTATAGAGTGACTACCGATAATCATTTTCCATACAGAATTTATGGTGCACAGCAAGACAACTCAACGGTAAGAATTAACCACAGATCTTTCGGAGGAACAATTACCGACAATGATTGGGAAGGTACAGCAGGAGGTGAAAGTGCACATTTGGCACCAGATCCGAAAAATCCCGAAATTGTATATGGAGGTAGTTATGGTGGGTTGTTGATCCGTCAAGACCACACCAACGGAATTAGTAGAAACATTAACGCTTGGCCAGATAATCCAATGGGGCATGGTGCTGAAGATTACAAATATCGTTTTCAGTGGAACTTCCCGATTGTATTCTCTCCAAATAACCCCAACAAGCTTTATACGGCATCTAACCACTTGCACGCTACGACCAATGAAGGGCAAAGTTGGGAGTTGATCAGTCCAGATTTGACTAGAGCAGAGCCAGATAAATTAGGTAAATCAGGTGGGCCAATCACTTATGACGATACTTCTGTAGAGTATTACGCTACCATTTTTGCGGTAACGGAATCACCTTATGAAAATGATTTGATTTGGACTGGTTCCGATGATGGCTTGATTCATGTCACCAGAGATGGAGGTAAAAACTGGGAGAATGTAACCTCTCCAGACATGCCGAAATACTTAATGATCAATAGCATCGATGCCGATCCTTTTGTGAAAGGCGGGGCATATGTGGCCGGAACTCAGTATAAACTTGGCGATTATGAGCCTTACTTATACAAAACAAAAGATTACGGTAAAACATGGACAAAGATCACTACAGGTATTCCAAATGATTATTTTACAAGAGTAGTCAGAGCTGATCCTAAACGTGCAGGATTACTTTATGCGGGGACAGAGCGTGGTATGTTTGTTTCGTTTGATGATGGCGCTTCTTGGAAACCTTTCCAGATGAACCTGCCAATTGTTCCTATTACTGATCTTACCATTAAGGACGATAATCTTATTGCCGCTACTCAAGGCAGAGCTTTCTGGATGATCGATGATTTGACTATCATTCATCAGCTTTCTGATGAAGTAGCTTCAAAAGCAGTACACATGTTCAAGCCAATGGACGCTTACAGAATTGCTGCAAGTTTCCGTAGAAGAGGCGGAGCAACAGGTGGTGATAACAGTTTGCTTTCTGGTGAAAACAAACCAGGCGGAGCAGTAATTTATTACAACGTGAAAGAAGCACCAGCCAAAGGCATAAAAGCGACTATGGAAATTTACCGTAACGGTGAAAAAATTGAGACGGCTACGCTTAGACCAGAGGTTGGGTTAAATTCCTACAATTGGAATATGATGTTTGATAATGCTGAGACCTTTGAAGGGAATATCATGTGGTCAGGATCATTGCGTGGCCCAATGGCACCTCCGGGTGAGTATATAGCCAAACTTATTGTTGGTGACGATACTCAAGAGCAAAGCTTCAAACTATTGGCTGATCCTCGCTATGGTTCAACTGATGCTGAATTGGTTAGGCAGTTCGATTTCTTGATTACAGTAAGAGACAAACTGACTGAGACACATCAAGCCATCAAAGACATCAGAGAAGCCAGGTCTCAAGTGAATGACTTATTGTCGAAAATCAAGGGTGAAGATCGTTTCAAGGACGTAGTTGATGCGAGCAAAGTTTTGATGGAGAAAATGACTAAGGTTGAAGAAGCATTGTATCAAACTAAGAACGAGTCAGGACAAGATCCATTGAACTTCCCAATCCGATTGAACAATAAACTCGCAGCCCTGAATGGGGTAGTAGGGAGTGGTCAATATGCCCCAACTGCGCAGGCTGAAACTGTACGTATTGAATTGACCAAGCAAATTGATGCGGAGTTGGCAAAGCTGAGAACGATTATGCAAAATGATCTTCCTGCCTTCAATGAGTTGGTGAAACAGAAGTCTGTTGACGCTATTGTAATTAAAAAGAAGTAAGGAAAATAAGTATACTTCTTTCTGACTTGATTGTCAGGATTAAAAATAAAAGCCCGTTAATTATTAGCGGGCTTTTATTTTTTGGAATAGATGTTTTGCTCAACATAAGATTCTTATTAACAAGGGGCTGATACTGTTCCTGAAACGTTTTTTCTTAATAATAATAATCCCTGTTGATATTTATACAATCTAAAGTTCAAGTTTAAGATTGGTCTTTTTTGTTCGTTTAGATATATATTTAGTAAAAATTACCAATCAAAGCTAAACTGCTTGATTTTGAGTATTTTAAATTAGTAGCTTTATCCTCTGAAATTAACTCATTCTATGAAAACATTATTTAAAAGTCGACTTGTAGCATTCTTGTCGCTCGTATTCGTTCTATCCTCCTGTACAGGCGGTGGAGAAGAAAATCAGAGCGTAGAATTTAAATTGGATTATGATAAATACACGCTAGAAAATGGTTTAGAAGTGGTAGTTCATAAAGATGTTTCTGACCCAAAGGTAGCAGTAGCAGTACTCTATCACGTAGGTTCTAACCGCGAGAAGCCTGGGAAAACTGGTTTTGCACATTTTTTTGAGCACATGCTTTTCCAAAATTCAGAAAACGTAGGGGCTGGAAACTTCATTAAAAACGTAAACGATTTAGGAGGAACCTTTAACGGGGGAACTTGGACTGACGGAACTATATACTATGAAACGGTACCAAGTGATGCGCTGGAACAAATGCTTTGGATGGAATCTGACAGGATGGGTTTCTTCATTAACACCATTTCTGACTGGGGGCTTGAAAATGAAAAGCAAGTAGTTAAAAATGAAAAAAGACAGGGCGTTGACAACAGACCGTATGGTCATAAAGAATATGTGAAGCTTACAAACCTTTACCCTAAAGGTCACCCATATAGCTGGGATGTGATTGGGAGTTTAGAAGATTTGCAGAATGCCACCGTTGCCGATGTGAAAGAATTTTACAATAAATGGTATGGGCCAAACAATGCTACTTTAGTAATTGCTGGCGATGTTGATGAGGCTGAGGTTAAAACTTTGGTCGAAAAATACTTTGGTGAATTTGAGCCAAGAGCAGAAATAGAAACAATAGAACCACAACCTGCTGTTCTTGATCAAACTAAGTTATTTTATCACGAAGATAAATTTGCGAACCTACCAGATTTAGAAATGACATGGCCAACGGTAGAACAATACAATCCTGACTCATGGGCATTGGATATGCTGGGACAAGTATTAACTGACGGAAAGAAATCTGCTTTATACAAAGTAATTGTAGAAGAAAAGAAATTGGCACCTAACGTATTTGCCTATAACTCCTCAGCTGAAATTGCTGGAACATTTGCAATAGGGTCTAGAGCTTTTGATGGTGTAAATCTAAACGACTTGAGAGCTGCCATTTTTGAAGGCTTGCAAAGATTTGAATCAGAAGGTTTTTCTGATGCTGATTTAGCAAGAATCAAAATAGGTCAAGAAACGGGGTTCTATAATGGAATGTCCAGTGTATTTGGTAAAGCATCGTCTTTGGCGCAATACAATACTTTTGCTGGAGACCCGGGGTTCATTGTTGAAGATTTAAAGAAATCTCAAAACGTGACTCGTGAGGACATCATGCGAGTGTATAATAAGTACATTAAAGGCCAAAATTACTTGGCCACCAGCTTTGTGCCAGTAGGACAGATTGAATTGGTTTTGGAAGGTTCAGAAAAAGCTTCAGTAGTAGAAGAAGCCATCGTTCAAGGAGCTGAAAAGAACCCTTATGACCAAGGGGTGACATTCGAGAAAACAGCCTCAAGAATTGATCGTAGCGTAGCACCTCCATTAAAAGGTACACTTAGCTTTGATCCTCCTGCGATTAACAATGATCAATTGGCCAACGGAATGAAAGTATTCCACATTTACCAAGATGAGTTGCCAATGGTTCAGTTCAGCCTTAGAATTAAAGGTGGAATGTTCTTAGATGATCCTAGCAAAATAGGAACTGCAGCTTTGCTAGATAACATGCTGATGGAAGGGACAGCCAACAAAACTCCTCTAGAATTACAAGAAGCCATTGGTCAACTTGGGGCTAGAATCAGTGTTTTTGCTTCTAAAGAGTATATTACAATTAGTGGAAACTCTTTAGCGAAAAACTATGATAAGGTGTTGGATTTAGTTGAGGAAATCCTCTTCCAACCTAGATGGGATGAAGGAGAGTTTGATAGAGTGAAAAAGTCAGCTTTGAACTCAATTCAGCAGAGTGCAGTAAACCCTAATGCCATTGCCTCTAATGTTTTCAATAAGGTGCTTTATGGTAAGGGCCATATTTTCGCTTATCCAACTTCTGGAACTACAGAAACGGTGAACAACATAACCTTAGATGACTTGAAAGACTATTATAACAAGAACTTCTCTCCATCATTGGCTTCTTTCCATTTTGTGGGTGCATTGGATGAGCCAACCGTAATGGCTTCTCTAAAGAGATTCGATAAATGGGAAGCGAAAGATGTGGTATTCCCGGAATATGAAATCAAAACAGCCGATGAAGGTTCTAGAATCTATTTTGTTGATTACCCAGACGCTAAACAGTCGGTGCTTAGCATTGGATCAATCAGCATGAATGGTGATAACGAAGATTTCGCTGCAGCTGAAGTAGCGAATTATCGTTTAGGATCTGGTTCAGGCTCTATGCTATTCAAGCAATTGAGACTTGAAAAAGGATATACTTACGGTGCTTATTCTGGCTTTAGCCGAAATATGAATGGTGCTCCGTTTACTGCTTCTTCAAGCGTTAGAAGTAATGTAACAAGAGAATCAGTTGACCTTTTCAAACAGATTTTAGATAACTACGGAAAAGATTTCTCTCCAGAAGATATGGCAAACACCAGGACTTCAATTTTGAGAAGCAATACGCAGTCTTACGAAACCCTTGGAGGTTTGGTAGGTATTCTTCAAAACATCTCTACTTATAACCTTCCAATGGACTACATTAAGAAGGATGAAGCGAAACTGAAATCGATGACTTCTGAAGATGCACGACAGATTATTGGTGAATACATGAACCCTGATGAACTCATCTATGTAGTTGTGGGGGATGGAAAAACACAGTTGAATCTTCTGAACAATACAGGTTTAGGAAAGCCAATTGTAGTAAATCCAAAAGATGAAAAATTAGAAATTAAGAAGAAATAAGCTTCTTATAACTTGATAAAAAAGGGCTCCTAAATTGATTTTGGGAGCCCTTTTTGTTGTAGTAATTTCAATAACCAAAAATGATTTACTTCTCCTTCTCGCAAATAACATTTGATAATTGCCTAAGAACATAGAACTTCGAACCGAAATATGAAATACTATATCATAGCAGGAGAGGCCTCGGGCGATATGCATGCTGCCAACTTAATGAAGCAGCTAAAAATGCGCGATTCCGATGCTTTTTTCAGGGTTTGGGGTGGAGATAAAATGCAGGCCGAAGCCAATGAAATGGTGCGCCATTTTAAGGATTCTTCCTTTATGGGAATTTTCAATGTGCTTTGGAACATCAGAAGCATCAAGAAAAACTTCACCCTTTGCGAAAATGATATTATGGCTTTTAAGCCAGATGTGTTGATTTTGATT
Organism: Roseivirga echinicomitans; assembly: GCF_001592935.1. Taxonomy (GTDB): domain Bacteria; phylum Bacteroidota; class Bacteroidia; order Cytophagales; family Cyclobacteriaceae; genus Roseivirga; species Roseivirga echinicomitans. Next base: position 26,984 of record NZ_LRDB01000005.1, read on the forward strand.
GATAATTCGGGTTTTAACTTACGTATTGCCAAGTACGTTCGACTATCAAAACTCCCGACTAGGATTTACTATTACATTCTGCCACAGGCTTGGGCGTGGAAACAAAAACGTGTACACACCATTCACCAATGGTGCCACAGAGTTTTTGCCATACTTCCTTTCGAAAAGGACTTTTATAGATCATATGGCTACGATGTAGACTATGTAGGTCACCCAATTTTGGATGCTCTAGCGCAGCGAAAACCAAGTTTGATAGGTTCGGAAGCACTAAGGAAGGAATTTAGTCTTTCAGAAAAACCCATCATAGCGCTTCTGCCCGGTAGCAGAAAACAAGAGATAAAAACAAAGCTGCCTACCATGCTTAAGGTAGTCAAGCATTTTCCAGAATACCAGTTCGTAATTGCGGGATCCGAAACGATCGATTTGAGTTTTTACAAAAAGTATATGGATACTGATGTGAAAATCATTTTTGACCGCACCTATGACATCTTAAATAACGCTACTGGCGCTTTGGTGACTTCTGGAACTGCCACATTGGAAACGGCTTTATTCCGTGTGCCGCAAGTGGTATGCTACAAGCCCGGTTATGTTACTTATCACCTGCTCAAGCGAATTGTAAAGATCAAGTTTATCTGTATGGTCAATTTGATTTTAGATCGAATGGCAGTGGAGGAATTAATTGAAGATGATCTCAACGAAAAGCGCTTGGTCAAAGAACTGAACCTGATTTTAGAAGGGGAGAAGCGGGCTCAAATGTTGAATGACTATGATGAACTGGAAGTCAAAATGGGTGGCCCAGGCGCTTCAGCTCGAACTGCTGAATTGATGTGGGAGGATATGACTGAAGTCAATTGATTAGGGCTTTCTGCAATTAATTTATCCAGAGAATAACAGAATTCACTTACCTATCATGTAACCCTTTCCCTTCAAATATCATTGGCGTACATTTCTCTATTCTTGCCTCACGGGTTTTGGATTGCTTGGGTTGAGAAAAATGGAGTAGGTATCCTCTCTGTCGGCCTGGAGTTAAGGTTTCAAATGCAGTTTTTAGATCGGGGTGTTCGTCCAACGCCTTTTTAAACTCTTCTGACATATTAAATTCTGAAGTCTTCTTTAACTCAACTTTCAATCCCGCTTTTTCTACTTCGATCGCCTCATAGATAAAGGCCTTTAAGATTGGCTCCATTTCCATGACTTGCTTAACATCAGTAAACTTTATCAAACGAGCGGCTTGGGTGTTTTCTCCGGGTTTGTCTAAAATGCCATTCGTATCTTCAAGCAATGCCCCTTTGAAAAAACTAAGCGAAGCATATTCTTTAAATGCACTTACAACCCCAATGTTGTTGCCCTGAAATGTATAGCAGGGAACTCCCCATTTCGATTCTTCCGTTAAGCCACAGTCGAGAACAATCCTTCTCAATTGCTTTAATTCTTGCGGCCAACGATTGACTTTACAGTCGGGAGTGCCACCTAGTGGGCAGCGTCCACAACCCTCGGTAAAATATAAATCGACATCGGTGGTCATATTTTTCATCTATTCAATCATTGGAATTTACCGGTCATTTAAGCCCTTTCCTTCGAATATCATTGGCGTACATTTCTCTATTCTTGCCTCGCGGGTTTTTGATTGCTTGGGCTGAAAAAAATGGAGTAGATATCCTCTTTGTCTCCCTGGTGTTAAGGCGTCAAAGGCAGTTTTCAAGTCAGGGTTTTCATATAATGCCTTTTCAAACTCCTCGGGCATATTAAACTCAGCTGTCTTTTTTAGTTCCACTTTGATTCCAGCTTTTTCTACTTCGATGGCTTCATAGATATAGGTTTTCAAGACAGTTTCCATTTCTGTTATTTCTTGAATATTGGTGAAACGAATCTGACGGGCGGACTGCACGTTCTCCGTTTGTTGAATGAGAATGTTGTCAGTGTCCTTTAGTAACACACCTTTGTGAAATAAATAGGCACAGTACTCTTTAAATCCATGAATCAAAACAATATTCGTTCCCTTAAAGGTGTAACAAGGGCACCCCCACTTCAACTCTTCCGTCAGGCCGCAATCGAGTACAATGGTTCTCAAATGCTTATACTCCGCCTGCCACTTAGTGTCTTTCTCAAAAAACCAATCCACTTTAGGGTTCATACTTTAAAAATAGTGATTTTAAGAAAAATACTTCTTTCAATTACCGGCTTTATTATGATTTGAATCCCTTCTCATCAAAGGTAAAAACCGGCCTTTAGGCAAGCTTTCCTTTTGGGCATAAGTGACAAAGCCTTGGTTTGCATAAAATGCTTCGGCATTCGGGTCGGCTTCTACTATGATTGGTTTGTTGCTGACCACTACTTTTTTAATACAGAAGGAGAGGAGCAGTTTACCAAAGCCATGACCAATATGTGCTGGTGCGATCCAAAGGTTTGTGACATCATAAGCCTCATTTAATTCCTGAATGGCACAAAAACCAATAATTTTTTCTTCCAATACCAGTTTGTAAATGTGCTGTATTTCAAATTCAATCTTAGTGAGTAGCAGATCCTCTTTCCATAACTCCATCAACTCGTCAGGATAGCCCCAATGTTGTTTGGAATGAAAAGAAATGCGATTGAGTGTGTCAATATCTTCGATTTGGGCTTTAAATATGTGAGCAGAGTTCATGCTACTAGTTAAGACTTAACTTCAAGTAAACATCTTTGTCCTCTAACTCAAGAGATGAAATTTGGACTATCAATCCATCTTTACTTGGGAAGGCAAACTCTATGTCGAAGGGCAATTGATAATACCGTTTATCCATCTTTGGTCCAATCACGATTAGTGTGTTTTGTAGCAATTTTGAGTTATTATTTTCTAATTCATTTAATATTTCTCCATCGGAGTAATTGTCATAGATGGGATTTAGATGTCTGGAAAATCGGTAAACAAAATTACTATAAGGGTTGAATAATGTTTTGTAGTAATTAGGGTATTTCAACTGCATAATAAGGCTATTCAGCCCTCTGTTATCAATGGGTTTCTTGAGTCCCTCTAAATGATTAAGTCCAGTCATTCCGGTACTTATTTTTCCAAAGCTCCTTGAATTAATATTGAAAAATTCAATAGAATCAGAGTGATAGTTATTGATTAAGAGTAAGCTGTCAAAAGCTCTAATGATCTGACCACCTAAAAATGATGTTGGGAGAATTCTGTTCTCATACTTTCTTGGGTAACCAGACCACACCCTAAATTCATTACTCTTCAGATTAAGTGTGTGGGTAACATATGTGTTGCTAGTGAATTGGAGATTGTTGGGATTCGAGTGGGGAACAGTGTTGATATAAAGGATAGAATTAAGTAACTCTCCGCCCTGTTGTTGTTCATTTGCATCAAAACTCATTGTCGCCTCGGACTCATATTCATAAACCTGTGTCAGTTCTGAGTTTCGATTATATAGGAAGGCTTTATTCAAAGATGTTGGAAATACAAAAACGGAATCTGAATTATGCCAGTAGAAACTGGGTGAGTTGGTTTTAAATCCGTTTGGCCCATATTGGGGTATGTTGATAACATCTCTATAATCAAAAGTGTAGTTATCAATTATAAGGAGTTGTAAGCCCTCCCCATTTGTCGCTGATATAATTAAGTAAGAAGTGTCATTTAATACTTTTGTTTGCCATTTAGGCATCAGGGAATAGGTGAATTCCTCACTCTTATTAACAAATAATGTGTCTATGTCAGTTATTTCGCGAAAATTAATTTTCCCAGCTTTGTTTGAATCCTGACAGCCACATAGGATGATTATTAAAGTAAAGGATAAGAATAGGTTTTTATAATTCATCAGTAATCAATACTATATAAGAGTTCGTCACTTTCTTTCGTGTACTTTTCATGGTACTGTCTTTCCAGTCCGATTTTCTGTAACAAATGTTGAGAAGTGCTGTTTTTAGAGCCTGTAATGGCTAAAATGGTGTTAAAGCCCAGTTGAGTATTTCCATAATGAAGCATAGCTTTGGCTGCTTCAGAAATATATCCATAGCCTTCAAATTTTGGCAAAATAGCATAGCCAATATCAGGATGATCTAGATAATCACGCTGTAAAAAGCCACAAAGACCAATAGGAGAGTTGTCGACCTTAAGCACAACTTTGTATAGTCCAAAACCATGGTCATTGTAACTTTTTATCAATGCATTCTTAATGTAGTTTTCAGCATCCGTAAGAGACTCAATCCCACGATCGCCAATAAACTCAATCCAATTGGGGCTGTTCAGCAATGTGAAAATGAATACTTGGTCATCAAGGGTGCTTTTTTCTAAGCGTAAGCGTTCGGTTTCTAAAACAATCATGGTTGCAGCAATGTCGTTTTAAGATAACGGATATATTTCTAAAAATGATTGTTGAAATGTCTCTTTAGCTATTCTTTGTTCTCTTTTCAAACCTGTTAAAATTTAAAATACCATTGAACGTCCGTTAATGAATTGGAGATGTTAAATGGTTAAAGTAGTTTTCGATATGAATAAGAACCTGTCGAAGTTGTGTTGGATGATTTGCTTGATTGCATTTGCAACACCCACCTTTGGGCAGATGGGGGAATCAATTGAAGCCGAGACCATGATTGAATGGAGTGAGTCGCGGCCATTGGAATGGAAAGACTACACCTACAGACGCATCAGGCTAAAGGGGAGTATGGCTTTGACCATGGTCAAGCATTCCGTAAAAGGGTACTTAAGAAACGGGTTACCAGAGTTTGAGATCAAAGTGCTTTTTAGAAGGCCCAATTCATGGACATCGGACACCACGAGTTTGGATTTACTAGGGCATGAGCAGTTGCATTTTGATATTGCTGAATTGTACAGAAGAAAAATAGAGCAAGAAATTATCAAACTTCAGAAGAAAAAGGAGAGGAAGGCCGCTGTGTATAGAGAAGAGATAAAGCGTGTTTTGGCTGAATTTAATGTCTACTCAAGAAGGTATGATCGAGAAAGCGACCATGGGAAGAGTAGACCCGAACAAGCAAGATGGAAGAAAGAAGTAGAGATGGGGCTAAAAGAGCTTCATTCTAATTAAGATAATAACATATTAAATTATGTAAATATGTTTAATTTTTATTTTATACTATTTTCACTACAGACCACTTTGAACGATAGGCGAAAAGCGAGGCGATAATATAACCAGAGAAGATATCCCAAACACCCCACCATGCCGCAATAAGGGCCATCGGTCCATTTCCGTCAAAGAAATTAAAGATGAGTACAAGTGCAAGGCCTCCATTTTGAATTCCAGTCTCAATAGAAATCGTTCTGCAATCCTGTTCGTTATTTTTGAAGAGTTTACCTGTGAAATAACCAAGCGCCAAGGCCATTAGATTATGTAGCAATACCAATGCCACCACATAATGAATGTAGTTTTTAAAGACATCCAGATTATCGATTGTGGCCACCACGATAAAAGCGATTAGAATAAGGAAAGAAATCACCTTGATAGGCTTTTCTATTATACTGGCGAATTTTGGTATTTTACTACTCACTACTAATCCTAAGAGTAGGGGGAATACCAAAATCAGAAAAACCGTTTTAAACATGTCGGTAAAACTCAATCCAATGCTTTGAATTATTTCTGACGTTTCTGGCGATAAGCTGCCCCAAAAACTAAAGTTGAAAGGAGTGGCAAAGGCAGCAACTACCGTAGCGATTGCCGTGAGCGTAACCGAAAGTGCCACATTCCCTTTGCCCACCATAGAATAGAAATTAGAGACATTTCCGCCAGGGCAGGCTGCTACTAAGATCATTCCTAGAGCTAAGCCCGGATGAGGTTTTATCAGAAAAATCAGTAAAAATGTAAAAGCTGGGAGCAGAAGAAACTGGCTGGTTAGGCCAGTGAAAACGGCTTTCTTGTTGTTGATCAGGCTGATGAAATTGTCCTTTTTAAGATTAAGGGCAACGCCAAACATGATAAACCCCAGACAAAAATTAAGCAAACCAACGCTATCACTGGTGAAATTGATCCTGACTTGTTCGAGTGTAGACATTCGTCAAATCTAAAGAAGAACCCGATCATAACAAATTTGACTTTTGTGCTTAATAATCTTGGTTTCTACTTTACTTATAAAGAAGAATTCGCCAATTTCGCATCAAATTTAAATGATATGTTGATCTACGGTTTCGTATTGCTCCTTTTTGTATTTGCTATTCTAGCACCAAAACTTTTGCCTAACAAAAAAGTAAGCAACCATAAAAAAGATTGGGAGGTTTAAAGAAAACCTCTTTCTCTACTTTACTTCCTCTCTACCATCTGCGTGCAAGGCAAAGCGCCCTCTACTTTTTTCATGGGTATGGTCGTGTTTAGGCCAAGGCCAGCCACCAAACTGAGTGTTTTGGTATTCATTCATGGCCTGCTGAATTTCCGCATTATCATTCATTACAAACGGGCCGTATTGTGCCACAAGTTCACCAATCGGTTTCCCTTGCAACATTAATAACTTCGATTCTCCGCTGCCATTTTTAAGTGTTGTTGCTTTAGTGGCGTCCACTTTAATCACATTTCCTTTTTTCACGGTGCTTCCGTCTATTTCCATGTCCTCACCAGCATAGAAATACAAACTCCTATTTACTCCTGCCGAAGCAGTCGGTAATTGCCATTCCGCATTTGGTGACAATACCATTGTCCAAATAGCAACTTCGTTTTCGGGATTGGCTGCCCAAGAATCTGGAGCAGGAGCGGGGGACGTAGAATCTCCAACCTTACCATTGATGACATTTACTTTTGTTCGGTTTCCTTGCTCATCTGTATGCGTGAAAACAGGAATATCTTCATGCCAAAGCATAGCGAAATGCGGTTTAACCATTTTATTGGCTTTGGGTAAGTTCAACCATATTTGAAAAAGCACTAAAGGATTGTCCTCAGCTTCATTGAGCAATGGAAACATTTCAGCATGCTGAACGCCTTTGCCAGCCGTCATCCATTGCACATCACCATTGCCGAATCTACCTGCGGCACCTAACGAATCGGAATGGTCTACCAAGCCTTTTTCTGCAATGGTAACAGTTTCAAACCCACGATGCGGGTGTGCAGGAAAACCTGGTACGGTTTGTCCGTGGTACATACTCCAACCGTCTTTCCCTGCAAAGTCAGAACCTAAGTTTCGGCCCGAAAGCGAAGCTGTGGGGCCCATTTGACCGTTCCCTTTAGGGTAATTGTCATGGTGAAAGGCACAAAAGAGAAATGGATCACTCGTTTGCCATGGAAAAGAAAGGGGCTGTATTGATAAAATTGAATTGTTCATAATTTTATATTTGAATGTACCAACATATAAATAATTCGGATGGTTTCCTTTTTTCGTTTTTGAAATTAAATTCGAGGTGAATGGAGTCAATATACATTGATATCCATGTCTTAAATGATTACAATTGTTATCTTCGCGCCAAATTATAATCGAATGGACAAGTTAGTTGGGTTTATAAGAACGTTAAGTTATCTCACTTTTTTGGCCGCCCTTATCTGGGCTTATGCGTCTTTGGCGGGGCAAGTATCTTATAAGTTCGATGGTGACGGTACCGCGATGGAGATTGTGGATAAGAATACTTTCTTTTTCGCCAGTGTAATTATCTTTTTAGTAGCCAACATCATTTGTGTGTCCTTTCTTAAAGTACTCAAGAAAATCAAGTCTTCTGAAGAAGGGGCTGGGATTCGAAATAAGGGATTAAAGTCAGATGTGATTACTTGGGTAAAGGGTTTTGCTGGAATTCTGAATATCATGTTTACCACTATCGTATTCTTCATCGGTTATATGAATATGAATGAATTGAAGCTCGATGTCTTGAGTGTTTATATTTATATCGGACCAGTTTTATTGATCTTTTGGTTTTTCTACCTAGTGAAAATACTTTCGGTACGCAGGGCCTAAAACAAAAAACTAACAGTCGTATTTCTCTCTTTCATTGACTTTCAATTTGTTAAGCCTTTTTAAGGTTTTTATTGGGAAAAGTCAATAGTGACTTTTTAGTTTTTATATTTTAACTTCCGCCTTAATTTGTGCGGAACAGCACGAAATTTCTACTTGAATCTTATTGGAGTTTTTGAATGGCGAATGAAGTAGCAAACTACACCGAGGATAGTATTCGGTCCCTCGATTGGAAAGAACATATCAGACTTAGACCAGGAATGTACATCGGTAAATTGGGTGACGGTACGGCCCAAGACGATGGTATTTACGTCCTCGTAAAGGAAGTAATGGACAACAGTATTGACGAACACATGATGGGCTTTGGTAAGACCATCGATGTGAAAGTCTCTGAACTTAAGGTAGAAGTTCGCGATTACGGTCGTGGAATTCCTTTGGGTAAAGTGGTCGATTGCGTTTCTAAGATTAACACAGGAGGTAAATACGACAGCGGAGCTTTCCAAAAGTCTGTAGGACTAAACGGAGTAGGTACCAAGGCGGTGAACGCACTTTCTAGCTTTTTTAAGGTGCAGTCTTACCGCGAAGGCCGAACCAAAGTAGCTGAATTTGAAAGGGGTGAAATCAGAAATGATGAAGCAGAAGCGGCCAGCAGTGGCCGTAACGGAACGCTTATTGTTTTCAGACCCGATGATACCATTTTCAAGAATTACCATTTCATTCCCGAATATCTTGACGACCTGATGTGGAACTACAGTTTCCTGAATGCAGGTCTCACCATTAATTTCAATGGAACAAAATATCATTCTGAAAAAGGTCTTTATGACCTTTTGCTTAGGAAAACCAATGCAGATACTTTAAGGTACCCAATCATTCACTTAAAGGGCGAGGATATTGAAATTGCCATGTCGCACAGTAATCAGTATGGTGAGGATTACTATTCGTTTGTGAATGGGCAGTACACCACTCAAGGCGGAACGCATCAAGCTGCATTTAGAGAAGCTGTTGTGAAAACGATTAGAGAGTTCTACAATAAGAATTTTGAAGCCACTGATGTTCGTGCTTCGATTGTGGGAGCCATTGCCGTAAGGGTACAAGAGCCAGTTTTCGAATCTCAAACGAAAACTAAACTGGGTTCGCAAAATGTAGCGCCTGATGGGCCAACCATGCGAACCTTCGTAAACGACTTTGTTAAAAAGGCACTTGATGATTACTTACATAAGGATTCAGAAACTGCCAATCTACTTTTAAAACGAATCCTTCAGTCGGAACGTGAAAGAAAAGAGATTGCGGGTATTAAGAAATTGGCCAACGAAAGGGCGAAGAAAGCCAATCTTCACAATAAGAAATTAAGAGACTGCCGTATTCATTTAGACGACAAAAAAGGTGATGATGACTTGAGAAATGCCTCAACGCTTTTTATTACCGAAGGAGACTCTGCCAGTGGTTCGATTACTAAATCGAGAAATGTACAAACCCAGGCTGTTTTTAGTTTGAGAGGGAAGCCTTTGAACTGCTATGGTTATTCTAAAAAGGTGGTGTATGAAAACGAAGAGTTTAACCTGCTTCAGCATGCCCTAAATATTGAAGATGGATTGGAAGGCTTGCGCTACGACAAAATCGTAATTGCTACGGATGCCGATGTAGACGGAATGCACATTCGTCTACTCCTCTTGACTTACTTCCTTCAATTTTTCCCTGATCTGGTAAGAAGAGGCCATGTCTATATTCTTGAAACGCCATTGTTTAGGGTTCGAAATAAAAAAGAAACGATCTATTGCTATAGCGAGGAAGAAAAGCAAACGGCTGTGGCCAAACTTGGCAACAAACCTGAGATTACACGATTCAAAGGTTTGGGTGAAATTTCCCCAGAAGAATTCAAAGGCTTTATCAATGCTCAAATGCGTTTAGAGCCTATCATTCTGAGAAAAGATACCAGTATTGAAGAATTACTGAAATTCTACATGGGAAAAAACACACCAGACCGCCAAAACTTCATCATTGACCGACTAAAAGTAGAAAAAGACTTGGTTGCCGAAACGACAGGATAATATGTCTAGATCAGGATTAACAGAATTATAAAATGGCTGAATGGAGAAGGATGAGCTTACATATGCAGTTATCGGTTGCGCTATGAAAGTTCATAACACTTTAGGTCCTGGCTTTCAAGAAGTCATTTATCAACGATGTTTGGCCATTGAATTGGAAAGGGCAGGTATTGGCTATAAAAGAGAACAAGAGCAGGTAGTTTTTTATGATGGAATTGAAGTGGGGCTTCGCAGAGCAGATTTTATTGTGGAGGACCAAGTGGTGGTTGAACTGAAAGCTTTGGTGAGACTAGAAGATGCTCATTTGGCACAAGCAAAGAATTACACTGTGGCTTATGATTTTCCTAAAGGACTACTGATAAACTTTGGCGGTAAGAGCCTTGAATACAAATTATTGTTTAACCCAAAATACCAAGATCAGAAATAGCTTTTGGGTAGCTACGAATCTTGAGAATTCTCAGATTCTGAATAATTCTGATCAAAGATGAATATGACTGAGGATACTGAAGAATTGAACAACGGAGAGGATAGAGGGCTACAGGAAGTAAGGCCAGTTTCTGGTATGTACGAAGACTGGTTTCTCGATTATGCTTCGTATGTAATTTTAGAAAGAGCTGTTCCGGCTATTGAGGATGGTTATAAGCCTGTGCAACGCAGGATTCTCCATGCAATGAAGGAAATGGACGATGGCCGTTTCAATAAAGTGGCCAACGTAATCGGACAAACCATGCAGTATCACCCGCATGGTGATGCTTCTATTGGTGATGCTATTGTAAATATAGGTCAGAAGGATTTACTAATTGAAACTCAAGGAAACTGGGGTGATATCCGTACAGGAGATAGTGCAGCCGCGGCCAGGTATATTGAGGCCAGGCTCTCAAAATTTGCCTTAGAGGTAGTTTTCAATCCTCAAACCACCAATTGGCAACTTTCTTATGACGGTCGTAAAAAGGAACCGGTTACATTGCCTGTTAAGTTTCCGATGCTACTTGCCCAAGGGGTAGAAGGAATCGCAGTAGGCCTTTCAACCAAAATCCTGCCGCACAACTTTATTGAGCTGATTCAAGCGACTATTAAGGTATTGCAAGGTAAAAGCGTAAAGCTCTATCCTGATTTCCCTACCGGTGGTATGGCTGATTTTTCAGAGTACAATGACGGTTTAAGAGGCGGCAAAATTAAGGTTCGCGCCAAAATTCATGAAGAAGACAAAAAGAGCCTAATCATCAAGGATATCCCTTTCGGAACGACCACGACAAGCGTGATTGACTCAATTATCAAAGCCAACGATAAAGGGAAAATCAAGATTAAAAAGGTGGTGGACAACACTGCCGAAGATGTAGAAATTTACATCGAATTGGCCCCAGGTCAGTCGCCAAATATTACCATTGATGCACTTTACGCTTTTACCGATTGCGAAGTCAGTATTTCTCCCAATTGCTGCGTAATTATTCAAGACAAACCGCATTTTATTGGGGTAACGCAAGTACTTCAAACCTGTACGAGCCAAACCGTAGATTTATTAAAGCGCGAACTTGAAATCAGGAAAAGTGAACTGCTCGAAAAGCTTCTTTTCTCTTCTTTAGAGAAGATTTTCATTGAAAATAGAATCTATCGCGATATAGAAGAATGTGAAACGTGGGAGGATGTAATTGCTACAATCGATAGGGGTTTAGATCCATTTAAACCAGAGTTCTATCGTGAGATTACTGAAGAAGACATTGTAAGGTTAACTGAAATTAAGATCAAGAGAATTTCTCGATTCGATGCTTTCAAAGCGGATGAATTGATGAAACGTCTTCAAGATGAATTGGCAGAGGTTGAACACAATTTGGCCAACTTAGTAGAATATGCCATTTCTTATCACGAGAAGCTACTTGAAAGATTTGGAAAAGGAAGAGAACGTAAAACAGAAATTAAGTCTTTTGAGAGTATTGCGGCCACTGTAGTGGCGGCCAACAATGCCAAACTTTATGTTAACCGAGAAGAAGGATTTATTGGTTACGGCATGAAGAAGGATGAGTTTGTTTGCGATTGCTCAGATATTGATGATGTCATCGTATTCCGCAAGGATGGAAAATTCCAAGTGGTTCGAATTTCGGATAAGATTTTTGTGGGGAAAGATATTCTCCATGTGGGCGTCTTCAATAAGAATGACGAACGCATGGTGTACAATATGATTTATCTGGATGGGAAAACTGGCCGCAGCATGGTCAAGCGTTTTCAGGTTTTAGGCGTCACCCGCGACAAGGAATATGACCTTACCAAAGGTGAACGTGGCTCTAAAGTGATCTATTTCACTGCCAACCCGAATGGGGAAGCTGAATTGGTGACCATTTATTTAACCTCAGGTTGCAAAGCCAGGGTAAAAGTATTCGATTTTGACTTTGCGGAAGTGGAGATTAAGGGAAGAGGCGCAGGAGGAAATATCGCTACCAGGTATCCTGTGCGTAAAATTCAGCTCAAGATGGAAGGTAAATCTACTTTGGGCGGTGTAGATATTTGGTATGACGATTCAATCGGAAGAATTAATCGTGATGAGCGCGGTGTATACTTAGGTAACTTCCAAAGCGAAGATAAGATTTTGGTGATTTACGATTCTGGCGAATATGAATTGAGCTCTTTCGAGTTGACCAATCGTTATGAAGCAGGTAAAATCATGCTGATTGAGAAGCTTGATCCAAAAGGCATTATTTCTGCCATACATTACGATCCAGACTCACAGTATTCATTGGTGAAAAGGTTCCAAATTGAGACCAGCACCATGGACAAGAAGTTTGGCTTTATCAGTGAAGACAAAGGAGCGAAACTCATGTTGGTTACCACTGTGCCTCAACCACAGGTTGAAGTAGCATATACAACCAAAGGATCTAAGGAGCGTCAAACTATGACGGTTGATCTCGATATGGTTATCGATGTTAAAGGCTGGAAGGCCATGGGAAATAAAATTTCTCAGCATTCAGTGAAAAAGGTGACTTTGCTGAATAGTAAGGATAAGTCGAAACCAGACAAGGCAGAAGTTAAAGCACCAATAGAGACTCCTGAGGAAAGTGCTGCTCCAAAGTCAGAAGAACAAAAAGAGATGAAAACTGAAACTCCAAAGCCAACACCGCCAAAGCCCGAAGAGACTAAGGATGATAAACCTAAAGGTAAAGAGGGGGGCGGTTTTAATGTAGGGGAAACCATAGACTTGTTCTAAAGAATAAGGGTAATGTATTGAACAACTGTTTCTTACCTGAGGCCATGTCTAATAAGGCCAAAGGTTGAAGGATATTGTTTGTTCGAATTAAAAGCTACCAGTAAAGGCTGGTAGCTTTTGTTTTTAATTACTTTTGCGTCCTAATTCAAAAAGAGCTTTGCAGGCAGAACTCATAAAAATTCTTGAAGAATTCGTAACCGACAATAAGGTTAACCTTATCAATAAGGTGCTTTCGGAACGAACGAGGCATTTAACAGTGGTATTAGAGGATGTATATCATTCTCATAACGCCAGTGCGGTACTCAGGACATGCGATTGCTTTGGGGTACAAGATTTACATATCAGCCAAAAGCTGCATGACTACCACATTAATCCAAATATTGTCCGAGGTGCATCCAATTGGGTCACATTACATAAATACGATAGGGGAGAACAAAGTAGCTCGCACTGCTTGAATGATTTAAGAGAAAAAAAATATCGACTAGTCGGTACAACCCCAGATCAGAATTCTACATCTATACATGAGTTAGATATAACTGAAAAAACAGCCATCATTTTTGGAACTGAATTGGAGGGGATTTCTGACAACACTAAAAACGAAGTAGACGAATTGGTTCATATCCCAATGTATGGCTTCACCGAATCATTTAACATGTCTGTAAGCGCGGCTATGGTTTTACAAGATTTAGTAAGAAGACTTCGTCAAAGCGATGTAGAATGGCGATTGACAGAACAAGAAAAGAACGACCTTAAATTCGAGTGGTACCAACGGATAGTGAAAAGATCAGATCTTCATATTAAAAACTATATGAAGGAACAATCTATTCAGAATAAAGGTTGACAACGGAATATGAATAGGTCAGTATACTTTTTAGAATGATTATCGTTTAGCACTCATAACCTCAGAAAACAAGAGTTTGAAATCAAAACACATTTTTACACTGGTGCTTCTATTTGCCACAAGTTTGGTATTCGCGCAGCAAACCATAATTAGAGGTAAAGTAACGGATGCCGAATCTGGTGATCCTGTGCCATTTGCTACTGTGGTAATTCAGGGTAGTATGGTGGGGATTGCCACCGACTTTGATGGTAACTATGAGCTGAAAGGGCAGGCGGAATCAGATACGGTACTTTTTTCCTATGTGGGATACGAAACCCGAAAGAAATTCTACGAGAAGGGAATTACACAAGTAATCAATGTTCAATTGCAGCCTAAGGCTACTAGTTTGGCTGACTTTGTGGTGTTATCCGATAGGGCTGAAAACCCAGCTTTCGCAATTATGCGTAGTGTGATTGATAACAAAAATAAGAACGACAAACGGAGACTTGATGCTTACGAATACGATTCTTACAACAAGATAGAAATTGATATAGATAATATTACCGAAGAATTCCGGAAGAAGAAGTACATGCAAAAAGTGACTTCTGTACTGGATAGTATTGATATAATAGCAGGAGAAGACGGTAAGCCTATTCTTCCACTTTTCATTTCAGAATCCCTATCAAAATTTTATTTCAGGTCTAACCCAAGGCTTCAGAAAGAGCAAATCATTAAAACCAAAATCACTGGAATTGGAATTGAAGATGGTTCGCTTATTTCTCAAGTGATTGGCTCTTCGTTTCAGGAGTATAATTTCTATCAAAATAGGATGAACATAGTAGAAAAGGAGTTTGCTTCTCCTATAGGGGATGGGTGGCGTTTGGTATACAATTATGAGCTAATGGATAGTGTGGATGTAGATGGCGAATTTTGTTATGTGCTAGATTTTAAACCAAAGAACAATCAGGAATTGGCCTTCGTAGGTACTATGTGGATTGCCAAGGAGGATTTTGGCCTTAAGCGAATGGATGCCACTATGCAGCCCAACGCTAACCTGAATTTTATAGAGAAAATTAAAATACAGCAAGAACTTGAGCGCATGGAAGGTGGGGCATGGCTACCTGTAAAATCAAGAATTTTAATCGATGTATCAGAAATTACAAAGAAATCTGCTGGCTTTTTAGCCAAGTTCTACTCTTCCAATAAAAACCTTACACTGACAGCGCCTAAACCAAATAAGTTCTTTGAACGGACAATCGAATTGGAAGAAGATGCTCAGGTTTATGATGATCAGTTTTGGGTTGAAAATCGACATGACTCGCTCACAACAACAGAGATTAGTGTAATTGCAATGATTGACTCTTTGAAGGAAATTCCAATAGTCAAAACATGGACAGAGTTGCTCAAAACATTTGCTAGAGGCTATGTAGAAGTTGGACAGCTGGATTTAGGGCCTTGGCCTGTGTTAATTTCCTCAAACGATGTTGAAGGGTTTAGAACCCGAATTGGTGGAAGAACCAATGAACACTTTAGTCTGAAATGGCAGTTTAATGGCTATTTAGCTTACGGTTTTAAAGACAGGAATTTCAAATACGGCTTGGGAGCTACTCACTTTATTTCGAGAAAGAAATGGACAACTATTTCGGCCAACTATAGAAATGATATAGACCAATTGGGTTTACAATCTGATGGAATTACTGATTTTGACAATGCAAATGCCTTTGTGGCCTTGAGCCAATTAGGGAATCTTATCCGTCCTTTTGCCTACGAAAGCATTCAGGTAGATCTGACCAGTCAATTATCCAAACCGTTTTCATTCAGTTTAAGGTTAAAGAATCAAGACTTCACCCCACTATATGACGGTTTTAGTTATTACACAGAACCAAGTGATATTAACTCCCCAACAGGTACCGAATTCACAACAACTGAGGCTACATTAAAGTTGAAGTATGCCAAAGACGAGACCTTTATCATTAATGATAATAGCAGAATCAGTTTAGGGACTTTGCGTTGGCCAACATTTATTTTGGGATATACCCATGGTTTTAAAGGGCCTTTGGGTGGAGATTTTGATTACAATAAAATTGACTTTGGAATATCTCAGCGATTGAAAATGGGTTTATGGGGAATTTCACATTATCAGATTACCGCCAGCCGTGTTTTTGACGATGTGCCTTATCCTTTGTTAACAGCTCATATTGGTAACGAACAACCTGTTTATGCCAGTTTTGCATTCAATACAATGAATTTCTACGAGTTTGTGAGTCAGCAGTATGTATCGATGCGCTATCAGCATTTCTTCGAAGGTTTTATTCTGAACAGAATTCCGCTCTTGAAAAAGTTAAAATGGAGATTGGTGGCCAGTGGAAATGTGCTTTATGGTGACATCAGTGAGAGCACCTTGGCAGCACAACCTACTGTGGATTTCTTAAGCCTCGATCCGAATAAACCGTATTCAGAGGTGGGGTTTGGAGTCGAAAATATCTTTAAATTCTTTAGAGTTGATTTTTTCCAGCGACTCACTTACCTCGATAATCCAGACATAAAGAAAAGACAACTAAAGGTGAGTTTTAACCTTTCGCTTTAAACAGAACCTTTCAGGCTCTTATACTGAGAATTGATTAAGATTTGCCGCTTTTCACAAAGGATTAACCTAAATAATATTGCATATTTGCGATTCGAAAGAATCATGAATCAAATCCAAATGGTTTGTAGCATTTGGTGAAATAAATTATGAGTGCAGAAAGTATAAAAATCACCCTTCCAGACGGAACAGTAAAAGAATTTGCAAAAGGAAGTTCAGCAATGGACGTTGCCTTGAGCATTAGTGAAGGCCTAGCCAGAAATGTATTGGCGGCCGAAGTAAACGGTGAACTAAGAGATGCCAATAGACCTATAGAAGCCGATGCGGCTCTTAAGCTATTGACCTGGACCAATGATGAAGGAAAGGCTACTTTTTGGCATTCGTCTGCTCACTTAATGGCAGAAGCGCTTGAAGCGCTTTATCCAGGTACGAAGTTCGGAATCGGGCCATCAATTGAGCATGGTTTTTATTACGATGTTGATTTTGGTGAAAATCAAGAGTTCGACCATTCTCATTTAGAAAAAATTGAGGCCAAAATGTTAGAGTTGGCCCGTCAAAAGAACGAATACAAAAGATCAGAAGTAAGTAAGACAGATGCCATAGCTTACTTTAAGGAGAAAGATGATGAGTATAAACTAGACCTTTTAGAAGGTTTAGAAGACGGTTCTATTACATTTTATCAGCAAGGAAACTTCACTGATTTATGTCGTGGGCCACACATCCCCAATACCGGCTTTATTAAGGCCGCCAAAGTATTGAGCATTGCCGGAGCTTATTGGAGAGGTGATGAGAATAACAAACAGCTTACTCGTCTTTATGGAATTACCTTTCCTAAGCAAAAGGAATTAACGGAATACCTTCACATGTTGGAGGAAGCGAAAAAACGTGACCATAGAAAGCTTGGTCAGGAATTGGAGTTATTTACTTTTTCGCAAAAAGTAGGAATGGGGCTGCCGCTTTGGTTGCCAAAAGGAGCTAAGCTTCGCGAAAGGTTAGAAACTTTTATGCGTAAGGCTCAGGTAAAAGCGGGTTACGACCCTGTAATTACTCCTCATATTGGCCATAAAAATCTATATGTGACTTCTGGTCACTACGAGAAATACGGGGCGGATTCATTCCAAGCCATAAAAACGCCTAATGAAGGAGAGGAGTTCTTGTTAAAACCAATGAACTGTCCTCACCATTGTGAGATATATAAATCAAAACCACGCTCATACAAAGAGCTTCCAGTACGCTTGGCCGAATTCGGAACAGTGTATCGTTATGAACAAAGTGGTGAGTTGCATGGTTTGACCCGTGTAAGAGGTTTTACGCAAGACGATGCCCATATTTTCTGTACCGAAGATCAGGTAAAAGAAGAGTTTATTAAGGTGATTGATTTGGTGCTTTATGTTTTTGAATCACTCGGTTTTGAAAACTTTACGGCTCAAATTTCATTAAGAGACCCTGAGAATAAGCAGAAATATATTGGAACCGATGAGGCTTGGCATAAAGCAGAGTCGGCCATTATTGAAGCTGCAGCAGAGAAAAACCTGACCACTGTAACGGAATTGGGTGAAGCGGCATTTTATGGTCCTAAGCTTGATTTCATGGTGAAAGATGCTTTGGGTAGAAAGTGGCAATTGGGAACAATTCAGGTAGATTATAACCTTCCTGAGCGTTTCGAACTAGAGTATACAGGTGCTGACAACCAAAAGCACAGGCCAGTGATGATTCACAGGGCGCCTTTTGGTTCTTTAGAAAGATTTGTAGCGGTATTGATTGAGCATTGTGCTGGAGAATTCCCACTTTGGTTAACGCCAGATCAAGTAGCAATTCTGCCAATCTCTGAAAAATATGCTGATTACGCTCAGGAATTGTATAAAATGCTTCAGGCTGAAGATATCACAGGTTTTGTAGATCACCGAGATGAAAAGATTGGAAGAAAAATCCGTGATGCTGAAGTGAAAAAGATACCTTTGATGCTAATCGTTGGCGAAAAGGAAAGAGATAATAATGAAGTGGCTGTTAGAAGACACGGCCAAGGAGATGTAGGTACTATGAGCATAGAATCGTTTGTTGATTTTTTTGCTAAAGAGAAAGCCAAATCCCTAAATATTCAATAATTTTATCTGCTTGATATCGGAGTATTGATAATTAGAAAATTATACCGATATTTGCAGTCATTTTAACAAAAGAAGGAGGTTAACATCGCAAAAATGAGGAGAAAATACCCCCCGAGAGGCAGGGTAGAAGAGCCATACAAAGTCAATCTTAAGATTCTTGCATCTAAGGTGCGGGTCGTTGGCGAGAACGTTGAAGTAGACGTCTATGATATAGATAAAGCGCTTCAAATGGCTAGGGATCAAGGACTTGATCTGGTAGAGATTTCTCCCAAGGCAGATCCGCCTGTTTGTAAGATTGTTGACTACTCTAAGTTTAAGTACGATCAGAAGAAGAAGCAAAAGGAAATAAAAGCCAAAGCTTCAAAAACTGTGATTAAGGAAATCAGATTCGGTCCGAACACGGATGATCACGATTTCAACTTTAAGCTTAATCATGCAATAGGTTTCTTGAAAGACGGTTCGAAGGTTAAAGCCTACGTTCACTTTAGAGGAAGAACTATTGTGTATAAAGAAAGAGGAGAGATTTTATTATTGAAGTTTGCCCAAGCTTTAGAAGAATATGCTAAGGTGGAGCAAATGCCTAAGTTGGAGGGGAAAAGAATGTTTCTTTACCTTACCCCTAAGGCGATAAAAAAGTAGAACCAATATTTATTAAATAAATTTAAAATGCCTAAAGCAAAAACTAAATCAGGAGCTAAAAAGCGTTTCAAATTGACAGGATCAGGCAAGATTAAAAGAAAGCACGCTTTCAAAAGCCACATCCTAACCAAGAAAGAAACGAAGCAGAAACGTAATCTTACCGGTACGGGACTTGTTCACAAGTCGGATGAGAATAACGTTAAAGCAATGCTCAACATTTAAGGACCCATTAAAGGTTATTGTTTCACCAGATATTTGGTTTTAAGAACTCAGTAAAATGAGGCGCCAAAGATCAAAAAAATTAAAATTATGCCAAGATCAGTAAACGCGGTAGCGTCAAGAGCAAAAAGGAAGAGAATACTTAAAATGGCCAAGGGCTATTTTGGTAGAAAAAAGAATGTATGGACAGTAGCGAAGAACCAAATTGAAAAAGGTCTTCAGTTCGCCTACAGAGATAGAAAAGCAAAGAAAAGAGAGTTCAGAAAACTTTGGATTCAAAGAATCAATGCAGGTGCAAGATTGCACGGAATGTCATACTCTCAGTTCATGGGAGCTATGGGTAAGTCAGGCATTGAACTTAACCGTAAGGTTTTAGCCGATTTGGCAATGAATCACCCAGAAGCGTTCAAAGCGGTTGTGGATAAAGTGAAGTAAGAAAAGCTCCATAATAATATATAGAGTGGAAGACCCCAGCCTTGGCTGGGGTTTTTTATTGGCCAGTTTTTAATAGGGATTTGATCGCATGGCTTTTCAGAGCTATGGGTAAAAATAAAGCCCAGTTCATTAATGAACTGGGCTTTTTCGTAGCGAGGACGGGAGTTGAACCCGTGACCTCAGGGTTATGAATCCTGCGCTCTAACCAACTGAGCTACCTCGCCTTCAAAATTGGAGTGCAAACATACGAATTAGAGTAAAGAAAATGCAATAGGAATTGAAGAATTTTGCACAACTTTATTCAAAGGTTTTTGAACCCTTGAAAACACGTATTTTAACTATCAAAAAGTAAGGTCAATTAATGCTCAACCAGCTTAATTTCCTTTGTAGACTTTTTAGTTTGTGGTATTCCCATATTAGTTCTATATTATCGAAATAAGTTTTTCAATATGTCAAAGAATAAGTTTGTTACAGAGTTCGAAGTGAATGCATCTCAAAAAATACTTTTTCCGTATTTGAGTACTGCAAGTGGGTTGGCGCAATGGTTTGCTGAAGATGTGAATATCAATGAAGATAAAGTCTACAGCTTTCTATGGGATGGTGAGGAACATAAGGCTACCAAGGCTTCTCAAAAAACGAACCATTTTGTGAAATTCGAATTTGTTCCAGAAACAGAAGAAGACGAAGAGGACCCTTCTTATATCGAAATAAGATTAATGATAGGGGAGTTGACCCAGTCTGTATTTATTCAAATAACCGACTATTCCGATCTTGACGACCCAGAAGAACAGCAAGATCTTTGGGAGAATACTGTCCATAACTTGAAAGAGATTATAGGTGGTTAATCCACTAGGGTTGTTTCGATATTTGTTTTTAGTCCTGCAAGGCATGATCTTTGTGAACAAGGCCTGAGATTGTGAGGAATGAAGAAGATTGATAAATTGGTGTTTGGCTCTTTCATTGGGCCATTTTTACTTACCCTAATCGTTGTAGATTTTATACTGCTTTTAGTTACTTTGCTCAAGTACTTTGATAAAATTATGGGCAAGGGGCTTGAATTTTCTGTCTTTGCTGAACTGATTACCTATTTTTCGATATCAGCTTCCCCTGATGCTTTCCCTTTGGCTGTTCTTCTCAGCGCAATTATGACTTTTGGTAATTTGGGAGAACATTCGGAACTCACCGCGGTCAAAAGTGCTGGTATATCATTAGTTCGATCTTTAACCCCGATTTTTGTTTTTGTACTTTTTCTCACGGGCTTTACCTACTACTTCAATACTGAGTTGGTGCCTAAAACCAATCTCAAGACCTATAGCTTGCTTTGGGACATGAGGTCAAAAAAGCCGGCTCTTGATATTAGAGAAGGTGTTTTTTACACCGGAATCCCTGGTTACAGTATTAAAGTGAATAAGAAAATTGATGATGAGCGACTGCTCGACATCATAATATATGACCATACTAATCGTAGTAAAAGAGGTAATAAAGAAGTGATTCTGGCAGATTCTGGCCGTATGTATACTTTTATGAATCAGCGTTATTTGGCTTTGGAGCTTTATAATGGGATTAAATATGATGAAGGAAGTAATGATAAATATGATCAAAAGCTTGATGGTGGGCAGTTTGTAAGAAACAGATTCAGTAAAAGTGTTATAAGGTTCGATCTTTCATCTTTTGATATGGGAGAAACGGATCAGAATGCATTTAGTAGAAGCCGATTAGTGCAGACAAGAGGAGATTTACAGATGGGAGTAGACTCAATGAGTTTAGATATTTTAAGGAGTAAGAAAACACTCTTTAGGCAAATTGGGGCGAAATTCACTTTTCATATGTTGAGAGATGTGGAAATTCCAGACCAAATTGAACAAGAGCTTAGTTTTTATGACTCGCTACGGACTTCAAGGAAAAAGCCGAAAATTGAGCAGAGAGACCTTGCAGGACAAGTTTTGAAAGAAGAGAGTTTGGTCTCAAGAGATACTCCAGTGGACGACCTCCCAGAGGTTGCTTTTATGAAGGCCCCTTCACCCCCTCTTGGCGCATTGAATGAAACAGAAAACAAAGGTAGGGTGATGACCGATGATGAATTGATTAAGGAAGTTGATGCATTTTATAATACTCGAGCAAAAAACATGAATGTGTATGCAACTGCACTTAATAGCGCTAGGGCTAGTAACGCGACCATTAAAGCTAATATTAGCACCTTGGATACTGTTCAGAGAGATCAAAATAAGTTTAGAGTAACTAGAGCTCAGCAGATTTCAAGATCATTTGCTTGCTTGGTTATGTTTTTAATAGGGGCGCCAATTGGGGCTATTATCAAAAAAGGAGGACTGGGCTTGCCAGTTATAATATCGGTGATCTTCTTTTTGATCTACTATACTCTAAATACATTGGGTGATAAATGGGGTAAACAAGGGGTCGTTGATCCACTATTTGCCATGTGGATGGCTAACTTGTTATTGTTGCCATTCGGTCTTTTCTTTTTACGCCAAGCCAGTAAAGATGCCCGTTTGTTCGAAGCTGATTTCTACGCAGTGTGGTTAGAGAAAATAAAGAAGTACTTTACAAAGAAAAAGCAATTAAAAACAGCCTAACTTGTTTACTAGTCGGGTATAAATTATCTTTGCGGCTGTTTTTAAATTTTAATTATCAAATTTTAGCTAAGCATGTATTTATCAAGCGAAAAGAAAGTTGAGTTGTTTGAGAATCATGGTCGGTTAAAGGCAAAAAAAGACACAGGGTCTCCTGAGTCTCAAATTGCACTTTTTACCTACCGTATCAATCACCTTACAGACCATTTGAAGAGTAACAGAAAAGATCACTCTTCAAGAACTGGACTACTTAAATTAGTAGGTAAAAGAAGAAGATTGTTGGATTATCTTATCAAGATTGATATTGAGAGATATAGAGCAATCATCGCTGAATTGAACTTACGTAAGTAATACAACTATTTTAAAGAAGGGAGTTCAATGTGGATTCCCTTCTTTACTTATTCGCATACTGCTGGTTGTTTTTGATCTCCCCGCGC
Source organism: Roseivirga echinicomitans (assembly GCF_001592935.1). GTDB lineage: Bacteria > Bacteroidota > Bacteroidia > Cytophagales > Cyclobacteriaceae > Roseivirga > Roseivirga echinicomitans. The sequence goes on from NZ_LRDB01000005.1 coordinate 49,912, forward strand.
TGTACTACACAAAAAATATTTTATGCTGAATGTAATAACTAAAACCATCAAAATGCCTGATGGTCAAATCATAACGATTGAAACGGGTAAGCTAGCGAAACAAGCCGATGGTTCGGCTGTAGTAAGAATGGGTGACACCATGTTACTCGCCACAGTAGTGTCTTCTCAAGACGCTAAAGATAATGTCGACTTTCTTCCTCTCTCTGTCGATTATCAAGAAAAATTTGCTTCTGCAGGAAAAATTCCTGGAGGATTTTTGAAAAGAGAAGGTAGACTTTCTGATCATGAAATACTCATTTGCCGTTTGGTGGATAGAGCCCTTCGTCCTCTTTTTCCAGATGATTACCATGCCGATACGCAGGTAATGATCTCAATGATCTCTTATGATAAAGATGTTCAGCCAGATGCACTTGCTGCGCTTGCTGCTTCCGCTGCACTATCTGTTTCTGACATCCCTTTCAACGGACCTATTTCAGAAATTAGAGTAGTAAAGCACGAAGGTCAGTTCAAACTAAACCCAAGTAAGGAAGTTGCCGAGGCATCAGAGCTCGAGATTATCGTTGCTGCTGATATCAACAACATTATGATGGTAGAAGGTGAAATGAGCGAAGTCTCTGAAGCCGACATGCTTGAGGCAATGAAGGTTGCACATGATGCCATCAAAGTTCAATGCCAAGCACAAATCGAATTAGCGGTTGAAGCTGGTAAGACTCAAAAACGTGAGTATTCTCATGAAAATAAGGACGAGGCACTTTATGAGAAAATGAAGTCTGAAATGTATGACAAACTATACGCTTCAGTTTCAAAACAAACTGCTGATAAATCAATTAGAAGTAGTGATGTGAAAGCCATCAAAACAGAATGGGTGGACGCACTTCCTGAGGATCATGAACACGATTCATTCCTAATCGGCCAATACTTCAAAAAAATACATAAGGCTGCTGCTAGAAACTTTGTTTTAGATTCAAGCAAAAGACTTGACGGTAGAGAATTCAGCGAAATCAGACAAATTTGGTCTGAAGTTGATTATTTGCCTTCTGCTCATGGTTCTGCTGTGTTCACTAGAGGTGAAACTCAATCGTTGACTTCTTGTACTTTAGGTACTAAGCTTGATGAGCAAATGATTGACGGTGCTACAATGCACGGTACAAACAAATTCATTCTCCACTACAACTTCCCTGGTTTCTCAACTGGTGAAGTAAGACCAAATAGAGGGCCGGGTAGAAGAGAAGTAGGTCATGGTAACTTAGCAATGCGTGCATTGAAAAAAGTATTGCCTTCTTCTGACAAGAACCCATACACTATTCGTTTAGTGTCTGACATCCTTGAATCAAATGGTTCGTCTTCAATGGCCACTGTTTGTGCAGGTTCATTATCATTAATGGATACAGGTGTTAAAATTTCTGGTCCAGTTTCAGGTATTGCAATGGGGATGATCTCGGACGCTGAAACAGGTAAATATGCTATTCTTTCAGATATCTTGGGTGATGAAGATCACTTGGGAGATATGGACTTTAAGGTAACGGGTACTGAAAAAGGAATCACTGCTTGTCAAATGGACATTAAAGTAGATGGTCTTTCTTACGAAGTACTTGAAAAAGCTTTAAATCAAGCAAGAGAAGGTAGACTTCATATTCTTAATGAAATGAAGAAAACCATGACTGAACCAAGAGAAGATTACAAACCTCATGTTCCAAGAAGTGAGAAAGTAATCATTGGTAAAGATCAAATCGGAGCGATAATCGGGCCCGGTGGAAAAGTTGTTCAAGAAATTCAAAAAGAAACAGGAGCGACTGTTATCATTGAAGAAGAAGCTAACAACGGAGTTGTAACAGTTTTTGCTGACAGTAAAGAAGTTATGAACGCTGCTTTGGCTAGAATTAGAGCGATTGTTGCTATTCCTGAAGTAGGTGAAACTTACGAAGGTAAAGTGAAATCAATCATGCCTTTTGGTGCGTTTGTTGAGTTTATGCCTGGAAAAGATGGTTTACTTCATATTTCTGAAATTAAATGGGAACGCGTTGAGAAGATGGACGGTTTAATGGAAGTAGGAGAAGAGATTACCGTTAAACTTGTTGAGGTTGATAAGAAAACAGGGAAATACAGATTGTCTAGAAAGGCACTTCTTCCAAAACCTGCAAAAGATTAATTAACTAAAGCAGAGTAAAGGCGTTATTAATAGAGGAACTTTTCATAGATTCCGTGATGTTTAGTTCCTTGTCACAGTTTTAAATCACAATTAATTGAATGAGACAGCTTAAGATTAGTAAGCAGATAACGAATAGAGAGTCTCAATCTCTAGATAAATACTTACAGGAAATCGGTAAGGTAGATCTTTTGACTCCCGATGAGGAAGTAACGCTTGCTCAGAGAATACGTGAAGGGGATCAATTGGCGTTGGAGAAGCTTACTAAAGCAAACTTGAGGTTTGTGGTTTCGGTAGCTAAACAATATCAGAACCAAGGACTTTCTTTGGGCGATTTAATTAACGAGGGTAACCTTGGTTTGATTAAAGCAGCACAGAGATTTGATGAAACTAGAGGTTTTAAGTTTATTTCTTATGCTGTTTGGTGGATTCGTCAATCTATTCTTCAGGCACTTGCCGAACAATCTAGAATTGTAAGGTTGCCATTGAACAGAGTAGGTTCATTGAACAAAATCTCAAAAACTTTTTCTGAGTTAGAACAAAAATTCGAACGTGAGCCATCTCCGGATGAACTTGCGGAAGTATTGGAAGTAACTACCAATGAAATCGTTGACACCATGAAAATTTCTGGTCGTCACGTATCAATGGATGCTCCATTTGTTCAAGGTGAAGAAAACAGCCTTTTGGACGTTCTCGAAAATGACATGGATGAAAAGCCAGATACTGGTTTGATGAATGATTCATTGAGAAGAGAAGTTCAAAGAGCACTTTCAACACTTACTCAAAGAGAAGCTGATGTGATTTCTTTATACTTTGGTTTGAATGGTGAGCACTCAATGACCCTTGAGGAAATTGGTGAGAAATTCAATTTGACCAGAGAAAGAGTTCGTCAGATCAAAGAAAAAGCAATCAGAAGATTGAGACATACATCACGAAGCAAAGCTTTGAAACCTTATTTAGGTTAAGTAAAACATACATTATTTTAAAGGTCTCTTGAGAAGGAGACCTTTTTTATTTGCGCTAAGGGAACAAGGATTGCTCAAGTGCTGTTAATCGTTTAGTTTTGAAAATCAAGGAATAAAAAAATGACTGAAGAAAAAGTAAAAGTATTGATCATTGGTTCGGGTCCTGCGGGTTATACTGCAGCCATTTATGCTTCTAGAGCAGGTTTAAACCCAGTTTTATATACTGGAGGTGAGCCGGGCGGCCAACTTACTACTACAAACGATGTAGAAAACTACCCTGGTTACCCAGAAGGAGTGAACGGCCCCCAAATGATGGTTGATTTTCAAAAACAAGCGGAAAGATTCAATACTGACGTCCGTTATGGAATGGCCACTAAAGTTGATTTTTCTGGCTACCCACATAAAGTATGGATTGACGATGGAAAGCATTTGATTACTGCCGATGCTGTAATCATCGCCACAGGTGCTACCGCTAAATACTTGGGCTTAGAATCAGAAAAGACTTATGCCAATAAGGGTGTGTCTGCTTGCGCAGTTTGCGATGGTTTCTTCTATAAAGGAATGGATGTAGCTGTTGTTGGAGCAGGCGATACTGCTGCTGAAGAAGCTACTTACTTGGCAAATATTTGTCCGAAAGTCCACCTTTTCGTTAGAAGAGACGAAATGAGAGCGTCTAAAATCATGCAAAAGCGTGTATTGAATACTAAGAATATTGAAGTGCATTGGAATACTGAAACTGAAGAAGTGACAGGTGATGCCACTGGTGTTACAGGCGTAAGAGTTGTGAACAATAAAACAGGAGAGAAGAAAGAGATTTATATCAAAGGTTTCTTTGTGGCCATCGGTCATAAACCAAATACCGATATTTTTAAAGGCTTCCTCGATATGGATGAAACTGGCTACTTAAAAGTGATTCCTGGCACTTCTAAAACCAATATTGAAGGTGTATTTGCTACTGGCGATGCTGCCGACAGAGTGTACAGACAGGCCGTAACTGCTGCTGGTACAGGCTGTATGGGAGCTTTAGATGCTGAGCGATTCTTGACCGCCAAGGAAGAAGAATTAGAAGAGGCTAAAGGCTAAAAAAATGAATTGATAAAGAGGGCTTTTAGATCAATAAAAGCCCTCTTCTTATTTTAAGACTATGAAATTAGATATTCTTGCACTTGCTGCCCACCCCGATGATGTAGAACTTTCGTGTTCTGGCACATTACTCAAAGCCATTTTGAATGGAAAAAAAGCGGGTATTGTAGACTTTACCCGAGGCGAATTGGGTACACGCGGAACACCAGAAATCAGACAGCAAGAAGCAACTAAGTCGGCAGAGATTTTAGGCGTAAGCGCAAGAGAGAATTTAGGCTTTCGAGATGGCTTCTTCAAAAACGATGAAACACATCAGCTGGAAGTAATTAAAATGATAAGGAAGTATCAGCCGGAAATTGTTTTGGCCAATGCTTATGACGATCGTCATTCAGATCATGGAAGAGCATCCCAGTTATCTAAAGAAGCATGTTTTCTTTCAGGCTTAAAGAATGTTAAAACAGAAATCGATGGCGTTGAACAAGCTGCTTGGCGACCAAAAGTAGTCTATCATTACATACAAAGCATCCCAACGCAGCCAGATTTTGTAGTCGATGTGTCCGAAGTTTGGGAGCAGAAAATAGCGTCAATCAGAGCCTTTGCTTCTCAGTTTTTCGATCCGAATAGCGATGAAGCAAATACATACATTTCTTCTCCAGAATTTATGAAAATGGTAGAAGCCAGGGCTATTCATTATGGTCATGAAATAGGAGTGCAATACGGTGAGGGCTTTAATGTAGAGCGAATGACAGGAGCAGGAGATGTTTTTGATTTGATCTAATCTCTATGTCATCCATTTTGGCTTAAGTGATTAATAGAGAGGCTTAATCAAGGCGCCATTCTAAAAGTAGACCAGTCTTCGTTTTCCAATTTCTGGTACATAATTCTATCGTGCAGCCTGCTTTGGCGTCCTTGCCAGAACTCGAAAGTTTCTGGAACAATACGATAACCACCCCAAAAATCGGGTAAAGGCACTTTTCCTTCCATAAACTTGGCTTTCATTTCCTGAAGCTTCATTTCTAAAATACTCCTCGATTTAATCACTTGACTTTGGTGGGATACCCATGCCCCTAACTGGCTGCCATGCGGGCGTGAAGTGAAATAAGCCAAAGATTCCATTTTGGTTACTTTTTCAATTCTTCCCGTAATCGCTACTTGTCTTTCCAGTGCATACCAAGGGAAAAGAATGGAAACATTTGGGTTTTCTTCAATTTGCTGCGCCTTTCTGCTTTTATAATTGGTGTAAAAAACAACCCCCTTATCGTCCAAAGCCTTCATTAAAACGGTGCGCTGAAATGGCTTTCCACCTTCCGCTACAGTGCTCAATACAAAGGCATTAGGTTCTAAAACCTCACTTTTAATCGCCTCGTCAAACCACTTTCTAAATTGAGTAAACGGGGAAGCGGCAATGGTGTCTAAATCCAAACTGGCTTTGGTGTAGTCTTGTCTTAAATCAGCAATGTTAGTCATAGAGAAAGCTTCTTGTCAGTACAAATATAACAGCCTAAAGGCGAATCTTTGTTTTCTAAATTAGGCATTCCAAAATACGTTCTATAAATTCAAAACTCACAGCCATGAGATTAGAATACGACAAAAATATTCCAGACCCACAAAACGGAGACCTCCTTATCTCCGAGCCTTTTTTACATGACCCCAACTTTGATCGCACGGTTATTTTGGTTTGCGAAAATGGGGAAGAAGGTACTTTTGGCTTGGTGGTCAATAAAATGACAGACCTACTTTTAGATGAAGTAATGAATGATAGCTTTCATTTGAATGGCTTTAATGGCCGTTTGAACCTTGGAGGGCCAGTGGAACAAAATACACTGCATTATATTCACAGAATTAAAACACCGGTGGAAGGAGCCATTGAAATAGGAGATGGCTTGTATTGGTCGGGTGATTATGAGCAAATAAAATCCATGATCACCAATGGTCAGGTAGCCGAAAACGAAATTAAGTTTTTTCTGGGCTATTCGGGTTGGTCTGAAGGGCAATTGAGAAAAGAGCTGGATAGCCAATCTTGGTTTGTGAAGCCTAGGGCTACCGCCCGCCAAATTTTCGACCTGAATGAAGACGAACTTTGGAAGTCTATTCTGAAAGAAATGGGCGGAAAGTATAAAGTGTTCTCAAATTACCCCGCAGACCCACGTTTGAATTAATAGTTTTGTTAACTTTGGTTTGTTACGGAGCGACCCTGAGGTCGATTAGAATTTATGAGTGAAGAAAAGAGTATGCAGTCAGGTGATCAGAATATCGAGAATTCGAATACTGATAAGAGTACCGAAAATTTAGAAATTCCTCAAACGGAAGCAGTGCCCAAAACAGTTGAAAATGAAACTGTAGAGGAAGTAGTAGATGCACCAGTTGAAGAAGCTAAATCTGAGGTGGATGTTCCACAAGAAACTACGGTTGAAGAACCAGCAGTAGTTGAAATAGAGGAAGAGGCACCTGCAGAGGTTGAAAAACCAGCAGCTGAAGAAGCGCCTACTGAGAAGGTAGAGGAAGATTCTAGACCTAAAGCTGATTCTGAAGCTGAAGTTGCGACTTCGGAAGAATCGGAAGAGGCTGATACAGAAGAAGATCATGACCACGATGACGAAGAAGATCATCAGGTAATTGATTATTCAAACCATACTAGAGAACAACTTGCTGAAGTAATTGAGGAATTAACTTCTGAAACCAACTTCAAAAAGATAGATGCTATCCTTGCTCAAATTGAACCATTATTTCAAGAAACAGAAGATACTGCTCGTCAGGAAGCTTTAGATAAATTCATTGCCGATGGTGGTGAAGAAGCAGACTTTGAGTACCGTCACGATAAATTGTATAACCGCTTTGATGCTTCTTTACGTCTGATCAAGGACAAAAAGCACTCTTACTATAAAGAGCGCGAGGCAAACAAAGAGAAAAATTACCAAAGAAAAACAGAGCTTCTGGATAAATTGAGAGAATTGGTGGACGAAGAGGCGACTACCAGCTTAAACCCAATTAAGGAAATTCAGGACGAATGGAAAAAAGTGGGCCAGGTACCAAATCAGTACAACCGAACACTTTGGGCCAATTACAATGCACTAATTGACAGGTTCTACAATAACCGCCACATCCTTTTTGAACTTAAAGAACTTGATAGAAAGAAGAATCAGGAGGCCAAGACTGAGCTTTGCGTAAAGGCTGAGGCACTTGATCAAATGGATAACCTTAAGGACGCGATCATTCAACTGAATGAATTCCATGAGGAGTATAAAAATATTGGCCCAGTGCCAAAGGAGGTGCAAGAAGAACTTTGGCAGCGTTTTAAAACGGCTTCAGATAAAGTTTATCATAAGCGCAAAGAGTATTTGGACAGTTTGAAAGGTGAACTGAACGAAAACCTTGAGAAGAAAAAAGTACTGGCTGCTGAGTTGAAAGAATTTACTGAATTTGATTCGGACCGGATTAATAAGTGGAATGCCAAGACCAAAGAAATTCTGGCCTTACAGAAAAAATGGGATGCCATTGGTGGCTTGCCAAGAGAGCACGCCAAAGAAGTGAATAAAATCTTCTGGGGTGATTTCAAGAAATTCTTCAGCAACAAAAATGATTTTTTTAAGAAGTTGGAAGGCATGCGCCAAGAGAACTTAGAAAAGAAAGAAGCCTTGATTCAAAAGGCGATTGAGTTGCAAGAGAGTACGGATTGGGATTCAACAGCCAATAAGCTAAAAACACTTCAACAACAATGGAGAGATGTTGGGCCGGTACCCGAGAAAGTAAGAAATTCGATTTACGAGAAATTCAAAGCGGCTTGTGATGCCTTCTTTAATAATAGAAGAGCCAACCTAAGTAAAGCGGAGTCGGAGTATGCCGATAACCTTAAGAAGAAAGAAACCATCATTCAATCCATTTTAGATGCTGCTGCTAAAGGCACAGGCTCTGAAAAAGAAATGGATGAATTCCTAGCCCAATGGCAAGCCGTAGGCTTTGTGCCAAGAGGAGCAATGAAGTCTATTGAACATAAGTATTCCGAGGCGCTTGCCAAGTACGTGAAAGGGCTTGATGTAGAAGGACAGGAAGAAGAGCAATTGATGATCAAGGTAGAACTTGGTGGTTTACAAAACGGCCCTAATGCCGACCGTAAACTCAACAAGAAAGAAGGAGAGCTGCGTAGACAAATTCAAGAAATTGAGAATAACATCTCGCTTTGGAATAACAACCTTTCGTTCTTTGCTAACTCTAAAACTGCCGACAAGCTGAAAGCAGAATTTGACGAGAAAATAGAGAAGGCAAAAGAAGAAATGGACCATTTGAAGAAGCAATTGAGAATGGTGCGAAGCATGTAATCCAGCCTTCAGAAATAAAATCTGAAAAATTTCAGTATCGCTTTTGCATTCTAAAAACAGAGACCTATATTTGCACTCGCTTTGAAAGAAAAGCAACCCGAAGCCTCCTTAGCTCAGCTGGTAGAGCAACTGACTTGTAATCAGTAGGTCATTGGTTCGATCCCGATAGGAGGCTCATAAAAGCTAGTCATTTTGACTAGCTTTTATTGTTTTAAGGCCATTGGTTCCCCCGAAGTCTCGGGGCCGATAGGAGGCTCTGAAGAGTCACAGAAATGTGACTCTTTTTTTATGCCCGTAGCTGTATACGGTCATTGGTTCCTCCGAGGCTTCGGAGCCGATAGGAGGCTCTTTTAAATTAACCAGTTACGAAAGTAACTGGTTTTTTTATGCCCTAAGGTCATTGGTTCCCCAGAAGCCTCGGGGCCGATGGGAGGCTCATGTCTCGTCTAAAATAGGTTGACTGAAATCTGTCTGCTCCTTATTGTAAACAACCTAATTTCCTCGCTACTGCTCAAGATGAAAAGGAGTTGCACAACCCAGTAGTGTCAGATTTTTAAAAACTTGATAGGTCTTTTAAGAACAGAGTGCTAGGAAGAGAGGTGTAGCCTTCATACTTATCATATACTCTCCAGATTCTGATTTCTTTTTTGCTTAAGCTGCTTAAAGAATGAAGGAGTGAGGCCAGTAACCTTTTTAAATTGGTTCGACAAATGAGCCGAACTGCTGTAGTGCATTTTAAAGGCAATTTCGGATAAGGACAACTCATCGTAAAGAATCAATTCCTTCACCCTTTCAATTTTATGCATGATAATATAATGCTGAATCGTAATGCCCTTTACCTCCGAGAATGTATTGGCGAGGTAGGTATAGTCATAATCTAGCTTCTCGCTGATGTAGTCTGAATAATTGACCTTTGGAAGTTCATCAGTGTGGTGAATCAGTGCTATGATAATGTTCTTTATCTTTTCTACTAAGATGCTTCTCTTATCATCTAGAAGCTCCAGCCCAGACCTCAGTAAATTGGCTTTGAGTAATTCCAGATCCTGCCTACTCAACTCGTCAAAAAGTTCGACCATGCCCAGCTCAACCAGCGCTTTTTTTTGGCCGAGGTTCTCTAATTCTGCCTTTACAAGTAATTTGCAACGTAGGCTGACCATGTACTTGATGTAAAGCTTCATGTGGATATTGAGGTATAGCTGTGTGGTAGATTAAAATGTAGAACTCTGCTTTCGCTTAAAAGTTTTTTCTCAATGACTTAACTGTAAATGAAGGAGGGGATTGCTAAACTAATAGTGGCAGAGTAGTGTTCCACGTTCACAATAGTGCTAGCTTTAAATATTCACTGAGAATCTATCAAATGCAAATAACAAGAAGTTGGAGAGAGCAAAGAGTAATGCTCAAAAATAGGTTTTCTGTGCTAAACGATGCGGACTTCGAATTTGAGGATGGGCAGAAGGAAAGCATGATGGATAAGCTTTCTGTGAAACTCAAAAAAACCAGATCAGAGCTTGAATTGCTTTTCGCTGAACTACAGACCTATTAAACAAAAAGAGCCACTCCACAATGCGTAGAATGGCTCTTCCGTATTAATTACCTTTTTTTAATTATCGTTTTGTAACAGCATTCGAATCAAGGATAACCGCAGTCTGCGCCAATAGACGTCCGTTTATGGTGGCGCCTGTTTGCATTGTGATACCCGTCATACATAAGATTACACCTTCAAAATGTGAGGTTGTACCTAAAGCCACAGAACCTGCTACTTGCCAGAAAATATTCTTGGCTTGTGCACCGCCAGTTAAAGTGATTTTCATTGCAGAACTCATGGTCATATCACCGTCTATTTGGAAGATCCAAACATCATCGGCACTACCAGAAAGCGTTACATCAGAAGCCATAGACACTGTATTCGTCCATTTGTAAAGCCCTGCATCTAAAGTCATTCCACCAATGCTTCCAGTCCCTAACTCTAGAAAATCAGGCGTTGGACGGCCAGCAGCATCATTGTAAGCCGTGATCATATTCTCAACTGCCGTAGTAAGGTTAGTGTTGGTCGGGGGAACCATATCAGCCGCATATACTTTTCCTGTTACTTGAGGAGTAGTAGCATAACCAGTGGCATCGGTTAATCCAAAACCAGTAATGAATGAGGTAGCCGCTGGGCTAAGCCCCATATCGCCAGTGATGGCTGATGTAGGAGAGTTATTGATGGCTGTTTTAGCCAAAATAACGTAGTTAGCAGAAGACCCTAAGTTTACTGTTGTCAAACCAGTTTTTGTGCCCGTTGTAAAGGTCCATACCTTATTGTTTGCGATTGGATTTCCAGCTAAATCTTTTACATCAGTATTCACTGTAGCAGTATACACCAAGCCGGCACTTAGTGCATTGTTGGGGATAAATCGAGCGGTGCTATCTGCGTATTGAACGGAACCCGCTACTGGAGTTGTTCCTTGTTTTAATGTAAATGAAGTTGACGTGAATGAAGCTAGACTCATTTCCTCGTTAAAAGTGATTGAGATTGACTTATTACGGGCCACATCAGTAGCATTGTCCAGAGGATTTGTTCCAGTGATAATAGGTGACGTTTCGTCTCCTCCTGTTGGTTCATCGTCATTGCTACAGCCGAGGAACAACATAAATGGAAGTATAGCTAGTATTTGAATTCGTTTTAGAAATTTCATTTCAGTATTCGTTAAATGACTTTATTATTATAAACAAAGGTGAGTCGCTTTATAACGCCATACGCTACATACAAATAGTTAAGACTTACATATATCACATTGATCTGAACAAAATGGCGAATGCTGTTTCTTAGGCTTCGGAAGTCTTTTTCAGAAGCTAAGGGTTTGACTTATAGCGTATGAAAACTTCCTCAACTGGCAGGGCACGAAAGGTCTAAAAGTTACATGTGGCTTGTTGGTGGAGAACATGAGCAAGGGCAGAAGTGTAGCTAAGCTGTTATGAAAAACGGAGCAATTAAAATACTCTCATCAAGGGATTGAATGAATTTTTGATTGTAAATTCGGGGATGGCTTGATAGGCCATATCATCCGCATTACTATTAAAATTTTTTGAGATGAAAAGAAGATCCTTACTTCAAAAACTCGCAGTTGGCGCAATTTCACTGCCCTTTATTGGTCGCTCCTTAGACGAATACTTGCCTAAAGAGAGTATTGCCGAATGGAAAGGAGAGTTCGACCTCACCAAAACTCAGGATGAAGCATTTTGGAAGGCCTTTAAGAAAACCCACTACGATGTAAGCGACAAGTGGATCAATCTTGAGAATGGTTATTTTGGTGTACAGCCAAAAATGGTGGTGGACGCCTATGTGGAGTCCATTAAAAAAGTAAATAGGGAAAGTTCGGCTTATGCACGAAGAACTTTTAATCAGAAGGATTTCAGTCCTGTTATGGACACCTTGGCAAAGTTTTCGGGAGCAGCACGAGAGGAACTGCTGATTACCAGAAATGCCACGGAGGCGCTGAATATTTTGATTCAGGGCATCGATTTTCAACCGGGTGATGAAGTGATTCTCAACGAACAGGACTACCCAAGTATGATTGAGGCGTTCGAAATGCTCGAGAAGACAAAGGGCATTATCATCAAGCGTATAGCGCTGCCGATGATTCCAGAGAGTGATACGCAGCTAGTGAATTTATACCAAGCGGCCATGACTAACAAAACACGTTGTATTCTAGTCACTCACCTGATTCATTTAACAGGGCAGATTATGCCAGTAAAGGCCATTGCCGATATGGCCCGACCGAAAGGAGTGGAGGTAATTGTAGATGCCGCGCACAGTTTTGCGCATCTCGATTTTAAAATTCCAGATTTAGGCTGTGATTTTGTGGGCGTCAACCTGCACAAGTGGTTCAGTGCACCCATAGGCATGGGACTAATGTATGTGAAGAAGAATAGGATCAAAGACCTCAGTCCAATGTTTGGTGATGTAGGCCAGCGCGAAGATAATATTAACAAGCTGGGCCACTTCGGAACACTTTCATTCCCCACTTTGCTAACGGTACCCAAGGCAGCAGAATTTAATAATATGGTGACTATCCCCGTGAAAGAAGCACGACTTCGCTACTTACAAAACTACTGGACAAAGGAAATAGGAGGGATTGCCAATGCAGAATTGCTTACGCCAACCGAAGCGAAAAGAAGCTGTGCCATTGCTACCTTCAAACTACGTAACCTAGATGCAGATGAAGTAATCAATAGGCTCTATGATGACTTTGGCGTATTTACTGTAAAGCGGAATTTACCAAAGAATGAGAAAGCTATCCGCGTAACCCCAAACCTATATAGCTCAACCTCCGATGTAGACCAACTGCTAGAGGGCATTCTGAAGTTAAGTAAGGTGTAAAGGGTCTAACCGCGAAGGACGCTAAGTATCGCAAAGCCACAAGAACCGTCATTGCGCCTTCGCTGTAGCTTCTGCGCAAGTGCTCTGAAATTTTAACCTGATGTCAGTCAGGGTGAAATGAAAGAATCTTTGAGTTTTAAACAGTAACTGTCTAGATCAGACACTCCGGCTTCGGAGCTGTCTTCCTCGTCATCAGAATGACGTGGTAATTCGGAGCGTCATCCTCCTTCAAAGCCTTGGAGTATTTTATAGTTGCCTACTTTAAGTCACCCTGTAAGGGTCTTTTTCAGTAATACAGGTGGATTTCACTAGACTTTAAACAATAAACCCTAAACAGGTTTTTGTTCCCACCCAATTCTTTTTCAAAAAAAGGATTGCCAATTCGAAAATGCATTTTACCTTTGAAGCAATGTTACATAGCAGCGCACATCATCATTATTACTATTACTACCCGAACGATCGGAACGGCTGCGCTATGTAAATTGTATAGAAACAATTAATCAAACATATATGACCCGATTCCGCAAGAATCGGGTTTTTTGTTTTTAACCCATTCCAGCGGAGTCTTTAAAAAGGAAAGAATGAAACAGATTTACGAGAATTACACAGCCGAAGACCAGAAAGTGTGGGGCATCCTCTTCGACCGACAGTTTCCGAGTTTACCCAAGGCAGCAACCACTGAATTTACCAAGGGGTTAAAGCAGGTAAACTTCACCAATGAGGGCATTCCAAACTTTGAGAAAACCAATGAGATACTTCGTGGGTTAACAGGTTGGGAGATTTACGCGGTGCCCGGTATTGTGGAGGATGGTCTTTTCTTTGAGCTGATGGCCAATAAGAAATTCCCTGCTACAACTTGGGTACGAAAAATGAGTCAGTTGGACTATTTGGAAGAGCCAGATATGTTTCACGATGTATTTGCGCACATTCCGTTGTTGGCGAATCAGGCTTTTGTAGACTTCCTTCAGGCCATCAGTCAGTTTGGTCACGAATGGATTGAAGACGAATGGGCAATTCATTTACTGTCAAGGATTTACTGGTATACCATTGAGTTTGGTTTGATCAGAGAAGACGGTGAAGTGAAAATATACGGGGCGGGAATATTATCGTCTGCGGGCGAAACTAAATACTCGTTGAGCGATGAGCCCAATCACTTTGAGTATGACGTAGATAAGATTTTAGAAACGCCTTACAGAAAGGATAAAATGCAAGAGAATTACTTTATTATTGAGTCGTATGAGCAATTGTATAAGTCTCTGCCTGAGATTAAGTCTAAAATTGAAGCAAAATTAAAACAAGGAAAAGAAGCGGTGGTTTAAACCGCTTTTTTCATTCAGAAATATGAGTGTAGTTATTGTAGATTATAATGCGGGCAATGTGCAGTCGGTTACTTACGCTTTGGAGCGCTTGGGCGTTTCTCCACAGTTGAGTGCCGATCCGGAAGTGATTCGTTCCGCAGACCGTGTCATTTTTCCGGGCGTAGGCGAGGCCAGTACCGCCATGCGATTTCTAAAGGAAAGAAAGCTGGACGAAGTGATTAGAGACCTGAAACAACCCGTTTTTGGTGTTTGTTTGGGTTTACAACTGATGTGCGCTCATTCCGAAGAAAACAATACTGATTGCCTTGGCATCTTCAATGTTCAGGTAAAGAAGTTTGAGCCCACTTTAAAAGTGCCTCAGATGGGCTGGAATAACCTGGAGCATACCACGGGGCCTTTGTTTAAAGGAATAGAAGCCGATAGTTATGTGTATTACGTGCATAGCTATTATGCAGAAACAAGTCCGTATACCATTGCCACCACCGATTACGTGAATACCTTCAGTGCGGCTCTGAACAAGGATAACTTCTACGCTTTACAGGCCCATCCCGAAAAAAGTGGAAAAATAGGGGAACGCATTCTTCAGAATTTTCTTGACATCAAGTGAATCGGTTGATCACGCCCCGAAGCTTCGGGGGAATCAGGGAATCAGTGGAACAGGAAACTGGGCAACCTTATCGAGGATTAAAAGTTTCCCTAATTGACTA
>NZ_LRDB01000006.1 GCF_001592935.1 Roseivirga echinicomitans
ATTGCTCAATGCAATTTTTAGATAAATAAAGAATAATGAAAGGTTTCGATAATAGAACAGCAGAAAAGGGATCCTATAAATAAGTGGGTTTCTATATGTTAGTGGCACTCTAATTATATTAACTCCATTGGAGACTTCTTTCAACGGTAAGCTCGTATCTATTTGAATACCAAGCAGTGTCACGTTGTATCCGTTTTGCTGTAACGACTCCGCCTGATTAATGACACGATTATCGTTTGTTAACTCATTAAAAACTATGGAAAGGACATTTTTCATTTAATATAGGTCTCTCTGGAAAGTGTTCAAAAGTACATCAGGCTTGCTCTGAAAGATAAAAAAGCTTATCAAACTGTATTCAGAAATGTTAGAATTATTCATGCAGTAAATGATGAGTTAATACTCTGTTTACCTCTTCGAGCATTGCCCTATTGAAAATTCTCAATCCCGCTTCAACATTTAAAACAGGAATATTAAATTTAGCTGCCGCCAAAGACCCCGCGATTGTAGAGTTAGTGTCTCCATAAACCAACAATATATCGACATTTTCCTTTATTAATACCCTCTGAATATCTGATAGCATTTCTGCGGTTTGCCCTCCGTGACTTGACTTGCTTTACTCATTCAATCATTTTACGATAAGGATACAACAATTCTAAATCTCTACACTAAGCACATTTATTTTATCTAACATTTGGTTCAATGTGCGTTTTGTTGACTTCTAGCCAACGAGAGAAATTAATTACTCTCCATGCAAACCAACTAAATGGTCTTGACCCATTTAAAGTCTCTTTTACTTCATTTTGAAGTTCAATTTCATTTAAAAAATCAACATAAGATATGACTCTTTCTATCTCATCAACATTCATGTTACTAGTCCATTCTTGTTCAGGGGTTGCAAACCCAATCTTATCAGTCCTATCTAAAATTTCATCAGGTACAATCCCTCTCATCGCTTGTCTAAAAACATTCTTCGTCAACCCATCTTTTGACAGCAAATAATCCTCAGGTAATGATAATAAAAACTCAGCCATTTCAATGGTCAAAAACGGAACTCGACCCTCAACACTCCACTTCATGGCATTTCTATCACCATGCCTTAACAATGAATTGATCCCAGCTCGGTGATGTCCTACTAATGACCTACGTAACTCGTATACTAGCCTACGCCCCTTTATAGGAATTTCTTCATCCTCCTTGTTTATTTGATCATTTGCCTCCTTCATCAATTGATCCGCGTCAGCAACTAACCAAACTGGCGTGGCTGTTTTGTAAAATTTATTAATCAAGCCCCTAATGCCATTTGTTAAACTATTCTTACCTGGCTCCACTTCATGGTTTGACGAGATTAGCCTAGAGAACCGCTTAACATTTTTAGAAATACCTTTTAATAGTATTGAAATTGAATATGAAAAAATATATTTTACAATTGGTTTACTTGATTGATTATGCAGTTTTGACCAAGAGTGTAGAAACTTAAATAACCTTAGAAATGCCCCTTTATCAAAATAACTCATTGAGGCATGCTCAGGATATCCAAAATATCCCGCTAACATCTCATCAGCCCCTTGCCCTTCCAAAATTACCGTAATGCCATTTTCTTTCGCTGACTTAAAAACTCGATATTGAGCATATATACTTGTACTTCCGAAAGGCTCCCCTTGAGCTATAATTAAATCATCTATTTCATCAGCGAGATCTTTATAACTCAATTGAATCTTATGAGGGATGGCGCCAACATGATTGTTGACAATATCTACCCATTTCTCTTCGTCAACAGAAGAATTGCTCGCAATATAGCTAAACGTGTGAATGGGGATATTAGGCTCCAAATAACGCATAGCGCATACTATTGCGGAAGAATCAATTCCTCCCGATAGAGCAGCGCCAATTGGAACGTCACTACGCATGTGCAGTTTCACACTCTCGAGAAACAATTCGCGAAGTTTAGCTACAGCATCATTGAAAGAGATATTTCTGTTTTCTTCTATGCTGGGCTTCCACCACCGCTCTTCTTTCAATTCCAGCTCATTATCTAAGTTAATGGTCAAGAAACAGCCCGGTTTTAGAGCATTTATCCCCTTGGTCAATGTGTATTCAGCGACATCATAACTGCTTCGCAGTAAGTAATTTACAACCGATGCAGGATTTAACTTTTTCTTTTCATCTATTAATAAAAATAAACTAGGAACTTCTGAAGAAAAGTAAAATCTTTCTTGAGTAGCGAAGTAGTAAAAAGGCTTAATGCCAAATGCATCTCTTACACAATAGATCCTCCTTTTGTCTAAATCATAAATTACAAAGGCAAACATTCCAGTGAGTTTAGCCAAGCAATTACTTCCCCACTCAATCCAGCTATTTAATAGAACTTCTGTATCAGTATCCGATTTAAAAGAATAACCTAGATCAATCAGCTCATCTCTGATTTCTTTATAGTTATACACTTCACCATTGTACGTTATCCAATATCTTCCATCCTCTGAACTCATAGGCTGATACCCCAAGTCAGAAAGGTCAATTATAGAAAGACGTGAATGCGCAAAGACTATACTTTTACCTTCATGGTTAAATGATTTTATACCTTTGCCATCAGGCCCTCTATGTGAAAGACTGTTATTGGCGCGGGTGACTTTTTCAATTAATCCATTCGGATTAGAATCGATAGCCCCTACTATGCCACACATAATCTTTTCGTTTTATTCATAAGGTCACTATTATTGATAAGCCTTTCCGGTGAAACAATTCTTGATATTTGAATCATCATAACTAGGTTTATATTAATTCGGTATACTATAAAAGGCATTTGGGAGTTGTCAAACGAGGGTAGTGTAAAACTTAAAATAGAATGACAAACGGGTGTTTAGCGTTTATGCAGAGAACCTAGAATATTAGTCCTTTTCTATCCCCACTGGCGACATATTTCGCATACCATGCTTCTCCTTGAACAAGCTGGGTCCAGCTATTCAAAAGCAGTTTCTCCTCGTGAGAAATCGGCACATAATCATCTCTAAAAAAAGAGGGGATGTAGTCATAATCAATCGTTTCATTCTTAACAAGGTCAATCACTTTCTTACAAAAGAACCTTACATCAAGATGATTTTCCACATAAGTCCTGCTTCTCTCGGCTAATTTTTTTCTCTCATCATAGTCGTCAATTAGCAAGGCAAGCCTTTCTTTTAATGTGTAAGGATTAACATCCACAATCGGACAATCAACGGGATTTTGCTGCGGGTAACGTTCATAAGACATATTAGCCATTACAACAGCTCCACTAGCAAGTGCCTCGGTAGCTAATTTTCCTGACCCTGGACATAACAGCTGATCAATTAAAATATCAGCATTGGAATACATTTCCATTGCTTTTTCATGGGGTACGTTTTCTATGAGCTGAACGATAAAGTCATATCCTTCCTTCTGCAACTCTTCCATGGCCTTAAGCACAAATTTTGTCCCCTTAACAGATCGATCACTTGGAGCATGGACAACCACAGGCCTAGTCCTTCTTTGCGTTCTGTTCTCTGTGATTTGCTCAGCATTAACCATCATATTCCAGCGATAATAGGGACGCAACTGTAATTGAGCTTGATCCAACCTACTAAATATAAAGTCGGCATACTTCTCAGAATTTCTAATTCTAGTCAAACGTTCGGTCAGTGCAGTTTGTGTTTTCAGTTCTTCTAAGTCATATTCTATTGGATCCAAACCGTACTTGTTGAACTCTTGCTCCATCCCGAAAAACCATCTAACGTCATCCCCAACGAAAACCATGACGACCTTTTTTCCCTTTTTCTTCAAATACTCAAGATCCATAAAGTCATCGTTGAAACTAGATGAAATAAACACAAAGACATCGCATTCTTTAACCGCCCTTCTGAGTATATATGCATCAACAAGCTTTAACCAAATATTTCTTAATCGATAGTGAATAAAACCAGGTCTAAAAATTGGGAACTTATTCTTGACTTTAGCCGTATTAAAATCTGCAAAATCATGAATGATCACTGATGAGGGGAGGTATCTTGATACAATGAATGTTTCAACACCCAGATCAGCAAACCCATTCTTCATATCAGAAAATACTGAGGCAATATTATTTAATCCTATAAAGACCTTCATTTGCGCTTACGCTTATAATACAGTTGTCATTTTTAAAACTCCATTCAGAGCAACTTCCTGGCTTTCATTTAAAAACTCTAAGAATCCGTTGATCGCTAAATTTAAAGTGCCATTTTCAAAGTTCTACTAACGATATTAATCGTTAAGGATTCAACTCCAATCTTTAAAAGAACGTTTCAAATCTGATTAACGGATATAAGTAACAATTAAAAAACTTCCTCTATTATATCTTTGATTTTAACCGATGGAGAATAAATTCTTTCCTGCAAAAGGTCTATTTCTGCTATGCAGTCATCTGCTTTTTCATTAGTATATTCAAACACTGGTTTTTTATCCAGCTTCTGAGCAATAATATCAACGATAGACTTTAAGGATAACTGTTCAGGTCCAGCTACGTTATATGTATAACTCCCTTCACTCTCCATGAGCTTATTCAATACATTGACCACATCACTGACATGAATCGGGTTGATAACAACCCCTCCATTCTCTGTTAGCCTTATAGGCCTTCCATTATTCACATTATCTACTAATCTCGGGATTAACATCGAACGCTTTTGCCCTTTGCCATACATGAAAAATAAGCGTAACAGAGAAACATCAAAATAAGTAGTGTAGTTATGAGTTAAGATTTCACTACAGAGTTTTGTTGCAAAGTAATTTCCAAGCTTACCAAATGTATTAATTGGTGTGTTCTCATTTACTGCACCCATGCTCGTGTCATAAATTCCTCCTGTCGAAGTAAATATAAATTTTTTTGCGCCTACTAGCCTTGCATAATCAAGCAGTTTAACTGTTGAAGTCACATTAACGTGAAATACGTCAAGTGCATGTTCTGGAAATTCACGAAAGAGTTCAGACTGTGCAAGATGCATAACAGTATGAATGTCTTTGGGCAATTCATCAGTAGACCAATCTGAATTAAAGTCATAAGCATAATACTTAACACCTGGAATAGGCTCTTGTGGCAGCTTATGTACCAAGGCATGGACTTCATTATCACCAGTAAACATCGCGACAGCATGTCTACCCAACAAACCATTTGCACCTGTAATTAGAATTTTTTTATCTCTCATAAATTATATTAAACGCCCCCTAACCGTTATACCATAATGATCAACGTTTTTTTGGCTAACAACAAGATCATTCTCAAGATACCAACCTAAAATCTCATCCAAACTATGACGGCTTGCTATTTGAGGGTGATACCAATCATAATTAATCACGTTATTTTCCTCTTCGCTAAACATATCATTCCAATAGCATTTAAAAAAGAAATGATAAATGAACCTTTGTAGGTCGTATTCACCAGCCTCAATTCCCAAAATATCGACTTTCGGAACTTCGATTGTAATGCCTTTTTTTGCCATTATTCGTCCAAATTCTGTAATCTCATTTAAGGCTTTTGATGATTCTTCATAATTCATGTCAGAAATTATATTTCTGACATAGTCATCGGCATATTCACGTAATGGAGCTTTGATCTTATAAACATAAATGGCTATTTCGCCTTCAGGTCTCAATAGCTGCACAAGGTTATCAAAAGATCTCTTAGGATCTGCTGTATGGTGTAATACCTCTTGACTATATATAAAATCAAAGGTCCCTATATCACTTAAGTCTCCAAGTAAGTCTTTCTCAAAAACTGAAACATTCTTAAGGTGCTTTAGATTTTCGGTGGCGACATGGGCCGCAGTCAAGTCAATACCCACAACCTCCGTATCCTCATCAGCATACTTTTTTAGTAATGCGGTGACGCGACCATTTCCACAACCGGCATCAAGTATTCGCTTTTTACCTTTCAAAAAGGCCCTAAATTCATCCCCGTTAGAAAAACCATTCCGATTAATTATCCACTCAAATACATCAGAGTTCTCATCCGATGTTTGAGTAAATGCCAGATTAGCATTTTTTTCCCATTTGTCTTTAAAACTCTTAAAGGTTTGAGATTTATTTAAATCATTGTCGTTTGCCATAGAAAAGTTAATTTGATTAACCATTAGTTAGTTCGAAAAAAGAATTAATCAAAAAACTCAATTTCTCTTTTCAAGTGAAATTTGCTTTCAATTATGTCTTACACATCTCATTAAAAGAAGCTCAAAGTCTCATAACCGGAATGCCAATATTTAATGTTATTTATTTAATTACCCTTTAATGACTATTCTATAAAAAGAAATATTTTATAGAAATACCGAAATACTATTTAGGGATCCTGTTATTTTTTAAAGGGTGTTTTACGATCGGATATTTATTGTTATACGAATCCTTATTATTGGGATTGAAAAAATTAATTAGGTCATTTTCTTTATTGTACCATACCCTATCATGTATAGCAGAAAAAATCTCTCCCATAGCTGTATATGAATGATATTTCTCGACATACTTAACCCCTGCTTCACCCAAACTTTTACGGAGCTCAGCGTCCTTTATTAAACATCGAAGGGTTTCTTTAATTTTCTCAGGATTTGAACTTACTGCTGGGCACTCATTTAGATAAGAAAAACGTCTGAATACTTTAATTTCATTCTCATCGTCTTCCAAGTTAGTTATCACAGGTAATCCCGTGGCCATTCCCTCCAACGCACTAAGAGCGAAACCTAATATCAGTTGTTCAACCAGTATGTCGGCATCTTGATAAAGTTTATCTCTTACAACATCATTCTGTACATTTTCCAAAAGGCACAATTCTACCAATACCCCTTCAGCCTTTAATTCTTCTACTGCTTGAATCAAGAATTCCGTTCCCTTTATTCCCCTGTGATTTGGAGTATGATATACTTTAACAATACCGTTTTTCCCGTCATTCTTTGAATAATTCGTTTTTGGTCTAAACATACTGGTATTCATAGGATAAACAGCATAGGGCAGAATATCCCAACGAGCAATCTGATCAAACTGGAATCCAGCCATAATACAGTCAGCATATTCAACAAAGTACTCGATCTTTTGACTAATCAATTTTTCTCTTTTAGCACTTTCTGGGTAGTTAACCAAAAGCGCATGATGCCAAGATTTGTTATATAATTGGGAATACATCTGATAATCTGAACCGTAAGGCAGAACAACAAATTTAAGTCCACAGTTTCTATAGAAATCCAGCTCCTTTTTCCAGTATTTAGAATCCTTCCAAACCAATCCCTCATAAGTAGTATGTATTATGTCGAAATTATCAGCTATATAAAGCAAAAGATGAATTTTGGAAAGTGAACTAAACCTCATTAAAAGCCCTCTCATAAGGGACTTAGGTTTAATATCCTCAAAGTATATATCAAAATCAGCTCTTTTATTAATAGAGCTGTAATAGTGGGTCATGAAGGTCTTAGAATTATATCCTTTTAGTTTAAGAGCCTCATTCCAATACTTAAAATTAATTATTGGTGTAACCCCCCACATTAAACGAGGACTGGCGCTTTTTGGAATTGAACCCTTTCGCCTATACCTATACAGCCTAAAAACCAGTTTTATTAATATCTTTTCCACTATGTCGACTATCCATCGAAACAACCTAATAATCAAATTTTTCATTAATCGTTAGTTATATGACTATTAGTCAACGGATGGTTTATCAATGGTGTTAGATTGTTATATGACTTCGAATTCCGAGGGTTAAAGAAATTCATAGGATCACTCGAAGGATCATCTCGCCAAATTTTCTTTTCCATTTCCGCAAACAGGGCATTAAATGCATTATATGAATGGTATTTTTCAGCGTATTTCCGACCAGCGGAGCCTAATTGGACTCTGAGTTCAGGGTTAGTTATTAGTTTCCGCAGATTATCTTTAACATTTTCTGGAGAAGTACTTACTATTGGACACTCATTCAAATATGAATAACGTCTGAATACATTCATAATTTCTGGATTTTCCAAATTTGACAAAACAGGAATTCCAGAAGCCAGACCCTCGATAGCATTTAGCCCATGACCAGTAAGAATAAGTTGCTCAACCAAAATATCTGCCTTTTCCTGAAGGGTACTTCTTACTACTTCATTTTTCACCTTTTCTAAAAGAATAAAGTCAATTTTAAGACCTTCTGCTTTTAGTTCTTGAACAGCCTGAATTATGAATTCTGTACCTTTAAAGCCTCGAAAATTAGGTGAATGGGCAATAGTTACAGTTCCATTATGACCATCTGATTTTTGAACTTTAACACTTGGTTTCCATTCATTGAGATCAATACAAAGAACACTCAAAGGCAAAGCATCCCATCTCGCAGCATCATCAAGCATAATTGCCATTATGACAAAGTCTGCATTGACCGTCCAATAATCTACTTTTTCAGAAATAGATTTTTCGTTGAAAACCTCAGTCGGTACAGAAATCATTAGATTATGTTTAAAGCTTTGGTCAATAATTTTTGAATATTTATAATAGTCGCTTCCGTAAGGGATAATTATGACTTTTTTCCCATATAATTTCAAGAGCCTAGCCTCATTCTTAAAAAAGACAGTATTATCAAAAAAATTGAACCTAAAAGCCATTAGGAAGATATCATACTCTTTAAGTATGTAACTAAACACCTCCAACTTCTGTTTTGTTATATTCCAATTATTCCTTTTCCCTTTTATTGGGAAAAGATCTTCGATTAATATGTCAAAGTCTTCATTCGAGTTTATTATAGGAACTGCCGTAACAATGGAGTCCGCTTTGTATCCATTAGCTTTTAAAGCATTTGCCCAATATTTATTGTTTATAATGGGGCAAGGGCCAAATAATACTCTCGGCTTGTGATCACGGGGAGTGACAATTGTTTTGAAGACAAAGTATCGATAGAAAAAATACAACAGGTGCTGCTCTAACTTCTCAAATGATTTCTTTAAACTATCACTAGATTCTCTTAAGAATACCCTGACAAATCTGTATAACCTGTATATTAACCATTTCCTAAACATATTCAAGATGTTAAAAATTTCTAGTTTCGATAAAAATGTAAGACTTGTAAAACCCCTACTTCTTTATGTCTGGAGAGGAATCGAAAACCATACCTACTTTGATTGATAAATCTGTAAGGTAATCTGTCACCCTTAGAAGTCCCCCATGACATTTGATTAAAAATGATCCGTCTTGAAACACCTCCACAATTTCCCCTATTCGTTGCCCTGGAACATCAAGCCTTGTGTCAAAAGGGCTTACTCGATAAAGTGTGACTTTTTTATCATTGATAAAAGAAAAAGCGCCAGGATATGGTTTGGTTAAAGCTCTAACAAAATTATAAATATCCATTAAGGGCTTATTCCAATCAATTATACCGTCTTCGGGGGTCCTTTTCCCAAAATACGTAGGTATTCCAACTTGAGGTTGTACCGTGAAATCCCCTATCAATAGTTTAGGGACCCACTCCATGTACATCCTATGTGTAATCATTGACATTTTTAAATAAAGGCTCTGAACATCATCCCATTGATTGATATCAAACATTTGATAAAAGAATACATCCCCGTTATCAATGCCTGGCCTAATTAAAAAATAATGCACAATGAATCTTTCTGCACCGTTGATTAAACTCCAGTTGATTGGTGACCTTCCTCTACCCTTCGGTAAAAATTCCACACTTCCATGTCCACCAATTGCACCAATTGAAAGGGTATCGAGAATTACACTTGGAAATAAACGCTGCCAGCCTCCCTGTATTAAGAGATCAAATTCATTCCGCTTAAAAAACTCGATATCCTCTGCTGAATTAAGAGTATACTTGCTCACGTAATATACTGGAATACCATAAGCCTTCGCAAGCGGTTCATAATCTATATAACCTGATATCTGCAACCTTTCTGCTTTTGATTTATCAACCAGAACGAAATAATCAATTTTAAGCCCACTAGCAAGCATTTTTCCAATGGCCTCATATCCAGCAACATGACAGCCACACATCACAATCTTTTTCATCTTATTTCGTTTTGAAGAAAGTGAATTTAAGAGACATCAAAGTTTCCAAACTTACTTAATGCTTCCCTATACTCGGATAGAACATTATTACTCCTGCCATGTACTACTCTCTTTATTCTATCAGAAGGCGACATCACTTCATCCTGCCACCAAGCCGGGTGAGTCAACACCTGTGCATTTTTGATTGAATCATCCATTAAAAAATCTTTCAACCTCCTATACTTCCAATAGCCATTGGAATCTGAGCAATAGTCATAATTCTTTTTGATGGACTCAGTATATACATTAAACAAACCTGCATAAGCCTCCTTTTCGCAACTCATGGTAAATTCAGTTGTATTGTGAAAAGAGAAGGCTCTAATCTCAATATTAAAAATACTACGAAATAACTCCACCTCCTTTAAAAGATAGTCTTCCAAATCATCTTCCAAGGTTATTTCATAGTAATGGCTATCAAAATGAAGCCCAATATTGTGGCCTAATTCCTTTATCTTAAAAAGTATCTCGGTAACTTCTTTTTCGAAAATATTATAAAACTCGGAATGGGGTAGAATAAAGTAATTTGCCCTCACACCCATTTCTGCTTCTATTTGTGCAAGCTTCAATGCGCTATGCATACTAAAGTCAATATCATGTCGCCACAATATTTTATTTGATGCATCTGATCCTAATTCATCGAATGTGATGAAAGTGTATTTTTTTAACGCCAAAGCAATTAGCGCTTTGTAATTTTCTCTTGTAAAATCTTCAAAGTAATAATTCATCCTCTACTAATAAAACCTAACCCTTAATGATTTGAAAAAAGTATCGGCCACTGACCTCGTACCTTTATACTCTATTTCAGACACCTTGATTTTCCCTTGTCCTGTCAGAAGTACGATTTCACCACTCTCCAAGTATTGTACTATTTGTCCTGGGATCCCACACCAATTTTCCTGATCATCAAATACTGCGGCTCTCCAAATCCTAAGAACGGCATCCTCTTTATCCAGGCAAAAAGCACCTTCGAACGGTTCCGAACTTGCGTTTACAAGCCTGACAATTTCTTCAGCAGAAGCATGCCAATCAATCTTACCATCTTCTGGTCTTCTAGGATAACACCTTAAAGCCATCAAAGAATTTTTGCTTTGGGCCTCTAAAACAAACTGAGGTTCTACTTTCAGTTTCTCAGCCACCTTGAGAAACATCCTTGGTATGTCTTTTTCAAACCACTGATATACCTCCCCAACTCGAGTATCAATATCTATAGGGTAAAGCTTCTTTAATAGAATATCTCCTGAGTCAAGCTCATCTCCAATCATTCTGTGAATACACAATCCAATTTCCTTTTCTCCATTGATGATGGCCCATGCTTGACAAGCGTTACCTCGATAACGAGGTAGATCTCCACCATGGGCATTGAGGATCCCTAATGGAAATAAATCCGTAACCTCTTTCGATATAACACCACTGTAATTAATACTAATGGCAATGGCTACATCATTCGAAGTTGATAGCTTCAATATTTTGTCTTTTGAAATTGCGGGATCATGCAGAAATGGACAATTTAGTTCATCTGCAAAAGCTTTAAAATCATCCGACCCTACTTCGTATTCTGGAGCCTCTTTGGAGGTAATAATATAAGCTATCTCAAATCCTTTACTTTGCAGTAACTTACCTGTATCAAGCAATACTTTTGTTCTCCCAATCAGAGCTACCTTCATTTTTTTCCTCCAAATTGTAAACTAACATCGTATAGTTTCGAGGACATTAAGCCATTCAGTGAAACATGCTCTAACAAGGCAATCAAAATATCTCTGGTCCCTAAAACTTCTCCTATATTCTGAACAGTTCTTAACAATCCCATATTCTGTTGATCATGTTTTATTTTTGTAAAACGATCATTATTCTCTGAATTTAAATAGATATGAATGGGATGGAAATTAAAAATATTTAATCGCTTGTCCATTAAGTCTATCTTGCTATCATCAAATGGATAATCTAATGCAAAATGATAATCATCCTCCCAGTTAAATGGAATTCTACACAAGCCATTCCATAAAATAAATGGCTTAATCCCTTGATGGTATGGTAAAAAGTGGTTTACCTCATAAGTGATTCCAAATTTTCTGTACATCTCCAGAATATACCCGCTTTGAGTAAGGCTATGAGACCTAGCACCTTTTGCCTCTGGGTACATCTCCTTTAAATTAGACATTACATCTTCAACATTCCCTCCTTTTCCCTGTAGAATCTGATTGAAATTTGGGTGCAAACCAATTTCAAATAAATCACGATCACAATTGTCCAATACCTCTGACTTATGTGTCGTGAAAATAGTACAAGGCACATCGTATTTCTTAAATAAATCAAGGGTATCTTGAATCACCTCTTCAGGAGCCCAGTCTACATCAATAGTAAAACAATTCACATTTCTTTTTTTAAATAATAAAATCGTCTAGACAATAAATAACCATTTTGTCTTTCCCTATTTTATCTATGATCTTATTTTTAATTTTTTGCCCGAAAGCGGCACTCATGATCACCATATGTGTTACAGGCTCATCTACTACATCTTGAAAGTTTTCTACTTTTATTTCAAAGCCATCGAAGTACTGATTATAAATTCCAGCGTTATCATCAAAAAACCTGATGTTATTGTTACTTCCGATGTCGGCAATTGCCAGGTAAGGCATGGCTCTTAATGGAATATAACAGCCTAAAGTATTGTTTTCTTGAAGCCCTAAATTAATTAAGTCAACTACCTTATTTTTTAGTGTATGTAAGTTTTTATCAAATTTTTCAAATTTGCTAGTACCTTTTTTCGCAGTCCAATCCTTAGTTTCTGAAACTTTAGCAACGCAGTATAACACCCCACCAAAATCAGCCGGCCGAATACTCAACACTTCGAACCCAGCTGATTCCACTACATTACGAAGCGATTCTTGGTCGAAGTAATTTAGATGTTCATGCAAGATCATAGACATGTCTCCAGAGTCGATATATCTTGTGCAATCTGGAACTGCAAAAGCGATCAAACCTCCTGTATTTAAATCCTTCGCATGTTCTTTAATGAAAGCTGAGGGTTCTAAAACATGTTCTAAAACATCATAATGAATAATCATATCCGTTTTCGGCATTTCATTGCTTGTTGGATAGAAGTCTTCTATTACCTCAATGCCTAGCTCTGCTCCAGCTTGAATCGCTATAGGACTGGGATCGATTGCAGCCACATCAAAACCCTTTTCTTTGAGTTTCCCTAGGATATAACATCCTCCTGCGCCAACCTCTGAGATTCTTTTAGTTGATGGATTTAATTTGTCAATTGATTGTTCAATAAATTCAAGAAAATCACCACCGTAACTTATTGCTAGGTCGTGCCCTTCCTGTAAGTATCCTACGTTATAATCCTCTTTGTAAATAGTTTCAAGATAACCCCATGTTTGATCGTTTCTTTTTTGAATGATTAATTGATAGTCTTCATTAAATTCGAAACTAAAATCAACAAAATCGGGAACGGGATTAACGGGTGAATTTGGTTTATCTGTCATTCTCCAATAGAATGGAAGTTTCCCTAATTTAATCTCTCTTTTCATCCTTAATTACTTTTTTGATAAACATCAACGAGAACATCTGTTTGAAAAAATAGGTTATCCTTAGCTAGGATACCAATCATTTCAATATTGCCGATATTCATGTCTGTTATCTGTTTCCGAATATTTCTTATTGCACTTATGTTGTTTTTTGATGGCATAGGAAAACCACTTTCCAAAGGTTCTGCCTTTGCGAAAACTATTTCGGTTCCTCCTTGTAAAACATCAAATCTCTTTAGCTCATCTATTGCGATTTCTTCAAAAGACAATTTCGATTCCTCGATTTGTTGATCACTCATTAAAAGCTCAATACTGATTGGATACAAACCATTCCTTTTTGCTCCAGAACAATAGGCATTAAAATCATTCAATCGATAAGTATGGAAACCATCTTCATAGCAAAAGAAATAGAATAGGCCAGCCATATCCAATGGCTTATCTAGCAATAGGCTAACCACCACGGTTTTCAATGGTTTATCATACTTCAATCCAGTAAAATCAACCCCTAACATCCTTCCTAAAAGTGGAATACCTCCTGTCCAAACAAAATCCTGAATTTTGTCAATTTCAATAAGTTCCCCACCTGTAAATAGAGAAATAGAATCAACCTTGTTACTTTTTAAGTTAACTTTCCTTAGCTCAGATGATAGTTTAAACTCAACATTTAAATCTTTCAATTTTGCTACTAGGGCCTCTATAACACGATACATCCCATAATTCCGTGGGTAATATGCTTTTCTTCCAGAAGATAAATTAAGGGGGAGTTCCCTTTGATGACTATAAGCCAACTTAGACCTTAGAACATCCGACTTAATCAAATCGTCCAACAATGGAGCATCATATAAAGCCACTCTTGTCATTGGTGTGAAAATAGTAGCCATGTAATCCAGTTCACCGGCAGGTTTTTGATGAATTTTCTCTACGGAAGGAATAATTGTTTTTGAGGCAATATAATTTCCAAACCGATGGTTGGCATACTCCTCTGCAGAGAGATCCGTTTTAGGTTTACTTTTAGAATCCTCTTCTTTTAGGTTAGAGAAAAACTCGAACATGCACTTTTCATATTCTTGTTTTTCAAGGTTTCTTAAATCAAAATAAGGAGTGTTTTTTTGCAAGGTATTTGAATAATAAATACCCGCTAAATCGCGATTCTCTCCTTCCAATATTTGCCAATCTTCCTTTTCGAGTAGAGAAAAAATAAAATCATCTAACTCCTGAATCCCGGTTTCCATGATATTATGCATTCCGTAGTCAAAAACACCATAATCATCACCATAATCCAGCTTTCTTAGCAAGCCTCCAACTTCTGAATTTTTTTCAATAATAATTACATCAGTATCTCTTTTAGAGGCCAAATAATAAGCCCTTAATAATCCTGAAATACCTGACCCAATAATGATCGATTTACTCTTCCCCATCCTTGTTAATATTTAATTGATTAAAGGGTAAGACAAAAAAGTCTGTATACTCACTTAATAATTCCTCTGGGGTGCTCTGGAAGATATCCTTATTATTAATTTGGGTGTGGTAATAATATTTTTCATCAAAAGTCCCCCAACGTTTTTTAAACCGGTACACTCCTTCTTGAGTTTCCCAAGTCCCTCCCCAATTCCATAATTTATAGCCTTGCTCAGAAGCATCTTTCATTGCCTGAAGTATAAGTAAACTCATTGGCTGTTTATCCCTATGGTCCGACTTTATTACAGGGGTGTAGTATTCAACCGTATTTTTATGATAAAATAGCAACAAGCATGAGATAGGCTCTCCATCAAAAGAGGCAGTATAGATTTTATAGTCCTTATTAGCTTCATAAATACTAGGAAATATCTTAAAAAATTGCTCGTTTTTTGGCTTCCCTCCAATTGCTTCCATATTTTCTAAATGAACCTGATATAAAAAGTCCAGTTTAGAATTATCAACACTTATAACTAAGCCCGACTTCATTGACTTTCGAACCATGTTCCGAGTTTTATAATGAAATAAATTCATTAGATTCTCTTCGAAATTACTTTCAAAACCAATGTCCGTAAACTGGCCAATTCTGAAATCAGTCAGGTTGCTTTTTATTCTAGAAAAATCTTGATCGGATAAAAGTGGGATAGAAATCACTGTAGATGCAGCTATCGTTTCTTTCCCTATAACTTTTTCGTTATAATAGTTTATTAAATACTGGAATACTTCATCATTTTTTGTTAATAGCCCACCATTACTCCCATAAAAAGGTAAGGAATTTACAACCTCTCCATACTTTCCATTCTTAATCATCATAGGTAAAACGCCCACGATTTCATCCTGAATAATCGCTATTATATAAAGAGCCTCAACACCTAATAATTTTATAAGTAGGTTCCTATACTTTAATGAATGATAGAGCATTGAAGCATCATGATCGTAAACAAACTTTTCATATTTGTCTTCCCATTCATGATTTAATATGATGCAGTTGATATCATTCATTTTTATAAATATTATCTGGTCTTTTTATTGTTTGGTCTTTAAATATGGTAATTGTAAACTCATAAGGCATATATGAGCAATCAAGGACGTATCTTTTTGATAATTTCTCTGATACGAATCTCAATAGCTCATTTATATTTTGATGATATGCACCCTCTTGAATAAAGTCAACTTGGTCGGACATGAAATTCACGGACAAATAGACATTTGCTTTACTAAACAAACCTTCCAGTATTTCAAACACCAAATTTTTATGCTTTTCCAGGTCTTCAAAATAAGATATATTAAATACCCCAGAAATTAATACATAGTCAAAGCTCTTCTGTATTTCGGAATAATCTTGGATTAACTGAAAATCAGTATTTGGAAAGGTTATTTTATTTTGAACTATAAAACTGTCAACTACATCTACTCCATGATAGCTAAAATTCCCATCATGAGTCGCATTTAAGTAATCAAACATATGCCCCAATCCACATCCAAAATCTAGAATTGAGAATTTCTTTTTTACAATTGACCTGGTTAAAGCATCAAATCTCTCTTTTTGTCTCCCTTTAGGCCAAAAGACTGATTTTTCTGAATTACCGTATTTATCAAATGCCTCTTGGTATTGCTTTATTACGTTATCAATCATGAATAATTAATTCAAGCCTTCGGTCTCACCATTTAAGAAAATTCTGCACCACCATTCAAAATTCATAAATGACCAAATTAAAAGTCTATGGTTAATGTGTTGTTCATTATGCTCTTTGACTATCCTTTCTATATATTCTGGATTTATAAACTCATAAGAAACTGTTTTTTTCTTATCAAGTAGCAGCTCTTTTACATAGCCCATATTCTCACCCCTGTACCAACTTTCATCTGGTGCTGAGAACCCTTGCTTTTTACGGTCAAGAATCTTTTTAGGAATATAATCTTTCATTGCCTCTCTCAAAATCATCTTCCCATCATCAAAATTTCGATAACGTAACTTCATATGAGCATTCTCATCTATCTTTTTAATCTCATTCGTTAGGTTACCAAGTTTGTATTTTACGGGAATTTTCTGAGCAAAATTTACCAAGTCATTGTCCATGAATGGAAACCTTTCTTCTAAACCACTTGCCATGGCCAGTTTATCCCCCACTAAAAACAAGCCTGGTAAAAATGTCTTCGCTTCGAAATACAGGGAATTTTGAATATGGGCTTCCGGACTATCGTACCTTAATGAATTATTAAAGGTGAATACCCTTTCAAAAACTGTCCGTGGCTCAGACATGTCCATTTGAGAAATCTTATCCTCTTGAAACAACGTGGTTTTTTCTCCATCAGGAACTAGTCGCTGCCAAAAGGAATAATATTGCTCAAAAAAATTCTCTTGACTAATAGAATCAAAAATACGATAGTACCGCCAAGGGTAACCACCGAAAAGCTCATCTCCTCCAGTGCCCTGTAAGCATACCTTGACGAACTTTGATGCTAATCTTGATATGTAATAGTTTGGGTAAGACATACCTACCCTTAAATCTTCTAAATGGTATACTAATTTGGGTAAAGACCAACGCAAATCACCTGCATTCATTACTTGTTCGAAGTGCTCTGTCTTAAAGTGATTGGCCATCAACTCGGCATCTCTTCTTTCATCATAATTGGCCTCTACTCCTGTCACCTCACTCATGTCAAAACCACAAGTAAATGTTGACATTCTAGGGACGTATTTCGAAGCTATTGATGTTATTGTGCCCGAATCCATTCCTCCAGAAAGATAGCTCCCTACTGGAACGTCCGAAACCATTTGCCTGGCCACAGCCTGTTCCATCAACCGCTCTGTTTCTAGCTTAGCCTCCTCAAAACTTATACCATTATCTGGCTTGGTAAAATCATAATCCCACCAAGAGCGATGTTTTACACCTGTGGAGCTTCGCTCCATGGTAACAGTATTTGCCGGAGGAAGCATTGTTACGCCTTTGAATAAAGTTCGGAAAGTAAATAAATTTTGGAACGTAAAATATTCATTCAAAGCACCTAAATCCACCTCCGTTTTATAATCAGGATGTTGTAATATGGCCTTAATCTCTGAGGCAAAAACCAATGTTTCTCCATTGAACCAATAGTACAGCGGCTTAATTCCAAAACGATCTCTAGATAGATACAGCTTCTTTTCTTGCTTATCCCAACAAGCAATGGCAAACATGCCATTCAACTCCTCAACAAAGGAGATACCAAAGGCTGAAATGCCCTCAACAATCACTTCGGTATCTGAATTGGAATGAAAACTATGCCCTGCCGCCCTTAACTTTTGTCTTAACTCTAAATAATTATAGATACACCCATTAAAAACGAGTATGTACCTACCATCTCGAGATGGCATAGGTTGCGCTCCCTTCTCTGATGTATCTAAAATAGCGAGTCGTTTGTGTACAAGGCCGACATTCTCATCTATAAATATACCCTCTCCATCTGGACCTCGGTGGGCAATACTCTCACCCATCTTCTTGAGCAGTTGGGTGGTAATGGGTTTATCATTGAGGTTAAAAACACCGGCTAATCCACACATGCTTTAAAGAGATTTTAGAGTTTCGACAACATATTCAAAATCCTCTAGC
Organism: Roseivirga echinicomitans; assembly: GCF_001592935.1. Classification (GTDB taxonomy): domain Bacteria; phylum Bacteroidota; class Bacteroidia; order Cytophagales; family Cyclobacteriaceae; genus Roseivirga; species Roseivirga echinicomitans. The sequence continues at coordinate 18,617 of NZ_LRDB01000006.1, forward strand.
GTCATTCTGTTATGCAAAGGTATGGCCATCGAAAAATTATTTGAAGCTTGGGCTCCAGGAAAATCAGTAGGCTGAAGTCCATATTTTTTGGAATAAAAGCCCAACATATGAACGGCATGCGTTCCTGGTCGAGTTGAAATGCCCATATCTAGTAGTTTCTGCATGATCTCATTTCTAGACATCGGTGATTTGCTTTCATCAACTATGGTAACATAACTCTGCCAACCGTGTTTGAAGTCTTGAGAATACACAGGAAGACTCAACCATTCAATTTCGGATAGCTCATCTACATAATACTGCGCCCATTTTGCTCTTTCATCAATAAACTGATCTAGTTTACCAAGTTGTACACAGCCTAAAGCTCCTTGAAGGTCGGTCATTCTATAATTATAGCCACAGACGTCAAAGTCAGGCAATATATAAGGTTGCGCACCATGATGCCTTTGTTCTTCAGAAACAGAAGCGCCATGATTTCTTAAGATTGAAAGTTTTTCAGCAAGCCTATCATCATTGGTGGTGATCATTCCACCTTCACCAGTCGTTACTGATTTTCTTGGGTGAAATGAAAAACAACCCATAATACCTAAGCCTCCAGCTGGCTGACCTTTATATGCAGCTCCTGCCGCACAAGCGCCATCTTCAATAATCGGGATACCCGGTGCAGCTAGCTTAATTGCATCCATATCAACACAGAGACCAAAAAGATGCACCGCCATTATGGCCTTCGTCTTAGATGTGATCTTTGTTGATAATTGCGCTGGATCAAGGTTAAAAGTCTTAGTATCAACATCACAAAAAACAACTTCAGCACCTTGGTGAAGCACAACGTTAGCCGTTGAAACCCAAGTAAATGCTGGAACAATCACTTCATCTCCAGGCCCTATATCCAAAGCGACCAACGCTAGATGTAGCGCAGTAGTGGCACTAGTTACTGCTATGGCATGTTTGACCTTATGCCTCTCAGCAAACATTACTTCAAATTCCCTAACTTTAGGGCCAGAGGTTAACCAACCTGACATAATTGGTACCTTAACAGCTTCCCATTCTTCAAGTCCAGTGCTAGGCAAAGAAATGGGGATATTTCTCTTTTCACTCATATCAGAGTTATTAAATTCGTTTTGTTTTCCAACTCGTTCGCGGTTTAAAATACCCATGTACTGTGGCCCAAGGATAGTCGAGGTCATGATCAATTGAATCGCGAAGAATTCTTATTGTTCCAACAGACTCTACAGAATCAATATCAGATCCTGTATTGTACTTAGAAATAGTAAGGTTAAATGAATACTCACCGGGCATCAATACTTCTTCGAGCGACACCTCAAACTCATATTTACCTTTTTCAAGAGAAATAGATTTATAATTTTCATTAGGTGCAGCCATTGTTATGGTGTCTCCTAAAACATTTATAATATGAAGTCCAATTGATGCATCAGAAACATCCGTAAAAACCTCAATTTCAATTAATAAGGTAGGTTTTTCACCAAAAAAGAAATCCTCACAGCCTTGTTCATCTTTATATGGCAGGAAGCGTGTAAATCTTACTTCACCTGAGCCATGCAAGCTTATACCCTTAGGTATATAACCATCGCCAGTTTTGGCCAGTGAATAGGCAGATAAATAAGTACTGATAGTATCTCCTGTTTCACCAAAACTATGCACTTTTCCCTTTTCCAAGAAAATAGTCTTTTTACAAAGGGCCTTAATAGTAGGCATATGATGGCTGACAAAAATAATCGTTCGTCCACCAGTATGTCCTAATTGGTTCATTTTACCAATACACTTTTTCTGGAAATCGGCATCACCTACTGCCAATACCTCATCTACGATAAGTATATCAGACTCCAAATGTGCAGCTACTGCAAAAGCCAGGCGTACGAACATTCCAGATGAATATCGTTTCACAGGTGTATCTATGTATCGCTCTACCCCTGAGAAATCTACGATTTCATCAAATTTCTTTTTAATCTCTTGATGGCGCATCCCAAGTATGGCACCATTGAGAAACACGTTTTCTCGGCCTGTTAACTCAGGGTGGAAGCCTGTGCCCACTTCCAATAAGCTGGCTACTTTTCCTTTTATTTTAATATGTCCAGTGGTAGGATGAGTAACTTGAGAAAGAATTTTCAAGAGTGTACTCTTACCAGCACCATTACGCCCAATGATACCAACAGAATCACCTTGCTCAACTTGAGCTGAAATGTCTCTCAAACTCCAAACAACATTGCTACTTCCCTTCTTAGTTCGATCGTTTTCCTCTCCTATTTTCAGAAATGGATCTTCTTTTCCTCTCTTTAAAGCCCACCACCTGGATATATCATTAGAGAAAGACCCCGTATTAAAAACACCTAGTTGATAGGCTTTGGAAACATTTTCTATACTAATAGCTACACTCATAAGGCTAAATTGTGTCAACAAATGTTTTCTCGTATTTATTAAAAGCGTAAACACCAACAAATAACATAATGACGGTTGCAATTATCATATACAGAATATTCATTGTTGAAAACGAGCCCGTCCCAAAAAATGCATGGCGAAATAATTCAATGGGAAAGGTCATTGGATTGAAAGAAACCATCAACTTGAATTTACCTGAAATACTGGATAATGGAAAAACGACTGGTGCCAAGAATAATCCTAATTGTAAAATGTAACCCAATAACATAGAAAAATCTCTATACTTTGTAGCTATGGCTGCAACCAACAAACCTAAACCAACTGCCTGAAAAGAAACTATTATAATAAGGAACGGTACCAATAAAATAGCAGGAGTAAGACTAATTGTATCTGATGTAAACAAGTAATATACAAAGATCAATATGAGCAATAATAATTGCACCCCTAATCTCAGCATACTCGAAAACACAATACTCAGAGGCATTATTAAACGAGGAAAATATACTTTGCCAAACATCGCTGCATTCTCCAAAAGTACACCACTGCACTTTGTTACGGTCTCAGTGAAATAAGACCAGATCATTAATCCCGAAAGATAAAATAATACTGGAGGTACTCCATCGGTAGACAAGCCTGCCACCTTACCAAAAATAAAGAAATACACGATGGTCGCTACTATTGGTCTTATGAAAAACCAAATAGGGCCGAGAATTGTCTGTTTATAAAAGGCTACAAAATCCCTTCTTACCAATAACTTTAGGAGATCCCTATACTGCCAGATTTTCTTGAAACTAGCACGCCCACGCTTATCATCGGCATCAATAACTAGATCCCACGTTTGTTCATTCATACTAAAAATTCTTACTTTTTTTGATCAACACCAGTATCTATTCTCCAATCAATAAGTTTCTTAAGGCCATCTCTTAATTCATATTTGTAGCGAAAGCCCAATTCTTCTTCTGCCTTTACGCGAGACCCGATTCTATTTTGAACTAAAGACCTTGCATCGTCAGCAGAATAGGGTTTGTATATCACCTTCAGTTCAGATTTTTTAAGATCGAGAATGGTGTCGCATAATTCTTTAATGGATGTCTGAACCTCGGTGCCGACATTATACATTCCGAATTTAGTATCGCTTTTTAATGCATTTACGTTACATCTAGCAACGTCTTCAACATAAATAAAATCGTAAGCCTGACTTCCATCACCATTAATGACTGGTGATTCATTGGCCTCTATTTTGTTTAGCATAATTGGCACTACGCCTGTATATGCAGCTGTCTGATCCTGATGCGGACCATAAACATTCATGTATCTTAGACCAATTACTTCTAGTCCATACCTATCATTGAACGCAGTACACATCGCTTCGCCAGCAATTTTCGAGGCTCCATAAAAATTTTTGTTATTAAAAGGGTGATCTTCAGTCATGGGTAATTCTACTGCATCACCATAAACTGAAGCAGAAGAAGACCATATTAATTTCTTAATATTATTCTTAACACAAGCCTCTAGAATGTTAAAAGTACCCTCAATATTTACGTGAAAAGCAGTTCTTGGGAAATCCTTACAATGTAATAACCACATGGCTGCAAGGCTGATTACATAATCTTTACCTGCCATGGCTTCATTAAGGATATCAACCTCCCTTATATCACCCCCGATAGGAAAAATAGAGCACCTTGAATCCTTTAACTGCTCATCTAAATAACTTCTTTGTCCTCTAGCAAAATTGTCATAAACAAGAACCTCTGCTATATCTTCTTTAAGCAGTTCTGCTACTACAAAACTGCCAATAAATCCTGCTCCACCAATAACCAGAATTTTTGAGCCTTTTAATTCCATATGAAATTTATTATTTATTAATTTTTTGTACCAGTTGTAACATTATTCAAATCAAAAAAACCAAGTCACTCCTTGTCAAGAGTTATTTCGTTTAATTTTTTTCTTAAAATTCCGAAAATCACCAAGCCCGTATAAGCCATAGCCCAAAGTATCCCAAAAACAATTCCAAAAATTACATACCGTATAACGGATGAGCTGTTAAAACTGCCAATCGGAGTTAAGGGCACATAAGCAGGTTCAAATACATTATAAAATGGAGTGTTCTCCAAAAGGTCAATCTTCATCATTTCAACTTTTGAAGCCAAGTCCGAATAAATACCAGAATATAAACTATAATTGGTTGAAAGGTTTTCCAAAGTGGTATTGGCCATTGATGTTCTACCACCATTATTCTGATCTTGAAATTTAGCCAGTGCCAATTGGCTTTCTATAAAATTAGTCTTTGCTGTATCTAATTGTTTTTTAGCCAACATAAGATCTCTCTGCTGTTTTCCCGTTCTAATTTCAATTGTCTGTTCAACTAGTTTTTCCAAAACAAGATTATTGAGCCTAGTGCTAAGTTTAGCCGTGGGCATTTCGGTTTCTATGGTAACCGGATTTACCCCTTCTATTTTCACTCTGCCCTTCAATTCCACCATTAAACCTATCTGTTCCATTGTAAGAGTTCTCAACGTATCTGTCGGTATTTTAACAGAACTCGAGTCCATATTGGATGTTGTGTTTTCTTCTCTTACAAAAAGGTCAAAAAAACGATTGGGTAGATTCTTAATTTTAGACACTGCTGTTCCTATAACGCTAGTCTTAGGTTGAATACGTTGTAAATAATCTGATATTGGAAGGTAACCACCGTGTCCCTCTGATAAAATTGGCTCATCCAACAAATTCAATAAAAATGGTCTACTCTCCATGATACCTGCGAATGATTCTATTCCTAATGAACTCGTAGTAGATGCCACTGGAGGCGCCATAAAAGCATCTAAGCTCAATGCCGCTTTAGGGGAGGGAGGAGCACCGCCTCCAGGGATAATGACAGATTTAGAAACGTAAAACTCCGAATAGTTATTGGCCTGTATAATTCCAATTATTAAAAAAACAAACCCAAAAACTACAACCCCTTTCCAGAAGGATAGCAGATACTTTATAATACCTAAAACTGAGATTTCCTCCGTTTCAATGGTCTTATGAATAAACTGATACTTTATACTCTGTTTATTCAGTCGAAACACATTCCTTAACTTCATATTATCGGTTGCTTACTGCCTCTATTAATAAATATGTTGATATGGTTGTGGTGATCAGAGAAATAACCCTATCAAAGTTAATTTTTTGACTTTCTGGTTTTAGCGGCACCTTGATGATTGCATCGGTAGTCACTTTTGGATAAAATTTAAAGAAAACAAATGACCTTACTCTGGCGATCTCCCCATTTGCATATTCAACATAGGCCCTACGTTTATCCGCCCTACGTTTAAAGCCCCCGGCAGTCTCTACATAGTCTAAAAAGGACTTTTCCTTCTTATATATTGCCTGAGTGGGTTGAAACACAGCACCATCAATCTCAACCAAAGAGGATCTAGACGGCACGAAAAGTATATCACCATCCAAAAGTTTTACATTATACTGAGATTCAGGGTTACTCATAATGTCCTCATAGGATAGCCCTATTTCCATTAATTGGACCACCTTGCCATTGATAACAAACTGCTTTGAAAGCTTAAAGTTATTTTGAACATCTATACTATCACTTTTCACACCTTCCTTAGAAGTCTTCCTATTTGAAATAATTCTTGCATTCTGAAGCTGCCCATATGAGTTCTTTATTTCATCATATTCTAATTTGGAAACAGTGGCCTCAAATTGAGCACTGCTAATAAATTCTGAAATGGATTTTTTTCTTTCATACTCAATGCTATCATTTTCATCGCTCACGTTCTTCACTTGTCTGTAAAGCTTCAAACCATTCAGGTTGGCAGTTGGCATATAGCCACCAAACCTAGAAACTAGGTCGGAAACGCGTGTGGTTCCTTGACTTATTATATATTCCCCAGGTTGATCAACATCCCCTTTGACATAAATTGATCTGCTTTTTCTTCTTACCCAAGTATCCCTGACATAGATATTATCGTTTTCTCTTAACACAAATTCTTCAATATTCCCAATCTCTCTAGGGACCTCAATGTTAAAGTAATCATACTCTCCAGAGCCGTTTTCATTCTTCAAACGAACAATTTCTATATTACCGCCTAAAGCAGAACTCTTAATCCCATTAGAAAGAACTATTGCATCCAAGATTGTCATTCCTTCATAATAAGGCAATGATCCCTCTCTGTTCAACTGCCCTGATAAGTTGATGAATTTTGTTTCTGTAATCTCTATCTTACTAGGAATATAAACCGAACTACTCTTTTGAATATTAACTTGCTCATAAGCTCCTTTACCAACAGACCTCACATATGGAGACAAGTCCTCATTCAACCTAAATACGGTTGCCCTATTCTGAAGAGCGTCACTTCTAACCCCACCTGCCATCTCAATCAAGTCATTTAAATTCATTTCTGGTTGCCATGAATAAAATCCAGGTCGCATGACAGCTCCAGAAATCTCTACTCTTTCAATATTGCTATCTTTTAATTTGCCTATCTCTATTATATCCCCATCATTCAAATCCTTTAAAGGAATATTCGGTTGAACTTCTCTTATGAACTGTGATGCACCATTTAACCTTTTAAGGATTAAAGAAGTGCTATCAGCACCTGCGGTATATCCTCCAGAAAAATTCAAAATATCATTTATCGTCTCCTCATTCTTAAGCTCGTAGATCCCAGGGTTTTTTATCGCCCCTTCAAGTTCAACCCTTCGGTTATAAGTACTCAGCACAATTACGTCTTGATCATTCAGAACGAATTCCTGATCGGTAAAGCCTTTAGAAATAAAATCATATAGATCAAATTCTCTAATTAATTTGCTAGACCTGTATATTTTAATATTTCTGAGTGTGCCATTGGTGGTAGGTCCACCAGCTTTATATACAGCACTAAATATGGTCGATGTGGTTGAAAGAGCATAAGTGCCAGGTTTTATTACCTCACCTAGAATATTCACCACAATTGATCTAGTATTCACTAAAGTTATGTCTAAAAAAACTGTTGGGTTGGCATAAGACAAGCCAACGTGTCTTTGACTTAATTTTTCTTTAATCAAAGCCTTAGCCGATTCGAACTGCAGACCTGCAATTGACACGGGGCCTATAAAAGGCAATTGTATTCGACCTTGCTGGTCTATTGTAAAACTATAACTATCTGTAGCTTCCCCATATAAAATAACACTCAGCCCATCTCCAATTCCAAGGACATAGGTACCAGGGACGGTCATCGAGTTATAATCCTGGAATGAAAATTCACTCTCGCGAAAAAGTTTCAGCCCAAAAATTTTCTCTTCGTCTGCTGTTAATCCGCTAGAAGAAACCTTTGATAATACCGAAAATGGATCGCTGGAGGTGGAAGCCTCCATACCTCTAATTCGGTCAACTATATTAAGAGACTCCGTGTAGCTAAAGCCCCCCTCTTGTAGCAATTTAGTTACGGTTTGATAATTATATCCAAGTTTCTTAGCATTTACCCAGAAGTCATTCAATTGGCCATCCGACATTAAATATACATTTTGCCCGCTGGACTGACTAACCTGAGCATCCAAACTAGATATAGTAACTATTTGAAGGCTTAGTATTAGCGAAAGGAAGCAAGCCGCTCTCCTTCCATATCTTATTAAAAATTTCATTCGATGAGAAATTAATTGTTGTCCTGATTTCATTACAGATTCTACAGGTTCACCCGGTTTTATGTATTCCTTGCTAGTTGTCTCTGAGAGTCGAAAATAAATAAATTAAATTTGTTGAGTTCAATTATCATGAGATTAGCGCTTCATGATATCTCCCAAAACATAAGCCCGCCTAAGAGGCCAAATATAACTACTTCTCGAAACAATCACCTTCTTTTATAAGGTGATTAAGCCCTATCTCTGCACTAATTTCAATTCCTAAGCTTACTATTGAAATTACTACTCTTCCTTTTTTTATTTTTCTTACCACTCCAGAGTTTCCAGAAAGTGCCCCAGTTTCAACAGTGACATGATCTCCAACTAAATAATCGTTATTCAGCACATCAGCTGCGGGATAATCGTTAAGAAAATTATTAATCTCTCTTATTTCATTGTCACGTATCACTGCTGGCTTACCTAACCATCGTACATTTGAAACTATGCCACTATCTTTAAGAATCTCAAGTCTCTCAGCATCATCTACCTTGGCAAATAAATATGAAGAAAAGACTGGTTCTACTACCTTCTTTTTTCTATCCGACCACTGCTTTAAAACTGTCCGTGTAGGACAATACACTTGATAACCCTTAGATGCCAATCTATCGGCAGATTTCTTTTCATTCCTTGGTTTGGTATAAAAAGCCGTCCAATATGGGTCTCTTTCTCTATTCATGCCAAATCAATAAGTGGTGGTTAGAATCAAAGACCATCTTAGAGGCCTCTTCTTGCGAATAGACCAAATACTGTATCTTTTTCGGCATCAACTCTTCAGCCCTTTTGATCAATTGGATCAGATAATGCAGGTCAGGATCCCCGATTAAAATGAGACTCACCACATCAGAATCTTTCCCCAATGCCAAATCACCCGTCAAATACACATCTTTTAAGTCACCGAGCTTTTCGATAATTTGATCCAAAACCTCTTGTAAACCTGTGTACTTTAACAAAATACTTCTGACCTCCTTAAACAAGGGATAGGATCTATTTGCTCTAAACACTTTTTTGTTACCAACGAAATCAGAATTCAACATACCCGCCTCTTCAAAACGGTTAAGCTCTAAACGAACCGAATTAGTACTCTCACTAAACTCTTCTGCCAGCCCCCTTAAATAGGCACTGGAATCTGGGTTAAGAAAGAAACGCAAAAGTAACCTAATGCGCGTTTTAGAAGATATGAGTGCCTCAAGCATTTAACAAAGTAGCTTCTTTTTAAATCAAAAACCCATTTGGGAAGATACAGCTTCGCCACCTGAGTCACATAATGATCCATTAATGAGTAACAAACTTACTCAAAAAAACAAAAACACAAAGCCGTTAACTGAATTAAAATGTTACCTGATTCCATCTGGAACTCATTGGTCAACCTAGATTCTTTTCAAAAAACTTTAAAATATTTTCAATGATAAAGTCTTGTTGATCCGCTTCCATTTCTGTGTGAATCGGAAATGAGATAACCCGAGAACATAAATCTTCAGTGATTGGGAAATCCCCTTCTTTATACCCGTAATAACTGTATGCTTTTTGAAGATGATTCGGGACTGGGTAATAAATCATAGAAGGTACACCTTTCTCTGCAAGGAATTTATTTAACGCATCCCTTTTCTCCGCACTTTTTAGCTTCACCGTATACTGATGGTATACATGGGTAGTGAAGTCTGCAGTAAGGGGCGCGTCTATTTCCGAAACCGTTGAAAAAACATCATTGTATCGCTTAGCTACCTTCTGACGAGCAGCGCTGTAGTCATCTAAGTATTTAAGCTTTACATTTAATATTGCTGCCTGAATACTATCAAGCCTTGAATTCACCCCAATCGAATCATGATAATAACGCTCGCTCTGACCGTGATTCACAATCATTCTTAGTTTAGCAGCCAGTTCATCATCATTGGTTGTAATTGCTCCTCCATCTCCATAAGCGCCCAAGTTTTTTGAGGGAAAAAAGGAAGTTGAACCAGCATCTCCAATGGTTCCAGCCTTAGCAACGGCCCCATCCGAGAAGGTATAATCAGCACCAATAGCTTGAGCCGTGTCTTCAAAAACCTTTAGATTTCTAGCTTTCGCTATTTTCATTATGCGCTCCATATCTGCACACTGTCCATACAAATGCACAGGAACAATAGCAACGGTGTTATCTGTGATTTTCGACTCCATGTCTTCAATATTCATATTGAAGGTGTCAGGGTAAACCTCTACAAAAACAGGTTTTAAGCCCAAAAGAGCAATAACTTCTACAGTTGCAACATAAGTAAACGAGGGAACTATGACTTCAGCACCTGGCTTAAAGGCATAGGCCATCATGATTACCTGAAGGGCATCCGTACCATTAGCGCAAGGGATTACATGCTTAACCGAAAGATAATCTTCAAGGTGCGCCTGAAATTCCTTTACAATAGGCCCATTGATAAATGTAGCCGTGTCCAGGACCTTACCAATCTCCTGTTGAATTTCGTCCTTAATTTTTTGATATTGGCCAATAAGATCGGCCATTTGAATTGGCTTCATATTTTATTTTTTACTAAATGGGTGAGAAGAAAGGGGTAGTTTAGCTAAAGGATGATAATCTCCAGTTAAACCAACAGGGGTTGCGTGCCTAATATTATAAACTAACTCAATTGCTTGTCGAGTTTCTTCAACACCATAACCGTTGCCAGCAAGTATCTCAGTGTACGAGGTTGTATGAAGATCTGTAAAACCTCCACTGAATTCTAATTCATCACCTTCAACGGTAATTGATCGAAAAGTTCTTTGTCCCTTCTCAACCACCTCTTTAGGAAGTACATTCTCGTCTATTGAAAGAAACCACCTTACGTTGGCCCTGTCCAACTCTAGAAAACCCGATGCTCTGTCATGTGTATGAACGTGGATTTTATTTGATTTAACGCCACCGAAAATCCAACTTAACATGTCAAAAAAGTGAACTCCTATGTTCGTTGCAATTCCACCAGACTTATCAACATCTCCTTTCCATGAGGTATAATACCAATGTCCTCTAGAGGTTAAGTATGTTAAGTCTATATCGTAAATTTTATCCTTTGGCCCCTGGTCTATTTTGTTTTTGAGGGCAATTATACTTGGGTGCACTCTTAGTTGCAGAATATTCCAAACTCTTTTCCCAGTCGCTTCTTCTACTTTACTAAGCGCATCAATGTTCCAAGGGTTTAATACTAATGGTTTCTCACAGATGGCATCAGAACCCACTCTCAATGCCGTTCTAATATGAGCATCATGTAAGTAATTTGGAGTACAGATACTCGTATAGTCAAGTTGAATACCTTTATCGTTCTTCAGCTTATAAATATGCCGATCGAACCTTTCAAACTCCACAAAAAAGTCAGCGTTTGGAAAGTATGAATCCATAATTCCAACACTATCAAAAGTGTCCAGAGCGGCTACTAGATTATTATTCGTTTCCTTAATTGCATTTAAATGCCTTGGAGCTATATATCCTGCTGCCCCGATAAGTGCGAAATTTTTCATATGTTTTTGGTCACTTGACCATTAGAAAGTGTGTATAATTCATTTGATTCTGGGCATTCGGCAGTACCCTTTTCATTAAAGTTGAGCCTATGCCCAAATTCGCTTATCCAACCGATTTGTCTTCCTGGGTTTCCAACAATAAGTGCATAGGGTAAAACCTCTTTGGTAACCACCGTTCCTGCACCGATAAAAGCGAACTGTCCTATATCATTACCGCAAACAATAGTGGCATTAGCGCCTATAGAGACACCTTTTCTAACCACAGTTCTCGAGTATTGCCCTCTTCTGTTTACTGCACTTCTTGGGTTAATAACATTAGTAAAAACCATCGATGGGCCCAAAAAAACATCATCTTCGCAGGTTACACCAGTATAAATACTCACATTATTTTGGACCTTCACATTATCGCCTAAAACAACCCCTGGGCTAACAACTACATTCTGTCCAATGTTACAATTCTTCCCGATGATACAATCAGTCATGATATGTGAAAAATGCCAAACCTTAGTACCTTCACCTATTTGACAGTTCTCATCGACTATTGCAGAATCATGTGCAAAATATTCCATATTAAATATTATAAAAATTTCTATACCACTCAATAAACGCTCCTACTCCATCTTCTAAAGTTGTTTCAGGCTTATAATCAAAATTATCAATTAAACCCTGAACATCCGCATAAGTAGCCGATACATCGCCAGGCTGCATTGGCATAAACTCCTTTTCTGCCTTCATACCCAACGCTTTTTCAATCGTTCTCACGAAATCGATCAGCTTCACAGGTGAATTGTTCCCAATATTGTAAATCTTATAAGGCGCCTTCGATGATCCAGGGTCGGGAGTTTTACCTGACCAACTTTCATTGCCCTTTGGAGGATTGTCATTTACTCTGGTGATCCCTTCAACAATGTCATCAATGTAAGTGAAGTCTCTTGACATTTCTCCATTGTTGAAAACTTGAATGGGCTTTCCATCTAAAATAGACTTCGTAAATAAAAACAGCGCCATATCTGGTCTTCCCCATGGCCCATAAACTGTAAAAAATCTTAACCCCGTTGTTGGCAACCCAAACAAATGACTATAAGTATGAGCCATTAACTCATTGCTTTTTTTACTGGCCGCATATAGGCTAATCGGATGATCTACATTATGGCTTGTAGAAAAAGGACGCGTTTCATTCAAACCATAGACTGAAGAACTACTCGCATACGATAAGTGCTTCACTTTATTATGCCTACAAGCTTCCAAGATATTTACAAAGCCTACAATATTACTGTCGACATAAGCCTTCGGATTTTCTAAACTATATCTGACCCCTGCTTGAGCGGCAAGGTGAATAACCTTATCGAAATTCTCTAGTTCAAATAAACGATTCAAGTTTTCAGCATCTTCTAGTTGACACTGGATGAAGCGATAGGAATCGAAGGTTGAACTTTGAACTAATTTATTATACTCAACTGCTTCTGGATTGATACCCGTATCTAATAACCTTCCATGCTTTAAACGGACATCATAATAATCATTAATTGAGTCTAGCCCAACCACCTCATCTCCTCTCTCAAGGAGCTTTTTGGCCAAATGAAATCCGATGAACCCAGCCGTTCCGGTAATTAGAATTTTTGCCATTTACAATCTAGCTGTAATTGTTTCTTTTGGAAGAAATGATTTCACATCATAAATGACAGCGTCTGGATCTACATTCTCAGGTCGCATCATAGAAAGAAATTCATTATGTGCCACAGCCAAGACAATCCCATCGTATGACTTCATGTCGAAATCAGACTCACTAACTAAGTCTAAGCCATACTCATGCTTCACCTCTTTAGGTTCGGCCCATGGATCAAAAACATCAACATTTACATCAAATTCTCTTAATTCCTGAATAATATCGATAACTCTTGAGTTACGAATATCTGGGCAGTTTTCCTTGAAAGTAATGCCCAAAACGAGCACTTTAGAATCTTTGATAACTTTCCCCTTCTTCATCAAAAGCTTAACCACTTGACTACCAACATAAGGCCCAATACTATTATTCAACCTTCTACCTGCCAGCAAAATCTGTGGATAGTATCCTGCTTTTTTTGCCTTTTGAGCCAAGTAATAAGGATCAACACCGATACAGTGCCCTCCAACTAAGCCTGGTCTAAATGGTAAGAAATTCCATTTTGTACCAGCCGCTTCGAGCACATCAACCGTATCAATACCCATCTTATTAAAGATCATTGCCAATTCATTAACGAAAGCAATGTTAATATCTCTTTGTGAATTCTCAATTACTTTTGCGGCTTCCGCCACCTTAATTGAAGCCGCTTTGTAAGTGCCGGCTGTAATTACACTCTTATAGAGCTGATCCACTGTTTCAGCTATCTCTGGCGTTGAACCAGAAGTTACTTTCAAAATCTTCTTTACCGTATGTTCTTTATCTCCAGGATTGATACGTTCGGGTGAGTAGCCACAATAAAAGTCCACATTGAATTTTAAGCCCGATTTCTTTTCTAAAACGGGAACGCAGTCCTCTTCAGTAGCACCAGGGTACACCGTAGATTCATATATAACGATATCTCCTTTTTTAAGCACCGTACTCACAGTTTCTGAAGCCTTAATTAACGGTGTCAGGTCGGGGTTTTGATCATCATCAATCGGGGTTGGAACTGTGACGATGAAAATATTACAGTCCTTAATATCTTCTAGCTTATTCGTATTGAAAAGACCTACTTCAGCATGTTGTTTCACCAATACAGAAGATAAAAGATCATTTTCGACCTCAAGTGTTCGGTCATGACCGTTATTTAATTCTTCAATTCTTGATTGATTGATATCAAAGCCAAAGACTTTATATTTCTCCGCAAAAGCTACTGCCAACGGAAGGCCAACGTAGCCTAATCCAATGATTGCAATTCTATTATTCGACATGCTAAAAATTTGTTCGGCACGAAATTAGGGATTATTAAAGATTCTTCAAGTGGAATAAAAAGATTCTTCACATAATAAATTATCACATTACTTTTTAACTCATACCACCTTAGGCTATTAACCCATAAACTTTAGACATACTTTCTTTAAAGCAGTTATCTTTGCCTTCTCAAATGAATAAGAATCAAATACTCTCACTTATAGGGAAGGAACTTCTCTCCGAATGGCGACAAAGGTATGCGCTTAACGGCATGATCCTCTACTTGGCAAGTACCATCTTCATTTGCTATATGAGTTTTGGATTAAAGGCGGGTGCCATAGACGCGATAACCTGGAATGCGTTATTCTGGATTATACTGCTCTTTACGGCAGTAAATTCAGTAGCCAAAAGTTTTATTCAGGAATCACGTGGAAGAGCACTTTACTATTATTCTATAGCTAGTCCTACGGAAATCATAGTTTCAAAAATCATCTACAATGCGCTTTTGTTATTGGTCTTGGCCCTGGTTGGCTTTGTTATCTATTCATTTGTGATGGAAAGAGCCAACGAAGAAGGAGCTACGTTTGACTTACTCTATTTTCTTATTGCCATAGTGCTTGGTTCACTAGGCTTAGCATCGAGCCTCACCATGATTTCAGGAATTGCCTCTAAAGCAGAGAATAGTACTTCTTTGATGGCCGTTTTGAGCTTCCCGGTCATACTTCCCATTATCCTCATGGTAATCAAGCTTTCTAAAAACGCCATGGATGGTCTTGACCGATCTGTAAGTACGGATGAAATTCTAATACTTGTGGCCATAAATGCAATTGTATTCTCGGTATCCTACTTGTTATTCCCTTATCTTTGGAAATCATAAAAGAAGCGCAACCATTCTGAGATAACTCTCGTCTAACCGCTTTCTTTAATTAACCAAAAAAGTTAATTGTCATGAAGAAAAACTGGTGGAAAGCCCTCGCCTTAATCTTGGTAACCTACACGCTATTGGCAGGCTTACTCATGGATGCCCCCCGCTTAAACATTCTAAACGAAACTATCCGAAACCTCCATTTCCATGTCACCATGTGGTTTGGAATGGTGATCCTGCTCACCGCATCGATGGTTTATGCAATTAAATATTTGCGATCTGGGCAAATCGCCTTTGACGATAAGTCGGTAGAAATGGCCAAAGCTGGAGCTTTACTTGGTAGTATGGGAATTATTACCGGAGCCGTTTGGGCAAATTATACTTGGGGAGAACCTTGGAGCGGTGACTCTAAGCAAAATGCTGCCGCTATCTGCCTTTTAATTTACTTCGCTTATTTGGTGTTGCGTAATTCAATGAAAGACGAACAGCAAAGAGCACGAGTAAGCGGTGTTTATAACATATTCGCTTATGCGGCAATGATCCCACTCCTCTTTATTTTACCAAGACTCGACCCTAATTCATTACACCCAGGCAATGGAGGAAACCCAGGCTTCAACGCTTATGACCTTGATAGTAAACTGAGAGTGATTTTCTATCCTGCTGTAATTGGATGGACATTGATGGGGGTATGGCTTGCCTCATTAAAAATTAGAACTCGACAAATTGAACGCGCTTTAGAAGATTAAATAATATGAAAAAATTTCTCACAGTCCTTTTCCTTTGCTTCAGCTTAGCTTCCGTAGCTCAAGAAATTACTAAAGACAGTTATACCGATCAGACCGTTGAAATGGCTGATACG
>NZ_LRDB01000007.1 GCF_001592935.1 Roseivirga echinicomitans
GATTGAAAGATATTATTTTCAATATCCTATTTCTGTTTTTTCGAGTCATACTGATAGACCAATATCAGTTTCAGATGGTAGTGGTTACCGAAGGTGCAGAACTTGATGAAGCTGGAAAGAAGTTTCTAGATTCGTTTAAGTACAGAAAATAAATTAGTGGATCTGTCTCAATTCATTATTGTACTAAATCATCGGTTTTAACATCCATTACCTGAATGGCAAGAATGGAGATAATACAATAGGCCAAGAAGTAATTAAAGCCCTCATACAGTTCGGCACGAATACTTTCATTTTCACCAGTGGCTAGAAAAGCCAGCAAAATACCAACTACAAATACATCTGCCATAGACCATTTTCCAATAAGACCCACGAAGCGATAAAGGGCTTTGCGACCAGGTAATTTTTTAAAGCCCAAAACGGCCAAAAGAATCACCGCTTTTGTGATGGGGACTATAATAGAGAAAATTAGAATCAACCAAGCCACCAAATCATTATTGGTTTCGAAAAGTGATTGGATACTTTCCACCACGCTTTGTGTCCTTTCAAAAAGTTTGAATTCACCGATTAAAGGTAGTTGTGCTCCAATATTAATTTGAATGATGGGCTTTGTGAGTCCGGGGTAGAGGCACGCCAATGATACAATGATTAATACGAGTGCTACAGCGTTCCTTTTGTTCATAGTTAATTCAGTTATGGCTAAGACGAACAGTAATTATAAAAGTAATCAGAAATGAAAAAGAGCCATGATATTCTGGCTCTTTTTCATTCTTTCAATGTGTTTTTCTTTAATTAGTTTCCTTCAAAAGTACACCAAAATTGCGCATCCATTCCAATTGGCGAACCATCTGGAGGAGTCAGTGAAGTTGTAGGTGCTACTTCTTTCGGGTTTTCTAAAAAGCGAGCTAGTCTAAACGCTAACTCGTTCTGGAAAGTGTCATTGCCACTGGCTAGCTTTTTAGAAAAATTTCTAAGTGCTGCCATCGCCTCGGCTTGGGTAGAAACTGATGCTTGAGAACTCATGCTCAAGGACATCAATTCGCTGATAAAGCTGTCAGCAATTACTTTCTGGAGTTCTGCACGGTAACCGCTATAATTTGCATCGAAAGCAAGATTAGCCATCGCGTTAATGACATCCTGAAGTCCGACCTGATTGCTATCCATAGCTTTCTGCTGAACCAAACGCGTTGCTCGTTGCGAGTTGAACAAGAAACTCATGGTGGTTGCTGCAACTGCTTCTCCAGGAGAAACAGGATCGAAAAGCACTCCCGTTCTTACATTAAAGGTTTCTCTCGATCTTCCGTAACCAGGTGTTCTTGGAGGGATGATTTTAAGAATATGCTCAGGCACCTCTAAATTCTCAGGCTTCAACACATTCATTAAGGAAGCGAGTGCTGCTTTTTGCTCTCCAACAGGTACTGTTTGCTGTAATGGCTGAGAGTCACCTCTTAGTTTGTAGTTGTAATATGCTCCTCCAATTACTTTAGAAGCAGCTTCCAACTGGTAGCGGTGTAACATGTATACAGGCACAAATACTTCCTCAAGAGTAGTCATTGGAGCACCCATAGGGATGTTTTGCTCAGAGAAATTTTTCAAAGCGATTGTTCTTACTTCCATTAACCTGTTCAACTCATCCACAGGACTTTTTCCATTGTCCCAAAGGTGAGAGAAAGGATGCGCGCTTCCAGGAGATCTAGAATCTGAATCAGTAAGAAAGTGCAAGCCTTCTTTCAAGCCTTTTTCAATAATATCGTTCAAAGCTTTGTCTTCGTCCGTTCCTTTCGGAAAGTCTTGGTAGCCATAAGTAACGGCTACTTTATCCCATTCGCCAATACCAATATCGTAAGGAGCATCTAATGTAATTTTTCCATTTTTAAGCCCAATTTGAGGATGTGGATAATCCATTACAGAAGCATCTCCATCGGCACTAGAAGCATAACTGTGTGACAAACCGATCGTATGTCCAATTTCATGTGCAGAAAGTTGCCTTAAACGAGCAATGGCCAATTTGAGCATGATTGGGTCAGGTGTAGTCCCATTTTCATATGGATTGATTAAACCTTGAGCGATCAAAAAATCCTGACGAACCCTTAAAGAGCCTAAACTGACATGTCCTTTGATGATTTCGCCAGTTCGTGGATCTGAAACTGATGAACCGTATGACCAACCACGAGTGGAACGGTGTACCCACTGCACCAAGTTATAGCGAACGTCCATTGGATCGGCATCAGCAGGCATTTCGCGCACTTGAAAAGCATTTTTGTAACCTGCAGCTTCGAAAGCCTGGTTCCACCATTGCCCCCCTTCGATTAAGGCAGATTTAATTGGCTCTGGAGCACCTCTGTCTACGTAATAAATGATGGGCTCAACAGCCTCGCTTACTTTTGCATTCGGGTCTTTTTTGGCCAATCTATGTCGGTTGATAAATCTTTTTCTAATGTCTTCTTGAATTGGTGTAGCATAATCCATGTACGAAGTCCCGAAGAATCCTGATCTCGGATCAAGCTTTCTTGGTTTGTAACCTGCATCTGGCAATTCAACAAAAGAATAGTGCATTCGAACGGTTACCGCGTCTGAACTAGGAGTCACACTTCTAAGCGCACCACCAGTTGCACTGCCAACCAATGTAATGGTTGCTTCAAATTCCGAGTTTTTTGGGAAGTTCTTCAGCATTGGAGGGTAGATGGCCGAGCGGCTGGCATCGAAACGGAAGGTACCTTGTCGAGAACGATTAAGCGTATTCGCCACTCCGTAAGAATCAGTGAGAATCATTGGGGTGATATCGATTAATACCACGCCATTTTCCTCGGCTTCTACTTTAAAGCCTTGGAGTACCGATTCGGCAAAGGCTTGCTTTACGGCTTCAACTTCATCGGCATTGTTGGAAACGGCACGATAACTATAATTGGGTTCAACCAAAAGGATTTTTGAACCCACTCTTCTGAATTCAACAACACTAGTGCCGCCTAATTTACCACGGTCAAGGCCAATATCGTTAGAGCCAATACCAGCGGATAGCGAGTTGATGTAGAGGAATTCTTCGTCAAATTTTTTGATTTCTAAATAGACCTTACCGGCATCTTCATCCCAGTAATAATTGAAAAATCCTTCTTTCTTAATGGCGTCTTTAGTAATCTCTGCAATTGTTTTTTCCACAGGTGTTTTTTGCGCAAAAGTTTGCAGAGAAAGCACCATCAAAAAAGAAAATAAGAGTGTCTTTTTGAGCATGATGTTTTATGTTTTAATTCAAGTTGATTCCGTCAATATAAGAACTGTTTCTATGTAGCGCCTAACTTTTATATTTGTATGGATTAATAACCTTTAGAAAAGAAAACCTATGAAAACGAAAATCAGCTTATTTTCAATTTTCATGCTGTTTATGTTCTTTCAGGCAACCGCCCAAAAGAAACCACTAACACATGATGTTTATGATGACTGGAAAAGCCTGCAATCCACGACTATAAGCAATGATGGTAATTGGACCGCTTATAGAATTAGCCCTCAGGTAGGAGATGGAATCCTTGAGATTAAGAGCTTAACCAATAACAAAACCTATACTATTGATAGAGTGGGTAGGTATTCTTTTTCTAAGAACAGTGATTTTGTGGTGGCTACCGTTAGTCCTGAATATGAAAAGGAACATGCACTGAAACTTAAGAAAACAGCCAGTGCAAAAATGCCAAAAGATTCTCTTTTCATTGTGAACCTTAAGAGCGGTGAGATTAAGAAAATTGCTAGGGTGAAAAACTATCAACTATCAAGCGAATCTACGGAATGGATTGCTTGGTCGCACGAAACCCCTGAAGAGGAAAAAGCCAAGAAAGAGGAAGGCGAAAAATCTGAAGAAGCCAAGAAACCAAAATCAAAATCTAAAGGTACTGAGTTGGTGCTTTACAATATGGTTTCAGGTAATGAAAGCCGTTTTGAAGGCGTAGTGGAATATGAGTTGACCGAAAAAGGTAACTACTTATATTTTGAAAAAGATGAGGCGGATTCATTGAATCCTGCTGGCGTATTTGCCTTCAACACAAAGTCGGGTAAAGAGGTTACTTTAAACTCAGGTTTGAAGGACTACAAGAAATTAACGACTACCGAAGATGGTGAGCAACTTGTGTTTTTTGCTACTAATTCTGACAAAAAAGATGATCAGTATTTCAGTTTAATGCATTGGAAAGCGGGAAGTAATGAAGCTAAAATTATTGCCGACACTACAACTGCTGGTGTGCCTAATAACTGGATGGTGAGTGATAATAGCAATCTTCGTTTCTCAGAAAGCGGCAAGAGACTTTACTTCGGAACTGCTCCACGTCCAGTGAAGTATGCTTATGAAGAAGATTCCACAATGTTGGATTCTGAACGTCCTGCGGTAGATGTATGGTCTTATAATGACCCGTATATCCAACCAATGCAGAAATTAAGAGCCAACAGAGATAAGAATAAGACTTACGATGTAATGATGGATTTGAAGTCAATGAAAATGGTTCAGCTGGGTACTCCGTACCTCGAGAACATTTATATTGACGCTGAAAACGACCGTGACTTTGTATTGGCCACAGATGACCAATCATATAGAGTTCAGTCTACTTGGGATACACAACAACCTCGCGACTACTATAAAGTTGACGTGAACACAGGTAAAGCCAAGTTATTGATGCAAGCAGGTAGAGGCTTTATGTCATTGTCACCTGAAGGTAACTACCTTACTTGGTATGATCCAGAAGTAGAAAATTGGTTTGTAATGGACGTTGCTACGGAAACCACAAGAAACCTAACTGAAGGTATTGATGTGAGCTTTGCCAATGAGTTGCACGATTCTCCTTCTATGGCGGGTTCTTACGGAAGCGCTGGATGGAGCGAAAAGGATGCAGCATTCTTTGTCAACGATCGTTTCGATATCTGGAAAGTTGATCCAAAAGGAAAAGTAGCACCAGAAAATGTAACCAATGGTTTTGGTCGTAAGAGCAATATCAGTTTCAGATACCAGTCGTTAAACAGAGATGATAAATTCATTTCTATGAAAGCACCAGTATTGCTTTCTGCAACACACGAGTGGACAATGCAAGATGGTTTTTATACTGCCAATCTTTCAAAAGCTGCTAATCCAACCAAAGTGGTAATGGAAGATGTGAGCTTCGGTAGGTTGATTAAGGCTGAGGATTCTGATCGTGTTATCTTCACTAAATCTACTTATGAAGATTTTGGTGAATTATATGTGGCCAATAGCTACAAAATGGATGGGCTTAAAAAATTGACAAATGTTGGCGCGCAAGAAGACCCATACAATTGGGGCACTGCAGAGCTTATCCAATTCAATTCATTGGAAGATGGAGAAGAGATGCAAGCTATTCTTTACAAGCCTGAAAACTTCGATCCGAATAAGAAATACCCAATGATTGTGTATTTCTACGAAAGAAGAACCAACAGTTTGCATAGCCACCCAAGCCCAGCGCCAAGCGCAAGTACCATCAATATTCCATATTATGTGAGTAATGATTACTTAGTGCTAGTGCCAGACATTAAGTACCAATTAGGATACCCTGGGCCAAGTGCTTATAACCACGTTGTTCCAGCTGCAAATGCGGTTGTGAATATGGGCTTTGTTGACAAAAGCAAAATGGCAATTCAAGGCCAAAGTTGGGGAGGCTACCAAGTGGCTTACTTGGTAACGAAAACTAATATGTTTGCTGCAGGTGGCGCAGGAGCTCCAGTGGTGAACATGACTTCAGCTTACGGTGGTGTGAGATGGGGGAGCGGAATGAGCCGTATGTTCCAATATGAGAAAACTCAAAGCCGTTTGGGTGGAACATTATGGGAAACGCCATCACGTTATATTGACAACTCACCATTGTTTAGAATGGATGAAGTGAATACGCCATTGTTTATTATGCACAATGATGAAGACGGATCTGTGCCGTGGTACCAAGGAATTGAGTATTATATGGCACTTAGACGTTTGCAAAAGCCTTCTTGGTTAGTCGTATACAATGGTGAAGACCATAACCTTGTTCAGCGTAAAAACAGAAAAGACCTTTCTATCAGAATGGGTCAGTTCTTCGATCATTACTTGAAAGGTGCACCAATGCCGGAGTGGATGGCCAACGGACTACCAGCAACACTTAAAGGAAGAACTTTAGGTTACGAATTAGTAGACGAAACGAACAGCACTGTTGAGGGAGAGGGCGCGAGCTTAATGAAAGAGAAAACAAAAGGAAATAACTAGATAAGCAATTAACTAATCAGGTTTTAAACTGGTGAGGCATCTGCTTCACCAGTTTTTTTATGCCCTTGGTGTATTGGATTGCTAAACTCTATCCATCATAGACATTGTATTCAGTATACAGTGCGCTATGATTAATGGCCATAAATTCCGACCGAATTTGATATATGCGATTCCCATAACTAAGCCAATAAGCCCAGCGGTGATTGACCGTGCAGAAAAATCGTTTGAGTGTCTAAACCCGAAAATTGCAGCTTGTAATAGGACAGCAATGATCGTAGCGAAAGTTGTTGAAGAAAAAAGACGTTCAATCCAGTTCATTAAGAAGCCTCTATCGAGTACTTCTTCCAAAGCAGACTCCAATAGCACCATTGGCATGATGGAGAAAAATAGCCACCAATTTCCTTCTAAGTTTCCAAATTTGGAAGCGGCAGTTTCAGGCGATGTATCTGGGGCAATTGTAAATGGTAATGCGTCTTTGATAATTTCGAAAGCCATTATGGATATCACAACAGCGATAAGTATTAGAACAGAAATACCTAATGTTTTGCCTAAGCTTTTGGGTTTTCTTAGTCCCAGCTCTTTCCAAGTGACGTTTCGCACTCGCATTCTCCATGTTGCGACCACTAAAGTGGTAAGCGACCAAAAAAGGCCATTGACCATAAAACCGAATTGAGGGAAATACACTTCTCTAATCAAGAACATGATCGAGATGTAAATAATCAAGTCGAAAAGAAAGCTTTTATAATTCGTTGATTTTGAATTGGGTATTTGCAGGTTCATTTGGGGTGTTTTTTGGAAAGGGAGTAACCATGAGACAACCAGACTTTTGGAATGGTTACAGTTGGTCACCTTGTAGAGAGCTCTTTTTTAGGATGACGATTTAAGCAAGTAGCAGAACCTTAAGCCAGCGCGAATTTTCGCTCCTGTGGTCTGTAGGGGATTTGTACGAAAGGATGCGCTAGTGACAGTAAGAGGGGGGATGACATAATTCCAGCTTATAAATCGTTATAAGTTTTGGGGTAGCTGTTACAGGAGATACTGTTATCCGCAGTTTTAACTTTTAATTTTAATTTTTAAGTCAGTCATGAAAGTCGTGAGTTCTCTCGTGAAATTATCAAGAGTGATTGCCGATTTTTTTATGTGATCCACTATTTTTTTTACTTCATCAAGTGAATAATTTGTTTTCATGTTCAGGAGGCTTGACACACCTAAAATATAGGCAACGGGTTGTCTTACTTTATGTGAAGTAATAAAGATCATTTCTTCAAGGCCTTTTATATATTCCTTTAAATCCTCTTCTGTCTTTTTGAGTTCTTTATTGGCAATTGCTAATTCATCCGCACGTTTTACCTTTTCCTCCTTTTGAAAGGCAAGCTCCTTGTTTGCTATGAACAACTCATCCGCTCTGTTTTGCTTTTCTTCATTTTGAAAAGCGAGTTCTTTGTTTGCAAGAAATAATTCGTCTGCCCTACTTTGTTTTTCTCTATTTTGAAAAGCAAGTTCCTTGTTTGCAATCAGTAACTCGTCCGCTCTGCTTTGTTTTTCTTCATTTTGAAAAGCAAGCTCCTTGTTTGCTAAAATTAACTCCTCTGCTCTTTTTTGTTTCTCCTCATTCTGGAAAATAAAATCTTGATTAAGGGTAGTTATCTCATTAACAAGTGTTTGTATTTCGATTTGTTGAAATGAGAGTGTTTTTTTTGCAAGCCTTAACTCTTCTGGTTCTTCAATAGGAGTCATGTTATATCTTTTAATAACTGAGGAAGAGTCATCTTTAAAATTGACTCCAATGCGTTTAGCACAGGAAATTGCTCAAAATTTTAAAGTTAACCTACTCTATTTTTTTGAGTAACACTATTTAATTGTCTTGAGGATTTTCATTAATAAAAAAAAGACCTGCAATTGCTTACAGGTCTTTCAATTTGGTTGGTGTAATTTCTAATTAATTACCGTCAGGTAAATCCATATCTACATTGTTTCTGTAGTCGCCTAGCAAATGCTCAGCAAAGAAATACCACATCAATTGCTCGTAGTAATCTCTCTTGCTGCCATAGCCATGTCTAGAACCTGGAATTGGCATATAATCGAAACGTTTGCCCGCTTTCATCAACTCGTCTGCTACACGCATACTATTGCTTGGGTGTACGTTGTTATCGATTGTACCGTGCGTAAGTAAAAGATGTCCTTTCAAGTTGCTGGCCAAAGACTGGTTGGTTTTTACTTTTCCATCCCAAGTTACCTCGGTGGTTTCGTTACCGTCTTTGTCTTTTTTCGTTTTCTCCTTTTTGATTACACCATTGTGCGTTTCGCCCCACCATTTGTTATAAATGTTGTTGTCGTGGTTACCCGCAGAAGAAGCCGCTGCAGTATAGAAGTTAGGATAGGTAAGCAAAGCCGCAGTAGACATAAATCCACCACCTGAGTGACCGAAAATACCTACATTGTCAAGATCTATCCACTCGTGTCTTTCAGCCAATTGCTCCAAAGCACGCTTGTCATCAGCCAAAGCATAGTCCCTTAAATTCTGCCATCCGTAAGTGTGGTAGTATTTAGAACGTATTGGAGAACCACCTCGGTGGCCCATACTCACTACAATAAAGCCCAATTGCGCCATGGCAGTTTGGTAACCACCAGTAATGGTGAAATCATTGGTGAATGACTCTACTTGTGGGCCAGGATATACATAAGAAATGATTGGGTACTGACGTGTAGAATCAAAATCGAATGGCTTGAACATTACACCGTAAAGGTCGGTAATGCCGTCATCTGCTTTCATGGTAAAACGCTCAGGTTTTTCCCAACCTGCTTGCTCTAATAAACTCAAATCAGCAGTTTCTAACTGCATAATTACGTTTCCGTTATTGTCTTTTAATGAGGCCGTTGGCGTAACGTCTACCGCAGAGTTATTGTCTACATAGAATTTATTCGACTTCGACATGCTGATTCTGTGGTTGCCGTTTTCAGTAGAAATGGCTTTGAAGCCAGAACCATCAAAATTGGCTTTGTACATTAATGCGTAGTAAGGATCAATGCCGTCTTCTTTCCCGAAAGCTTCGAAATAGATTTTTCTTCCCACAGTGTCAACACTTTGTACTTGGCCAGTCACGAAATGACCGCTGTTGGTGATTTTGTTTTTCAAAGCACCTGTTTGGCCATCATAAAGGTAAAGCTGTCCAAAGCCAGTTCTTTCCGACCACCAGATCAATTCTTTTCCTTCTTCCATGATCAATAATTGCTGATAATCCCAGTTGAAATAAGGGTGGTCAACATCTTGGAAAAGCACTTTCAAGTCACCATTGGCGGTATTGATTACACTTACGTCTAGGGTGTCGCTAGTTCGGTTCATTCTGGTCAAGAAAAGCTTGTCAGAAGTTTCACCTGGTAAGTAAGCACTGATGGTTTGGTCAGTGAATTTTTCGACATCTACTTCAATATGTGTTCTTGTTTTTGGGTCGAAGATTTCTAAATGTTCCTGAGGAACATTTTGGTCGCCCGGCATGGCATATTTGTAGACTTCCAACTTTGGTCGCGGAAGCGTTAACTCGTTAATTACAAAAAGCTCTTCTACTTTTCTTGAATCAGAACGGTTAACAAAGAATTTAGCTTCGTCTTTAAACCATCTCACTCTTGCTCTAGACCTTTTGTCTGTGGTAGTATCGCCAGCATCACCAGCATAGCTAAACCATTTCTCACCGTCTTCAGTCAACTGAATTTCAGTTGAATCCGCATCGTCTGCCATCATCATATATAGGTTATGATTTTTAGCAAACGTGATGTAGGTACTGTCTGGAGAATAAGAAGCCCAGTTGTTTCTCTTAGGTCTTTTCTCAGTAGAGTCACCTTTGGTAATACGCTTTGAGTTTAGGTTGAAATGGTAGTCGATGCTGTCCACCATAAACTTAAGTGTGGTATTGTCATCTTCTAATTTCAAGCCTTTTAAATCAAGGTCATTGTGGTTCCAAGGCTTGCGGGTAAGCTCGCTCAATTGCGCTGCAAAGTCCTTGTTATCGAATATTTGATTTTTGGTTTTCTTTACCGGGTCTACTACATAGAATTTCTTTCCAGAAGTAGTGGTGTAAGTGTACCAAAATTTGTCGCTGTCTTTAAACCACTGCGGAGATACGCGCGTGCTTTTCAGCATTTTGCTCAGATTACTTGAGCTAAATTTCTGAGCTGCCTTAAAGTCAGCTTTGTGCTGCTGTGCCGAAAGCTGTATCACAGCGAAGGTCAGCAGGAGTGTTAAAATCTTTTTCATGCATGTAAGGTTGTTTGCACCAATAATAACCCCAAAGCGTCTGAAATACAACGGCTTTATTTTACGCTAACTATAGAAGGGATAAGCGGAGAAATGATCTAAGGATAAGCTATATAAGTTCGTCAAATTAACCGCAAAGGCCTCAAAGTAGCGCAAAGGCTAAATGCTACGTCATTGCGAACCTGCCAAAGTTTTTCGAAGTAGTGCTGCTTGCGTGAAGCAATCTCACCGCTAAATTGTAGTGCTAGAGATTGCTTCGTCATAAGCCTTTGCTATGGCAAGGCTTATTTCTCGCAATGACGCTGAACGCAGACTCTCTTGGCTGTTAAATACTAAGTGCCCAATGGATATTACTGTTTTATCAGTTAATTTCACTAAAATAGCACTTGTTAAAAGGTGCGTATAGCACACCGTATTGGCTGGCTATCGCTCATTAATTATAAATTACACGAAATATATCGCTCACTATAGTGAGCGATAGCCATTGTTATATGCAATAAATTATGAGCAAAGTTCGAGGTATTCAAGCAAAATATTTGATCAATCTTTATGAGCTTAAACTGCCTAATGAACCAGTCAACCTTAATATCGAGGGAAACCTTTATCTTTCTAACAACCCAAAAACTATTGAGGACTTTTTTAATGAAGAAGCAATTCCAATTGCAGGCATAAATGAAGTACATCACACTTATCAATCAAGAACATACCTGACTGATAGTGAAAAACATCATGAATCCAATTTTGATGAAAGACAAAATCTTATAGTGGCTTTAAAGAAAGCAGTTCTATTTTGTCAAGCTTTGTGGCTTTTAAAGGACAATTCTATTAGAACTGAATTAGGACATTTAATTTACACCACACAAGATGGCAATATTCTTCATTCCAATTATTTATCCTCGCTTTTTAACAATGCTTTAGCTCAATCAGCAACAACGGAGTTTAAGATTGGTGAACTAGAAAAAGCAGTTCATTACTATAAGCTTCTATATAAAATCTCATATATCGAATTATCCCCAATAACCAATCTAAGAAAAGATACCAGCCGAATAACAAGAGCATATTTTTTTCTCCAAGCAGCTAGAGCGAGTAACGACCTTGGTACTAAAATATCACAATATTGCACCGCTTTTGAATGTCTGTTTTCAACTTCTAATTCTGAATTGAAACATAGATTATCTGAAACTGTGGCATTATTTCTTGGTGGTAATAACCCACTAGAACAATACAAAAATATGCAGCTGGCATACGACTTAAGATCTTCAATTGTGCATGGTAGTCATGTTTCAACAAAATACTCAAAAAATAATTTTCAATTATTAAAGGAAACGGCATTAAACTGTGATGAATACTTTAGGCAATCCTTAAAAAGGATTCTTGATGACGAAGCTATTTTTGAACTTTTTACAAATGGAAAAAGTGAAGAATTAAATAGTTTTTTCCTCAATTTAGTTTTCGAAAAAAGCATATAACAAATGCTATGATTGAATGGGGTTTCATCGGTCAGGATATTTTGGTGGGGATTGGAAAGGTCCGCCACAATTAATAAATTTATATGGCGTGGCTGTGAGCGAATGGAAAGGTTAGTGCTGTCTAATCCCCACTCATCATAGCTGGTCGTTAAAACCCCACAAAAAAAAGCACCTCTCGGTGCCTTTCAATTCTTCCTTTAAGTTCGTTTTACCACTTAATAGGCATCTCGGCAATGGTGTTTTCCCAGCCTACCATAAGGTGAGTACCGCCTTCCACTTCTTTAAACACCATAGAAAGGTATTCAATTGGCTCGTCAGATTTGCTTACTGGGCCATCTACCCTTGCAATTTCTTTGCTGTCTTGTAAGGTGTAACTTCCCCAAGTGCCTAATTTGCTATGCAATACAAACGTCCATTTGTCGGTGTTGGGAATTGAAAATAGGGTATAAGTACCTGCTTTTACTCTTGTAGTACCTACGGTTACATCTTGGTAAAAAGTGATTTCATTGGCTTCATTAGCACCCAATCTCCAAATTTCCCCAAACGGAGCTGGTTTTTCTCCTAGCATCACTCTGCCTTTTAGCTGAGGACGGCCATAGTAAATTTTTATTTTAAGTTCTTTCACGGGTCTGCCCATTACTTCATCCAGTGGCTGTTGGTCTGGGAAGTAAGCAGCATCCATTGGGCTTGCGTCTGGGCCTGGGAATTTCTGTGCTTGTGCGTTAAAAGTGACCAATAAGGCCGCAATAGCAAAAAGCGTAATGATTGATTTTTTCATGTTTGTGGTTTTGTTTGTTTTGTTTTTGCTTTCAACTCCTATTTAACACAATAGGTTTTGAACTGCTCAATAGAAAAATAGATAAGCGATAAATATAGCGGCAATTACACCCACAAAGTCGGCTATAAGACCAGCGGTAACTGCATACCTAGAGTTTTTAATATTCACCGAACCGAAATACACGGCCAGTACATAGAAGGTGGTTTCGGTAGAACCTTGGAACACGCTGGAGAGACGGCCAACAAAAGAGTCGGCTCCATAAGTACGCATTGATTCTACCATCATTCCTCTGGCGCCACCGCCACTTAGTGGTTTCATCAGGGCAGTGGGGAGGGCGTCCACAAAATCCGTGTTCATTCCGGTAAGGGCAAATACTTCGCGAAGCCCGTTCACAAGAATATCTAAAGTGCCCGATTGACGAAACACACCGATGGCCACCAAAATGGCCACTAAATAAGGGATAATCTTTATGGCGACATTGAAACCGTCTTTCGCACCTTCAATAAATGCTTCATAAACATTGATCTTGTTTTTAAGCGCAAGCCCAATAAAGGAGGCGATCACAGTAAAGAGAATAAGACTACTGGCCACCGAAGAAATGACCTGAACCTCTTCTTGAGGAATGCTTTGGAAGTAATAAATCGCTAAGACGATAAAGGCAGTGAGCGAGCCCAAATAGAGCAGAATGGTTTTATTCAGAAGGTTGATTTTCTGATAAATAGATACCGTAATCAGTCCAGCCAAAGTGGAAAAGAAGGTGGCCAATAAAATAGGAATGAAAATATCTGCTGGGTTGGCTGCACCTTCCGTAGCCCTGTAAGCCATAATAGAAACAGGAATTAGCGTTAAGCCCGAAGTGTTCAATACCAAGAACATAATCTGAGCATTGGAGGCAGTGTCTTTGTTGGTGTTGAGTTCTTGCAAACCACTCATGGCCTTTAAGCCTAGGGGAGTGGCGGCATTATCGAGGCCTAAAAAGTTCATCGAAAAATTCATGACCATAGGACCAAACACGGGATGGTCTTTTGGGATGTCTGGGAAAATCTTGGTGAACAGCGGACTGATAAATCGAGCAATAATGGCTACAACTCCACCTTTTTCACCCACGCGCATAATACCCATCCACAAGGTTAAAACTCCAGTTAAGGCCAATGAAAGCTCAAAACCTGTTTTCGCCATATCGAAAGTACTTTGGATCATGGCCGGAAAAACTTCGGTATCACCAAAGAAGATCAGTTTGATGAGCGCGACCACAAAGGCGATTAGGAAAAAGGCAACCCAGATGTAATTTAAAGCCATGGGTGAATTTAGAATTAAGATTGACGATTTACAATTTTGTTGGGTGGGATGCTATTTCTAATGAGGTGTTTCAAACCAAATTCATCAAATGAACTGCCGCCATACCAGCCGTTTCGGTACGTAAACGGTTGGCGCCCAAACTCACTTTTACAAATCCCGCGGCCAAGGCCATTTCTACTTCGCGTTCGCTGAAATCTCCTTCAGGGCCAATCATCACTAAGTTTGAAGCCGAGCTGACGAGTCTGTCTTTCAACAAAGCTTCATTTTCAAAATCTACATAAGCCATAAACTTATGGTCGGCTTGAACCTCTTTGATGAAGTTTTTGACGGAAGTCAGTTCATCGAGTTGCGGCATAAAAGCCTGACCCGATTGCTTCATGGCGCCAATGGCCTTTTTTATAATTCTATCCAGCTTCAACACTTTCCTTTCAGAATGATCGCCTAAAAGGAAGGAGATTCGGTCTACACCCAACTCTACCGCTTTTTCCACGAACCACTCGGTGCGGTCTAAGTTTTTGGTAGGGGCAATGGCCAAGTGTCTGAAAGTGGAATGTGGCTTGACGTCTTCTTTGCTTGTAATTTCGAAAGCGCACTTTTTATGATGTGCTTCGGTAATGTTGGCGGTATAAAAGCTGCCTTTGCCATCGGTAAATTGAATGCTATCGCCTGATTTTAAGCGCATAACTTTAACGGCATGTCTCGACTCTTCGTCATCTAAATGCAAAGTGCCTGCGGGAATATCGGGTTGATAGAATAAGTGCATAACGGGTTTGGTCACTAAAATAGGAATAGATGCCTTGATTTCAATTATATTCGTTGCGAATGAAGGCAGAGAGAAATTTTTCACCCCAACAATACCGCTGGATTCAGTTGGCCATCAATCTGCTTTTTATAGCGGTTTGGTTCTTCGCTAATGAAGGGCTTTCGTTTTGGGATGACTACACCTATCTCAATTTTGCCAATGAAATCAATCAAGGCACTTTTGAAGTAACCACCAACCATTTCACAAGTAGGTTGGCCCTTATTTACCCCACTGCTTGGTTTATTAACCTGTTTGGGATTAACGAATACAGCATGGTGATTTTCCCCATGCTCTGTGGTTTGGGCCTGATCAACCTTTTTTTCTTTTTGGGGAATAGGGTGAATTACTGGATCGGACTTTTGGGCGGAATGCTCATACTCTGTGATTACCATATGATCAATTTTGCCATTCATCTTTTTCCAGAACTGCCATTAACGCTCTGCATTTTTATATTTCTGGTGGGCTATTATTTGGTACTGAAAAATGAAGCGGATTATCGGTTGACTGGATTTATTACGGCCACAGCCTTATTGGGTGCATTTCTAATCAAAACCACGGTGTTTCTGTTGTTGCCGCTGCTGACCTATCTCTTTATTACTGACAGAATTAATAGAAGGAACAAAGGCTTTTGGCGCATCTTCATCAGTTTAGGTATTTTCTATTTTCTGATCAACGGTTTTTGGTACTTAGAAACCAAAGGCAGCTTTATGTATCGCTTCGAAAATATAGCCAACAACCATGTGGCCACCGTAAAAACTTTCTTCGATAAGGAATCTCTGCTTTGGAAACGCTTGACTTATTTGCCGGTGATTACCTTCACCAAGGGCGGTTATTTTATTCCACTGCTATTGGCTTTGCCTGCAATGATTGGCTTAAAGCGAAAGGATTTCAACCTCAAACAAGCCGATAAATTTTGGCCTATTGCGAGTCTAATCTTAATGCTGAGCTATTGGTTCTTTTCCACTAACTGGCGGTATTATAGTCCGCTGCCGCTGGAAACACGACATATCGCTTTTTTCATTCCTGCTTTTATAATGACGGCCGTTACTTTTTGGCCTCAGCATCGGTGGTTTGAATTATTGAAAAACAAAGCGGTTCTAATTGCAGCAATACTTGGCTTTTTAATGATTCCCGCTTACACCATTTACAAATCGAGCAACCGAGGTTTTAAGGCAGAGCAAAGCATTGTACAGCAATATTTGGTGGAAGATCAAGCAGCCCAAACCGTGATCACTGATGGATTAAATTCGTACGGCTATCCTTACTTCTACAATTTCAACAAAGTAGAGGATAAGTATCTCTGGTTTTCAGAAATGGATTTTTCTCAAATCGAAATTGGTGATTACGTTCTGCTGAATGAAGCCTACTTCAATGAGGAGTATAACGATACGGCAAACTTTACCGCCTTTAAAAAAGCCGTTGCTGAAAAACAGTGGCGCCTCGATTTAATTGAAGAAAAGGGGAGGGTGAAATTTTATAGAATCACCCTCTAATCTCTAGTGCTTTATTCTTCAATTCAGTTTTTGCACTGGCTTCTGTTGTGCTCAGCGTTCCGTTTAATAGGTTTTCGGATTCATAAGGATCGCTTTCTAAGTCATAGAATTCTTCATTTCCATTGGTGAAAACGATCAATTTGAATTGATTGTTTCTAATCGCATAACCAGCCGAGTTAGCTTCAATAGATTCAGTATAAATTACATCCCTTCCTTCTTGATTGGCCTGAGAGAACATAGCCACAAAACTTTGACTGTCATTGATTATCGTGTTTTCAATGCCCGTCAGATTGGCGATGGTAGTAAACAAATCAGTAGAATTAACCAAAGCCACTTCGGTTGCTCCAGCCCTGGTTATGCCTTTTCCTGACACAACCATGGGTACATTTATACCGCCTTGGTATAATGTTCCTTTTGCTTTTTGGCGTCCATAAGGTGCTTGAGCAACACGGTTCGGAGTTCCGTTATCGCCAATGAAAATCACGATCGTATTACTTCTTTCGTCTTCTGGTATTGAAGTCAACAAACGTCCTATCTCAGTATCCATGGCTTCTAAGGCCGCCATATAATAAGGAGTTGGGTTAGCGTCAATTGAGCCACTGTCCGAGGCCAAATCTCCTTGATGATGCAAATCAGAAGGCGGTAAATGGAAGGGGGTATGCGGAGCATTGTAGGCCATCCACAAAAACCAAGGCTGGCTTTGTACTCCTAGCCAATCAATGGCCAAGTCGGTGAGTTTGGTCGTAGAGTATTCTGTGTTGGTCGAAGTGTTACCGTTTTCGGTTAACGACCAGTTGGTGTAAGATTGAACCGTCCCACTTAGAATTCCAGCATAGTAGCCTACGCCCATATCTGTGGGGTTTGACATGCTATTCGACAAATGCCACTTGCCTATGACGGCATGACTATAGTCGGTTGACGCATTGTTATCAATGTACTTTTGCAGAGAGGTTTCGCTGGTAGTAATTTCATCACCGACCCCTAAAATTCCGGTATTCACCCCATATTTCCCTGTTAAGATGGTCGCTCGGGTGGGGGTACAAACTGGCGCTGACCAAAAATTCATAAACGAAACACCTGAGTTCATTAATGCTTCTAGGTTGGGCATATAAGGCTTTATACTTCCTTCAGAAAAACCAGGCGTAGCATCTAAACCCATATCATCGGCTATAATGAGCAAAATATTGGGGGAAGTACTAATCTCATCTACCTCTGGTGCAGGCTCCGATTTGCAAGCGATAAGGCTTAAGCTAACAATTAGAATGTTAAATGCTTTTGCTATTGTCATATACATTCAGATCGAAGTGGGTGAATAAGGTTTAATTAGTGGGTATGACACCAAGACTCCCACGAAAGGTGGTGTATGCTTATCTTCCTATGTGATAAAAATGTAGAAATCTGTAGTTTGAAAAATGCGAGCCCTTTCAGTTGAGGCTATACTTTTACTCAAATAATTCGTTAATTTGAAGTATGGACATTCAAGCAGAGAAGCGAGATTTAATTCAGTGGTTGTCAGGACTTAATGATCTTCGAATGATCAAACTTGTCGGGACACTGAGAAAGGCATCTGAAGCAGATTCAGGTTCAAAACTCACCAAAGCTGAAATAGCTGCAATTGATCAAGGTTTGCGATCCATAAAAGAAGGGAAAGTTAAATCTCATGATGATGTTATGGAACTCACAAAGAAAGAATTCCCAAACCTTTTTGAGTAGTTACCATGGAAATCATTTGGTCAGATGATGCTTTTGAAGACTATTTAGAGAATATCAAATTTCTAATCAGACGGTGGTCTGAACATTCAGCTACTAACTTCATTGACGAGGTAGATACAATAATCGACCTTTTAAAATTAAATCCTGAAGCTTTTCCATTAAGTAACTATAAGAATATTAGAAGGGCAGTGATCAGAAAGCAAATCACACTTTTCTATCAAGTGGAAGAAGGAACAATCACCTTGGTTCGCTTCAGGAATACCTATAAAAACCCAGACGATATCGATCTTTAGCCTCAATCGCTTTGTTTTTTTTCGGGCTATCATTTTATAGTTAGACCATAATTAAAGTGTATTAACTTAGAAAGATCAGTCCGCACTACGGTGGTGAACAATGAGAGAAAATAATGCACAGGTTAATTCGAGGGATACCGAAACTAGTTCGGCATGACCCTCCGAATAGGCTTATTTTAGACAGTCATCCTGAACAAGTTTCAGGATCCGTTTACTATTTAGAGCCTTTCGGTACTCACTTTTTTGCCTTTCGTTTCTTTCGGGAAAATAGCTTATCAATGAATTTGCGAATCAGGCTGAAAGGGGGTAAAGTGAAGTATGTCACCACCAAAAATAATATACCAATCAAAATGAGTAACTCTCCACCCGAGCCAGTCTGCTGTTGGGTCAATCGATGAGTGCCAATTCCGACTTTATTATTAATTATCATCCAGAGACCATAGGAAGTAAACGAAATAGCTCCTAAGAAAACAGTAATAGAAGTCCAAAATCATCTCTTTTGCTCATGGGGTCAATTTGTCTTTCTACTTAGTTTGGTATATCATAGATTCGAGATTTAAGATCAAATTTTTTAACTAGAAACAAAAACCTGAAATGTTCCCATCTATGGCGCTCACTTTGTTAGTTCATAACTAAAGTGTATTATCTTAGAAAGTCCAGTCCGTACTACAAATGCGAACTAGTGAGAGTTTTCAAACTCTATAAGATTATTTATAATGGTATTGTTGAAGATAATAAAGATGACTAAGTACTACATACTTGTTGGATTAATAATTGGCTTAACAGCTAGTTGTCAAATTAATTCTAAAAACGAAATTTCCACCGATATTGTGGGGACTTGGAAAGCATACAGAAAGACCACCGTTGAAGGAGATTCACTTAATTTTCTTGGTAAAAAGTATAGTTCATCGATGTATTTTAGTCTCGAAACAAATGGTAGAGGAACGGACCTTAATGACCCTGTCAGGGAATTTAAATACTCCCAGAATGGAGATGCTTTGTTGTTGGGCAACAGATATTATCTAATAAGCTCTATTTCTAGAGATGAAATGGCTCTCAAAGAATTTGATCCCTCAATGCCCGATGATCCACTTGCTTACCTTCATTATCTAAGAAGGGAACCATATGGAAAATGAGGTTTTTGAGTCTTATGCATTCAATTCAGGTGAATGGGGAAGAAATATTATACAATCTACCCTCTCACGCTCACTTACCCACTTCGGTAACTGGTGCTTGCCTTTGGCGAGTACCTATTTTGTTATGCAATTTGAGTGCATAATTTAGAACAAAACCGAAAGACCAGCTTTAGAAACAAGGCTGGTTTTTTATATATTAAGCGTTGAGAAGAGGCATAAGATCAGTCTGTACTACAAGTGCGAACTAGTGAGTAATTAATTTATTATGGAGAACTATTTAGAGGATTTAATAAATCAATTAGTCGAAGAAGCCTATGAGATCAAGGCAAATAGTAACGATGAATTTGAAAAGGGTAAATTGTTTGGTTATTATCAGGCAATATCACTGATACTAAATCAGGCGGAAGCTTTTGGACTTATTGATAGATTACCTTTAAAGTGGCGTGATTTTAAGCCAGAAGTGTTATTGTCAAAAAAGTAAATTCCCACGCTAATCCTCGTTGCAAACGAGGATTAGCCCCTAGCGCTCACTTGCCCACAGCGGTAACTGGTGCTTGCCTGCCTAGCGGAAAGCAGTACTATTGAAACAAAAAAAAAGAGTGCCTTTTCAGACACTCTCAATTTCTAATGTTGGAAAGTGATTTCCTTATTTCTTAAACTGCTTTGAAACAATCAGCTCTTTGGTGCCGTGGTTCCAAGAATAGAAACCTTCGCCAGATTTTACGCCTAAATAACCAGCGGTTACCATGTTCACCAATAGCGGACAAGGAGCGTATTTCGGGTTACCGAAGCCTTCGTAAAGCACATTCATAATAGAAAGGCAAACGTCTAGCCCAATAAAGTCAGCCAGTTGCAATGGCCCCATCGGATGCGCCATGCCTAGTTTCATTACCGTGTCAATTTCTTCAACACCCGCCACGCCTTCAAACAAAGAAATGATGGCTTCATTGATCATCGGCATCAAAATACGGTTGGCCACAAAGCCAGGGTAATCATTTACTTCCACAGGCACTTTGCCCAATTTCTTTGAAGTTTCCATCACCAAAGCCGTTACTTCAGCCGAAGTAGCATAACCATTGATGACCTCTACCAATTTCATTACCGGAACAGGATTCATAAAGTGCATTCCAATCACCTTGTCAGGTCTGTTGGTGGCCGCACCAATTTTAGTAATTGGAATAGAAGAAGTGTTGGAAGCCAAAATACATTCAGGCTTGGTGAAGGCGTCTAAATCACGGAAGATTTTAAGTTTGATGTCTACGTTTTCGGTAGCCGCTTCAATCACCAAATCTGCATTAGCTACGCCAGTTTTAAGGTCGGTGTGGGTGGTAATATTCGCTAAAGTCGAATTTTTAGTGGCTTCGTCAATTCTTTCTTTGGCCACCATTCGATCTAAATTCTTTTCAATGGTCTTTACGGCCCTTGCCAAAGCGTCAGCAGAAATGTCTACCAAATTTACAGCAAAGCCGCTTTGCGCATAAACATGAGCGATTCCGTTGCCCATTGTACCTGAACCAATTACTGATATATTTTTCATAACCTATGTTTGATTTTTCTATCCTAAGCACAAATATAAAAGGGTGTTTAAGAAAATTGTTTCATCAGCGGGTTTATTGCCAAAGCTATTTCCATATTTGCCCTATGCTACTTGAAATTTGTGCCAATTCCATAGAATCTGCCCTCAACGCCCAAAACGGTGGAGCCGATAGAATCGAACTCTGTTCGCACCTAGAAGCCGATGGACTCACGCCCAGCCACGGTTTGATTAAACTGACCAGAGAACTGCTTCAAATTCCTGTATTTGTATTGATCAGGCCACGTGCTGGAAATTTTGTGTACTCCAATATGGAAATGGAACTCATGAAAGAAGACATTCGCCATTGTGCCGAAATGCGCTGCGATGGCGTGGTGATTGGTTGCCTCAATGAGGATAGAACTATTAATGATTATCAGACGGCAGAACTGCTGGAATGTGCCAGTTTTCTAGACGTTACTTTCCACAAGGCTTTCGACCAAGTTCCCAACCCTTTC
The DNA here is from genome assembly GCF_001592935.1 of Roseivirga echinicomitans. Classification (GTDB taxonomy): domain Bacteria; phylum Bacteroidota; class Bacteroidia; order Cytophagales; family Cyclobacteriaceae; genus Roseivirga; species Roseivirga echinicomitans. The sequence continues at coordinate 21,484 of NZ_LRDB01000007.1, forward strand.
GAGGCGCTGGAAACATTGAAGGAAATCGGGATTCAGCGTATATTGACTTCGGGAACCGCCCCAAACGCTTTAGAAGGGCTTGACATGATAGGTGAGTTGATTGAAGAAGCCGAAGGTGAAATGATTATTATGCCGGGCGGAGGCGTGAGGCCTAACAATTTGGAACGCTTATTTGAGACGGGCGCTACGGAATATCACAGTGCAGCCATTCCGAAAAACGAGAGCACTACCAGCATAGAAATGGTGAGGGAATTGAAGCGAATTTTACAAATGGCTCAACAGTAGTAAGGAGATTTTTCCGCATTGATCATTGCGCATCAAAAGAGCCTCCTTATCTTATCCATATTTTTTAGACTATGAAGGAGCAAAAGAATGTTGAAGTAAAATTTTACCATGCCGTATTGCCGGTGGCCTTTCTGTCCATCATGATTGGCTACGGCTTGATTCTTCGGCCACAATTCCTAAATCAAGAAGCTTTTCCGCTTGAAATCGTGTTCTTATTGGCTTCGGTTTTTTCCATTTCCCAATTGCTCATTATGGGTTTTGCTTGGGATGATATTCTCAAGGCGATTGTGAAGAAACTTGCCAAAGGCTTACCTGCCATCCTTATCCTTTTTGCCATTGGGGTAATCATCGGCTCGTGGATCATTAGTGGCACCATTCCAATGCTGATTTATTACGGCATTAAAATGATCAATACCGATTACATCTATGTGCTGTCCTTTCTGATTCCCATTATTTTCTCCACCCTTACGGGAACCTCTTGGGGCTCGGTGGGTACAATTGGCGTGGTGCTGATTGGAATGGCAGGCGCTGTCAATGCCGATTTAGCCATTACGGCTGGCGCGATAGTAGGGGGCGCTTATTTTGGCGATAAAATCTCTCCGCTTTCCGATACCACCAATTTGGCGGCCATGGCAGCCGAAACGGATTTGTATGATCACATTCGATCCATGATGTACACGACATTGCCCTCTGCACTTATTGCCGCAATCATCTACTTTGTGATGGGCTTTGTAAAGCCTGTGGGCGATGGTCAAGTGGATACGGTGCAAATCACAGCTACCCTTGTTGCCATTGAATCCATGTTCAATTTTAATGTGTTCTTGTTTATTCCTCCGTTGATTGTGCTTTACGGTTCTATCACCAAAAAGGGCACCTTGCCCACGCTATTGGCTTCTTCTATGGTGGCCGCAATTTTGGCGCTCATCTTCCAACAGTATACTATGGACGATGTGATCAATACGCTCAACAAGGGTTTTGATACTTCGATGGCGACTTGGATGACCACAGTGCCCGAAAACATTGTGACGCTCTTTACCCGAGGTGGACTGTACGAACTGAGTTTTGCCATAATGCTCTCCTTTGTCATTTTTACTTATGTGGGCTCTATCGATATGATTGATGCCATGCCACGTCTGGTCAACCGTATTTTCTCCTTTGCTAAAACAAGGTCTTCGGTCATTATTTCGTCCTTATTTGCGGCTGGCTTTACGAACGCGACCACCTCTAACCAAAGTGCGACCAGCTTTATTATTGGCGATGCTTTTGGTAAGAAATACGACCAGTATAAAATCCCTCGAAAGGTGCTTTCTCGTTCGATTGAAGATTACGGCACCATGCTCGAAAATATTATTCCTTGGACGACCACGGGCGTGTTTTTAGCCGCTACCTTAGGCGTGGCTGTGGGCGATTATTGGCATTGGCAACTCATGACGTTGATCAATTTAATCATAGCGCCATTGCTCGCCATTACAGGAAAAGGATGCTTTTATAATGAAGTGAAAGAAGGTAAATCAGATGAAAAATAAACAACCCATTCAACCCGAAACATTATTGGCACACGATGCGGAAAGGCATCCCAATGGAGCTGTTGTGCCTCCAATTTTTCAAAACTCACTTTTTACTTTCGAAAGCTGGGACGATATCGATCATGCCTTCGATCATCGATTGGATAGTTTTATCTATACGCGTGGTAAAAACCCAACGGTGAAAATGGTGGAGGAGAAACTGGCTGCACTGGCAGGAGGGGAGAAGGCGCAACTGTTTCCTTCGGGAATGGGGGCCATTTCGGCTGCGGTAATGCACTGCATTAAGGCTGGAGATCATGTGGTGGCGGTGAAGAACTTGTACGGACCAGCCAATAACTTCCTCACGGCATATTTGAAACCCAAGTTCAATCTCGAAATCACTTTTGTTGAAGGCAAGGCAGTGGCTGAGTTTGAAAACGCAATTCAAAGTAATACCAGTCTCATTTTTCTTGAAAGCCCTTCTTCTGCAGTTTTTTCATTGCAGAATATTTCAGCTGTGGCAGCATTGGCCAAGTCGAAAGGCATTAAAACCATAATCGACAATACTTGGGCCACGCCATTGTTCCAAAAGCCTTTGGCCATGGGCATCGACCTGGAAATGCACTCTTGCTCCAAATACATTGGCGGCCATAGCGATGTGGTGGCGGGCGTATTGATTGGCAAGGCCGAATTGATTGATTCCATTTCACTGCGAGAATACGAATGGATTGGGGCTAAAATGGCGCCTTTCGAAGCATGGTTGTTGCTGCGCAGTTTACGCACGTTCACTGTTAGAGTAAAGCAGCACCAAGCCAACGCAAAAGTGGTAGCCGAATTTTTAGACCAACATCCAAAAATAGAATTGGTGCGCTATCCCGGGCTCGATCATTTCGATCAGAAGGAGTTGGCGCATCAGCAAATGACAGGCTTTACAGGATTGATGGGCTTTCAGTTGAAAACTACCGACCTGCCGAGCATTAAAAAATTTGTGAATTCACTTGAGTTATTTCAAATAGGGGTAAGTTGGGGCGGACATGAGAGCTTGATTTATGCGCCTGCCATCAGTTATTTAAAAGAACTCAGTCCCGATCAGTTTGAAGCCCTCGGGATCTCTTTGGGAGATATGCGGATTTCTGTTGGCCTCGAAAATGCTCAAGACCTCATTGAGGATTTGAATCAGGCTTTGGATGGGATTGTGTAACCGTTATTAAACCGCAAAGAACGCTAAGTAACGCAGAGAGTACAATTCACCGTCACTCTGAGGTTGCGCTTGAAGAGCGAAACCGTGAGAGTCTGTACGAGATTGCGGTTAAGTAATCAGTGAGATTGCTTCACGTATGCTCTTTCACTTCGATATGCATTTACAGGTTCGCAATGACGGTTCAGTTGGCGTTTGTGGTACAAGTGTATAGGTTTTATGGTGAGCAATCGGTCACTGTCATTGCGATGAATTAGCAGCCGCTAGGCAAGAATTCAGAAGCAATCTTATCTGAAAAGGATATCAAGATGCCGTACCTACGAAGCTTAATATTCAACGAAACTTTATTGCTACAAATAGGTCATTCCTAAGGGACTAGTTAACGCTATTTCTCGCGTTTTTCATTACTAGCTCTTTGCGAAACTCTGCGCGCTTTGCGGTTAAGTAATCCGTGAGATTGCTTCAGGTATGCTCTTTCGCTTCGATATACATTTATAGCTTCGCAATGACATTGTCTAATTTAAAAAGAAGACATGCCTTAAATTCAAATAATACCCATATCATTGTTTAATATATAAACCATAGCGCATGAAAAAGTTGTTGATTTTAATCTTGTTGCCTATCCAGATCATGGCACAAGATCTCCCAGGTTCTGTAAAGTTTTGGAATACATTACAAACGCATTGCGGAAAATCCTATGAAGGTGAAATCACTGCCGGAGGAGTAGAAGGCGATGGTTTTATGGGAGAGAAACTCGTGATGCATGTGCGTTCTTGCGAAGAAAACAAAATCAGAATTCCATTTTTTGTGGGCGAAGATAAATCTCGTACTTGGGTTTTTACGATGACAGAAGATAAGCTCATTCGTTTAAAACACGACCATAGACATGAAGACGGTACCGAAGATGAAGTCACACAATATGGTGGTCTAAGCTCCAATACAGGTTTGGATAACATTCAGTTTTTCCCTGCAGATCAAGAAACTTCAGACCTAATACCTTATGCCTCTAACAATGTTTGGTGGGTGACAGTAGATGACAAAAGCTTTACCTACAACCTAAAAAGAATAGGAAGTGATCGCGTATTCTCAGTAAAGTTTGGCCTTACTAAAGAGGTGAGTACTCCAAGTGCCCCTTGGGGGTATTAACGACTTTTATTAAACCGCAATGAACGTTAAGTAACGTAGAGGTGACTTGAGGTGACTTGAGGCGTTCTTTGAGGGATACCGAAACAAGTTCGGCATGACGCTCCGAATAAGCTTTTTTGGACAGTCATCCTGAACTCGTTTCAGGGCCCGTTTGCTACTATTGAAAACATCAGAACTTTAAAACTCGCACGGATGTCCGCCCTTCTTACCTTTGCGAGGCTACGGCAAAGCGAGGTGGGGCAGTAGGTGGGGGACTTGTGCTAAATATTGATTTTAGAAACACAGAAGTGATTGACTTAAATCACGTGAAAAGATTCCTACGGAATGACTTATGAAATAACATTAAATACCAGGATTTAGGGAGGGTAGATTAAAGGGTGCCAAAACAAGTTTAGAGTTAAACTCCTAAGTGTCATTTAACTACTGTGCTTTTGCGAAACTCCGTGCCCTTTGCGGTTAAGTAAACTGTGAGATTGCTTCACGTATGCTCTTTCACTTCGATAAGCATTGGCAGGTTCGCAATGATGGTTCAGTTGGCGTTTGTGGCGCGAATGTTAGGGTTTTGCGGTGAGGCATCGGTCACCGTCATTGCGATGAATTAGCAGCCGCTAGGCAAGAATTCAGAAGCAATCTCTTTAATAAGCTATATGTACGCAGCTCAATTCGCAGCGTATACATTTTGTAATCTTTGCACAACTCCGCGCCCTTTGCGGTTAATCCATCATTGAGATTGCTTCACGTAAGCCTATTCACTCCAATAAACTGTATAAGGTTCGCAATGACGTTGAGTAGGTATTTGTTCTGTTTAGGGTTGAGTTTTGCAGTAAACCATCGGTCACCGTCATTGCGATGAATTAGCAGCCGCTAGGCAAGAATTCAGAAGCAATCTCTTTAATAAGCTATATGTACGCAGTTCAATTCGCAGTGTATACATTTTGTAATCTTTGCGAAGCTCCGCGTCCTTTGTGGTTAGAACTATCAGTCAATTTCATAGTCGCTATTGCAAAATCAATCTATTACTTATAACTTTGTATAACATACAATGTATAACTAATGAAAAACAAGGGGCTTGGTGAGTTCGAAGAGTTGGTGCTTTTGGCAGTCTGTATTTTAAAAGGGGAGGCTTATGGCATTAATGTAAAACAGGAAGTAGAAAAGCATAGCGGTCGCTCCATACTTTTAGGCGCGGTACACATTACTCTCTACCGTTTGCAAGATAAAGGTTTGCTCAAATCTGAAATGGGCGGCAACACCGAAAAACGAGGCGATAGACGCAAACGCCTATTTGAAGTCACTCCTTCGGGCATGCGCCAATTAGAAGCCGCTCAAGATGTTCGCCAAAAAATGTGGCAATTGATTCCGCAACTTAATGCAGGTCACTAATGCCTAAGAAGAAATTCAATACGCCTAAACTCGCCAATTGGTTGGCGGCTAAGTGCATCAATAAAATGTACTTGGAAGAGTTTTTAGGGGACTTACAAGAAATTTACGAAGACAGAATGCTGGTCAAAGGCAAGCGGTATGCGCGGTTCATGTATTGGATCGATGCCCTCCATTTGCTTATAGGATTCTCTTCTTTTTCACTTTTCAAAACTCAAAGTAATAACACCATGATGATCAAAAACATGTTCAAAATTGCCTGGCGGAATGCCATCAGGCAAAAGCAATTTACCGTGCTCAATCTGCTCGGTTTAATGATTGGAATTAGCATTTCGCTTACGATTGGTCTTTTCATTCACCATGAAACTACCTACGATACGTTTCTACCCGAGGTAGATCGGGTGTACCGTGTTAACCAGCCCAACATATGGTCTGATTGGACCACCCAAATGTCGAACACTGGGCCAAATGTGGCCGTGGCTTTGCGAGAAGAAGTACCAGAATTCGAGGAAGTCACACGAATGATGTTCCTAGGCTCACAAATCACCAATTATAAAGCCGAGGCTAAAAAGGACAAGTCCTTTGAAGAAAGCGCCTTTTTCGCTGTGGAAAACAACTTTTTCGAAGTTTTTCCTTTTGAGTTTTCTGAAGGAAACCCAAAAACAGCCATTGAAGCACCCAATAGTATGGTAATAACTCAAAGCACTGCCGAGCGCTATTTTGGTTATGAAAGCGCCATAGGAAAAACGCTTGAAGTAAAACAATGGGATAATACCTGGCAAAGCTTTGTGGTGACGGGTGTTTTGGTGGATGTACCAAGTAAATCTCACCTACAGTTTGATGTTTTAGTGTCGCTGAACAGCTACCAGGCCCAAATGGACCGTGACGGTTGGAAATGGATCTGGACGGCTTTTGCTACTTATGCAAAGGTGAATGGCGGTAATAATATGGCTGCCTTGAGCGATAAGATTCAGGCCATTCCCCCTAAATATGCCCCTGCAACCACGGAACGAATTTTCAACCAGAGTTTTGAAGAGTTCACGGCTGGTAATCCTTGGAAATTGACCTTACAGCCTGTGAAAGAGATTTATTTGTCGGAAGAACCTCCTTATAATGCTTTTGGCCCAGTGGGTAATCCGCAGTTTGTCAAGGTGTTTATGGCCATTGGGATTCTGGTCTTGGTGCTTTCCTGCATCAACTTTATGAACCTTTCTACAGCCCGTTCTTCCAATCGCGCCAAGGAGGTGGGCATCAGAAAAGTGCTAGGTTCCGAAAGAGGTACTTTGATTAAGCAATTCATCTTTGAGTCTACCTTGTTTGTGGCGGTAAGCACAGTGGCGGCACTCTTTATTGTCAATTCATCTTTGGGCTGGTTCAATGCCATTTCGGGGAAAGAGTTATTACTTACGCCTTATTTAAGCCAACCAACTTTTATTGCGGTGCTACTGGTTTTCGTTTTACTCTTGGGTTTTATCTCAGGAAGTTACCCAGCTTTCTACCTGTCTTCCTTCAAACCGATTCAGGTATTGAAAGGTAAAATGAGTGCAGGCTTTAAAGGGAAAGGCATACGAAATGGTTTGGTGGTTTTTCAATTCACCATTTCCATGACGCTGATTATTTGCACCTTCTTTGTTCAGAAACAGCTGAACTATACTTCCAATTTAGATTTGGGTTTTGCCAAAGAGAATGTTTTACAAATCGGCAATATTGAGCAAATGGGCTTCGATACCGAACGCCTAAAGACTGAGTTGGCCACTATGCCAGCCTTTACCAAAGTAGGAAAATCCTTTGGTGTACCGCCTTATGTTGACTCGGGTGATCGGTATAGATCTACGGAGCCAGAGGCGCCTGTGGTGGCTTTGAGCAACTTACGTGTAGAAGCGGATTACCTGGATGTATTGGGATTAGAGTTTTTGGCAGGTCGTAACTTCGATCAAGCACTGACTACCGATCAATACAAAGTGATTCTAAATGAAGAAGCTGTGAAGGTATTGGGTTGGGGAGGAGATGATCCGACTAGTGCCGTAGGTCAATTTGTGGCTTTGGCATCGGGCAGCGAGGATAAATTCGAAGTCATTGGCGTGGTGAAGGATTTTAATTTTACGAGTGTACGCGAAGCAATTGCTCCCCTGATTTTCATTAATGTTGATAACGACAAGGTGTGGGATTATGGCGCTGGCCTTTCTTTCTATTCCATGCGTTTGAACCCTCAAGTTGTAGCTAATTCAGAAGATTTACAGGCTGTACTAGATCGAGTCGAAGCAAGTATTAAGGCAGTGGATGCTACCATTCCTTTCGAATACAGTTTCCTGGATGATGACTTTAAAAATACATTTCAAGAAGAAAGCCGAATGAGTTTAGTACTCAATATTTTCACTGTAATGGCCTTAATCATTGCCTGTTTGGGCCTATTCGGTTTAGCAGCTTTCTCTGCCGAACAAAGACTGAAGGAACTGGGCATCCGCAAAGTTTTGGGAGCCAGAGTTTCGGAACTGGTGCTGCTGTTCTCTTCTGAGTTCACCAAACTATTTTTGATTGCCATGGTACTGGCATCACCCATTGCTTACTTCTTAGTTGATCAGTGGTTGAGTGATTTTGCTAACCGTACACCTATCCATATTTGGGTGTTTGCGGTGTCTACATTAGGCACCTTGGCCATTGCCATTGCAACGATTAGTTATCAGTCGCTTAGGGCTGCCCATAAAAATCCAGTAGACACATTAAGGAGCGAGTAACATTGGTTTTCATCTCAGATTTTAGGAATAACTAAGGTCTGAGATATTAATTTTGTATTTACGCTTGGTTTTTTTTGCGGGAAAGAGTTGATCTAAAATGTGGTGAGTTCAAGGTCTCTATTCAAAGAGCTCATCGGTTACATAAAAATAGAACTTACGTGTACGTGCTCTTCTATTGTCATCCCATGGCCTCGTTTTGTTCCAAGCCTTGTAGGCAGTTAAATCAATATTGGCTTTCAAAATATTTCCATCCACTATTTTGTAGATATTCAAATAGTGAATCTTTGAGTTGAGTTCATCGCTGGTCATTGCTATTTGACTACCCAAAGAAACGTGGTCTAGAATCTTATGGTCAGGCCCACCATACCAATCATTATTATGTTTTCCTAGTGAAACGGAATCGCTTTTTATGGAACTCAAGATCTTTAATTGATTACTATTGCTGTCTTCAAATACTTGGTTTTCAGTAGAGTAAGAGATGTATATAGTGTCGGAAGTTTCATTCTCGATGTATGCACTCTGATCGGTGTACTCTATATCAGGAGATGTGTCCGTGCATGCACTGAAAACGAGAAGTACAAAAATCAAAGAAGTTAGCTTTTTCATGGAGTGTGTTTTTATTGGGTATAAATGTAATTATTACCTTTCTATTTATGTAGGGTTGATAAGATTTAATTTTGTATTTCTTGTCAATATCTTGTTGGTCACAAATCGGTTTGGCATTGCTCTTAAATCTAAAGTGGGAGATGTGGATTAAGGCTCGATTGAGAGATTGATGAATTCAATATATCATCTTGATTACAGTAGATTTCCCTTTTGAATGTCACTTTTATTTTCATTCTAGAGGTCTTATCTTGTAGCGTGAGCAAGCCTATTTTTTGACTGACATTAGGTCTGCCCAATAATTGTGGGAAGATATTTTTTAAATGATTTATGATGAAAAAGTTTGGCTGGTTTATTATAGTCTTTTTTGCCATAGGTGTTGGCTTGTACCCTTTGGGCTACATATTCACAGAAAATCTAGAGCAATTCGGTCTGCTTTCCCAAAAGTCAGAAGCTGTTAAATCCGGTCAATTATGGAGGGTGTTGTTCAATATCCACATTTATCTTGGGGGATTTTCTTTGTTGATAGGCTGGTCTCAATTCATGAAGAAATTCAGAAATAAGTACCTCAATTTTCATAGAAATCTGGGTAAAGTATATGTGATCGCTGTATTGATAAGTGGTTTAACAGGGCTTTATATCGCTTTCTATGCTGAAGGGGGATGGGTTTCGAAACTGGGCTTTCTCGGCTTGGCTTGTGCTTGGTTGTACACTACTGTTCAGGGGTATAGGACGATACGAAAAGGGGAGGTTTCCCTTCATGAGAAATGGATGATCAGGAGCTATGCAGTTACTTTTGCGGCAGTTACGCTTCGCATTTGGTTGCCAATGTTTCAAGTAGGTTTTGGAATGGACTTTATCTCCGCTTATGTGATCATCGCTTGGCTTTGCTGGGTACCTAATTTGCTTTGGGCTGAATGGAGAATACGAAGACTAAAGCTGTAATTTTCCAGCGGCTGCTTTATCTAAAAACCGAATTAGTTCACCATGCGTTGGCTTGATGTAGGAGGCCGGGTAAAGTTCACAATGGCCAGTGATATTTATAATCTCATTTACTTTTTCAGCTTTGGCTTCACCTACCACCAAAAAGCAAACTTCCTTGGCATTGTTAATTACGGAACCCGTGAGCGTAATTCTTTTCTGACCAGAGGTTGGATGTTCCGCTACAGAACAAATTTGCTTTGAAGTAAGCAACTCCATTTGATGAGGAAAAATTGAAGCGGTGTGACCATCTTCACCCAAACCAAGCATTATCAAATCGAATTGTGGAAGGCCGTTGATTGAAGGCAAGTTTTCTGTGATCAATCGGCTGTAACGTATGGCTTCTTTATCTGGGTTGTTTTCACCTAAAACACGATGAATATTTTCTTCAGGAATCTCTAAATGTTGAAAAAGGTATTCATGTGTCATGCCGTAGGTACTCTCCCCAGAGGTAGGAGGCACACAGCGTTCATCTCCCCAATAGAAATGAAGTTTAGACCAGTCAATTTTGTCTGAATATTTCTGAACAAGAATCTCGAATAATAGCTTAGGTGTTGACCCTCCAGAAAGCCCAATATTCAAGCGATTGACATCGTGCTGTTTTTTACACAGGTGATCGGCAAAGGCTTTTGCGGTAGTTTCAGGGTTTTTGAAGATGCTTATTTCCATTGAATCAAAATCTTAATTTTTATTCATATTGGTGACTTCTATTGCAGCTGAAGCTATTTTTAATTTGCCATTGCTAGCCTTAATGGCTTCCAAAATCTTAATGTAGAGCATGTCTTTTGTTGTTCTACGCATTTTATAGTTTACAATGTATCGTAGGGTAAAGGTCATCCAACTTTCATCAAACGACATACTTACCATGGGGGTGATTTGTGCATTTTCTACGTAGAGACTTTGGGTCATTTTATTCCAAGCGTTTTGAGAATTTTTAGTAAAATCACCCAAAGATTCCTCCATAATGGTGAGAAAAGTATCTTTAGCGTATTTATAATCCGATTCGGTTTTAAGAGGGATTCTCATTTCATCCCATAAAAAGGGAAAGTCAGCGGAATAGTTAAAAACAGGCTCTTTAAATACAAAGCTGTTCGAAATTCTTACGATTCTACCATTGTAAAGATCGCCATTTACCCATTGCCCTACTTCCATTAGGGTGGTGCGTAAAACGCCAATGTCCATTACATCACCTTTAATTCCACCCAACTGAACACGGTCGCCAGTTTTATAGAAATTGCCAAATACGATGGCCAGCCAACCCGCTACGCTGGTGATTACTTCTTGCAAGGCAAAAGCAATACCCGCACCCGCCACACCTAGGGCAACACCAAAACCGCCTAAACTATCGCTGTACACTGTGATAATAAGAATAACAGTCAGGAAATAGCCTATGAAACTCGTTAGTTTTTTAGTTCTGTGTCGATTATCGGCTGCTTTGATTTTTCCTATGAACTTGTTTTGGATAAACTTGATAAGGATCCAAATGACCGTAATGCCTAAAAAAATGAGCACCAAATTACTAATGGTGGGGTTATTCATGATTTCTTTAATACTCTCTTCCATAAGGACTCATTTGTGCTTTGTGAAAATACCTAAAGTCTGCGAATAATGATGGTTTTGACTAAAATCCTTTAACCATAAATTCATATCATCTACTCTTTAGCCGACCTTCAATTTCTTCTAAGATCTTATCTACACTGTTTTCAGTATTTACAATTATTGCATCTTTTGGTTCTTCCAAAATAGCCAACTGTGATTGAACTAGGAGTTGCTGTAATGTTTGAGGTTTTCTATCTGCCAAATGTCTTAAGGCCTCTTCTTCTGAAGTCTTTAAGTAGACCAAGTCAATGGTTAAGCGCTGAGATAAGTAATCGCGATACGATTGTTTTAAAGCTGAGCAAGACAAAATAAATTCAGACCTGTGAGCATTAAGTATATGTTCTACTATTGAAGCTAACCAAGTCCAATGGTCGTCATCATTCAATGAAATTCCACTGCTTATTTTTCTGATATTCCCCTTGGGTTGAAAGTCATCAGCATCGAGAAATGGGATATGTAAAGATTTGGAAATGGCTTCTCCAACAATGGTTTTTCCTGCCCCTGAAATACCCATGATCACGATTAATCTCTTCATTTTGCTTTCTAAAATTACCGAATATCAGAAAAATATGGGTTGCGCGTTACCTTTGGTTTTATTAAAGATGTATAAATCATTTTTATGCTATAAATTAAGGGTAGTGAAGAGCCTCTTTGTCGCCATATTGATTTTCGGTTGTCTGTCTACCAATGCCCAAGGTGTTGGAGACCCCTCTTATATTCGGAGTGTCTTTTTTAGAGGAGGAAGTTCTTATGTTAGTTCTCAGGAATCTAAACAGTTACTGGCTTTTCTTGATTCCATTCCAAACGTACATAATTTCCTGATTACCGTACATAGCCACACAGATGATGTAGGCGGAAGCGAATACAATGAGTTACTTTCCGAAGCGCGAAGTCAATCGGTGATTAAGTTGCTTTTAAAAAAGGAAGACATTAAAAAAGAGTCCATTGAAATCAAGGATTTTGGACTCTTTAACCCTACCTACGACAACTCCACTAATTACGGAAGGCGCATGAATAGGAGGGTAGACATCATTTTTTGGCTCACTATTTAGCGAAGTTTTTATCTATATTCTGGGTTTTCAAAGCTCCATCTGTTACCATTATCCCAATCTTTTCTGGAATTTCCATAAGCTGAATACCCCCCCGCTTCTTTTAACATTTTGCCCAAATGCATTAGGTTGTAAGTCATAAAGGTGGTGTTTCTATTAGTGAAGTCATTTTGGCTGGCATTAGACTCTTTGTCTAAATAACTTGGTCCAGGACCTATTTCGCCTAGCCATCCACAATCAGATTGAGGAGCTACCGAGTATCCAATGTGTTGTAGAGCGTAAAGAATTGACATGGCATTATGTTTCACACCATCTTCATTTCCGGTAATTACGCAGCCACCCACTTTGCCATAGAAGAGGTATTGACCTTTGTCGTTTTGCATGCCACTCATGGCATAAAGTCGTTCAATCAGCTTTTGAGCTACCGATGATTTTTCACCTAACCAAATAGGTGTACCCACAATAAGAATATCAGCGTCTAAAACTCGCTTCACCAGTTCAGGCCATTCGTCTTTTTCCCAACCATGCTCGGTCATATCAGGATAAACACCCAAAGCCACTTCATGGTCAACCAATCGCATATGGTCAACAATGACTCCTTCCTTTTCCATAATGTCCATGGAGACTTTCATGAGTCCATGGGTATGGCTTACCTCTGGTGATTTTTTAAGGGTACAATTGATAAACAATGCCTTTAGCGATTTGAAATCTATTTTGTTCATAATGTATTTATGTTTTTGTAAACAGTTTAAGCTTATTCGTTAGAATAAGCCAAGTAGATGAGCATAAGGAGGTCGGCTGAGGGACCTATTGATCAATTTGATTCAAGAAAGCGAATCAAGGATGGTTATACTTTGCGAAGTATAGACAAAAAGGTGACCCAAAGTAGGTTTTCAACCAAAACATGCCGTCAAGATTATTCCTCATCAAGCCACCCTTTATGATTTTGGGTTTTTATAGGGAATCAATGAATTTCTTCACTGCTTCTTTAGATTCACCCGTTTTTTCCTGAATTCTACCAAGAAGTTCATCTTCCTGACCTTCAGCATAAGTTAAATCGTCATCGGTAAGGCTGCCATACTTTTGCTTCACTTTACCTTTTAATTGATTCCAATTTCCTTTGATTTTATCTGTTGTTGCACTCATGATTTTTAAATTTTAGTGATACCTCCATAGTTGCAACAGCCATTCCGTTATTTATGTGTTATGTTTAAGTGTCTGTTAAATAGAGTGTTGAGTGTTTTTTTTCTAAATATGAAACTTATGTTTACGTGTGACTTTTCTACAAAGCATGGATTTCATTACACATGTTGTTGGTCATGTGGGTATAAATAAAAGCTAACCTTTGTAACCTTTTAACGAGTCTTGAGTATATTGTTTACAAAAGTGATGATAATGTTAATTCAATGAGAGGGACACACCTAGGAGAATTCGAAGAGCTTGTACTTTTGGCGGTTGCCGCACTTAATGATAACGCTTATGCTGTGGTGGTGAAAAGCGAAATAGAAGAGAAGGCCGATCGTAAAGTGAACATCAGTGCCATTCATACCGCCTTATATAGGTTGGAGGAAAAGGGCTTTTTGGAATCCAGCGTTGGAGGGGCTACAAAAACAAGAGGAGGGAAGAGTAAGCGTTTTTTTAAGGTCACCGCTTACGGCTTTAAATCCTTGAGAGAAGCCCAATCATTGCGTCAGTCCTTTTGGAATGTAATTCCACAGTTATCAACTCAAAAATGAAACAACAACAGCCTCCTGTACTATTAAGGAAATTACTGAAACGGATAATAGCTCCGGAAATCTACGATGAAGTAGAGGGAGATTTAGCCGAACTTTTTCAAGAGCGATTACATGAAATGAGCATGAAAAGGGCCAAATGGCGCTATTTTATTGATGTCCTTTGCTCACTCCGCAATTTTGGTTTAAAACGAAAACTCACATTTTATAATCCACTGGTCATGTACAAAAACTATTTCAAAATCACCTTCCGAAATTTGCTCAAATACAAGGGCTATTCATTCATTAATATTTTCGGGCTTGCTTTGGGTATGGCTTCTTGCCTACTCATTCTTCTTTTTGTCAACAACGAACTCAGTTTCGATGGTTTTCATGAAAAGAAGGACAATATCTATCGACTAGACGAGGTGCAGAGCTTTGGTGCTGTTTCAGAACAGAAGGTAGCCTTATCTATGTATCCCATGGGGCCGAACCTATTAGCTGATTATCCTGAAATCACGGATTTTACTCGCTATTGGACATTGGGCAGGACATTGGTTCAATACAAAGATCAATCGCACTATACCGAAAACCTTGTTCGAGTGGATACTTCCTTTTTGAAGATGTTCGATTTTCAGATGATAGAAGGAAACAGGTATTCCGTATTTGATGAACCTAACAATCTGATTTTAAGCGAAACATTGGCCAAGCGGATTTTTGGAGACGAAAACCCAATTGGCCAAATTATTAGAACTGGAGAGGGAGATGAGAATCAAATAAAGGTCACAGGCGTGTTCGCAGATGTGCCTGATAATTCTCATTTACAATTCGATGCTTTGACGAGCACTAAACTTTGGGATTCAGAACAAAGAAGAAATGGATGGGGATCGAATTACCTCAATACCTATTTGCAGCTGGCGAATAACACAGATGTAGAAAAGCTTGAAGCCAAGTTTGATGACTTTTTAGTAAAATATATGGGCGAAGAGGTGTTGGAGTTTTACTCCCTATTTCTTCAACCTTTGTCCGATGTTCATTTGGGCTCCATGGACATTACGCACGACTACAATAACCACAAGAAATTTGCGCGTAGCTCAGTAAACATATTTCTGATTTTGGCATTTTTTGTTCTGCTCATTGCCAGTATCAACTTCATGAACCTTTCTACTGCAAGAGCAGCTACTCGATCTAGAGAGGTCGGTGTTAGAAAGTCAATAGGGGCCTATAAAGGACAGATTACGGGGCAGTTTATGATGGAGTCGATCATGCTTTCATTCATGGCGCTCATTATTGCTTTTTTATTGAGTTTTGTCGCCATTGGGCCTCTGAACGGAATTATAGATAGAAATCTTGAGCTATCGTTTTTCTTCCAACCACTCCACCTTATTCTGGTTTTGGCTATTGCTATAGTCATTGGTTTCTTATCTGGGGTATATCCCGCTTTGGTGATGTCTGGTTTCAATACTGTAATGGCTTTGAAGGGCAGCGGAATGAAGTCTGGTAAATCCTTTTTCAGAAATGCGTTGGTCGTGTTTCAATATGCTATTGCTATCGCTATTATCATTGGTACTGTGTTGGCTACTCAGCAGCTTAATTATATGCAGAACCTCGATTTGGGCTTCAAAAAGGACTTGGTGGTTACTGTCAACATGTATAATGATACCAATTCGAAATACGAATTATTCAAAACGGAATTGAGGAATCAATCTAACATTACCGATGTAACCGCTACTACGCAACGATTGGGTAATAACCTACACCAGACAAGCATTCAATACAGGGCTGACACCGCTTTGATTAATGGATCTAGTTCGTTTGTCGTGGTAGACAACAATTTCATGGACTTCTTTGAAATGGAAATTTTGGAGGGCAGGGCTTTGAGTGATCAATATGCTAATGATAAAGCAGGGTTGAGTTTTGTTGTGAATGAAACCTTGGCCAAAGAGTTAGGAGCAGGAGATCGAGAAGTACTGGGGATGCCATTCCATTTTGGCGGAAACGACACGCTTGGAGCCATAGTTGGGATTGTAAAGGACTTTAGCTACAATAAGCTCAATTTGAAAGTAGAGCCACTTTTCATGAGTCAACAACCATGGGGTTGGAGCGAAGTAGATGTGAAACTTAGAGCAGATAAATTACAAGAAGGCCTTGCTGAAATTGAAGCAGTATGGTCTACACTATACCCTCAGCGTCCGTTTGAGTATCAGTTTTTGGATGACCACATCGATAAGATGTACCAGTCGGAGCAACAGCTGACAAAGGTGATCAGTATACTGTCTGTTTTGGCCATTATCATTGCTTCCCTTGGACTCTTCGGCTTGGCTTCCTTTACTGTTAAGCAACGTTTGAAAGAAATGGGAATTAGAAAGGTGTTGGGTGCTTCAGTAAGCCAAATAGTAATGATCCTTTCCAAGAAATTCACCGCTTTGGTGTTAATTGCATTCATCATCTCAGCGCCAATCACTTATTATATGATGGACCAATGGTTAGCGAGTTATGCCAACAGTATTGGTATAGGCATCGGTATTTTTCTGATGGTGGGTATTGGTTCTTGGCTGATTGCACTACTGACAGTGAGTCTACAGTCCTATCGCGTGGCTAGTTCAAACCCAGTTGAAACTTTAAGGATAGAGTAAGGCATTGAATTAGTCTTTCTATCTTTGGGCTATGCCCCAAAATATAGCAGTTATTGGAGGAGGGGCGGCAGGATTTTTTGCCGCCTTTTCTTGTAAAGTTCACTTACCCGATGCTAGTGTCACCATTTTTGAGAAAACTGGGAAGTTACTTTCTAAAGTAAAGGTTTCTGGAGGCGGGCGCTGTAATGTGACGCATGCTTGCTTTAATAATAATGACTTAGTTAAATTCTACCCAAGAGGAGGAAAGCAGCTTAAAAAGGTGTTCGGGCAGTTTACGACAACCGATACCGTGGCATGGTTTGAAGAAAGAGGAGTGGAGTTGAAAGCCGAAGCTGATAACCGAATGTTCCCGACCACCGACAGCTCTCAAACGATTATTGACTGCTTTTTAAGAGAAACAGATAAGTTAGGAATTCAAGTGGTACTCAACGCTAATGTAAATTCCATTCAGCCTAAAGGTTCTGGTTTTGATTTACAAATTGGAGAAAAAATTCAGCACTTCGATAAAGTGATTGTTGCTTCAGGCGGAAGCCCAAAAGCACAAGGCTTTGATTGGCTGAAGGATTTGGGGCACGAGATTATTACTCCTGTGCCTTCTCTCTTCACTTTCAATATGCCCAAGGAGCCTATCAAGAACTTAATGGGACTGTCGGTTCCAAATGCTACTGTGCGCGTTCAGGGCACTAAACTTCAGCAATCGGGGCCATTGCTCATTACTCACTGGGGAATGAGCGGCCCAGCCATATTAAAAACTTCCGCTTGGGGGGCTAGGGTATTGGCTGACCTTGGTTACAATTTCAAGATCCAGGTGAATTGGTTAGGAGCAATGAATGAGGAAGAGCTGAGAACTTGGTTTGTCAATTCCCTTCAATCCATTGGGAAAAGGAAAATCAGAAATAAGAATCCGTTGGATTTACCCAATCGACTTTGGGACTTCTTTCTGGAGAAAGTAGAGGTTGACGGTGAAGGCATTTGGGCTGAAATCGGTAAGAAGAATCTCAATAGATTAATCAATCTTCTTTTGAACGATACCTATGAGGTAAAAGGAAAAACGACCTTTAAGGAAGAGTTTGTGACCTCTGGGGGTGTGGTCTTGGCCGATGTTGATTTCAATACCATGGAAAGCAGGAAATGCTCAGGTTTATTCTTTGCGGGAGAAGTGATTGATGTGGATGGCGTCACGGGAGGTTTTAACTTTCAAGCCGCTTGGAGTACTGGTTTTGTAGCAGGGAAATCTTGAGCATAGATTCATTAGGCACAAAAAAAGAGCTCCTGATTCCTCAGAAGCTCTTTTGAGTTATGATTGAAAACTCAAATTAGATTTTAACAAGCTCTGCTTGAATGCTGTACTTGTCTATGATACGCTGTGTGAACTGCATGCTACCATGGGGAACATAAATTTGAAATTCACCACTTTTCATTTTAGCCAATAGCTCAAGCACTTTCCATTTACTGGCCAATTCACTTGGGTCTACATCTTTCTTAGAGATTTCGAAGTATCCTTTTCCGCCCCATTTCTCAGCAGTAATGTCAGGAATCAATTCAGATTCGTGATTTTGGCCTACGATACTTGCAGGTACTTCATAAGGTTCAATAGTTGCTTTTATGTCTGTAAAACCTCTACGCAAAAGCTTACTAATTACTTCTTCAATTTTCTCATCGTACTTTGAACCTTTAGATTCTGCTGTCATAACTTCATTTTTGGATTAGAAATCCGTTCAATTAAACAATATATTCAAAAAGGCAGGATTGATGTTTGTTGATCGAATCCCACTTTATGTAAATTCTAATAGATTTTAATTTCCCTCCGGTGGGGTAATCATTATATGAGCCCGGTGTGTTCCAGGAAACATCAACCACGGATGGCCAGGGCCATTTGGTCTTAGAGGTAATCCTGTCGAGGCTTGAGTAGCTTGAGGTGTATAGATCACATATCTATAACTTGCTCCTTCAATTTCCTCGGTTTCAGGATTGTATTTGGCATTTTGGCCATAATAGATATGAAGTACAGAGCCGTAGTTAGGCATTTTTAACGTGCCAGCTTCAGCTTCGGCTTCTCTCATTGTGAGTACATCTGCTCTTCCTTTACCTTTGGATTTTAACTCTCGTCCACGGGCCATAAAGGGTTCAGCATCGACTCCGTAACATACTACTTCAAACCCTTCTTGGTTTGGGTCATCTGAGCGAACAATAAAACCGTTTGTTCCTTCACGCAGTGTGATGAACTTTCCGTCATTATCAAACCCATAAACATGAGCACCGTCTCTCACTTCAACAGGAGCAGCTAGTAATGCCATTTTTATTTGATCAGCCTTGTTGTCTTGAGCCTTACAGCCAACACACAGGACTAGGAAAAAACAGAATGGGATAAATTTTAGGAGTTTCATTGGCGCAGATATGCCGCAATATACGAAGAGTATCGCATTTTACAGAATATAATGCCCAATAGAATTAATTAAGAATAAATAAATTGTTATGTTGAAAGGTTTTTTAAAAATAGATAAGCTTCACTTTAGTGCTTCAAACCCTAAAAGCATTAAAATAGATATCGGTCAACTTAAAAAGTTTTGTCATCTTTAGCCTAATCCAGAAACTCTCCATATGAATGAATCAGTTTACCGTTCTGTTAATTATTCCAAAACTCTGATCACTGAATTAATGATACCTTCTTATGCCAATTTTGGTGGTAAAATTCACGGAGGTACTATTCTGTCTTTAATGGATAAAGTGGCTTATGCCTGCTCTGCTAAACACGCTGGAGGCTATTGCGTTACGGCTTCAATGAATGTGGTTGATTTTTTAGCACCCGTTGAGGTAGGTGATCTAGTTCATTTACATGCTTCCGTAAATCACGTAGGCACTTCTTCGGTTACCGTAGGGATAAGGGTAGAGGCGGAGAGTATCATTACTGGAGAAATTAGACATACGAATTCTTCTTACTTTACAATGGTGCGTTTGGATGCGACTTCTAAAAAAGCAATACCAGTTCCGGGCTTGACACTTGAAACCAGAGAAGACATGAGGCGGTTCTTAGAGGCAATGAAACGAAAAGAGCTAGTGCAAGAGTACAAGGCTAACTTCAAAAACACTGTCGACAGTTTAGACCTAGATCACATTGAAGAATTGTTGAAAGATCAGAATTGCCAAATTCAAGGCGCCTAAACCGGATTCTATTCAGAAATAAAAGTCACACACCGTACCGTACTCAAATTCTGACTTATTGTCGTCCAATGCTCGCCTTTGTCTATTGAAGTATAGAGGTTGCCATTGTTTGTGCCGAAGACCAAATCATTACCCTTGATGTCCATTGCATCGCGCAGTATCAAATCAAAGGCTGGTTTTGGAAGTCCATTTTCGAGCGACTCCCAGTTTTGCCCTGCATCTTTTGTGTAATACACTGCTAGCTTTTGTTGATGGGGAATTCTCAAATGATCGCTTTGTGCTGGAATTACCCAAGCCTCTGAATCATTGTCTTCCGCAATGGCCATTGCAAAACCATAAACTGCTTTTCCTCTCTTGTCAGTAACGTCTCGCCATGTTTTCCCTAGGTCCTCGGAGCGGTAGATACCACAGTGGTTCTGTTGCCAAAGCACGTTGGGATTTGTTTTCGATTGGCAAATCGTATGTGGATCGTGGCCAACAACACTTTCTGTATTGGGTAAAAAAAAGGCCTTGAGCCCCGTATTGGTTGGCTGCCAAGTTATTCCGCCATCATAAGTTTGGAAAACGCCCGCACAACTAATGCCCACGATTAAATGGTTTTCATTTTCTGAACTGGAAAGAACGGTATGCAAAAATGGAGAATTACTTCCTTTTCCACCGCCTTGCCAACTGGATCGAGAAGGATGGTTGCTGAGCCCGTTTATTTCATTCCAACTTTCACCTAAGTCGTCAGAGTAGAATAGGGCAGCGGGTTCGGTGCCTATATAGAGACGTTGAATATTGCCAATATTTTGAGATTCAATCGTCCAAATGGATTTGAGCGTAAAGGGGCTTTCTGTAGAGAATTTAGGACTGCTTACTTCAGTAAAGGTTTCGCCCATGTTTGCTGAAACATAAACCTTTGGCCCCCAATGTTTATGGTTGATCGCTACCCACCAGTGTTGGTTCTTATCGGTATGAAAAGCACCAATAGGCATTCCTATAAAGTGAATGTCGGCCAATACCCACTCGTTGTGTTCTGTTTGCTTATAAATAAGCAATCCTTTGTCTGTGCCTACTGCTAATCTCATTATCCTCCCGATATGGCTTGTATAATGTGGATTTGAGCCGATTTCTTCAATTCGGTATGCACCTTAATATCATAAGGTTCATTGTCAATATAGAACTTTACGTGTTCTCTAATCTGACCTTTTTCGTCAACCAAATAGCCTTGTATTCCATGATGTTTTTTCTCGAGTTCCGAAAGAAGTGCTTCAATGCTGTCCGCTTCAATATATTCTTCCTTTAAGTTTGGGAAGAAGGTTTTGAGGGCAGATGTAAACATTACATGAGGCATAAGCTCAAAGCTATTAAAATTTGGAGGAATTAAACCGAGTATTAGGCTTGGCTAAAATCACTTTTTCCACCTGTCTTTTTTATCAAGCGGGTGTTTTGAATTTCGATGTCCTGAGAAAATGCCTTACACATATCATAAACCGTTAAGGCGGCCACCGATGCACCAGTCAAGGCTTCCATTTCAACGCCTGTTTTCCCAAAAGTTCTGGCTTCGCAAGTAATTTCAACCCGAAGATTTTCTAGAAGTTTGATGTCGATTTCAACTTTGCTCAAAGGCAGGTTATGACAAAGTGGAATCAATTCAGAAGTTCTTTTGGCTCCTTGAATGCCGGCAATAATGGCCGTTTGAAAAACAGGGCCTTTCAAAGTTTTGATTTCACCTTCAGCAATATGGGCCTTCATTTCTTCTGGAAGTTGGACAATGCTTTGGGCAATGGCGGTGCGTTTGGTTTCGGCCTTGTCACCAACATCTACCATGGTGGGCTTGTTCTGATCTATATGGGTGAATTCTTTGCTCATGATTTAAAACAGATTTCTAAAAGGTACAAAATCATAGACTTCCCCTGCTTTGAAAACCGACTTTTCAGCAGGAAGAATTACGAAACCATCGGCCACAGCAAGATTAGCAAAATCTCCCGATCCATGCCCGATAAAGGGGGAGGCCATTAGTGTTCCATTTTCGTCAAAAGCAATGGCGCATTCTAAAAAGTAGGTGAGTGGCCGTGGGAAACTGACCTCTTTGTCAAGTTTTACTTTGATGGTTTTCGGTTCAATCTTTAGCGAAGTATTTACCCAGGCTTGAATATACACCGAGGCACACATAAAGGAAGAAACTGGATTGCCTGGCAAAGCGAAAATGGTACTTCCATTGGTTGCAGTACCAAACCAAAAGGGCTTTCCTGGCCGTTGATTTACTTTGTGAAAATGCTTCTGAACACCGAGCTCATCTAAAATTTCAGGGAGGTAGTCAAACTTGCCTTTCGACACTCCTCCAGTTAACACAATGCATTGATATGTCTCGATTAACGCTGCCAAACCTTCTTTCATCAAAGCCTTGTTGTCATTCATGTGATGCATGGAGGTTTCTACTCCATATTGATTGAGCAAGGCCTGGATTCCGTAGTTCCCTGACCTTCTGATTTGGTGTGCTTCAGGCGTGGTTTCAATGGGTACTAATTCATCGCCATTGGTGATTATCACAGCTTTGGGAGGTATAAGCACAGAAAGCTCGGCCTTTCCAATGGCCGCAGCAATATTCATTTCAGGAGCGCCCAGCTTAATTCCTTTTTTAAGAAGGGTATCACCTAATTGTTTATCCATTCCCTTAAAATGGACGTTCTGTTGAGCCTGAACCGTTTCAATATTAACGGTTGCAGTATCATCCACAATCGTTAAATCTTCATAGCGGATCACCGTATCCATGCCAATGGGCATCATGGCGCCAGTCATAATCTGTACACATTTAGCCACATTCTTGACTGTGTATTGTGGTGTGCCTGCCGGAATAGTTTTTTCGATTTTAAAGCTGCGCTGCCCTTTTTCAAACTCGGAAAATGCAATGGTGATTCCGTCCATTGTCACCCGGTCAAAAGGAGGGAAGGGACGATCGGCTTTGAGGTCTTCGTTTAAAATTAGACCTACACAGTCCTTCAATTCTCTTTTTTCAACCAAGGGAATAAAAGGGTGGCTTGTAACTATATTAAGTGCTTCTGTAAACTGAATGAATTCCATAAGGTGATTTTATCCGCCAATGGTGGCCATTGATTCAAAAGGATTTGATGATTTTTGTTGGGCTTCAAAGCCGTCTTTTGCTCTGTTATTGAATAGCGTTCGGAACTGATTTCTAATTTCTTCGTCCGTAGCACCAGCCCGCATAAAGTCTCTAAAACTGAAGCTGCCACCATCGTAAAGGCAGGTTTTTAGTTCACCTTTTGGCGTTAACCTTATTCTGTCGCAGGAATGGCAAATGGTACGTGTATAGGCTGGAATGATTCCGAAACTTCCTTTGGCATTCGGTAATTGATAATTTAGCGAAGTAGAACTTTCTGGGTCAGGAAGTTTTTCAACATTAGGGTAATGGCCTTGAATATGCGCGAGAATTTGTCGGGCATTCCATGTGATTGGTGTGAACTTCTTGCCACCCCCGTTGAAAGGCATTTCTTCAATAAAACGAACGCTGACTTTATGCTGTAAAGTAAGTTCGCACATGGGAATGATATCTTCAATATTATGCTCTTCCATTACCACCATATTGATTTTGGTCGTAATTCCCGAGTCCATCAGCGCATGAAACGAATCCATTACCTGATCAAATTCATCCCTTCTGGTGATTTTCAAAAAACGCTCCCTATCCAAGCAGTCAAGGCTAAGGTTGATCGCATCAATCCCAATGGCTTTGAGTTTGGGTAAATGCTCAATCAAGCTGGTTCCGTTGGTGGTAATATTGACGGAATTAATGCCGTCAATGGTGCTGATGTTTTCAATCAACTCCATAATATTCTTCCGTACGAAAGGTTCACCCCCTGTAATTCTCACCTTATTGATACCCATTTCTGCCAGAATACGCGTCAGCCTTTCCATTTCTTCAAAAGAAAGAATTTGGCTCCGATGGCTGAAATTCAATCCATCTTCGGGCATACAATAAAAGCAGCGCAGGTTGCACCTATCGGTTACTCCCAATCTCAAATATCTGAGTTGTCTACCGTGATTATCGTAAAGCAAGTGTATCTTCGTTTTTAGGGTGAATAATGTGCAGTAATGATTGATATAGTTTCAAGTATACGCAAATTAAACAGAGAAGGGCAAACTCTTGCTATTGCTACGGTAATCAATACATGGAAAAGTTCGCCAAGACCCATAGGTTCTGCATTGATCATTTCTGAAAATGGAGAAATGACGGGCTCTGTGAGCGGTGGATGTGTGGAAGGTGCTGTAGTGAAAAAGGCAGTCGAAATTATTAAAAGTGGAAAAGCAGAAGTAGTTCATTTTGGCATTACCGATGATGACGCTTGGGAAGTAGGGTTGAGCTGTGGAGGGGCGTTGGATGTCTTTGTACAGCCATTTTATCCAGAAGCCATCTGGACTACTATGGATGAGCTTTTAAATCAAGATGAAGGCTTTATGCTCTTGTCTACTTTGGAAGATAATCCTCAATATTCTATCATAAAAGCCAATGGAAAAACCACTGGAGCAACATTTGAGAAATCACTTTTGCCTGAATTAGAGCAAGCCTTCCATGAAGGGGACAGCAAAGTACTAAGCTCAGGAAATCATTTTGTGCAGGTGTTTCCGAAAAAGCCTGTCATGCTGCTAGTCGGTTCTGCACATATTACCGTAGAGCTGACGGAGCTGGCGCATATGTTTGGTTTCGAAACCATTTTAATTGACCCAAGGGCTACTTTTGCCAGCAAAACCCAATACAGAGTAAAACCTCAAACCATCCATGTAGAATGGCCTCAGGAAGTGTTGCCTCACTTGAAATTGGATAAGGATACTTATGCCGTAATTCTCTCTCACGACCCCAAAATAGATGACGAGGCTTTGAAGATTCTGCTAAAATCTGAGGTGGCCTATATTGGTGCTTTAGGTAGCCGGAAAACACATGCTAAGCGGGTGGAGAGGTTAAAGGAATATGGGTTTAGTTCTGAAGAAATTAACAGTATTCATGCCCCAATAGGAATCGATATTGGTTCCAAATTACCTAGAGAAATTGCTTTAAGCGTAATGGCAGAGGTAATTAAAGTGAAGAATGGAGGAGGTAAATAATGAGGTTGCTCTTTTGAGTTCTCAAAAAAATAATGTCCAATAACAGCTTGGCTAAGCCATTATCGGACATTTGATGTATAGTTGATTCCTACTTTGAAACCAGCTTATATTTCGATTTTAGCGCCCATTACTTTTAGGAATTCTCTGATAAAGCTTGGGTGTGCAGGCCAGGCTGGAGAGGTAACTAGATTTCCATCTACAAAAACACCGTCTGCAGGAATGGATTGAAACTCTCCTCCCGCTAAAGTCACTTCAGGACCAACAGCTGGGTAAGCGGTGAGTTTTCTTCCTTTGACAACATCGGCAGCGGTTAAAATCTGGATGCCGTGGCAAATTGCCGCAACAGGTTTGTTATTAGCGAAAAAGTACTTTGTGATTTCTATAATTCTCTTATTCAATCTCAAATACTCAGGTGCTCTACCGCCAGCGATTACTAAGCCTTGGTAGTCCTCAACATTCACCTCATCAAAGCTATAGTTCAAAGCGAAATTGTGTCCAGGCTTTTCAGTATAGGTTTGATCTCCTTCAAAATCGTGGATGGCTGTTTTAACGATATCTCCTTTTTTCTTATCGGGACAAACAGTATGCACTTCGTAGCCTACCATTTCAAGCATCTGAAAAGGGACCATTGTTTCGTAATCTTCTGTGAAGTCTCCGGTGAGGAATAATATTTTTTTCATTGTCTTAAATTTTAGATGATAAAAATTGTCTTCTATTCATTTCATACGTGCTGAACGCAAGAAAGAATAAAGTATCTCTAAAATTTAAGTAAATAATGTGTGGTTTTCGAAGTGTGCTATTTATCAAATTGTTATGATTTCAAAGTTGAAAGAATTGAAAGATCGATTTAGGACTTATTTGGTCTTGATGATTCCTTTTCTATATAAATCCAATGCACTCTGAAGAAGCATTTCTATGGTGTCTTTAGGTAAATCTGCATTGGGGTTTACCCTGAAGATTTTCATCCTAGACCGTGTGCCGGTTTCCAGTTTTGGGTGATCTAATAGTTTCCCTTCTACAAAGAGAATATAGGGCTCGTCCGTTTTTTTATCGGTCCATAAATAGCAGAACATTTTCTTTTTGAAGCAGAAACAAGGCATTCCGTACTTTTTTGTTTCTGTAACGTCATCGCCCAGGTTGAGAATGAGACTTCGCAAAGCCAATAAACAGCTTTTGTTCGGCTCTTCTTTATTCAGGTAGTATTCGTCAAAATTATCGAGCACGGTCATTTGAATTTAATTATAAACTGGACTTGCAAGGCTTCAGAGTTTATCATTTTCTTGATTTTTTAATTCTTCTTTTTCTCTAAGGCCATTCTTAAGCAGAGTATGGCAAGCATAAGTGTTACAACAGAGAATGACTTTTCGAAGTTTGTTTCAGCCACAATGTTTCCGACCGTGTTCAACACAAATATTACGGACAATATCCAAATAAAAATGTGGGCGGCCTTTTTAAACCGAGGCTTATTTAGTCTTTCAGTATGGATAAGTACTACGATAATAGATAAAAATGTAATGAGAAAGGAAATGAACTCGAAGCCCAAAAGTTGGTTCTTTGTTTCCATTCTTCCACCCCATAAATACTCAATGGGTGCGTAGTCGAAAAGAACGATACCAATGATAATGGCGAGATGAAAAAGAGCCAGCAGGCTGAATATTACCAGACTTAGTTTTGTGGCTGTTTTGAAGCTAATTAGGTTCTTCATTTTTTAAAGTAAAAGCTTTTTTGGTTAGCGTAAGTGGTTTACGATTTTAGCTTAATTTATCACCGCCATCTTGCCAAACCATGACCACTTTTCCTTTGGTGTGCATGGCTTCAATATAGCCTATGGCCTCAGGAGTTTCATGGTACATATAAGTCCTCTCGATATGTGGCCTAATGCTTCCCGTTTGAATTAGAGAAGCTAATTTCTCTAGATCTATTGGGTTTGGGCTAGCTGTAAATTGGCCTAGGTTGAATTTACTAAATGCTGAACTCAAAAGAAGTGAGATCATATGTTTCATACTGGTAAAACCCACAACTACTCCTCTTTGCCCTAATCGTTTATAGTCTTTGTGTGTGAGGTTGCCGTGTGTATCTACAACTAAGTCGTATTTGCCTTTATACTGATGAATATCCACCTGATCATATGCTATGACTTCATCAGCACCTAATGACTTCACGAATTCGACACTTTTACTTGAGCAAACTGCTGTTACTTTAGCGCCATTAGCTTTAGCAATTTGTACTGCAAAATGGCCAACGCCACCAGAAGAACCATTGATTAAAACCGATTCTCCCGCTTTAAGTTGACCATGCGTAATAAGGGCTTGCAAAGCCGTTAATCCCGCTATTGGCACGGCAGCCATTTCAGGAAAGCCAATTTCCTTGGGCATTTTTGCACAAAAAGCATCGGATACACAAATGTATTCGGCAAATGCACCTCCTAGTGTTTTCTCTCCAAATACATGGTCACCGACCTTAAAACGACTTACATTACTGCCCACTTCTTCTACAATACCAGAAAAGTCAGCACCCAACACTTTATCTTTTGGTTTTAGCAGTCCGAATGTGAATCGTGCAAAAAATGGCTTTCCCCGTAAGATATGCCAATCGGCAGGGTTAGCAGAATTCGCTAAAACGCGGACTAGAATATGACCCTCTTTAATCGTTGGCTTTTCAATTTCCTCTAATTGAAGAACTTCGGGGCCACCGTATTTGAGTTTTGTAAATGCTTTCATTTAAATCACTTGACCAGAGTTAAGGGTTTTTTATTCACCCAATAATTTGAGACCAATCTAGTAAGTTTATGATTTGATTGAAAGTGGAAGGCTTATAAGCCTTCCTTTTCACCATTGTCAAATACTCGGTAATACTGATTGCCCTCTATAAGTAATCCTTCAGAGTCTTTACCAGGCCAGTTTTTATGGTAATCTTTGGAGTGTTTCACATCAATCCCAATGACTTTTCCATTATAGAAACTTTTTACTTTCGACTGAAGCGTATGGCCAACGACAATGGCTTTGGCATTGAATTGAGTCAATGGTTTTTCGACTTCTTCTTGCGTTAAATCATCTTTGAAGTAACCACGGTACCAGCAAACCCCTGTTTTTGTAGAGAGCAAAAGGTCAGTTTTAGTTTTGTTGGCTTTCGGGTAAGGGGCGGTATAGTAATTGGACCTCAGCAAGTCATTGATTTCATCTAAAGACATGTCGAGGTTGGCGATGTCTGGGTGCAAGCCGCCATGCGCAAAGAGGTTCCCGTTAATCGATTCGATCACATTTTTACTGGCCATCCATTTCCCCAAAACGGAATTTGAATCATATAAATTGGCTTGTGTTTTCCCTAACATAGCCGCCACATAGGTGTATTTAAGTTCTGTGGCCTCATAGTCGCCATGCATGTTTTTTAACTCATGGTTACCTATAATGAAATGCACATTGCCACCCTGTTTTTCAGCGTCTTGCTCTAGTTTATAGATGAACCAAAGTAACTGCGTGGTAGAGAAACCTCTGTCTACAAAATCGCCTACCAATACCAAATGTCCTTTCCCAAATGTCCAGTTGAGATTATGGTCGATGACCTTGTTGTTGATGAGGAAGTCGCGAAAGGTTTTGTAGCCACTCTCTAGATCTGAGACAGCCAGAATGGGATTGCCATCGTTATAAGTGCTTTTTGGGGTTGCAAAATCGGCCGTGACCGTGAAATTGAATGTTGTAGCGTCCAATGCGAAAAAGGAACGGACAGGGATTGCTTCAGCGGTTGAGTAATCGGCTTGGTCTAGATAAAAACCATCGTTTTTATTTCCTTTTATGTATTTAACATTCAGGGTACTATCGTTTTTATAAAAAACATAAGGGCCTTCACCATCAAAAGACATGCTCAATGGATTATGGCCAAAACTAGCACTTGCGCCATGGTATAAGCCAAATGCAATGGCGAGGAGTGCGAGTACTAGAAAGGTGAGGGATAAGTGCTTTAAATAGCGGAAAATTCTTTTTTTCATCTTGGTAAGTTTTAATAGATATTGAGTTTTTGATCGGTGAATATCTATTGAAGATGTGTGACACTTAAATTTATGTGATCAGTGTCGTGGATTTGGGGATGTAATGTTCTGTGGTTGATACATAGGTGTTATTTGTGCTTCGTTGGTTGTATGCCCCTGAAAAATGAATGTTCATCACATTTTAGCGCGGTTTTCTTTTAACCTGCTTATTTTTCAAAATGATTTCAATGCTGAAACGGAATAACTGGCTCTTAGCTAAAATTATAATCTTCATTACGGTGGCCATTCCTTTGGGAATCACGGCCTACGAATTGACAATAGGTGGGAAGGAGTCGGTAATTTTTCTGGGTGATTACCCACCTGCTTTGAGCCTTATTGTGATCATTTACTACGCCATTCTGCTCGTGGCTGGAATCATTTGGATCATCATGCAGGTGAAATCTGTATTGAAGTTGAAGCATGAAAACACAAAAAACGAGTTACTCCATTTGCAAAGTCAGGTAAATCCACACTTCTTTTTTAACATGTTGAACAACCTCTATGGCATGGTGGACAAAGACATCGATAAATCTAAACAGCTGATTCTAAAACTGTCCGATTTAATGCGTTACAGCATTTATGAAGGGGAAAAGCGTTTGGTGTCACTCAAGGAGGAAGTAGCTTATTTAAAGAACTATATTGAACTTCATAAAATGCGTTATCATAAAAGCATTGACATACAATTCAATACCAATATTGATGACGAAGAGACCAAAGTAATGCCTTTAATCTTCATTATTTTATTAGAGAATGCGTTCAAACACGGAGTGGAAAACCTCAGAGAGAATGCCTTTATCAAGATTAAGTTAAACTCGAATAGGGACGTGATTGATTTTGAAATAGAGAATAATTTTGATGCTGCCGAACTTCCGGAGCAAAGTGGAATTGGTTTGAAAAACCTAAAACGCAGACTCGAATTGGCTTATGTTAAAAAGCATGAGCTCATATTTACCAATGAAAACTCGGTTTTCAAGGCACAACTGCAATTGCGAAAATGATTAAATACCTGATCATAGACGATGAGCACATGGCCCATGAAATTATCAAGGGGTATTGTGACATGCTGCCGAATATGGAGTTGGTCAAACATTGCTATGATGCTTTAGAAGCCCTCGATTGCATGAGGGAAAATACAGTGGACTTAATTTTTCTGGATTTGAATATGCCCAAATTGAAGGGCTTCGAATTTCTAAAAACGCTTACCCATCCACCCAAAGTGATTGTTACGACTGCTTATAAGGAATATGCGCTGGAAGGTTATGAGTTAGAAATTGCTGATTACCTATTAAAGCCTTTTGGTTTTGAACGCTTTTTAAAGGCCGTAAACAAAGCTACTCAGGTGAAAGCAAGTGCTCCTCCAATCACTCCGCGAGCAGAAAACACGCAACCCGAACATATCTTTCTTTATAGTGACAAAAAGCATGTTCAAGTGAAGGTAGCAGACGTGCTCTATATTGAAGCCGCAGGAAATTATGTCAAGGTCGTTTTAAGAGATAACACCTTATTTGTTAGAGAGAAGATCTCAGATTTATTAGTGCGACTTGCTTCCTCCGATTTTATCCAAGTGCATAAATCCTTTGTTGTCGCTAAAACACATATTGTTAGTGTTGAAGGCAACAGAATTCAAGTAGCAGGCCATACTGTCCCTATTGGCAAACTTTACCGCGCGAATGTGCTGGAGTTGTTAAAGGAGTAGGGGGAGCGCCTTTGTTGGTGTTGTCACCAACAAGCTGTCATGGTTATTCGCCAACCGAAGAGTTATTCAATACAGCATTTTCTTCATCGCTGAATAATCTCGATTGAATAATGAAACGGAAACCCATGGGGATTTCCAAGGAGAAACTTGAGCCTCTGCCTTCAGTAATGTCAACAGTGAGGTGGGTGTGCTTCCAATAGTCAAATTGGTCTTTGTTCATGTAGTAATTTACGCCAGCGATTTGACCTAATAGCACGTCACTATCATCTAGATACATGTCTTCTTTTTCGAAGATCATGGGTGAAGAACCATCGCAACAACCTCCGCTTTGATGAAAAATAAGTTCACCGTGTTTTTCTTGAAGCTGCTTTACAAGTGCTGCGGCTTTTTCTGTTATGGCTACTCTTTCTAGTTTCATAATGTTCAATTTAGCTAATAAAAAGGCAAGCCAAATTTGGCTTGCCCTAGATTATAATGTTGAGGATCTACTAAAAGAAGCCCAATTTATTCTTGTCGTAAGAAATCAACATGTTCTTAGTTTGACGATAGTAATTCATCATCATTAGATGGTTCTCTCTACCGAAACCTGATTTTTTATACCCACCAAAAGGTGCGTGTGCAGGGTATGCATGGTAACAATTCACCCAAACTCTACCCGCTTTAATTGCTCTTGGAATTTGATACAATTGATGTGCATCTCTTGTCCAAACGCCAGCGCCTAAACCATAGAGCGTATCGTTTGCGATTTCCAATGCTTCGGCTTCATCTTTGAATTTGGTAACACAAACCACAGGGCCAAAGATCTCCTCTTGGAATACCCTCATTTTATTGTGGCCTTCCAAAATGGTAGGTTGTACGTAGAATCCGTTACCAAGTTCTCCATCCAATTTACAAGCTTCACCGCCAGTCAATACCTTGGCGCCTTCTTCTTTTCCAATTTTGATATAAGATAAAATTTTCTCGAATTGGTCGTTGGAGGCCTGAGCACCCACCATACAAGCAGTATTATACGGGTTTGATTGTACAATCGCTTCGGTTCTGGCGATTACACGCTCCATGAATTTATCGTAAATGTCTTCTTGCACCAATAACCTTGAAGGGCAGGTACAAACTTCTCCTTGGTTGAAGGCAAACAATACAGCTCCTTCAATGGCTTTGTCTAGGAATGCATCATCTTCATCCATTACACTATTAAAGAAAATATTAGGCGACTTGCCACCCAACTCCATGGTCACAGGATTGAGGTTTTTAGAAGCATACTGCATTATGAGCTGTCCCGTAGTGGTTTCGCCAGTAAAAGCTACTTTGTCCACTTCTGAGCTAGATGCCAAGGGCTTTCCTGCTTCTGGACCAAAACCGTGAATTACATTTACTACACCAGGAGGGAATACCTCGGCAATTTTCTCCATTAATAGCGTAGCCGTAGAGGGTGTTTGTTCTGCAGGTTTTAATACCACGCAGTTACCGGCAGCGAGTGCAGGAGGAAGTTTCCAAGACAACATTAGGAGTGGGAAATTCCAAGGAATAATTTGCGCTACAACGCCCAGCGGCTCCTTGATATTCATTGAAAGCGTATTTTCGTCTAACTCCGTAGCCGAACCTTCTTCTGCTCTAATTACTGCTGCGAAATATCTCCAATGATCAACAGCCAAGGGGACATCAGCATTTAGAGTTTCTCTGATGGGCTTGCCGTTATCGCAAGTTTCTACCAGTGCAAACTCTTCAAGGTTGGCTTCAATAATATCGGCTACTTTGTTGAGTAATGCTGCCCTAGCGGCTGCTGAGGTATTGCCCCATGTCTCTTTGGCTGCATTGGCCGCGGCTACCGCGTTTTCTACATCGGCTTGCTTAGACCGCGGGTACTTTGCTATTAGGGAGTTGTCGACAGGGGAGGTGTTGTCGAAATATTCGCCATCGACTGGGGCAACGAACTTGCCGTTAATGAAATTCCCATATTTTTCCTTAAATTTTGGTTTACTGTAACTCATATTGTTTTTCTTTAGATTTATAACACTGTTTAGAAACCCAAGCTCGTTTAAAACAATAAACTCTGATAAGACGATAGTCTTAGATAATGAAATGAAAATCTGATTCTACCTTAAACCATGGAAAGACTACTCCAAAAGCATAAGCGGGAAAGAAAATTGACCACTCTGGTTGAGAACTATACGGTATATAATTCGGCCTATTCAGAACTTAATATTTTTGAAACCCACCAAGCGGCTGAAAAGGTTAGTTTAACATTTGATTACCCTGTTTTGGCCAGTATGCTTACGGGTAAGAAGGTAATGCACCTTGAAGATATGACGTCCTTCGATTTTTTTCCAGGCGAATCTGTCGTGATTCCGAGTGGTAAAAAGATGCTGATCGATTTTCCTGAAGCTACGAGGAAAACACCTACCCAATGTTTGGCACTTACTATTGATCCGAGCAAAATAAATGAAGTGGTAGATTCATTTAATGAAATGACAATTATTGATTTGCAGGAGAATGGCAACTGGAATCTGACAGAAAATTCATTTCATTTAGATAACCATAAGGGAATCCAACAGTTGGTAGATAGGTTGGTGTATACATTTACTGAAGATCATACTTCCAAGGATATCTTTATTGATGGCATTATCAAAGAGTTGATTATTAGGTTACTGCAATCAAAAGCCAGGAACTCCTTGTTAGAAAGCACTGAAAACTTCTTGAGCGACCATCGAATTGCCTATGCGATTGGTTATATCAAGGCGCATCTTACGGAGAACATTTCTATTGATAAATTGGTGGATAAAGCTTGTATGAGCAAGTCCCATTTTTTCAAGATTTTCAAAAACACATTGGGCATATCCCCCATAGATTATATTACCTGTGAACGCATTAAGCTTTCTAAGAAGCTTATAAAAAGTACGAATCATCAAATTTCTGAAATAGCCTACCTATCAGGCTTTAATAACCCCAGTTACTTCACTAAGAAATTTAAAGAATATGAATTAATCACCCCCGGTGAGTTTAAACACATTCTCTCTACAAAATCTAGAATTATACATTAGAGAATAAACCGAAAGGTGGCTTGTTTTACCTTTGTTGGTGTTGTCACCAACAAATCTATATCCTCACCCTTTCGGCCTTTGTAGGTGTTGTCACCAACAAACTGTTAAGGTTATTCAAACTGTCATAGTTATTTTTCAACCGAAAAGTTATCCAAACAACTCCGTATAGTATTTTAGGAGTTTGAAAAGCACATTCTGAACCAGAAATCTAGAATTATACATTAGAGAATAAACCGAAAGGTGGCTTGTTGGTGACAACACCAACAAGGGCAAAAATGTATAGATAGATTTTTATACGACCCCGATGGGGTCGCACCTTATTTTTCATACTTTGAGTTATAAAGGTTTAATCCCTCCGGGATTTGTTTCATGGGCTAAGCCTTTTCTTTAAGCCGAAAGGGCCTGTTGGTAGCACCAATAACAGGGGCGAGTATTTAACCGCTTTTACTCCGAATAAGCGCCAGAAGAATAGGTTAACTCATAACTGTGCGTATAGATTTCAAACACAATTCCGAATGGATCTTCTACATAACACATTTTGAAAGGTT
This sequence comes from Roseivirga echinicomitans, assembly GCF_001592935.1. Taxonomy (GTDB): domain Bacteria; phylum Bacteroidota; class Bacteroidia; order Cytophagales; family Cyclobacteriaceae; genus Roseivirga; species Roseivirga echinicomitans. The sequence continues at coordinate 55,881 of NZ_LRDB01000007.1, forward strand.
TGTCCTTTGGGTAGTATTCCCTGATGGGCATTCTCTGCTTACCACCGTGGGCCAAAATCTTATCAATAAGCTCCTCAATATTGGGATCTTGCACACAGAAATGGAAAAGCCCCGTATTGAAAGGGTTAAACGCTGGCGCTTCTTTAACTCCGTGAGGGAAAGAGAACAGTTCAATTCCAATTCCATCTGAGGTGGCTAAATGCGCAATTTCAAACTCTTCCCAATCATCGCCAAAAACGTCAATGCACATTTGACCAATGGCGGTTTCCTTTTCTTTCTTCACTTTAGACGGCTTCATTATGATATACCAACCCATCACTTCTGAATAGAATTCGACTGCTTTATGAATGTCTGGCACCGTAATGCCTATGTGCGAGAATGACCTCGGGTAGTTATCCTGTTTCTTCATGGTTTTAAATTAATATTAATGCACTGCTTTTTCAACAGGCGTTTCACCGGCTAAAATTTCGAAAGTCTGGTTTTGTTTTACACCGTCTTCCAATACTTCCACCAAGGTTTTGGCCACATCGGCCCTTGAAATACTTCCCTGCTTGTCTAATTTTTCTTTGAGCTGAATTTTGCCTGTTCCGTCTTTATCAGTGAGGCCACCCGGCCGTACAATGCTATACTCCAAACCGCTATTAAGTAGATGATTGTCCGCATTTTGCTTCGCTTTCAAATACTCTTCAAGGTCATCACTTACCGAAGGATTATCTGCGCCCATGGAGCTGAGCATTACAAACTTTCCGACTCCTGCTTTTTTAGCGGCATCTGTTAAGTTTTTGGCTCCCTCTTGGTCTACCGCAATTACCTTTTTGCCTTTGGAACCCGCAGCGAAAATTACTTTATCCACTCCAGTTACCGCATGGCTCAAATCTTTTTCCAGATCGGCCAGCACTGCTGCTACTCCATCTTTCTCAAAAGCTTCTTTTTGCGCTTCTTTTCTAACCATTGCGATGGGCCGATAGCGGTCCGATGCTTGGAGTAATTCAACAATAATTTTACCTGTTGTGCCGTTTGCTCCGGCTATTAATATGTTTTGTTTTTTGTCAGTCATGTGATTTTTACTTTAGAGATTAATAATCTGCCTTTGTTGGTGTTGTCACCAACAAACTGTTAAGATTATTCAAACTGTCATAGTTGTTTTTCAATCGAAAAATCATCCAAACAGCCCCATAGAGTTTTATAAATTTGAAAAGCATATTCTGAACCAGAAATCTTGAATTATACATTAGAGAATAGAGAGAAAGGAGGCTTGTTGGTGACAACACCAACAAGGGCAAGCGCTTAGGACATGCTTATAATCACCTTTCCCTTGGCTCTTCCTGTGGCCAGGTATAAGTAGGCTTCAATGCCTTCAGCGAAAGGATAGACTTTGTCGATGATCGGTTTGATTCTACCTTCTTTCACCATCACAGAAATTTCATCGAGTTGCTCCCCATTGGGCTGCATCCAAGTCAGTTTGTAATTGGCCGACTTTTCTTTGATCAAACGAGCGAGGTTTTCTGGTAATTCGTAGCCTTTTATGCCCATCATGGCGGCAGTTTCCTCATCTGGAACCCCCGCAATGCTGGTTACTTTGCCACCTTCTTTGATCACCTGAAAGGCATCTAGCGTATAGTCGCCACCCAGTGTGTCGAAGACGAGGTCGAGGTCTGAAACGATGGATTTATAGTCTTCCTTTTTATAGTCGATTACACGGTCGGCACCGAGTGATTTTACCCAGTGGACGTTTTTGGTGCTGGTGGTTGTGTATACATAGGCGCCTTTGGCCTTGGCATACTGTATGGCAAAACTGCCCACGCCACCTGAGCCTGCATGAATAAGGATGCGGTCATTTTTATTCAAACCCACACGTTCTAAGGCTTGTATGGAAGTAAGTCCGATTAAGGGCAAACTGGCGGCTTCTTCGAAAGAAATGTTTTCTGGTTTTTTGGAAACCACAGTACTTTCAACAGCGACAAACTCCGCTACTGTACCCATCTGTTGTTGGGGCACTCGGGCATATACTGCATCACCCACTTCAAAGCCAGTGACCTCTGTGCCTTTCTCTACAATGATGCCACTGACATCAAAGCCAGTGGAACTGGGTAAATCCAAGGGAACCATGTCTTTCAAACCTCCGCTCACCAGTTTGTAATCAATAGGGTTGAGGGAGGCTGCTTTGGTTTGAATAAGAATACTGGTAGCGTTGCTACTTGGTTTTGCGGTTTCGTTGATGGCCAAACCGTCTTTCAATTCACCGTATTTTATAATTTGTAATGCTTTCATAATTGATTTTATATTGAATTTTACGCAGATGTGCTGGCCTCAAGCTGCCGATTACTTCCTTGTACAAATGATCTTGAATTGACCTGACAATATCTAGATTTCAGGCCTTTTGAAAGGGAGCTTGATCCAATCATCTAGCTTCTCCTACAACACAAAAGCATCAGATATGTTCCCGAAAATTCTAATAGCATTAGACGGGGAGGGGCTTATGTTTGGAAGTGGGGTGTTGTGCTTTGGGTGAAAGTGGAGGAGGGGTGTTTTAAGGAAGAATAAACCAAAATGCGGCTTGTTGGTGACAACACCAACAAGGGCGAAAGTTTCAATATAAATTAGAGGTATCTATATTTTCACTAAGTGGTACTAATCTTTGGTATCCATTAAAACTTTCACAAACTCACCTACAACTCTCATTTCTGCAGCGTTTTCTGCAGTGATGATTATGTTTTGGTACGAGCTGTCAAATGAGTTTGGTCTTAACACAACTGAAGTGTGACCCCATGATTCTTCTGAAACAGACTTTTCACTTGAGTAGGTTTTGATGGTAAAAGCAGAGTTGAAATCTGGATCCTGAATATCAATGTTTTCTACCAACACAATTTTACCATTTCTGCTACCACCAGTGTATGGTTTGAACAAGCAAATAGAACCGTGCGGGATGACTCTATTCATTGATTCACCAATGATTTTACAAGCGAAATAATCGTTGCTTGAACTGTTTTCTGGACCTTCAATGAGAGTAAAATCCTTCTCTGATTGTAATTCGCTAAATGTGCCTGCAGCAGCATAAAAGTCATACAATGGAATTGGGTTTCTCAGTTCTTCTTCAAAACTCAAAGATTGCTGAATCGGAATGACTTTGGCTGTTTTTGCTGGCTTAACAGTCTTGATCGCTGACTTCTCATGTAAATAATTGAACATGATAGATGTCACAGGATTAGCTAAGTTGAATCGAATTTTCACCACCGAAAGCTGCTTCCCTTTGTCGTTAGGCATGGTGGTTTGCTCCACTTTATTCAATTCAGGACTTACCTCGCCCATGTAGTAGAAATCCATTCCTTCATCATTATTCTTTTTAATAAACAACGGAAGGCGAATAGGGCCCTTTTGACCTAAAATAGATTGAACATCATTGCTGCTCAACGACCTGTTGGACTTCGACATCCAATCAAATTCTTTATTGTTTACAAACTCATCTTCATACTTTGTCGATTCCGAAATATGCTCTTCTTTGTGATAGTTCACAAAAATTGGACAATGTTCATTATCAGGACTTACGAGATATCCTCCTACGTTCTGGGCAACGGGATTTTCCGCCACATTCAATATTCTGAACACATCTTTCCGCGAATACTTTCTGTAAAGCACAAATCCATTTTGCCATTTGTCTGCGTCAAACAATCTGTTAAACTCGTAAATTGAGTAAGCTGCTGAATCGACCAGAAAGCGCTTGAATTCAGTTTGGTTTAAGTGCGCAGAAAACGCGTTCGAAAAGACAAAATTTCCGTTTACAATGCTTAGAATATCTAAGTCATAGATCTCTTTAGCAGGGAGCATTTTGCCGTCTTTCTTTTCGCGAACAAACTCAAAATTCAAGTTAGAAACGCAAGATTTTATGGTCTCTTCAGAAATGGAATATCCATGATTTTTAAGCACTTGTTCTTTCAATTCTTTCACGGAAAGCTTACTTGATTCGATCAGTGTTTTGAGGATTAGACTTTCTTCAAGTCGTTTTGAGTTGTTTATTTCTTTAGCAAACAACTCCAGTAATTTCATCTGTTGTTTTGATAATGCTATGTTTTCTGCTTTCTCAACTTTTACGATAAAGTTGTAATAGGAATTAGCGTAATCCACGAATAAGAAAGGATCGCGAGAACCATGCTCAATAAAATCCATCATCATTGGAGTTCTACCCAGCTTGAATTTCAAAAGGTTGTAATCCTTTTTCAAGTCAGCATACAACTGCATGTTAGCAGTGTCAATGGATTGGAAGATTCTCTCTTTGGTGATTTCATCAAAATTGATGGTAGAAGCTCCCGGAATCATTCTGCTGCCTTCCGTTATCAATTTCCTCAAAGAGTCTTTGTTGTAAGATGTATCGCCATACAATGCGATAGGAATGAGGTAATTGTTTTCATAGTTTCCGATGAAATCAATAACCGTCAAGTACCCTTTCCCATCCACTTTTCTTAATCCTCTACCCAATTGTTGAATGAATATAATCGCTGAATCTGTTGGGCGAAGCATGATGATCTGATTGATTTTTGGAATATCAATCCCTTCATTGAAAATGTCTACAGTGAAGATGTAATCGAGTTTTGCGCTCAGATTATCGGTCTCTATTTTTTCAATCGCTCTGGCTCTTTCTTCTTCAGAACTATCGCCTGTCAAGGCAATCGTTTTAAATCCTTTTGAATTGAATAATTCGGATAATTCAACGGCTTCGTTCTTTCTGGAGCAGAAGATCAAACCTCTTGTAATTCCATTATCGCTGCCATAGAATTTGACTTGCTCAATAATGCGTTCAACGCGTTCACTCGAAACTAAATATCTAAAATCCGATTTTCTATCGACTTCGGTGTCGTCAATTGATAAATCAGTAATGCCATAATAATGAAACGAACTAAGCATTTCCTCTTCCATTGCTCTGTTTAATCGGATTTCATAAGCAATGTTATGGTCGAAGAGTTGAAATATGTCATTGCCATCAGTTCGCTCAGGTGTGGCGGTCATTCCGAGTAGAAATTTTGGTTCAAAGTGCTCAATCAAACGCAAATATGAATCAGCTCCAGACCGATGCGTTTCATCAATTATGATGTAATCAAAATGATCTTTCTTGAAGTTGTCTAAGTGGTTTGCTTTTGAAATGGTTTGAATAGTGGAAAACACAAAGTCACAATCCAAATTTTGCTCACTTCCAGAATACAAACCCATGGTTTTATCGTTCCCAAAAACACTTTTAAATGTGTTTAGTGAGTCTTTCGCAATGGTCAACCGATGAACTACGAAAAGCAATTTTTTCGAGTTAAAAGCTTTCGCATCGAATGCTGATAAATAGGTTTTTCCAGTTCCTGTTGCCGAAATGATGAGCGCTTTGTTTTTTCCCTCAGCCCGCAAGTTTTTAAGATTTTCCAATGCTTCTTTTTGCATTGAATTCGGGGTGATCTGCGCTTGAGTTTCAGTTAAGCTTTCAAGCTTGTTTTTTCGATTTAGAAGAAATTGACTCTGATAGATTTTTTCATAAGTCAAAATATATTCTGCCGTTACATTCTCTCCTTTTTTAAAATCAGATCGAAATTCATTCAGTATTTTTTCAACGAGACCACTTTCATCTAACGCGGATACTTTAATATTCCACTCCTTGTTTGTGGACAAGGCATTTGCAGTTAAATTACTACTGCCAACAATTAGGTTATAGTGTTCCTTACTTTTAAAGATGTATCCTTTGGTATGAGCGTTTCCTGTTGTAGCAATTCTTAGGTCTATATTTGTAAACTGGACTAACCTTTTTAGAGCTTCGGGTTGGGTGAAGTTCAAGTACTGAGAAACTAATATCTCGCCTTTTATCCCTCGATCTTCTAATTCCTTCAATTTGTTGATTATCGTAGCAACTCCACTTGTAGTTACAAATGCTACGGATATAAAAAACTGATTACAATTTTCAAGCTCATGAAGAATAGTTGAAAGCACCTTTTTCGGTGGATTCTTTTGGTTCACGAGTAACTCTGGTTGGTAATCGAGATTAGATAAAATGGACTTGTCTACATACCCAGTCTGTAAACTCTTATTGAAACTTAGAATCATGTCATCCATTAGAAACAAGTTTATCGACTATTGGAATATCGGCAGCAGCCCAATCTAGTACTGTAAGTTCGTTAATCGTTAGCCATTTTTGATCAATGTGTTCATGAAGGGTGAGTTCTTTCGATTCAACTTCACACGTAAAACTGTGCATCGTTAATTCGAAATCTGGGTATTGATGTACAACCGTTAGGTAAAAGGATTTGATTTTTGTTGAAAGGTTCAGTTCTTCCAATAGTTCGCGGTGCAAAGCTTCTTCTTTGGTTTCGCCTTCTTCAATTTTCCCTCCGGGAAATTCAAATTTCTCTGAAATGTAATTGAATTTGTTTTTTGGTCTCTGAACACATAGAACCTGATCTTGACAAAATATCACACCTGCAACAACTTCAACCTTTTTCATTAATGGCTTCTATTTTTCACTCAATCTAATAGTTTTTAATTTGATTGAGCGCACCTATAATATAATTGGATATGGATTTTAATAGATTTTCTAAAATTGGGCGGTGATTATGTTAGGAGGGAGATAATAAAGAAGGCCATGAATTATTCATCCATGGCCTTCAACTAGTTTCTGCCTTTGTTGGTGACAACACCAACAAGGGCATCTTATGAGGTCTTTAAAAGTTAGAGGGCCGTAAGCTTATTGCTCACGGCCCTCTACTCGATTAGCCTATTCTTTTAGTGCTGAGCACTCGGTCACTCAGTTTTTACCAAATCTTGATTCTTTCTTCTACAGATTTGTAATTGGCATCACCCGGCTGAACATCAAATGCTTCGTAAAAAGGAGTGAAGTTCATTAAAGGACCGTTTACACGCCACATTGGTGGTGAATGGGAATTCGTTTTCACATAGTTGCGTAAATACTCGTCTCGGGTTTTTACACGCCAAATACGGGCAATGGACATAAAGAAACGTTGGTCGGGCGTATATCCGCCAATCTTTACTGTGTCTTGTCCTTGCTTGGTTAACTTAAAGGCTTCATAAGCAATGGAGATCCCGCCATTATCTGCTGTATTTTCCCCAACAGATGATTCGCCTATTAAATGCAAACTGTCCAAAACAGTATAAGAGCTGTATCGATCAATGATCTGCTGCGTTTTTGCTTGGAATTTTTTGTAGTCTTCATCCGTCCACCAGTTTTTTACATTTCCATCTTTATCAAACTGAGCACCTTGATCGTCAAAGGCATGGGTCAATTCGTGGCCGATCACCATTCCAATACCACCATAATTAATGGCGTCATCGGCTTGTAAATCGAAGTAAGGAAATTGTAGAATTCCTGCTGGAAACACAATCTCATTCTGAGAAGGGTTGTAGTAGGCGGTTACTGTAGATGGCGTTGTGCCCCATTCAAATTTGTTAGGGGCTTTGTTCAACTTATCTAAACCATACTGATAATCGTTTTTTCTTAACGCCACTACATTTTCAAAGTACTTATCCTTATCTATGTTTACATTTCCGTAGTCTCTCCAAACATCTGGGTAGCCTACCTTCTTGGTAATCGCGTATAATTTCTCCTTTGCTTGAACCTTTGTGACATCACTCATCCAGTCCAGTTGATTGATTCTAGTTTCAAAGGCTTTTTGCAGATTGTTGACCAAATCGGCCACCCTAGTTTTCGCCTCTTCATTGAAATATCGTGCTACGTATAATTGCCCCAGCGCAAAACCGAGCTGTCTGTCCACCTTATTTACCATGATTTGAGCACGCGGCTGTTTCACGGCTTGCCCAGAGATGATTTTTGAGTATTCGAAGGCAGCCGTTTCAAAAGGCTCACTTAAGATTTCGGCATAATTGGTCAATACATTGGCTTTTAAATAGGTCTTCCAATCGGCTAAAGGAACGGAAGGAAGCATAGTATTCAGTTTCGCATAGTAGGCAGGTTGACCCACATCGACAGAATCGGCTTCTGCCCCTAAATCACTTAACAATTTGGACCAGCCAATATTGGGTTGATTTTTATTAAGATTGGCTACGGCCAGTTTGTTGTAATTGGCTTTGACATCTCTACGTTCGATACGCGTTTTATGCGCTTCCGCCAATTGTTTTTCAATGCCATAGGCAGCTGCAGTACTTTGAGCTGCATTCTCATTTCCTATTAATTCAAACAACTTGGTCAAGTACGTTTGATAGGCCTTTTGGATTTCAAGAGTAGATTCATCTGTTTTAAAATAATAATCACGATCGGGCAAGCCAAGACCAGTTTGACCAAAGTGCAACATGTTGACGCTGCTGTTTTGATCGTCTGGAGAAACCCCCATACTGATCAATGAACCATTTCCTGACTTGAACTCATTGGCCACAAATTGCATCATTGCTGGAATAGAGTTGATGGCGTTGATTTGATCCAACAAAGGCCGAATGGGTTCAAAACCACGTTCGTTGATCAGCGCGGTATTCATTCCTGAATTGTAAAAGTCGCCTACCATTTGATCAGCGCTGCCTTTTTCATGGGTTCCACTGGAAACTTCTACCAAAATGTTTTCTAAAAGTACCTTCTGAGGAATATTTAAGAAGCTATAAGAACCAACGCCTGATTGGTCGTCTGCGATTACTGCGTTATCGTACCAGGTTTTGTTTACGTGGAGGAAAAAATTGTCTCCCGGTTTTATGCTTTCATCGATCCCATCGAAATCGAATTTATTGGCCTCTGCCACTTTTTCCTTGTCGCAGGAAACAAAGGTAAACAGGGCTAACGTGAAGTAAATTAGTTTTTTCATAAGTCTATTGTGGTTTCTAATGAGGCTAAACACCATAGCGTTTACCCTCATTTAATTGATCATTCAATCTAATCGTTTTAATTTGATTGGAAGAACCTACTGTGTAAATGAGAGATGTGGTGTCTGCACCTCTGCCTTTGTTGGTGTTGTCACCAACAAAATGTCATAGCTATTCGCCAACCGAAAAGCTATTCAAAAAGCTCCATATAGTGTTTCAGGAATTTGAATTCGCTGTTGTCTTCCTCATAGAATGCGGCTGATGAATAATGATACTGGACAAAGTCATCAGCTAACATCCATTTACCCTTCACCGGATTTGCATGAATATAGTCTAACTTCTGCTCAATTGTCTTCCGGCTCAACAAGTCAATAGACAAGGGGTTTCGCTGCCAGATCTGATATTTTCGATCTTTGAGATTAACCTCAAATTGTGGGAGTAAATCGCTGTTGGTATCTTGAAGCCCAAAGCGAATCTGTTGGCTGGTATATTTGAGAAAATCTCTTTGTACATCTTCCCTTTTATGATTTTCATTGATCTGCCAAATCAAATGGATATGATTGGGCATGATGACGAGCCCATAAACCTTACATCGATTGTTGATGGTTAGAAAGCTGAGCGAATCTATAATGATTTGCTTGTAACGGTCATTGTGCAACACGGGTATCCATTTAAGGACAGTGGTCGTGAAGAATTGCAAACATGAGATAATTTTACAAATCCCTAAAGAATAAACTAAAAGGAGGCTTGTTGGTGACAACACCAACAAGGGCGAACATTCTCGGTCAGCCTCTTGTCATCAACAAGGTCCAAGCTGGGAAGTTATGATTGAGTTTTGCTTATTATTTCTTCCATGCGCTGAGCGGTTTCAATGCCATGAATAGGCAAACCTTCAGGGCTTAGCAAACCAATTTGGACGAGCACACTTGCTTGATCCCAATAGATATGTTCATGAGTAACTTTTCCGTCTTCAAACCCAACGATTACCACCAAAGGGATTTCAACACGCTTTCCAGTAGGGGGGATGTTGGGTAGCATCCACCCGACTTCAGTAGTATGTGTGAACTTGAAAATTATTTCATCGACCAATTGATTTTGGTCAATTGTCTGAGATACAGGAACCATTTCAAGGTCTGGTGGAAAGAACTTATCAAACGGAATGAGACTGCTGTAAAAACTCTTTACGCCTTCATAGCCGATCCCGCCTATTAAAGTAGGTATATTATTCAGATGAGGGTTGGGTGTCATTGTGGAAAGTGTAGTATCTAAATCACCTTCTATTTCAGCATTAATATGGGCCTGAAACTGCTTTGTAATTTCAATTTGCTCAAGTGTAAGTTCTTTTTTCATTTTTTCCGATTTCTTTTTCTGGATCAAGTTAGTCAGCTTGATAGAGTTTAAAGCACATAGCAATAAGTGTTTTAGAAGATTTTCTAAAACAGCCCATGGTGTGAAGTAATTGGAAAAAAAGTACTGGTGAGGAAAATAGTGGGCAGAGGCTTTTGAAATGTACTTTGATAAGGTTAAGTGTGGAAGCATAACTATCGACCGTACTTAAGCTATGGCGTTAAACCTTAACTATTTCAAGAAAATGCGCAATGCTCATTATCATAAATTTAACAATAATATACCATAGACTAAATAGTGGATTAGGCTATGTTGCATTTAACCAATTGTCAGAATTAATCACCTAAGATATCGAGAACCCTTAAATCTTCATCGTTTAAATAACTAAAAGTATTACTCCGAATTTGGTTTCTTTGAACTTGTTGAGAGGGATGGGCCTTATGGACATAATAACTTTGAACTATAGCCCTCGGATTTCCAGTGATATTTGTTGTTCCACCATGCCAAATATGTGAATTCAAAAAAAGCACATCTCCTGCTTTGGCTGTAATTTGAATCTCTTTAGGATGTGTTGATTTAAGGTACTGCATACCTTCGGAAGGAATCTTCGCCCATTTATGTGAACCTGGGATAAGTCTTGTTGGACCATTGGATTCATCCATATCATCCAATAACCAAAGAGCATTACATGCATAAGATTCATCAGACCCTACAGCCCATGGCCAATCTACATGCATATCCTGTGGATTGTTGTTTCGTTTAGGCGACCGAATGTTAAGAGATGAGAGTTTAAATTCTTCACCCACAACATTTTTTACGGCTTCTAAGATTAATGGATGTCGATAAAAAATTGAAAAAACTTCCCCCTTGTTTACAAGGTCACAAATTCTTTGATCCTTTGAATCAAATTGCTCGCGGATTGCAATAAGCATTTGTCTGATTTCTATTTTCCAGGAATTTTGTCCATTATAGTAAGCAGACTTTGACTGAATGGAGATTCGGGTTAAGGGTAAAAATGAACAAATGAATTTGAGGATTGTGTAAAACAAATCAAAACCCCATAATCTAAAATTTGAATTCTGTTTGATCAGATCTTCCCTAATCTTAGAGTAACCATATTCACCTACCCTAGGCCCCTCATGGCGCCTTATTTCAATCAATCGATGCTTTAATTCCCGTATTTTTTCAGAATCAAGAAGACCTTTAATTATTAAATACCCATTGATTTCAAGAAACTCCCGCTGTTGAGGTGATAGGCTATCCATATATGTGGCATTTAACTGGGACAAAACTAATTCTAAAAAATGGTATGAAAAATGACCTAAACTACTTTTTTTAAACTCCTATGCAAAGCCCTTTTTTAGAAGAAATTCTGTCTTCGTTGGTGTTGTCACCAACAAACGGTCATGGGGCAACCGAAACGCTATTCAAACAACTCCATTTCGTATTTAAAGAATTTGAATTCGCTGTTGTCATCCTCATAGAATACGGTAGATGAATAATGATACTGGACAAAATCGTCAGCTATCATCTTCTTTTCCTTCACAGGATTTTCATGGGAAGAATAAATTCAAAGGTGGCTCGTTGGTGAGAACACCAATAAGAACAAAAAAGTACTGGTGAAGAAAATTAGGAGGCAGACCGACTAATGCTTATCCAACTCTCCATTGAGCCATGCCCATAACCTACGCAATCCTTTTTTAGGGGCTTGCTTTTTAACGGGCGCTTTGACGGCTTTTTTAGTTTGCTCAGAGGCTTGAGCAGCTTCTGGTTTGGTCTTCTTTTTCTTAGATGCTGTTGCTTTTAATTTGGCCTGTACACTTTCTTTATAGTGCCTTTCTTTCAACGCCTTGATGCGTTTTTCTTCAGCTAATCTCTTTTGCTTAGCTTCTCGTTCCGCTTTTCTTCTTTCCAACTCAAGTGCAGTAGGTCTTGTGCGTTGATTTTCTCTTTTGCGGTCGTGGGTAGGATTGCTTCTGTTTTGAGTAGCCTTCCGAGTTTGTGGCTTTTCAGTAGTTTCTTCTGCCTCTTCTGGTTTGGCTTTTTCCTTCACCTTAGGTTCAGGCAAGTCAATTTTACCCAAAACTTTCAAACCTTCCAATTGTAGCTTGGGTGCTTTAATCAGTTCAACATCCTTGTGCTTTTCTTGCGCTTCTTTTTCTAAGCTATACACCTTAGGCACCTCTTTTACTTCTTCTAACTTAACTGTTTTGGGCACTTCTTTTGGTGCTTCTTCAACAGCTTCTGGCGTAATGATTTTTGCTGTGGGTGTCTCAACTTCTTCAGCAACTTCTAAAGGTTCTTCAACGGGCTCAACTACTTTAACTGCTTCTTTTTTGGGCGCTACTACTTTGGCTTCAATAGGCGCTTCAGGCACAGGAACGATAGAAAGAATAAGGCTTTCCTGTTCTTCGGTCAGTTTAAAATTAGGGTCGTTTTCAATCTCATGCCCATTTTTGGATAAAATACCGATTAACTGCTTGGGCTGAACTTGGAGTTTACGGGCTAATTGTCTGAGGCGCATTGTATTGATTTGAGCTTGCAAATATAGTAAAGTGCCTTGCGGTAATGCAAAAATTATAGGAGTAGTTCCGTTTAGACTTTAAATGGGCAATGATGAAAACCAAAATATCTACAGAATCTCGTCTTAGATTTGCCGAAATTGTAAGACTTATTGATATAAACCTGCTCAGACTACATTGTTATGAAAATACTTTTGGTTGAAGATGAAACCATGCTGGCTGATAACATTCAGCACTACCTTTTACAGGAAGGTAATGTGTGTGAAATTGCTTCGGACTTTACGCAGGCCTCTGAGAAAATTGAGTTGTATGAGTATGATTGTGTAGTGGTAGATATCACACTTCCAGATGGCAGCGGACTGGATGTTATTCGATTGCTCAAACAGGCCAATTTATCTTCTGGCGTGGTGATTATTTCAGCCAAAGATTCATTGGAAGATAAATTAGAGGGGCTACAAATTGGAGCAGACGATTACCTTACTAAACCTTTTCACCTCCCCGAATTAAATGCGAGAATTAAGTCAGTATTGCGCAGAAGGAATTTTGAAGGGAAGAATGAAATTCAGTTTCAAGACATTAACATCGATACAGACAGTCAGGTAGTTACTGTGAATCTTCAGCCTGTTACCCTTACCAAAAAAGAGTATCAACTGTTGCTTTACTTTATTACCAATGCGAAAAGGGTGATTTCAAAAAATGCCTTGGCCGAACATCTATGGGGTGATTTTATGGACATGGCTGATTCCTACGATTTCATTTATTCGCAAATCAAAAACCTGAAGAAAAAACTGAACGAACACAGTGATCATAAATACATTCATGCGGTATATGGTATGGGCTATAAATTTGTAAAACAGTGAAATTACTCGTTAAATCTGGGAGGTACTTTATCGGCTCGGCCTTAGTGGTTTTTTTGGTTGGCGGCATCGTTTTCTACTTTGCTTTCGAGCGAATTATAGAGCATGAAGTGTCAGAGCTGCTACTGCATGAATCTGATCAGTGGATCCAACAGTTAGAAATGGCTGAAGAACCGATATTGCCACCCAAGAGCAATGAATTAGAAATTGAGCTTACAGCATCTTACTCGCCAGCGCTGGTTTATACTGACACATTGTTTTATAACAGCCTAGAAGAAGAAACCATGCCCTTTAAGCAGCTTACTCGTTACGCTATTATCAATGGACAAAACTATAAGCTTACCGTCAGAAAATCGCTGATCGAAAAGGAGGATATCCTGTTTATGGTGACGCTGAGTTTATCTGTTCTTTTTGTGTTTATTCTGTTGGGTTTGTTTTGGGTAAATCGTTTTGTGTCGAAGAAACTATGGAGTAGTTTTTATCAAAACCTCAAGCTGTTTCAAGGTTACGATTTAAATCAATCAAAGCAGTTTAAGCCAATTGAATCTGACATTGAAGAGTTTAATGCCCTGAACGAAACCTTGATGAAGGTAACTGATAAAATAGCTGCTGATTATATCAGTTTAAAGGAGTTTACCGAAAATGCTGCCCACGAAACTCAAAATCCAATTGCCATTATTAAAAGCAATTTGGACATTCTGGCGGAAGATGAAACGATCAAAGTGGATGGGCAGCAGCGCCTCGAAAAAATGAGCAGTGCACTTCAACGGGTTTCTCTAATCAATAAAAATCTATTGCTGCTTTCTAAGTTGGAAAACCATCAATTTTCTGGAATGGAGCGGATGGATATGAAAGCGGTAATAAACTCGGTTTTAGAGGACTTTAAAGACTTTTCTGATGCTATGGCAGTGAAGGTGGAGATATTGGTTTCTGAGGCCAGCTGCTATTATATCATCAATAAGAGCATTGTCGATATCCTTTTGCAAAACTTGATTGGCAACGCCATTAAGCACAATATTCAAAATGGGTTTTTACGCATAGAACTCATTGGCGACATATTGACGATCACCAATTCAGGTCTACCCTTGACCGTACCTGCTGAAAGTCTTTTTGAGCGGTTTAAAAAAGGAAAGTCCACAAGTAACTCCATTGGTTTGGGCTTGGCCATAGTGAAAACAGCTTGCGATAACCAAGGGCTTCAAATCCAGTATCAAAGTAAAAATGATGAACATCAGATTACAGTTGATTTTTCTGCCCTAGAAAAAGGCTAATCGTTTCAATCTTCCAGTTTTTCTACAGAATCGTGTAGTTACTTCAAGAAAAAAACTGAATATGAAAATGAAACAAACAATGATCGTTATGGCCTTGCTATTGGCCAATTTAGCATGTGCCCAAGTGGAAGCACCAAAGGCAGTACAAGATGCCTTTAAAGCCAAATTCACCAATGCCAAATCGGTAGAGTGGGAAATGGAAGAAGAAGGCGAGTACGAAGCCAATTTTAAAATGAATAAGGCGGAAATGTCGGCCAATTTCAAAACTGATGGTACTTGGTTGGAAACTGAAACTGAAATCAAGGATAAAGAGTTACCTGCAGCAGTAAAAGCTACTTTAAAGGCCAAATACGAAGGTTATGAAGTAGAAGAGACCACTAAAATTGAAAAGCCAAATGGTGTGGTTCAGTATGAAGCTGAGATTGAGAAGGACGAAGAAACTTTGGAGGTAATCTTTGATGCCAATGGTACGGTGATCAGCTCAAAAGTGGTGAATGAAGATGATGAAGATGATGAAGAGGGTGAGGAAGGAGACGAAGGTTAACTCTTTAGCTTCATTTTATTCTCTTAAAATAGAGAGGTATATAAGTTAAAATGTCGGCCAAACCTTTAATATATTTTGCTTTCATTTTTGTTGTATGTCTCTCTATCTTCAAAAATTATTTATCTAAAACTCAATATTTACTTCCCTCACATGAAACAGCTGATTGCTATTGCTTTTCTATTAATACCACTCTTTACTATTGCACAAAACACGGCCACCGTTTTTGGTCGCGTGTACGATAAAGATACTTCCGAACCAATCCCCTTTGTTACGGTTGCCATTAAAACTGAGAAGGATAGTGTTTTGGTGACGGGTGCATTGACCGATGATAATGGTCAGTTTACAATTGAAGGCGTTAAAATTGGTAATTACACCGTGAACTTCTCCTTTCTTGGATATACCTCAAAAAGCATTGAGCTTGTAGTGAATGGTAAAAACAGCTTTTTTGATTTAGGGAAAATTACATTAGAACCAAGTCTCACCAACCTAGAATCAGTCACTGTAGCAGGCGAAAGAGAGGCATTAGCTGCCGATTTATCAAAAAAGGTATTTACGCTAGATGATAACCTCACGCAAGTGGGCGGTTCGGTTTTAGATGCGATGAAGAACTTGCCGGGGGTAACTATAGACCAAGAAGGAAAAATACTTTTACGCGGAAGTGACAAGGTTGCCGTGCTGATTGATGGAAAACAAACTGGATTGACGGGCTATGGTAATCAGAAGGGCTTAGCAACTATTCCCATGTCGAATATTGAGAGGATTGAGATCATTAATAACCCATCCGCGAAATATGATGCCACTGGAATGGCTGGAATCCTGAATATTATTTATAAAAAGGAAAGTGAAAAAGGCTGGAATGGCGATGTGGGCTTGGCTTTGGGTATAGGTGCACTCGGAAAAAGAAGAGCAGATTTGCCTACTGACTGGCCAAGTTTTGATAACAATAAGAAAATCACCCCTAGTTTGAGCTTAAATAGAAGGTCTGATAAATCGAATTTCTATTTTCAATCTGAAGTGCTTTCACAAAAGAAACTACCTAATAATGAATTCACTACTCGTTACTACGATAATGGAGATGTGGTTGCTTCTCAAGTTCCGGAAAACAGAAGGCAAACGCAGTATGTTTTTAAAACAGGAATAGACCTTTTTCTAGACGAAAGCAATACACTCAGCATTACTACCATTTTCGATAGAGAACACCATACCGACACGGCCCAAGTACCTTATATAGATCAGCAGATTGAAAGACGCCAGCGATACTGGTCATGGCGCGAAGAAGAAATCACAGGTCATTTTAATGTGTCAGCCGATTTTAAACATAAATTCAGCGAGCCAGGGCGAGAACTAAAGGCCAGTATTCAATATACACGCGGCGGGGAAGATGAAGAGTACTTCTTAAACGATAGCTCTGACATTAGAATTTCAACAGACAGAACCCATCTGATTGCTATTGAGCATACCATCCCGATTACTTTGGATTATGTTAAACCTTTAAGACAAGGAAGGTTTGAAACGGGAGGGAAACTCCAGGTCAGAAGGCTTCCGATTACCTATGATGTTAGCCCAGGCAATCAGTCCGTGATCTACGAAGGCTTGGGTGATCAATCGGATTGGGGTGAAAATCTGTATGCGGGTTATTTCAATTATGTATATGAGCAAAAGAAATTCGATATCGAAGCGGGGCTTCGTGCAGAATATGTGGATGTGTTCTATGATCTAGACCCAGCCAATATTTATTACGATCAGAATGATGCCTATAACTACTTCGAGCTTTACCCAAATGTACGCTTTAGTTTAAGGCTTAATGAGAACAACATTCTTTCTGTGTTTTATAACAGAAGGGTAGACAGGCCGGGAGAACCTGAACTTAGAGTGTTTGCTAAGTATGATGACCCTGAATTGTTGAAAGTGGGAAATCCTTATTTACGTCCACAATTTACCCAAACTGTTGAAACGGCTTTTAATCACGATTGGAGTTCGGGTTCTGTTTTTATGTCGGTGTATTATCGCCAAATCAACGATCCGTTTATGCGTGTGTATTCGGTGGATAATTCTAACCCCGATTACAATATCGTGAATAAAATCTATCAGAATGTAGGCAGTGGTTCAAACCTTGGTGTTGAGATTTTGCTCTCTCAAACCCTAACCGATTGGTGGAAAGCTTCTGGAAGTTTTAATTGGTATGTCAATACCGTAGATGCTTATTCTGGAACGATTTTATTCCCTTATGTACGTACATTTAATATTGAAAATACGGATGACATTACTTGGGATACTAAAATCAACAATCAGTTTACAATATCGAAAAATACAGAATTACAGCTCAGCTATTTGTACTTCGCCCCAAAGAACATTCCTCAAGGTCGTCAGTTTGAAAGATCGTCATTAGACTTAGGCGCAAAGCGAGTGGTACTGGCTGGAAAAGGAGAATTTACTGTTTCGTTTTCAGATATTTTCAATCGTTTTGGTTTGAAGCAAGAGTTTAGGGAAGACAACTTTAGAGCACTTTATGAAAATTACTATGAGACCCAAGTGGTAAGAGTGGGTTTTAAATATAAATTCTAGTTTTACCACTGATGTATAAATCAGCATAAAGGACCATTTTCAAGAACTTAATTAAAACAGTTCTCATTGTAGTTGTGTTATATAATTTCAACCTTTGAACTTGAATTAAACGAAACCGATATGATGAAAAAACAGATCAATGGAATGCTTCTAATTTGTGCAGTTGCAGCCATGACTTTTGGCTGTTCTCAGGGTAAAGAAAAGTCTGAGGAAAAGTCAGATTCAGCTACTGAAGTGGCGGCTGAACCGATGAAGAGCGTTAGTGTAGATTTATTAAGTAAAAGCGATAGCAACCTGAAAGGGACGGTTGTATTTAAAGAATTATCCAATGGGAATATCAAGTTGGATGTAAGTCTAATGAACATAGAGCCAGGTAATCACGCAGTGCATATTCACGCCATTGGCGATTGCTCTGCTGCAGATGGTGCTTCAGCTGGAGGCCACTGGAACCCAATGGGCGTAGATCACGGCAATAGAGCTGAAGGCGGAGACTTTCACAAAGGTGATATTGGTAACCTAACGGTTGGTGAAGATGGAAGTGGAACACTTTCTATGGAAGTGGAAGGTTGGACAATTGGAGGGGATGATAACTCAAACATCTTGAACAAAGCGGTAATTGTACATGCTGGGATAGATGATTTTACTTCTCAACCGTCAGGTGCTGCGGGTCCAAGAATTGGATGCGGTGTGATTGCAATGAATTAAAAATAAAATAATTATAATTTGAAAGAGCTTAGATTTTGTCTAAGCTCTTTTTTTATGCCTTATGCATTGATTTAACCTAAATTATCGACCCGAACACGAATTTAATTGAGGGTAATTGCAACCTTCCTTCTGTTATTACGACTTACACATAGGATTATTTTTTAATGGCGTCTAAGTGTATTGATCATTTGAATCGTCATTAAGGTGGTTAGTCTATTTTAGGTCTAATTTTTTAAAACAAACAACAGGTCAAAACTCTAATTTAATTATGCGCAAATTTTTACTTACGACATGTGTCGTATTGTGTACTGTACTCGCATCGGCTCAAGAAAAGGTCACCTTGAACGGTTATGTACGAGACGCCTCCAATGGAGAAGAACTATTGGGGGTCACGGTTTTAGTAGTCGAAATTGGGAATGGAGTCATTTCCAATAATTACGGCTTCTATTCTATTACACTTGCACCGGGGAATTATACGGTCAAGTACAGTTTTATTGGTTATAAAACCATTGAACAGAAGATCACGCTGGATAAGGACATTGAATTGAACATTGCCCTTCCAGAAGAATTTACTGAATTGGAAGAGGTGGTAGTTACGGGCGAAAGTCCAATCGCGAATGTGTCTAGCATTCAAATGAGTAGGAATGATTTGGACATCAAGCAGGTGAAGAAACTTCCAGCACTTTTCGGTGAGCCTGATATTATTAAAACCATTCAGATGCTTCCTGGGGTGATTTCCGCAGGAGAAGGTACTTCCAGTTTCTTTGTTCGAGGAGGAAGTGCAGATCAGAATTTGATTTTGATTGATGAGGCACCCGTATATGATCCTTCACATTTGTTTGGTCTATTTTCGGTATTCAATGCTGATATCATCAAAGATTCAGAACTCTATAAGGGGGGGATTCCATCCCGTTTTGGTGGAAGGCTTTCTTCCATTCTGGATGTAAGAACCCGAGATGGAAATAATAAGGAGTTTGAAGGGGAAGCTGGAATTGGCCTTTTGGCCAGTAGTCTTTCAGTGGAAGGGCCCATCAAGAAAGATGAAAGCTCCTATTTACTTTCCGTACGCAGGTCATATGTCGATTTGTTTTTAAGGGCCGCCAACAATGATAACTTAGTTTACTTTTATGATATCAACGCCAAGGTGAATTGGAGAGCGAACAATAAGAACCGCTTCTTTTTGTCGGTATATTCAGGACGAGATGATTTTAGTTTTGGTGAAGATTTTGGTTTCGACTGGGGGAACAAGACTGCCACGTTTCGTTGGAATCACCTGTTTAGTGACAAGCTGTTCTCAAACACTTCACTGATTGCTTCAAGCTTTGATTACGGTTTGGGTATCGAAGATCCAGTACAAGGGATTCGTTGGGATTCTAACCTACAGGAATACAGTTTCAAAAATGACTTCAATTACTTTGCAAGCCCACAATTCGAATTGGATTTTGGGTATCACGTAACTTATAAGCGTTTTGCACCGGGCAAGATTACACCATCTAGTGATGAGTCTATTTTTAAAGCAACTGAATTACAGCATGAATATGCTTTAGACCATGCATTTTACCTTGGTGCACAACATGAAGTGTCCAAAAAACTCACCATGACCTATGGGGCTAGGCTGTCTGTTTTTCAGAGTGTAGGTAAGGGCGATGTGTATTTGTATGAAAACCCAAAGGATAATATTGATCCAGTAAGAACGGATACGCTTTCCTTCAAAAGTTTTGAGCCCATCAAAACCTATGTGAATATTGAGCCACGTTTCTCTATGCGTTATATGCTGACTGAATCGAGTTCAATGAAAATGAGCTATAACCGAATGGTTCAGAACACCCATTTGATTTCTAGCGGAACCGTTCCTTTACCTTTCAATACGTGGGCACCAAGTAGTTATTATTTGAAACCTCAGGTTGCCGATCAGGTGGCCATAGGCTACTTCAAAAACCTAAATGATAATATGTATGAGTTTTCTGCGGAGGCTTATTACAAGAAGATGGATAACGTGACCGATTTTGCGGATAACGCTCAGGTTTTTTTTAATACTGATTTGAGTACCGAGTACCGCCAAGGCGATGGAGAGGCTTATGGTTTGGAACTCTTTTTACAGAAAAAAGAGGGAGCACTTACTGGTTTTATTGCTTACACTTTATCAAAAACAGAACGGACAATTGATGGCGTAAACGTGGGCAAAACCTTTTTAGCCAACTACGACAGACGACATAGTTTAAACATGCTAGCCACTTATGATTACAGCGATAAATGGTCATTTGGTGGAGGCTTTACCTATGGAACTGGAAGGCCGACTACCATTCCTTCTGGCACTTACGAGTGGGGTGACGGATATTCTGCCGATGTAATTACCGAAAGAAATGGATACAATTTACCTGCCTTCCATAGGCTTGATTTGAGTGCCACTTTAACACCAAAATCTAACGCACATAAGAAGTGGAAGACCTCTTGGGTATTCTCTTTATATAATGCTTATAGTCGTAAGAATCCATTTTCGTTGTACACTCGTGTGAAACAAGATGATGATGGGAATACCATTGGTGATGGGAATGAGAAGGAGGCTAGAATGATCTATCTGTTCCCGATTCTACCTTCAGTTACTTATAATATCAAATTTTAATCGAGTCCATTTTAAGATGAAAAATCTATATAAATATATTCTGTTTTCCTTCACTGTCTTCTTCGTTTCTTGTGAAGAAACCATCAATATCGACACTATTACATCTGAAACCAGGGTGGTGATTGATGGGGTATTAACGAATAATTCTGAGCTCAATTTTATCAAGCTAAGCTATACAAGAGGATTCTATTCGATAGACCCAAACCCGGCCATTACTGATGCAGTAGTTACGGTTACAGACGATGCTAATAATGAAGTTGTATATGTGCACAATCCAAGTAATGACCCTTCTAAGAAAGGCTATTACTTTCCTCAAACGCCATATGCAGGCAGTATTTGGACGACTTATCGCCTAAAAGTGACAGTAGACGGTGTTGATTATACTGCTACAGAAACCATGTTGCCCGTAACAGAGATCGATTCACTGACCGTTATTATTGATGAAGAGGAAATGGAAGATCCTGACGAAGAGGGTGAGTTTTATGAGGTATTGTTTTATGCGAAAGAACCTCAGGATAGGGAGGATCATTACCTTTTTAAATTCTATAAGAATGGTTTAACGCTCAGGGATTTTGAGGGAGATATATACTTTTCGGACGATGATTTTTTGGGTGAATCCATTAGTGGTGTTCCCACAGCTGGTTATTATAAATTAGGTCAATATGCCAAGGTGGAAATGTATAGCATTAGCCGTGAGGCATTCATTTTCTATAATGATTTGTCTAATCTGTTGAATAGTGACGGGGGAATGTTTTCTCCGCCACCTGCGAACCCCCGAACCAATCTATCTAATGGAGCATTCGGTTACTTTCAAGTCAGTGCGGTAGATGTGATGGAAATAGAAGTGAAAGAACCGAATTAAGAAATATTCAGTATCAAGCAATATGTCAAATGGGACTACCTGTCAGAGGAGTCCCATTTTTTTGTTTAATACGATTAGGTGAAGGACTAAATCGATTCAATAAACTTAACAGGCAAATGGAATCTCCTTTTCAATATGGAGGCTAAAGCATTTTTCCACGCTGATTGAATTCTTTGATTTTCACATTCAAGGCTTTGAAATCTAATTTCCCATTGGTTTCAGTAAGGTGATCTAGAATGGCCAAGCCTTTATTCAATTGGCTGTCGATACTTTTTACTTTTCCAACAATGTAAATGAGGTTACGCTGCTTGCCGGGGGTAAGGGTATGGAACAGCTCGGATCCGACTTCATCTTGATCTAGTAAAACCTTAAATGACTCGGGCATTGGCATACCATATTCTGAATCGTCCTTTTCTAAAGTTACTTCAACTTTATCGCCCTCACTTATATTGAGTTCGGCTCTCGCTTTCTGGTTAATCAGAATGTAGCTTCCTTCATCCACCGGCATTAAAGCTGTATTGATGGTAGCTTTGTTATTGATCAGGCATTTTACTCGCCTGTTATTGCCATCCGTAAATTTCGCGGTTATTTCTGGGCTAACAGGCAAATGGTAGCTCCAATGGCCATAATGAAGTTGTTCTAAGGTGGTGGTAAAGGTGACCAATGATCGAGAGTTAATAGCTTATTTTTCAGGACTGCCTGTAAGTTTCAATACATAAATCAGTGGCCAAAGCTTGCCAGTCACCAATAATGACTTGGTCGATTCATGCCAAGCAATTCCGTTTAAAACGTCTGCATCAGGGTTCAGCAATCGGGTGCGGTAGGTTAAATCTGACAAGTCTAAGAAACCTTGGACTTCACCCGTCTTTGCATCAATTTTGGCAATTTGGTCTTTTTGGTAAATGTTTGCCCAAATAAAGCCATTCACATACTCAAGTTCGTTTAGGCTGCTTACTGCTACTCCTTTATAAGTAACATTCAGCTTACTGACTGCTGTAAGGCTGGCGGTGTCCAGAAACGAAAGCGAGTTCGATCCATCAGACATAATCAGGTTTTTACCATCGTGGGTCAATCCCCAGCCTTCGTTATTGTATTTGAATTCTCTTAGTAGCTCAAAGGTTTCTAAATCGTAAACAAAGCCCACTTTTTCTTGCCAAGTGAGTTGATAGATTTTGTTATTCAGAATTGTAATTCCTTCTCCAAAGTATTTGTCGTCAAGTATTACTTTTTTGTCTGGCTTTCCGGTCGAAGGGTCTACAATTCCAATCCAAGAAGCTTCTTGGCCTGTACTTTCAAATATTCTCCCTTTATGTACGAGCAGGCCCTGCGTGTAGGCAGAAGAATCGTGGGGCATTGTTTGCTCCACTTTGTAGCTGATTAGCTCAGGGTTGGCCAATGAATACTTGTCTTTTTTAGAAGGAGTGCAAGAAATAGCGGCTAGGCTAAAGGTTAAGATAGAAAGGTGTATAAGCTTCATGGCTAATGTCAAAGTTTATTCAGAAATAAGAGGCAACCTAATATAGTTGAACCGAATTTAATTCAGTTTTGCCGCTTTGGCTCATAAACTTAAGGAACATCACCTTATTTCTCAGCCAGCTTAAGCAAATATTTCTTGAAACGTTTAGTGTCGTAATTGGCCATTCCAGTTTTGCTTACCACGATCTTGCCTTCAGGTGAAACCACAAAGGTAGATGGAACTACTCCAGTTTCGAAAACATCGGGTAGAGGAGTAGCTAATTTGTATACGGGGAAATCGAAGCCTTTTCGCTTGATCCATGCACGGGTGGTGCGCATTTCCTCATCGTGAGAAATCATCAAGAACACGATGTCATCTTTGTTTTCAATCTTGTTGTATAGCGAATTGATATTGGGCATTTCAGCCACACAAGGAGGGCACCAGGTCGCCCAAATGTTGATGAAAATGGTTTTTCCTTTTAAATCACGAACGTCTATTTTATTACCTTCTTCATTCACCAGACGGAAATTGTAATCGGCATCCACAACCTCATCAGCATCTAAAGCAGAGGCATTGACAACACCAGTAATTAATACAGCCTGTTGAACTTTGCCAAAAACTTCAGCTTGAGAACCCGTTAGATAAATGACCAAAAAAGCCACAACAACAACTGATAGCTCAATGATATCACGTTTGGTAACGCCTTTCTTTTTCTTACTCTTTTCCTCCATTGCTGAATTCTTTGTGCCTCAAGTTATAAAAACGGTCGGTGTTTCTTGTTAACAAACATGAAGAGAATGGACTTATTGGAAAAAAGGTTCAGATACGTTTTATGAAATGATAACCTCTATGACAAGTAATGTAAAGGTCATCTTTATCAATGAGAGAACTTCTTTATGGCTTCTTCTAGTGATTCAGCGAAGTTGATCTGCCTTAATTTATTACTTTCAAAAATGAAATTTTGAAGGCTCTTACTTTGATGGACTTCAAAATTTCCGATAATGGCCAGCTTAACCCTGTAGTTGGAGAATTTTTGAAGAATTTCGCCAGCAATCCCCGTTTTAAGATCGAAGAAATCAGAGGTGATATTGTCTTTGTGAAGAATTACATGATCAAAACCTTGATAGTATAAATTACCAAGAAGGTCTAAACCATCTTCTTTATCATTAATAACAAAACCTTCGGAGGTTACTTCTGCTATTTGAAACTCTCCGACTTCATGAATGTTAATATCCATTATTAGCAGTTTTATTCTGATGAGTTAGTTGTTGAGCATTCCTTTAAGCGATTCGTTTTTGTTTCTTAAGTCCAATCCACCCTCATATACAGATTTTAGGTTGACGAGAAAGAAGGCCCAACCCGATGCACAGCCCAATCTTATTCCTTGTTTTGAGTTATCATCCGTGGGTATATTCTTTTGAGTAAGCTCAACCATTACGGTATCGTCAACCTGTGTGAGTTTAATGTCTACCAAGCATTCACCTGCAAAGGTAAATTGTAAAAAATCGCTGCCGTTGGCCTGGGTAATTCTCCCTTTTTCCACATCATCAAATAGAAACCACTGCCATTTGTAAGAACCGCCTTGACTTACGTGCTGGTTGGGCGTTAAGGCTTCTCCGTTTGAATTATAGAAAGTAGCCTCGCTCAAAAACCATTTTTCTATTTTCTCCGAAACCGTCCAAGCATCATATAATTCTGATAGACTTGATTGTACAGCAATTTTCTGTGTGAACGACTCCCAGTTAAAATTTTTCATGATTGTGTTTTTTGTTCCTTAAAGTGAATTTGACTAAAAGTTTCGGAACAAACAATAAATGGGAGAATACGCTTGGTACTAGACTTTTAATTTGAGAATGTCATAAGCATGGTGTTTATACTGCTGCATGATTTCATCTTTTTTGACTGCATTTTTCTCCATACATAGGTAATAGTATGCTCCTTCTAAAATCGTGTAGATCAGATTGGCCGTTCTTTTTGGGTCTTCCAACTCAATAGAACCTTCTTCTATGCATTCCACCAAATGTGACTCTAACCAAGCCCGTAGAGAGTCATGTAAGTCTTTGTATTTAGAACGAATCACGTTGTTTCTAAAAATCAGGCTGTAGCAACTATAATAGACATCGTCACTAATTAGCGCATTCCATTTTCTTGAGAAGAGGTTGTTGAGTACTTCTCTTAAATGGTCAATTGCAGAACCGTCTTTTCGTGTGGTATAGATTTTCTGATAACGGCTCAAAATGTAATCAATCAAGGCAAGCACGAGTTCGTCTTTGTTCTTAAAGTTATGCAAGATTAAGCTAGGGTTAACATTCATGGCTTCCGCAATCTTGGCAATAGAGGCATTGTGTAGCCCTTCTGCCTTAGCTGTTTTGTAGAAGGCTTTGACTATTTCTTGCCTCCTGAGGTCTTTTATGCTCTTTCTTCCCATTAATTTTTCCAGTGATTCTGCAAGCCAAATATGGGGAAAATAGATTGAACAACTATTCAATTAAAAGTAAATCGCGGTTAATGATGAGGTAACATGCCGAGCCTACATTTGGGAGTCTAATATCTGCTAAAAACTAAAACGTAACTTATGAAAGGATTAACATCCATTTTTTCAACCCAGCATCGGCAGCTCCGCAGAACATGCCTAATGTTGATGTGCTTATGTGTGTCTGTGCTTGGCTTTGCCCAAGATTTAAATGTAAAGGGTCTGATTTCAGATGTTGAAGGTCAGCCAATTTTTGGGGTGACTGTTTTTGAAAAAGGAACCACCAATGGAATGATCACAGGTGCTGATGGAGAGTATTCCATCAAAGTGAAAAGCCAAGAATCGGTAATCGTATTTTCGTTCGTTGGTTTTCTTTCTCAAGAGGTAACTGTAAACAATCAGTCGACTATTAACATTACGTTGGAAGAAGATATCAAAGAACTTCAGGAGTTTGTGGTAGTGGGTTATGGTGTAGAAAAGAAAGTAAATCTTTCTGGTGCCGTAGATCAAGTTGATGCTCAGCAATTGGCAAAACGACCAATCAGCAGTGTAACCGAAGGACTTCAAGGGGTCATTCCTAACCTAAATATTGATAGTAATTCTGGTGCTCCGGGCGCTACACCTAATATTAACATTAGAGGTATTACTTCAATCAATGGAGGAAGCCCACTTATTTTAATTGACGGAGTTCCTTCAGATGCAGTGGAATTGAACCGTATTGCGCCACAGGACATTGAAAGTATTTCAGTAATTAAGGATGCTTCTTCAGCGGCCATTTATGGTGCAAGAGCAGCTTTTGGTGTGGTAATCATCACTACAAAAAATGGTTCGGACAAAATGAAGATCAGCTACTCTGGTTACACTTCAATGAACCAAGCCACAGTATTGCCAGACAAAATCACTGACCCTTATATCTACTCAAGATTGTTAGAAACGTCAACTGACAACACGCCTTGGGACAATATTAACTTCAGTGATCAGTATTATGCTTGGGCCAGAGATCGTTCAAACGATTCTTCATTGCCAGGGGTAAGAATGAATCCTACCAACGAAGCTGCTTGGGAGTACATGGGGGGGGAAGATTGGTCGCGTCATTTTATGAAGGATCAGACTACTTCAAGCAACCACCAGCTTTCTATCAGTGGAGGTGACGATCGTACTAGTTATTTGCTTTCAGGTTCATACAGTCATCAAGATGGAGTTTTGGCCATTGCCGATGATTACTTTGATAGATACACTGTGAGAAGTAAGGTTTCATACAAAGCCAACGATTGGTTAACCCTCAGTAACAACACTTATTTAACCACTACGGAAAGAAAGGAACCTTCTTACTTCGATATTACCTCTATCTACAATATTGCACCAACCTCATGGGATGTTAACCCTGATGGAAGTTGGGCGAACTCTGAAGCTGGAGTAATTTCTGCTCAATTAACAGATGGTGGAGAGGATATCACTGAATTTACAAGTGTTCAGTCTCAGTTTGGAGTACAAGCCGAATTGTTGAAAGATGTTTTGACTTTTAATACTGACTTCACTTTCAGAAGGGGAAGACAAGATAGAAACTGGTTCCAAACAAAGTACAATATTGGTTTTGGCCCAAGTGACATTAGAGAACAAGGCAATAATTCAGCCTACAGATCAAGTACTGTTGAGAATTATTATGTGTTGAATAGCTACTTAAGCTATAGGCAACAATTTGGAGATCACGCCTTGAGCGGAACTTTAGGTTTCAACCAAGAACACAACCGTTGGAACTCCTTTAGCGCACAACGTAACAACGTTATTTCTGCTTCACTCCCTACAATAGCCTTAGCTACTGGAGATCAGTTTGTGGATGAAAATGTTTCTGAATGGGCTGTAAGAGGTGTTTTCTACAGACTTAATTACATCTATAACGACAAGTATATTGTTGAATTCAACGGTCGATATGATGGTGCTTCTAAGTTTCCTTCAAATAACCGTTACGGATTTTTCCCTTCTGCTTCAGTGGCTTGGAGAGTAGACGAAGAAAACTTTATGGCTGGAATGAGAGACTGGGTAAGCCAGTTTAAACTGAGAGGCTCGATTGGGTCTTTGGGTAACCAAGCCATTGGTCCATATGAATACATTTCAACAATGGATGCTTACCAAGGAAACTACCTGATTGATGGAAAGCTTCCTTTAGAAATTTCTTCACCTCAATTGGTGTCAAATAACTTTTCTTGGGAAGAAGTAGTGACTAGAAACTTTGGTGTTGACATGGGATTCCTTGAAAACAAAGTAACTGCATCGTTCGATATCTACAGAAGAGATACCAAAGGCATGTTGACTTTGGGTAGAGAGTTGCCAGACGTATTGGGTGCTACTGAACCAAAAGAAAACGCAGCCGATTTAAAAACTAACGGTTGGGAATTCTCTTTTGGTTACCAAAACGAAGTAAGCCTATCAGGCAAGCCATTGAACTTCAAAGCGGGCTTCAACTTATCTGACAGCCGTTCTTTCATTACTAAGTTCGATAACCCAACTGGTAGCATTACTCAATTCTATGAAGGAATGGAGTTAGGCCAAATTTGGGGCCTCCAAAACGATGGTTTTTTCAGGTCTGTGGAAGAAATTGATGCTTTAGATCAGAATGCCATTGTGCCTTGGGGAGCCATTTCAATTGTTGAAGGATGGCCAAAGTACAAAGACCTCAACGGTGACAATAAGATCACTAAAGGCTATACTTTGGATGATACAAAAGATTTGTCAATCATCGGTAATCAATCACCAAGGTACCGCTATGGGATGAACCTCTCTGCGGATTGGAATGGTTTTGACATTAGCGTTCTTTTTCAAGGAGTAGGAAAGAGAGATTACTATCCTTTAGATTACTTGTATTGGGGTTTTTATCAGCAGCCTTATGCTGGTGGATATGCTCACTTGAACGATTTCTACAGAGCCGAATCAGAAACTGGTGCCGATAGAGACAGACATTCGCAGTCATATATAGATGCAGGTTTGGCCGATCAAAATTTGGATGCCAAATACCCTCACTTACAGTCTTGGTTAGCCGATAGAAACTTAGGTGAAAGAATTGACCAAGCGCAAGGTTTGGCCATTCCGCAAACTGATTACTTGTTAAGTGCAGCTTACTTAAGACTCAAGAACTTAACCATCGGTTATACTTTGCCAGTAAAATTAATGTCTAGAACTGGTCTTTCAAATGTTAGAGTTTATGCCAGTGGCGAAAACCTTTTCGAATGGTCAGCATTGAAAGACTACTTCGATCCAGAAGCAGTAAACAATGCCATTCAGTATAACCCTGCCGTGAGCGGTGGAAGAGGAGTAGGTAAAGGTTACACTTACCCGTTCCAAAGACGATATGTATTGGGTATCAACATCACTTTGTAATCATCTGATTTTTAAACGAATTCAAAATGAAAAATTTTAAAATACTGATTGCACTCTTCTTAATTTGTTCAGTTGCAGCTTGTGACGACAAATTCTTAGATGTAGTGCCAGAAACTTCGATTGGCGTAGAGAACTTCTTTAACACAGAAGAAGACCTTAATATTTACGTCAACAGCCTTTACAATTTCCCAGGTTCGGGAATTTATTATGCCGATGGAGGAACAGATAATGCTGCCATTACGGGTAATACTGAAATGAAAACCATGATGGTAAGCTCTCCATCTTCTTCTACCGTTACTTCTGGCTGGAGCTGGGGTACTTTGAGATCAATCAACTTGTTTTTAGAGAACTTTGAAAAAGCGAACATCTCTCAAGAAAAACTAAATCACTTTGAAGGTTTGGGAAGATTCTTCAGAGCGCAGTTTTACTACGACAAAGTGAAAAGGTATTCAGATGTGCCTTATTATGATTTCGTTATCGAAACGGGTGATACTGAAGCCTTGAACAAGTCACGTGATTCTCGTGAAATGGTAGTGGATAAGGTGTTTGAAGACTACCAGTTTGCTATCGAGAATATTTTCGAGAACCAACCTGATGGCGCAGTAAACAGATGGGTAGCAAAGGCCTTTATGGCAAGAAACGCGCTACACGAAGGTACTTTTAGAAAGTATCATAGTGAATTGAATCTTGCTGCTTCGGCTGATAAATATTTGAAGTTGGCGAGAGATATCGCTAAAGACATCATGGACAATGGCCCTTTCAGTATCAAGAACACAGGCAATAGCGCTACGGACTACAGTAGCTTGTTCAATAGCACTGATTTAGAGTCAAATCCAGAAGTGATTTTAGGAGTATATAGCCTTGACCAAGTGAAAAATAGTAGTTGGTCAGAAACTGTGTTTGGTAATTATGAAACCAGTCCAGCAAAGGACTTATTGCAGTCTTACTTAATGGCAGATGGTTCTTATTATTCGAACCAAGCCAATTACGATGAATTCAACTTTGTTCAAGAATTCCAAAACAGAGACCCGAGATTGTCTCAAACTTATGCTTATCCAGGCTTTGTGCTGGTAAACTCAAGAACTTACAGCCAAGGTGCAGGAACGTATGTTCAGCAATTGGCAAAGAATTTCTCGGGCTATCATCAGCTGAAAGGGTTTGTGAATGTAACAGATCAGTCCACTATTAATAACTTGGACTTTCCTGTATTGAGATTTGCCGAAACACTTTTGATTTATGCTGAAGCCAAAGCTGAGTTGAATGAAATGAGCCAAGCTGTATTAAACGAGTCGATTAACCTATTGCGTAACAGAGCAGGTATGCCAAACTTGACAATGGCTGCTACAGTAGATCCAGTGTTGCAGGCAAAGTATCCAACAGTTTCAGATCCAGTTTTACTCGAAATCAGAAGAGAAAGAAGGGTTGAAATGGCATTGGAAGGGTATAGGTTCGATGACCTGATGCGTTGGAAAGCTGGTAAATTGTTAGAAGAAGAGCCAAAAGGTTTATACTTCAGTGGCTTAGGTAAGCACGACATCACTGGCGATGGAATTGAAGATGTTATTCTTTTAGATGCTTCAGCTTCAATCCCAGATACCAAAGAGCGAAATGCCTTAGATGTTCCTTTTGCTTATTACCGTGTAGGTAGCTTTGGTGAAAATGTGGGAGTGTTTTTGTCAGAAGGCAACAGCGGACATATTTTAACGGTCATTGAAAGAGGAACTTTTGACGATCCAAAGTTTTACTACCGTCCGGTGCCAGCTGCTCAAGTAGCGCTGAACCCTAGCTTAACACAGATTTTTGGATGGAATTAGATTAGGTTGCAAATATTGATATACCGGATGAGGCTTTTGGCCTCTTCTGGTATTTTCTCATTTTCAGCTTAAATTAAGGTTCGGTTCATTTATTTCTATAATATTCAAACACTCAATTAATCAGATAAAGATTCACATCATGTTGAAATCAATAAGTATACTTTTTTTAGCCATCGTTATGGCGGCCTGCGGTACTGCACCCGAAAAAAAGGTAATGATCATCTTAGTCGATGGTGTTCCTGCAGACGTGCTGGAAAGTGTAGATACGCCAATTTTGGATCAAATTGCTGCTCAAGGTGGCTATACTCGCGCTTATCAAGGTGGAGGAAAAGACGAATATACACAGACGCCTACTATTTCGGCCCCAGGTTATATGAATATGATTACGGGAGTTTGGGGCAACAAACACAATGTTTGGGGCAACAGTGTAAGAAATCCCAACTACAATTATTGGAGTATTTTTCGCACCGTTAAAACGGTTAACCCTGAAATGAGCACGGCTATTTTTTCAAGCTGGGAAGATAACAGAACCAAGTTGGTAGGAGAAGGAAAAGCAGATGCTGGTAACTTTATGTTCGATTACTCTTTTGATGGTTTTGAGTTAGATACAGTCGCTTTCCCACATACTTCCGACCGTAGTTTTATGTACAATATTGACGAAAACGTTTCGAAAGGAACGGCTGATTATGTGCTTTCTGATGCGCCTAATTTGTCGTGGGTGTATTTAGAATTTACGGACGACATGGGCCACATGTATGGCGATAGTCCGCAAATGATTGAAGCGGTAAAGGGGATGGATAACCAAGTGGGAAGAATTTGGGCGGCCATTCAGCAACGCGAAAAGGAATTCAATGAAGATTGGATGATTGTTATTACAACAGATCATGGTAGGAGCGAAGAGACAGGCAAAGGCCACGGTGGGCAATCGGAGAGAGAACGTGTTACTTGGATTGTTACAGATCAAAATAACTTGAATGAGAGGTTCGAAAATAACCCACCCGTAGTAGATGTTGCTGCTAGTGCTTTAAGGTTTTTGGAAATTGAAGTACCTACTCAAATTAAGGAAGAAATGGATGGCGTTCCGTTCATTGGCGATATTTCAATCATGAATGCCAAAGCGAAGACAGAAGGGGGCGAGCTCACCTTGACTTGGGATGTAGCCGACAAATCGGGTAGCGTAGAAATCTATCAGTCTTCTACAAACAACTTTGCTAAAGGGGGGAAGGATGACTATTCACTTTTAGGCAAGGCAGATGTGAAAGATGGTCAGTTTAAAACTGCTGTTACTTTTCCAACAGGCACCACCAAGCTTTTATTAAAAGCACCTCATAACTGGGTGAATGTTTGGGTGATTGTTGAATAAGCCGGAGTGCAGATTATCTAGAAATTAAGCTTTAAGGGTGAAACCGTTAAGTGCTTCCATAACCAAGCTTTTTTAGGGACTATTGCAATGGCTAACCCTAAATAGATCGCTTTATATGATTCCCAATACTATCATAAGTTACAGTGTTCAAACCTTAGGTTGGTTGGGCACTGTACTTTTTATTATCAGTTACGTTCAGCTCAATCGTGGTGTTTGGACACTTCGGGATACTAAGTTTCACGTTTATAATATTCTTGGTAGTGTGTTTTTAGTGATTGACACCGTTTATGACTTCTCTTATGCTGCGGCAGCGGCTAATTTTTTTTGGGGAATTGTGGCTTTCTATGGTTTGATCAAGTTCAGGAATCATGGAAAAACAAAGAGCGAAGAATTAACAGAAAAATAAAAGCCCAA
>NZ_LRDB01000008.1 GCF_001592935.1 Roseivirga echinicomitans
AGTGTATGTTGTTCCACCATCTGCTGAACTTACCGCGGTCATCGTCCCGTTTGGAATGGTAATATCAGCATTGGCAAAGCCGGTCACTACTTCTGAGAAGGTGAAAGTCACCAATGTCGTTTCGCCTGCCTTCAAAGCTGCATCTGCGATTGTGATGGTTACGGTTGGCTTTACATTCTCCAATGTGAAGGTCTCATCTGTACTAGGGGCGGTTGTAGAAAGAGAACCAGATGGTTCACCATTATCAATTGTGGCTCTAAAAAGCAGATCGAAACTACTCAACTCACCTGGTTGATAAAGGACTCCGTTAGCCAAGGGATTACCACTCTTTATGGATAAAACGAGCTCTTGGTCGTGTGCAGGTGAAGCCGTAGTAAATCTCAGCGTATATTGCGAACCTGAAGTTACTGCAGCAGGTGTAGAAAATGTAAAGCTTTGGTCACCTGTCAAGCCAGACACATCAACGACTTCTGTAGCAAGAAGAGCTCCCCCTAAGCCCTCTCCTTGCCTAAGTTCCATCGTCATATTACCGTTATAGCCATATTCTATAAATAAGTCTGCCTTAGTAAGATTCCCTGACGTATTAGCCTGAAAAGATTGCCCCCATTCTGTTCGATCAATGGTATTAGTTGCCCCAGAACTAACGTTTTGGTCGATAACCTCAGGGTTACTTTCAATATCGTTAGTTCCCGATACTCCGCCATTGCCTTTAATGTCTAGGTTAACCGTGCCGTTTGAATTGGTCAATCCAGTGACCGTCACATCATAAATAGCACCACTCACGGCCGCTACAGATGCAACAGTACCATCCCCAGCTGCTGTTCCGCTTAACGTAAAATCGGTCACATCTACATTTTTTACATTCCCAACAAATGTCACTCTGAACACCACCTGGTCAGCATTAGTAATAGCGCCTGTAGGCGTTTTTCTCGTGATTGAGGTAATTGTTGGAGCAGATATGACATTCCCAATGGTCGCAAAATGCTCAGCTCCATCGTCTGTATAAGGTATTGAATTATGCTCGTCAAGCTTCGTCTCTATAGCCCATATCCCCTTTGATACAGCTACATTTTCTCGGCCCTTTACTGTGAAATCTACAATTGCTGATAATGAGCCAAAACCTGGTGTAGAATGTAATGTCAAATCTGAGGCGCTGGCATTTAAAGTCGCGGACATTCCCAATTCCAATTCCTCATCAACCTGAATAGTTGTAGATCCGCTGAGAAATGTGCCTGTGTTCACCTTATGATAAGTAAAGCTGTGATTTAACCAATAACTACTTACATCGACTGTTGATCTACCAATTTTCTTGATCTTGGCGGCTCTGTTAAGCACATCTACTTTGCTGAATCTGGTTTCAGTATGACCGGAGACAGGGTTCAATATTAGCAACAATACAAAAGCTTGCATTCTTACAAATGATCTGAGGCTTTTTGAATACACACGCATATGATTGAGTTTAAATCAATATAAAAGTCATTGATTTAAGCAGGCTGAAATGGGCAATGTGCGTGAACAGCCTTTTTTTGTGCGTGAATGTAGGGAATCACGTACGCTAACTATCTGCTTCAATCATCTACGTCAAGACTTCGATGAGCATTGAGACTTCGATGGTCAATGCAGCCTTGGATCGAAGTTATTTTAGTTAAAATGGGGATCACCTTCGCTAAAGCTTCGGTGATTGAGGAAGGAAATCAGGATATCGGTGATCAGGAAACAGTAATCCGTTTAATATAAGAATGCTTATGGATTCCTCCTGAGCACGAATAACTGGTTCCTGATTTCTGATATACTCTTTACTAAACATGGTGAAAATAGCCAATCAGCTCCACATCAGGCGATTCGGCCAATTGGCGTGGCGTAATTACTGTTTCTTTTACTTCTAGTGGCTGAATAGGTTTTTTGGTGGTAAAGGAGGGGTGAAAAAAATCTTCGCTAAGTTTTAGGTCTGGATGCACCTCAATTTTAGGATCAGCTTCCAGCTCCTTCACTTCTAGCTCATAACCAGCGTTTTTGTAAATCATCGCTACCAATGTTGAGCAAGCCACCATCTCTTTTTGGTGCTCGCTACTGTATTCGTTGATAAGTGATTGAATCATATCTACCATTTTATGAGCACCCCAAACTCCTAAATGCTTTTCGAGCATTTTATATAAGGCGCCATCAGTATAACGCATAGAGCAAATAACCGCCAACAACCAAGCTGTTTCATAAGAATAGGGTATAGAAACATCATCATAAAAAGCCCGTGTAGCGGCATTAATCTTCTGTTGGAAGTCAACAGGCAGTTCTCTTCTTCGGTACACATAAATATTTTTTACGCTCTCCTCTTTAAGCGTAGCTTCAAGTTCGGCTTGTACAATTCCGGCCCGGCCAGCCTGAACAATTCTATCTAAGTTATTGGCTTGCTTATGCTGACCTCGATTCACATCCACATTTCCCCAAATGGCGGCATGATATATATTTCTGTACTCCTTTCCTTCCTTTCCTGGGTCGAACCAAGGGATCATGTAGAGCAACAGGTAGAACGCAGCGTGCATTCGTTTTTTGGGATCTTCTTCAAAATAATCCTTCTTAAGTTCATCTAAAAATTTGACATAACTGAAGTCTTGATTTTCGAAAATGAGAACATCTCCGATTTGAAGGTCTGTTTGATGTAGTGGTTTCATTCTTAACTGCATTAAAATTCAATATACTGAATTCAGAAAACAGCCCATAGATTTGTGCGCCAAGGCATTGCCTAAGGACGTGAACGTATTCTTTTTGGGTGTAAAGGAAAACTAAAGCATCTGGAGGCGTTGGATCAATCCCTCTTTATATGATTTTCCCAAAGGGGTTTCAGTTTCATTGATTCGGATCACATAGAGTTGAAGGTCGATGTCTTGAATTTTAGACGCATTTACAATATATGATCGGTGCGTCTGTACAAATATTGTTGAATCAAGTTTTTCCGCCAAGTCTTTTAGAGATTGACGCAGCGTATATTTTCTGTTTTCTGTGAAGAGATTAATGTACTTGTCTTCAACTTCCACCCAAAGTATCTTATTGATTTCAACCTTCACCAGACGATTCCTTTCCTTTACAAAAAATGCGTTTTTTGCTAACGCTACACTTTCTGCTTTGTCAAATACTTTTGTGTCTTCTGAATGAGCACGCTGAAGGGCCAACTCCATGCTCCTTTCTAAAGTATCCGGATCGAATGGTTTGATCAAATACCCATAAGGCCCAGTAGTTTTTGCTCGCTCAAAAGTCTCTTTGTCATCTAAGGAAGTAATGAATATAATTGGGGTATGTTGAATAGATTGAATCTCTTTTGCTAAGTCAATACCCGTCATCTCTCCATTAAGGTTAATGTCCATAAGCACCATATCTGGCTTACTGGATTTAAATAGATTCAAGGCTATTTTTCCTTCTTGGGCTACTCCTACCACTTGATAGCCGAGTTCATCAATGAACATTTCAAGGGTGTCGGAGTAGTTTGGATCGTCTTCAACAATTAGAACATACATGCTTCTGATTAAGGATAATGAGTGCCCAAAATAGCAATAACACTTTACTATAAGAATCTTTTATTACAAGTCTGTAATAATTCTATTTTAAGTACAAAGCAACTCCGAACATATCTAATTTAAGTGCACTAGGCCTTAGGTAAAGCCACTGTAAATGTGGTGCCAATATTCAGTTTGCTCGTAACGCTAATTTGTCCTCTGTTCATCTGCGTAAACTCTTTACAGAGTTTTAAGCCTAAGCCAAAGCCCTTTTCGCCCCGCTGCCCAAGTTCTCCTTTTACACTCTCCCTAAATAATTGAGATAAAGTCTGCTCATCCATACCCATGCCTTGGTCTTCAA
This sequence comes from Roseivirga echinicomitans, assembly GCF_001592935.1. Classification (GTDB taxonomy): domain Bacteria; phylum Bacteroidota; class Bacteroidia; order Cytophagales; family Cyclobacteriaceae; genus Roseivirga; species Roseivirga echinicomitans. The sequence goes on from NZ_LRDB01000008.1 coordinate 3,850, forward strand.
TTTCAATTTCAACCATTCCTTCATTCTGTTGAGTTGAAATTCTTATTTCACCCTCATCTCCTGTAAACTTCAAAGCATTGCTCAACAGGTTACGGATGATGGTAGAAGTAGTATTTATATCTGCATAGGCATATTTCACAGATATTTCACAGACCACATTGATATCCTTAGATTCCGCTAAAGATCGATACAACTCAATATTTTCTTTCACTAGCACATCTAAATCTAGTTTAGAAGGATGGTGTGGTACTCCACCCGTTTGGGATGTAGCCCAGTTCAGCAGATTGTTCAACAAATGATTCAATTGGTCAATGGATTGATCAATCTTCGCCCCCATTTCCAACAATTTTTCTTGTTTATCCTTTCGAATAAAGTACTCTAACTTTTGACCGACACCTTGCAAGGCGATCATCGGGCTTCTGAGGTCATGTGCTATAATAGAGAAAAACTTGTCTTTGGTGGCATTTGCGTCTTGAAGCTCTTGAGTTCTTTCCTCCACCTTTTTTTCCAAAACTATTCGCTGTTCGCCTAAAAGTCTGGTTTTGAATTGCTCTTTTTCCAATTCTTTTTCTGCAATTTCTTTGCGCATCCCTTTAATTCTGGCCGCCAAAGCAAAGGATAAAAGTACTGCCTCTAATGAACCTCCCAATTCTATCCCATAAGTAGTAAACCAGTATTCAGGCATAAGTCCGGCTCCTCTCAAAGTAACCACTACTAAGCCAAGAATATATGGAAACCAAGCAATGATGTAGAACTGTGCCGTTTTATACCCTCTTAAGTAAGCTCGGGTGCCAATAGCGATATAAGAAGGAAAGGCTATCAAAACCAGAATGCGCCCATACATAAGGAGTTCGGTGGCATTGTAGAAAACACTCAATATAGACATGAGCAAACTAGCCCCAGCAACAACCCAGAGGTACTTGTCCAGCTTTGGGTCAAACTTTTTCAGATTCAGAAAAGTAGCCGCAAAGCGACTGGAACAGGCCATGCTCAAGCCAGCAAAAGTCAAATAGATATGAGAATCCATTTGAGGATTACTGGGCCAAAAATAGACATACCCATAACCATTAAGTACGATGGAAGTCGCCAGCCCAAAGACCGTGGTGCCTACATACAGCAAATATGCCCTATCTTTTAAAGAAAGGTAAAGCATAAAATTGTAAATAGCCATAACGAACATTAGTCCGAAAAACAGCCCTAGAAGTAGTACCCTAGCTGTTTTATAGTTTCCATATTCAGATAAAGGCTTTATCAGAATTGGGACGGCCATAGTGCCTGAAGTACTGATCTTTATATAGATAGAACTTTGAGCTAAATCTGGACTAATCGCTAAACTGAACTCCGCGCCTCCTACTGTCTTGCTGTATGGTGATAAGGCATGACCCGTCTTTTGTTCGATCCAATTGCCATTTATACCTTGAGTAAAAAAGCTAATGTAATCCAAAGAGGGTTGGCTTACTTCAAGCATCAAAGTTTCTTGGGAAGTCTGGGATATATCTACCCTAAACCAATAAGTACTCTTATCGAAACCAAAGTTTGGGGACTCTAGTTTATTAGCATCAAAAGTTTGCTGAACCTCGTCTTGCAGTATCTGGTCAATTGAAATGTCATTTGTGCTGTCTATAAAGTAGTGAATACTGTATTCGAGCTTAGAGGATTCTGAAGTTTGCGCAAACGCATGAAAGGACATTGCAAAACTTGTAAATAAAACTACAAGACCGATAACGAGCCTATATTTCACAATTGTCTAAAAATTCAGTTGAGTACTTAATAAGCAATCTAGGTTCAATTTATTAAGCTAACAACATGAATTGATAAACGGTGACATATTCTTAAATTGTCAATAAGGAAATACAATTGCCTCATCAAGAATTAACAATTCCTTGACAGTTATTACTCACCATTAACCTCTCAATTCAATTTTCAATTTCCTAGATTTGTAAAAAAAAGTGATGTTCAATTTTAAGGAAATACTTTCAGTCACCCTGATTCTCTTTTCGGTGATCGATATTCTGGGCTCTATTCCGATTGTTATCGACCTCAGAAAAAAAGTAGGTCATGTGCAATCTGGAAAAGCTACATTGGTTGCTGGTATCTTAATGATTCTCTTCCTTTTTGCCGGAGACAACCTGCTTGGTCTATTTGGTATTGATGTTGGCTCTTTTGCAATTGCTGGCGCCATCATCATGTTCATTATTGGTATGGAGATGATATTAGGGAGAAACTTCTTTAAAAACGAACCTATTGAAGGCGCGAAGAACAACTCTTCCATTGTGCCTATCGCTTTTCCATTGATTGCAGGAGCAGGAACTCTAACCACCCTTGTTTCGATCAAAGCCGAGTATAGTGAACTCAATATTTTGGTAGGCATTATTGTCAACTTAGGCTTTGTTTACCTGGTATTGAAATCTACTGATTGGTTAGAGAAGAAGATTGGTGCTGGCGGAATTGGCGTTTTACAAAAAGTATTCGGTATCATTCTATTGTCCATCGCCATCAAACTATTCAAAGACAACATCATTAATTTATGATCATTATCTATACTGACGGTTCTTCTCGCGGAAACCCTGGCCCCGGTGGCTATGGCACTGTGCTCAAATACATGGAACACCGAAAAGAACTCTCAGAAGGCTTTAGAAAAACCACAAACAACCGCATGGAGTTGCTGGCTGTAATCGCAGGTCTCGAAGCCATTACGAAGCCAAATGCTCCCGTCACCGTGTATTCCGATTCAAAGTATGTAATCGATTCCGTTGACAAGGGTTGGCTGTGGGGCTGGATGAAAAAGGGCTTTAGGGGAAAGAAGAACAAAGACCTCTGGCTGCGCTTTGCTGAAGTCTATAAAAAACACAGGGTTACTTTTCAGTGGGTAAAGGGCCATGCTGGAATTCCAGAAAATGAAAGATGCGATGAGTTAGCGGTAGAAGCAGCTTTGGGCAATGATCTGAAAATCGACACCGAGTTTGAAAACGGCATCAACGACTTTTAAATAAAAGAATTGAGCTTTACATGAGTATTCTGAATTGATGATTCCCAACTCGTAAATTGAAATCCTAAAATCTAAATTTCACAATGGCCAATTCCTTCTTCCAGTTTAAGCAGTTTAGAATAGAGCAGGGTAATTGCGGAATGAAAGTAACCACAGAAGGTTGTCTGTTTGGTGCCTTGGATTTAGTGCCAACATCTTTCCACCCTCAGCGAATTCTAGATATAGGAACGGGTACTGGCCTTTTAGCACTTATGAAAGCCCAGCAAACTGAAGCGAAAATAGACGGAATTGAAATTGATGAAACCGCTTTTCAGCAAGCGAAAGTAAACTTCGAGAACTCCCCTTGGCTCAATCGTTTATCCGCAATCCATGTTGACCTTCTTGAATTCAAAGCCAACGGTCTCTACGATCAAATCATCTGTAACCCACCCTTTTTTCAAGATAATCAACTGGGCAACAATCGCCAAAAGAACAAGGCCATTCATAACTCAAGCCTCTCCTTCGATGATTTAGCAACAAGTATCTCCAGATTGCTGAACCCAGAAACAGGAATTGCTTCTGCTCTTTATCCCGAATATGAAATGAGTGTCTTTAGTCAAAAAATGGAAGAGCGAGGGTTTTATACTGTAGCTGATGTCCAAATTCACAATCAGGTAGGCAAACCAATTTTCAGAAGGGTTAAATCCTTTTCAAGAATAAAACCTGAAGTGAATACAACAGAAACAATTATTATTAAAGAAAACAGTGGCGCCTATACCGAAGAGTTCATCCGTTTACTGAAAGACTATTACCTCCACCTTTGATCTGATTTTGAGGAGAAGACATTAATTGTTGCAGAGCCTAATTTATCTAAATATCTTCACTCCCCTTACCTCATAAAGAATATGGAAGTTTTAGGAATTGACATTGGTGGCACTGGAATAAAAGGCGCTATTGTAGATACGCTTACTGGAGAAATGATTTCGAAAAGGTATAGGCTTGACACCCCTCAACCCTCTACCCCAGAAGCCTTGGCCAAAACCGTCAAAAAGCTGAAAGACCATTTTGAATGGAATGGGTTAGTTGGATGCGCATTTCCAACGGTAGTGATTAATGGAAAAGCCATTTACAGTAGCAACTTAGACGATTCTTGGGTGGGAACTCAAATCGATGAAACGTTGAGCGAGTATTGTGATGGATTGAAGTTCACTGTCATCAATGATGCCGATGCCGCAGGGATAGCTGAAATGCGATTTGGCGTAGGGAAAGGCCTAGCAGGTTTAGTAATTACAATCACCATTGGCACTGGCTTGGGCAGCGGTGTTTTCTATAATGGTCAGCTCATTCCTAATTTCGAGCTGGGTCGAATTTACGGCCATGATGGGAATGTGATTGAGCACTACGCTGCTGGATCGGCCAAGACCAGAGATGAATTAAGCTTTAAGGAATATGGTAAACGATTTAATTTTTTCCTGAATCACGTTCAAAGGATTTGCTCACCGGATCACATTATTATTGGTGGTGGCTTGAGCAAAAAAATTCACAAGTTCAAAAAGCATATCAAAATCAACACGCCTTATTCTGTTTCAGCAAAACTTAATAATTCAGGAATTATCGGAGCTGCAATGTATGCGGCAGAAAAGGCATAACGGTTCACGAAGACATTTAGAAGCAAGGCATAAAAAAAGCGGCTGAATCAATGATTCAGCCGCTTTTCAATTATATATCCTTTGGGAATTACTCCGCTACAACGTTGAATTTAACGTCTTTCTTCACCGACTTATGCAAATCAATTTCAGCTTCGTACTCGCCAATATTTTTCACTTCACCTTTGAAAGAAATTTTCTTTCTGTCAACTTCCACACCTTTAGCAGCTTTCAAAGCATCAGAAATTTGTAGGGTAGTAACCGCTCCAAAAATCTTTCCGCTATCACCAGCTTTTGCTTTAATTTCAAGGACAGTATCTCCAATTGCATCAGCAATTGCTTGAGCGTCTCCCATGATCTTTTCAGCTTTGTGCGACATTTGCTTTACTGTCTCTTCAGTGTGTTTCTTGTTAGATACACTAGCGATAACAGCAAATCCTTGTGGAATAAGGTAATTTCTTCCGTATCCAGGCTTTACAGCAACAAGATCATTTTTATAACCTAAGCCCTTGATATCAGTCTTTAATATTACTTCCATTCTGCTTTACTTTAAAGGGTTCAAATTATTTCAAAGAATCAGTTACATAAGGTAAAAGTGCAATGTGTCTTGCTCTTTTAACTGCCTGAGCTACTTTCTTCTGATACTTTAAGCTTGTTCCAGTCAATCTTCTTGGAAGAAGTTTACCTTGTTCGTTTACAAACTTTAAAAGGAAATCAGGGTTTTTGTAATCAACGTACTTAATACCGCTTTTCTTGAATCGGCAATATTTTTTCTTCTGTTGATCTCTGTTTACGGGTTCGTTTACGAGTGTCATTTTGCTGCCTCCTCTTTTTTAGATTTGTTGAATGCGCCTTTTCTTCTTTTTTCGTTGTACTCTATTGCATGCTTATTCAAAGCGATGGTCAAGAATCTCATTACCTTTTCGTCTCTTTTGAACTCTACTTCTAGAGTTTTGATCAGGCTAGTGTCGGCTTTGAATTCAATCAAATTGTAGAAGCCAGTAGACTTGTGTTGAATTGGATAAGCCAATTTCTTCAAGCCCCACTTTTCTACGTTTATCACCTCTGCTCCATTATTCTTAAGCACAGCCTCAAAACTTCCGACAGCATCCTTCATCTGTTCATCAGACAAAACGGGATTTAAAATGAATACTGTTTCGTAATTGTTCATTGTTAATGATTTAATTATTTCGGGCTGCAAAGATATGCATTTCAAATAAAAAAACACACGAAAGTTTAAGATTGTATTTTAAGAAATTCACTAACCACATTGAGCTGGTCATCTTATTCAATACCAGCAGTTTAATTCAAGTCAAAAACACCGATGAATTAGGTAGATTCTTGAGCGATTTCAAGCAGCACTGCATTCGAAAGTTCGTGCTCACCTTTAAAGCTTTTTATGCTTGGTTCAACCTTCAACCTATTGGCCAAAGCTTCCTGTTCTTCCATTACACCAGTAGAAAGGTATTGATCTTCGGTGCCATACACCCAATACACCTTTTTACCTTTCAACTTCTCTGTACTTTCAAGTGGGGGTAAATCTGGAGGGAAAATACCAGCCCAAAGAATAAGTTTATCGAACTGAACATCGGTTTGAGTAGCAAAGCGAGAAATGGTAGCCGCTCCTTGTGAAAAGCCCAAAAGATTCACCTGAACATTTGGCTTCAGTTGGCTTTTAATGGAGTTAAAAACCCGATCCAGATAGGTTAAATAATTCTCAATATCTGCAAGTCGGTCTTCCTTGGTCATCCAAGTAGCCCCCACCCTTCCTGTAAAACCTTCTAAATAGTAACGAGAAAGGCCTTCGGGTGCTACCACTAAAGTCTTTCCATCGTTTAGTGCCTCAAACTTTCGAATAAAGTATTTTGCCAATTGACCATGGCCATGGCACACAAACCAGAGTTGCTCAATATCTTCTGAAACCTGTCCTAAAGTGTGAAACCTAGCGCTGTACTCAAAGCTTATCTTGTGCTCCATTTATGAATTGAGGTCTTTGTTCGAAAACTTAAAAGGAAGGAAGTTGTCAATGGAATCTGATTCGTAAACACTACCGTCAGCATCTGGCAAATATACTTTGATACTTTGTTCTTGATTGTTTTCGTATTCGCTCATTACTTGACGACAACTTCCGCAAGGAGTGGCCATTTTAAATTGCTCTTGATTAGCCGGTTTGGCTACTATAGCTACCTTCATGATCTGACAATCTGGGTATTGAGATTTCGCTGAAAAGAAGGCCACTCGTTCGGCACAAAGGCCAGCAGGGTAACAGGCATTCTCTTGATTATTTCCCGAAATGGTTTTCCCATTGTCCAACAGTAACGCTGCCCCCACTTGAAAATTAGAGTAAGGTGAATAGGCATTGAGTGCTGCTTTTTTTGCCGCTTCGATCAGTTCAAGCGTAACTTGATCTAGTTCATTCGCTTCGTATTGGGTAAGCGATACTTCCTTTACTATTCTTTTCGCCATTCAATTATGCCTTGTTATGAGTTTGGAAGATACGAATCTTTTTATTCGATGGTTTTATACATCAATATGATTCAGGATTTGTGAGAATATGTTTGGGCGGCACAGAAAAATTTGACAGCTTGGCAGCCAAACAAAAAAGATCTATGAATCGCATATTAATTCTTGGGGCTGGACGCTCTGCTACTTCATTAATCAACTACTTATTGTCTGCTGCCGAAGAGAATGATTGGCATGTAACTGTTGGAGATTACGCCCTTCAGTTGGCAGAAGAAAAAGTAAAAAATAGCAAAAGAGGCAGTGCAATTGCCTTCAATGTTAGAGAGGAACAAGAAAGAATTAAAGTAATATCAGAGGCGGATGTTGTGATTTCAATGTTGCCTGCTTCTTTCCACCCTATAGTAGCGGAAACCTGTTTGGAATTGGGTAAACACTTGCTTACCGCCTCTTACGTTTCTGATGATATGCGCGCTTTGAACGATCAGGCCAAAGCAAAAGGATTGCTCTTTTTGAATGAATGTGGCTTAGACCCAGGAATTGACCACATGTCGGCCATGAAGGTAATAGATAAAGTGCGGAGCAAAGGTTTGGAACTGCGTGCTTTTGAATCGTTTACAGGTGGGTTATTGATGCCAAACCCAAATGACGACAATCCTTGGGAGTACGGCTTTACTTGGAACCCTAGAAACGTGGTACTTGCCGGGCAAGGCACTGTGAAATTTATTCAGGAAGGAAAATTCAAGTTCATTCCATACCACAAGCTTTTCAGAAGAAATGAGATGATCCACATCCCTGGACATGGTTATTTTGAAGGCTACGCCAACCGTGATTCATTGATGTACATGGACGTTTATAACCTCCAAAATATTCAGACACTTTTTAGAGGAACGCTAAGAAGACCGGGTTACAGTAAAGGTTGGGATGTTTTTGTACAGTTGGGTGCAACGGACGATACCTATCAAATGGAAGGCGTGAATCAGATGACGCACCGTCAGTTCATTAACTCTTTCCTCTCTTATAACCCAAATGATTCTGTTGAATTAAAATTGGCTCATTATCTAGGCTTGGAACTCGATGGTCCAGAAATGCATAAACTAAAATGGCTCGATCTTTTTGAAGAAATCCCAGTAGGACTTCAAAAAGGAACTCCTGCTCAAATTTTAGAGCATATTCTGAAAAAGAAATGGACGATTGGTCCAGACAAGAAAGACCAAATCGTGATGTGGCATTTGTTTGATTACGTTGAGAACGGAAAGACCAAACGCATTCGCTCGGCTATGGTAGCCAATGGTGAAAACGCTAATGAAACCGCTATGGCCAAAACAGTAGGCTTCCCTTTAGGAGTTGCTACCAAATTACTTTTACAAGGTAAAATTGAAGCCCGTGGTGTGGTCATTCCAATCACTCCAGAATTCTACGAGCCTATTTTGAATGAGCTGCATGACCTAGGCTTCCAATTTATTGAGGAAGAAATAACCTTAGATTAAAAGCCTTTATCAGAAAAAAAGGCAAGTCGATTTAAGTATCAACTGGCCTTTTTTGTTTCGTCTTTAACCACCTCCACTTTTCTTCTTCTCCTTTTTATCTTTTCGCTTAAACAGGTTTCCTATTTTCGAAAAGACACCTTCCTTTTCTTCTTCTTTTTTGGTATCGAATTCCATGGGTTTCGGTTTTTCTTCATTGGTGAAAAGCCTTTTAAGAAAACCATCTTCTTCCACTGCCTGACAGCCCAATTGATTAAGCACCTCTATAGATGGAGGAGGAAATCTTGCCTTTGTGATCGAATTGAAGTTCTTATCGGCATTCATTTTCTGCATCATTAAACCATAAATCGGTAATGCAGAATTAGCCCCTTGCCCCATACTAGTGGTTCTAAAACCAATACGGTGATCGTCAACGCCTACCCAAGTGATCGTTAATAATTTTGGAGTAATGCCCACAAACCAACCATCTTTATTCGACTGAGTGGTACCTGTTTTTCCGGCAATGTCATTGTTCAGCCCATACTTCCAGCGCAAACGCGTAGCGGTTCCTTCATCTACCGTGGCTTTTAACATTTCAATAATGGACTGACGCGTAGTCTCCGAAAAAGATTGGTCTTCGTTCACTTCCGGCTTAAACTCCGCAATTAACTCACCTCGAGAGTCTTCTATGCTCGTTATGAAATAAGGCTTTACCGTTCTAGACGAATTGACATAACTAGAATAGGCTTCTATCATTTCTATTAGGCTGATTTCAGCCGTTCCCAAGGCAATAGAAGGTACTTGTGGCAGACTAGAAGTGATGCCCATTCTCTGCGCCTGATTAATCACACTTTGCAAGCCAGCAGCCTCCAGCACCTTTACAGCTACTGTATTGACTGAATTACTCAAAGCCCCTTTCATAGAGTAATTCAGGTCGTAATTCCCTTCGTCTCCCGAATTGGTGGGCGTCCAATTATCATAATTCGTATAGGTTACTTGTTGTGCTGAAAAATGCGTGCATGGATCTATTCCGACCTCTAATGCCGCTGTGTATACTATTGGCTTAAAAGTGGAGCCAACCTGCCTTTTGGCTTGACTCACATGGTCATATTGAAAGTGTTCAAAATCAATTCCTCCAATCCAGCTTTTGACAGCGCCAGATCTTGGATCAATAGACAGCATTCCGGTGTTCAGAAACTTTAAATAATGTATTGCACTATCGATCGGACTGGCTTTCACCACTTTCTTACCCGACCAATCAAAAAGTTCCATTTCATAAGCCACAGCCAATGAATCCATGATCTTCTTTTTGGTTCTTCCAGAGGCTTTTAGCGCTTTGTATTTGGGGAGTCTCTCTATCGTACTTTCTATCAAAGCCGCATTCTTTAACCAAGGCGCATTCTTTCCATAGCTTTCCTCAAAATCGGTTTGAAGCTGACTCATATGCTCAGTCATAGCCTCTTCAGCCATCCTCTGCATATCATAATCCAAAGTGGTATATATCTTCAGCCCACTGGTATACAGACTGTACTTCTCCCCTTCTTTGTCTTTATTATTCTTAGTCCAATCATCCAACTTCTTTCTGACCTGTTCTCTAAAATAAGGCGCAAGACCATCTTCATGGCTAAAGCCTCTGTATGAAAGTTGAAGCTTTTCACTTTTGGCAATTGAAACCTCTTCGGCAGTTAAATATCCATAACGTGACATTTGATTGAGCACCACATCCCTTCTAGTTTTACTTCTTTCAGGAAAAATTCTTGGGTTATAAAGGTGTGAAGCCTTCAGCATCCCAACCAAAACCGCAGACTCAGCAAGCGTTAAATCACGGGCCTTCTTGCTATAGAACTTAGTGGCTGCACTCTCTATACCAAAAGTATTATCACCAAACGGAACGGTATTTAAATAGAGTGTAATAATTTCTTCTTTGGTGTAGGCCTTTTCTAAGCGAGTGGCAATAATGGCTTCCCTCGTTTTATTCACTGGCATACTAAAAATGCCATGTTTCTTTCTAGGGAAAAGGTTTTTAGCCAATTGCTGGGAAATGGTGCTTCCACCACCTGATGACTCATCTTGCAACAGAAGACTCTTGAAAATAACCCTTAACAAACTGCGGTTATCAATACCTCCGTGATCATAAAACCTGGCATCTTCAGTAGCGATTAAGGCGTCCACTAAATGCTGAGGAATTTCATCATAGTTGATCGGTTGCCGATCAAAAATATAAAATTTACCAATGAGCTTTCCATTAGACGCGTATACTTCAGAGGCTTTACTCTGCCTAATTTCCGTAAGCTGATTCTGGTTTGGGATTGGGCCCCAGACTTGTAAATAAACACTTAAGTAAAAAAATAGAATTGAGGTAATGCCAAGAAAAATAATTCTTAAAGTCCATTTTAAGAATTTACGTTTTGGCTTGCGCGATCTAGTCATTTATGTTCATTGTGGTTCAGCAAAAGAATACACTTGGCGTGCCGAAATTGTCACCCATTTCAATATGCCATCCAACTTATTTTAAGCCTACATTATTGTATTTTGTCACCTCTTTTTGAATTCATCCATTTCTCATTTTGAAAAAATATTTCTCGAATTGAACGAAAGGTTTGACGATAGCATTTCCTTTTTTTAGTATTCGGAATGAAAAGCCTATTCTTTGATCGTGCCGAAGTCCCCTTGATTTTAGAACAGGTTGATCACCTAGGCTTTCAAACGCATTATGACTATGAAAAACACCGTATTGAACTGAGTTTGGAAGGGCAAGATCGTGAAGCCTATCTTCGTTTGCCATTGACTTTGAATTGTAATGAAAACATCGAGCTCAGCTTCGATAAAGAAGTGAAATACCTAATGCTCTTGGTACAGTCTGGTAGTGCGTCTGTTGGAGTGTTTAAAGGAGAAGAATGTTTAGCACACAAAGTGTATGGTGCTTACATGGTTCGTAAGAAGCAAGGGAAAAGCCAAATCAAGCATTTAAAAACTAAGGGGAAATCCAGAGCAGGTTCACGCGTGCGTTTGGCCAGTACTTTAGAGTTCTTCGAAAACATAAACCTCAGGCTTCAGGATCATTTCAAAGAATACGAATTTGACAGGATTGCCTTGAGCTGTTCAAAAATTCTAATCCCCTATTTATTCGGGGCGAAAGAAAGTACTCCCTTCGATAAAAAAGACGATCGTCTGTATAGAATCCCAAAACACTTGCATCAGCCCAATTTCGAGGTCATGCTCGGTATGCAGAAGTATTTGAATAAAGCTGAACTGGTATATGACGAAGCATTTTTCGGTCAGTTTGAGACATTAAAGAAGGAGGATTAGAACAGACTATTCAATACAATTTGAGCCCTAACTATCTTTAGCTCAAAGAAAAATATTCAGGTTTCCATTTGCTTTTCACTGTTGAAATTTATTTTATTTACATTATTGTATTTTATGAAAAAGACAGGAGTAGGTGAATTTGAAGAAATGGTGTTACTCACCATTTGCGTATTAGATAATAGTGCGTATGCTTTTAGCATTAAAACTGAAGTAGAAGCTCGTACCAATAGAAAGCTAAACATCAGCGCTATTCATACCACGCTATACAGAATGGAGGATAAGGGATTGCTCACTTCGGAAATGGGCGAAAGCAATAGTATTCGAGGAGGGAAACGAAAGCGAATGTTCTCTGTAACGCCATTTGGAATTAAATCACTCTCAGAAATCAAAGCTACCCGCTCCAAGCTTTGGGAAGATATACCAGCCATGATTCTTAAAGAGCTGAAGTCATGAGCCAGATGAATAATACTACCCCTCCAAAAGTCTTCAAACGACTTTTATCTTGGATGTTCCCTACCTCCTCCACGGAAGAAATTGAAGGTGATTTAAACGAAGATTTTTACTATAACACGCAGAATCAAGGACATTTTACGGCCAGACTAAAATATGCTTTTGATGTACTCATGCTTGTCCGTCTCTATTTCAGAATGAGAAGCAAAAACAGAAAGCCTACGGCCATGCAAAACCTTTTCTTCTTTCATTTCAAATTTGGATTACGAGCCATTTATCGTCAGCGCCTTCATCAATCCATCAACATTGCTACACTGACACTCGGCTTTAGCTGCTTTGCTCTCATTTTTCTCTTTGTTTACAACCAACAGCAGAAAGATAACTTTCTCACGGAGCCAGAACGAATCGTGCGTTTGGGCAGTATTGCGGAATGGGGAGAAGGAGCCGGATCCCACGTAGGAATTGGGCAAATGCTTGCCAATGAACTGCCTGGAATTGAGGCCTATTCGAATGTTTCTACATCTATAGTAGAGATCAAAACACTCAATGGCAATGAGTCTTTCACAGAAACCATCACCAATGGACTTCCAAGTCTAGTAGATATTTTTCAATTGGAAATCATTCGGGGCGAAAATATCAAGTCTGGCATAAAATCGATTCTTATTTCAGAGAAAATAAGCCAAAAGCTTTTCTCTTCCTTGGATGTCATAGGCAAAGAATTAACACTAATTAGCCGAGGTAATGAAACGAATTATACCATTGCAGGTGTCTTAAAAGACTTACCTGTCAACGCTAGTTTTTCTGTAGACATACTTAAACTGTTTGCAATGAATGAAAGCTACTATGACCTTAATTCGAACATTCAAGTCAGTTACCCAGCCTATTTTAAAGTGGCTACAAACATGGACATAGACCAGATGGCGCGAAAAATACCCGAATTACTTCAAGCACATACTTCAAGTGAGTCGTTACTATCGACACAATATGTGTTCCGAACACTGGATGAAATAAAGTCCAATATTGATGCTTCGGATAATTTTGTAGAAGCGATTGACGGACAAGTGCTATTCATTTTTTCTGTTGTTGGCATTGTCATTTTACTTCTTGCCCTTGCCAATTACATCAACCTCTCTGCAGCTCTTTCATTGCGAAGAGTACAAGAAATGTGTGTCAGAAAAGTGATGGGAGCCTCCAAAAAAACCATTATCATTCAGCAGGTAATTGAGTCCTTCATTGTTTGTTTCATTGCCCTCATTTTAACTTCTTTGGTTATTTTCTACTTTACCAACAGAATAGAAAACTACCTAGACATACCCCTTAGAATTCCTTCCAACATTATTGGATGGGTGATTTTAATAACGTTCCTCGGCTTAATTACACTTACGCTAATTGCCTCTTTATATCCAGCAGTCTTGGTTACAAGTATTAAATTCAGTGATTTCTTAAAAGGAAAAATCACTCAATCACCAAAAGGAAAATTGATACGAAACCTGCTGCTTGTTATCCAGTTCTCAATTTCGGCCTCACTGATTATTGGCACACTTACCTTTTTAAAACAATTGAGTTTTATTGATGAAATGCACCATACAGCTAAAGCCGGTGAAGTGCTTATTTTGAAAGGTAAAATTGGCAAGAACCCTGAAGTTATTAAACAGCAATTGAACACTATACCAAGCATCAATAAAATCTCTATTTCTTCAATGGTGCCAGGCCCTAATGACAATAGCAGAGGCGGGATGGGTACAAAGGACTTTGAAAGTGGCTTTGACTTTTATATCGTAGATGAGAATTTTATTGATGTCCTAGGCTTAGACATTATTCAAGGAAACAATTTCTACAATGACGAAAAGGGGTCAGAAACAGATTTCCTTATAAATGAGAGTTTAGCTACTATGATTAAAGAAAACCCTATCGGCAAAAGTTTCGACTTGGGAAGATCAACACCAAGTAGGGTTTTGGGAATAGTGCGCGATTTTCCCGTTCAAACGATCAAAGAAAAAATAAAACCTACAGCATACTTCCTCAGAAGAAGTAATGGTGATTCAGACAATTCATTAAACAAAGTGGCTATTCGCTTTGAACCAACTGACCTAAAAAAGACAATTGCACAAATCGAGGAGGTTTGGAGATCCGTCTATCCTGATCAACCTTTCGATTTAGAGTTTATGGATGATAGAATCAGACGCACCTATACTGCGGAGCTAAAAATGGGGAAGGTATTTGGCGCATTTACTGCGGTTGCTGTTCTGATTTCTTTCTTAGGCCTCTTTGGGCTTATCACTTACATCGTTCAAGTAAGAATGAAAGAAGTAAGTATAAGAAAGATTCTTGGCGCCAACTTTCTTTCGCTTGCTCAGCTACTCACCAGAAAAATTTGGTATATCCTTATATTAGCTTCAGTCATTTCTTTTCCGCTGGCCTACTACCTCTTGCAATTCTGGTTAGAATCCTTCGCTTACCGTACTGAAATAACGGCTGAAGTTTTCATTACAACACTCATCTTATTCATGGCAATAGTTTCAATGACCATTTTCTGGCAGGTAAAAAGAGTGACGATGCTTAACCCCGCAGAGGTGCTCAGAAACGAATAATCATAATTAACCTTTTGAACTCAAATACTCATTCAACTGTTGGCTTGAGCAATATGATAGAAGAAAGCCAACACTGCGACCCAGAAACAGGAGAATGTTCTCCAGCCGATTTAGGAGAACTTAGGTCTCAACCAGAAAAAGTAACTGATAAAGAAATTATTTATGTAGGTGACCCAATGTGCTCTTGGTGTTGGGGGATCTCAAGCCATTTAAAAAGGCTAAAAAAAGAGTACTCGCAATTCAAATTTTCTATAGTTGTTGGTGGCTTACGTCCAGGAGGCGGAGAAGATTGGGACGATCAAATGAAATCCTTTTTGAGACATCACTGGGAAGAAGTAACAAAAAGAAGTGGACAACCATTCGGTTATTCTCTATTTGAAAAAGATGATTTCAATTATGATACCGAGCCTCCATGCAGGGCCGTTGTAGTTTCTAGAAAATGGATGAAAGAGAACGATCTGGAGTTTTTTGAATCCGTTTCAAGAAAGTTCTATGTAGATAATGAAGATCCTTCCGAAGCAGAATTCTACCATTCTATTTGTGAAGAATTTAATATTCCGGTTAATGAGTTCGTCCAAGATTTCGAAAGTGAGGAAGCAAAATATAACACCCACCAAGAGTTCCAACTTAACCGTCAGTGGGGTGTAAAAGGTTACCCAACAGTGCTTTTCAAAAGTAAAGATCAACTTTATCAAATCAACCACGGTTATACCGAGTTTAAACAAATGCAATCAGTGATTGAGAAAATACTTAGCGAAGAGACCAAATAGCTGACCACTCAAGTCTATTGAGACATAAAAAAAGGCCGCTCAATGAGCGGCCTTTAAAATTTATATCAACGAGTTTTGAATTATCTCCAACCTCCGTTTGATGCATTAATACCATCCGCAGCGTCAGGTCCACCATAAGTGTAGAACGGACGAGCAACACCCATTGTCTCCAAAATCTGAGGAGCAACTGGTAAATGAAGGAAAGTTCCAGACTGCAATAAGTCTCTTTTTCTCATTTCATAAAACTGAATACCAATACTAGTTGCTGCCAATTCTACATGTCTTTCATGATGAATTGCATCCATAATAGCAGCCTTAGTAGGTGCAACTGGAGTCATTTCTCCTCTTGTTACACGAGTACCTGTGTTAATGATAAGTGCAGCACCTGGTAAATCACCAAGATTAGCTCTTGCTTCAGCTCTAATCAAATCATTTTCTGACACATAAAGCTCAGGCATATCACCAAACCATCCAGCAAGAAGGTAATCATACCTGCTAAGTCTATAGTTAGAGAAATGATAATAACCTCTTTCTACACGGAAAGGAACTGAAGATTTGTATTCAAAATCGGTAGTTAACCTTTTATCCTCAGGAGTAGTAGACTCTGGTGGGAAAGGGAAGTTTGGATCATCATCCCAATGCTCAGGCTGATCATTATCCATCATATGAATTACTCTCATATCAGTTTGTCCCCAACCTGGGTAAGCGTAATAAACCCAGTATTGATTTATCCATTGTACCCATCCGTCACCTTGAATAATAAAACTCTCAGTAATTCCATTATCAGCATAAGTCTTAGCTCTTGCCCAGTCAGCAGCAGCATCTTGTGCAGCATTTCTTGGAGCATAAGCTACTAAACGAGCAGCAAATGAGTTGATGAGTTTTTTGAAATCATCATTGCTCAATGGTTCAGCTGTGTTCATCCATTCTGCTGGAATTTCAAATGTGTTACCTGCTAATGCGATAGCTTCATCTAGTTTAGTTAAAGCAGCATCAAGAACATCTGTGTATGGGAAAAACTCGGCTGCAGCAATCTCCTCTACAGTAGTGTTTTCGTCTACAATAAACCCTTTGTCATAGTTCAAGCCAATATATCCTAAACTAATCCCTTGGATAAATTTAGACCAAGATCTAACAAGGTTATTGTCTGCACCGTTCACCCCAATATCTAGACCACCGTCCATTACTTGAAGTACTGTATTAGCAGTAGATGCCCCCTCATACATGTTTCTATACATGTAGTTAGAGTTTGATGCATAGCTATACGCTGGCTGGTTGTCCCAAGCTTTTCTAGGCTCCCATGATTGATCTCTCATACCAAAGTTACCCCAAGAACAAGTCAAGTTATCAGCAGCTGTCCCAAGCAAGTGAGATATACTACCTGTATAATGTGTACCTCCATACCAAGTAAGGAACATACCCGAAGCAAGTGTCTTCACATCTGAGTCAGATGCCAATACCTTTGCCGTATCTGGGTTATTCAAGTTTTCCACTTCCAATTCGTGACAAGCAACGCCACTGACCAAAAGGAAGGCCAATAAGAATCCTTTATATATTATTTTTTTCATATCAGTTTAGTTTTAGAAATTAAGTGATAGAGATAAAGCATAATTTCTGAAGTTAGGATAAGTACCTGTACCATCCACTGGGTTTCTAATAGACCCAACCTCAGGATCATATCCTGAATAGTCTGAGAAAGTAACCAAGTTACGTCCAATAGCTTTCAAAGAAGCTCCTTTAAAGGCATCAAAGCCAAAGAAACTTTGCAATTGAGTAGCTGAGAAAGTATAACCTAAAGCCACCTCTCTAAGTTTCACAAAGCTAGCGTCTTCAACCCAATAAGAGTTGTTAGAGTTTACATCGTAAAAACCTTTATAGTACTCTAGTGCTTTCTTCTCAGAATCAGCTTTACCAAATTGGTCCATGATGCCATTTCTGTCATCTCTAGTTAACCATTGTGATTTTCTGTTATAAACATCACCACCTTGTTTGATATCTAACAACACATAAGCTGTGAAGCCCTTATAACGAACAGTGTTAGAGAAACCAGCGTAGAAATCAGGATTACCATCACCAATTTTAACAAAAGCATCAAGTCCGTTCTCATCTTTCAATTTAACAGGAGCCTCATTAACTGTTCCTTGTGAACCAGCTGGAACTACGTAACCTTCGTTGTTCAATTCATAATCAGAAATGTTATCACCTTCTGGTAACTGCTGAGCCATTTGATCCAAAGATTTAACCCAAGTATTACCATAAATTGAACCATAAGTTTCACCTTCTTTTATATAGAATAATCCATCTGTTCCGAAAGTATATGGAGCAATAGGAAGCTCAGTTACAGTTTGTCTCGTTCTAGAGAAAACTATATTAGCATCCCAAGTTAGGTCCTGATTCTTAATCACATTTACACCTAAATTAAGTTCAAAACTATTTGATTCAATAGTACCAGCATTCTGGTATTGGCTACTAAACCCACCTGCAGTCGGCAATAACCTCACGCTTAAGAATTGATCAGAAGTTACAGAGCTAGCATAAATCGCTTCAAAAGTAAACCTATTCAAGAACTCAGCATTAATAGCTACTTCAGTTTCAGCAGTTCTAGATGGCTTAAGGTTTTTATTACCCAAAGATGAAGCAGAAGCAACACCATTACTTACACTGTAAGTTTCATATTGCCAATCAAAACCAGGTCTAATACCTGCAATACCATAGGCTCCTCTAATCTTCAATTCTTGAACATTAGGGATATCTAAGTCTTCTGTAATTCTATATCCAGCAGAAACTCTGTAATAGTTATTCCATCTTTCGTTCTCACCAAACAAAGAAGATCCATCTATACGGAACATTCCGTCAAACAAAATTTTGTCCTTGTAATCTAAAGAACCAATAAAGAAATAGTTAGAAGCAATTACTTCTTGTTGGTAGTTTGAGGCAGATATGTTAGCTCTAGGAATAGCCGACAATGTAGGCAGATCTCTGATACCAAAATCAAAACCACTAGCATTCACATCCTGTCTTTTACTATTCTCATACAGGTACGAGATTTTACCTTTTGCAGTAATATCACCAAATCTACCATTAAGGTTCATTGTGGTTTGTACTTGCTGAACATTTCTTTCAGAAGTGTTATCACTTATAGATCCTAATGAATAAGTAATTCCAAGTGGATCTGTTCCACCCAACGTCCAGCTATCATATGGTGAATATGAACCTGAGCTAATCTCTCTGAATTCAGTCGAATAACTCGCTTCAAAATTAACCCATGAAGCCAAATCCATATTCAATCGGTAGTTACCAATGATTCTTTTCTCTTCATATTTATTTTCAGTTTTGTATGTACTGTAAAGAGGGTTAGTCTCATTAGACCAGTGATTATGTCTGTAATAGTATGGTTGACCATCTGGGTTAGGTAAGAATAGGTCGTTATCAGGCTCTGCCAATACAATATTGAAGAAGATACCTCCACCACCACCTGGGCTATTCTGTTTAGAGTTTGCTACCAAGTTAGAAGCTGAAAATTTCAACCAATCATTAATTTGATGGTCAATATTCAATCTAATATTCTGACGAGTAAAGCCATCTGTGTTAGGGATAATACCTGTTTGCGCATTGTTCTCAAATGAAATAAATGCATTTGTTGTAGCATTACGAGTGGATACAGCTACATAGTTAGTGTGGTTGGATCCAGTTTTAAAGAATTCCGCTTGTTGATCAATGTTTCTTCCAAAAGGATTGTCCATATAATGATCTGCATCAAAACCTCTATTACCAACAACATCTGGGCTATAACCTCCAACATAACCAGCAGGGTATGTTACACCATCATATTTGGTAAACTTGTCGAAGCTTGCATAATCAGACGCCAAAGTAAATGCATGGTGCGTAGCAAGATCAAGAGTTCTTTCTAGCTGTTGCCACCCAATCTCATTTCTTACCGTAATATTAGTAGTTCCAATATTTTGGTTATTTCCACGCTTAGAGGTGATTACAATTACACCATTACCAGCCCTAGAACCGTATAATGACGCAGCAGAAGCACCTTTAATAACTTCGTAAGACTCAACATCATCTACGTTAATATCAGAAAGTCCACCTTCAATGATAACTCCATCAATCACCACCATTGGGCTAGAGCCAGCGTTCAAGTTGTTATCAGCTCTTAGCTGAAGACTTGCATCGTTACCAGGGCTACCGCCAGCAGAGGATATTCTAACCCCAGCTACTTTACCTGCTAATGCAGAACCGGCAGAAGTTGCAGGAGCTAGACTTAAACGCTCAGCGTCTATCTTAGCTACCGTAACTGTCAGTTTCTTTCTAGGAGTACCAGCGGCCACACCAGAAACCACAATTTCACCCAAATCCGTAGCATCTGGATTTAATTGAATGTCAATTGTAGTCTGTGTTCCGATTTGAACTTCTTGAGTAACATAGCCCAAGAATCTAAAGACAAGAACTCCACTTGCGGGAGCAGACAGCGTATATGTACCATCTGGTTGTGTCGCAGTACCCATAGTGGTACCCTTTATTATAATGTTAACACTAGGAAGCCCTAGGCCAGTTTCATCAGTTACTCTTCCCTTGATTTCGCGATCTTGTGCAGTCGCAAATAGGGAGACAAGCACTGACATCATGAAAGTCAGTAATACTCTCTTCATAGTTAGTAGTTTTAGTAAAAAATTATTTTAGTAAATAATTCGATTGAATTACCAAATGTAAAATAAAATATGGTCAAAGAAAACCTTGACCATATTTTTTAACTCATTAAAAGTATCTAAGAGTATTTTATTTCATCAACACCTTAATCAGATTCAGAATTTGATAGCTTTTAAATTGACACAAAAGGTACTGACTCGATACAGAATTGCATCATTAAAATACACTATTTGATTTTAAATATAAATTATTTATTTCTAGAAACAATACACCTTCTATTTTACCCTAAATTTTTATTATTTAAAGAAATCAACACCTAAATACCTAATAATCAGATAACTTAATAAAAAATGCGTAGCACAATGCCAACAACAACTTATCACCAAACAAAGACAGGAAAGGCACTAAAAGCCTGAATGAATGACTCTTATGACTTAACGGCTCGACATCAGATGGTTGGACAAAATTAAGGGCTGTGAATAACAAAAGATGGATACTACTATAGAAATGATTAAAAAAACAATAGTCTGGCTAAACGCCCCTCAGGGTAAAGGCGAGAGCAACAAAAAAGGGCTTCCCATCTGAAAGCCCTTTAACCAAAACATTTGTGTGTGTACTCAATTAATCTTTCACGTACCGAACAGCCATCTTAGCAGTAGTGGATATTTTACCGTGAGTATATCTTAATTCTCTGTTAGGTACAGAGATATAACTTGCAATTTCATTATCTGAGGATTGAGTCCAATAAAACCCAACTTGATTTCTACCTATCATCCCCATAAGCGGATCCTCATAACCATCTGATTCAAAATTAAATAAATAGTACTCTTCAGGTATTATCTGATTTGGATCAGACGAAAAGCCTGTCCTTTTAAGAAGTTTACTCCATTCCTCGCTTGTGGGTAATCTCCAACCGGTTGGCGCAGAAATTTCAGCTTCTTGATATGACATCTGCTTTGATATCCCTTTAAAGTTAGCGGTCATCCAAACTACATCATCAAACTCTACAGTCGAGTAAGCCATTCCGTTCCTCCAATCCACCCATGTGTCACCAGGTGTCCATTCATCATTAATATCTGGGCTCAGAGCCACAAACTCTTCAGGAGAATTAAGTAACCCATCTATTGGAAGCGCCAATAATGGCGTAATGAATGCTAATGCAAGGAGTGTTTGACGTATTTTCATAACCTTTGTTTACTTACAGTCAAATATGATTGATATGTAATCCTTATATATTGAGGTAATTCGCAATATGAATTTTAGGTAATTTCGTTAGTTCTGTAGGTTTTTTACCTAGTCAAGCTTTAGACTCCACTTAAGACCTAAGTCAAAACTCATAAAACCATCACTCCTACCTAAACCCAAATTAAAAGACAAGCCATCTCTGATAGCATATGCTCCTTCTATAGTAGGTTGAACCGCTAAAAATTTACCGTCAAAAAGCCCTATTTTCAAACTAGGCAATACAGTAAATTTAGCATTGGGGTTAATCGCATACTGAAAATATGTTCCAGCAAATGTCTTCTGCCCTTTCTCCGAGTTATCGAAGCTTTCCAATCTAGTATAACCCAGCTTCAATCGCGACTTGTAATCTACCCCCATCCTGATTCCGTACTTCCATCCGTAAACTGTTCTGTTTGCCGATGGCGATACTTCGAGATTATACTTAGGAGTAACTTCCTGCTTTTTAAGCGATTGAGAAGAAACTTCCAAGCATATGAAACTCAGAATAAAAATGATTATAATCTTCATGTCTTTGGTTGCTATAGGGTAAAGGTAACTAATAGCCAAAGGGATAATATATGACAAAAACGAATTGAGTTAATTAGGTTAAACCACTAACACACTAGGTATTTCTCTTACGCATTAAGAAACCTCCTTGAGTGTGGAGTGAAGTTTTCCATAGTTAACTTCATCCAATGATAATCAAAAAAAATGTAACATTGACAGCCGGTAGGAAGTCATCTGTTTATTTCCTATTCCATTTCTTTCATTTCCATAACTACGCACTCAATTGGGGTGAATGCAAACCTCAAGTAGAGGATGTTTTTTTTTTTTATCTTTTAAAAAAATCGTAAAGCGTTCTATTTAGCTCCTGATAGATCACCATAGACCTTCATCTAACATTAAGTGAAGTGGCCACTTTTTTAAGCTGTTATCTGCTAACTTTATTAGATTCTCTCTCTTCCATAGTTTCTATCGGCACTAAATTAGGAAGTAAGATTTGTCAAAAACCAAGACACACTACAAGGCTCGGTATATAAGTGAATTTAAAAAATAAAAAACCCGAGTTCATCTCAACAATCTGTTTAAAAACATGAGTTATAGATGCTCACCAATATTCCTATTGGGTAAATATCTCTTTGATATAAATCGATATATCATGTGGTGCAGGTTCATCCCCACCAAAGTAAGGGTAGAGTTTATAGTATAATCCAACCTCGCAGTTAGTCCCTCTTTCAACCTCCTGCTTCATTTCTCCGTTTAGCAGCAGATAAAATTTATCGCCTACAATTTGAATTTGATAATGCGCAGTTTCACGAATAGCAATATCTCCCATGTGGTGATACCCCACTACTCCATTTGTGTATGCATATGAAAAAATTTCCACCATATCCTTCACCAGACTATATCTCCAGCCAAACCGTACACTATTCTCATGGTGCAAGCTATTGCAGTCTGAAAAACCAAACAGCTTATTAATATCATCTTGGTTTCTATTACCTAGATCGTAACGTACCGATTCATCAAACCGAGCTGTAAAATCCAACACATCCGACTTTAAAGTCCCTGACTTATCGTTAGGAAAACCACCCAACCTCTTACTCATGTGCTGCCCTTTTGGTAACAGATACTCCACCTCCTTTTGCTCATAAATATCCGAACATGAGCCTATAAGGATTAGTATTCCAAATGCCAAGATGGTACCTACGCTACTATTCCTTTTGTTTCTTCTACCCGATAACATTATATAAAAAACTATTAATTCGACTTTTATTTATAAGGTTTTACGCAGACAGGGTTTCGAAATATTAACCCTTTTAACTTTATATTCAAGAATTCCACTCAGTGAAAATCATTTGTTCTAAAATTACCTGACTTTTTCACAACACCCATTCAAGATAGTAAATCAAACAACAACTTACAGTATTCCCTCTCGTGTGAGGTGTACAAAACTAATTACTTTCTTGAGCATTCTTATATATTAACCTAAAGCTTGGCGAGTTTAAGCCATCCAATTCAAAACATATTTCGTGCAATTGGCCCAACTGCTTCAATTAATTTAAGTTCCAAATGAATTTCAAACCAAATCCCCTTTTCTCTCCTACACCATATTCAAAGCCAAGTTTCCAGGATTCATTCAGGTCAACCCTAGCTTCCGCAGCAATAAATACTTTTTGCGCCTCTGAATTATATTTGGCTAACCTCACTGAAGGACCAATCTGCATATTATCTCCAATTGGCAACATTACACTACTTTGAATTCCAGCAAAGCGATCATCCATGTATCGTTCACCAAAATCATAATCCCTAGTATGAAAATAACTAATATTAAAAACTTCTTTGAAATTGATCCCTATTTGATACCCAAATAAATAACCTCCATAATTAAAGTAGGTAGGCGCCACCTGAAAGGTGAAAGAATTCCCTTCTTTTGCCTGATGGTAAGTTTGAGAAAAGACTGTGTTACTCACTAAGAGCAAAAATGTAATGGCCAATAACTTTTTCATGACTTTCAGATGTATGTTTTGTATTCCAAAGGTCATTAGAAGTCCGTTCGATTTTATGGGTCAGTCTCCTAATATGAAAAATGTCTATTTCGCTTATCTCTATTAGATATAAGAGTAGTGATAGCATGTAGGTGATTTACCTCCATTTGTACTAGATTAATACCTAACACCAATTCTAAATTCACTTAATCCCTCTCGCAGTTCGTCTAAAAATCTTTTCACCCCCCCATTTAACAATCTTTAACAGCCATTTTTTAGAAAGCCCTTGACAAACGGTTAACCTAGACGTCTAAGGATTGCTATATTTGTCGATTAGCTAGAAAACACATGACTTGGTTTAAATCTATAGGAACAACAGAAGCCATATTTATTGGGCTTTTTCTTGCTGCCTATCTCGCATACATTTTCCGTTTAGCAACAATTGCCAAAAGATTGCAAACCAGTTACAGGCCATTATTGCTTAAGGTATTGCTCCGAACTTTAGCCTTTGCTTTGATTATCTTTTCACTTATGGGACCATCATTTGGCGAAACAACTAAAGAAGTGAAGTCAGAAGGCAAAGACATTTACATTGCTGTAGATTTATCACAGTCAATGAATGCACAAGATGTTGAGCCATCTAGGCTTTCAAAAATAAAATTTGAACTTAATAATATTGTTCAAGCATTTAGCTCTGACCGAATAGGCTTGATCATATTTTCATCTGAGGCCTTTATTCAATGCCCTCTCACTTACGATCAAAGTGCTATCAATTTGTTTATCAGTACGCTCAAGACTGAGTTAGTACCCAATGCTGGAACGGACTTTAGTGCTCCTTTAAACATTGCAATGGAAAAGCTTGATTTAGCAGCAGAGGGGCCTATCACTCAACAGAAATCGAAAATTATTTTAATGATTAGCGATGGTGAGGATTTTGGAGATGAAACGGACAAAGCAGCTAAAAAAGTAGTGGACACTGGAGTAAAACTCTTTGCTCTTGGTGTTGGCACTGAAAAAGGTGCTAAAATCCCTGAGGGACGTTCATTTAAAAGAGACAGAAACGGGCAAGAAGTAATAACAAAGCTCAACTCTGAATCGTTAAGAAAGCTGGCAGCCGATACAGGAGGAAATTATTTTGAAATTAATCAAGATCAAAATGATGTAAAGAGACTGATAAGAGCTATCAATGAAGTAGAAGGCGAAGTACGTGATACCCGTCAAATTGATGCTTCTGCCAATAAATTCTATTACTTTCTAGGAGCCGCTATTCTTTTGCTAATCTTAGATGCACTGATAAGAAGAAAGACATTACGCCTATGAAATATTTTATTACGTTAATTCTAGTATTCACCAGTATTACCGACCCGGTAACGAGAATCGCTAAGTCTAATGCGTTAAAGAAAGAGGCTAAGGCATTTTACGATCAAGAAAGCTATGAACTAGCAGTCTCTTCCTATGCGAAGCTACTGGATTCAATGATGGTCATGGATGAAGACGCTCGTCTCAATATGGCTAATGCTGCCTATTTCTTGGCTTATGGGAATAATGAGCTCCTAGGGGTTTTAAATGAAGCAGCAGAAAATCCAGATAACCTTGATGAAAGTGCCGTAGGTATGGCTAGTGAAGGCCTTAAATTCGCCAGTATTGCGAGCAATAATTATGACGAACTATCTGGTAGTGCAAAGAACAATGTCATTGCTTCAAGTGCCTTTAACCAGAAAGGGATTATAGCCTATAAAAGAAGTGAAGCGGCCAAAACAGAAGAAAAGAAATCTCTTACCGATCAGGCTTTAAATGATTTTAAAAACTCCTTGAGAAAAAATCCAACCAACGAATCTGCTAGGTACAATTACGAATTGTTGAAAAAACTGATCAGAGAGCAAGAGGAACAAGATAAAAACAACGAAGATAACAAAGATCAGGAAGAGAAAAAGGACGAAGAGAAAAAAGATCAAGAGCAGAAAGATAAAAAAGACCAACAAGAAAAAAACGATCAGGAAAAGAAGGATCAAGAAAAACAAGAGAATAAAGACCAAGAGAAAAAGGATCAACAAGAGAATAACGAAGAGCAAGACCCCAATCAAGAAAAACCTCAGGAAAAAGACCCTCTTGAAAAGCTAAAAGAGAAGCTGGAAGAAATGAATATGAGCCCAGAAAAAGCTCAAATGATTTTAGAAGCCATGAAAAATAATGAGGTTCAATATGTTCAACAGAACAAAAGGAAGGCTACTAAGAAAAAAGACTCAAGTAAACCAGATTGGTAAAATTTGAGCTAGCTACAGATTCTCATCCCATTACCTCCCATAGATAACGGCATGTCAGTAGCTAAATTCATCTTGTTACCTGATTGTAAACGTCATTTAAACGTCATCAAAAAGTCTTTTCTCCAAAGCGTAGATGGCCAAACCAGCCATGTTTTTAGCACCAGTTTTCTCCAAGAGATTTCGTTTGTGAGCGTCAACCGTACGGACTGAAATAAATAACTCATCCGCAATTTCCTGATTTGAATACTCCTTGACTATAAGGTGGAGTACCTCTCTTTCTCTGTTTGTCAATGGAATATCCATGGCCAGTCTAGACCCTCTAGATTTACTCCCCCTTAGGTTATTCATAATTATAGTGGTCACTTCTTGAGAGTAATAAGTATTTCCCTCAGCCACTTCTGTTATTGCTCTCTTTATTTCTTCTTCCCCACTACTCTTTAAAATATAGCCCTGAATGCCATAATTAAGTATCTTCTTTATGTGTTGCGTTTCACTTAACATAGTAAGTGCCAAAATCTTGAACTCAACAGTCCCTCCTTGCGTCAAGTTCTTTACCAGTTCAATCCCATCCATGGAAGGCATCACAATATCTGTTACTAGTACATCAAAATTGCTGTCTTTATTTATCATAGAAAGCGCTTCTTGCCCATTATTGGCTTCGCCAACAATCTCAAACCTTTCATCCTCGTCAAGATAAAACTTAACACCATCGCGGATCATTTTATGGTCGTCAACAAGAAATATTCTAATCGTTTTCATAAGCTATTTTAGAGTTGTCCAAGGGGACATTTAAAATTAATGAGGTGCCTTTTCCCGGAAAAGAATCTAGGATAAATTCACCTGAAAGAGCGCTAGCTCTGTTCTTCATACTTGCCAATCCAAATCCTGAAGAATTAAAATTAACATTATCCAAATCAAAACCTTTCCCATCGTCTTCAATAATTAATTGAATACTTGTCGAAAGTTTTATCAACTGAATCGAAACACTTTGAGCTTGAGCATGCTTAATAATGTTGGTAATAGATTCCTGAATAATCTTATAAAAGCTAGTCTCTGTACTAACATTAAGCCGTTCTTCCTCTAAGTTAGTAATGAATTCGAAATTCACAGCAGAAGTAGCATTCAATTCGTCCACTAAATCTTTCACAACTTCAGTTAAGCCAAAATCTTCTATCGCTTTAGGCATTAGTCTATGGGCTATCTCTCGTGTTTGATCGAGAGATTTTCTGAGGTGCTCCCAGCCACGTTCGTATCGTTCTAATACCCTTTGACTCAACAGATGTTTCTCTTTTTTAACAAATTCCAAATTAAGCGATGCAATGGTCAAGGTTTGCTGCAAACTATCATGAATTTCACGAGATATCCTGCTACGCTCTTCATCCGCAGCATCTAATACTGCTGCTAAAACCTTTTCTTCAGACCTTATTCTATCCGTAATATCAAAAACGGAAGCTTCAACAGACAAAGGCTCTCCAGCCTCATTAAAAATGCCATGACCAAATTCTGAAAGCCATTTAATTTCTCCCTCTTTATCAAGAATTCGATAGTTTAATCGATAAGTCTGTCTATTACTTATGGCGGCATTGAAACCGGACTCAACAAACCTTTTGTCATCAGGATGAATTAGTTTTTGATATTGTAGACCATTCTCATTTGTCAATTCATCGACTGTATACCCCGTTAATTCATGACAAAATGCATTCACATAGGTAAACTCTTTAGTGGGATATTTTGCACTATAAACTAACCCTGGAATGTCTTCAACTAGAGATTGGTATTGAGTATATGATTTTTCTAAATCCAGAGTAAGATTTCTTTCCTTAGTAATGTCCATCATGGTGCAAACATGCCTTTTAGGCAAACCAGATTTATCAAACTCCACATTCTTACCAAGTACTCGCATCCATCTTATATCTCCAGCCTTAGTAACTAGCCTGATCATTATATCCATTTCGTTTATTACTCCAGACTTTAAGTTTGCAGCAAGTTCCGTAACCAAATCAACATCGTCTGTATATACACTTTTATTAATATGATCTGAGACACTGCTCTCAAAATCATATTTAGCTCTTCCTATAAGTTCATAGTAATTTTCGTTCCACTGGAGTTCGTCATCTTTAATGTTCCAGTCTAGAATTATTTGTTTTGTACCTGAAATCGCAAGATTCAAAACCCTCTGGCTTTCCATAAGTTGTTCTTGGGCAACCCTTGTTGCGGTTACATTCATTGTCAGACCAATTACTCTCACCCTCCCATTGGCATCTAAGAAAGTCTTCCCCTTAGACTTTAACCACCTAAGTTCATTGTTCTGGGTGAGCACTCTATATTCAAGTTCATAATGCCTAAGCTTGCCCACCTTCAGTTTTCCAAAAAGTTTACGCACTTTTTCGCTATCATCGGGATGAAGCACAGAATCCATAAATTGATCTTTTGTTGGGTCGTACTTCCCCTTTTCCTGGCCTATAATTTCTAGATAATTATCACTTACACTGACTGTATTCGTTTCTAAATCCCAATCCATTAAGGCCATATTGGCTCCATCAAATGCCAACTTCAATCTCTCCTCATTCTCAAATAGTTCTTGATCTTTCAGGTGTGAGTCTGTGACATCTAAATTCAGCCCAATCACTTTATCACCCTCTTCTTCACTGATTCTGAAAATTTTAGCCGTTGATCTTACATGCTTTATATCCCCAGATTCAGTCTTTATTTCATACTCAACATCAAACACTCCTTTATTACTTACCAAGGATGCTAAATTTCGAGTCAGTTCGTCTTTAGAGTCTGATTGAACATAACCGAGCCAATCAGAAATATTGATTTGATTATTCTCAGGTAGTTTCCTTTCGTGAATTGATGCCATTCCTTTATCCCATACAAGATTATCAGAAACCATATCCCATTCCCAAACACCTGTTTTGGCAGTAGTCGCGGCCAACTCATATTTAAGATTGGCGTTCAAAATAGCCATCTCTTTCTCTTTGTATTCAGTCAAGTCTATATGAGTTCCATAAATCAAGACGGGCTGTCCATCTTTATCTCTTTCTATTATTTTCCCTCGATCAAGAATCCAACGCCATTTATTATCTTTTCCTTTTATCCGAATTAGAAGTTCAAACCCACCGCTATCTTTAATTTTTTCATCATAAAGTGAGGTATTAATTTTTTCAAGATCGTCTGGGTGAACTCTTTCGTTAAAGAAAGACTGTTCATGGACTATTTCATCAAACTCATAGCCCAACATTTCGGCATAATATTCATTAAACCTAGTATTCCCAGTTTTCAAATTCAATTCCCATGTCCCTATTCTAGCTGACTCAATGGCAAGAGCCATTTTCTGCTTACCGTCCAATAATTCCTTTTCAGCCTTAATTCTTCCAGTAACATCCCTAAAAACCGCAAAGATGAAAACATCTCCATCAATCATTATCCTGCTTAAATTTACTTCGCAATAAATGATCTTTCCATCTACCTTCTGTACATCCCAGAAAAAATTGGCTTGACCATTTTTCAAAGTATTCTCAACTTGATCAGATAAAAATTCTTCTGAAAGCTGTCCTGTTGTTTGATATTCTGGTGTAAAATTCCAAATTTTTTCATTTTTCAGTTGCTCTTCTGCAACTCCAAAAATTGGCTTCACATTAACATTACAATCCAAACAAAATCCATCCTTAAGGATGGTCATCGCATCATTACTTTGCTCAAAAATTGTCCGAAACTTCTCTTCGTTTTCTTTTAAGTTGGCCTGTATTATGTATTGATCGTGAACATCAGTAGAAACACCAATCAGTGATGTTATATCACCAGACTCATCAATCATGGGCGATATAGAAACCATAAACCATCGATAAATCCCCGTAGAATTTTTGATTCTCACCTGAACAGAAAAAGAGGCTTTATCTTTATTGGCTAACTTCCATTTTTTATTCGTTAATGGAAGATCGTCTGGGTGCACAAAATTCAACCATTTTGAACCATGATATGCATCGTCATAAAGCCCTAAGTATGTCCGCCCTTTACTATTTAGATAGGTTAAGTCACCCTGTGCATCCAGCAACCAAAGCATATGCGGCAACGATTCCGATTGAAATCTATATTTTTCTTCACTTTCTTTCAGTGCCAAATTAGAGAGTACTTCACTGGTCACATCTCTTAGCATCCCCATTAAGTCTTCTCCAACTCGTTCTAATTCACAGTATAAAGACTTGATTTTCGTCTTTATATCTATTCTAAAATGGAAATGTGTTCTTTCACCCGGTTCTAAATCAAGTGTTCTCTGAATAACATGCCTGTCTTCTTTTACTATTCTATTGAAAAACCTTAAAGAAGGACCTGCCGAAGCGGGCATTCCTAAGAGGTTATATATATTATCGGACCAGATTATTTCATTCGTTTTGAGGTTCATTTCAAAAGAACCTATACCTCCAATTTTTTCCGTTCTGGACAAAAGTTCTTTGGTATTCAGTAAATCAAGTTTTGGCTGTGTATCTCTTTCTTCTGTAACATTTTTGAACTTCGATAATAGGTATTTGTCATCACCAATATTGATAATCCTTGGTGTTTCACTAATACTTAAAACCGAACCAAGCTTCGTTATGAATTGATACTCTTCATCTTCAACAGACTCTCCTTTAAATATTTTTTTATGATTCTTTTTAAATACCTCTTGAGAATCTGGCCCCACAAAATCAATCAACTTCGTACCTTCAGGCTCAACACTCGAACACTCTACTAGTAGATTAAACTCATTGTTAAACACGAGTACATAGCCCGCTTCGCTTGACAAGGTCATAGCGCAGTCGATATTGTTAAATAACACCTCAATCAAGGCTTTGTTACTTCCAATTAAGTCATGCAACTGTGCCCTATCGTGAAGCCACCCCTTGCCTTCCTTTACCTCTTTTTTATCTGCCATTCTCACAATTCCCTTATTGGCTTGGTTAATTATTGACGCAACTTATTATGGATAAAACTGAACCACATTATTCTGTAGAAAAAACACCTAAAAGTGTAGCTTAGGCGAAGGTGACAAATATGGTTGAATTCGATATCATAAAAATAAGCAATCTACCTAGTCATTAAATTAAGGCTTTAAATCAACGTTTCATTAAAATAGTCAAGCAAATAAAAAAATTAAACACCGCAAAACTCTATACTAGCCCCTTTCACTATGGGTTTCACTTCATATTTGACATAGTATTCATTACATTTGCTAACACTCGTTAGGTAAATTAAATAATTCAATATGAATGAAGTTTATATAGTATCAGCTGCCAGAACCCCTATTGGTAGTTTTGGAGGTAAATTAGCTGGATTCTCGGCTACTCAACTTGGATCAATGGCCATTAAAGGTGCTTTAGAAAAAGCCGGCTTGGACCCAAAACATGTCCAAGAAGTATTTATGGGCAATGTAATTTCTGCAGGTTTAGGTCAAGCCCCAGCAAGACAAGCAGCAATGGGTGCAGGCCTTAGCAATGAAGTACCTTGTACCACAATCAACAAAGTATGCGCTTCTGGAATGAAGGCTGCTATGTTTGCCGCTCAATCCATAATGATTGGTGCACAGGACGTAATTATAGCTGGTGGAATGGAAAGCATGAGTAATGTACCTTACTATATCCCTAAAGCCCGTTATGGCTATAAATATGGAAACGGTGAATTAATAGATGGCCTATTACATGATGGCCTTTGGGAGGTTTACAATCAATTCCCAATGGGGAACTGTGCAGACAACACCGCCAAAGAAATGGGAATTACCAGAGAGCAACAAGATGAATTTGCGATCAATTCTTACAAAAAGGTAGCCGCTTCAACGGCTGCTGGCCACTTCAAAAATGAAATCATCCCTGTCGAAATACCTCAAAGAAAGGGCGATCCAATAATCATGGATGAAGACGAAGAGTTTCATAACGTAATTTTCGAAAAAATACCGGCTTTGCGACCTGTATTTAGTAAAGAAGGTACTGTAACTGCTGCTAATGCGTCTACAATCAATGATGGTGCATCGGTAATGGTATTGATGAGTAAGAAAAAGGCAGACGAACTGGGCATCAAGCCAATCGCTAGAATTATAGGCTTTGCTGATGCTGCGCAAGACCCGTTGTGGTTCACTACAGCTCCGTCAAAGGCAATCCCTAAAGCAATGGCAATGGCTGGTGTAGATAAGTCGCAAGTAGACTATTACGAAATCAACGAGGCCTTCTCAGCAGTGGCGTTAGCCAATAATATTGAGCTTGGGCTAGATCCTGATAAGGTAAATGTATATGGTGGTGCCGTTGCTATGGGCCATCCACTAGGTGCTTCTGGCTGTAGAATTGTAACTACGCTTACCTCTGTATTACATCAAAAAGGTGGTAACATTGGTGTTGCCGGAATATGTAACGGTGGCGGTGGTGCTTCAGCCATGGTAATCGAAAAATTATAACATCAACTATACTAAACCAAAAAGCCTTTCGTAATTTTACGTAAGGCTTTTTTTATGAAACATCTATTTTCTTTCATTCTAATAATCAGCGGTTCCATCACTTTATTGGGCCAACAGAAGGTATTAAAATACTATCCTCCCGAAAATAAAATCGTCAAAGAAGAATATTATATTCTGGACAGTGACTCTACCAAAATACACGGTGATTACATCAAGTATTATGAAGAGGGTGGAATCGCCATGAAGGGTAAATTTGAAAATGGCAAACCCAATGGGGTATTTAATGAATTCTATGAAAACGGAAAGAAATTAAGCACCATTACCTTTGACCACGGAGAAAAAACAGGTCCTTTCCAAATTTTATCTCGTTCTGGAAAACCTATTCAAAATGGTGGATATAAAAATGGTGAGCTCAACGGTCTGGTCACCTCTTATTATGAAGACGGCACAAAAAAGACAGAAACTCAATTTAATGACAGCACCCCAATTGGATGGGCTAAAGAATACTTCCCCTCAGGCAGTCTAAAATCAGAGTTTCAGTACAATAACGGGACCCAAGATGGCCCAGCTAAAACCTATTACCAAACAGGAGAACTGTCTTCTGAATTCAATTACAAGCAAGGCGTTATTGAAGGAGAATACCTTACCTACTACAAAAACGGACAACTTGAATGGGAGTACAAATACGTTGCTGGATATAAAAATGGCCCTTTCAAAAGGTTTGATGGAGACGGAAGCCTTTTAGACGAAGGCCAATATGTGGACGGGATTTATGTGGGTGAAGTAAAAAGCTATTACTTGGATGGCTCCCTCAAAGAAAAATTCACTTTTGACAAAGGAGCAAAAGTGGGCAAAAACTACACCTACTTTGAAAGTGGTAAAGTGAAGAAAATTGAAGACTATACTCGGGTTACTCAAGACGTAAGTATTCAGGAGTTTTATGAAAATGGAAATCCGAAGAAAAACCAATTTTATATAAACGCTTTCCCTAACAAAACCTGGATTGAATTCTTTGAAAACGGACAAAAGAAGACAGAAACTCCGTATAGCAATGGAGTGATAAATGGTTTTTATAAGGAATACAGCAAAGAAGGACATTTAGAAAAGCAATTGCCTTATCAATACGGAAGGAACACAGGCACACAAACCATCTTCTTCCCAAGCGGAAAAGTGAAAAGTGAAACCAGTTATGTTAACGGGTCAAAATCCGGTCCTTTCACAGAGTATTTTGAAGGAAATAAATTAAAAATCAAAGGAAATCACCGTTACGACCTACGAGAAGGTACTTGGCAATACTACAACACAAGTGGAGATGTCACTAAAAAAGAAGTTTACTCAAGAGGCAAATTAATCAGTTCATCAGAAAACTAAACCAATCATTAAGCAAGACTATTTTTTGACTATTTTTGCCAAATGATCCAAGGTATTAAAGAAACCAATTTCAGCTTCCCTAATCAGTCCGATTTCTACAGAGGAAAGGTTAGAGACATCTATTTCTTTAGCGATTTCCTAGCCATGGTGGCTTCAGATAGAATATCCGCTTTTGATGTGGTACTCCCTAGGGCAATACCTTACAAGGGACAGGTATTAAACCAAATCGCTTCCAAGTTTTTAAAAGCCACAGAGGACATTGTTCCGAACTGGATTCAAACCACCCCAGATCCAAATGTCAGTATCGGCTTAAAGTGTAAAACTTACCCCGTGGAAATGGTCATTCGAGGATATTTAGCTGGTCATGCTTGGCGTGAATACCGTTTAGGGAAAAGAAAAATTTGTGGTGTGGAAATGCCCGATGGACTGAAAGAAAATGACAAACTCCCCCACCCTATCATTACACCAACAACCAAAGCTAAAGAAGGGCACGATGAAGATATTTCAAGAGAAGAAATCCTGAAACAAGGCCTTGTGTCGGAGCGAGAATACAAGCAACTTGAAAAGTACACTCAAGCCATTTTCAAAAGAGGAACCGAACTGGCTGCTGATCAAGGCTTAATTTTGGTTGATACCAAATACGAATTCGGTCATAAAGACGGAGAGATAATCCTTATTGATGAAATTCACACGCCCGATTCTTCAAGGTATTTTTACAAAGAAGGCTATGAAGAGAGACAACGAAACAACGAAAAGCAAAAACAACTCTCTAAGGAATTTGTAAGACAATGGCTTATTGAAAATGGTTTTCAAGGCAAAGATGGACAGCAAATCCCTGAGATGACCGATGAGGTTGTTAAATCAATCTCAGACCGGTATATTGAACTTTTCGAAAAAGTTACAGGGGATAAATTTGTAAAACACCCTACTCAAGAAATCGAAAAAAGAATAGAAAATAATATCCTCGGATACCTAAATAAAAAATAAGAAGATGAAATTTACAGTAGATAAACAAGAAAAATATACCCTTATAAAACTTGACGAAGACAAACTAGACGCAACCATTGCTCCAGGTTTAAAATCGGAATTTGTAAACCTAAGCACACAGGGTGTTAGTAATCTAGTGCTTGATCTTTCCGCTACTAAATATTGTGACTCCTCTGGCCTAAGTGCTATCCTTACGGGAAACAGGATCTGTACTGAAAACGAGGGTATTCTTGTATTGAGTGGCTTACAACCAATGGTTCAGAAGTTAATTGAGCTCTCTCAGTTGCATAAAATTCTAGACATTCTTCCTACCCAGCATGAAGCTATCGAATTTATTATGATGACCGAGTTTCAAAAAGAATTGGGAGCTGAAGAAGGTGAAGTTTAGCATAGCGGTTTGAGTATAAAAGTAAAGATATTAGGCTCGAATTCTGCCGCCCCAGCCCATAAGCGTAACCAAACTTCTCAGTTAATCACTATTGAGGGGCATCTTTATCTGATGGACTGTGGAGAGGGCACACAGCTTCAACTAAAAAGGTACAGAATACCCATTCAGCGAATCAATAATATCTTTGTTTCTCATTTACATGGAGATCATTATCTAGGAATTATGGGGCTTTTATCTACCATGCATTTGATGGGTAGAAAAAAGCCTCTTAATCTCTATGGGCCTCCTGGTTTAGCCGAAATCATTACCCTACAGCTCAAATACTCCGAAACAGTATTTAATTATAAGGTAAACTTCCACCCTGTCGATACAACAGCCAATAAGCTAATCCATGAAGATGACTTTATAAGGGTTTATACTATCCCTTTGAATCATAGAATTCCTTGCGCTGGTTATCTTTTCACGGAAAAACCCAAGAAAAGGAGGATTATTAAGGATAAATTACCAGAAGGCTTCTCTGTAAAGAATATCATTAAACTCAAGAATGGAGAAGATATTTATGATGACGATGGTAATATCATTTATCATCACACTCAAATGACACTGCCACCAAAGCGAGTTTATAAATACGCATTCTGCTCCGACACAAAGTATGACGAGTCCATTATCCCCATCATTCAAGATGCGGATATGCTCTACCATGAAACTACTTTTATGGAAGAACATGAAGATCGGGCATCGAAAACTTATCATACAACCACAAAGCAAGCCGCTACAATTGCAAAAAAAGCAAATGTGGGCATGCTTTTAATGGGACATTTCTCCATTAGATACAAAGAATTAGAGCCAATGAAATATGAGGCTCAATCTGTTTTCCCTAACGCTCACCTTGCCATTGAAGGAGAAGACTTTATCTTAGACGACATTTCTTAAACCATAGGTAATGGGCGAGTCGATTCTAAACAATAAAAAGACCAACCTCTTTCTAATCCTGGCTGGAATCTTTATTACAAACGCCCTAGTTGCGGAACTCATTGGTGGTAAAATTTTCTCCTTCGAAAAAACATTAGGATTTTCACCTTTGGACATCTCCTTGATGGGAGATTTTATGCTCCAATTCAACCTAACAGCGGGAGTATTGCTTTGGCCAGTAGTCTTTATTACTACGGATATTATTAATGAATATTTCGGAAAACAAGGAGTAAAAAGAATCACTTACATTACTGTCGGGCTAATTGCCTACGCTTTTTTGGTAATCTATTTAGCCATGAAGCTCATTCCTGCCGACTTTTGGCTAGGAGTATATGCCACAGACGCTAATGGTAATGCTTTTAATATTAATGACGCTTTTGAGAAAGTATTTTCACAAGGTCTCAATATCATTTTCGCTTCGTTGGTGGCCTTTCTGATTGGACAGTTCGTTGATGTTTACGTCTTTCATAAACTAAGAGAAATCACGGGACATAATAAAATCTGGCTTCGTGCTACAGGCTCAACCTTAATCTCTCAGCTTATCGATAGTTTCGTTGTGCTTTTTATAGCCTTCTATTTCCTAGGGTCTTGGCCAATTGAGCAGGTTTTAGCCGTTGGCCTAACCAATTACATTTACAAATTCCTGATCGCCATTCTTCTCACTCCCCTCCTTTACATTGCTCACTACTTTATAGATAGATATTTGGGGAAAGACATTTCCGAACAGCTTCAAGAGGAGGCAAGTAAGGAAAGTAGAGGCAAGCTTTTCTAACGGAAAAAATTATCTAAAATAACAGCAGTGGCAATTGCCACATTTAGTGACTCAGCCCCTCCTCTTCTTGGAATATGGAGCGAATGAGTAATATACTTTTCCAAATCAGAATTAATCCCTTGTGATTCATTCCCCATCAATAGAATTCCATTATTGGTCAATTTAGAGTTATATATATTTTCTCCGGAAAGTAACGCGCCATAAATAGCTAATTCGGTCGATGTAAATACCTCTTTCAAATCTTTATAATGAACATTCACTCTTGCAAACGACCCCATACTGGAATTAATCACTTTCGGATTATAAACATCAGCTGATTCCAAAGAGCATATAATGGTTTCAATCCCATACCAATCTGCAATTCGAATTATGGTCCCCAGATTTCCAGGGTCACGGACATCATCAAGTGCCAAAACCAACTTATTCTCTGGAAAGACTAAATTTATATCATCCTTCATCGAAACAATGGCCAAGGCTGCGCTGTTGCTCTGAAAAGTACCGACAGTTTTCAGTTCATTTTCCGTTACTTCGATTATCTCTTTTATCTTCGACAATTGATCTGTGGGCAACAATTCAGCATATGCCTTAGTCGTTAAAAGAAAGTCGATCATAAAATCAGACGCCAATACCTCAGAAACGCCTTTTGCGCCTTCAACAATAAACTTACGTTCTTGATGTCTATATTTTTTTAATTGAAGAGATTTAAAGTACTTTATCAATCGTTTTGAAAGCATATTGTAAGCTATTTGTGAAGTCGGGAAATCTATTATTCTTAATCCTTTTTTTAACCATCCTAATCAGTGGCTGTACAGGCGTCAGGCATCTGGAAGATGGTGAAAAACTTCTATACAAGCAAAGTATTGTGGGTGTTGAAGAAGCCAACAAAGATGCGCTTTCTGAACAAATAACCCTCACACCCAATACCAGAATTCCACTCATAGGCCCATTGGGTGCTTCGATTTATGAATCAGGCGAAAATAAGTATGATACAGCTGAAATCAACCAAGACAGGCGTGAGTACATTGAGAAAATGGATAAAAAGATTGCTTCACGCGAGGAAGATGGTAAATCTACCTCTAAGCTCGAAATGAACAAAAAAAGGAAACTCGACCGGCTTCAGAACAAACTAAGAAATGGAAACTTCCCTATGCGCACAGGCACTCCTTTGGCTGTATATGACAGTGTGTCCATAGAAAATTCAAAACAAAAGATGCTTACTTACCTAAATTTCAATGGGTTTTTGAAGGCTAAAGTTGATATTGAAACAAAGGAGAGGCAAAGAAAAGTCAATCAAAAATTCATTATATCAGAAGGTCCAAGAAGTTACATAGACAGCTTAACCCTGAGAACTGGTGACTCAACACTCAGTAACCTGATCAATGCCTCCAAAACAAAGTCATTCCTTAAATTAGGAGAAGCCTATAGCAAAGATAAAATCGACCAAGAGCGGCAACGAATAGAGTCATTAATGAAAGACAATGGCTATTTTAATTTCACCAAAGGCTTTATTGAATTCGATGTCTTTTTCAAACCAAATCAACTTGATTTATGGGTTTCTACTGTGATTAACAAACCATCTGATAAACCCCAGCATCAGATGTATCAAATGGATTCAATTATTTTCAATAGTAATGGTAGCGACATACCTAGTGACACCACCGAATATCAGAATGTGACCTATGTCTCTGGTTTGAATTACTATTCGCCCAAAGTGGTAGACACACGCCTTATCTTCAGAAAAGGGGATATCTACAACTACACCAATGTGATTAATACGCAGCGCCAACTATTGGCCATTGACATGTTCCGTTATGTCAATATCAACTTCGACACTACCTTGATCCCAGGTAAAATGGTAACGAATTTCTATACAGCCCCATTAAAAAAATATCAGATTACACAAGAGTTAGGGCTAAACGTAAACAATAATACCGACTCAAACTGGCCAGGGCCGTTCTATAACCTTTCACTAAAAGATAGAAATATTTTTGGAGGCTTAGAGATACTGGAACTCAATGGGTTTGCTGGGATAGAAGGAATTACTAAATCGAATTCAGCAGAATCATCAAATTCAAACCTTCAATATGGTGGAAATCTATCACTCAGTTTCCCAAGGTTTATAACCCCCTTCCCTTCCCGGAAATTAAACCTAGAAACGTTCAACCCGAGAACTACGGTATCCTTGGGTTATTCTTACACCGATAGGCGTGAATACAAGCGTGAAAACATCAATGGGAACTTAGCTTATAACTGGCAGAATCTAAAGGGTAACAAGAACTACACCTTGACTTTATCAGACATCAATTTGATTTATACGCCATTTAGAAGCGATGAGTTTAAAGCCTTGCTAGACCGACTTGAGGCACAAGGAAATACCTTGAACCTAGCCTTTGAACCTTCATTCGTAAGTAGTACTTCATTCAATGCAACGCTTAATAATGATTACTCAAATGCGAATTCTCCCTCATCTTTTTTCCGCTATTTTGTTGAGGCAGGGGGAAGCTTATTAAATGTTACAGGCAAAGGACTTTTGAACCACAATAAGTTAGAGAACTATCAATTTCTCAAATTTCAGGTAGACTATCGAAGGTATTATCCATTAAGTAGAGAACGAGCCCTAGTACTTAGAACTAATATTGGTATTGCAGACCCCTATAACGGCAGAGATTTACCATATGAGAAGCACTTCTTCTCTGGAGGAAGCAACAGCAACAGGGCATGGACACCTAGACGACTTGGACCAGGTTCTGCATTCCCGTATTTACTAGACGATAATGGTGATAATGTTAAAGACGCTGAAGGCAACCTAGTGGCCGACCGTTCGAAAGACAGTTATCGATTTGAACAGCCTGGAGAAATCCTTTTAGAACTTAATGCAGAATACAGGGCCAATATCGCTGGCTTTATTGATTGGGCATTTTTTGTGGATGCAGGAAATGTCTGGAAATTCAACGACACTGCCCCAGAGAAGCCAAATGACGCAATCCCATTGTCGCCCGGTGCCGATTTCAAGTTCAATCGGTTTTATAAAGAAATTGCCGTGGGGGCTGGAATGGGACTTCGTTTTGATTTCTCCTTTTTAGTATTTCGATTTGATGTTGGCCATAAAATTAAAGACCCGCGCTATGCCGAAGGTGAACGCTGGAGAAAGCCTTTCCAAAGTAAAAACCAAACAGTTTGGAATATTGCTGTTGGTTACGCATTCTAAAGTCAACACATAAAAAAGGTGACCGATGTATCATTAGTCGCCCAATTCTATATCATTTCTTACAATTAGTAATTCAATAACTCCGAAAGCACTACCTCCACCTTTTCGGCAGTTGGTAACATTTGCTTTTCTAATTCCACATTCAATGGGATTGCAGGTAAGTTAGCGGCTCCGTAAGTCATTACCGGAGCATCTAAAATCTGAAAACACTCTTTTGAAATACGCCCTGCCAAAGATTCAGCAAAGGAATTCATCAAAGGCTCTTCTGTAAGCACCAAAGCTTTATTGTGCCTTTTCACCGCAGCAATTACACCTTCCCAGTCCAAAGGGTTTAAAGTTCTTAAGTCAAGTATTTCTACCTGCCCTTTGAATGCCTTACTTGCCGCTCTCGTCCAATAAACCCCCATTCCATAAGTGATTACCACGCAACTTTCACCATTGGCAATGGCCTCCTCACTCGCCTCTTGGTCAATTCTAGATTTACCTAATGGAATGATATAATCACTATCTGGTTCAAATGTTTTTGCACCCTCAGTTCCTGGCACTTTAGACCAATACAATCCTTTGTGCTCCAACATCACCACCGGATTAGGATCATGGAAGGCCGCTTTCATCAAACCTTTCATATCGGCCGCATTGGATGGGTAAACTACTTTAATTCCTCTGATATTGAGCAAAGTAGACTCTATACTTCCGGAGTGATAGGGCCCCCCCCCACCATAAGCACCAATCGGTACTCTAATCAGAGATTGGATAGGGAACTGCCCTTGAGATAAGTAACAGCTTTTTGAAAGTTCTTCAACCAATTGATTGATGCCAGGCCAAATGTAATCGGCAAATTGAATCTCTACTATCGCTTTTGCCCCAATGGCCGACATACCTGCAGTAGATCCAACAATATAGGCTTCCTGAATCGGAGTATTAAAAATGCGATTATCTCCGTATTTCTGTGCTAATGTTGCTGCCTCTCTAAATACTCCACCCAACGCTCCACCTACGTCTTGTCCATAAAAAAGCGACTCCGGGTGGTTTTTTAAAATATCGTCAACCGCATGAAGGGCCGCATCTACCATCACTACCTTTTCTGCCCCTCTCGGTTTTCTATGCCCTTTTTCGGTGATGATGGGCGTTGGTGCAAACTCATGATCCATAAACGTGGTAATATCAGGATCATCAGCATTTATTGCTCTGGCGTACTCCGCTTGCACAAAGGTCAAAGCTTCATCTTCTATTTTTACAAGTTGAGCATCTTTCCAACCACGTTTTTTCAGTTCTTTTCTTAACCTTGGAATTGGGTCACTCTTCAGGTGCTCATCAAAATCTCCTCTGTACCATTCTTTTCTTACCCCAGAAGTGTGGTGACCAAGCAAAGGCACTTTGGCATGAACAAGAATTGGAGCTCTATTTTCTCTTACGTAGTTAAACGCTTTCTGTAAGCCCTCATAGGAATCAACAAAGTCACTACCATCCACACGCATACGCTCCATTCCAGTGAATCCAGAAACGAAGTCATAGGCATCCATCGCTCGCATTTCAGCACCAGTGGCCGAAATCCCCCAATCGTTATCTTGAATCAAATAAACAATGGGTAGCTTATGGAGCACTGCCATTTGAAAGGCCTCGGAAACTTCCCCCTCTGTTACAGATCCGTCACCAAGTGAGCAAAGCACTACCGGCTTTTTGTCTCCTTTTAGTAAATTCTGACTCTCCAAATAGTGAATACCATGCGCCATTCCTGTGGCTGGTATGGCCTGCATACCAGTTGCCGAACTCTGATGAGGTATGGTTGGGAAACCCTCTCTTTTCAAAGAGGGATGCCCATAATAGGTTCTTCCTCCAGAAAATGGGTCATCTTTTTTGGCCATGAGCTGAAGCATCAATTCATAAGGCTGCATGCCTATTCCCAATAAAATAGATTCATCTCTATAATAGGGTGCGGCAAAGTCGTGCGCCTCTAAAGAAAAAGCTGCAGCTAACTGAATGGCTTCATGCCCTCTTGATGTGCTATGAACGTATTTGCTGCAAATCGCTTTATTCTCTTCGTAGGTTACCGCCATATTCATGGCGGTATGCATCAGCCTATAGGCTTTCTCGAACAATGCTTTGGATATGGATATTTCTTTATTCTCGTCTTTTGATATCTTCTTCGTCTTGATAACTCCCATAGATGTGGTTATGTCAAATTCAAAAATAGCCAATATTTTTGAACGATGCGCTAAAAAACCTACCGATCGTTAGGCAATCTATTTGTGATACGGAATTGCCTTTCAACGGTTTGTTTTACTTTTGCAGTATGGCAATGACAGACAGAGATTCGATTACTCGGATTTTTAGAAATATTCAAGATCATATCTGCAAAGAAATTACCAAATGTGATGGCTCAGGCAGCTTTATCGAAGATCAATGGGAACGACCAGGCGGTGGGGGTGGCATTAGCCGCGTAATGCGCCATGGTACCATTATAGAAAAAGGTGGGGTTAATTTTTCCGCTGTACACGGCAAAACTCCTGAAAAAATATTGAGTTCATTTGGATTGACTGAAGGAGATTTCTTTGCTACGGGAGTATCTATTGTTCTACACCCGGAAAATCCGATGGTTCCTATTATTCATATGAACATCCGATATTTCGAAATGTCGGACGGAAACTATTGGTTTGGAGGAGGAATTGACTTAACGCCTCACTATTTAGATGAATCCGATGCTCAGTTTTTCCATGAAAAACTTAAGGCGGTTTGTGACAAGCATCATTCTACTTACTATAATGAATTCAAACCTTGGGCAGATGACTATTTCTATGTAAAGCATAGAAAGGAAACCCGAGGGATTGGAGGGATTTTCTTTGATCATTTAGGCGAAGACAAAACGTTTAGCAAATCTGACCGTCTGGAATTTGTCAAAGATGTTGGACTTGCCTTTGCCCCTATCTATACCTACTTAATGCGCAAAAACTCTAAACTCCCTTACGGGGAAAGAGAGAAGGAATGGCAGATGCTTAGACGCGGTCGTTATGTTGAATTTAACCTAGTGCATGACAGAGGAACGCGTTTTGGTTTAGAAACCGATGGACGTATTGAGTCAATTTTAATGAGCTTACCAGCACAAGCGGGATGGGAATATGACTTTCAGCCCCTGAAGGGAAGTAGAGAAGCCAAAACACAAGAAGCACTAAAAAAAGGAATCAACTGGCTAAAACCTTAAATGATCGATCAATTAGAAAAATGGGATAAAGCACTGTTTCGCATCATTAACGAGGCGAACAATGGATTTGGTGATTTTATAATGACCTGGGCCAGTAACAAATTCGTTTGGATTCCTCTTTATATATTCCTGCTTTATTGGTTGTTCAAATACAAAAAAAACTATGGCTGGATGGCCCTATCACTAGGCTTACTCATATTGATCAGCGACCAAACTGCTTCTGGCCTTTTAAAACCTTGGGTAGGCCGACTTCGACCTTGCCATGATCCTGAAATAATGGATTGGGTTCACACTCCCGATGGTTGTGGCGGACGCTATGGCTTCGCTTCATCCCATGCTTCAAACATGTTTGCACTGGCATTTTTCTGCTGGTTTTGCTTGAAAGATAAGCTGAAACACATTTGGCTTTTGCTACCTTGGGCTGCATTAATTGCTTATAGCCGTGTCTATTTAGGGGTTCATTTCCCCGGTGATGTAATGATCGGGGCGATCATTGGTTTTGTGGCTGCCCTTATCTCCTATCGTTTTTTCAAATTGGTCAGTAAGAACTCCAAGGCATGAGAATTATTTATACGGGGTTAATCCTTCTTTTCCTTCTATCTAATACTTATGCCCAACTTTCTGAAAATTGGGAAGGTGAATGGGCTGGAGAACTCAAAATTTACAATGAGAAGGGGTTGCAGCAGACTGTTGATATGGGGCTAAATATTATTTCCAAATCAGATTCATTGTGGAGTTGGCAAATCATTTATGGTTCAGGTGAACAGGAACAATTAAGGGATT
Organism: Roseivirga echinicomitans; assembly: GCF_001592935.1. Taxonomy (GTDB): domain Bacteria; phylum Bacteroidota; class Bacteroidia; order Cytophagales; family Cyclobacteriaceae; genus Roseivirga; species Roseivirga echinicomitans. The sequence continues at coordinate 48,244 of NZ_LRDB01000008.1, forward strand.
ATCTTCTTTACAAGAATAAAGCTGACCTAAATCAATATATTTTGGATGAACAAAACTCTATTCAACTTTACTTAAGCCATGTAAACCAAGGGCTTTATAGTTGGTTTACGGTAACACAAAACGAGCTTCTCGTCAGTTATGAACTAATTGATGAGGAAATTCACTTCAAAACCATCGTGACTACGGAATCTCAATCTTTAATCACTGGAGGAGAAAGTAACTCGCCAGAGGTAAAGTCGCAAAAAATCAGAACTATTCAGGAGGCTATATTAATTAGAAAGCAATGAAAAAGGACGCCATCGTTTTTAAATATTTCAAACGTGTTTTTGATGATTATCAAGTACTTGTGTCGGTCAACCCAATCGACTTTACCGGAACGGAATTAATCATTCATCCTGATGGAAAAGTAGAGAAGACAGACATGAATTTTGATGAGGAAATTTATGATGATTTAACAGAAGATGAATTCAAAGAAAGCAGCCCTTTAGAGTTTCAACTTTATATGAAAAAGGACTTCTTCGAAAGAAAAGAAGGCTAAACCAATTGGTTTTCGTAAGCAAACTTAACCAGCCCTGCCAAATTCTTTACCCCCAACTTACTTAAGATATTCTTTCTGTGTGTATCCACCGTATGAGAGCTTATAAATAGCTTCTCCGCTATTTCGTTGGTGTTGAGTTCAGACGCAATAAGCTTAATGATCTCCACCTCCCGTTTTGTCAGTTGCACTTGATCTACAGCCTTCTGAGTCTTTTCTAAGCTATCAAAAAGTGATTCTGTTACATCGTCCCCATAAATCCTTCTGCCTTGTGACACTTCGTTAATAGCGAAAACCAATTCCTTCTTACCAGAATTTTTAAGAATACAACCTTGGACCCCAAGCTCGATCAGTTGCTTAGTAAACTGAGCATTGTTGTGCATGGTCAAAATAAGCACATTCACTTCAATCCCTTTCTTACGCAACTGTCTCACAACCTCAATTCCATCCATTTCAGGCATATTGATATCGAGCAATATAACGTCAACTGCACAGAACTCAAGTTTACGAAGCGCATCTGCTCCAGTTAAAGCACTATCAACGACTTTTATAGAAGAATCATCTTCAAGGATTGAAGATATCCCATCAATTACCACTTGGTGATCGTCAACTAAGAGAACTCTAATCATGATTTATTGGTATATCAATTGAAATTGTTGTGCCTGCCCCTCTTCCCGAATCAATATGGAAATTACCGTTGAGTTTGGCGACTCGTGCTTTTAAGTTACTTAAGCCTATTCCAGATTTTTTATTCACTTCCTTCAAGTCGAAACCCATACCATCATCCTCTACTATGAGGTTAACACTATCTTCTCCTTTAGTAAGTTGAATATTGGCTTCTTTGGCCTGTGAATGTTTTAATATATTACTAATCAACTCTTGAACAATACGGTACAATTGTAACTCTTGTTCGGCAGTCAAAACATTATTTAAGTCGTTTGAATAAAGACTTACCTTGAGTTTACCAGTCTGAGAAATCTTGTCTTTCAAGTCTTCCAAAGCTGGTACGAGCCCAAATTTTGTAAGCACCCCCGACATTAAATTGTGTGAAATACTTCTTACCTCACCCGTAGCCTGATCCAGTAGATCAGATGCTTTCATAAACTTAGTATGGGTTTGATCATCCTTACTCAGGCTTTCGGTAACTACACTAAAGTGCAATTTCACCATCGAGAGAATACCTCCTAGTCTGTCATGAAGGTCAATAGCGATTCTTCTTCTTTCTGTTTCTTGTCCTTCTAAAACCCCTTGCAGCGAAGCAATTTCTTGCTTCTGCAAGAGTTCATCGATTTGGCGTTTATTAATCTCTTCGTTCTTAACCGCCAGCGCCTTGATGTTTTTTCTACGTTGGTCTATCACATAAATGGTAATGAAAGCAGCCACTACAAGTGTAATGGAAACGACTAATATAATAGTCTTATATTTTCGCTGCTGAAGTGCTAAATTCTTCTGCCTTTCAGATTCGAGCGCTAAAGAGGCAGTCATAACCTTCGCCTTAAGCTCTAGAATTTCATTATTTTTACCATCTACATAAATTACTTTTGCCAAGGAGTCTGATGAGTCTGTATGCCTAGCCGCAACTTCAAACTTACCCTCACTTCTTGCTATTTGAGATAAGAGCGTCAATACCTCTCTAGCATCATCTAAGTATTTCAAAGAATCAGCTATTTCATATGCTAGGTTTGCATAGATTTTCGCACTGTCAAGGTTGTCAAGCTTGAAGAAAGACATTCCCATCCTTCTATAATCGAGCCCAACAACTCTGAAATTCTTTAGTTCTTTGTTTTGTTTTGAAGACTCATAACTTTTAGCAATCGCTAGATCATATTCCTCTTTTAAATAATGAAGGGACCCGATATTTGAGAGGAGGGACGCAACCATTACCTTATTCTTTTCCTCATTGAACAACACCTCGGTTTTATTATAGTAATACAAGGCCGAGTCAATATTTTCATCTATTTGGTGTGTCACTCCAATTCCATACCATGCGTTATTCTCTAGACGCTTATTATTAATGCTTTGAGAAAGTTTTATTGCTTTAAGGTAGGATGATCGAGCCAAATCCGACACTCCTAATTCAATGAATACGGCAGCGCCCCCTATTGCCGCGCGAACTTGAAATTCAATATTATCCATCCCTTCTGCCAAATCCGAAACTTGACCAAAAGCAATTAGAGCTGAGTCATACTTTGCCTCAGCCCTATATTTCTCACCCTGCTTCCTTAATTCTTCCAGACGGTTTAAATCCTGACTAAACAGAGGATTGAAGCAAAAAATAAAAATTATTAAAACTAACTCCTTCATTACTAATTACCAGAGACAGGAGGTACTGGAGGTGGTGGGTTATTAGCTCCTCCTTCATCTCCTTCCTCTCCTTCTCCTTCTTCCGGCTCTGGATCAAATTTATTAATCATAAAGGCTTTGGATTGAAACATCAACCCAAAGCTCTTATCAATTGAACTTCTTCTTTCTGATTTTAACATATACACTCTTTTTGATTGAAAAAAAATTACAAACACAATGAATCTCTCACTTTTAAACTAAGGAAGCAAGCCTGATTCATGCCTAAAATAAGCATAATGAGCTTAGGAAGTAAATACCCAGAAATAGTGAGAATAATAATTTAATATTTCTGCCCTCAAGTTTTCCAATTAACAATTTCTTGATACCTTTGCGCCCGGCAGAGGGGTGCGACCAGCTCCCGCTGAACTCCCCCAGGCTGGGAACAGAGCAAGGGTAAGCGGTTGTAGCGGTGCGACATCCTGATGCCTTTTTTTATCCCTTCCTTTATCGTATTATTACTTCCTAGACTTTTTGATTATGTCCGTTTATCTCGCAGAATTTGTGGGCACGGCCATTCTTATCTTTTTCGGGAATGGAACTAACGCTGCCACTACACTTAATTTTTCATACGCTAAAAATTCCGGTTGGATTGTAACTACAATTGGCTGGGGATTGGCTGTTACTTTTGGCATCTACGCTGTCGGCCAAATTAGTGGTGCGCACATTAATCCTGCGGTAACGCTTTCATTAGCCATGACCGGTGATTTTGAATGGACCTTAGTACCAGGCTATATTATCGCCCAAGTACTTGGCGCTATGGTGGGCGCTTCATTTACATGGCTACAGTATTTACCTCATTGGGGTAAAACCGAAGATCAAGGCGCCAAACTCGGGATTTTCTGCACAGGCGGAGCGGTAGATCAGAAAAGCGCAAACCTACTAAGCGAGGTTTTAGGCACCATGGTGTTGGTTTTCGGCCTACTTATGATTGGTGCCAACCAATTTGTAGAAGGTTTGAACCCCTTGGTTGTTGGTGGCTTGATCGTTGTTATTGGCATGGCACAAGGAGGTACAACAGGTTATGCAATCAATCCTGCTAGAGATTTTGGGCCAAGACTCGCTCATTTTCTATTGCCCATAAAAGGAAAAGGAAGTTCGAAATGGAATTATGCTTGGATTCCCATCATAGGACCAATCATCGGAGGTGGACTTGGGGCAGGGCTCTATCAATTGGCTTTTAATGGTGAAACAGGAATACTTACATGGGCATGTATTGCAAGTAGTACTTTGATCATTGCTTACGCCATTGCCGAAGAGGCCAAGAAAAAGTAGTACAACGGCTTCCCCTCTAATATGTGATGCATGCCCAGATTTCAATGGATTCCTTTTTATAAGAAGAGCCGTACTCTTCTCTCCTTCCCTTCAGTTTTCAGTAGATATACCTCCATATCATTCTGCTAGAATTCCCAAGCCCTAGCCTTATTCCCAATTCGGGACTAGCGCAACAATAAAAAGTGGGTTTAAACCTATTGAGGGCACTGGCACTCTATTTGGATACTTACTATTACAAGTAAATACCAACATTATGAAAACTGCAACAACACAAACCACCACTGCTAAAAAATCTAATTCTTTAACAAAATTAGTAGTTGTTGTTTTCGTAACATTCATTGCCTACCAAACGCTTATTTCAGCTACTGGAATTATTGGGTAAGAAAAGAAACTTAAAAGTAGAGTAATCAAAAATGCATAGACAATCACTTGTTCTATGCATTTTTATTTTAAGAAAGGTCGAATCACATTCTCCTCTCCTTCAGTGAACCAAACAAGCCTCCATCTCCTTCAATGATTCCCAAGAGTCATCCTCATTCCCAATTCGGGACTGACGCAGCGATTAAAAGTAGGTTTAAACCCATTCAGGGCACTGGCACTCTATTTGAATACTTACTATTACACTTAAACACGAATATTATGAAAGCTGCAACGACACAAACTTCTACTTCTAAAAAAACTAATTCTTTAACAAAATTAGTAGTTGTTGTTTTCGTAATATTCATCGCATACCAAACACTTATTTCTGTAACTGGAATTATTGGATAAGCCAAAAAGTAGAGTAATTAAAAATGCATAGACAACCCAAGCCGTCTATGCATTTCTGTTTTAAAAGAGTACGGTTTCATTTTTTACCGCCCATCATCAACAATTCGTTTAAGTTAATTTCTGTCACGAATCGTTTTTCACCAGCCGAATTTTCATACGACCTGTGCACCAATTTACCTTCAACACAAACTTCCGCACCTTTCTTTAAATACTCAGCGGCTATCTCGCCTACCTTTCCCCAGGCAATAATATTATGCCATTGCGTATCTTCAATTTTATCCCCGTCTGCATTTTTGTAAGCGTCTGTAGTGGCCAATGAAAACGTAGTGAGCTTTTTGCCCGATGTTAAGTTTTTTACTTCTGGATCTTGACCTAATCTTCCGATCAACTGTACACTGTTTCTTAAATTTCTCATGATATAAATTGTTTAATTTTAACGTTTGCTGTCCGTTCGTTTTGTTTTCCGAATTGACAATGGCAAAGTAACAGTAGCTGGAAAAGCAAAGTCGGTTGGTAAGCATTTGTAGTCGGGTAACATTCGTTTGTAATCGTTTACAATTGGATATATCACTCTTTTACAATAACTTAACATCCATCACGAAATAAAGTGAGTTTTCATTTTTTAGTTTTTTCAGCATGGAAGAAAGGCAATGTTTAGAATGTGGAGATGCGATGTATGGCAGGATCGATAAAAAATTCTGCTCAGACCAATGCCGTAACACCTTCAATAACCGTCAGAATAGTGACTCAAATAACTACGTGCGAAACGTACACAACCTATTACGAAGAAACAGACGCATTTTGGAAGAACTCAACCCCGATGGTAAATCGAAAACTACCAGAAACAAACTTGTAGAAAAGGGTTTCGACTTTAATTATCATACCTCCACTTACACTACAAAAGCAGGTGCTACTTACTATTTCTGTTACGAATATGGTTACCTGCCGCTGGAGAGTGATGCTTTTGCCTTAGTGAAAAAGCTAGAGAACCTAAACTAGGGTATTTGATAGAAAAATTCATACCTCTAATAAAAAGTTGTGTTCTGAAAGCCCTCCTAAGCAAACAAAAAGATTAGCTTTGTAATGCATTGCAAATCAATCTAAAATAGATCAAAATGAAGTTCTTTATCGACACCGCGAATCTTGATGAAATAAGAGAAGCCTACGACTTAGGTGTGTTAGATGGTGTAACCACCAACCCTTCTTTAATGGCTAAAGAAGGCATTTCTGGCCACGATAACGTAATAGCCCATTACAAGGCGATTTGTGATATTGTAGACGACAACGTAAGTGCCGAGGTAATCGCTACCGATTACGAAGGTATGTTGAAAGAAGGTCGTGAATTGGCTCAAATCGATGATAAAATCGTTGTAAAAGTGCCAATGACAAAGGATGGCATTAAGGCCATTAAAACCTTTACCGCTGAAGACATCAGAACCAACTGTACTTTAGTATTCTCTGCTGGCCAAGCTTTATTGGCTGCCAAAGCGGGTGCATCGTACGTTTCTCCATTTATTGGAAGACTTGATGACATTGGTTTTGACGGCTTAGAGTTAATCGGACAAATTTGCCAGATTTATGACAACTACGGGTATACTACCGAAGTACTTGCTGCTTCTGTACGTCATACAATGCACTTATTACAGTGTGCCGAAATTGGCGCAGATGTTGCCACTTGCCCGCTGAAAGTAATCACGAGCTTGTTAAACCATCCGCTAACAGACAAAGGTTTGGCACAATTTCTTGCCGACCACGCTAAAGCAAATGGATAAAACTTTAGTTCCAACTTCGGGTTATGCAAATGACCCGAAGTTATTAAGGAATATGTACATCATTAAAGTAAAGGGGAAAGCGAAAATCCCAGATTACATTCAGTTAAGAGACGAAAATTTCGTACTCATAGCATACTTCCGTGCCGACCGACCGTTAAAGAAGTTAGAAAAGTACGACTTGGAAGGAAAGGAAGAAGAACTGCAAGAAGTAATCAATAGCTTACCTTTCGGTAAACTTCAAAAACTGGATATTTAAATTATGCCTTTTTCAGGAGAACCCATTGTTCGCATCGAAGATGCCACCATTTTTCAGGACGATAAAACCGTATTGAATAACATCAATCTTTCTATTAACAAAGGTGAATTAGTGTATTTGGTAGGTAGAACGGGAAGTGGAAAAAGTTCTCTGCTAAAGACCCTCTATGCTGATTTGCCGCTTCGCTTAGGCAAAATCAGAATTGCGACCCACGACATCCAAAACATAAAGCGTAAGGACATTCCGCTTTTAAGAAGAAAATTAGGCGTTGTATTTCAAGATTTTCAACTCTTTCCTGACCGTTCGGTTGCTGAAAACATTTTTTTTGTAATGAAGGCCACAGGCTGGAAAAACAAAGCCAAGATGAAGAGTAAATTGGCCGAAGTACTAATGCGTGTTGGCTTAGGAGTTGTATCGAGTAAAATGCCTCACCAACTTTCTGGCGGAGAACAACAAAGAGTAGTAATTGCTAGGGCCCTAATTAATGATCCTTTGCTTTTAATTGCCGATGAACCTACTGGAAACCTCGATCCTGAAGTTTCTGATGGTATTTTTCAGACTTTTATGGAAATCAATAAAGGTGGAACTTCAATTCTGATGGCCACCCACGATTACAACCTCATTAAGAACTATCCTAAGCGTGTTTTAAAATGCGAAAAGGGAAGCATCCTCGATTCCAACGAAGTGGAATTAAGCCTCTTTAAAGTGAGCTAACCCCCTCAGACGTTTCACTTTTAGTTTCTTCCAGAATCTCCAATTGCTTTTCGATCAAATAAAGTTTTTGTTTGAGTAAATGGACCAATGCACTTTTAAGCTGAGGCGTTTCTTGTCCACTTTCAAATGTGATTTTCAACTCTTCATAATTCTGATCTAACGATTGAATATCGGCTTCAAGAAAGCTAAAATACTCACCTGTCTCTACCTCTTCCGATAGCTTCGTTTTCTTATCAGAAATCATTTGGGTATAGAAAGTCTCCAATTCTTTAAACTCCTGCATGGCAGTACTTTCCTTATTCACATCAGCCCCGAAATACTTTTCGGAACCCAAATAGGCTACCGCAATAAGCAATACAGCAACAGCTACTTTCCAAAACCAATGTGTTGAATTCCCTGTAGCCTTGTCATTCTTATCAAGCCCTTTTTGGATTTTATTCCACACCTCAGCTCTTGGCGTTTCAGTATCGAATTGCTCCTTATTATTTTTTATGAAATCTTCTAGCTTATCCTGCATGTTGAAATTCCTCTTTTAATATTTCCCTCAATTTCTTTTTCGATCTATTAAACTGCGACTTAGAAGTCGACTCTGTAATGCTCAATATTTCTGCAATCTCTTTATGGTCATAACCTTCAATCAAGTAAAGTGTTAACACCAATCTATATCCATCAGGTAAACGCTCAATTGCCTTCTTTACCTGATCAACCTCAAAGTCTCGATCGTCCTTTTTTTCTTGATCAAAACGCTCATCATAGGCACCATAATCTTCTACGGACTCAAAATTTAAGCGTCTTTTTTTCACCAAATTGATAGCGTTATTCAGGGTGATTCGCTTCAGCCAACTGCCAAAAGCTGCCGTTCCTTTATAGCTATGAATATTCTTGAAAGCGCTCAAAAAAGACTCCTGAAGCACATCTTCAGCCTCTTGTTCGTTTTGGGTTACCCGAAAAGACACATTGTACATCGCTTTCGAATAAAGCTTGTACAACTGATACTGCGCTTGTCGGTCACCCAACATACACAGATCAATTACCTCTTGATGAAGATTTTGATATTTCGGTTCCAAATTTCTAATCCTTGCGCTAAAGACAGCCCAATTGTATGAGGGTTGCTTAGGAAAGGTAAAAAAATTAAAGAAGAGTTGAGGAAAGAGGCGGCCAAATCTTTAGCCCCCTCTCAGTCTTACTCTTCAGATAAAAACCTCAGACACTAACAGCACCCGCCTCCATCGTAGAAATAGGTAGAAGGCGAAACCCAAATATTTGAGTCATTCAATGCTTCTAAATTTCCAGCTGTCTTATCACAAACCGATAGTGGTTGGTTCTGCAATAAAATATGACCCCCGTGATCATCGAAATGAGTTTCCGTCCCATAATAAATAGCGGTTCTTCCCGTAAACACACATGGCCCATCGACTGGCATTGGGTCTTTAATAGCGCAAACCTCTATACTCTCTATATATATTGCTTCAGTAGTATCATATTGATTGGGGTGTAAAATTCTATAAGGCCTTTTGGCTCTTATTTCTATTGTACCAAAACCGACATCTGTAATCATTTTGATGTAGTCTTTTAAAGGCAACGAACCGCTCAAGCAAAGTCCGCGCAGACGATCATCATTCTTGAGGTTTTCAGGCATGGCTTGCTCCGCTATTGGGTCAGATAATACCAGTCGACCATGAGGTTTTAATACCCTGTACATTTCTTGAAGTGCCTCTTTTAGGTCTTCTTCATGAAAAATATTGAACAAACAGTTTTGTGCCGCCACATCAATCGAAGCATCTTCAATGGGTAAATTAAGCGCATCGCCTTGTCGGACATCTATAAATGATGCATCTAACCAGTCATTGGTCAATTCTGCTTCCTTGATGTTTTTCTTACAAGCATCAAGCATCTCATCCACCACATCTACACCAATAACACCTGCCTTCTGACGACTAAAATAGGAGAACTGAAGTAGCTCCATTCCTCCGCCCACACCTACATAAAGTATTCTGGGTGAATTGACCAAATCCCTAGGATGGACAGTACTGCCACAACCATAATTCATTTCGAGCATGATTTTAGGGATTTCCAAACCTGGAAATGACCAAACTGGAGTAGTGGTGCAACAGAGTCCAACGTCTGGTATTTCGGCTGCGGCTTTATATATGTCTTTCGTAGTGTCTAAGTAGTTACTCATTCTATAATTAATTTGTTGTTGTTCCACCACAGCTCGATCCTGCTCCTGCAGTACAACCGAAGCAGTGTTGGTTAATTGAGATTTCTCTTGCCATTAATTTATCTAGGTCGAAGTCCTTGATATGGTCTGGCGCCCCATCTCTCAACTTCATTTCAAGCATTTGATTGAAATCACAATCATATAAATAGCCATCCCAACCAATTGAAATCATAGAACGGCACATTACACCCTCCACTGTAGTTGGATTAAATGCATTGACCAGCTCATTCATATATTCCTCATAATTGTTGCTGTTCACCAGGTAGTCTAAGAATCGACTTACGGGAAGGTTAGTAATCGCATACAAGTCATTAAAAACGATATTGAAATTCTCCTTGAGTTTTCTTTCAAACTCATTTTTCAGCGTATCTTGATCGTCTGGTAAAAATGCTCCTGATGGATTATAGACCAGGTCTAACTTTAAGCCTGTCCCCTCCTTTGCATAGCCAATCTCATTCAGCATTTGAAGTGCCTTAATGGACTTTTCAAACACACCATCACCGCGTTGAGCATCAGTTCTTCTGGCCGTGAATGATGGCAGTGAAGACACCACATTCACCTTGTGCTTTTTGAAAAACTCAGGCAAATCATGGTATTTAGGATTGGCTAAAATTATAGTCAAGTTGCAGCGAACAATGATGCTCTTACCCAACTTAGAAATCTCCTCCACGAACCAACGGAAGTCAGGGTTCATCTCTGGGGCACCGCCTGTTAAATCGACTGTAGTAGCCTTAGAAAGCTTAAGCGCATCCAAACATTGTTGCATGGTTTCTCGCGTCATAATCTCCTTACGGTCAGGACCAGCGTCTACATGGCAGTGCTTACAAACCTGATTACACATCTTTCCCACGTTGACCTGAAATATATCAACCGAGATAGGCTTTAAAGGCATCATACCAATGGGGTCGATTTTCTGTTCGAAAGAATCAATCCCAATGGCTTCATGATCATCCAAGATTCTAATCTGCCTTTCAGCTATAGAAAGTGAGTGCTGCTGTCTTTTTAATGTCTGTAAAGTCATAGGCTACATTAATTTTTCTTTCACTTGGTTCATCATCTGAACTCCGTGAACCAAAACAGAACCTCCTTTGATTGCTGCGGCTACATGCACCGCCTCCATCATTTGCTCTTCATCGGCTCCCTTTTTCAAGCAAGTGTCCGTATAGGCATCGATGCAATAAGGACACTGAACCGCATGCGCTACTGCTAACGCAATCAAAGATTTCTCTCGGGCGGTTAATGCACCTTCCTCAAAAACGCTGCCGTACCAATCGAAAAACTTGTTTCCAATTTCAGGTTGGAATTCCGTTATGTTTCCGAACTTCTTCAAGTCGCTCGGGTCGTAATATTTTTTAGGCATAGTATTATTTCTTAAGTAGAAAGCCCTTTTCAATTTCAAAATAGAAGTCATTTCAAGTCATCCGACATGAAAAACATCTCTCATTGAGATTGGGCACTTTTAAATAAATTGATTGAAAATGATCCCTCTTGGACAAATACTAATTGTAAAGAGAAATTAGAGTGACTAAAAAACTAATGAGGGTGGCCCTCTGACCTCTGTGTGTTGAAACCAAATAGACTTTGGAAGGGTGAAATTGAAATTAGTGCGTATCGTATAAGTTCCGAAAATTGCTTTCAGTATTTGTTTGAAAGCTTTCGATAATTGTAACCCTCTCTTTATAATACTTTCAAAATCTGACCGCTTATTTAAGTCAATAAGACGATTATCTAGTTCTTCAGAAGAAAGGAGTGTGTTCAGTTGATCGAAAACAAAAGAAGTATTCCAGCTTACTTTTAGAAATTCATCAGCACAGAAGTCCTTCTTGGATACACCTATAAGATAGGCTCCACCATGGCTATCTCTTCCTAAAACATTTTTTCCGCTTTTGAGCCTTTTTTCAACCCAAAGTAAATCTTCAGAAGAGAGTTCTGGGGCGTCATTACCAACAACGATTACGTTGTCAAAGCCTTCAGAGAATAAGTTCGATATGCCGTTTGTGAGTCGCTCCCCAAATGAACTTCCAATTTGCTCATTGGAAAAAAGCGGTTTTACTGGAATCTTTGTTTGATCAATCGTTCTCCGAGTTTTCTGTACAAGGAGATTAAACAAATTAGAAAACTGGTGAATGTTCAGCCCTACATTCTTAGCCAAGAATTCCTCTTTGAGGTTTCTTGAAAAAAATAGAATAGCAGTGTTATTGACTTGGGGCATTCAGTTTCCTTTGAACTTATCAACTCGATTTAAACGAAAAAGATTTACCTAACTTAGAAAAGTATCAGGACAATGTCGTACAAAATACTTTTAAAGGTGCTGGCTGGTAAAAAGCGCGTTCAACAAAAGAAATTAAAATCTCGGGTCTGAATTCAATATTGCATATTCGAAATTATCGGACCAGCCTGTTTTTAGCGGAAGCACTTTCCTTTTTCTGCCCTCTTTGGTCATCCCTGCTTTTTCAAGCACTCGGCCAGAACCAACGTTATCTACAGCACATCCAGCTTCAATCCTATGAAGCTTTAATTCATCGAAGCCAAAAGCTAAAACTAACTTTAAGGCTTCGGTACAATACCCTTTCCCCCACATGTTAGGGTTGAGTTTAAACCAAACCTCTCCATTCTGAAATTTGATACTCCCCAATTTCAGGACAATCAAACCTACAAAATCATCCGTCCCTTTTGTCCGAATGGTGAAAGTATACTGTTTGGCGTCCAATTTTTGATGTTCTGAAACCCAAGGTTCAATAATTGATTGTGTATGCGCCATGTTTTGAGGAATGCCAAGGGTGTTGAATTCGTCCACGGCCGGAAAACTGTGCAGCTTATGTACTTCGTCCAAGTCAGTTAATGATAGCAAGTGAAGATCAAGTCTGGTGCTCTGAAGGTTAATCATACTGGAAAAGTATGAAATACTGCAACCATAGCATATCGTCAATTGCCTTTTCTACTAAACTACTTTTGTCGATCACCAAAACGATAACGTATTCCCCATGTACCTCTTAAGATCGCATCGTCTCCAATTATTGGAGCAATTTCCATATGAAAGCCGAAATTTTTCTTTTCGAATGGGTAAATATTAAGTCCAATTGGTACAACTAAGCCTTCATAGATATTCATCCTAGCACCCAAGCCTCCGTAGAAATTAAAATCAGTATCCTTTTTAATAAACCTTGTGAAAACGAGCTCTGGTGAAATATTATCAAAAAAACTATCCGTAGAAAAACGAAGTTCGCCCATATACTTATCCTTCAACTCATAATTAAATCCCACAAAAGGGATATTAGTCTGATGGATACTTACACCAAACTGAGCAAAAGACTTGAATGACACAAAAACCAAGAACACTATAACCAGAGCAACATTCTTCATATTATTATAATACATTATTCAAAAATATAAGCGATATAATTATACAATAATAAACAATTGGCTTGAGAAATTAACTAGATATGATGGCGAATAGAAGTAAAAAAGTAAAGCCCTTTCCACTTACATGGAAAGGGCTTTTGAGTGACCTCGGCAGGATTCAAACCTGCAACCTCTTGAGCCGTAATCAAGTGCACTATTCAGTTATGCTACGAGGCCAAAACAAAGATTCGTTAAATCCCGTTAAATTTGGTCTGCAAAGGTAATTAATTCTTCTACTTTGCAAAAGCAAGTTATTAATACTTTCAAAAAATACTATCTTTGCCCAGCTCAAAAAAGCGAATAAACATGAGGAAATTAGGAATACTACTTATAGGAGTTTTAACACTAGGATCAATTGCCCGAGCACAAAGACCAGACCTCCCAGGAAGTCTTGTTGTAGACTGGGGTTTGAATACCTTATTAAACGCTCCAACAGATGTAAAACTTAGTGGTTTCAATTCGAAAACAGTAAACGTTATATATTATTACGACTTACCGATTGGTGATAATGGATTCACTTTCACTCCTGGTATTGGTTTAGGTATGGAAAGATTCACGCTTGAAGATGGAAAAACCCTTAGAACCAGCGTTAACAATTCAAACGTAAGGAGTGTTGCGGTTGCAGATTTAGCCACCGTTTACCCTCAAGCCAACACTTTCGGTAAATCTAAAGTAGGCTTAAACTATCTAGACATTCCTTTAGAGTTTAGGTATTACACGAGCAAAAACAACATGAGCCGTGGCTTTAGAGTGGCTTTAGGCGCTAAAGTGGGCGTCCTTTATTCTTCTTTTACCAAAGTGAAGTTTGAGGATAACGCAGCAGACCAAAGAATGATCAAAGACCGTCAGGACCTAGGGTTCGAGAAATTCAGATACGGAGTACAAGCTAGGGTAGGCTTCGGAGGTTTTAGCCTTTTCGGTTATTATGAGCTTTCTAACAAATTTGACATTGCTCCCGCTGGAGGAGCTGACACACAAGGCTTATCATTTGGCATCTCGCTTACTGGTTTCTAATTAAAGACTCAAGACATATAATAGACAAAAAAGGGGAAGATTAATCTTCCCCTTTTTTTATGCCCTTTAGCGCTCTCTAGTTTTATTCGCCTTTGAAGGCTGCTTTTCTCTTTTCTAAGAAAGCGGTAGTTCCTTCTTTATAATCGTAGGTAGCGCCTGCAATATCTTGGCAGTACGCCTCATATTCAAGCATTTCTTTCAGACTTGAATTCTGCGATTTATTCAGCATTTTCTTCATTAGGCCAATCGCCTTTGTTGGTGCCGAAGCATAATAATCAGTGTAAGTCTTTACTGCACTGTCCAACTCTTCATCCGCCACACACTTAGATACTAATCCCATCTTTTCAGCATCAGCAGCAGAAACCCTTGTACCCATAGTAGCCAGCTCAAATGCTTTTGAACTCCCCACCAATCGAGGTAAAAAATAAGATGAACCAGAATCCAACACCAAACCAATATTCACAAAAACTTCAATCAATTTTGCGCTTTGCCCTGCAACAATGATATCACAAGCCAAGGCAAAAGAGCAACCTGCTCCAGCTGCCACACCATTCAGTCTACAAATCACAGGTTTGGGCATATCCGTAATCGCCTTGATAATTGGATTGTATCTTTTGTGCAATGAATCTGAAAAAGAACGGTCTGGATGTTTAGCAGATGCCTTTAGGTCTTGCCCTGAACAAAAAGCTTTTCCCTCCCCTGTCAGCACCAGTACTCTAACTTCGACATCTCTTTTCGCATCTTTTAAAGCTGCTTGGATTTCAAAAGTTATTTCATCGTTGAGTGCATTATACACATCAGGTCTATTTAAGGTAAGCGTAGCTACGCCATTCTCTTTTTCAAACTTTATAAATTCGTACATACGCTAAACAAACAATAATACAGAACTGAAACAAACTAAAAACCCTAAAACAAAGCCCGCCAGCGACTCGGAGGGTTTATGTGCATTCAAATATAATCGAGCCCAAATCACCACTCCGGTAAGAATAACCGCCACAATTAAAGGCAAAAACAATGTATTCCCACTGGCGTAGACCCTTGAGAAAATCAGGATGAAACCTAACCAACCAGCTACACCAGCGGCATGTGCACTTATTTTCCAGAAATAGGTAATTAGGTTAGTAGTAATCACCACAGTAGTCATTGAGATCATGATCACTGCCATAGTCGGGTTAAACCAAACTTGACGACTCATTAAATAAGTGACTAGAATATAGAAAACCGAGATAAACGCAAAGGGAAGGTAACGATCTCGTCTTTCCTTCATGTGTAAATCTTTAATCACTTTAGTAAACCTAAAGAGCAACACGATAAAAACAGGAATAACACAAGTGGTTAGAAAAATCAATAGCAGTACTGTAGTTCTACCTTTTTCAGTAAGGTTTGAACTGTTATCTACGTGAAAAAGATAGGTGTAAAAAACCAGCGCTGGCATCAGCAACGGCTGGAAAACAGCAGATACAATTTGGGCAAATAACTTCAATCTTATAGTTCTTTTCTTAGTCTCGCTACCGGAATATTCAATTGTTCTCGGTACTTCGCCACTGTTCTTCTAGCGATGTTATAGCCTTTTGCTTTCAGCGACTTCTCTAATTTATCATCAGACAAAGGCTTACTCTTATCCTCATTATCAATGAGTTGATTAAGGATATTTTTCACTTCACGGCTGCTCACATCCTCTCCAGAAACTGTCGAAATCCCTTCCGAGAAGAAGTACTTCAATGGGAAAATACCAAAGTCAGTTTGAACAGACTTTGAATTGGCAACACGCGACACCGTAGAAATATCCATATGGATTTCATTCGCAATATCCTTCAATATCATTGGGCGCAGCTTGGTTTCATCGCCCTCTAAAAAAAACTCATATTGAAACCTTACCATTGCGTCCATGGTACGCAAAAGTGTGTTTTGGCGTTGCTTTATGGCATCAATAAACCATTTAGCCGCATCCAATTTTTGCTTTACAAAAGAGACTGTTTCCTTCAGTTTTTTATCCTTCTTATCGCTCTTATCATAAGCGGAAAACATGTCTGAATAAGACTGACTAACCCTTAGCTCAGGTGCGTTCCTAGAGTTCAAGGTCAAATCAAATTCACCATTATTATTGGTAAGGATAAAGTCAGGAATCAAATATTGAGTTTTGGCCATTCCACCAGAAACACCTCCCGGTTTTGGGTTCAGTTTAGTAATGAGATGTATGGCGTCTTTCATGAGCACCTCATCTTCAATATTGAGTTTCTTTATAATTTTATCGTAGTGCTTCTTGGTAAACTCTTCAAAACAAATCGACAAAATAGCTTTAGCCATTTCTACCGCTGGGTCAGGATCATCCTCTTCCCACCTTCTATCCAATTGAATTAACAGGCATTCTTTTAAATTTCTTGCGCCAATCCCCGGTGGGTCAAACTGCTGGATCTCATGAAGTAAGTCTTCCAATTCATCAACATCCGTTTCCACATTTTGGGCAAAGGCCAAATCATTTACGATCGCGTCTAACTCTCTTCTGATGTATCCATCACCTTCGATACTTCCAATAAGTTGTTTAGCGACTAAACTCTGACGGTCATCAAGACCTAGAAAACCCAATTGCATATCCAATTGATCATTCAAAGAACTTTGCATGGCCACAGGCATCTCTCGGTCATCGTCCTCAGAGTAATTACCATCCCCCTGCATTTTATAACCTGCATATTCATCATCACCCAAATAGTCCTCAACATTCAAATCTTCTGTTGAGGAAACATCATCAGATGGCTCATCAAAATCTTCTTCCGTAGTTGGGGCTTCGGGCTCTTCTCTTCCTTCTTCTAATGCAGGGTTTATTTCTAACTCCTCCTCAACCCTAGTATCCAGCTCGGCAGTAGGCACC
The DNA here is from genome assembly GCF_001592935.1 of Roseivirga echinicomitans. Classification (GTDB taxonomy): domain Bacteria; phylum Bacteroidota; class Bacteroidia; order Cytophagales; family Cyclobacteriaceae; genus Roseivirga; species Roseivirga echinicomitans. The sequence goes on from NZ_LRDB01000008.1 coordinate 65,410, forward strand.
TGCAACAGCTTAATAAACTGTATTTGCTGTGGCGACAGCTTTTGGCTAAGAGATTGATTCAGACTAAGTTTTTGCATTGATAGAAAAATCCTATTGGTTATAAGCAAATTTAGAAGAAAGAATTGAGGAACAAATCAGAACAGCAGACTTTTTAACAAAAATCATGCAAATTTAACAAACGGGTCAAAAAACTTACTCAAGTAGGTTTTACGCATAGTTAACGACATTGTTCTGAATAAATTCTAACCGCTTATTTTTAGTGTTCACGTTGTGAATCACTTTAAAAAAGACTTGTTTTGCATTCGTTTTTCTTACTAAAGACCAACTCAGGGTTTGTTATGACAAAAAGAATTAAAATTGAAGCGTTATTAAAGAGCAGTCAGGCCAATATTGACGTGACTGTTAAAGGATGGGTAAGAACCAAAAGAGGCAACAAGAATGTGAATTTCATTGCCCTTAATGATGGCTCCACCATTAATAATCTTCAAATCGTAGCCGACCCAAATTTGATTCCTGAAGACATCCTTAAACTGGTTTCTACAGGAGCATGTATTTCCGTGAATGGAACGCTTGTAGAATCTCAGGGTGCTGGCCAGAAATTTGAAATCAATGCACAAAGCATTGAAATTCTTGGTGCTGCCGATCCAGAAAAATACCCTCTACAACCAAAAAAGCATTCCATGGAATTCTTGAGGGAAATTGCTCACTTAAGGCCACGCACAAACACTTTCGGTGCCGTATTCCGTATTCGTCATGCCATGGCCTTTGCTGTGCATAACTTCTTTAATGATAAGAAATTCTTCTATCTGCAAACCCCAATCATTACAGGATCTGATGCGGAAGGTGCTGGCGAAATGTTTCGCGTAACCACTTTAGATGCTAAGAACCCTCCATTAAAAGAAGATGGTTCGGTTGATTATAAAGAGGACTTTTTTGAAAAGGAAACCAACCTCACTGTTTCAGGTCAGCTTGAAGGTGAGTTGGGTGCATTGGCGCTTTCAGACATTTATACTTTTGGCCCAACTTTTAGAGCTGAAAACTCTAACACCACCAGACACCTTGCTGAGTTTTGGATGATTGAGCCGGAAATGGCTTTCTATGATCTTCAAGACAACATGGATTTAGCTGAAGAATTTCTAAAGTACTTAATCAATTATGCCTTAGAGAACTGTGCAGACGATCTAGCCTTTCTTGAGCAACGCTTAATTGATGAAGAAAAAAACAAGCCCGCCAACGAGAAAAGTGAAATGACTTTGACTGAAAAGTTAAGGTTTGTGGCAGGGAATGACTTTGAAAGAGTAACCTATACCGAGGCAATCGACATTCTTAGAAATTGCAATCCAAACAAGAAAAAGAAATTTCAATACTTGATTGAAGGCTGGGGCACAGATTTACAGTCGGAGCACGAGCGCTATTTGGTAGAAAAGCACTTCAAAAAGCCAGTGATCCTGACTAACTATCCAAAAGATATTAAATCATTCTATATGAGAATGAATGAAGATGGAAAAACTGTGGGCGCAATGGATATTCTATTCCCTGGGATTGGAGAAATTGTAGGCGGCTCGCAACGTGAAGAAAGGCTGGACATGCTCTTAAGCAGAATGAATGAAATGGGAGTTCCTACGAACGAAATGGAATGGTATTTAGATACCCGAAGATACGGTTCCGCACCTCATAGCGGCTTCGGACTAGGTTTTGAAAGACTAATCATATTCGTGACAGGTATGGCTAATATTAGAGACGTAATCCCTTTTCCAAGAACTCCAGGAAACGCAGAATTTTAATTGAACCAAGACTATAAATGAAAAAGGTTTGAACTTAATAAGCTCAAACCTTTTTCATGCCTCGTTACTTTTGGCAAATATCTTTTTTAAAACCTATTTCTTAGAAAAACGGATCGTCTGCTGGAACTTGGATTGATCGTCTTTTACCAAAACCAGATAATAACCTCTTGGATATGACGTAACATCTACGCGATGTTTCTTATCACCAAGGTCTTCTGAGGTCATCTCCATTTTACTACCAATAATATTTCTGATTTCAATTTTAGGCTTCTTCAAATCTAACTTAGACAAGTCAATTGTCAGAAAATCAGATGTTGGATTGGGGAAAACTTCCACTTTAACCTTTGGATCACTGTTCATCTTCAATCTGGCCATGGTCTCATTTTGAGCATTTGCCATCACCGAAAACAACATTAACGACAGAATCATTAATGTTTTTGAGATTGATATGTTTCGGTTTAAAAGATTCATCATCTAGGTAGACCCCAAAGTTACGCTTAAGGTTTAGTTAAAGTTACAGTTTTTTCAAATAAAATCACTATCCTTTACGTTGCAAAAAGCTTGCGGTAATGCACAGAGCAAATCTGATGCCATCAATGCCGTTTTTCCTACTGTATTTTCAGCGATATCGCCAGCCCACCCATGAATACAAACCCCGACTCTTGCAGAAGTCGAAGAATCAATCCCTCTTGCTATGAATGCGCTGATGATTCCTGTTAACACATCTCCACACCCAGCTGTTGCCATCCCTGAATTCCCCGTGGAATTGAAATGAATTTCACCATCTGGTGTAGCCACTACAGTATGTGCGCCTTTCAACACTATTACCAATTGCTTCTCAACGGCTATTAATTTAACTTTCTCAATTCGCTCCAATCCGTCATCACACTTTCCGAATAACCGATTAAACTCCCCAACATGGGGTGTAAGTACAGATCCTCTGGGTATTAAATTGAGCAACTCTTTATCTAATGCAATTAAATTTAAAGCATCCGCATCTATTACTAAGGGCCTGTTAAAAGATGTGAACAACTGCTTTAAAACTTCTCCAGTTTTCGGATTCATACCCAAACCAGGCCCAATTCCAACCACATCGAACTCATCAACTTTATCTATTTTAGAAACAAAGTCATGCTCTGGGTCTAAAGAAACCATGGCTTCTGGTAACGAAGTTTGCATTGGGACATATCCCACTCTTGGTATATGTACGGTAAGAAGGCCGGCTCCAGATTTAAGGGCAGCCTTAGCGCTTAAGTAAGCGGCTCCCATTTTACCCAAACTACCAGCCACAATTAGCACTCTCCCATTCTTACCCTTATGGTCGAACTTATTTCGGTCAAAAAGTGAGCAATCGATATCACTCTTTTCAAATAAAAAATAATTCGCGCTTTCTTCCTCCAAAAAACCAGCATGTAACCCAATATCTACAGCAGACCATTCCCCTACATAAAAACCAGACTCTGGAATAAGAAATGAAAGCTTTGGCGCTTGGAAAGTGATGGTCCAATCGGCCTCAATTATCTTCCCCGATAAATTCACTTTGTCGGCAAAAAGCCCTGATGGCATATCCACTGCAATGGTTTTTGACTTACTTTGATTAACCAATTGAATAACTTCCCTGGCAAGACCAGTGGCAGGCCTATTCAGACCCGAACCAAACATTGCGTCAATGATTATATCTCCATTAAGGATTAAACCGTTAGCCTGTTTGACAATATTCACCTGACTAATATCTAAGAATCTTCGATAGCTTTTGCGGCAATCTTCTGACAGTTTCAGGCCAAAATCGATCAAATTGCAGTTCACTTTCAACCCATTTTCAATCAGTAACCGCGCAATAGCAAAACCATCGCCACCATTATTCCCTGGGCCGCAGATAATATCGACCTTAGGCTTACCTTTAGTATTGGCCAAAAAAAGTTTTACAAAAGCTTCTGAGGCACGCTCCATCAAATCAATAGAGGAAATCGGCTCATTTTTAATCGTAAACAAATCCCACTTATTAATTTGTTCGGCACTTAGAACTTTGATCATTGAAATTGAAGATATGGAGTCAATTTAACAATTTGAATTGAATCAAATGAACTTACCCGATTCAAATCAGCTGGCGATTTGAATTTGCCATACTTACTTTTTGCATTCATGATCTCCTTGGTCTGCTCGTAGCTGATGTACGGATGTGCATTGATCTCTTTGAATGTGGCCAAATTGATATTGATTTGAACTGGCCTAAAAACCTCATTCACCCTAAGCTGCGAGGCAATACTTTCATAGAGTGAATCAGAAACACCAAACACCTCTCTGATTTGAGCAATACTATTAAAGCCTCCCAACAATTGTCTGAACTTCACAATTCTACTCGAATAAGTCGGGCCAATTCCTCTCAGTTTTTGAAAAGCGGTAGAATCTGCCTCATTAATATCTAAAATAAAAAACTCAGGTAGCGAAGCACTCACTTCTACTTCCTCATATAGATTCTCTTTATTTGAAGGCATCTCAAAAGACGCTCTACCTCTATTGTTCCGCTGAGGCAATTCATTTGGCAATTGAATATATTGCTCTAGTACCTGATAAAGACTATCAGGGAATCCGTAGATGCGCTTTAAATCAGACTTCACCTTAAAACTCCCACCAGCATTTATATAGTTACCAACCCGGCTAGCCAAACGTTCATCTAACCCCACTCCCATCAACTCTTTGGTGGAAGCTATATTAGGGTCAAAAGAAGTAAGCCGAATATTGATTTCTGGGATTACCTCCTTTTCAAGCTTAGGTTTCACACTATTATTCCAAAGCGCGACCAAACTATCTAATTGACTTTTGTCAGAATCGAACTCATTGTATTCAACTTCGGTTAGCCTACGGTATATACTAGGAGTAAAAAGAAGTGCAAAAATGAGTGGCGACAGAATCATAAAGCCGTTGGTTTGAGTTTTGGAGAACCCAAAGTAATTTCTAACCAAGCGTTTTAGGTTCAGCATTTAAGGGGGTTTAATTTTAATTACTTATTAATATAATAAATTCTTTCTTTCAGATTAATAAAATTAATTTTGAATAAAAAAATTAAGTAGACAGTAAGAGCAAACAACCTTGTTTAAACTCATTCTAAATAATGAAACATGATTTTGATCACTTTTTTTAGACACTCCTAGAGGCTATTTTTGCACACTAGAATTTAGAGGAAAGGCGAAAGCAATAATGCAGGGTAAATTCAGAGCCATAAGTTTGTCTTACAAAAAGGCACCAGTTGAAATCAGGGAAATCATTTCCATTGACGAGCTCACAATAAAATCTATTCTTGGTGAAATATCAGAGGTTCTGTTAGTAACAGAGGTTTTAATCCTTTCCACCTGCAACAGAACAGAAATTTATTATTCTGCCGAACAAAACATAGACCTTGAAATCATCAAATTGATCGCGATCAAAAAGGGGATTTTAAACGCAGACCTTTATATCAATTATTTCAATTCTTTCGAAAATGAAGAAGCGGTAAATCACCTTTTCAGAGTATCATTAGGACTTGAAGCCCAAGTGGTAGGTGATCTTCAGATTTCCAACCAAGTAAAAAGAGCCTATCAGTGGGCAGCAGATGCACATTTGGCTGGCCCATTTTTACACCGCTTAATGCACACCATCTTCTTTAGCAGTAAAAGGGTTGTACAAGAAACTTCATTTAGAGATGGAGCAGCAAGTGTTTCTTATGCCACTGCTGAACTTGTTCAGAATTTAGCTTCAACCATAATAGACCCTAAGGTGCTCATTTTAGGCATTGGAGAAATTGGTGCTGACGTTTGTCGCCACCTTTCTGAAACCGACCTAACCGTAGCCATTTGTAATCGCACTAAAGAAAAGGCAGAGCTGCTTGCAAAAGAGTGTAATCAAACTGTCGTTCCTTTTTCAGAACTAAAAGAAGCCATTCTGGAATATGATTTAATTATCTCTTCGGTGGCTCACAATACTCCAATCATTGATAAAGAGCTGGTTGGAGAAAAGGATAACGGTTTTAAATTCTTTGTAGACCTTTCTATTCCAAGAAGTATTAGCCCTGAAATTGGAAAACTGAGTGGTGTCACCTTATTCAATATTGATGAAATCACCGATAAAGCTTCAGCTGCTGTTGAAAAACGAAAAGCCTCTATCCCTTTAGTAGAAACCATCATTGAAGAAGCCATTGCAGAATTCAATGACTGGTCTAAGGAAATGGAAGTTTCGCCCACCATCCACAAATTAAAAAATGCTTTAGAGCAGATTCGTCAAGAAGAAATAACAAAGCACATCAAGAATGCTTCACCCGAAGTGCAAGAGTTTGCCGAACGTTTTTCCAAGAGTATCACTCAGAAGATTATCAAATTGCCAGTGATGCAACTGAAAGCTGCCTGCAAACGTGGTGATGCAGAATCCTTAATTGATGTACTCAATGACCTTTTCGATCTAGAAAATACTCCGAAAGAAAAATAATCAAGGCGAAAGTCATTCACCCTCCTTCTAATTCGCATCAAATTTTATTAAGCTTGCGTTTTGATCATTAGTATTGCGCACTTTATTCGGCTTCATCTTATCCCTTCTTCTCATTCATCCCATTTTGGGTAATGATACCTATGAGAAATTCTCAGAAAATGGGAAAACTGGACTACGCAACAGCACAACGAACCAAGTAGTCATTGAAGCCATTTATGACGATGTAGGTTGGTCCAAAGGAAGCCTTAAAACAACAAGCGGACTCATTGGTCTCAAACAAAATGAACGCTGGGCTCTGGCCAATATTGACGGCTCAAAAATAACACGCCACCTATTTTCAGAGCTTTACCCTTTTACAGACAATACTTTCATAGTTGGTGAACGAAGCCGCTTCTCCATTCTGAATGACTATGGTGCTATCAATTCAAAGGGCAATGAGGTCATTCCAACAGAATATCAATGGATTGAGCCCATTGATAATGTCCTAATTGTATCTAAGAAAACGGGAAATGAGAACCAGTTTGGTTTATTAAATAAAAACGGGAACACACTCCTTCCGCTCGAATTCAACCACATCGAAAAGGTAGACAATCAAACACTTTCCGTTCAGAACAACCAAGGGCTCTATGCGCTTTACACCCTGCAAGGCAAGGCGCTGTCGGGTTTTCGCTATGAGCTAATCCTTCGATACGATGAAAGCAGCTTCAGAGTAAAATACTATAATAAAGAAGGACTGATTGACAGAAAGGGTACATTGATAATTCCACCGGAATACAAATCCTTAAACCTCCGCAATGGCAAGGCTGAAGTTCTTCCCTTCAACAAATGGACGGTATTTGCATTAGAGTCAAGTCCTAAAACACTTGCTCATGATGACATATGGTTAATTAACAAGGATTTAATGGCCATTCAAACGAACGGAAATATGGGGATAGTTAATATTTCTAATGAAAACACTTTTGAGCATTATGTGCAAAAAATGCAGATCATACATGCTCAGTCAGAATTATTGGCAGTCAAAAAGAATGGTTTTGAAGGTGTGATCAATGCAGAAGGGAAATCGATACTCTCCTATCAATTTGACTCCATTCAATTCTTTAAATCGGTAATCTTTGCAAAATCGCGGAGAAAAGACAATCAAAATTGGATCCCTTACGACCTTACAGGGAAGCGGATTGGTATTCAGTTTTATGAAAAAGTCACAAAGAAAGAAGACGGTTCTTTCCTGGCTCTCAAAAACGAAAAAGTCGGTTTGCTAGATACTGAAGGCTATGAGCAAACCCCATTCATTTTCGATAAAATTTATGATTTTGATAATGGGCTGGCTATCGCTGAATACTTGGGAAATCAAGGCATCATTAAATCCAACGGCAACTGGTTGATTACACCATACAAAGACAGCATTCAAATGATAGATAGGCGAATTTTCTATCAGCAAGGAACAGAATATGGCGTTTATGATTTATTCGAGCAGCAAATGTTCAGAAGCATTGATCCGATAACCCCATATCAAAATGCTTTTTCAGAGCGAACAGATGACGGTTATAAAATCTATGATTTCGATGCTAATCAGCTCAGCCCAAACACTTATGACTCGGCATATCAAATAGCACCTGATTTTTTAGTGTTGAAATCCAAAAACAAATTTGAACTCCTAAGAATTTCTACCACTCAAACCTTCAAACTCGATTCAAAAACACAACAGGTTCGGGGGTACAGCGAAGGTCTAATTTCGGTAATGATGGAGAACGAATGGGGCTTTGTATCTGAACAGGGCTTATTGACCATCGCCAACCGATACCAACAAGCCAAGGAGTTTTCACAAGGACTTTTGGCCATCAGAATCAATGGAAATTGGGGTTTTATTAATACAGACGATCAAATTACAATTCAACCTACTTTTCAATCCGTTGAGTCTTTCAGGAATGGACTTTCAACAGTGAAAACCAATAATTTGTACGGTCTCATTGATCTAAATGGGATTTTTGTATTGAATGCGGTTTACAATCAGCTCACAAGAAAGCAAGGCTTTATTCTTCTTGAAAAAGACAAACAATTCGGTTTGGCAAACCATGAAGGCGTTTTAGTACGCACTCCTCAATTTGACTCAATGACGACTACGGACAACATTAACTTTATCGTCAGCCGAAATGGGAAGTATGGAGTAGTCGATATTGAAGGCCGAGATCGCGTGCCGGTTTCATTCGATGTAATCAAACAATCCGGTAATACTTTTCTGGCCATGGAAAAGCAAGCATGGATTGAAATCAAGATCAATAAGTAAAACCATTTCAACATAAAAAAACCACCCGAAGGTGGTTTCAATCAATATCTATAATAAGTCGACACTCCCCTAGCCCCTCTTAATAGAGGGGAACAGCACCGCATCAAGTTTACTCCTTAGTCTAACTCTATTATTTCACTAGAGTATTCCCTCCTTGAGGAGGGCAGGGAGGTGATTAAGACTAAAATTGGCAACTTCAGTCATTTACGATTGAAATTCAAAAAGAGTTATGACTTTTAAGCCAACTCTCTCATTCCAACCCAAGTAAATCTACCATTTACGTAACCAGGGTTCGTAAATGAAGCATTACCCGCAGGGTTTCCGCCCGTTACATGGTAATCAGAGAATGCAGCGTTTTGATTCACGAAAATACCTCCAGTCAAATTGAAAGAAACTGGCGTTGCAGCCAATGACATTTGATCAGCAATATGCTCCTTCATGGCCTCATCAGTAGTGTAAGCACCACAAGAAATAGCACCATGCTCTTCTGCCAATTCTCTGGCCAAGGCCACAGACTCTTCAGTATTTTTTGTTTTTATCAGCAATGCAATGGGTCCGAAAAGCTCCATAGCAAACTTATCCTTGTCCGCAGAACTTAGTTCGATCACCACTGGAGTTTGCGTTCTCGTAGTTGCGAAAATTGGATTTTCAATGGTTCTGGTTTCTAACCAAACTTTTCCACCCAACTCTTTGGCTGCATTTCTAGCTCTCTCACCCGTATTTGGGTTTTGAATAGCACCTAGCACAAATGGCCCAGCTTTAGGGTTATCGATCAAACCATTGGTGAAGTCAGCAAATTTTTGAGCTACCTCATCGAATGAAAATATACCATCTGGTGTTTTCACTCCGCCTTCAGGAATAAAAAAGTTTTGAGGTGCGGTACACATTTGACCAGAATACAAACATACCGAGAAGGTAATATTCTGAATCACTTTATCAATATCAACCACAGAGTCTAAAATGATTGAGTTCACACCCGTTTTCTCAGTAAACACTGCTTTTGGAAGTTTTTCCAAATAGCTGCCGAACTCAGAGTTCCCAGTAAAATCAACCAATTTCACTTTAGCATGCTCAGCCAATTCCTTTGTGATGGGCGCGCTCGGCACATCAACCGCCAGCTGACAAGCATCGGCATCAAAACCAGCATCTCTCAATGCATTTCTAATTTCAGCGACAACAATGGCCATTGGCAAAATTGCACCTGGATGTGGCTTCACCAATACCGAGTTGCCTGTAATCAAGTCGGCAAAAACACCAGGTACCGAATTCCAAGTAGGAAAGGTTGAGCAACCAATCACCAAGCCAATCCCCTTAGGCACTGCCCTCCACTCTTTATTGACCACCATGTTGTATTTACCCATTGGCTTGTCCCAAGTGGCCTTAGAAGGGAAACGACTCAATTCGTCATAACCCGCGGCAACCGCTTCTAATGCGCGGTCGGCAGCGTGTGGGCCAGAAGCCTGAAAAGCCATCATATAGCCTTGTCCTGTCGTGTGCATAGTCGCATAAGCATTCTCGAAGAAGCGCTTAGAGAAACGATCTAAAGCATCAATCAATACAGCTGCTCTATCGTCTAAGCTTACTTTTCTCCAAGAATGGAAAGCCTTTTCGGCACGATTAATTAATTCTTCAGCACTGAAGGCTGGGTATTTTGTTCCAACAGCAGCATCAAAATAAGGAGAATGCTCCTCACCTATCCATGAAGTAGCTCCTTCTTGCTGTAGTTCTTCAAAATTCTTTCTTCTTAAAGCTTTGAAAGCCTCTTTCCCATCGGCATCGGCCGTTTCGCCATAAATGGCTGGTGCTGGATGCTCAGGGTATTGTGAGTGAAACCCACGAGTGTGCAAGGCTTCTACCGCCTTATCTAGTATGTCTTTTTGTGCAGTGGTCAATCCCATAACGAACGTTTGTTTGGTCGAATTTAATGGAATGAGATGAGAAATGATAATTACCAATTATGAATGCTCGATTTCCATACATAAATTGTTTTCGTCTCGATTGCCTGTTCAATTATCTGGGTCAAAAGCAACTCACATATGAAAGCCAAACTCACCATATTATCCTTTTTAATTTGTTTACTGCAAACGGGCTGTAAAAGATATGACCTTAGCTAAATAGAAGGCAAATGGCAGGTGATTATTGATGAGGGAATCTATTACGAAAGATGGATTAGTGGAAACTCAATGATTTGGTACAACTCCGAATTTGGAATACAATTATGGAAGTTTGAGCTTGACGGAAAGAAACTATCATACTCTGAATATGATAAAGAGGAAGGCTTATTATTAGAGTCTAATTTGGAAGAAACTATTACTAGTTTAACAGATAAAAATATTACGATTGATGTCAGCACAAACCCGAGTGGTATTTCATATTCTTTGAAGAGAATAAGCACGGACAAATTCAATCCAGATTTCTCAAAGCTTGATCTACAAGAAGTTTACGAAGAAATAAAACTCAGACAATATGAATTATACAATATAAAATAAAACTTACCACTCACATCTCCATAAATCATATGAATTGATCGGATAATTAAGAAAAAACTCACTACCTTGTACCATTGGGAAGTCAATTCCCAAACTTCCTCATTCCAAATTTTATTTAGCCCGCAACAAGTAACTCTTGTAGATGTCGTGATTTTCCGACCATTTATTGACGCGACTAGATTGTATTATTTTAAAAATCGTTATCTTATTCCACGTCATTTCTACGATTACCTTTTTCAACCTTAGGTAAACAAAAGAGGAGCGTGAATAATCAATCTTAATTACTAAACAAAAAAAGCTAAACATGAAAGAATTTAAGAAGTTCCTGATCCGTGGAAACGTACTAGAAATAGCCGTGGGTTTAATTATGGCCACTTATTTTGGTGCCATCGTAAAGTCATTTGTAAATGACATATTAATGCCACCAATCGGCATCCTACTTGGTGGAGTTGACTTTTCAGAAATGAAGTTGGTCTTACAAGATGCCGTTGCAGAAACTGCGTCTAGTGCTGCCACTGCTGAAGTAGCTATTGCATACGGACTATTCATCAATACCATTATTACTTTCATAATTGTGGCTTTCGCCATTTTCATGGTAGTAAAATCGTACAACCATTTGAAAGAGAAAATGGAAAAGAAAGAAGCCGCAGCTCCTGCCGCTCCAGCTGCACCTTCTAAAGAAGAAGTGCTTTTGACTGAAATCAGAGATCTATTAAAAAAATAAAACAACCACTATTCATTCTAAAATGCCGCTTTTTGCTTTTGCAGAGGCGGCATTTTTTATGCGTCTCTGCTGACTGAATTATACGTTTCCCTAAAAATACTTGAAGGTTGAATTTCGGTCAGACATATCGGCATGCAATAAATACTTAATGAAAATTAACCCTAGCCTCTCTTCCAGAACTTATTGCCCAAAATTTTACTCAACACTTTAGACCTTAGATTTGGAGCAATGGTTATTCGGGTCTCCCCTATTTTTATCAGGTTTCCATCTATTGCATTCACCTTATTTTTAGCAATTATAAATGACCTTTGTACCCTTACAAACAGATGTGATGGAAGTAAGTTTTCAATTTGCTTTAAAGAGATAAGTGTGACCAAACTGGACTGGTCTTTCAAATGAATTTTGATGTAATCTTTCATCCCTTCAATGTAAAGCACATCTTCCATCAACACTTTGGTAATTACTCTGTCGACTTTGACATAAAAAGCTTCCTCTGATGCGTTGTTTAAGTTCTGAAGCTGTTTGTACGCCTTGTCAACGGCCTTATAAAACCTTTCAAAGGAAACTGGTTTGACTAAATAGTCAACTGCATCCAACTCATAACTTTCCGAAGCAAACTCTCTATAAGCTGTAATGAAAATTATCAACGGCTTAGGTTTCAAAGACTCCACTAATTCCAAACCCGAAACCTTAGGCATGTTAATATCAATGAACATCAGGTCAACAGCTTGATCTTTTAAAAAAACTTCAGCCTCAGAGGCATTCTTAAATTCTCCCTGCCAATCGAGCCAGCCAACTCTATCTATATAGTCTTTAATCCCCTCTCTCGCCAAAGGTTCGTCATCAACAACAATGCAATTAAACTTCATCTAGCTTGAGAATTAAGTGGACACTAAAAAGATTTTCAGTTTGACCAATTGTCAATTCATGTCTTTCTGGGTAGATCAGTTCCAGTCTTCTTTTCACATTAGCAATTCCAACCCCAAGGACATTACCTTGCTTTTTTCCAGCAACGATAGAGTTGGAGCAGGTAAAATCCATTCTACGCTCCATCACACTCATTCTAATTTCGATCATTACTCTTCCATTTTCTACATTATCGCCATGCTTAAAAGCATTTTCGACAAAATTCAAAAATAACATGGGAGATATAACCAAGTCACTCAATTTACCATTCACCTTCCATTTTACCTCCATTTGATTTTCAAATCTCATTTTCTGAAGATGTATGTAATTACTCAGGTTGTCAATTTCGTTCTTAAGCGGAATTACTTCATTATTGACCTCATAGATTTGGTGGCTCAACAAATCAGAAAATCTTTCTAGGGTTTGCCGCGCCAAATCTTGATCTTTTTTAATCAACACATGTACTGTGTTTAGGGCATTGAAAAGAAAGTGAGGATTGATTTGTCCTTTCAATAGATCTAACTCGGCCTGTAATTTTTGTGTTTCTAATTCTCTTAACTTCCTCTCTTTAATATACCATTCATTGATGAAAAACAGACATGTAGAGAGGCCATATACGACTAAAAAATCAGACGCAGTATTGGCCACTCCCCCAGCGGAATAAAAAAAAACACTTGTTCCAACATCCACAGAAAGGTAGTACGAGGCATAGGTCTGGGCTGTGCCATATGAGATAGCCATAACCAAGACTATTATTGACAACACATAAATCAACTTTAGCTTCTTTAATAAAAGTCTCGGTAACAACAAAAACAGATTTAGATAAACTCCTATGGAGTACCAAGCAGTGCCAATTAAATTACCATCAAGTGTATCCCAAAAAGTTGGGGCATAGGCCATGTCCCTAACCCCCCAAATGATAATATAAAGAAGCCAAAACAAAAGGTTCAGGCCTATAAGTTTCCAATTAATAGTCATTCGTATCGTAAGGCTTCTACTGGATTACCGTGAGCCGCCTTAAATGATTTAAAACTCATAGTAATAAATGCAATGAGCGCTAGAACTATTCCTGCCAACAAAAAATACCACACTTCCATTTGTATTTGGTAGGCAAAATTCTCTAGCCATTTCTTCATAACAATATATGTGATACCGCAAGCGATTACAAACGAGATCAAAATGAGTTGCATATATCCTCTGGACATTAGGAGCACAATATTACTAACACTAGCGCCAAGGACTTTTCGAATACCTATTTCTTTTCTCATCTGAGTAGCCAGGAGCGTTGTCATAGCAAACAAGCCAAGACATGCGAGCAAAATGCTAATGGTGCTAAACGTTAAAAACACTTCCCCTAGCTGTTTTTCTGCCCTGTACATTTTGTCAACAGTATCGTCAAGGAAAAAATAATCAAAGTCCGCAGTCGGAGCATAATCAGACCATTCCTTCTCAATCAAACGCATTGCTTGCATAAGGTTCCCAGCCTCTAGTTTTACAGACAACAAGCCTTGCATATAGGGTTCTGATTTAGGTATTATCGAAATGACTACTGGATCGACCTCATTATGAAGTGAAACAAAATTGAAATCTTTTACCACTCCTATTACGGTACCCTGATGGATAACCCCAAAGGAACCATCAGGATTAAGGCTTCCTAGATTCAGCTTTTTATTCAGTGCGTCACCCGTCCAGCCAAGTTTTGCCGCAGCCGTTTCGTTCAGTAAATATGCTATTGAATCGGTTGTAAGTTTATTATTGAACACGCGTCCATCTACAATTTCAAAACCATAAAGTTGAGCAAAATCCAGATCGGTCTCCAGTCTCATAAAAACCATGTTGTTTTCAACTGACTGACCGTCTGCCAAAACATTATAATCGTAGAAGCCTTGATAGCCAGGAACTCTGGCCGAAACAGCTGTACCAACCACCTGCGGTAACTGATTAAGCCTATCTTTGAATGTCTTGATTGCGTTTTGCTCTCGTGTCTCTCGCACTTGCAAAACGACCATCTGTTCTTTGTCAAAACCCAAAGACTTGTTTCTGAGATAATCGAGCTGGAAATAAATAATAAAGGTAGATATGATTAAGGCTGAAGAAATAACGAACTGAAATGTGATGAGGACCTTCTTAACCCCTGCTGTAAACTTACTTTGCTTTGCCACTTTACCCTTGAGTATGGCTGAAGGGGAAAAGCCCGAAAGGAATAATGCTGGATAAAGCCCTGAAATAACACCTACCACAACAGCAATAATCAATAATGCACCAAAAACCACAGGTATATCTGCGGTTTGTATTTGTAATGCCTTTTCAGATAAATTATTAAACCCCGGTATGGCGAGCATAAATAGACCAAAAGCAATGATTGCCGACACAATAGTAATCAAGATAGACTCACTCAAGTATTGAACTATCAGTTGCTCTCTCATAGCTCCAAACACCTTTCTAACCCCAACTTCACCCGAACGGTTGATTGACCTAGCAAGAGATAAGTTCATGAAATTGACACAAGCTATTGCCAAAATTAGAAAGGCCGTTGTGGTCATTACAAAGAGGTAAGTGACATTGGTCGTTTTACCAAGTTCATTAGAGTAGTTATTGCTCGTATGTATATCTTCCAAAGGTTGAAGTTTGTACCCCCGCTGTTCGGCCACGGCTTCACCAAGGTATTTTTTCATCATACCTGGAAACTTACTCTCAATACTTTCAATATCGGTATTCGATGAAGTTTTGGCATAGGTATACATTGGTGGCCAATACCAGTTGTTAAACATCCACCCTCCGTCAATCTGCTTTAGACTTATAAAAGACCCTAAAAAATCAAATTGAAGATGCGAGTTATGAGGTACATCTTGAACAATTCCTGTCACCTTAAAAGGATAGGCTTCATTAATCATTAAAATCTTACCTATAGCATCCTCTTCTCCAAAATACTTAGTGGCCATTGATTCAGTCAGCACAAGTGAAAAAGGTTCAGCTAGAGCAGTATTCGGATCACCTTGTAGTAGTTTAAAATCAAATACTTGCCAGAAAGTAGAGTCGGCAAAAGCAAAATCATTTTCCTGAAATTTCATTTGAGGTCCATTACTTATTTTCAACGGCTCAATGTGCACCCTGACAAATGGCCCAATTTCTGGTATATCTGTTTGTAGAGCAGGGCCAATGGCACTAAAAGCATTGGCCAGTAATGTTTCTCCATCGTCTGAATAATTAACCTCTGTTACTCGGTAAATACTTTTGTAGTCTTTGTGAAACTTATCGTAAGAAGATTCATCCTTGACATAAAACAGGATAAGTAAAAAGCAGGCCATACCCACCGACAGTCCGACAATATTAATGACCGAATACCCTCTACTTTTCAGAAGGCTTCGCCATGCTGTTTTGAAATAGTTTTTAAACATAACTTTGACACTTTGAATTTTGAAAACACCCTTTTTACATAAAAAAACTGAATCACTCAACCTTAAATCTTCACTGGAGAAGAAGGTCGTTGAAACATTTTTCGTTGCGATAAATAAGTAAGAAAAAGAAAAGATAATTACGAAATCAAATAGAAGTACTAGTCCACATGATAGACCAAAAGGTGCAATTGATGGATGGGAAAGCTAAAAAACTTACTCACTTTATGATTTGTGGATGGTTATATTCTGGTGAAAAATGGACTTTCATAATACTCCACACAAATTGAGATTCGACCCAATTTAATTGGTTTTAATGGAAAAAGGAGAAGGACTAAAGTTCACATTCTTAGCTCTTTTGTAATCAATAAGTCAATTACTACAACTCTTAAAGTTTCACCTTTTGCTTTTGCAGAGGCGTCATTTTTTATGCGTCTCTGCCAATAGAATTCTGTAATTTGCGTCAAAATATTCCAAGGTTGTATTTCAGCCCAGACACATCAGCACTCAATAAATAACGAATGACTACTGACCAGCCTGTTAGGATCAATAAATACTTAAGCGAAATTGGCTACTGTTCGCGCAGGGCTGCCGATAAACTGATTGAAGAAGGACGGGTAACCATCAATGGTGCAGTACCTGAAATGGGCACAAAAGTAACGAAAGAAGATATTGTTGCCATAGATGGACAGCCAGTAGTAGAGCCAAAGGACGAGCCTGTTTACATTGCCTTCAATAAACCTGTGGGCATTGTTTGCACTACCGATGTCGGTGTAGAAAAAGACAATATCATTGATTTCATCAACTACCCTAAACGAATCTTCCCCATTGGTCGACTAGACAAACCAAGTGAAGGCTTGATATTCCTCACTAATGATGGAGACATTGTAAACAAAATCTTACGCGCAAGAAACAACCACGAAAAAGAGTACATCGTTACGGTGAACAAACCCGTGACGCGAGATTTCATTGCAAAAATGGGTAATGGCGTTCCTATTTTAGAAACTGTTACGAAAAAATGCGAAGTGGAGCAAATTGGTAAACTCAAGTTCCGAATCGTACTGACACAAGGCCTTAATCGCCAAATCCGAAGAATGTGC
This sequence comes from Roseivirga echinicomitans, assembly GCF_001592935.1. Taxonomy (GTDB): domain Bacteria; phylum Bacteroidota; class Bacteroidia; order Cytophagales; family Cyclobacteriaceae; genus Roseivirga; species Roseivirga echinicomitans. The sequence goes on from NZ_LRDB01000008.1 coordinate 82,550, forward strand.
GAACATCTAGATTATGAAGTGCGACAGCTGAAAAGGGTGCGCATCATGAACGTGATCTTAGACATACCCGTAGGCACATGGCGCGACATTACCCCAAAAGAAATGAAGGAAATCAACCGATTGATATCTACTTCTGCAAAAACACATGATGATTAATGGCTAATGGAATCGAATAGACGAACTGCCATTAACACCGCTATTTTCAGCGCCATAGCCAATGCTCTTTTAGCCGTTGTAAAAGGAATTGCGGGTGTATTTGGTAATTCCTATGCGCTTATTGCCGATGCCATTGAGTCCACTACCGATGTGTTTGCTTCGCTTTTAGTGCTTTTCGGATTAAAATATTCTACCCGCCCAGCAGACGAGAACCACCCTTATGGACATGGCAAAGCTGAACCTCTCATCACTTTTATTGTGGTCGGAATTTTGGTGATTTCGGCTACGGTAATTGCCTATGAGAGCATCCAGCATATCCTCACGCCACACAAAGTTCCAGAAAAGTTCACGCTGATTGTTTTGGCGGTAATCGTAATTCTGAAAGAGATTTTCTATCGCTTTGTATCCAAGAAAAGCGACAAAACTAAAAGCACTTCTTTAAAAGCCGATGCTTGGCACCACAGAAGCGATGCCATCACTTCCCTACTGGCCTTTATCGGAATTTCCATCGCCATTTATATGGGTGAAGGTTATGAAACTGCAGACGACTGGGCCGCCCTGCTCGCTTCTGGCTTTATTGTTTATAATGCCTTTTTAATCTTCCGCCCCGCCCTTGGCGAAATCATGGATGAGCATGTTTATGATGACATGATTGTCGAAATTCGAAAAGTAGCAGAATCTGTTCAGGGAGTTCAAGGCACAGAAAAGTGCTTTGTTCGAAAAGCAGGCATGTCATTTCTTGTGGATTTACACCTCACTGTTAAAGGTGAAATTTCTGTTAAAAAAGGACATGAAATAGCGCATGAGGTCAAAAACTCAATTCAAAACGAAATGCCCGAAATAGCCGATGTACTTATTCACATTGAACCCGAAGAATAAAGCCGACATTTTTTATATTTAAGCTCAATCTCCTTTAAACATGAAGAAATTCCTCAAAGCAATTTTAGTTCTCCTCCTCATTTTTGTGGCTTACATCCTTTTCAAAACATTTACTTTCAGCTCTAAACAGTTGGAGGTACAGCCCGTAGCAAAAGTTAGTATTCCAGAAACTTCGATACTTAGACTTACTGAGGCATTGAAGATCAAAACCATTTCACACGAAGACCCAGCTAATTTTGATTCTACTGCTTTCGAAGCTTTCAATGAATTTCTTAAAAACAGTTACCCGCTAATTGATTCCGTGTTGGAACACAAAACCTTTAACAAGTACAGCCATTTGTTTAGCTGGAGGGGGAAAGACCTAACGCTTAAACCTATTGTATTGATGGGCCACATTGATGTGGTTCCTATTGCTTCTCCAGAAAAATGGTCTGTTGATCCTTTTGGGGGCATAGTAAAGGATGGCGTGATTTTGGGCCGTGGCACCATTGACGACAAATTTTCAGTAATCGGAATTTTAGAAGCTGTCGAAATGCTTATTTCGGAAGGCGCTCAACCTGAAAGAACTATTTATTTGGCCTTTGGTCATGATGAAGAGGTAGGTGGAGAAAAAGGCGCAGTAGCCATTGCCAAATTCCTTGAGCATGAAGGCATTCAAGCCGAATATGTTTTGGATGAAGGTTATGCCATTACCCAAAAACTTGTGCCAGGCGTAGATCCTGATGTGGCCTTTATTGGCGTGGCTGAAAAGGGCTCTACCACCATTGAACTGACGGTTGATATGGAAGGTGGTCATTCTTCTCGTCCCGACCCAGAAACTGCCATTGATGTGTTAGCCAAAGCAGTGGTTAAGGTGAAAAGCAATCCATCCAAAGGAACGGTTTCGGAACCGATGCAGGGTTTCATCAATCAAATCGGGCCTGAAATGGGCTTCGTTAACAAAATGGCTTTCGCTAATCTCTCCATCTTCAAACCGCTTGTTTTGAGTACTTATGAAAGCGCAGGTGGAGCAGGAAATGCCTTGATCAGAACAACGACCGCGCCTACGATCTTTAATGCAGGGATTAAAGAGAACATCATTCCAACCCAAGCCAGGGCTTTGATCAACTTCAGAATTATTCCGGGAGAAACTTCTGAAGATGTGCTGAACCATGTCAATCAAACCGTTGATGATTCACGCGTTAAAACTAGGTTCTTCGGTTTCAATTCAGAGCCATCCCCAGTTTCTCCAGTGGAAACCTCTGGTTACAACACTATTAATAAGTCTATTAAAGAAATTTTCGATGGCGTTTTAACCGCGCCAAACTTGGTAATAGCAGCCACGGACTCCAGACATTTTGGCGCCATCAGCACAAACATCTATCGCTTTGTTCCATATCATATTAATAGTGAGAACATCAGCACTTTCCATGGTATTGATGAACGCATTTCTGTAGAAGATTATGAGAACGCCATTCGTTTTTACAGACAGCTGATCCTAAACAGTAAAGGGCAATAAAGAAGCAGAAGGGTTACTTCTGCTTCTTTTACATATTTTTGATGGGTATGCTTAGAACCAACCTGAGCCTAAATCTCTGAATGGCCAAGGAATAGACGCCAAAATCAGAACAAGCCCGATAAGGTAAAACTTAGCGATAGCACTAAACCTCCCAGCGTCAGTCGCAGCCTTTTTAGACTTGCTATGACCAACGGTGATAAAGACGATTGCTACTACCATTAACAACACATGTTCAACAGCAAAAAAGCGAAGTACATCATCCTTCATAAAGCCTTCCACAAAATTCACTTTGGGGCTCACAAAGTATAAGACCAAACCAATTAAGAATTGAACATGGGTAAAGATCATTGCGAAAAGAGAGATTTTCTTGTCTTTAGCTGTCCATACTCCTGATTTCTTTTTAGAAAAAGCATTAAAAATAGCGGCCAATAATAAGATCAGAACGATCCATCTTAAACCTGAATGTGCATGTAGTAATCCGTTGTACATATTGCTTCCTTTAGTGTTCAACAAAGTAAGCATAAAAGAGCCATAAAATAAAAAGACCAGTCACGGATTATCGACTAAGGAGATTCCCATGATTTATCTAATTTAGGAAGGCAAAACCAGCCCCATACCCCTCTATGAAAGCAGCACTCTATACTAAATTCCAAGGCCCAATTACAATAGAAACCGTAACCGACCCAAAGCCAGTTACCGGTGGAGTGGTGCTAAAAGTGGGCGCCACAGGCTTGTGCCGAAGTGATTGGCATGGTTGGGTAGGACACGATATCGATATTGAATTACCACATGTGCCAGGGCATGAATTGGCTGGAACAATAGTGGAGTTAGGCGCAGGCATGAACAAATTCAAAATTGGCGATCGGGTGACCGTTCCCTTTGTGAGCGGCTGTGGAAGCTGCGAGCAATGCAATTCGGGCAACCAGCAAGTCTGTGATCATCAGTTTCAACCTGGTTTTACCCATTGGGGAAGTTTTGCTGAATATGTAGGCATTCATTATGCCGGCACCAATTTGGTGCACCTGCCCGATGAAATCAGTTTTGAAACCGCGGCAAGCTTGGGCTGCAGGTTTATCACTTCCTTTAGAGCGGTAGCGCACCAAGCCAAAACAACCGGTGGAAATTGGGTAGCAGTGCATGGTTGCGGGGGCGTTGGCCTTTCTGCCATTATGATTGCCGAAGCTTTGGGTGCTCAAGTAATTGCCATAGATATTGACGACAGCAAATTGGCTTTTTCCAAAACGATTGGTGCGCACTACACTGTAAATGGCGCAAAAGAAAATGTAATTGACGCTGTCAGAGAAATCTCAAAAGGTGGTGTACATGTTTCTGTTGATGCACTTGGAAGCAAAACCACCTGTTTCAACTCCATTGCCAACCTCAGAAAAAGAGGCAAGCATATTCAGGTGGGCTTAATGGCTGGCAACGACTATCTCCCTGAAATCCCAATGCATTTGGTGGTGGCCAATGAGTTAGAAGTGATGGGTAGCCACGGCATGCAAGCCCATGCCTATCCTGAAATGATGGAGATGATTAAATCAGGAAAACTTCAACCCGAAAAACTGATTGGTGAGCTGATTCCTTTAGAAGAAGCCGCAAACCTACTTCCTAAAATGAATGAATTTCAGGGAGTAGGTGTGAAAGTGATTAATCGGTTTTAGTTATTTATTCATAGCGAAGTGCCTCCACAGGATTGCGCTTGGCCGCTACATAAGATTGTCCAATTACGGTACATATGGCTAACACAATGGCTGATACTCCTGCCAAAGCAAAAATCCACCAACTCAGTTCTGTTTGGTTGGCAAAGTTGGCGAGCCATTCGTTCATAAAATACCAGCCCAGTGGACAAGCAATAACAAAAGCCAGTAATACCCATTTTAAGAAACGACTCGTAAGCAAGCCTATTACCTGAGTTTCGCTTGCTCCTACTACCTTTCGAATGCCGATTTCCTTGATTCTTTTTCTGGTTTCATATAATGCGAAAGTGAATAGACCTATGGAAGAAATCATCAAACCGACTAGAGTGAACATCATAAAAATCTCGGAAAGTTTCCTTTCACGCTCATATTGGACCTGAAGCTTGTCTTCCAAAATAGTGTAGTTAAAAGGCTGACTAGGGTTAACCAACTCATACAGTGCCCCTAATTGCTCCAAAGTGGCCTTATATTGCTCAGGAGCTATTCGTACTGAAAACTCTTTATCAACATCTCTAAAGAACACCATGATGGCGGGTTCTATCTTCTTAGATAGATGAGCATAATGGAAATCATCCACTACCCCGATAACCTTCCACGGATCATCTTCACCATCCCATGAGCTGCTCGCCACTTTTACATCGCTCAAATCTGTAATACCCCAATAATCCATCGCTGCTTTATTGATAACTACTTTGTGTTGTCTTGAAACATCTAGCGAATCTGAAAAAAATCTTCCTGCCACCATTTCCAGTCCGAGCATATTAGCATAATCTGGGTCAATGGTCATTAAGCTTGTTTCCGTATATTCAAAATCACTACCCGAAAGCTTCCATGACATAGTACTCGCTGACCCGTCAAAAGGCATTAGCCCTTGTGAATAAGAAATTATACCTGGCATTTTAAGCAGTTCATTTCTTACCAATTCATAACTACTCTCTTGAGCCTTCAAGTCCTTTTTGTATGTCTCTTCGTCTTCAAAATTATAAGGCAGCCTATCAAAAAACTTAATTGCCACCAGACCATTCGGGTCATAGCCCAAATCCTTATTCTGCATGTATTTGAATTGTTTATAAACCACTGAGGTGGCAATGATCAAAGCGATGGCAAATACATATTGAACGGTGGTCAGTATACGTCCTGTCGAACCTTTTTTATCGTTCAGTTGCCCCATTAATGCTTGTGAGGTTACCAATTTTGAGGATTGAATGATGGAGAATAGGGTAGAGATAATGGTGAACAGAAAAACTCCAATGGCAATTATAAGGAGTACCTCAAGTAAAAGTTTATCGAAAGTGATACCCAAAAACCCCAAATAAGCATCTTTAACCAACATAAACAGCCCAAACACAATTACTATACTCAGCAGTGCATAGAGTAATCGTGAGGCCAATAGCTCTAGTAAGAAATCAAACTTAGTAGCGCCATTTACCTGTTTGATACCTTTTGTCTTCAGCTGAGAAAGCATTAAGGTGGATTGCATATTGGTGAAATTCAGAATACTCACCAATAGGATAACAAAAGCCACCAAGAACAAAGTGTTCACCTCATCTATATTACCATGCTTAGCAAGGATGGAATTTGAGAAATTATGATGAAAGTACACATCACTAAAAGCAACAGTCGATAAAGTACTTTCCTTAAATTGAGGGTGGCTTCTTCCGGCCTCTTTAACTTCTGCATTAAAGGTTGACTGATCGAAAGAGTCATTGGTAAGAATGAACTCCATTCCTGAATTGCTCCACCATTCTTGCGACTGACTCGGTACTAAGAAATCGAAGGATAGCGTACTGTTTGAAGGAATATCCTCCAAAATTCCAGCTACTTGATAATAGCCCTTCCGATCACACTCTAAATAAATAGTTTCGCCCAATGGATCCTTGTCACCAAAAATCTTCTCGGAGAAAGATTTGGTCAATACGATATGGGAAGGATCGTCTAAAATTTCATCTGGTTCACCCACCAAAAGCCTGAAATCAAAAAAATCGAAAAAGGTGCTATCAGCTATTAAACCGCCACCTCTATATTCATTATTATCAAATTTTAATTTGATTCGCTCTGGCGTATAAAAGGCCGTATAGAGCTTACTCTTTACACTCGGGTACTTTTTATAGTCCAATCTAAAAAAAAGACCAGCACTGATTGGGTTAATATTATCCACCGCACTTTGCTGAATTACAGGAATATAAATTCGGTCCACTTCCGAATGAAATCGATCCGTTTGCAACTCAGAATCTACCCATATATAAATCAAAAAGGCACTTAACACCCCTACAACCATACTGATAAGACTACCCGTAGTAATCAGTCGGTTTTTCAATATATCTCTGCTGGCAAATTTGAAATGGTAGTTCATTGGGGTGGTTTATAGATTAAAAAACAATGTTTCAAAAAAGTGTCGTCAACACATGGATGAATTGAGTACCATTAAAGTTCTATAAAATATCCGTGTTTAAAAATGAATTAACATATAATAACCTTTGATAAGAATTTGATATCCAACGCGTCAACCGTTCAATTCCCTGAACTACTTATCAGAAGAAAACAGAACGCACAAAAAAAGCCAGCGCCAACAGAAGGTTTATGTTCTTTATTGGGCTGACTATTCTCGTTATTATTGCCATAGTGCTTTGAGAAACACCAAGACAATTTCCTTGAATTTTAAAACTTCAAAGCCGCATAACCCTTCAGTTGATAAGTGGTTAGCGTACTTAACATTGAAGTAGCGATCTTGATGCCAGGTGCAAGTTTTGTGTGATCAATGCTACGTCCTAAAATGGATTGTGAACAAGCAAACAACTTCACTCCTGCTGCTTCCAATTCTTTGAAAAGCGGGATATGTGGATTATCCACCCCGAATTTCGCTCTGTAAGTAGCATTATCCAGTGTAGACCAAACTGCTTGTCCGTGAATAGCCAAAACCACCTTCAAGTTTTTAGCGGGCACTCCTCCCATCGCATGCAGGTTTAGAAGTCGGGCTACATTCTCTAGGGAATACATTACGGCTTTAGGGTCCTCATCGCCAGTCGCTATATCGATAACTATTTTGTACTCCAGTTTGGGATCAGGCTTTTCAACAGCAAAAGGGGCGTCAAAAATCCCTCCGTACCCTTTAATGATTGGGTTAATTTTTTCTTGTGAAAAACCGATGTTAACGATTAACAAAGCGGCAAAAACAAAGAGGTATTTATTCAATTTCGTCATGCTATTCAGGGTTATTTACAATAGAACCCAATAGACGCATTTTCGAAGAATAAATCAATCAATCTTTTGGCAAAGGGTCAATCCCGTTACAAAATCATGCCTTTAAGTGGATAGGTGCTTATGGTGGTGAGTGCATAAGGGCAATAGGCGGGCTTTCAAAACAGAGTAGGTCGCTCCAGCATGAATAAGCACCTCAGTGACTGAATTACACATATATTTCAGAAATTAGGGGAATGAGATCACTAAGAATTACCTTGACCTTGATTTTTGTCTGCTGCATTGCTCAATTTGCTTCGGCACAAGACTGGGCAAACCTAGAAAGATTCAGACAGGCCAATAGTGAATTAAGTATGCCAAAAAGTAACGAGCACAGAATAGTATTCATGGGTAATTCCATCACCGAAGCTTGGATCAAGATTAGGCCTGAATTTTTCAAAGACAAACCTTATGTAAATAGGGGGATTAGTGGACAAACCACCCCTCAAATGCTAATCCGTTTCAAACAAGATGTGATTGACCTCGATGCCTCCGTAGTTGTTCTTCTGGCTGGAATCAACGACATCGCAGGGAATACAGGCCCTTCTACCATTAAAATGATTACCGACAATATCTTCTCCATGGCCCAGTTGGCGAAAGTAAATGGCATCGAAGTAATTATTTGCTCCGTGCTTCCTGCTGCAGATTTCCCTTGGCGACCGGGAATGAACCCTGGCCCAAAAGTGATTGAATTGAACGGTCATTTGAAAGCCTATGCGCAAGAGAATGATTTGGTTTATGTCGATTATTTTTTCGCAATGGTGGACAGCACCAATGGATTGAGGCAAGAACTTGGTACCGATGGAGTGCATCCAAATGCCGCGGGCTACCTCATTATGGAGCCACTTTTAGAACAAGGAATTGTCAAAGCACTAAAAAAAGACTAAAACAGCCCACAAAAGAATCCATTTTTATTAAATCTCTTTTTTGTACATTCATTGGATTCTCCTTAAACCATACTGTATGAAAAATCCCCTCACCCTTTTGCTCGTTTTTTTTCTAATCTCTTGTACTTCAGACCCCAAGAATGAAGTAGCCATTGATGGACTTAAAGCACCCGTAGAAATTATTCGCGATGAATGGGGGCTCAACCACATCTATGCTGAAAACCAACATGACCTATTTTTTGCCCAAGGTTATGCGGCTGCCCAAGACCGCCTTTTTCAGTTCGAAATTTGGAGAAGACAGGCCACAGGAACTGTTGCCGAAATTCTTGGCGAAAAAGAATTAAAACGAGACATCGGAACTCGCCTTTTCAAATTCAGAGGCGATATGAAGGAAGAGATGAACCATTATCACGATGATGGGGAAGAAATTATCACTGCCTACACCGCAGGTGTGAATGCCTACATTGAAGAAGCGCTCAAAAATAAAGAGCAGTTACCAATTGAATTCAAAGTGCTTGGTATCCTTCCTCAAAAATGGACTCCAGATGTTGTTATTTCTCGTCATCAAGGACTTTTGGGGAATATTGGTAAAGAACTGCAAGTAGGCAGAGCCGTTGCAAAAGTAGGTGATGCAAAAGTAAAAGAGCTCTTCTGGTTCCATCCCCAAGACCCAGACTTAACAATCGATGCCAAAATCAACAAAGAATTACTCTCTGATGACAATATCCTCGAACTATACAACGCTTACCGCACGACTGTGAAATTCGAAAAAGAGGACATTGTTGAAGCCTACCGAAATAGCGATGAAGAAAAGGCTTTGACCTCCATATTCGATGGGAAAAATGATTCTCTTTCTATTGGCAGCAATAACTGGGTAGTAAGTGGTGCAAAAACAGCAGACGGCAACACCTATATGGCCAACGATCCGCACAGGACTATTGCTGTTCCGTCATTGCGCTATATGGTGCATTTGGTGGCTCCGGGTTGGAATGTAATTGGTGGCGGTGAGCCAGAAATTCCAGGAATATCGATCGGTCATAACGAATACGGTGCTTGGGGATTGACCGTTTTCGAAACCGATGGAGAAGACCTTTATGTGTATGAACTCAACCCTGATAACGCCAACCAATACAAATACAATGGAGAATGGGTGGACATGAACACCATTTCAGAAACCATCCAAGTAAAAGGAATGGCGGACCAAACTGTTGATCTGAAATATACCCAGCATGGCCCTGTGACCTATGTGGATGAGAAAAACAATGTGGCATACGCCATCCGTTCTGCTTGGTTAGAGCCAGGTGGCTCGCCTTATTTAGCCTCATTAAGAATGGACCAAGCCAAAACTTGGGAGGAATTTAGAGAGGCCTGCAACTTCAGTCATATTCCGGGCGAAAACATGATTTGGGCTGATAAAAAAGGAAATATCGGATTACAAGCCGTGGGCATTGCACCCATCCGAAATAACTTTAGTGGCATGGTGCCCGTGCCGGGCGATGGCCGTTATGAATGGGACGGCTATTTACCCATTATCGAAAAACCAAATGACTTGAATCCAGCAAAAGGCTTTATTGCTACCGCCAACGAAAATGTGACACCAGATGATTACACACATTGGAATGCCGTTGGCTACACATGGGCCGACCCATTTCGTGGTGACCGTGTCGCTGAGGTGCTAAAAAGTAGGGAAGACTTTGACATGGAATCCTTAAAAGCCTTGCAGGTAGATTACCTTTCGGTTCCAGCCAGAACTTTAACGCCAATGCTGATGAACTTAAGGCTTGAAGGTAAAGCTGATGACATCAGAAATAGACTGAAAAATTGGGATTATAGATTAGAAGCCAATTCCATCGAAGCAGCCATTTATGTGGCCTTCGAGAATCAGCTCTCACGATTGGCTAGTCAAAAATTTATTCCAAGTGAATTGAAAGGAATCGTATACAGTCTACAGCTGACCCGAATCATTCAATGGCTAGAAAACCCTGACCAACGTTTCGGTACGAACCCAGCAAAAGGTAGAGATCAGTTTTTAGCTGAAGCCTTTAGCAATGGCATTATCTACCTGGAAAAAACCCTTGGTGATGATATTGAAAAATGGCAATATGGCCAGGAGAAACTCAAGCACACTGCCATGCAACATGCACTTGGTGATTTGGTGAACCCCGATCTGCAGGCTAAAATAAACTTGGGTCCGCTGCCAAGAGGCGGCAACTCCTACACCGTTGGTTCAACAGGAGGAAATAACCGACAGAGTAGTGGCGCCTCGTTCAGAATAATTATAAATACGGGTGATTGGGATGCTGCAATAGCCACCAATGGCCCTGGTCAATCAGGTAATCCGGAAAGTCCATTTTATAGCAACCTATTTGAACCATGGGCGAATGACCAATATTACCCTGTCTATTATTCCAAAGAGAAAATCAATGAGGTAGCAGTCGAAAAACGAATGTTAAAGCCAATTAAATAGACCAATTTCATCAAGCCCTGTCTAACAAATGAAGGGCTAATCCCACTTAAAAAAAGCGTAGCCTTTAAGTTGATAGGTGCTTATCGTGGTGAGTGCCGAAGTACCAACTTTCACATTGTCCATTAGATCGTCAACACTGTTGCCGTAACTTGCGTAGGATTGACCGCAAACAATCACCTCTACCCCAGCCTCCATTAATTCTTTATATAAAGGCACGTAAGGACTATCCATTTCGTACCTCTTTTTGTAAGCTTCATCGTTTAAAACCGAATTAGTAGCTCCTCCGTGAATAACCACTGTCACTTTCAGATTTTCTTGTTTTACACCACCCACTCCATGCAAGTTCATCAATCGAGCGACATTTAAAGCGGGAAAAGCTGCGCGTTCTTGTGTTTTATCAATTTTATGAACTAACTCAATCAGTATTTTATATTCCATATCAGGATCTGGAGCAACATCTACCCGATCTAATTCTAGAATTCCACCGTAGTTCTTAATAATAGGATTGACCCATTTTTTCTCTTGAGCCTGACTTAAATGAGTAAAAAACAGCACTGCCACGGCAATTAGTATACATTGTTTCATAAGAGCTTTTTTTTGACCAGTTCAATTACAATAATCCAACCAGTAAATTCAAACCATAGAAGTAAAAAACAGTTGCAGCTAAAACTTAATACGTTAATGTTTGTAAAAATATACCGATTGGTATATTTTTACAAATGCCTTTTGCTAAATCTGAAAGAACGAAGAAAAGAATCATTGAAACGGTAGCGCCCATTTTTAACAAAAAGGGCTATCAGAGCACCGCTTTGTCGGACATTACCAGCGCCACTGGTTTGACCAAGGGCGCCATTTATGGTAACTTCGGAAATAAGGAAAACTTGGCCGAAGCCTGCTTCAATCATAATGTGAAATTCTTACAGAAAGGATTACAAATGACTTGGGCTGCGCACCCTTCAAGTATAGCCAAACTCATCGGTTTACTTAACTTCTATCATCAGAATTATAAAACCGTGGCCAACAATGGCGGCTGTCCTTTAATGAATGTGGCGGTAGAAGCAGATGACTTTTATCCTTTTTTTAAGGAAAAGGCGAAAACCATCCTTTTGACTTGGCAATCTGAAATTGCCAGCGTCATCAAAGAGGGACAGAATTCAGGCGAAATCAAGCCTGAAATTGATCCCTTAGGTTTCGCAAACTTCTATATCGCCTCGATTGAAGGCGGTATTCTGATTGCGAAAACCACAAACGATCCGGAATCGTTTTTTAGCATTATCGAAAACTTGAAATCATTGGTCAATCACCAATTAAAAATAACAACATGAAAAGAGTAGTCATAACTGGAATGGGGGCACTAACCCCAATTGGAAATAATTTAGAAACGTATTGGGCCAACTTAAAAGCTGGAAAAAGCGGTGGCGGACCAATTACGAGGTTCGATACTACTAAATTCAAAAGCCACTTTGCCTGCGAACTGAAGGACTTTAATGTAGAAGATTACATTCCGCGAAATGAGGCGAGACGAATGGATCCGTTTACGCAGTACGCGCTAATTGCTACGGAAGAAGCCATCAAAAACGCTAAAATCGATTTTGATGTACTCAACAGAAATAGAATTGGAGTGATTTGGGGTTCGGGCAATGGCGGCATTCAGACCTTTACCGAAGAGATGATTGCCTACGCCAAAAATGATGAGACACCTCGCTTCTCCCCTTTCTTCATTCCCAAAATCATAGCCGATATTGCTTCGGGCCTTATCTCTATCAAATACGGACTCAGGGGCGTGAACTTCACTACCATTTCAGCTTGCGCCTCTTCTACCACCGCTATTATAGACGCCTTTAACTACATTAAATGGGGCAAGGCCGACATGATCATTACGGGTGGATCGGAGGCCCCAATTACAGCAGCTGCCTTGGGTGGTTTTACTGCTTCTCGTGCCCTTTCTACCAATAACGAAAATCCTGAAACCGCTTGTCGACCATTTGATGTAAGTCGTGACGGGTTTGTAATGGGCGAAGGCGCTGGTACTTTAATTTTGGAGTCTTACGAACACGCCATTGCCAGAGGTGCTACCATTATAGCCGAAGTAGCAGGTGGCGGAATGGCCGCAGACGCCTATCACTTAACTGGAACTCACCCCGAAGGAGAAGGCGCTTTCTTAGGAATGAACGAAGCGCTGAACGATGCGGGTATTGAGCCAAAAGACATTGATTATATCAACATGCACGCCACCTCCACCTCAGTGGGTGACACAAGTGAGTTGGTCGCGATTGAAAGGGTTTTTGGAACGAATCCTGACCTGAATATATCAGCCACTAAATCTATGACAGGCCACTTGCTCGGTGCGGCAGGCGCAATAGAGGCCATTGCCAGTGTGATGGCGATTGTAGAAGGCATTATTCCCCCAACGATTAACACGAAAAACGTTGATCCAGAATTTGACGGTAAGTTTGAGCTCACCCTTGGTTCGGCACAAAAGCGAGAAGTGAAATATGCGCTGAGCAATACTTTTGGCTTTGGTGGACATATGGCCAGTGCGGTGTTTAAGAGGTTTAGTGTTTAGTGTTTAGTGGAGCGAAACCCGATGCAAAGTGGTGGGTTCCGTTTTTTTTTAGCAGAAACCCATTCCCAATGGGTCTTAGCAAGATGATTAACCCTAATAAAACACCACCTCCACATTCGGGAGAGCACTTTTCAACTTTTCGATATCGTTGCTGCGCAAAGAGGTATTGAAACAGATGACCGTTTCCAATTTCTTGAGCTCCGTCAGTCGGTCGAACTTGAAGACTTTGGTGTTTGAACAGTCTATCCATTTTAAGTTAGACAGTCCTTCGAGCCCCGTGAAACGCTTGACGTTTGTTCCTGAGCAATTGATTCGCTCCAGTTTGGTCATCGTTGTAAGCGGGCGTAAATCATCAATGGCCGTATTGCTAAAGTTCAGTGACTTGAGGTTATTGAATTTAAGTACAGACAATAAGTCCGCTACTGGCATTTCCGTAAAGCTTAGCGCTTCTAAAGCTTTTAAGTCTGGTAATGAATTCAAATCTTTCATTCCCAAACGGTTTAGACTAAGTTCTTTCAATCGATAAAACTCAGACAGTTCCGCCAAACTGGTGATGGATGAGCCTTGAATATTCAGCTTTTCTAGAGAAACCAACTGGTGTAATTGTTTGGCAGTTGGCTGGGCAGCCATCACCACATTTTCTTTAAAAGCTCGTTTTATTGGCTCGCTCAAAATTCCCCACCAAGCATTTAAGGCTTTGGTTTGGAAAATCACGGTCAAGTCTTCCTTCTTATCGAGTAGCAACGAAACGGCAGTTTTATCAACATTACTCCCCTCTAAACTCAAGTATTTCAACATGGTCAATCGCCCCAAGTCAGTGATATTTTTGACCTTGGTGTTCTCAGCCTCAATATGTCTTAAGTTAGATAAGTTCGCCAAAGGCGAAAGATCCGCTACGGCCGTATTGTTTAGCGTAAGTGTTTCTAGACGTTCCAATGACTCAAGCCCTTGAAGGTTCTTTAGTGGATTGGAGTTCAGATTCAAATGCGCGATTTTCTTCAGCTGCGCTAATGGCGCTAAAGTTATAATTCCGGCTCCTTCTAAGTTCAAAGAATCGATTCTTAACAGCTGAATTAAATCTTCATTATCAGGATTTGGCATATCCATATACTTGGTCAAAACGCCTTTCCACATGTCTGACATACCACCCCACCACTGTTCTAATTGTTTGGTGTTCCTTACCACCAAAACTCGTGGATTAGCCTCCACATAAGCCTCTGTACTGGCTTCATCTAATGGTGCATTATCACAGTATATCTTTGTCAAGGATTTCACTTGAGCTAGAGGCTGAAGTGACTCTACCTTTGTATTGGTAATATTCACCGTTTTCAATTGCGCCAAGGCTGAAAGCGGAGTCAGGTCACTTACATTTGTCAACTCAAGGTTTAATTCTTGTAAGGCAGAAGCTGATTGAAAACCATTCAGGCCTATGATATCGCTTGCCGATAAGTCCAGCTTTTTAAGCTTACTCAACTTAGAAAAATCGATTGTTACCGTTTGCGCGGCTTCTGATAAGTTTAGTTCTTCCAGAGAAGTAAGGTTACTTATAAAAGACAAGTCGATTTGCTTGATTCTAGACAGATTCAGTTTCTTTAATTTCTCAAACGACTTCAACAATGAGAAATCCTCTACATGACAATTCGTGAGATTAAGCGACTCTATTTCGTTATGATATTTTAGGTATTGAAGGTCGAAAACGGAGCTATTTGAAACATCCAGTGACTTTAATGTATTGATGGATCGCAAAGGTTTTAGATCATTGATCCATGTATTGCTTATTTTCAGATACTTCAGGTTAGTAAGCTGATAAATTGGATCAAGATTGAGTACTAGGTCATTTCCTGATAAATCAAGGGAATCGATTGAGGCCAAACGCACCAAGTCCTGACTGGACATACTATCTCCTTGAAAATTGATTTTATCCTTAAAAACCTGCTTCCAGCCAAATGTAAGCAGCGACCACCACTCTCTAAGCTGTTTATCTTTACTCAGTTTATTGGTATAGATACTGGCGATCTTTAATTCACTCTTTCTAGGGTCTAAATTCAATTCAATGAATCTCTTTTGACTACTATTCACAGGTTCTCCACTCAGAGAAGTGCCTTGCAAGTTTCTTATGATTTCGGCCTTATAGAATGGCGTTCCATCTTCTTTGGTTTGCACCAGTATTTCTGTGATTTCGAAATCGAAAACCACATTCTTAAAGAAGAAGTCAATGTCCTTTAAGTAAGCTTGGATGTCTTTAAAAATCGGAGTTGATCTCTTTTCTTCCAGATCATCTTCTACTTGAACTTTAGGGTCGACAAAGAGTTTTGCATAGCTATTGCTAATGATCACCTCTTTCTCGCTTACCGCAGTACGCTCTGCCCCTATTACATTCAGGTAATATTCTAGCGCACTGATAATTTCTTTTACTCCCTCCTTCTTTTTTTCCAACACAGAGTCAGGCAAAACAGGAGATTGCGCCCATAATGAGGCACCTGCGCTGAAAAAGAGCAGCAATAAAATGAGTCTATTTCTTCTCATAAATCATTTTCAATAAATCTTCTTTCTGAGAAGCATTGACTTGGAGCAAGTCTGAAATTAACCAACCCGAGTTGTCGTTGGCACGATTAAAGTTGTTGAGAGAGAAATACCAGCCATCAACCCCGAAGAAATGATAATTCATTCGGTTTACAGTTTGAAATTGAAGGATCCCCATTTTTACTTCGTAGAGAAAAATTGTCAAAAAATCTGGCTTATAATCTGCCAAAGTGTAAGACTCAGGAACGCCTCCTTTCAATAGGGCTTTTCTTAAGTTCATGAAGTCAAGCTCATGGCTCATTGGATGTAGAAACACCTTAGTTTCGCCTCGCTGCTTATCAAACATGGTTTTATAAGGTTCGAAAGCGACATCGGCTATGACCCATTCGTAACCAAGTGCCTCCTTCTGGATTTTCATATAAAGCAGCAAAGGGAGCTCTTTTCCTTTATAAAGAAAGGTAGTATTCACCACGGCAAACCAATCTTTTGAATGCAAATTCAAAAACGCTGGATTATCAGCCTGTGTTACCCTTTCAATAAAGTCATTCTTGGCTTGAGAAGAAATATCAGTATCCTCTTCATCGAA
This sequence comes from Roseivirga echinicomitans, assembly GCF_001592935.1. Classification (GTDB taxonomy): domain Bacteria; phylum Bacteroidota; class Bacteroidia; order Cytophagales; family Cyclobacteriaceae; genus Roseivirga; species Roseivirga echinicomitans. Next base: position 99,046 of record NZ_LRDB01000008.1, read on the forward strand.
GAGGATACTGAGGTACCTTTTACGCAATCTTTCATTGCGATATTGCCTGTCATCAGGCTCAAACGTTCTTCCTTTTACGTCTTCCTCTCCGTTAAAGCGCTTAAAAAACTGATTGAGTTGCTTCGTGCTTGCCAACAGTTGCTGCTCGATTTCATAATTCTCTCCCACAATTTGAGCGGAGGAATACGAAGTAAAAACGAAAAAGAAAGAAAGTGAAAGAAGAATTAGTCTTTTCATACTGAAGTTTCAGATACTCTGATATCGCCCAAAATTACGTCCCAAAATTCGATAGTTCTACCTGCAATTTGAGTCTTTTTCTTTTCTACGTAAATGGTAATATCCTTTTTAGTCGTGTCTTTGTAGTTCAATTTGTCCGCAGTAGTTCCTTCAAACTTCTGGTAAACAGTCACTACACCAACATATCGGCCATCAGGTTGTCTTTCCAAATCAGATATATACTGAACATCATACCATTCAATATTTACCTTATCATAGTTAAGCGCCATCAATCTTTGAAAATACTCACGCACTTTGTAGTACTTGATCTCTTCTGAAGCTAGCGATGACACGCCCATTTCACTACCTGGAGCAAATAGCTCTTCGGCCCTGTCCATAACACGGTTGGCTTCAGAAAAAGGAGTGTCCTTGTTTCCAATAATAGCGATGTACTTACCTAGGTCTTTAACTTTTTCCAATGCAAGTGAATCAATTGCTTTTTCACGATTGGGATCTACTGGACTTTGAGCTTGGGTTGAAACAGCAAAAAACGCCATTAAAGCAACCACATAAGAAAGTCTTTTAAATATTTGATTGTTCATAATTTTCTTGTGTTAGGGTGTTTTGACTATTTCTTTACTAATACTAACTCTTTGATTCTGCCTTGAGAATCCATCACCATTTCCTTTACCTTGTGTGGAGCCTTCTTAAGGTCCTTTAAATAGTTAAGGTACTTAGTAATCGTAGTTGGTTCGTCAAAATCTTCAGTTCCATTGGCTGCGTAAAAAATGATCAATACTGGAGCTTCTCCATTACTAAACATTCCAACGGCTTCTCTGATGTTATTATTTGCTGCGTTAATAGAAGAAGCATTCGCGATTTGTCCAAAGTAGTTAGACAACCTAGCGTCAAGCGCTCTATTGGCGGCCTCTGGGTCTACTTTTGGCTCTTCCTTTACAGGAGGAGTTGGCTCTGGAGTAGTTTCTTCAATAACTTCTTCTGGTTCTTGGTTGGCATCAACCACCGCTTTTTGACTCTTACAAGAGGACAGTACAAATAGCAGTACACAGAAGACTGGCACTAATTTAAAAATGCTTTTCATGTTGTGTGAATTTGGTTTCATATATATGGCTTCGTTAAACGATTACTCTTCAAGCAAGTTCTGTTCCAAGTAACTATTATTTTCTTTAAACAGCTCTTTCCACAACTTTATATAGAGTTTTCTTTTCGAATAGAGAAAATTGCTGTCAAAATGGAAACAATAATCTTGTAAGCGGGCAAATATGGGGAAAGAATGACTCATTCGTTTGCCTTTTCTTACCAAGCCCGTGGTGAAAACCCCCAGTGCAAAAAAAATATCGCAACAGGACTGGGCCCATTGCGACATTAAATAAAAAGTTAAATATTTTTTTTACCCTTTTGGAGCTACTTGCGCACCCTCGGGCATTTTGAAATTATCCATGCTTGGAACTTCTTTTGAAAGCTTTACATTTTCGAAAAGCACTTCGTTTCTCATCCCACCAACTTCTCCATCAGTATACTGGTACCATTGCAAAGATTTTGGAATGGTAATTCCGTTGATGGTTTGCCATTGATCATACTTAATCAAGCTCCATCTGTCACTGGCCTCTTCTCCACCAAAGGTAGCGGTATACATTAGCCAAGCCATTTTGTTAGTTTCTGGGTCAGAATAAATAATATAATTGTCTTTTGATGACTCACCCACACCACTTTCATATGACACTTTAACTCCATTGTAAATTGTGCCCAAAATGTTCATTGGTTCTACATCTTCATATATGACGCCTTGATCACCTACAACAAAAGGGAATGCATAAAAATAGAAATAGAGGTTATAGGTCATTCGAGCTCGAGAAGCGTTGGCCGTTGCTGGCATCATCCACACCTCATTGCCATCAAAACCAGTAGTATCATTCTCCGATTCAATTCTTGTATATCTACTTTGAAGCTCAATCAGATGATGTTGCCCATTCGACATATCATAAGAAAGCTGCTTCATCTCAGACCAGTTACCAAAACCACCATGGGCTTCAAAAACTTTAGTAATGCTGGCAGAGTGATGTTCCGTTTTAGGAGGACCCATTTTCACTTCTTCAATTTTATTATCAGTTTTTGTCCCTCCACACCCCATTAGGATCGTCATAAGGAAAACTATTAGATACTTTTTCATTTCGGATTGATTAAATTCAGCTGTAAAGTTCACGAATTTACAGATTTTCAACGTCAGATGGCTTACTCAAAGTCATACTTGGGCAAGAATGATCAGAATTTATATTGAGCATCAATCAATTAGACAGTTTTATTATGGAAGAAGAACTATTCAACCAAGTAAGAGACACTATCATTTCGAAGCACCCTGAGGTGACAGAAGGGACAATGATGTCATCCCCAGGGATACAACTGAAGGGTAAAAACTTTGCCTTTTTCTATAAAAGGTCACTTACCGTTCGTTTAGGTAGAGATTTCGAACCAGAATCAGAAGGCATTCATAAATATGAATTGCTTAATCCCTTCAAAACTAAACCTCCATTAAAAGACTGGTTTGTGATAAGCTATGAAGAGGCAGAAAAATGGCCAATGTTGGCCGAGATTGCTTTGAACCAGATGAGAAGTAGTAAATAACCTTTCCTCATTCTTGACCATTTTCTATAGCCCAGCAAACTCAATAGCTCTAAGCAAGCGGCTATCTAAATAAACAAATACTCAATTCTTTTCAGTAGCTGTTTGGAACTGTATATTTGGGCAAGAAATGATTTGAATGAAAGAGGATAAAAAACAATTCGAAACCGAGGCAATCCGCACACAAATCGAAAGTACGCATGCGCAGGAACATTCTACTCCTATGTACCTTACTTCTAGCTTTACCTATGAGGATGCAGAAGAAATGCGTGCTGCATTTGCGGGAGAGAATGACAAGAATATTTATAGCCGTTTTAGCAATCCAAACCTTCAGGAGTTTGTAGACAAAGTCTGCACAATGGAAAAGGCCGAAGCAGGTTATGCCTTTGCTTCCGGAATGGCGGCAATTTTCTCAACTTTCGCGGCCCTACTTTCCTCTGGAGACCATATCATTTCTTGCCGATCCATTTTTGGTTCAACGCATACCGTTTTCGGTAAAATACTTCCCAAATGGAAAATCGATACTACTTATGTGGACATTGACAACACAGGTGATTGGGACAAAGCTATTCAGCCCAACACCAAAATTCTATATGTAGAAACTCCTACAAACCCAGCAGTGGATATTATTGATTTAGAATGGCTGGGCCGTTTCTCAAAAAAACACAATCTCATTTTAGTAGTCGACAACTGCTTTGCCACTCCTTACCTGCAACAACCAATTCAGTATGGTGCTGATTTGGTAATCCATTCGGCCACCAAATTCATGGATGGACAAGGGCGTGTAATGGGCGGAGTCACGGTGGGTAAAAAAGAGTTGATTGATGAAATCTATGCCTTCAGCAGAAGTACTGGTCCTGCGCTATCCGCCTTTAATGCTTGGGTAATTTCTAAAAGCTTAGAAACCTTAGCCGTACGCATGGATCGTCATGCTGAGAATGCACTCAAACTGGCTAAATTTCTTGAAAAATCGGAATTCGTGGAATGGGTCAAATACCCTTTCTTAAAGTCGCATCCGATGTATGAGGTAGCCAAAAAGCAAATGAAGTCGGGCGGAGCTGTAGTGGCTTTTGGCATCAAAGGAGGCTTAGAAAGCGGAAGAACATTTTTGAACAATATTAAGATATGTTCGCTTACCGCCAATTTGGGCGATAGCCGAACTATTGTAACCCACCCCTCTTCTACCACACACGCAAAGCTTTCTGAAGAAGAAAGAATAAAAGTTGGAATTACTCCGGAACTGATTCGTGTTTCAGTAGGTTTAGAGCACATCACAGACATTATAACCGATATTGAGCAAGCCTTAAAAGCCGCCCAATAAATCTCCATATGAAAAACATAACTGCCGAAATTCTAACCATTGGAGATGAAATCCTTTATGGTCAAATTTTAGACACCAATGCCCAATGGATGAGTGCTCAACTCGATCTACTGGGAATTAGAGTAGTCAGAAAAACTACGGTTGGAGACAATGAACCTGACATTCTGCATGCATTTACCGAAGCAGAGAGTCATGCAGATTTGGTTTTAATTACGGGCGGATTAGGCCCCACCAACGATGATCTTACTATGCCCACTTTGGCCAAGTATTTTGGTTGCAAGGTTATTGAAAACGCTAGTGTTTTAGCCCATGTAAAGGACTTCTTCGAAAAACGTGGAAGAGAGTTTACGGAAATGAACAAAAGGCAGGCCTTGGTGCCAGAAATTGCTGAAGTAATTCATAATTCGTTGGGCACTGCTCCTTGCACTTGGTATGAAAGAAATAGAAAAATATTTATATCCATGCCGGGGGTACCCCATGAGATGAAGAATGTGATGAAGGAGTTTGTAATCCCTAAAGTCCGTAACTTCTTTCAAACCCCAGTAATTTACCATAAGGTGATTAAGACAGTGGGGATAGGTGAATCCTTCCTAGCTGAAAAAATTAAGGATTGGGAGGAGACTCTTCCCCCACACATTCACTTGGCATATTTGCCTAGCATAGGCCATGTGAAATTAAGGCTTACTGCCATTGGTGAAAACCGGAGCCAGCTTGAAAAAGACGTTCAGCAACTGATCAAAGAGTTTATTCCCTTGGCAGGTAAATACATCTATGGGTATGATGAAACAAGTTTGGAAGAAGCGATAGGCCTCTTGCTTATTGCTCAAAAGAAGACAATTGCTCTAGCAGAAAGTTGTTCGGGTGGATTTATTCAACATAAAATCACTCAAATTCCCGGATCATCTGCTTACTTTCAGGGCGGAATTGTACCTTACCACAACCAATTTAAAATTGACGTGTTAGGAGTTAAGGCTTCTACCCTTGAAAAACATGGCGCGGTAAGCGAAGAATGTGTTAAGGAAATGGCCGAACGAATCCGAGAGAAATTCAACTCCGATATCGGTGTAGCCAGTAGCGGAGTTGCTGGGCCAAGTGGTGGTTCTGAAGAAAAACCAGTCGGAACGGTGTGGATTGCCTTTGCTGACGGCAAACAAACCATAACCAAAAGACTTCAATTAACGCAGAATAGAATATTAAATATTGAATTAACAGAAATAGCCGTACTAAATTTGGTAAGAAAAAGTTTGAACCAATAGAACATTGATAATATTTGGTTTAATGCTATTTTTGTCTTTTTAATGCGAACGTTTTTAATCTCTAAGAACATAAGAATATGGCACTTGTAGAAATGGTGATGCCTAAAATGGGCGAGAGTATAATGGAGGGCACAGTGTTGACTTGGCTAAAGCAAGAAGGCGACACAATCGAAGCCGATGAGTCTGTATTGGAAGTAGCCACAGACAAAGTTGACACCGAAGTTCCTGCCATTCATGCGGGTGTTTTGAAAGAAATATTAGTAAAGGAAGGCGATGTAGTTCCTGTAGGCGCTCCCATTGCACGAATTGAAACAGAAGCTTCTGCTGGTGGCGACTCAGCACCTGTTGCAGCAGCACCTAAAACGACTACAGCAAACGAAAAACCTGCAACAGCGGCCTCAAATGGACAAGCAGCAGTTTTAGATAAACCAGCTGGTGACCGATTCTATTCTCCATTGGTGATGAACATTGCTCGTGAGGAAGGGATTCCTATGAGTGAATTGGAAAGAGTTCCAGGGACTGGTAGAGAAGATAGAGTAACCAAGAAAGATATTTTGGCCTATGTGAAAAACAGGCCGCAAGGAGGTGTTGCACCAGTTCAATCCCAAGTTGCAGCTTCTGCTCCAGCGCAGTCAGCACCTAAGCAAATGCCAATTTCGATTTCTGGTGAAGATGAGATCATCGAAATGGACAGAATGCGTAAGATGATTGCCGAACGTATGGTGGATTCTAAGCGTATTTCTCCACATGTCACCTCATTTGTTGAAGCTGATGTATCAAATGTAGTTGCATGGAGAAACAAGGTGAAAAATAGCTTCATGGAAAGAGAAGGCGAGCCAATCACCTTCACTCCAATCTTTATTGAAGCCATTGTAAAGGCGATAAAAGACTACCCAATGATTAACATTCAGGTAGACGGAACTAGAATCATTAAGAAAAAAGACATTAATATTGGTTTGGCCGTAGCCCTTCCAAGTGGTAATCTTATCGTACCTGTAATACACAGGGCTGATCAGTACAACTTGACTGGACTTACTAAGAAGGTGAATGCTTTGGCTAAAAAAGCACGAGAAAACAAACTAACCCCAGACGATTTGCAAGGCGGTACTTTCACTGTTTCAAATGTAGGTTCTTTTGGGAACGTAATGGGAACACCAATCATCATGCAGCCTCAAGTGGCTATTATGGCTTTAGGAGCGGTAGTTAAAAAACCAGCGGTAATCGAAACACCTTCTGGTGATGCAATTGCTATCCGTCATAAAATGTTCCTTTCCCATTCTTACGACCATAGGGTGGTAGATGGATCTTTAGGAGGCATGCTCGTAAGAAGAGTAGCTGATTATTTAGAGAAATTTGACCCTAAGCAAACTTTATAAATTTAGATATAACAAGCTTCTCTAAGGCCTCAATCAGAAATGGTTGAGGCTTTTTTCATCTTTATATTTCAACGTAAACGGGAACTGAAATACCTCCTCATCCATTAGTCAAACTAATCACTATTTCTGTTAACCAAAAAACACAAATATGTGCGTTAATATATATTTCATTACCTTATCTGGAGAATTAACAACCGCATTCTAACTAATGCACCGATACTACGTGCCCAAAATAATTTTAATAACTTAGACTTCTAACGAATCATTTTTTTAACAATAAAGGAAAATAGGCTTTGTAATGAAGAAAGCGACATTCATAATATATTTGTAATTTTCAATCGACTTCATATCAAGAATAAGTATGAAACAAAAACTAAAGAGCATTCTATTGGTTGACGACAATGAGGCTGATAATTTTTATCACGAAATTATCATTGATAAGTCTGAACTTGCAGATGGTGTTGTAGCCATAACGGGGGGGCATGAGGCTTTAGAGTATCTTCAATTAAGTCTACAAGGGGAAAAACCTTCTCCGGATTTAATTTTCCTAGATATTAATATGCCCAGAATGGATGGCTGGGAGTTTTTACAAGAATACGCCAAATTAGATAAAGCTAAAAACGAACTTATAATCGTTGTAATGCTCTCTACCTCTAAAAATCCAGAATACATGGAAAAGACTAATGAACTAGCTGATGTCAGCGAGTTTACCAGCAAACCTCTTACCACGGAATACCTAGAAGAATTACGTTTGAAATACTTCAATAAATAACAATCTTTAGCAAATCGAATAAGTCAATCTTAATTCACTAATTTTCAAGTCCAGTTACAACCATTGGTCGATATAGTATTATGAAAGAAACAACCGTAAAAGAACTAGCAGAACTAAAAGCATCAGGAGCTGATTTTCAGTTGATTGATGTAAGAGAAGAAAACGAATTTGAAATCGCTGAAATTGGTGGAGAATTGATTCCCATGAACACCATTCCTGGCAACATAGATAATATCAGCCGCGATAAAAAAGTGGTGATTCACTGCCGCAGTGGGAAACGTAGCGGAGATGTAATCAACTGGTTAGAGCAGAATCATGGTTTCGAAAACCTCTATAACCTTAAAGGTGGAATCCTGGCTTATGCCGATGAAATTGATAATAGCCTAACTAAGTACTAGGCTATTCCTCCAGAAGGTTGAATAAACTTCGACCTTCTGAAAAACTTAAAACCGACTGTATTTTCTAACCCGAATAAAGTTACGAATCACACCGAAGAGCACCAGTAAAACAATTGGCCCAACAAGGTTAATCAACTGCCACTTCAACTTCTCTTTTTGCGCCCTAATTCTATCCAGCGGCCTCAGTTTAATTTCTTTGTTCCTCGCCTGAATTAGCCCATCATCATCCATCAAATAGGTTAAGGCGTTCATCATGAAATCTTTATTAGCGAATATTCTTTTCTCATCCCCTTCTGTATAAGGGTTAAAACCCATATCCAAAGGTGTCCCTCGTTGCATCTCATTTCTGATAATATCGCCATCTCCAATCACGATGATTTTTGTATCGGGGCTATCGGCTTTAAAATCATTAGTATTTACTCCCTCTTTTGGCAAAACTCTATTTTTGAAAAGGCTCTCAAATTCCCCTTCTAACAAATAAGCAATAGGATATTGACCTCCTTGATAAAGACTCGGGTCGTTCTCCACTGCGATCTCCTCAAACGAAATGGGCGCTGGTGCATTGAGTATTCTAGTGTATTGTGAGGTGAATATTAATGGAGTTTTCTTAATCCCTTCAGCAGCTACTGTGTCGATCGTACTGGTGAATCGTGTATAAACGGCATCTAAATTCCGAGTGATCGGATGTTCACTAAACCACGAAGCGCCAAAGAAAAATGGCCATTTTAAATTGGTGATGGTTTCAGAATCGTCCATCAATACTGGGTATCGACCAAAGTTCTGAGCATCTAAAATAAAGTCCTTTTTCAGCCTAATTCCATAACGGAAAAACAGATCATCCAGATCAAGTGTGTAAGGCAATCCAAAAGTACCTACTCCCCCAGCTTGGTGCATATCCACCCCTAGGGCATCCACCATAAAAACAGCCTTCCCTCCATGCATCAGGTGCTGGTCAATCTTGAACTTATCTTCTCTAGAAAAAGCCTTGGTGGGCTTTGCCATAATAATGACATCAAAGTTTTTTAACTCCTTTGTCTCACTCAAATTGACAGGTACAATATCAAATGCTTCTGAGAAATCGCGAGCAAACCAATAGATGTTCAACGAATCAAGTTCTCCGTGCCCCTGAAGCAAGCCAATACGCTTCCTATCTATATTAGCAATACGCTGAATTCCAGTGGCCAATTCATATTCAATTCCTTCAAGCGATTGATTGAGCTTCATTTCAAATGATGCTCCTTGATTGCCTTTCAATAATAAAACACTGGAAGTTCGGTCTCCATAGCGAAGCACCACATAAGGGAAAATAAGCTTCTGGACATCCGTTCCATTATCGTTATCAAATATTCTAGTGGGTGAAAGTCCCGAATCCATCCAAGCCTGATAGTTTTTATTTCTCTCAGTTTCCGTAGAAGCGGCTCCAGGGTCGTTAATTGAATAGTAAATGGGCTGACTACTATAAACCCCAAGCTCTTCCACGGTTTCTACAATGGATTTTTGAAAACGCTGAAACTCGGTAGGTAAATCCGTTCCCAATAAAATCTCAACATGTAAAGGCTGATTCAGTTTCCCCAATAATTCCTTAGTAGGATCTTGAAGTGTATAACGTTTTTCTTCTGTTAAATCGAACCTCCAAAAGAAGTTGGCGGCAACTACATTAACCGCAAAAACGATGAACAAACCCAATCCAAATATCCTGATGGCCTTTACCCTGTACGGTTTGAATGACATTCTCCGCGTAGCAAATTTGAGCGAAGTAAGCAGCAAAACAACAGTGATGGTACTTAAGAAATACACAAGGTTTCTTGAGTCAATCAGACCGCGGCTCATGGCATCATAGTGAAATGAAAGGCTCATTTCATCAATATATAGTGCAGTTTGACCGGTAAATATATCGGCCAATGAGCTTATGCCTGTGAACATGAAGAAGCAGAAGAATACGGCTAGAATGAAAGCGACTATTTGGTTTTCGCTGAGTGCCGATGCAAATAATCCAATGGATGTAAATACACCACCAAGCAAAATAAGCCCCATATAGGAGCCAATAATTCCTGGGGTATCTAAATTACCAACTGGGCTTCCCAGCTGATAAACCGAGTAATAATAGACAACTGTAGGGATTACGGAGAAAATCACCAAATTGAAAGCCGACAAGTATTTCCCAAAAATGATCTGAAAATCGCTTAATGGCCGAGTAAGCAGCAACTCTAATGTTCCGGATTTTCGTTCTTCAGCCAACATACGCATGGTAATGGCCGGAATAAGAAACATATAGACAAATGGGCCTAATGAGAATAGCGTATCGAGCTGGGCATAACCGTAATCTATTACGCTGGTCTCAGGAAAAACCCACATCAGCAAACCAATACCAGTAAGAAAAACACCAATCACCACATAAGCAATAAGCGAATTAAGAAACTGCTGGACTTCCTTTCTATAAATCGCCCACATTGCCCTGTTGGTTAGTTAAGTCGTAGAAAATCTGCTCCAGGTCTTGCTCAATCAGTTGCATTCCTAAAATCACCCAATTCCTTTCAGAAGCCAGTTTAAAAAATCGTTCTCGAATGTCTTTGTTACCCTTCGAAGTCACCTGATATTTCCCAGTGCCCAAATCCTTAAACTTGAAATCTCTAATTTCAGAAATAGCTTTAAGTTCAATTGGTTTAGACAATTCAACATGTAAAACCTGCTTTGCCCCTGAAGTTAAATGTGCCACGGAGTCATTGGCCACAATTTTACCCTGATTTATAATCACCACTCTATTACACAAAGCTTTTACTTCTTGCATAATATGAGTTGAAAGAATCACGGTCTTATCTTTACTTATTTGCTTAATTAAACCTCTGATTTCAGCAAGTTGGTTAGGGTCTAAGCCTGTGGTGGGTTCATCTAGAATAAGTACTTCTGGATCATGCAGTAACGCTTGAGCCAATCCCACTCTTTGTCTATAGCCTTTAGAAAGCGAACCTATTTTCTTATTCTGCTCACGTGTCAAGCCACAAAGCCCTATCATTTCAGCGATTCTCAACTTTCTCTTCTCCCCTTTGATCTGATGAAGTGAAGCAATAAAAGCCAAATACTCGTGAACGAACATATCTAAGTACAGCGGATTATGCTCTGGTAAATAGCCAATGATCGCCCGCGCCTTTTTAGAGTCCTTCACAATATCAAAACCGTTCACAATCACTTCACCTTGTGAAGGAGGTAAATAACCTGTCGCAATTTTCATTGTGGTTGATTTACCCGCACCATTTGGTCCCAGAAAGCCAAGAATATCTCCTTTGTTAACTTTAAAAGAGATTCCATCAACAGCTTTCTGTTGTCCATAAACTTTGGTGAGTTGCTTTACCTGTATCGACATTGAATCCTTAACGGGGCGTAATATTATTTATTGGGATTTCCTTTTGGCCATAATGGCCGAACTTCTAGATCAACCACATGGTAATTAGGAAAAGTTTGAACAGACTGAACAATGGAATTCGCTACATCTTGTGGACGCATCATATTGTCATTGGCATTTGCTAATTCAATACTATCGAAGAAATTGGTATTCGTTGAACCAGGGTAAATTGTTGTCACCTTAATTCCATGCTCTCTTAATTCTTGGAAAATGGAGTGTGAAATACCACGAACCGCGTGTTTTGTTCCCACATACCCAGACATTGTTTTAATTCCGCTCGTTCCAGCGATAGAAGAAATATTAATGATATGCCCTTCCCCTAATTCAATCATACTGGGTACCGCTACTTTAATACAGTAAAACAATCCGTGGACATTGATGTCATACATTTCCTTCCATTCGGCCACATCCATTTCATGAATCAATCCCTGATAGCCCATTCCAGCATTATTCACCAAAACACTGGCTTTCCCAAGTTTGTCAGAAGTGGCTTTATAGGAAGACTGAACGTTTTCCCAATCAGAAACATCAGTCTTAAAGAAATGGAAATTAGTATCTTCTAACTTAGGTGAAGTCCTCCCCCATCCCGCCACAATAGCTCCTTCAGCCAATAATTGCTTAACGGTTTCTAATCCAATCCCTTTACTCACGCCAGTTACAATGGCCACTTTCCCTTGAATATCCATAGTGTGAAATTAACAAGCTAAAATTGATTATGGAAGATTGCGCAATGTTAATCTTAAAATGAATTTTATTAACTTCTCGAAAAAATTCAATATGATACTATCCACCACAGATTTTGTCCCGAATAAAGAGATAATAGAGATCGTAGGTATTGCCAGAGGAAGTACTGTAAGGGCTCGAAATGTAGGGAGAGATATCTTCGCAGGTTTTAAAAACTTAGTTGGGGGCGAAATAAATGAATACACTCAACTACAAGCTGAGTCAAGAGAAGAGGCGATCTTTCGAATGAAAAAAGATGCTGAAAATCTCGGTGCAGACGCCATCATCAACGTCCGGTTCTCCACCGCAATGATTATGCAGGGAACTGCTGAAATTTTAGCTTATGGAACAGCAGTCAAATTGAAATAATTCATTCAAAATGACCACCCTTATTATTTGGGCAGTGATTGCGCTTTGGGTCGTAATCGCTGTCAGAATAGCTTTTGGTATAAAATATCGAATCAATCAACGCAATAACGAAGAATTCGAGAAACGAAGCAATTAACAATTACTGCAGCGCAATCAACTTCTGTAATAGAATAGTCATTCCTTTTTCGGCCTTTGCAGCTGCTGCTAGTATTTTAGAAAGTTCAGCGACTTCCAAATGATCTGGGTCACACAAATCTGTTATAGCAGAGACCGCAAACACGGGAAGGTTCATATGTCGAGCCACAATTACTTCTGGCACAGTAGACATCCCTACAGCATCAGCCCCAATAATCTTAAGGAAACGGTATTCAGCCCTAGTTTCTAAATTAGGGCCGCTTACACCAGCGTATACACCTTCATGACATCTTATACCTTCATTCTTGGTAATCTCCATTGCCTCATTAATCATTTTTCGCTCATATGGTTCACTCATGTCAGGAAAACGCCCTCCAAATTCATCAAGGTTAGCACCGGTTAAAGGGTTCTCTTTGGTCAAATCGATGTGATCTTCAATGATCATTAAATCAGCCACCTGAAAATTCAAATTTACACCACCCGCAGCATTTGAAACAAAGAGTTTCTTAATCCCTAAAAGGTTCAATACCCTTACAGGAAAAGTAACCTGTTTCATATCATAACCCTCATAGTAATGAAAGCGACCTTGCATAGCGACTATCTTCTTCCCAGAAAGTTCACCGAAAATCAGTCTACCGCTATGACTCTCAACCGTAGATATTGGAAAATGAGGTATTTCTTTATATTCAATCGTATGTTCAATGTTAATCTTATCAACCAAGGCTCCTAAACCAGTACCCAATATGATACCGAATTCGGGTTTGAAATTATGTGCAGATTGAATATAGTTCAGTGCTTCAAATACTTGTTTGGTGTAGTCCATCATGTCAATTCTTCTTTCAATTTCAAAGATGCAAAAGAATTCATTTGGAGAGGAACTTTAAAGTTCAAAACTTATCCTCATAAATATGCATCCATTAACTTACCGATTACTATGTGCTTTAAAACAAAGACATTAATTTTGAATTGAAATCAAATCCGCATATGATCACAATAGTAGTAGGTACCAATCGCAAAAATTCAGTGAGTAGGCAAGTAGCCAATTATTACCGATCTATTCTTATTGATAAAGGTGTGGATACAGACATTGTTGACCTCGTTGATCTTCCACACGACTTTACGGGCACTGCTCTATATGAAAACAACGGCAGTAATGAAAATTTCAATGTTATGAGAAACAAAGTTCATGCTGCAAACAAACTCCTTTTTATTGTGCCTGAGTATAATGGTTCATTCCCAGGG
>NZ_LRDB01000009.1 GCF_001592935.1 Roseivirga echinicomitans
TAGTCAATTAGGGAAACTTTTGATTGAGGAAAGGGTTTCACAAATGAGCCTATTATTTAACAATCTCGGTTAAAATGAATTTTAACCTTCTTGCTTTAAACTCATCTCTGATTTCGATAATGGGGATAGATTCACTCGCTGTTCGAAAGTACACTCTCACATAACGTTTGGCAAACCAGCGTGCGTATGTCACATAACTAAACTCGACCGAGTCTAAATTTTCAAAACTTATGGTTTTTATTTTTCCGCCAAATTTCTCAACCACTCTATTATTGCAAGTCAACACTCGTTCTTTAAGTTTGAAAACGACACTTACTTCATACTTCAAGATATTGAAATAGCTGTAACTAAGTGCAGAAAAATATAACGCAGAAACAGCAATACTATAGAATGATCTATCATACCATAAAATGGCTAAGACTGGAACAATAATGAAGGCAATAAACATTATATGATGAATAATGCTCTGCTTATCAGACTCTATGCTTAAAGCATTATTATCAAATTGGACAGTAAACTTATCAGAATCTGAAAGACTTCTATCGATAATTTCTCTGATTTTCTTCTCTTGTTTTGAATTTATCCTTCCAATCAAAATAATGGGTAGCAGAAATTTATAATATGAATCAATGGTCTGTCGCCCTTAACCCTTAACCCTTAACTCATAACCAATAACTACCTCAGCTCCTGACAAAGCTCTACCAATACTCCGTTGGTGGATTTGGGATGAAGGAAACAAACGATTTTATTGTCGGCTCCTTTTTTGGGTGTTTCGTTGAGTACGGTGAAACCTTCCGCTTTTAAGCGCGCAATTTCGGCCGCAATGTCTTCCACATCAAAAGCAATATGGTGAATGCCTTCACCTTTCTTTTCGATAAACTTGGCGATTGGGCTGTCGGGGTTAGTGGCTTCCAGTAATTCGATTTTATTGGGCCCTACTTGGAAAAATGAGGTTTTCACTCCTTCTGTCAGCACGTCTTCTATCTTATAATGAGGCTCCCCAAACAACTTGGCAAATAGGGCATTGGAATTATCTAGGTTCTTTACGGCAATGCCGATGTGTTCTATCTTTCGCATAGACTTATTGAATCATTAACTATCTTTGTAAATTAAAGGAAACTTTCGAGGCCTTGTGCCTGTTTCTAATCGAAGTCCAAATTATCGCATTTGGGCAGCATAAAAAAATCAACGCATATGACGGGTGCCGGAACAGATATCCATGTAGAGAGTATTAAGCTTCAACGCGAGATTGAAAGCCATTTGAGTATCAAAGGAAGTGAATTGAGCTTTGAGTTTCAGCAGAGCGAGGGCAAAACCAAACTCGACCTGATTACGATTAGCCCAAGGCACAATCAATCTTTTCTTTTCCAGTCTGTGTTGGGCATTGATAAGCTCGATGCGTTGAGAAAAATGTTGGACTACGTAAAGTCTTACAAAGACAAATACCAGTCTTATACCGTTCAGTGGATTGCGAAGGGTGAAAAAGAATTGCACACCTCGTATTTCAGGGCGGGCAATATGTACGATGCGCTAGATAAATTATATTATGGACGCGACATCAACACAATAACCGTTTTTAGTATAGTACTTAATCCTGTGGCCTAATGATAACTGTAACAGATTCAGCAAAAGATAAAATTTTCGAACTTCGTTCTAAGGAAGGAAAAGCGAATGATAATAACATTAGAGTTTCGGTGCAAGGCGGAGGCTGCTCTGGCCTGATGTATGACCTTGATTTTGATTCTGAAATAAAGGAAAAAGATGAGGTTTTTGAAGACAAAGGCGTGAAAATTCTGGTGGACAGAAAAAGCCTTTTGTACCTATTGGGCACTACCCTTGATTTTTCTGACGGACTGAACGGAAAAGGTTTTCAGTTTGTAAACCCGAACGCTTCGCGCACTTGTGGTTGCGGAGAGAGTTTTTCGGTATAAGCATTCCCAAAATATTGAATTGAAAAGGTGTCTCATAAGGACACCTTTTTTGGTTTATTATCTATAGTTCAAAAAAGATTATATAGCTTAGAATTATAAGTCACAAAAAACATTAGAGATGGAAAGACTGAACAAATCGCACCGAATGAGTCAGATTGTAATGCATGGCGACACCATTTATTTGGCTGGTCAAGTATGCAAAGACGACACGCAAGATATGAAAGGCCAAACCCAAAGTGTATTGGATAAAATAGACGCACATTTGGAAAGCGTGGGTTCTAATAAATCCAAACTGCTGATGGTACAGATTTTTGTTTCCGACATGAGCCTTGTGGGCCAAATGAACGAAGTTTGGGATGCTTGGGTAGACCAAAATGACCCTCCCGCTCGCGCCTGTGTTCAAGCCCCTTTTGCTCGTCCAGAATTATTGGTAGAAATGGTGGCTACAGCTGCGATATAAGACAGCCAAAGCCACTAATTAAATTCCTGTAAAAAGCTCAAAGCTTTCCAAGTATCTTGGAATCATTACGTTTGACCAATGGAGCTCTTCTTTGAGCTTTAAAGCCAGGTGATGGGCGCTTTTCAATTCACCATGCACCACAAAAGTCACTTTTGGCGCTTCTTTAAACTGACCTGCCCAACGCATTAATTCGCTTCTATCGGCATGTGCAGATAATCCATTGATGTGTTCTACATGACATTTAACAGGCACTTCAATACCATAAATGCGAGAAGTAGGCTCTCCTTCTAGAATCCTGCGGCCTCGTGTTCCTTCTGCCTGAAAACCAACAAACAAAAGCGTATCATTTTTTCGTGACAAGCGATTGAACAAGTGATGCATAATTCTTCCACCAGTACACATTCCACTGGCTGAAATAATGATTGCATTCTTTTCTATGCTGTTGATACTCATAGAAGAATCTTGAGTTCTGTAATATTTAAAGCGTGGGTAATCGAAAATGGACTCATGTTCGCCCATCCCTATGCTGAGTTTGTGATCGTCACGGTGAATTTTGTGCAAATTAGTCGCACTAATGGCCATAGGGCTGTCAATATAAACATCGCATGCCGGAATCTGATTGGTGGTTAATAAGCGGTGGAAATAGTAGAGCAGTAATTGGGTTCTGCCTACCGCAAAAGAAGGGATCAGTAAACAGCCTTCATTATCAAATGCAGTTTTAACAATACTGGCCAGCTGCCCTTCAATGTCTTCGGCTACATTGTCCCTGTCGCCATAAGTGGACTCAATAAAAAGGACATCCGCATCATGCATCGCATATGGATCCTTTAACATGGGCTGATTATAACGGCCTAAATCGCCTGAGAATACGATCTTTTTCTGCTGGGTTTCTCCTTGAATGTTAAGCGACACGATGGCCGACCCAAGAATATGACCCGCATCGAAAAAAGTAGCCGTTACGGAATCTAAAACGTTCACTGGTTTTTGATAAGGTATGGGCACCACCATTTCGAGTGCCTTTGTTGCATCTTCTGTATTGAAGAGCGCCAACGGTGGATTGTGTTTAGAATAACCTTTATGTTTGGCAAACTCTGCTTCTTCCTCTTGCAGTTTAGCGGCATCCAAAAGCAAAATTTCTAAAAGCGAAGCGGTGGCTTCCGTGCAGTAAATCGGCCCATTGAAACCTTCGTTTACTATTCTTGGTAGGTAACCCGAATGATCAATATGGGCATGCGTTAGAACAATCGCTTCAATGGTTGTGGCGTCCATCGGGAATTCATCCCAGTTTCTGAGTCTCAACTCTTTTAAACCTTGAAACATACCACAATCGACTAGCAGCTTGCGCTTATCAAGCTCTAACAAATACTTTGAACCAGTAACCGACTGTGCTCCACCTAAAAACTTCAACCTTACGTCCATAACATCAAATTAACAACTCTCAACATCAAACAGCATTAACATTATTCATAATCTCAGATGACATATATCATAAAATACGGCAAAACCCACTGCGTTCATCAGGGCATTCGTCCTCCAAATAAACCACACTAGATTACATCAGCATTTTTAGCATCACTTTTCACCATATAAATCTGGCTTCTTAATCACCATCCAGAGGCTTAGCCTAACGATTTGTCCCATGTTGGTACACTTTAGAAATGCTTTTTCATTGTAGTATTTAGCGAGGTCTTTCCTGAGTTTTTTCACCTGCTCTGGAAAAGCCAGCGTATCTTTAATCATGGCATTGATAAGGTCCAACACCCGATAACGCTCCACCCTAAGTCGGTTGGCGATCAATGAGCGTTCTTCTTTTTGATATTGCTTTACCGTTGCTGGGGTCATGTGCTTAAGTCCCAATTCAATCAGTTCGTTATTCTGTTTGAAATATTGAGGCAGGTAAACGCTTTTTCTGCCTTCATAAGATTGCTGATCAAAATCTATGGCCTTCAGCCTATACGTAACTTCTTCAAAATCTGGCGTTACACTCACTACGAAGTTGCTAGAGTGCATATCGCCCAAAAGCCGAACGAAGCATCTTTCGTTGAACTTTACAAACTCTTTGGCCAGCCTAATCTCGTTAAGCACTTTACTGTGCATGTGGTTTTTGATGAACTCATCTCCTGGAATGCCCACAATATGCTCTTCAATTAAGGTATTTTTATGAACGACATAACTCATTCTGTTGGGTGAAAGCAAATGCTCCAACTCCAGCCCATAAATTCTGGACGCATCCGCATTCTTTACATAGAAATAATCGAAGTTATCGTTGATTTGGTTGACAATGCGCACCCTGAAAGGCTTTGTATTGCCAAAAGCACAGAGGTCTACTCGGTCTACTTTTAAGTGTTCCATCACCCCAACATCTCCATCGGCCATTAGCACAGAGTAAATCTTTTTCAGGGCCAAGTAAATGTCCTTCATGTCGTCTTGTGGATAGAAAACCGTTTCCCAAAGGGTGTCATCGCCTTTAGAATTGTAAAGCGGAATGGCATTGTTATACCGCAGCAAATCATCGTACTGAATGGGCACTTCGATGAGTCTTTTGTAGCGCAAAAGGTAGGCGCGTAGGTCTTCGCTTATTTTAAAGGGAATCTTCTTTTTACTGATCAGGGCCATTGTAATATCTCTTTGCTCTAAGATAGTGATTAGGCTTGAGTAGATAAGGGTTAAGAGTTAAGAGTTAAGAGCTGGAAGTTTAGAGGAAGTTCAGCCGTCTCTAAACCGTCATTGCTTCTTCGCTTAGTCCTTTGCCAGAGACTACGACCAGCGGTGAAAGCTTCAGCGAAGGAGCAATAACGAAAACGTCTTCAATATCACCTCGAACCAACCAAGCCCAGATTAATCAGCCAGTCCACTGAGAATGTCCAGACGACTGACCAAAAAAGACCGAAAATAAACATATAGAAAAAGACCTGTTTGCGGGGAGCGCCAACAGTTGATACCAAAAGAGAACCACCGACTGGAGATAGAATTAGAGGGGTGAGAAAGCAGGTTCCAATAATGCCGTATTTCGTCCATATGCGTACCATTCTTCGGCTCTGCGGTGAAAAATTACCTTTCTTTTTAATGAAAATGGGTAGAATATTCTTTTTGATCTTCTCTCCTAAAAAGGAAAACAGCACTACGCTGGTCATCAAGCCAGCCATGGTGATAATGATAATTTCTAATGGACTCATACCAGCGGCTGGCCCCATCAAAGGCGGAAAAATGGACTTGAGACAAGCCAATAAATAAATTCCAAAATAGGTAAGGGCCTTTTCTAACATTACTTCAATAAGAAAAACACATATAAAAGATACGATGCGATCAGGATAATTCCTGAAGGCGTTCCTAGTCTTTTACGGAAGATCATCAAAGGAAGGATGAGTATTGTAATACCAATCATCCATGGAAAATCAGTGTGGAGAATATCCATATTCACCGAAAGCGGCTTAATGATACTTGTAATCCCTACAATGGAAAGTACATTGAAAATATTTGAGCCTAATAAATTCCCTAAAGCAAGGTCGGTTTCTCCTTTTCGAGCTGCAATTACGGAAGTGAAAAGCTCAGGTAAGCTTGTGCCCAAGGCTAATACCGTAAGCCCAATGACTCGCTGCGATACGCCAAAGTCAACGGCAATTTCTTCAGCGCCTCCTATAAACCAATCGGCTCCGAAGTATAGACAGACAACACCTAAACTTACCTGAAAAATATCTTTAGCAATCCCCCATTTTTCTAGCTGGTCTTTAGGTGCTTCAATGTCAAGTTTGATTTGTTCTTTACGGGTGACGTAAAGCAGTGAACCTAAGTAAATCATCAATAGAATTACGAGAATGGCCCCTTCTATATTTGAAATTAATCCGTTATAGGCAAAAATATAGAGGAGCAAAGACGAGCCTAATGTTACAGGCCAATCTCTCCTTGCGCTGTCTTTTTTTATTGGGATAAAGCCAAAAAGTGCTGCTGTTCCTAATACTAAAGCCAAGTTGGAAATGTTGGAGCCAATTACGTTCCCTAAAGCAAAATCGGGTGCCCCTTTCAGTGCTGAATTCAAGCTGACTAAAAGCTCTGGTGCCGAAGTGCCAAATGCAACTACCGTAAGGCCAACCACCAAGCTACTTACGTTAAAACGCAGGGCTAATTTGGAAGCTCCTTTTACAAGAATTTCACCGCCTATTATAAGGGTAACTAAACCTAAAACAAGAATTAGAATCGTACTCAGAAGCATGAATTAAAGTTTTGACCCGAATGAAAGATCACCCGCATCGCCCAAACCGGGCACTATGTATGATTTATCGTTTAATTTTTCATCTACCGCCCAAGTCCATAACTCGTGCTCGTGCTCGATGTTTCTTTTTAAGTATCCAATTCCCTCTGGTGCGGCAATTACTGAGGCCAAATGAATACTGGAAGGTTTACCGTTTTTCAGAATCTGATTCAAACTGGCCACCAGCGATTTACCAGTAGCCAACATCGGGTCTATTAAAATCAGTGTTTTTCCGTCCAAATTTGGAGCAGCCAAATACTCCAACGCCACTTCTATTTGTTCGGTTCCTTCTTTTCGCCAGGCACCAATAAAACCAGCTTCGGCACGATCAAACACATCCAAGAAGCCATTCATAAAGGGCACCGCAGCCCTTAAGATGGATACTAAAACAATGGAATCGCTTATGGTCTGTTCAGAAGTGATGGCCAGAGGAGTTTGAATTTTTTGCTCTTCAAAATGGAGCGTTTTTGAGATTTCATAGGCCATCAAAGTACCCAGTCGCTGCAGGTTGGTTCTGAAGCGCAACCGATCGTTTTGCACCTCAACATTCCTGAGTTCGGCCAAATAAGTATTGGCAATGCTGTTTGATGTATTGAGTACTCTCATTCAATTTTCAAATTCCTGCAAATTTAAAGGAAACATTCACTCGTTTAAACAATATCGGTTGAAAGGTGAATTTGCATGACAATGCTAGGCTATGACAAAAGACCAACTTAATTTTGGCCAAATTCTCACTTATGGATTTCAAACTGCTTAAAACCCTTTGCCAAATTCATGCGCCTTCTGGAAACGAAGTTGCCATGAAAGAGTTCATCTTAAATTACGTGGAGGTCAATGCTTCTAAATGGAAGACCAAACCGGAAGTAATTTTCGGAGATGAATTTCAAGACTGCGTAATGCTCAAATTCGGTACACCACGTACTGCAATTTTCGCTCACATGGACAGCATTGGTTTTACTGTGCGCTACAACGATCAGTTGGTGGCCATTGGCGGGCCAAAGGCAGAGACTGGATATAAATTGGTAGGAGAAGATTCAATGGGGCCTATTGAGTGCGAATTATTTGAAGATGAAGGGCACCTTTATTACAAATTCCCAAGAGGCATTGAGCGCGGAACAGAACTGGTTTTTGAGTGCGATTTCCGTGAGAATGATGAATATATTCAGTCTTGCTATATGGACAACCGTTTGGGGGTGTTCAATGCATTAAAAGTGGCTGAAACCTTAGAGGACGGAGTAATTGCTTTTGGTTGTTGGGAAGAACATGGAGGAGGAGCAGTGCCCTATTTGGCCAAACACATGTATGAACAATGGGGAGTGAGACAAGCCTTGATTTCAGATATTACTTGGGTAACTGAAGGCATTCCACATGGAGAAGGCGTAGCCATTTCAATGCGCGACAGAAATATTCCGCGTAGAAGTTATATTCAGAAAATCATCAAAATTGCTGAGGAATCAGGTATTGATTTTCAGCTTGAAGTAGAAGGCGCTGGCTCTAGCGATGGCCGCGAACTTCAGCTTTCGCCTTATCCGTTTGATTGGTGTTTTGTTGGCGCACCTGAAGATCATGTACATAGCCCAGACGAGAAAGTACACAAGCACGACATCGATTGCATGATTGCTTTGTACAAAGTGCTGATGGAACAGCTTTAAGTCGGTGAAATAATTTTCTACTTCATTTTAACAAAAAGCAGCATTGAATTTTCATCCCCATTTATGCCTTCCAAAACAGGTTTAAGAATTGGGTGATATTCTATGTCTCTACCTTTGGATGCGTACATGTCGCGATACATTTTGACATATTGTGGCTCTATCGATAGTATAAATTGAGATTCAGTTGCAGCAATAGGGGATAGAGCTTCCTTGCCTGAACCCATGAAATAATCATTGGTCACGTTCTTATTTGAAAGGATTAATTTCCCTGATGTTTTATCAAATAGATTTTGGTAGATTCTCCCACCAAGTGAAAAGCGAAAGAATATATGTTGGTCTGTCTCTATAAAGTTTCTAGGCGGCCCAGCATAACCACTTTCCACTATATATTTTGACCGCCTTTCCACATTCGGTAAATTCTCGAAGAAATCGTCTGGCCTCTTTAAGTTGCCTTCATAATTCACAAGATACTTAGCCCTTACCTCATTGGCTAAAACCGAATAAACGGTGTCGGTGGTAGAATAGGCTAAACGTAGACCTAAACTTGTTTGAGAAAGGGGATGACTGGAACTAGGGACTATTTGCGGTTCATCGGCTAAAAATTTAGTGCCAATAACCTCTTTTTTTATGTAGTCATAAATTTTAAGCTTGAAGTCTCCATATGGATAAGATGATGATTTTATTTCGGTAAATAGAGCTACTACTCCACTGGAAACAATCCCAATGCTGCCTGCAGGAGCTACAAGTTTATGCGTTTCTAGATGATTACCCTCTGAATCAAAAAAGAGAAGGTTATAATGATTATCGAGAATAATTATTCTTGAGTTTTCTCTATCAATGCAAAAATCCCTAATCTTATCATATTCTCCTGGGCCTCCCCCTTGTCTCCCGATATTTCCAATATAGCTTCCATCACTGCTAAAAATGACTAATTTATTTACCGCGTCCCTGTCAAATATGAAGAGCTTTCCGTCATAAATTTCAAGTTTATTAATATCACCTATCAGTGAAGCTTCAATAGTTTCAAGTGCCACAATTGAGTCTATTTCATATAAATCACTAGTGACTAGTTCGGTGTCGGTTAGCGAAATATCAATTCTAATTGGGACGGATGAATCACCTAGTTCTGCGTTGGAATTATTGTTTTTTGATTCTTTACTTCCGCAAGAGCAGAGGAGCAAAACTGGGACTAGTAGAAAAAGTTTTTTCATGTCAAATACTATTTGTGTCTATGAGTTTTAGCACTCGTTTGCTTTCTGCTTTTAGCAATCATAAATTAAAGAATCCTCATAGTAACCAAGTATTTTGTCTGGATCAATACACTTTAGATTAGCGGTTTTCTTGTTCTGGAAACTTTAGTCAAGCAGTTGCTTAAAAATGAAAAGTGATTTTGTCGAGCTTACCTGACCTATGATTTGTTAACTTGCGCCAAAATTTATTACCTGTGGAAACGATCAAGGTTCGAGACAAGGAGTTTGAGGTTTATTTAGACGAAACCAAAATTCAGCAGCGCATTGCTGAAATTGCCCAAGACATTAACGAGGAATACGCGAGCAAGAATCCGCTGTTCATTGGTATTTTGAATGGCTCATTTATGTTTGCCAGTGACTTGATGAAGGCTGTAAATGTGCCTTCAGAAATAGCTTTCATTCGAATGGCGTCCTACAAAGGAATGGAGAGCACTGGGAATGTAAAACAAGTACTCGGGCTGCAAGAGAACGTATTCGGAAGGCATCTAATTTTGCTTGAAGACATTGTTGACTCAGGTTTGACAATGGACGAGGTAATTAAATTTTTTCAGGAAAGAGGACCAAAATCTATTCGGGTAGCAACCTTGTTGTTGAAGCCCGAAAAGCTTGAAAAGGACCTGAAACTGGACTATGTGGGGTTTGAGATCCCTGAAAAATTTGTAGTAGGTTACGGCCTAGATTACAACGGCCATGGCCGAAATCTCAAAGATATTTATCAATTGAAGGAAGCCTAAAAAATTCCTTCACTATATTTGAAGCCTCAAAATCTAATTCTGTAAATGGTTAATATAGTTTTATTCGGCCCTCCAGGAGCGGGGAAAGGTACACAAAGCGAAAACATCATTAAAAAGTACGGGCTGAAGCATATTTCCACCGGAGATTTATTCAGAAAGCATTTAGGAGAAGGCACCGAGTTGGGCAAAAAAGCACAAGGCTTTATGGACAACGGTAAGCTTGTTCCGGATGAAGTGGTCATCGGTATGGTGGGAGAAACCGTGAAGGAATTTAAATCTGCTCCAGGTTTTATTTTCGATGGTTTTCCAAGAACAGTGGCGCAAGCCGAAGCTTTGGATGCGCTTTTAACGAAATATGATACTTCCATTTCTTGCATGGTAATGCTTGAAGTGCCAGTTGAAGAGTTGAAGAAACGCCTGTTGGAAAGAGGCAAAACCTCAGAACGAGCAGACGATCAAAACGAAGAGAAAATTAATGTAAGAATTCAGGAGTACAACAATAAAACTGTACCTGTTGCCGAGTTCTACGCAAAACAAAATAAAATCTGTAAGGTTAACGGAGTAGGCTCTATTGATTCAATTTTCGGACAAATCGAAAAGACAATTGATAAGCAATACGCTTAATCTTCACGGTAAAAATTATTAATTTGAAGATGGTCACTTTCGAGTTGATCATCTTTTTTGTTTTCATAAATACCGTGAGTTGGGTTTAAACTATTCTTTAAATTGAACACACATTAAATACGTACTATGGCCAGTTCCAATTTTATCGATCACGTCAGACTTTATTGCCGATCGGGCAATGGAGGTGCAGGCGCTGTACACATGCGTAGAGAAAAACACGTACCCAAGGGTGGTCCCGATGGTGGTGATGGCGGCCGAGGCGGTCATATCATCTTAAGGGGAAGTACAAACCTTTGGACCTTGCTTCACCTTAGATATCAGAAACACGTTTTCGCAAGTAATGGCGAAGGTGGTTCAGGGCATGGAAGTACGGGGGCCGATGGAAAAGACATTGTTTTGGAGGTGCCATTAGGTACGATTGCACGTGATGCAGAAACCAATGAGATTGTTTGTGAAATCACGGAACACAACGAAGAAATTATACTCGCCAAGGGCGGTAGAGGTGGCTTGGGAAACCAGCACTTCAATACGTCTACCAACCAAACGCCACGCTATGCCCAACCAGGCGAAGCAGGTTTGGACACCATTTTCGTTCTAGAACTTAAGCTTTTGGCTGATGTCGGCTTGGTGGGTTTCCCAAATGCGGGTAAATCAACTTTGCTTTCTGTACTTTCGGCTGCTAAACCAGAAATTGCAGACTATCCATTTACCACACTCGTACCTAATTTAGGCGTGGTGTCTTACCGTGACCATCGCTCGTTTGTTATGGCGGATATTCCCGGAATTATAGAAGGAGCCGCAGACGGAAAAGGCTTGGGCTTGAGGTTTTTGCGTCATATTGAGCGCAATTCTCTGCTGCTATTTTTAGTACCTGCCGATGCCGATGATGTGGCCAAGGAATACGAAATCCTTTTAGGAGAGTTAACCAAGTATAACCCAGAGCTTTTGGACAAAGAGCGCGTTTTGGCCATTTCTAAAACCGATATGTTGGATGAGCAAATGATTGAGGAAATGAAGGCCTTGTTGCCCAAAACCCTGCCTACATTGTTTATTTCATCTGTCGCTCAAATGGGTTTACAAGAGCTGAAAGATCTGCTTTGGAGCAAACTGAATCCTGCTAAATCTTAATTGGAAAGCTGACATTAAGCTCATTCCCTTTTACATCTTATGTCAGAATGACACAAAAGAACGCTTGGCAATATAATTGTAGCCGAGCGTCTGTTTTTAAGGAGGTAAAATGGCGAGAATGAGAAAAATGTTTTCGGCATTTTTAAAAACTGATAAAGAATCGATGAAGAAGAAAAACGAAGCGCAAGAGAACGAAGAAGTAGTAAAGGACAATATTGCTACTGAAGAGACAGAGGCGAATGAGACTACTGAAGCGCAGAATGAAGAAGAAATAGAAGAGCCTATTGAGTTGACTGCCGAGGAAAAGCTAACAATTGAGGTTGCTGAAGCAAAAGACAAATATTTAAGGCTGTATTCTGAATTCGAGAACTTCAGAAGAAGAAACGCCAAAGAGAAGATTGATTTGATCAAAACAGCATCACAGGACTTGATGGCTGATTTGATTCCTACAATAGATGATTTTGAAAGGGCACAACAAGCCAATCAAAAGCAAGAAGATATTGAAGTGATCAAAGAAGGTTTTGAGTTGATTCAAAAGAAATTGCTTAAAACACTTGAAGCCAAGGGGCTTAAATTGATGAAAACGGAAAAGGGAACTGATTTCGATCCAGAACTTCACGAAGCCGTTACTCAATTCCCTGTGGATGATGATAAGCTAAAAGGAAAGATAATAGACACTGTAGAAAAGGGATACTTCTTAGGAGAGAAAGTAGTTCGTTTCGCAAAAGTGGTGATAGGAGCATAAGATGGCAAAAAGAGACTACTACGACATACTAGGGGTAAGTAAAACGGCATCGGACGATGAGCTGAAAAAGGCATATCGTAAAATGGCGATTAAATTTCACCCCGATAAAAACCCAGATAACCCTGAAGCAGAGGACAAGTTCAAAGAAGCTGCCGAGGCCTATGAAATATTGAGCAACGCAGACAAGCGAGCCCAATACGATCGTTTCGGACATGATGGCATGCGCGCTGGTGCTGGCGGTCAGGGTGGCGGCATGAACATGGATGACATCTTCTCTCAATTCGGAGATATCTTTGGTGGAGGAGGCGGAGGTAGTCCTTTCGAAAGCTTTTTTGGAGGAGGCGGAGGCCGAGGAGGTCGTCAACGCAAAGGCTCAAACTTGCGCATAAAGCTTAAGCTTACACTAGTTGAAATTGCCGATGGTGTTGAGAAGAAAATAAAAGTGAACCGTTTGGTAAGTGCCAGCGGAGTTACGTTTAAAACCTGTACTACCTGTGGTGGCTCTGGCCAACAAAAGAAAGTGGTGAATACCATGTTGGGGCAAATGGTTTCGGCCAGTACTTGCTCTACTTGTCACGGTAGCGGTAAAACCATCGATCAACGCCCTCCGGGAGTTGATAGCACTGGTTTAGAAATGAAGGAAGAAATTATTCCGATCAAAATACCAGCAGGTGTAGCCGAAGGAATGCAACTTTCAATGTCGGGTAAAGGTAATATGGCACCAGGTGGTGGCATTGCTGGCGACTTGTTAATTGTCATCGAAGAAAAGGAACACGAAGAACTAAAGAGAGACGGCAACAATGTGTTGTTCGATCTCTATAT
The DNA here is from genome assembly GCF_001592935.1 of Roseivirga echinicomitans. Classification (GTDB taxonomy): domain Bacteria; phylum Bacteroidota; class Bacteroidia; order Cytophagales; family Cyclobacteriaceae; genus Roseivirga; species Roseivirga echinicomitans. The sequence continues at coordinate 13,596 of NZ_LRDB01000009.1, forward strand.
CAGCTTTACAGATGCGGCTTTGGGTACCAGTATCGAAGTGCCAACCATTGATGGTAAAGTGCGCATCAAGATTGATCCAGGAACTCAAAGTGGAAAAATTCTTCGCTTAAGAGGAAAAGGAATTAAAGATCTTAATGGTTACGGGAAAGGTGACCAGCTTATTCATTTGAATGTGTGGACGCCTAAAAAACTAACCTCAGAAGAACGCGATATGCTTGAGAAATTGAGTAAGTCGGATAACATGATGCCTAAACCAGAAAAAGGTGAAAAAGGCTTTTTTGAAAAGGTAAAAGAGTTTTTCTAGACAGATTTAAAATACAAGTTTATATTTGAGGAGTCGGTGCAAACCGACTCCTTTTTTATTTGTATTGAAAATCAGTAATTTTATATTTTGCAACCCTATTCTCCACAACTCGTATTCAAGTCCATGTATAGGGTAATATTGCTGGCAATTGTAAGTATTGGGATTGCAGACGTAGATGTGTGGGGACAAACAAAAACCCATTTTGCAGTGCAGGATGATATCTCCTGCGAAAAAATCAATTTCTATCTTAAAGCCAGTTCAGGCACTTGTGAAATCCGTACCAGAAATGGTGACACTCCAATTAGTATAATGGGACTGTGTGAGGAAGAGTATGTAACTCCTGAATTTGGTCAGCAAGTGGAAGGGAAAGAACTCAACGCTTGGCTCAACTTAAATGACAGCGGAAAAGAGGGTTTCACAAGTAAGCTCACGAAGATTTTTGGAAAGAAATCCACCGACACTAAAAATTACTGGAACATTTACTTGTCCCACTTCAAACCCTATAACCTCGATTTGAATTACGGGGTAGGGAAAGCATACATAGACTTGTCGAACATTGCGGTGGAGAATATGAAAATCACCTCGGGCAATGCGCATGTTAAAGTAGGTTATCATTCTAAAATGGAAAATCTGATAGAGATGGACACCTTTATGGTGAACGTGGATTTGGGCGATGTTGAAATTGATCGGCTGAATATGGCAAGGGCCAAAACGGTAATTGCCGAAGTGGGCTTTGGAACATTGACCATGAATTTTGACGAAAGCCCGGAGTTGGCCAGTGAGATCTGGGCACGCGTAGGGGCTGGCAGCCTTACCATCAACCTTCCAGCTGAGGAAATACCGATGATGATCCGCATTAAAGACACGTCCTTTAGGAAGCTTAAAATACCAAGTAACTTTGTATCCATTCGTGACAATGTTTATGTGAACCCTTCTTACAAAGAAGATTCTCCAAACCTTTTGACATTCAATATTGACCTCTCTATGGGGAATGTGGTTTTTGCTAAAAACTAACAGGCCGAAGCCTCAAAAATCCACAAATCGACAACATCATCCGCTCAGCAGGTTCTTGACTATATATAGGATTTGAATTTGAATATTGTGTTACATTTAAAGGTGCGTAGTACCGATTAAATTAAAGTATTCACAAAACCACAAAACCTTGAATATACTCGAAGCCAATCACATCTCGAAAAGCTATGCCGAGCATAGAGCTTTGAACGATGTGAGCATAAGCATTCCCAAACAGTCTATTTTTGGCCTACTAGGACCAAACGGAGCTGGGAAGACCACACTCATCAGAATCATCAACCAAATCATCATGGCAGATGAAGGCGAAGTCCTCATTAATGGAGAAAAGCTGAACCCACGTCATGTTGAAATTATTGGTTACTTGCCCGAAGAGCGTGGCCTGTACAAAAAAATGAAAGTAGGCGAGCAGCTTATGTATTTGGCACAGCTGAAAGGCATGTCGAAATCAGAAGCGAAAACCAAAATCAAAAAATGGCTCGACAAGCTTAGCCTTACCGAATGGGCGGGTCAAAAAGTAGAAGACCTTTCAAAGGGGATGGCGCAGAAAATTCAATTCATCGCCACCGTAATCCACGAACCACAGTTGCTAATTTTGGATGAACCGTTCTCAGGTTTCGATCCAGTAAACGCAAACTTGATTAAAGATGAAATTCTTGAATTGAGAGATAAAGGGGCAACTATTATTTTCTCTACCCACAGAATGGAATCTGTAGAGCAGCTTTGTGAGCACATTGCGATGATCAATAAGTCGGAAAAGATTTTGGATGGCACTAAAAAGGAAATCAAGAATTCTTTCCGATCGGATAAATACAAAGTGGAGTACAAAGGAGACTTCTCTGGTTTAGGTGCCGAATATGAATTACTAGACACCAAGCATTTGGAAGACGGTTTTTATGAGGCGATTATTCAATCGAAGAACGGGCATAACCCGAATCATTTGCTCAGTCAGTTAATTGCTAAAACCGAAGTGCATTCGTTTGTAGAAGTCATTCCTTCAGTGAATGATATATTTATTTCAATTGTGGAAGGAGGGAACAAAAGATGAAACAGATATTTTTAGTACTCAAAAGAGAATATACGACAAGGGTAAAGAAGAAGTCATTTTTACTGGCCACCATTCTTATTCCCCTGATTTTCCCAGCCGTTATTTTTGGGATTGTTTATTTAGGTACAAATGATGGCGATTCGTCAAAGGAGGTCTATGTCCTTGATGAAAGTGGTTATTTCCAAGATTCTTTTAGTAATACTGGTTATGCCTATACCTTTCTGTCGAGCAGTTTAGATGAGGCAAAAGAGAAGTTTCAAGAAGATGATGTTTATGGGCTGATCCATATCCCAGAAATTGATCTTGACGATGCTTCTAAAACCCGTTATAGTGATTTCTCTTTTTATTCGAAAACCAACCCTGGCAATCAGGCTATGAAGGATTTTGAGGGAGAAATTAAAAGAAAATTGGAAGCAGTTAAACTAGACAGATCAGGCTTAGACCCCGCTGTGATTAATTCACTCAAGGTAAGTGTTAGTTTGAGTTCGTTCAATTTATCTGAGTCTGGAGAGGCCAAAGAAAGCAATACTGACCTCAGTTCCGCGGTAGGTTATGTTTTCGGCTTCTTGATTTACATGTTCATTTTCATCTATGGTAGCCAGATTATGCAGTCTGTACTTGATGAGAAAACAAGTAGAATTGTAGAGGTAATTGTATCCTCTGTGCGGCCTTTCCAATTGATGATGGGTAAAGTATTGGGCGTTGGTGCTGTTGGTGTTACGCAACTTCTCATTTGGATTGTATTGATGGTTACACTGTTCTCTGTGGGGATTACTGCCCTTGGCGGAAGTGGGATGGAAGCAATGTCTGGACAAATGCCAGCCGGTGTTGATATGACCCAAAACCAAGAAATGGCGGCCAATATTCAGGGAATGTTAGATACCATACCTGTGGCGCAAATTGTTGTTTCTTTCTTGTTTTACTTCTTGGGAGCTTACTTCCTTTATGGGGCACTTTACGCTGCCATTGGTTCCGCTGTGGATAGTATGCAAGATGCTCAGCAGTTTATGTTGCCTATTATGTTGCCTATCATTGTGGGGATTATTTCATTAACATTTGTGCTGCAAGACCCGCATAGCACCATGGCCGTAACTCTATCTATGATTCCATTTACATCGCCCATTGTAATGATGGCCCGATTACCATTTGGAGTACCAACATGGCAACTGCTACTTTCAATGGCCTTCTTAGTGCTAGGTTTTATTGGCACCATCTGGGTGGCAGGAAGAGTCTACCGCGTAGGGATATTGATGTATGGGGCAAAAGTGAACTGGAAGACCATCGCGAAATGGTTTACCATGAAAGTATAACTGAAAAATATAAAGAATAGTGAAAGCCCGATTGCCTTGCAGTCGGGCTTTTTTTATGCGCTTTTCTCTTTGCTGAAGAGACTAATAATGATGACCTATATCATTATTGTCGCTGATGTGTATCAACAACAATCGTGAGCAACTAAATTACATTTATTGTATAAATTGAAACAAAAAACGGCTTTTGAAGAAGTATAAGTTCCTGACATTATTCGACCTAAACAATGTTTTAAGATGACCAAAAGACTCGCCTTCATACTCTTCCCTGTTGTTGGCCTCGTATTTGGCCTGCTGACAGGTTGGTTACGCATTGGTTGGAACATCCCAATGTATGGTTTGGCGGGTTTTCATGGCGTTTTGATGCTCGGTGGTTTTTTAGGTTCACTCATTTGTTTTGAAAAGGCAATAATGATCAAAAAGTCTTGGGCCTATATTGTGCCATTGCTTTCAGGGTTAAGTATTTTTGCCTTTTTGCTAAATCAAGCATCCATTGGGTACTTACTTCAAATTAGCGCCAGTTTTGGCTTGGTTATGATCTATGTGTTGTTGGTAAACTCAACCAAGGGGTATGACATTTTACTCCCTTTAATTGGCGCCATGTGCTGGATGGCTGGAAATGTCTTGCTTTATCAAACCCAGTTCTACCCCACCGTATTCCCATGGTGGATTGCTTTTATTCTTTTTACCATTGTGGGTGAAAGACTGGAGCTGCCATTTTCTTATAAGCACAAAAGGTTACTGTATGTGCTTTTACTAATCACCTTAGTGGGCTTTATGCTACCCTATCATGGCGTTGGTCGAACAGTGACGGCTGCTGGTATGATTTCCATTGCGCTTTGGTTACTGAGGTTCGATTTGACAGGTCCGCTGCTTAAAAAGAAAGGTCATTATTTATACACAGGCCTTACGCTAACTTTTGGCTATGTCTGGCTTTTGATGGCTGCGGTGTTTATGGTTTTTATTACATCAGGTGCCTTTGCTCTAGATGCACTTTTGCATAGCTTCTTTTTGGGCTTTGCTATGTCAATAATTTTCGCCCATGGCTCTATCATGTTTCCAGCGCTCCTGCACAAATCTGGGCCGCGCATTCATCGGATAATTTGGATATGGTTTGGGGTTTTTCAGGCTTCAGTGGCCGCTAGAATTATTGCTGATTTATTAACTATGCCACTCCTTAGAAAGTGGGCAGGAATGGTAAATGGTATAATCATTCTATTTTTCTTGATCACAATGTTTGTGCTTGTTCAAAAAGGCAGAACTTTGGGGCGAAAGTAGAAATTGAACTTATGTATTGGGAAAGTTACTCACATCAGCAAATTAAGGAAATCGTTTTTGACGCTTTAGAGCAGAATTTAGACTACAGAGAGAAGCCTGTTTTAGGTTTACCTGCCTCCTATCTGGATACAGAAGTATTTTATAATGATGCTCCCTTTCTGAAAGATGCCCCTTTCCTTTCTGCCCTGATTGCCAACCCCAACCATATTGGTTGTCACACCTTAAACGAATCAGAAGCTGCTTTTGAAGGAACGCACAAAATTGAAAAGGAACTGATTGACCTTTGTGCACAGCAAATTTTTGAAGGTGGAAATGAAGAGTTTGATGGTTATGTAGCTTCTGGCGGAACAGAAGCAAATATTCAAGCCATATGGATTCTGAAACGTTATTTTGAAGTAGAATTCAAAGTGAAGGCGAACGAAATTGGAGTTATTTTTTCTGAAGACGCCCACTATTCAATGCCGAAAGCTTGTAATCTGCTGAGTTTAAAATCTTACGTTTCGAAAGTAGACGACACTACGCGAAGGGTAACCAAACCGAGCATTGATGCTTGTGTTGAAAATGCGAAAGATGATGGGGTTAAGCACTTCATTGTAGTGATGAATATGTCTACTACCATGTTTGGTTCAGTGGATGATATCAATGAAATCACGGGTTGGCTAGATGATTTAGATACTAATTATATGGTACATATCGATGGTGCTTTTGGTGGTTACATTTATCCCTTCGCTACGGATAATCTTGACTATACTTTTCAAAACCAAAAAATCAATTCCTTTACTCTCGATGGTCACAAAATGCTTCAGTCGCCTTATGGTACGGGCATTTATTTGACTCGAAAGGGCTTTATGGAATATGCGCTTACAGAAGAAGCCAATTACGTAAAGGGGAAAGATTATACTTTGGTGGGTAGCCGTTCTGGTGCCAATGCTATAGCAGTCTGGATGATCATGCGCACCTATGGTGCAGAAGGGTGGAAGGCTAAAATTAAGCAGCTGCTTTCTAAAACCGATCGACTTTGCGGAAACCTTAATGAACGTGGAGTGGAATACTTCCGGAACCCTAAAATGAATATCGTCACCATTCGGGGCAAGTATGTATCCCCTGCTTTGGCCAAAAAGTATACGCTTGTACCCGACTCACATGGCACCAACGTGAAATGGTGGAAAATAGTAGTGATGGACCACGTACGACAAGGTGTAATCGATAGTTTCCTGAATGATTTGGATACCGAGTTGGGGTGACTAGGGTAAATTATGGGTTTTTAAAATGTTTCACCACAAGTGTTCTGTAATATTCTTTTGTGAAAATATCCCCACTAAGTGGTTTAAAATAATCAAGCATCATTAGCCCATTATCTACAACAATCACTATAGGGGAGCTCCCAAAGAATGAGTAAGCGTCATCTTTATTTAACAGATTGACAAAGTTGATATTCAAATCATAGTTTGATGTAAATACGCGAAACTCGCGCTCATTGGAATAATCCGTTACCACTATTATGTCCAATGGATTCATGTTCTCTTTAATTTGAGATATGTTAGCCATTTCTTCTTCGATACATGAATTACAAGTGTTTCTAGAAAAAAAGAACAAGAGGCTTTTATTATTTACTAATTTCGAAAGGAAGTTGTTCTTTAGTTTCTCATTATTAAGATGAATTAACTCAAAATCATTGACCCTATTTCCTCTTGCGTAAAGGCCTTCTTGAATAATTTTTTCTAGACTGGCTAATTTGGTTTGGAGCTGAGTCTCTTTCATAAAATCAAGCTCAATAATCTCATCTTGAAGGGCAATTAACTTATTTATTCTGCTCATTCTATAGGCATAAAAGATAGTTAATGCCACTATTAGCAATAAACTAATAGACAATAACTTATTCCTTGAATTAATTAAATTCATGTGTTCTAATAATTATGTTGTCTGAGAACTCAAGGGATTTAATTTGTGGAATTTTCTTTAACAGCTCAGCATAGTCATGAGGCTTCTCTTGCTTGACCTTCTCTACTATTCTCAATAATTTTGATGGCTCAATAAGAGATATGATCTTATTCCCTATCAAAAAACTAGGTTCAATTGCGGTTAATTGATCTATGTCATCAATCAACACTGCTCCTCCATTCACCTCTCCTGTCGTTCTTGAGATGAAAAACTTAAGAAGTCTGTTCTTGTAGAGTATTTTTATCATGAAATATTTATCACCAACTAATAGTTCTTCTATCACCGCCATACCTTTCTCCATTATTTGGCTTCGAATGTTCACAGGATTTCGTTTAAGCATCTCTATTAAAGCCTCCTTCTCTATCCACTTATCACCGAAATCCAAATGCATTAATTCAGTAACCTTGGAAGCTTCTAAATCAATTTGATGTATATCAGAAGTAAAGGGCTTAATGAAGAAAAAGTCATCTCCACTCCTTACCAACCTGTTATCATATCCTGTCCGAAGTTTCATATATAATTCAGGGTCAAAATAGAATCCTGAATTATTGATCTGAAGAGACTCATCGGAAGTCGCCACTATCATGTAGTTGGCAATAGTAGGAATATGACCATTTATCCTATTGAATGTGTTGAATAAAAAACCGTCTCGCTGATGGTGGAAATCATCAAATAAAAAAGGGATTCGATAGTCCTTTTTAAAGGATCCATCTTGAGCATAAACAAAAATTCTTCCTTGAAACTCAGAATGAATATAGATTTCTTCATTGTCAACAGATACATTGGTAGGGCTTAAGTATTCTCCCGGCCCTTGACCATAACGTCCAATTTTTGATAAAAAGGTTCCATCGCTTTTAAACTTAAATACTGACTTTGCTATCTTTGAATCAGCAATGACTAAATCGTCATTATTGAAAAAAAAATTATCAATTTCTCCAATTAGTGAGTTGTCTGAGGCCTCTAAAATTGTATAGCTTAAGTTTTTAGAGAAAGTTGAAATATTGACCCCCTTCCTAAAGTAATCATCCAAATCAATTTGAATAGTCAATGATTTAGAATCATCCGTATCAAATTCCTTGAAGTCAAGAGCTACTTGGTGTTCGGCATTTTGAAAAATTGGAACTTTTTGATCTTGAACTTTATACTCACTCCCTTTTTTTTCGCAACTGCTAACGAAAACAACAATAGTAGCCAAAATGGTTGAAACGAGTTTATTCATCTCTTTAAGTGGTTAATTGAGTTTTGAGAGCGAGAAAAAACCTCACTCTCATTTTGTTAACACTTCGATTCTTCTCTACAGACTGTATTGCCAACTACACAATCAATCCTGTTTCCTGACATAACAGAAACTTCTTGGTATCTGATTGAGACATTGCCTGACTGGTCTTGGACTTCCACTTCTATAGTGATAGTTCCATAACATGCATAATCTTTAGGAGCTTTGTCCTCACAATTACCCCATAAGTTACTCCACCAACTACATTCTTTGATATTGGCGTTACTTTGAATTGGGTTTAGAAATAGCATCACCACTGCAAGAGATACTATGTTTTTTAACTTTTTCATGTGATGAAATTTAAATTAATGCTTACTCTTTTTTGGGTATTCAGCTTCCCCCATAAGTCTTGTGTAGATTTTAATCATAAAAAACATATAGTTACTTATAATCTATTTAAACACTTAATATTAGTTATTTTATTTTAATATTTATATTTTTTGTATAAAAATGTTTAATGTTCTTAACTCATATATCGAACATATTGGGTTATGGCCACTGTTACTTGGCCGCCTAAACTAAAAAGACATGTTATTACCTGATTCACCTGGATCAGATGGAAGACTGTAGTGATGGACCACGTACAACAAGGTGTGATGGATAGCTTTCTAAATGATTTGGATACTATGTTAAGAACAGCTTAGTAACATACTTTGAATAAGAATGGGGTTCTGGGTATACATTGATTCATCTAATTTTCGTTACTTCCCATATGCAAAATCCGTTTAAGGGTTCTTTAAATATTGACTTTTACACCAATCAATCCACAATAAAATATATTGTATTGGTGGTAGCGGCCATCATTGGGGTGGGGTCAATAATTTACACTACCCAGCTGGTTGATGTCTTAAAGGAAAGGGAAAGAGAAAATATTAAGCTTTGGGCCAAGGCGGTTGAGTTTACTACCACAGCAGATGGTGCTTCACTCAACTTTATTACTGACAACATTATTCGTCCGGATAACTCACTGCCAGTTATTATACTGGACTCGGCCACTAACGAGATTCTGACCACAAGAAATATTGAAATCGACAGCTCCCTAAATACTATCCAAGCGGAAGACTTTTTGAAGAAGGCCTTGGCTCAAATGAAGACAGAAAATGATCCCCAGCCAATTCTATTCAGAGATCGGCCAGGTAGTAAAATTGTTAGCATTCAATACGTTTATTTCAGAAACTCTCGGCTTTTACGCCAACTCAGCGCCTATCCTTATATTCAACTTTCGGTGATTGCCATTTTTGCTTTCATTGCCTATTTGGCTTTTAGTTACTCCAGAAAAGCCGAGCAGAACCGTGTTTGGGTAGGCTTGGCAAAAGAAACTGCACATCAACTAGGGACGCCTCTTTCATCATTAATGGCTTGGGTGGAATACTTAAGAGAACTTCCGCAAATGGAAAACCGGCAAGACATTATTACCGAGCTGAACAAGGATGTGCAACGTTTAGAAATGATTACTTCCCGCTTTTCTAATATTGGCTCAGATCCAACGCTAAAAAATGAGGAAGTGTTCGAGGTAATTGAGGGAATCGTTGCATATCTAAAGCCGAGAGTTTCGTCCAAGGTATCATTTGTTATAGATGCCGATGCACCCAATCTCACTGCCAAAATGAACCGTCCACTTTTTGAATGGGTAATAGAAAACATTGTAAAAAATGGAATAGATGCCATGAGTGGTATTGGTAAAATAACCATTAATGTTGGGCAAGAATCGGAAGGAATGGTGTTTATAGATATTGCTGATGACGGAAAGGGCATCGCAAAAGGCAAAATCAAAGAAGTGTTTAAACCAGGGTTTACCACCAAAAAGCGTGGATGGGGCTTGGGTTTAACTTTGGTGAAGCGAATTATTGAGAACTATCATATGGGAAAGATCTTTGTAAAGTCGTCTCAGGCGGATGTAGGTACAGTCTTTAGAATTCTACTCAAAAATTGACACGACTATTGGTGTCCTTTATACAGTAATTGCAGCTATCTAGTTTTAAGTAGGGTATGCGCCAACATTTTGACCTCTATTTTCTTTATAAGCCTTTGGTTTAATCGGGATTAGACATACCTTTGCGCCAAGAAAAGTAAACCGCATTTTTCCTATCTAGATAAAAAAAATTAAGAATGGCAAATATTGGAAAGATCACCCAGGTAATTGGGCCAGTAGTAGATGTTAGTTTTGATGTGGAGGGGTCTAAGTTACCAAACATCCTTGACGCATTAGAAGTAACCAAAGAAAACGGTCAGAAAATTGTTCTGGAGTGTCAGCAACATTTAGGTGAAAACCGTGTAAGAACCATTGCGATGGATTCTTCAGAAGGTCTAACAAGAGGTACTGATGTTATAGATACTGGCAAACCAATCGCTATGCCAATTGGGGACGACATCAAAGGTCGTTTGTTCAATGTAGTTGGTGAGGCCATTGATGGTATTCCTCAACCAAAAGGAGACAGAAGATTACCTATTCACAGGTCTGCTCCTAAATTCGAAGATCTATCTACTTCAACCGAAGTATTGTTCACAGGAATTAAAGTAATCGACCTTATTGAGCCTTATGCAAAAGGTGGTAAGATTGGTTTGTTCGGTGGAGCTGGTGTTGGAAAAACGGTATTGATTCAAGAGCTTATCAACAACATTGCGAAAGGTCACGGTGGACTTTCTGTATTTGCTGGTGTTGGTGAAAGAACTAGAGAAGGAAATGACTTGCTTCGCGAAATGATTGAGTCAGGAATTGTAACCTATGGTGACGATTTCTTACACTCTATGGAGCAAGGTGGTTGGGACCTTTCAAAAGTAGATCAAGCTAAATTGGCTGAATCTAAAGCAACCTTCGTGTTCGGTCAAATGAACGAGCCTCCAGGTGCAAGAGCAAGAGTAGCCCTTTCAGGTCTTACTATTGCTGAGTACTTCCGTGATGGCGATGGCGATGGACAAGGAAAAGACATTTTATTCTTTATTGATAACATATTCCGATTTACCCAAGCGGGTTCTGAGGTATCAGCCCTTTTAGGTCGTATGCCATCTGCAGTAGGTTACCAACCAACATTGGCTACCGAAATGGGAGCGATGCAAGAAAGAATTACATCGACTAAAAATGGTTCAATTACTTCAGTACAGGCCGTTTACGTACCTGCAGATGATTTAACTGACCCTGCTCCGGCAACAACCTTTGCTCACTTGGATGCTACTACTGTACTTTCAAGAAAAATTGCTGAACTAGGTATTTACCCAGCGGTAGATCCTTTGGATTCTACTTCAAGAATTTTGACTGCTGATATTCTTGGCGATGAGCACTACGATTGTGCACAACGTGTAAAAGAAACGCTTCAGCGTTATAAAGAACTTCAAGACATTATCGCCATCCTTGGTATGGACGAATTGTCTGACGAAGATAAATTGATTGTAACTCGTGCTAGACGTGTACAAAGATTCCTTTCTCAGCCATTCCACGTGGCAGAGCAGTTTACTGGTCTAAAAGGAGTTTTGGTAGACATTAAAGACACCATCAAAGGTTTCAACGAAATCATGGATGGTAAACATGATGACTTGCCAGAAGCGGCTTTCAACCTTGTAGGAACTATTGAAGAAGCAAGAGAGAAGGGTGAGAAATTGATGGCTGAAGCTTCTAAATCGTAATGACTATGTTGCTCGAAATCGTAACACCAGATAAAAAAGTATTTGAAGGAGAAGTGAGCTCTGCTACCTTCACAGGTGCAGAGGGTGAGTTTCAAGTATTATCGAATCACGCTCCAATGATCAGTGCTTTAGGGAAAGGCCGAGTAAGTATTACTGCCTCTGGAAAAGTTGAGAATTTGATTATTGACGGTGGTGTTGTTGAGGTTTTGAATAACAACGTAATCGTACTTGCTGAATCAGTAATAGAAGGTTAAACAATCTTTAACAATATTTGAAAAGCCTCTTTGAGAAATCAGAGAGGCTTTTTTGTTTTTATATTGTCTTTTACTAAAATGGTACTACTTATAAAGGGTAACTGCAAATAGTTGAGTTCCTTTTTTCAAAGAATTCATATACAATAATGATGGTCATGAATTTTAGAGATCTAGTTTCTCCCAATCACTTTTCTTAGCTGGTAGAAGATTCTTTGTAAAACGGTTAGCTCTTCCGTTACAATTTCAGCAGAGCCTTGCATTTCCTGTTTAAATTCCATCGTTTTACCGAATGATGTTGTTAAACTATCAATATTTACTTGAACAGAATACTCGGCTAGACCTTGTTTAGGAACAGATGAAATATTCACCACAAGCCCGCTCAAGCTTCCCCATTCTGACTGAGGGTAATTATCAATTTTTATAATTACTCTTTGTCCTACTTTTACTTTTCCCGAATTTTGAACGGGCAAAACGACTTTCCCTATCAGCGACCCAATCTCTTCTGGTACAACAGTAAATAGGACTGTACCAGCATCAACATTTTGGTATTTAGTCCAAATATCAAATAGCGTCACTTTTCCAGCTATTGGGCTCTCAATAACATAGCTTTGCTCCCAACTTGCTATGGCATTCTTAAGGTTTTGAATTCCTTCCTTCAGTAGTTGAAGATTATTATGCTGTATTTCTTCATCACTAAGAAGTAACCTTGTTTTGTTTCCGTTTAAGGACGAAATACTAATCTGTGTATTGGCAATCTGCATCTGTAAACTTTCAAATCGCTGCTTATCTCCCAAATATGCTCTAGAACCTCTCTCAAACTCTACAGTTGAAATTACGCTACTGTCGAGTAAGCTAACATTACGTTGGTAAGCAACTAGAGATAATTCAAGCTCCTCCTTAAAGAGTTGAAGCTGATTGTTCTGTTTTTTTAGAAGTGTTTGTTGTTCTATAATTTGGTCAGCAATCAGCTCAGCTTGGACCTGATTTGGCTGGTTTTTTTGATAGAGCAGGTAATTTTGGCATTGGGCAATAAACTGATAATAATCACGCTGAACTTCTCCCAGAGACAAAGTTAAAGGAAATTCGTAGTTCAAAGAATCTAGGTCTGTTTCCCCTAATTGAAATTTAGTTATCTTATCCTTAACCCATAGAACATCATTTACCTCGGCAGTATTTTCAATAATTGCTAGTATCTCATTTTTTTCAACTTCTTTATCTGGTTTAGCAAATATATGAGAGATTTTACCTGAACTTCGTGCCCTAATATATACTGGTGGCTCAAGGCTGGTAACTGTAACTCTAGCTGGCACCACATCATCGTAGCTAATCAATGCCGCCCCCACAATTATTGAGATCACTATCAATAGAACAACAGTAATGCCCCACCTGATTACCCAATTAGGTGCTTGACCCATTATTTCAGTGACTGCATTTGATCTTACATCCAAGTCAATATTCTTAACCTTATTACTCGTCTTTCTTATCATGATCCAAGCTCTAATTGATTTTTAACCAGTTCGTAGTAAGCTCCTTTTTGACTTACCAATGCATCATGGTCGCCTGTTTCAATGATCCTTCCTTTGTCTAAAACTAGAATCTGATCAGCATTTTTTACAGTGCTTAAGCGGTGCGCTACCACTACCACTGTACGACCCTCATAGAACTCTGCCAAGTTCTCCATGATCATTCTTTCATTATTGGCATCCAATGAACTGGTAGCCTCATCGAAAAACAGGTATTTAGGGTCTTTATAAACAGCTCGCGCAATAAAAATACGTTGGGCCTGACCTCCACTGATATTCACACCACTACCTCCAATTTTAGTTTCTAATCCAGCAGGCAACTCTTCAATAAAGGTTTTGATATTAGCGATTCTAATCGCTTCATTTAATCTTTCAGAATCATTATTGCCGTTAGAATCTGATTCTGTGATATTCCGTGCTATGGTATCTCCAAACAGAAAGCCATCCTGCATAACTGTTCCACAAGACTTTCGCCATGTTTTAATACTTAAATCTGCCAATTTGGAGACTCCAACATGAATAGTTCCAGCTGTGGGCTCATAAAACCTAAGTAATAACTTTAATAAAGTAGTTTTACCACTGCCACTGGCACCAACGATGGCAGTTACTTTTCCTTCTGGGATGTTACAATTAACATTATCTAGCGCCAGGGCTGAGCTCTTACTGCCATACCTAAAACTCAAATTATTGAGATGAATATTAGCCACCGATGGAAGCACTTTGATGTTTGTTTGAAAAGGATCTTCCTCATCCTCTTTCATGTGAATTTCACCTAGTCGCTCGATACTAATTTTAGCATCTTGCCCTGCCTGAATAAAGGAAATAAAGTTTTGAATGGGCATGTTCAATTGCCCTATGATATATTGAACAGATAGCATCATACCAAGCGTGAGTTCTCCTGAAATCACTGCGCTTGCTGCCACGAATGTGATGAGTATATTTTTCACCTCATTGATAAATCCACCACCATTATTCTGAGTTTGGGATAGCGCAAGACTTTTGATAGAGACCTTAAAGAGTTTTACCTGAATGGCTTCCCATTCCCATCTCCTTCTTCGTTCAGAGCCATTAAGTTTGATCTCTTGCATTCCAGAGATAAGCTGATAAATGCTACTTTGATTATCCGATGCTTGGTCAAAACGTTTGTAGTCCAATTCTTTCCTTCTTTTTAAGAAGAGGACTGTCCAACCCACATAAATGACAGACCCTAGCATGAAAATGAGGAAGATAGTCAGGTTATAATAGGCTAAGACAACACCAAAAATAACCAAGTTAAAAGCCGAGAAAAGTGTGTTTAGCGTTGTTGATGATAAAAAACTTTGAATACGGCTATGATCGTGAATTCTCTGAACAATATCTCCTGTATTCTTTGAATCAAAAAATGAAATGGGTAGGCGCATCAACTTAATCAAAAAGTCAGCAATAAGGTTGATGTTAATTCTACTCGTCATATGCAAGAGCAACCAGCCACGAATAATACCTACAGTAGTTTGAGAAATAAATAGGGTAAGCTGAGCGATTAACATTAAGTAGATAAAACCAATATTCTGAAAGTTGATACCGTAGTCAACTACTGATTGCGTGATAAATGGAAAAATCAGTTGAAGCAAACTACCTACCAAGAGGCCTAAAAAAAGCTGTGCAATGTACTTATGGTAAGGCTTAAAGTACCTGAGCAGAAACTTGAAACCGAATTTTCTTGTGTCTTTACTGTCCTCATTTTCATAGAATAGAGGTGTCGGTTCAAGTGCCAACAGAAAGCCTTCAGATTCATTGCTGCTATCTTTCCCTAGCCACCCCTCCATAAATTCTTTAATACTATAAATCACCAAGCCATGTGCAGGGTCAGCCACATATACCCTGCGTTTTGTGATTTTATAGACAACTACAAAATGACGTTGTCGCCAGTGTGCAATACACGGTAAAAAGACTTCTTCTTTTAGAATCTCAAAGTTCACCTTAACCGGCAAAGAATGGAAGCCTAAATCCTCTGCTGCCTCAGCAATCCCACCCAAAGAAACCCCATCACGGCCGATGGCCGACCTCTCTCTTAAGTGATCTATTGAGATTTTTTTACCATGAAAATTGGTGATCATTCTGAGGCAAGTAGGGCCGCAGTCCATTTGGTCTAGCTGTTTAAAAAAAGGGAAAGCTTTGATGTAGCTCATATATCATAACAGACCTTATTTATATGTACACTAATGAAATCTTGAATTGTAAAGGCCTTATATGACTGTTGCAGAAACACTAAATAGGTAATCAAAAGATAAATATTTTTTAAAAGTGATTACCTCTAAGCCATTTCTGACAACACCTATTACAAACACAAACTCATATGTTGCAGAAAATTGATTTAGAAAAGAAGCTCGAAGAAATAGAAAAGGTGTTAGAGCAAAAGTATCTAGAGGATAGCCATCTAGGAGTATTGGCTGGACTATCGGGTATCTCACTCTTCTTCTTCTATTACGCTAAGTACAAGCAAGACAATAGGCCAGCGGAGATAGGCAGTTCTATACTTGAAGAATCTTTAAGCAGAATAAGTGAAGGGTACACTTTCTCTACATATTGCTCAGGGATTGCCGGGCTGGGGTGGGTATTTGAGCACCTATCTGAAAATGATTTAATAGATGTAGATAATGATCAGCTCCTACCAGATTTAGAGGATTACCTATATATAAAAATGACGCAGGATATAAATGCTTGTCATTATGATTTTCTACATGGTGCAATAGGTTACGGTCTTTACTTTTTAAAACGATTTAAAAACACTCAATCACCAGATCTCAAAAAAAAATATCAGTCCTATATACAAGAATTGATTAATGGGCTAAAGAAAATATCAGAAGAAGACGAGCATGGTATTAAATGGTCTTCAGAAATAAACAAGACTGAGATTAAACCTAAAACGGTATATAATCTTAGTCTTTCCCATGGCATTTCAAGTATCACAAACTTTCTTGCTAGGGCTTATGAGTTCCCGGAGTTTAGACAACAGTCTCTACCGCTGCTAAAAGGAAGCGTGAGTTATATTCTAGCACAAGAAAAAGTCATAGGACAATCACTTTATCCTAGTGTAGTCCCCAAGGATTCTGAGGATGAACAAACTCAAGCGCGCCTCTCTTGGTGCTACGGAGACTTAGGAGTTGGTATGTCTCTATATAAAGCTTCACAAGTGCTTAAGGATTCAAATTTAAAAGAGCATGCAATTCGAATTTTACTTCATACCACAAATAGGAAAGAACTGAAATCATGCGGAATAGTAGATGCCAGCCCGTGCCATGGTGCTTTTGGGCTTGCACAGATTTATGGCACCGTTTTCAATCAGACCCAAATTAAAGAGTTTAAAAGTGCATGTGATTACTGGATGGCCGCAGGACTAAACCTTGCGATTTATGAGGACGGTTATGCAGGATATAAACAACACAAACATAATCAACCTCGCACTAATGAAGTCAGTCTATTGGAGGGAATTGCTGGCATAGGGCTATGTATAATCTCTTACCTCTCTGACTTCGAGCCTAATTGGGAAGAATCTTTAATGATCAAATAATCTCCTACCATGAAAAGTAACCCCTACAGAAGTTTTGATAAATATGTATTGAGGACTCCTTTGCTTCCGGTGACTTCCTTTGAAGAGTTGACCAAAGAAAACCATGTTGAAACTCAGGTCTTGAGGCAGACTTTTGCTGGAAATACCATTATTCGAGAAGCTATTTTTTTGGCCTCTCCTATCCTTTATGGACAGTTAGAAAAGTGGTGCGCCAATGAAATAACGGATAAGAAGGAAGTCGAAAAATTGACGTATTCCCTGCTTAAATATTTGAGTCGAATGTGTTCTCGATGTACACCATTTGGATTGTTTGCAGGTACTGGAGTTGGGTCTTTCGATGAATTTACCAAAATAGAGTTGGATCAGTATGCAAAATTTGAGAGACATACTCGTTTCGACATGAACTACCTCATTGCATTGTCTCAAAACTTAACTAAGGATCAGGCCATTAAACAACAGTTGCTTTTTTACCCAAACAGTAGCTTATACCGTATTGGCAACGAGTGGCGGTATATCGAATACCATTACAATAAGAGCAATAGGCGTGTTCACCAGATGGTATCATTGGAAGATGCCGATTACTTGCGGGTAATTATTTCGGCTGCCAAAACAGGGGCATACCTCTCCGATTTATCTCAACTCTTAGTTGACGATGATATTTCTAATGAAGAAGCTTCTTCGTTTATTGACGAGTTGGTCAATAGTCAGCTTCTAATTAGCGAATTAGAGCCTGCTGTTTCTGGACCAGAGTTCTCAGACCAGTTGATGGCTTGTCTAAAAAAATTAAAAGGTGTCAAGCCTATTATAAAGACCCTTGAAGAGGCTGAACAAAGCATACAACTTCTAGATAGAAGACTGGGTAACCCTACCAAGGATTACATCAACATAACAGACGCTATAAAAACTTTAGGAACAAAGTTCGAGCTGAAACATATGTTTCAAACCGACATGGTTCTATCCCTGGAAGAAAATAGGTTGAATAGTACCGTCAAGGATCAGGCATTAAAAGTTATGACTCTTCTGGCTAAAATCACCCCACCGAGAGAAGAAACTATGCTCAGTCAGTTTGGTAAGGCATTTTATGAACGTTTTGAAGGTAGAGAAGTGCCATTAGCCAGAGCGCTAGATGTAGAGGTGGGTATTGGTTACAAACAAAACCAAGGAAGTGGAGATGTTAACTATCTTATTGATGATATTATAACGCTGGACAGCAAGAAAAACTTTACCAGCTCACTGAGTTTGACCGCTGCCCAACAAATTCTGCACAGAAAACTTATTGATAGTATTAAACTTCAACAGCCTGTAATTTATTTAAGTGATAAGGATTTTGAACAATTCAACGTCAACTGGGAAGACCTACCGGATACACTACCCACTATGATTCAAGTAGTCCACGAAGGTGATGAGGAGAAAATACTCATATCTGGTTTTGGTGGATCTTCTGCAGCCAATCTCTTAGCCAGGTTCTGCCACGGAGATAAAGAAATTGACTCATATATACGCGAAATTACTAGCCAAGAGTTGAAGCTTAACCCAGATAGGATTTTAGCTGAAATTGTTCACCTACCAGAATCACGTGTTGGGAACATTCTGATGCGACCAGTGCTCAGGGACTATGAAATACCTTACCTAGCCAAGTCTATTTTACCAATAGAAAATCAACTGAGCATAGATGATTTGGTAATTAGCGCAACCCCTAATGGCACAGTTACCCTTAAATCATTATCACAAAACAAAGAAGTGATCCCTAGGCTATCCAATGCTCATAATTTTTCAAGCCAGTCTCTACCGATCTATCATTTTTTAGCTGATTTACAAACTCAAGGAAAACGCATGCTAGGCTTTGGCTGGGGTAGTATAGCCGAGCTTTACAATTATCTACCAAGGGTAGAATATGACGGGATAATATTAAGCAAGACCCAATGGACTATTGCTAAAAAAGACATTGAGCAGATGACCAAGGCTGGTGCCGATGATGACAAGCTTGAAGCAGCGCTGAAATTATGGAATGAAACACATCAAATTCCTCATTATGTGTTACTGGTAGAAGGAGATAATGAGCTTCTCATTAACACTCATAACCTAACCTCAATACGGATGCTCCTCAATGAAGTAAAAAAGAGAGAGCAGTTTAGACTAAGTGAATTTCTACATGACAATGAAACAGTCGTCAAGCAAGGCAAAAATCATTATACCAATCAGGTCATCATGTCCTTTGTGAATACTCAAAAAAGCATAAGCAAATGAACAGCAAGATAGATACAACCCAAAGGTCATTTATGATTGGCGACTCATGGCTTTATTATAAATTATATACTGGTCATAAGCTGGCAGACCAAGTCTTAGCAGAGGCAATCAGACCATTAACCCAAGAACTACTTGATAAAGGGATTATAGAAAAATGGTTCTTTATACGCTATTCAGACCCTAAATTTCATTTGAGAATACGATTTTTCTTTAATAATAAAGAAGCTGTTTCTACTATCATAGCGGCATTTAACCAAGCGCTACTGCGCTATACCAAGGAAGACTTAATCTGGAAAATCCAAGTAGAGGATTATCATCGCGAATTAGAACGGTATGGTCAATCCACAATGGAGGAATCAGAGTCTTTATTTCTACATGATAGTCAATTTGTAGTGAGGCTTTTGGACTTAATTGAAGGTCAAGAAGGAGAAGAGTTAAAGTGGCTATTGGGGCTTAGAGGAATTGATAGTCTCTTAAACGCTTTTGATTACTCTTTAGAAGACAAACTGGCCCTAGCAGATAAATTAAAGACTGGATTTGCTTATGAATTTGGTATGTCGCGATTCTTAAAAAAGCAGTTAGACGACAAGTATCGGAGCCTAAGAAAGAAAATAGACGATTTCCTAGGCGAAAAACTAGAACAAGACTTGGAGCTAACGCCATTGCTAAAATTGATAAAGGAGAGAGAGGCTGGGTTTCTGTCCATCGCCAAACAATTACGATTGAGAGAAAAGAATCAGTCTCTCGAGAAATCACTAGACGACCTGATGGCTAGCTATATCCACATGTTTATGAATAGATTATTTCGATCTCAGAACCGGAAGTATGAATTGGTCATTTATGACTTTGTATACCGCACTTACACTTCACAAAATGCGAGACTAAAGTTTCAAAATTTAAAATAGAATGGGTATGACCACAGAAAGACAAGACAATATTCTCATCCCGACCACAAAGGGCTTGCAGCTAGAAAAGACAAACAATATACAGAATATCTGTGCGGAAGGCAGTTATTGTGAGCTTATGCTAATCTCTGGTGCTAAGCATATGATCAGTAAGAATTTATCGAGTCTAACTAAGTTATTGCCAAGCCATACCTTTTTTAGAATCCACACCTCTGTAGTAATTAACATCGCCCATATTAAAGAAGTGATTGGTACGGAAGTGGTGATGAGCAATGATTGCCGATTCCCGATTGCACAACGTAGGAAAAAGGAATTTGTGGATTTTCTTAAGCGCAACTCACTTTCCTTATGAGATTCATTTATCAAGGCTTTCCCATCGTTTTTGCTTGTAAGTAAAGCGTTCTTAAAGAATATATTATCATTTGAATATCAAGTCTTTATCATATTTACCTTAGTTATGAATTAAATGTTTAATAAAAATTAATAATTATGAAAAAGCAAAAATTTAACGGAAAGCTAAGGCTTAAGAAAAACGTGATTTCAGGTTTTAATGCTGCGCAAGTGCGTGGGGGAATGACTGCTAATTGCCCATTCACTGCCACTGACGGTTTCCTCACTTGTGGTGATCTCTCAGAGTGTTGTGATACACTATGGGGTACACCAACTTGCGGTGGTGCCTGTAATCTCACACAAGACCCCGGTTGCGTAAGTGGAACGCCTGATTGTCATACAGTACATATTAATACAGACTGCCCTTGTCTATAGTTTTTAGGTTTTTGAGTAAGCCCTTTTGGCATTATAGGGCTTGCTTTTTTAACATAATCCGTTCGTCTAGGGGTTAGGACGTCAGGATTTCATCCTGAAAACAGAGGTTCGATTCCTCTACGGATTACCAATTGCCTTTATGGCTAAATTTTTTCAGCCTCCATTTCGAACAAGTGTCCAATTCTTCATACTGAAGGATAATAGGATGATCTAAAAATCTAATATATTTGGGTTGTATTGGTTCATAGTCTACTTTCACGTATAATCAGACTGATCAATACATACATTTATCATTTTTTTAATCTTAAATGAACCCAGATCTACTTGTAGATAATATTCTCTCTAAAAATTTAAGGTTACGGGAAAAAGCGTTTCTATTTATTTATCGTAAGTGCTATCCTAAAGTTAAGCAGTATGTACTTAAGAACAGTGGTAATGTGGAGGCAGCCGAAGATGTATTTCAGGAAGCCATAAGCATAACCTACTTTAACTTGCTCGAAAATAAATTTCGAGGAGACTCTTCTTTAGTACATTATGTAATTGGAATAGCTCGAAACCTTTGGTTACATAAACTCAGAAAGAAAACACTGCCTACCAGCCCAATTGAGGGTAACGAGCTTAGTGAAAATGACGATCCAGGGCAAATTGACATTAGCCTACTTAATTACATATTGGCAAAGCTTAATCATGGTTGTCGTCAGATCTTAAAAAACTTTTACTTTAATGAAATGAGCATGGAAGAAGTAGCTAAAAATAGCAACCTTGGTAGTGCTCAAGCAGCGAAAACTAAAAAACTCAGGTGCATGAAAAAGTTAACCACTCTGATTGAAGAGCACGGATTAAAAAACCATGATTTTAGATTATGAGTATAGTTGATAAATATATTGAATTCTTTGATGCGTATGACCGTAATGAGCTTTCTCAGAAAGAGGTACAGGCTTTTAAAGAACGAATAATTAATGATGAGAAGTTTAGAGTAGCATATGAGGAGTATAGCAAACAGGTTAATCTATTAAAAGCACTTGGTGCTCGCGATCAAATGAGATCAATCATGGACAAGGAAGAAAAAAGAAAAGTATTAAAACTCAAAATTTTCATTCCCTTAGGTATAGCCGCTAGTTTTCTATTATTGATGTTCATTTTTACGGAAAGAAAAATAGACAATCAGCAGTTGTTTGAGACTTATTTTGAGCCATTTCCAAATTTGATAAGCTCCAGAGAAAAAGTCAGTCTGCTAGACGGGGGACTTAGGGCTTATAGTAATTCGGATTATGAAAATGCATTGAAGATTTTTAGAACCTTATCAAACGCTAGCGACACACTTTATTTTTATCAAGGGATGAGTCATGTGTCACTAAAAAGAGCAGAGGAGGCCATCGACAGTTTTGATCACATTGGCCCTGAAAGTTATTTTTATCTGCCCTCCGTATGGTATAAGGGACTTTCATATTTGTTAATTAATGAGACAGATTCAGCCGCTTTCTATATACAGAAAGCTGATTCTAGCGGTTATGGCGATGAAGAGCTACATGAACTTCTTAATTCTTTAAAATGAAAACTTTATTTATGCCTTATCGAAGATACGCATTAGTACTCCTGTTAATGCTTTATGTATTTGGCTTAATAGGACAAGATAAGTTTGATAAAGAGTCTCTGACTGACTCCCTTTTGAGAGAGGCAGGGGCTTATAAGCAAGCTTTCTCACTCGATAGTTCAATTCTTTTCTATGAGCTGGCGTCAAGGGAATTGCTGAAGGAAGTAGATACAGCTGGCTACATGCTAGCAAAAATAAGCATCGGAGAAATTTATGGAACCAAAGGAGATTTTAGCAAGGCACTACAAATGTTTGATAGTGTTATTCAAGTTACGAAAGGGAAGGCTTGGGGTAAGCCTAAATTCGAGGCGCACAATAGGAAAGCCTTTGAATTGATATCACAGCGTAAGTTTAGTGAATCCATAGAGGTTCTTGACCAAGCGATACAATTTAACTTTGATAAACAAACTAAGGAAGGTCTGGCTAGGAATGCCCGTATTTCATTATTGAAAGCCTTTGCGTATTTACAAATGAATAAACTTAAAGACTCAGAAGAACAGTTTGAGAGAAGCAGACATCTATATGACTCATTGAGCATGAAAAATGAATTAGCTGAGGTGCTCAATCATTTTGGGGCTTTGAAAAGTGCCCTTTTTAAAGGCGATGAAGCCATTTCATTTTTCAATGAATCAAAAGAAATATATCAAAGTGGACCGAATGAGCCTAATCCCACAAACATGGCGAGCCTCTATAATAGTATTGGTGAAGCATATAAATTCATGGGAATGATATCTCATGCTATAAACAGTTTTGAAAAGGCGGAAAAATTGCTCTCATCTATAGACCCGAATTTTCAAAACCTAGCAATAATTTATACGCATTTGGGGGAGGCATACAAAAAGAATGGAGAGCCTGAAAAGGGGCTTGAGGTTATAAATAAAGCTGTCTCTCTCTCAAAGTATCACTTTGGAAATGATAGTCAATGGACTTTCCGTACCCTATTAATGCGTGGTGAAATTTACAAAGCACTATCTTTAAATAGGAAGGCGATAGAATCGTTTGATGAGATACTCACAAAGTCACATGGCGATCACCCCAAGGAAATGCTGGATATTTTTGCTTTAACTACTCATGAAAAGGGAGGGGCTTTGATTGAGATGGGACAAGTGGAAAAGGGGATAGATTATATGAGAAAGGCCATTATGATGTCGATTGGGTCAGGAGATTATTTCGAGTTTTCAACTCTACAGCTTCAAAAAGGGCTTGGTAATGCATTTTTGAAACTCAGTGAACCCGATTCTGCGGCAAAATATTATCAACAAGCACTTAACTTTGATGAAAAATTTGTGAATAACGGTGTGGCTAATCCACAAGCAGCACATTATTTTGAACGGTATGAGGTTTTTTTTCTTAGAGCAGAGAGTTTTGAAATGATGCATAAGAGAGATCAAAATATTGCATGGTTAGACTCAGCTTACCAAATGCTGTCTTTAGCAGAAAAAGAGATCAGCTATTACAGAGAATACCCAAGTAGATTGGCAGATAAGCTTCAAACTAGTTCTGTGATCTCTCAATTACATAATACTGGTATAAGAATATGTTATGAACTTTTTAAGTTGACTGGTATAAGTAAGTACGCTGAATATGCATACCTCTTGGGTGAGCAAAGTAAGTCCAATCAGGCGCTTTTTAATTCTGAGACTGAGATACATTTAAGTATACCAGACTCTTTACTAATCCGAGAAAAAAATCTCCACGCAACTCTTTCTTCATTGGAGACATTGCTGTATCAGGAGTTAAAGCAGACAACCCCCGATACACTTGAGGTAGAAACCTTGAGAGAAAGAATTATAAAAGCAACGGATGGGGTAATAAGACTGTCAATAGACATTAAGTCTCATTTCCCTGGGTATTTTGAACTGAGGTATAATAGAGATTATCTAGACATAAAGCGGTCGCAAGAGCTAATCTTAAAGAATGACGATTTACTTATTAACTATTATTACTCTACTGAGGATAAGGAGATATATAGGTTTGAGATAAGCAAATCAAATTTCAGTTTCACTAAACAAGAATTGGACGAAAACTTTGAGCTATCCCTTACTCAGTTTTTAGATAACTTGAGAATACCAAATGTGAGTCTAGAATCACTCAACTCGTATATTCAGCTATCAAAGAAATTAACTAAAGTACTCTTACCTAGCATAAATAGGTTAAAACCTAATAGCTCTGTTCTTGTAATCCCTGATGGCCCACTTCATCTTCTACCGTTTGAGGCACTGCTAAAAGATGAAGAAATATTGGCAGAAGGTTTTCGTGATTTACCATATCTTATAAATGACTTTAATTTTCATTATGGTACTTCTTCAACGCTGCTTGAAAAGCAAATAGAAAAAAGGAAAGGAACTTCAGATAATACTGTCGTGTCATTTGCTCCAGTGTTTGGGGATGATGTATTGACTGATGAAGGAGTTGCTGATTCTACGAGAGCTTCGTTGGGACTATTGGCGTATACTGAGAAAGAAACTCAAAATATAAGTAAACACTTTAAGAATATATCTTTTCTTGGCGCTCAAGCAACAGAACGACAATTTCGTAAATCGGTATCTATATATCCTATAATACATGTAGCGAGCCATGGCTTAGCAGATCCTGCTAACTCCCTCTACTCAAAGCTTTTATTTTCACCATTTGATCTAGATTCCATTAATGACGGGTTTCTTAGTACCCGTGAGATTTTGGGCATGAGTATTCCAGCCAAGATGGTTGTGCTTAGTGCTTGTAACACAGGTTCAGGGAGTATTTTAGGTGGAGAAGGAGTCATGAGTCTTTCATATGGATTCTTTTACGCGGGTGCTCAAAGCCTCATCATGACTTTATGGACTGCGAATGATGAAAGCACAGCAAGTTTGATGGATAGTTTCTATGAGAATTTATCTAAAGGGGACGCAAAAAGTCAGGCACTAAGGGCAGCTAAGCTAGACTATCTTGAAAATACAAATTCACTTTCAGCACACCCCTATTACTGGTCACATTTTGTAGTACATGGAAGTAATACACCTATAGTGAAAAGCGGGGTTTCCTTTAAATATTTAATTCTAATTTCATTGATTTTTGCATCTGCAATAATCTTTGTATTTCTGCAATATCGAAGTAGGTTAAGCAAGAAGTGAGCTCTGCTACTTTCACAGGTGCAGAGGGTGAGCTTCAAGTATTATCAAATCACGCTCCAATGATCAGTGCTTTAGGGAAAGGCCGAGTAAGTATTACTGCCTCTGGAAAAGTTGAGAATTTGATTATTGACGGTGGTGGTGTTGAGGTTTTGAATAACAACGTAATCGTACTTGCTGAATCAGTAATAGAAGGTTAAACAATCTTTAACAATATTTGAAAAGCCTCTTTGAGAAATCAGAGAGGCTTTTTTGTTTGTCTTGAATATGGAGAAAACAGTTTACTTGGCATTAATAGTTGTGATTTGAACCACACCGTATAATCCTGCGTCACCATATCTTGAGGTGGCCTGCATACCTCTAACTGTTTTAATACTTTTTACCATAACTGGAGTTAGCATTCCATTAAGGTTCACTAATGAGCTACCGACTGGAATTCCATCTACAACAAACAAAGGTTCTCTGTTGGTGGCATTAGTAGTGTTATATCCACTCATAAATACTTTAGCACTGCTACCGTTACCCATAACCCTTAGGCCTTGAACGCTTTGAAGCACCTCTACCAAGGTATTATACTGTGAATAATCCTTTACTGCCTTTTGTCTATTGGCAGTGCCTGAGGTACTGCTACAGGCAAATAGGAATAGACTGAAAGCCGCAGTCATAAATAATAGTTGAAATTTTTTCATGGACTTAAAGTTAAGAAGAAAAAAAAGGGCTCCCTAATAATTAGAGAGCCCTTAAGTTAATTAAAATAAGACTATTGTTTAGTTAATCTTATTTCAGATCTAATGCTTGATAAGGCACCTCCCCCAGTATCAGCTCTAGTGTGA
>NZ_LRDB01000010.1 GCF_001592935.1 Roseivirga echinicomitans
ATTTGTGAAACCCTTTCCTCAATCAAAAGTTTCCCTAATTGACTATTGACTATTGACTATTGACTATTGACTATTGACTATTGACTAAAATAGTATCTTTGCGACCGAAACGAGGAAAAGCCATGTCAGAAAATAGAACAGAATTATCTCAACTAGGTGAATTCGGATTGATCAACCGATTGGCCCAAGGAATTAGCACCCAAAATCACAGTACAGTGATGGGCATTGGAGACGATGCCGCGGTAATCAATGCTGGTGATCAGTATGGTTTATTGGCAGCCGATATGTTGGTGGAAGGTGTACATTTTGATTTGTCTTATGTGCCATTGCAACACTTGGGCTACAAAGCCATTTCAGTAAACGTTTCTGACATTGCTGCCATGAACGGAAACCCAGAGCAGGTAACCGTTTCTTTGGGTTTGAGTAATCGTTTTTCGGTAGAAGCCATTGAAGCACTTTACGAAGGAATGAAAGCGGCCGCCAAGGCTTTTCATGTCGATATTGTGGGCGGTGATACTACTACTTCTAAAAGTGGATTGATCATTTCTATTTCTGTTTTTGGGAAGGTGGAGAAAGAAAAAGTTACTTACCGAAAAGGGGCGAAAGTTGGCGATATTCTTTGCGCTACTGGCGATTTAGGAGGTGCCTTTATGGGACTTCAAGTAATGGAGCGTGAAAAGCAAGCTTTCATGGCCAACCCAGACATGCAGCCACAGTTAGAAAATTACGAGTACATCGTTCAGCGCCAGCTAAAACCTATTGCCAGAATGGACATTATTCATGAATTGGCTGAGTTTGGAGTAGTACCTACTTCCATGATCGACATTTCGGATGGACTGGCTTCAGAGTGTTTGCATTTGAGCACTAATTCAGGTGTAGGCATTCAGATTTATGAAGACAAAATTCCAATTGACCGACAGACTTATGAAACGGCAGTGGAGTTTAACCTCGATCCAATTACTTGTGCTTTGAATGGAGGAGAAGATTATGAACTCCTTTTCACCATTAAGCAAGAAGACTACGACAAGATCGAAAAGCACGAAGACATCCATTTTATTGGTCACACACAAGAGTTGACCAAGGGCAATTCGTTAGTGACAAAGAACAATAATTTGGTAGCACTTAAGGCCCAAGGCTGGGATCATTTAAATGATCAAAAGGAAGACAATTAGAATAAAACTGAAGAAGCAGCCGACAATGGCGGCATTGAATTTTCGTTCGGGCTTGGTAGTGGGGGCAACCCCAAAAATTCCCGCTAGCAGCACGAGTCCTGCAATGAAAAATAGAATCATGGGCGTGTCTCGGGTGAATTGAAACTTAGGTTCTGATGCTCTTTTGTATTTGAGAAAGCCATATATGTAGCTTTTTTTCATTTCAAGAACTTCCCCCACATAGATGGAGTTGCCGTAAGCGACAGTTTTAAAATTACCTGCTGTAGTGACTATATTCATAAAATAACGACCGCCATCTCGACCACTGTAATCACTTACTTCAGCGTATTCTACTTCTACACTACCCAAATCACGCTGAACCAAGAAATCGAAAAAGAAGGTTAAACCAAAAACGAGTGCTAGCGCACATAGGCGAGCGCTTTGTTTGGCGTACAGTGTAAAATTGGTAGGTACGGGTTGCGGTTCGGCTTGGTAATATTGCCTTGGGGCGGGCGTTTCAAAATCTTCGAAATTGATAATTACCGTCCCGCTGTCATAATGCACTCGGGCTTCTGCATCGCCCAAAACTTCATAGGCTTCTTTCACTTCTTGAAAAACAGCATTGGCTTCAGAAGAAGGGTTTACATCGGGGTGGAGCTCAAGCGCTTTTTGCCGAAATGCCTTTTTGATTTCCTGCTGATCAGCATCTTCAGTAACTCCCAATATTTGATAGTAGTCTTTAGCCATTTCAGCAAATCGAGCAAATTTTCTTTAATCTATAATTTTTCGAGCTAACGGCTGATACCTCATTAGATTTTCTGCAATGTAGTTTGGATGTCTTTTAAAAAATTGGGCATATTTACAGCATAATTCTCTGCTATGGAACCCATTCAATTCTTCAACGGTAATTTTGTTTCAAAGGAGTTGATTACCTTTTCTATTGATGATGTAGGTGTATTACGCGGTTTCGGAATTTTCGATTATTTCAAAGTGTATAATGGAGTGCCTGCTTTTATGGAAGCGCATTTAAACCGCTTTGAAAACTCTGCCCATTTGCTGGGAATGGAAATTCCTTTTTCACGCAATGAAATTGAATCCGCAATCGGCAAACTCATTGAACACAATGGATTTCCCCTTTCGGGCATCAAAGTGTTAATGACGGGTGGCGCTTCGCTCGATGGTTTTTCTGCAGGAACACCCAATTTGATTATTACTAATACAGCGGTTTCAGAAACGAACCCATCTTTTTATACCGAAGGAGTGAGTGTAATGACGCATCAGTTTAGCCGCGAAATGCCAGAAGTGAAAAGTACCAATTATGCTACCGCAGTTCGGTTAGAGCCTCTCTGGAAACAGCGTGGCCACATAGATGCACTTTACCATGATGGCGAATATATCAGTGAGGTTTCGCGCAGCAATGTGTTTTTGTTGGAAGGGAACAAACTCATTACAAATGAGGAAGGCGTTCTACCTGGAATTACCCGAATGAATGTGGTTAATATGGCTCCTCATCTTGGTTTTGAAGTTGAAGTAAGGCCAATTGCTTTGGCGGAGGTATTGGCAGCAGAAGAACTTTTTATGACAAGCACGAATAAAAGGGTAATGCCTGTCGTAAAAATTGATGCTCAGGAAATTGCTAGCGGAACGGTAGGGGCTAAAACGAAAATACTGATGGAAGGCTATGCCAAGCTAATGGCAGAAGAAACTAAGCAACCGTCATTTCAAAACTGATTACATCTAAGAGCACATCCATGATTTGGGCTGGTAATTGTTTTTCCACTTCCTTATAGCGGTAATTGATGACGTGGCCATCTTCTAGCTGAAAGGCGATTCTCCCAGTTTGATGATTGCTTTCGAAAATCAGAATTTCCAAAACGGTATTGTCGATCCCATTACTGTAAGTGTTGTTGATTTTCCACGTTAAATCGGCCCTCATGTCTGAGAGTTTGGTCAGCAGACCGCGCACCATGTTTCTTGTCTCTTCGGCAATTTCCCCCATACATCAATTTAATGGAATATATTGAAAGGAGAACGAAGAATATGAAGATTGGTTATCAGTCTTCTGGATATGGGATAAAAAGGAAGTTGGTGAACTTCTCATCTACAACAAAGAGGCAGCAAAATTCGTCAGGATCTTTGTACGCTTTTTTAAAGGCCTCTTCATCTTCTACCAATTTACGCTGTACAAACTCATCTAAGTAGGTGATAGAGTAGTTCCAATCAGTGTCCATCTCGCTCTTACCAATCAGCAAGTTGCCAATTGATATTTCTGTTTTAGAAATAGGGAAGATGGGGAATTCAGAGAAGCCCCTTTTCTTTACTTGGTAAGCCGCTTCTTTCAATGTATCGGCCACCAGCACAAAATCCTTGGTAATAGTGCCCAAGTATTTGCCGCTTAATTCTGGATCGTTCTGCATGTTTTAAAATTGGCTGTGATGTTACTTAGTAAATTTTATCTACGTTTTTGTCTTTGATTTTGATCTTCTCCAAGGTTAGGAATTGCTCCCAAAACTGGTCGTTTGGCAAACCCGCACGAATGATCAGTTGCTCTTTTTTTATAGGATGCTCAAAGTAAAGTCCTTTGGCATGTAGGTTAATGCTTTTGTCTGGATTTGGTTTAGAAAACCCATAACGCAAATCGCCACGGATTGGGCAGCCCAACTCCGATAACTGCACCCTGATTTGGTGTGGACGGCCTGTAATTGGCTTCACTTCAATCAGGTAATGATCGTTCAACTTACCTAAAACCTTAAAGTCAAGTTCTGCTTTTTGCGATCCTTCCTCTTGGTAATCATAGGCCGTAGTAATGTTTTTGCTCGGGTCTTTTTTGAGCCAGCTGATCAACTTGCCTTCTGGCTGTCTCGGCTTTCTCTTCACCACAGCCCAATACGTTTTCTGTATTTTTCTGGTAGCGAAAAGCTTGTTCATTCTTTCAAGCGCTTTTGATGTTCTAGCAAAAACCACAATCCCACTTACGGGCCTGTCGATTCTGTGCACCACGCCTAAAAATACGGCTCCTGGCTTATTGTACTTTTCTTTCAGGTAGTCTTTGCAATAGTCTACCAAAGGTTTGTCGCCAGTATTATCACCTTGAACCAGTATTCCAGCAGGTTTATTAACAATCAGCAGGTGATTGTCTTCATATATAGGTTGAACTATTCTTTCCATTAGAATTCGCTAGTAAAGTGAAAATCAATTTCAGGGAAATTATCCTGAACCATTTGTAGCCAAGCCCTTGATTCGGCCATGAACACCAGCTTGCCATCTTTGTCTCTGGCAATATGGCGTTGTTTAGAGTCAATAAATGCCTCCAGTTTTTTAGGGTCTTTTGCCGAGAACCAGCAAGCCTTATGTACTTGAATCGGTACAAAGTCGGCCGAAGCTCCGTATTCGTTTTTCAATCGGTATTGGATCACCTCAAACTGAAGCTGTCCTACTACACCGACTGCTTTTCTCGCCCCTAATTCGTAACTGAACAACTGTGCAACACCTTCATCCATAAGTTGGTTCAAGCCCTTTTCAAGCTGCTTGGTTTTCATGGCATCGCGGTTAATTACTTCCCTGAAAATCTCTGGAGAGAAGCTAGGAATACCTTTATAAGTACCTGTTTCACCTTCAGAAAGCGTGTCCCCAATCTTGAAGTTGCCAGTATCGTACAAACCGATAATATCACCTGGCCAAGCTTCGTCAATGGTTTCTTTGTCCTGTGCCATAAAGGCGGTGGCTTGCGAAATTCTGAATTTTTTATGCTGACGGGTGTGGTAATAAGTGCTTCCTCTTTCAAATTTACCTGAGCATATTCTCAAGAAAGCAATACGGTTTCTGTGTTTAGGGTCCATGTTGGCATGTACCTTAAATATGAAACCAGTAAATTTTTCTTCTGTCGGCTCAACCAGTCTTTCGTCTGTACTTCTGGCCAATGGTTTGGGTGAAATTTTAAGGAAAGTGTCCAAAAGTTCCTTCACTCCAAAGTTGTTCACCGCGGAGCCAAAAAATACTGGAGCGATTTCTCCATTCAAATAGGCGTCCACATCTAAGTCGCCATATAAATCTTGAAGCAGCTCAACATCTTCGCGAAGCTGATTGGCATCTTTTTCACCAATAAATTTCTCTAAATCTGGACTGTTAATGTCCGATAGTTTTACGGTTTCCTCGTATAGTCTTTGCTTACTAGGTTGGAAAAGTCTTAAGCTTTTGTCGTAAAGGCTGTACACTCCTTTAAATGTTTTTCCGATGCCGATAGGCCAACTGAGCGGATGAACATTGATGTTCAAACGACCTTCAATTTCTTCTAGTAAATCATAAGGGTCTTTGCCCTCTCTGTCCATTTTGTTGATGAAAGAGATTACGGGTGTGTTGCGCATGCGGCAAACTTCCATGAGCTTTTCTGTCTGGATTTCCACGCCTTTCACACAGTCTACCACCATTACCACTGAGTCAACTGCGGTAAGGGTTCGGTAAGTATCTTCGGCAAAATCTTGGTGACCAGGAGTATCGAGTAGGTTCACCTTCATGCCTTCATATTCAAAAGCCATTACGGAAGTAGCCACAGAGATACCTCTCTGCTTTTCGATCTCCATCCAGTCGGAGCGAGCATGCATGTTGATCTTGCTCGATTTTACCGCTCCAGCCTTCTGAATTGCCCCACCAAAAAGAAGTAACTTCTCAGTCAAAGTAGTCTTTCCCGCATCGGGGTGACTAATAATTCCGAAAGTTCTTCGTTTCGCTATCTCCTCCTTTAAACCCATACTCTTTTGAATTGAGGTGCAAAGATAAAAGAAAAAGTGCGAGGCACATTGTCTTTTAGAATGTTAGGTTTTGTGTTTACGCATTGGCCGCTAAGGCTTGCTCTTCTAATCTCTCTTCTTTGGTCTTTTTCCTTTTCCAGCGTTTGTGCGTCCAAAGCCAGTATTGTGGGGCTTCAAGGATTTGCCGCTCTAATCTTCTAACATGGGATTCTGTGATTTCTCCATGTAAACAGAGTGTTGGTTCAGCAAATAATACTTCAAAAGTAAATTCGTAATAGCCTCTCTTTACTTTTTTGATTCCACCAAAAACAACAGGCGAATTCTTCTCCTTGGCAAATTTTTCTACCCCAAACATGACAGCTGTTTCCTGATTTAAAAAGTGCGTCCAGTACACTTTTTTAGCAATACTGGGCGATTGGTCAGCACCAAAAATGGTAGCGGTTAAGGCTGTAGTGTTAGCGAAAAATGCCTTTACATCTGGTCTTGAAATCATCTTAAGACCAAATTTGCTCCGTGAAGCAAGTATTTTTTCATTCAGAAACTTATTCTTTAATGCATGGTAAATGGCTACACTTTGATGTTCAATATAGGCGTCAATGCCGACAGCCAACATTTCCCAGTTATTATAATGACCACCCACAATTAAGATGCTTCGGTTAGTATCAATGAAGGGCTGCAAAACCTCTGGGTTAGTAACTACAAACCGAGCTTTGGCCTCTTCTTCTGAAATGCTGAATATTTTGAGGCTTTCTACTAGTAGATCCGTGAAATGACGATAGAATTGCTGGCGTATTTCGATCAACTCTTTTTCAGAATGGTTGGGAAAGGAGTTTCTTAAATTGGCAGACACCACACTGATTCTATAGCGACCAATTTTATAGGCAACTATATAGAGAAAGTCGGAAAGGATGTAAAGCATCCATAAAGGCAAAAGCGAAAGGGGCTTTATAATAAGGTAGTAAAAAACTGGAGCCATAAATTAAGCTTGAAAACAAAAGTATGTAATCAAGTTGACAATTGTGAATGACGAGCATTGAGGTTCGACCTTGGCTATTTTGTCCATTAATTTTTGTTGACTGCCTAATTTGAGGCAATTAACTGGATTTTTAGTGCCCTGTTCTGTCAATGTGTCACCAAATGTCAGGCAAATTCCTTTGGCACAACCATTGATAAATACGGAGTGAGTTTAAATAGCAACAGAAAAGAAATCATTTATACATCATGGGAAAAATTATTGGAATTGACTTAGGAACTACCAACTCGTGCGTTGCCGTAATGGAAGGTAATGAGCCTGTGGTAATCCCTAATAGCGAAGGAAGAAGAACAACCCCGTCTATTGTGGCATTTTTGGACAATGGAAACGGAGAGCGTAAAGTGGGTGATCCTGCCAAAAGACAGGCGATCACTAACCCAACAAATACCGTAAGCTCAATTAAGAGATTTATGGCTAAGAAATTCTCTAATGTTTCGGAAGAACTAAGAGGTATTTCATACAAAGTAGAAAAAGGAAACAATGACACCGTAAGAGTAAAGATCGGTGAAAGAATGTATACTCCTCAAGAGCTTTCAGCAATGATTCTTCAGAAAATGAAGTCTACTGCGGAAGATTACTTAGGAACCGAAGTAACAGAAGCAGTAATTACTGTACCTGCCTACTTTAACGATGCTGAGCGTCAGGCTACGAAAGAAGCTGGACAAATTGCTGGTTTAGAAGTAAAGAGAATTATCAACGAGCCAACGGCAGCAGCTTTGGCTTATGGACTTGATAAAAAGGATAAAGAGCAAAAAATCGCTGTATACGATTTAGGTGGAGGTACATTCGATATCTCAATCCTAGAATTGGGTGATGGCGTATTCGAAGTAAAATCTACTAACGGTGACGTTCACCTAGGTGGAGATGACTTTGACCAAGTAATCATCGACTGGTTGGCAGATGAGTTCAACAAGGACGAAGGAATTGATTTGAGAAAAGATCCAATGGCACTTCAGAGATTGAAGGAAGCTGCGGAGAAAGCAAAAATCGAATTGTCTTCTTCTAACTCTACTGAAATCAACTTGCCCTACATTATGCCAGTTGATGGTGTGCCAAAGCACTTGGTAAGAACGCTTTCAAGAGCAAAATTCGAGTCTTTAGCAGATAATTTGGTGAAGAGATCAATGGAGCCAGTGAAAAAGGCTTTATCTGACGCAGGTTATAGCACTGGCGATATCGATGAAGTAATCTTGGTGGGTGGTTCTACAAGAATTCCTAAAATCCAGGAAGTAGTAGAAGCATTCTTTGGTAAAAAACCTTCGAAAGGTGTAAACCCTGATGAGGTGGTTGCGATTGGAGCAGCAATTCAAGGTGGTGTGTTAACTGGTGAAGTAAAAGATGTATTGTTACTTGATGTAACGCCTCTTTCACTAGGTATCGAAACCATGGGTGGTGTGTTCACTAAATTAATCGAGTCGAACACGACTATTCCAGCCAAGAAATCGGAGACTTTCTCTACTGCCGCTGACAATCAGCCTTCTGTAGAAATTCACGTTTTGCAAGGCGAAAGAGCGATGGCGAAGGATAACAGAACCATCGGTAGGTTCCACTTGAGTGATATTCCACCAGCACGAAGAGGTGTTCCTCAAATCGAAGTAACTTTCGATATCGATGCGAATGGTATCATGAGTGTGTCGGCTAAGGATAAGGGCACAGGAAAAGAGCAGAAAATTAAAATTGAGGCTTCTTCTGGATTAACAGATGAGGAAATCAATAAAATGAAGCAAGAAGCGGAAGCAAATGCTGAGTCTGACAAAAAGGAAAAAGAGAAAGTTGAAAAGTTAAACACAGCTGACTCATTGATTTTCCAAACCGAAAAGCAATTGGAGGAATATGGCGATAAGCTTTCAGAAGGTAATAAAAAGCCTATCGAAGAAGCCCTTGCTAGTTTGAAAACTGCTCACGGAAGTCAAGACATTGAAGGTATTGATGCCTCAATGGAAACCTTGAACAAGGCTTGGGAAGCTGCTTCGCAAGAGATGTACGCTGCGAGCCAAGGAGCTGATGCTGCTGGCGCAGAAGGAGCTGCAGATGCTAACGCTGGTGCAGAAGACGATTCAAAATCAGGTGATGTATCTGATGTAGAGTACGAAGAAGTTAAGTAGTACTCGATTTAATATAAATGAGAAGCCAACTGTTGAAAAACGGTTGGCTTTTTTTGTTAATTTGTTGCATGCATATAGCTGGTTTTAATGTTCCAATAAACTTATTGGGTGTTGAGAGTTTGAATTTCTTCAACTATGATGATATTACTTCCCATGATGTGATTTTTTGGGATACCCAAGATTCAATGAGTAGTATTCGTAATCGAATAAAAGCACCTTCGTCAGTACTTGAGGCGATCCCAGAATACTTGAAATTTAGAGAAGAGCAATTTCAAAGTTTTTTCAGAAGAAAAGGATTGCTGATAGTACCTCTGTCTGATTATTTATTGGATAATGATGAACCTTTAAAAAGATTTCTAGATAATATTGGGTTTAACTTTTTAAGGATATTGGGTGTGGAAAACTCTAATTTTAAGCTAAATAGGCTGAAAGGCACTAAGGTAAAGGCTATTAAATCTGAACCGTTTGTAGAATTGTTAAAGAATTATCCAGATTGTTTCAAATACACTCATGTTCTAAAGCATAATATTGGAGATCCTATTTTAAAAACTCTTAATGACGATTTTATAGTAGGCACGCAAATAGATGTTGGAGAGGGGGCCGTTTTGTTTATCCCTCCTTTTAATTCTCAAAATGAAATATTCAAGACACACGGAAGAGAGGCTTTATTGTCATGTATAGATCGCTTTAACAAAGAAAGATTAGCTCAAATAAATTTTGTTGAACCCTCATTACCCAGTTGGGTGAGTGAAATTCAAATTGGTAATGAATCTACTTTATCAGATAGTTTAAGTAATAAACAAACCAAATTAAATGCGCTTCATGATTCAATTAACTCCATTGAAATAGAGTTGAACAATTTGATTTTTTACAAAAGACTGATTTGTTCTGATGGTGTCAATTTAGAGAGAGCGGTTAAGAAAGCGTTGGAATTTATAGGCTTTAAGACTTTACATGTTAGTACAAATAGAGCTGACCTTCTTTTTGAGATTGGAAATGATAGAGTTGTCTTTGAGATAAAGGGTGTGAGTGGCAGTGCTGGCGAAAAACATGCAAGTCAATTAGAGAAATGGGTAAACGAGGAGCATGATGATGACTTGGGGCTACCTAAAGGTATATTATTGGTGAATACATTTAAGAACTTACCTATATCTGAGAGAACCGAACCTTCATTCCCAAATCAGATGTTGAATTTTAGTGAAAAGCGTGACCACTGTCTAATGACTGGGCATGACTTACTTCAAATGCTCTCTTTATTCATGAAAGGGGAGATGACTAAAGAGGAAATTGCTGAATTGTTAACCTCGACAGTAGGAATTTTGAAAATTAACTAGACTAATCGGTCTATTTTTATTTACTTTGAAAATGCTATCGACAAAGGACAAGCTTATTCAGGTGACGGCAGGCTTAATCCGCAGGAAAGGTTATTCCGGAACGGGTATTTCTGAAGTACTGAAAGAGGTGGGTGTACCTAAGGGGTCACTCTATCATCATTTTCCTGATGGCAAAAATGGACTCATTCGTCAGGCCATTCAATATGCAGGCGAGGCACAAATGTTTAAGTATGGCGAGGCACTCAGAGGAAAAGAAGCTTTGGAAGGTCTTTCGGCCATGGTAGACGTAATGATCAATGATTTGCTTGATTCCGACTATAAAGATGCTTGTCCGATTACAGCGGTGGCGGCTGTGGCCACTTCCATGGATGAAAATATACGCTTGGCATGCGAGCATATATTTAAAGGCTGGCAAGAAAACTTAGCCGGTTATTTAGAGCGCAGGGGAGTGTCAGACGCTAACCAAAAGGCAGAGCAGTTGTATTCGATGTTCGAAGGCGCCTTTGTCTTAAGCCAAGCACATAAGGATGTTAAATACCTGAAAAACCAGAAAATATATATTCCGATTATTCTGAATAGCTAAAAATTTTTTAACTAAAAATTAGACAGACTGGTCTATTAATGTTATGATAAAAGAATTGACTAAAGCACCCGAAAGCCAAGTATTGGTTCGTTTTCAAGATTGCGATCCTTATGGCCACCTCAACAATTCTAAGTATTTAGATTACATGTTGAATGTTCGAGAGGACCACCTCATTAATACCTATGACTTCGATGTTTTTAGAATGGCTAAGGAAGAAGGAAGGGCCTGGGTGGTAGGGCATCATGAAATGACTTATGTTAAACCTGTTTTTGTAATGGAAAAGGTGATCGTGCAATCGAGGCTGATCAGTTATACAGAAAAGTATGTACAAGCCGAAATGGTAATGTATGACCTCCATAAGACACATGTAAAGGCTGTGTTGTGGACGAAATTTTTCCACTTTGATATTAAAGCCCAAAGAGGAAAGGAGCATTCAGAAGATCATTTGACATTATTTAAAAAATTACTGGTGCCTATTGGTGACGAAAGAATTGAAAGACGAGGGCGTGCACTGACCGAAGAGTTGAAGGCAGTACGTTTTCAGTAAAAGGTACTTTGATTCTGTAATGAATTAAAGTTTGGCTAAAAAAAGAAAGCCCCGATTCGGGGCTTTCTTAACTAAAATTGACCTTAATTAAACTAAACTGACTTTGACTTTGCGAATAGTGTCTGCGGTTAGATTGCTCTAGACCAAGACTATTCTGATATTCTGTAATATTTTTGGCCTGATACCTGAGTAAGAAAATCCGCTTGATTTACCAATTCTCTTAGCTTATCATTTTCGGTAGTTAAGCCCTGAGCGACCAACTCATTCTCGGCATTAAAAACCTTTACGTAATTTGTTTGTTCGGCAGCAATTTCAGCATAAGCTCTCTCTGTAATTGTTAATCCATCGTCAGGGAAGATGCTATCGATTTCAGCTCTCAACTCAGCTTCATCGATTGAGGCTAAGCTTCTGTCAGAAACTTCGTTTGACTTTACTGCTCCTGCTTGAAACAATGT
>NZ_LRDB01000011.1 GCF_001592935.1 Roseivirga echinicomitans
TTTTCCTGAGGTACGAAGGATCTAGAATAATGCTAGCGATTAGTTCCTTTGCTTCTCATCCGCTAAAGCTTCTGCGAACGCGGTTCACTCAGGATGAAAAGCATTGTGCATATAAAATCAGATTCGAATAAGTAAATGACGCACTAAATTGAATTATAAGGCATAACCTTCAACGCTAAGTCATGCTGTAAGTTCCGAAGTCTCGGAATTTTCAGAAACACAAATAATTGATTTGAAGTCTAACACCCAAACCCTTTTCCTTTCCTGAGGCACGAAGGATCTAAAAAACATATACAGATTAATCAAACGAGGAACTAACAACTACCCCTCAGAAGCTTCCTTCACCATATTCTTGCTGCCTATAAAAAACGGCACCCTTTGGTGAAGCGAAGTCGGTTGAATTTCCATAATTCGTTGTTTGCCATCGGTGGCTAAGCCTCCAGCTTGCTCAGCAATCATGGCTAAACAGTTGCACTCATACATCAAACGTAATTTACCGTTAGGTGCTTTGGCGGTAGATGGGTAAAAATAAATCCCGCCTTTCAATAAATTCCTGTGGAAGTCGGCCACTAAAGAACCGATATAACGTGCAGAGTAACCTCTGTCCTTACACTTATCAATGTAATCCGTAACTGACTGCGGAAAGCTTTTAGAACCACCTTCATTCACAGAGTAAATAGTGCCGTCCTCAGGCATTTTCATGTTTTGATGCGACAGTAAATATTCACCCAAAGAAGGTTCATAAGTAAAGCCGTTCACACCTTTACCTGTCGTATACACAAACATGGTAGACGAACCATACAAAATATATCCCGCAGCAATCTGAGCAGTGCCCGGCTGCAATACATCCTCCATTGTTACGGGGCTACCCACTGGTGAAACCCTTCTGTAAATCGAAAAGATAGTTCCTACCGAAACGTTTACATCAATGTTTGAAGAACCATCTAACGGATCCATAGCAATGATATATTTTGCGCTAGGCGTATTTAGGTCAATTATGTCTTCATTTTCCTCAGAAATGATGGCCGCTACTTCCCCACCCTTTTGCAAAGCACGTGTAAAACGAATATTTGCAGCCACATCTAAATTTTGCTGCGCTTCGCCTTGAACATTATCTGCACCATAAGCGCCAGTAATATCGGCCAAACCAGCACGGTTGATTTCTCGGTTCACCACCTTGCCCGCATAGGCTAAGTCCCTGATCAGTTGTGATAATTCACCCGAAGCAAAAGGAAATGACTCCTGATTCTTCATGATAAAACGATCGAGGTTGGTACCTACTGGAAGTGCGATTCGGGAATTTTCAGCTTTAGACATGTGCAACAATAATTTTAATCTCAGAAAACGTTGATAACTTGCAGCGCGAAATTAACAAAAATAACTCACGAGCATTGAAAGTATTTAAGTTTGGAGGCGCATCTGTTAAAGATGCCGATTCGGTAAAAAATATGACTTCTATAATTGAAGCCAATATTTCGGATCAATTAGTGGTCATTGTCTCTGCCATGGGCAAAATGACCAATGCCTTTGAGGCTGTTCTCCAAAAATTGATTGACGAAGAAGATCATACTGAAGCACTTCAGTACATCAAAGATTTCCACTTTGGGATTATCTCTGACCTTGGTTTGTCAGGGAACCAACAACTCCACCAAGAAATCAATACTGATTTTGAAACGATTGACAATGAGCTGGCTCGCTTTAGCTCTTCTATGGGCTATGATTTTATCTATGACCAAACCGTTTCTTTCGGTGAAATATTCTCTTCTCGAATAGTAGCTGCCTATTTAGGTACCCGCCAGATCAAAACCACATGGTTGGATGCGCGTAAAATGGTAAAAACCGATAACATTCACAGACAAGCCCTTGTAGATTGGGGTGCCACTCAGAACATTATTCGTTCGCAAGTGTCGCAACACACAGACAGTAGCGTAGTGCTTACTCAAGGTTTTATTGGTTCGAACGCCAAGTTCAATACCACCACTTTAGGGCGAGAAGGAAGTGATTTTAGTGCGGCAATTTTTGCTACTTCGCTAAATGCTGAGTCGGTTACTATATGGAAGGATGTACCGGGCGTACTCAATGCCGACCCAAAGAAATTTCCAGACACTGTATTGTTTGACCAGTTGCCTTACAAAGAGGCCGCTGAAATGACTTACTATGGTGCTTCTGTTATTCACCCGAAAACCATAAAGCCACTAGCACAAAAAGGGATTCCGCTGTACGTGAAGTCCTTCGAAAACCCCCACGCGAATGGAACACTCATTAACGAATGTGTTATCCCAAATTTGGCGCCAGCCATTATTCATAAAGGGAAACAGACGGTTATTTCGTTCAAAATCAGTGACTTCTCTTTCATCAACGAGCAGCACATTCATTTGATTTTTGAACACATCAACAGAAATCACCTGACGATTAATTTGATGCAAAATTCGGCCATCTCATTTACCATCTGCATTGACGACAACCCTATAAAAAGGGAGCAGCTTAGAATGGCCTTGAAAGATGATTTCTTGATCTATTATAATGAAGGCCTAGAAATGATTACGATCAAAAATTATAATCAAGCCACAATAGACTCCTTGATGTGGGGCAAACAAATCATTATTGAGCAAAGAAGTAGGAACAACTTCCAGATGGTTTATAAATTCTAAAGCTTTTGTCATTAGAGTCGCACCACCTCCACCCGCTAATTTGAAATTGTGTTTTCAGTATTAACATTCACCGATTGGTCTGTGGTATTGGCCGCTGCATTTGTTTTAGGACTCTCCAAATCGGGTATCAAAGGCATTAGTGTCATTATTGTTGCCCTATTGGTCTTTGTTTTTGATGCGAAAGCCTCCACAGGAATTTTAATTCCTATGCTTCTTGTAGGTGACATCTGTGCGGTGATCTATTACAATAGACACGTTCAATGGAAATACCTGATCAGGCTACTCCCGTTTATGATGCTTGGTGTGGTTCTCGGTACTTTTGTAGGCAAGGGAATGGACGAGGAGTCGTTCAGAAAAAGCATGGCCATTGTTATTTTTATTTCTGTGGTCGTCATGTTTTGGTGGGACAGGCGGAAATCCAAAGCTGTCCCCAAACACATTGGTTTTGCAGGGTTGATGGGCTTAACCGCGGGTTTTACTTCCATGGTGGGCAATTTAGCTGGTTCGTTCTCCAATATCTTCTTCTTGGCCATGCGCCTCCCCAAAGACGCCTTTATTGGCACTACCGCTTGGCTCTTTCTGATCATCAACCTTTTTAAAGTACCCTTTCATGTATTTAGTTGGGGCACCATTACTTGGGAAACCCTCAAAATAAATTTAGTGGCCATACCCGTCATTCTCTTAGGCCTTTTTATCGGAGTAAGACTACTCAAAAAAGTCAACGATAAGCTTTTTAGGCAATTCATTTTGGTGATGACCGCCATTGGTGCGATTCTCATCTACTTTACCTAAACCGATTTTAAATCCGGTCACTTTCAAGTCTAACCAAGCGTACTTTCTAAGATAGTGTTATATTAGGTTTCCTTAAACCATTGACTATCATGCGAAAACACCATTACTTACTGATCTGCCTTATTTTTTTAATGAGCAGTCCCGCGCTGTTTGCCCAGAAGATTGATAAAGAGTACAACAAGAAAATAAAGGAATACACTACTGATCCGCGCTTTTTACCGGCTTCGGTACTTAATCTAGTAGACGATCCTAATGTACCTTCCCCCAGAAAATATTTTGGACAAATTATAGGTGCACCGGGCGTAATGCACCGCACTTCCGAGATTTACGCTTACTACCAAGAATTGGCCAAAGCCTCTCCCTTCATTAAAGTGGAACAGATTGGCACTACGGAAGAAGGTCGCGCCATCAATTTAGTCGTGATTGGGAATGATGAATCCATGAATCGAATCGATCATTACAAACAGCAACTTGCCAAACTTTCTGACCCTAGAAAAATATCTAGCGCTGAAGCGGATAAAATCATCACCGACACTAAGCCCATCTTTTACCTCAACGGGGGATTGCATTCTACCGAAATGGGCTCTCCAGAAATGTTGATGGAACTGGCCTACCGCCTAATTACGGATCAATCCGAAGACATCAAGAACATTCGAGAAAATGTAATTGTGCTGATTAACCCTACTTCGGAACCCGATGGGCGAGACAAGCAAGTAGATTGGTATTACCGCTATACCAAATCCAGAACAGAATATGATGATGGTTTCCCGAGAAGCACGCCTTATTGGGGCAAATACGTTTTCCACGACAATAACAGAGATGGACTTCAGGTATCACAAGAACTTTCCAAAGCCATTTTCAAAGCCTATTTCGATTGGCACCCGACCGTCATGTTGGATTTACATGAATCTGTGCCCTTACTTTATATCTCCACGGGAACAGGCCCTTACAATGACAATATGGATCCTATTGCGATTGGAGAATGGCAGGTCATGGCCAATCATGACATTACCACCCTAGCCTCGCAAGGATTGCCGGGCACTTTTACTTGGGCCTTCTTTGACGGTTGGTGGCCGGGATATGCCATGTGGGTAGCGAACAACCACAACAGTATCGGACGTTTTTACGAGACTTTCGGGAATGCTGGAGCAAATACTTACCTCCGAGACTTATCTAGACAGAGCTACGCTGGCGACCCCGCCACAAGCCGCGAATGGTACCGCCCGGCCCCTCCTACCGAATTGATCAACTGGTCTTCAAGAAACAACACCAACTACATGCAGGCAGGTGTATTGGCTTCCCTTACCTATACTGCCGACAATCAGAAGCTATTGTTGCGCAACTTCTACCAAAAAGGAGTGAATAGCATTAAAAGAGGCGTAGAAGAAAACCCTAAAGCCTTCGTGATTCCTAAAGAACAAAGAGACCCAGCGATGGCGGCTTATTTGGTGAATCAATTACGGGTGCAGGGCATCGAAGTGCATAAAGCAAATTCAGGATCGAATGCAGGCGATTATGTGGTGTTTCTTGATCAGCCTTACAGAAACCTAGCGGTTACCTTGTTGGCGCAGCAGAACTATCCAAAAGATGCCAAGTTCCCTCCTTACGATGACATAGCTTGGAGCTTGGATTATATCTACGGGGTGGATGTGAAAAAAGAAGACACCGTTAAGTTCCAAAAGCGTAATATGAGCTTAGTAACTAGCGATGTGAAATACGTGGGCAATGTTGAAGGAAGCGGAAACAGTTATGTACTGAATTACAAAGCACAAAACACCGTTTTATCGGCCATGTACTGGATTAAATCTGAGAATAAAAAGGCGAAAATCAGTGTACTGGACGAACAACAAATAATCAATGGAGATACACTTCAGGTCGGTTCTGTTATTTTCAAAGACATCACCAAAGCACAAGCAGACCAAATGGGAAAAGATTTCGGCTTTGACCTAAAAGCGGCTTCTCCCAATGGAATACAGCATGAAGTAAGCCCACCAAAAGTAGCCATCTACCACAGCTGGTTCAGTACGCAAGATGAGGGTTGGTCCAGGTATACCTTCGAGCAACGAAAACTTCCTTATACTTCAATTGATAAAGACGACTTAAAGTCGGGTAAATTGAGAGAGAAGTTTGATGTGATTCTTGTACCTAGAATGCGTGGTTCAGTTAGTGATTTTATTTATGGTGTAGATTCTAAATTAGGCCCAATGCCTTTCACCAAAACGGCTGAGTTTCCTTCGCATGGAACACCAGACGCAACTACTGATATGACAGGTGGGCCTGGCATGGATGGCATGAATGAACTAAAGAAATTCGTAGATGCAGGTGGCGTACTGGTTACGCTCGATAACTCTACTACCATGGCTGCAGAAACGGGTATCGCCAGAGAGTTAAAGCCTTACAATGCCTCTGGCCTTTTCCACCCCGGTTCGGTCGTGACCACCAAAACAAGAAGAACGGATAGCCCTATCATGTACGGATACCCTGAAATCTCTCATATTTTTAGAGGCAATGGCCCATTGTATCAAGTGGATAAATACAACAGGGACATGATAGTGATGCAATACGGCACGAAGCCTCTAAAGGATGAAATTGATTACACAGGCCCAGTAATGGGAATGCCAGACAGAAAAGTGGAAGCACCAAAGAAAGACGACACCAAAGCCCCACCTTATGTGCTTTCAGGAATGGTGCGCAATGAGCAA
Source organism: Roseivirga echinicomitans (assembly GCF_001592935.1). Lineage (GTDB taxonomy): Bacteria > Bacteroidota > Bacteroidia > Cytophagales > Cyclobacteriaceae > Roseivirga > Roseivirga echinicomitans. The sequence goes on from NZ_LRDB01000011.1 coordinate 6,146, forward strand.
ACGATCATCGGTCATGGCGGCATCTTCAATGTACCGCAGGGTAACGGTCGTATTATCGCCTTTACTTTCGATCCGCTGCATCGCTATTTGAACCACCACGATGCGCCTTTGGTCTGGAACGTTTTGATCAATTGGAATCACTTAGGAAATTGACCCATTGGATGAAAAAACCCTCCAAAAGCTTTTTGTTTTTGGAGGGTTTTCTTTTGCCTATAAAGCTATATAGCTTAATTATCAGGCAGCAATTCCAACACCACTAAAACGGGCCTATGGTCGGAAGCTACACGCTCATCAATGACGCGTTTCTCTAAAACCCTCCACCGATTAGCAGGGCGAAAAAGTACATAATCAATCTTCTTGATGGGTTCGTCTGAAGGAAAGGTGAATACATTATCGGCAAATGAGCGCTCCCAATCCTTAAAAAGCAATTGCATGGCCCTGTTTTCAGGGGTTTCATTTAAGTCGCCCACCAATATGGTCGGCACATCATCTCTTTTCAATACCCTATTTACTTCTTCGGCTTGAATAAAGCGGTTATGGCCGTCCGCTTCATGATCTAAGTGAGTACCTACAAAACGAATGGTGTCGCCACTTTTGATCACCACATTCACCTCGGCTGCAGCCCTTGGTTCTTTTCCTTCGGTATAAGGCAAAGGGTGGTTTGTGGTGGTCAGGAAAGTGTATTTTGAAAGAATGCCTTCTCCATATTCTCCGTCATCATAATACATGGCCCGAGCAAAAAGTGGCGACAGACCTGTGCGGATGCCCAATTCGGTTACCAAATCGTATTTTTTAGAGCGGTTGGTTTTGTAATCCACTTCCTGAAGTGCCACCAAGTCTGGCTTTTCCTTACTAATCACCGAGGCGATTAGGTCTAAATCAAAGTCGCCTTTCAGCGTTTTTCCGTGCAGGATATTGTAAGTCAATACCCGTACAATTCTGGAAGAATCTGGGGTTTGGGCCGAAAGTTGACTCCCAAGCAGAAGGGTCACGAATAGAAAACTGAGGCTTCGAAAGTAGTTCATAATGAAATCTGGTTGATGAGTTCCTACGCTTAAAGGTATTCAGAAATGAATCCAAACACAGAAAATTATGAGCAAAAAAATCCACCAATTCAATTCACCTGAATTGAGCTTTAAAAATGGAAAAACCCTCCAAATGTTGATGCCCTTACACCATCAGGAGCAATAGATTCATCTGAAATTTATGTAAGAACTTTTGGAGGGTTCCTTAACGGAGCCTTTAAAAAACACGGCTGATGTTAAAGCCAAAGTGAATATCTCCTTTGAAGAAATTGCCATCCGTTTCGGTAATAAAACCGCGCTCAACCATCGATCTTGAATTGGTGAAGTTCAAATGGAAAACATGGCCTCCAGTTTCAATTTCAATCCCAACCCCTAATGAGTCTTTATAACTCGCATCTAATTCTTCGGTAAGCCGATAGTAATATTCAGCATTCAACGAAACTCGGGTATTCAATTTCATTCTTCCACCAATCCCCAAAGCAAGGATGTCATTTTCTTGATTCTCCAGCACCTTGTTCCGATGCACGTAAGTAGGAGCCAGTTGGAAGGAGAATTTATCGTTGAACTTACGGGCAATCAATACTTGATGCGTGTAAGAAACTTTCGAGTTGAAATCATCTTCTGTAAAATCAGGATCTTTTAATGTGCGAATGGCCATGCTACTGAAAGCAGTGAGTGAAACAGGCATATTTTTCTCTCCTGTGGACTGCTTTAAAAGGCTGTACTTTAGAAAACCATCATACACTTTTTCGAAGGAGTTTCGGCCAATGCCTGCGGTCAGGTTATCGGTAATTCCATATTCCAGCGAAAAGCGAACATTGGCACCATCCAAACCAAAAAACTCATCAATCCCCGAATTAATTCTTCCAAAACGATGAGAAATTACGAATTCTAATTCACCCATTTTTCTGGTAACGATGGTATGGCCACTGATCAAACGAGCGCCTTTAAAAATGGCCATGGTGGTATTCACCTCCTCGGTTTGTTCCGAATTCAGAATGTCCAAAAGGTCTTCTTGAGCCTTTAGATTAATTGAGGCCAAGGTGATGACAACAAGGAGTATATAGATTTTTCTCATGGGATTACTTGTATGGTTCGTATTCAAAATTGGCAGTTACTTCAACCTGTTCGGCAATATTCTTCACCACTACATTGGGGATCTTGATCTTGTAATCTTTCACTGCCACAAAGAATTTCAATTCGCCAGAAAGCTTCCCTCCTTTTACTGTTAAGCTAGATTTCGTTTCAATGTCCTTAGTCACGCCATGGATATTCAGCTGCCCTTTCACGTCCAATTCATAAACACCATCGGTCATAGACTTCAGTCCTTCAGGTACGGAAAAAGTGCCCTTAAATGTAGATTTTGGATATCTATCTGATTCTAAATAGTTTTCATTGAAATGCTCCTGCATCAGCTTCTTTTCAAACTCAAAAGCTTTGATCAGTAAATCAACAGCCACCTGTCCATTAGAAAGATCTACAATGCTGAGTACCTTATTATTATTGGCTTCAATGTCTTCTAAAGGCGCGGCAGAAAAGAATTTGATATGGCCTGTTCTTGTTAAATATCGGTCTTGGGCCTGAAGCGCAACAGCATTCAAAAGCAAGACGATGGTTAGGGTTAATTTTAAGGTTTTCATATGGGTCGACTATTTGGGTTCAATAATGATGGTGCGCTCTAACAAAACATCTAGCAACATTCCGATACATTCCCCACGCACAGTCAGGGTAGAATTGAGCTTGACATTATCTAAGGAATTATCTTCGTTGGATTCTAAAGTGCATTTCACCACCCCAAAACCTTCGGTTCTCAAGCTGATGCTGGGCTTACTTTCTTCATCTAGCGTGATGGACTCCACCACACCCTTGACCTCTACTATTTTGTTCTGATACTTCGTGTTTGCGGCCGTTTCGTCCGTTTCATATTCTGAATAAAAATCAACCGCAGTGAGGCTATGTTCAGCTTTGAGATTCTTCATTTTGGCTGGCCCTTGGGTCATGCTGGCGTATATAAAATAACCAGTGGCCAAGGTCACCACGATGGTTAGGGCTATGAGTGATCGTTTTTTCATGATTGTTTTCTTAGTTACTTGAAGCACCATCTGCTACCCAGCAGGCGATTTGACTGATTTGATCATTGGAAAGCGATTGTCCGCTCGACTGTGGAGGCATTGTTTTCGCTCCCGTTCTGGCCCGAATATTAGTAGCATTGCTGATGATATTACTGTCACTCGTGAAATTGGGCGACTGACTTCCATTGTGACAGCCAGAAACCGCGCAAGTGGTTTGCACGATGGATTTAATAATTCCAAAATCGACATCTGAAAGCACCTTGGTTTGTAGAATGACTTCACAGCCTCCAGCATCTTTTACCGTTACCTGATAGGTATTCGGAGCCAAATCAGCAAAAGTAGAAGCACTTTGAAAGGCACCACTGCCAATTTTATATTCATACGGCCCTACCCCGCCCACTGCGGAAACGGATATTGACCCATTATTCGAGCCACATTCACTGATATTGGCTTGGGTAGTGGCATTCACTCCATTTTGATTTTCAATGGTCACCGTAATTTCCGCTGAGCAATCTCCTTCAAAAACAGTAATAATATATGCACCGGCAGTTAAGCCACTGAAGGTCGGTGATGACTGAGGAGCGCCTCCGCTAATGGCATAGGTTAAATCGGTGGAAGTGCCTGAAGCCATTACCGTAATCGTTCCATCCGTAGCGCCACAGCTTGCATCGCTCTTGGTTTGAAGGGCTATGGTTAATGCGCCCGTGCAATTATCGGGCACAGGTTCTGTTTCGAAAGTACATTGCCACAAGACAAGGCAAATGAAAAATAAGGCAGAAATCAGTTTTAGTTTCTTCATGGTTGATTTTGAAATCCTAGGACTGTATAAAACAGTACAGCCTTTCTTTTGGAAAGGCTGCGTCTCAAAAACAAAATTCTTATGGTTTACTCGGCTGGCGGTTCGCTCGTAGCCAAGTAAACCTCCACATTACTGATGGTTGGGCTTCCCTTGGCATCGGTGAAAGTAATCTTCAATTGACTGGTGGTTACTTGCGGCAATCGAAGGATGCGTTTGTAGCCTATGGTGGTTTCATTGGCAATTTCCTTATAACCGTCCTCTTCTTTCACTTCCACTTTAAATGCTTTAATGCGTTGCCCCAGCGGAATGTATTCTTGAAGCACCAAGCGATTAAAAGTAGTTTCTTTACTAAAGTTGATCACTAGCTCGCTTTCAGTCACCTCATCTTCTGTCGCCCAATAGCTGTCGTTATACTCATCCAAAATATTGGAAGACAGATAGTCATATCCCCTAGTGTTCGAGGCCACTGCTTTTGCGCCTTTGGCCAAATTCACTGCAAAGCTTTCGTCTAAGGTCTTGCGCAGTTCCATCAAGGCCTTCACATCATTCTCATGTACCAAACCTCTCCGATCGACAGGTAAGTTGAGCAGCAAGTTGCCGTTTCTCCCAACGGATTTATAATAGATGTCCAGCAGTTCCGACAAGGATTTCACTTTATCATCTTGACTTTCATGGTAATACCAGCCCGGTCTGATGGACACATCACATTCGGCAGGCACCCAATGCGTTCCATCTTCATGGCCAGAAGTCAATTGTTGATAAGGACCAATCCCTGGAGCAAACTCATTGCGCCTTAGTGGTGCCCAGTTGGTAGCATCAGCAAAACCGTTTTCATTCCCTACCCAACGGACATCTGGACCGCCATCGCTAAAGACCACGATATCGGGCTGAAGTTCTTTGGCCAAAGCAAAAGTATTCTCCCAATCGTAATAGGTTTTTCGGTCTACATTTCGGGTTTCATTAGCGCCACCATAATAGCCGTCACCACCATTGGCTCCATCTACCCAAAGTTCAAACACCTCACCATAATTGGTCAACAATTCCCTCAACTGGTTACGGTAATAAGTAATGTATTCAGGATTTCCGTAGTCGGCATGGTTCCTGTCCCAAGGCGAAAGGTAAAGCCCCATTTTAAGACCATATTCTTTACATGCTGCCGCTAATTCTTTAATCACATCGCCTTCTCCGTTCTTCCAAGGGCTGTTTTTTACAGAATGTTCGGTATAAGCAGAAGGCCACAGCGAGAAGCCATCGTGGTGCTTTGCGGTCAGGATAATGCCTTTCATTCCAGCCTCTTTGGCTACTCTTGCCCATTGGCGGGTGTCCAATTCCGTAGGGTTGAAAAGACTTGGTGATTCTCCTCCAAGTCCCCATTCCATATCCGTAAAGGTGTTCATATTAAAGTGGACGAAAGCGTAATATTCTAACTCGTGCCAATTCAATTGTTGGGTAGTTGGCAACGGCCCAATGGGTGCTGGCGGTGGAACTTCTTTAACGCAAGAAAAGCAGAAAATTGACGTAAAAAATAGAAATTGAAGAGTACGAAGGTTCATAAAGCTTAAGATTGAATCCCAAGATAATCATCTTTAGCAAAATGTGAAGTTTCAAAACAAAACGTCAAACGGCCTCTTCCAAAACCTCCCAAGTATGGTCGGCTAAAAGTTTTACGCTGGAGATAAATTTTTTGAAGGGTTTAGACCTCCCCCATTCCTTTGGGCCAATTAGGGAAAGCAAATCTGTTCCGTCTTCTCGTTCGTAGAGGTGGTAGGTTTTTCCGATCAAAGGCTCAAAACTCATTTTAGCCATATAAATCCGTTCCGACACCTCTACCCTTTGCTGAATGGTCTTGACTTGTTCGGCCAACAGTCGCATTTGATCATAAATCTGTTTGACCTGCATTTCGGTTTGCTCATGCATGGCCGACACCGCCCTGCCCTTAATTCTGCCTTTGTCTTCTGGCTTAATCATGGCGCCACCTACCGTATGCGGAAAACTGATGAGCCCCGGGTTCTCGGTCGTCATCTCGCTCATTTTTTCTAAATCAATCTGATCTAGGTCTATCTTTTTGCCCGTTTTTGTCATGCTGAAAGATTAACTCAAGTTTAATAAAACTGTTTTACTTTTCTTTGAGGCTATCGATTTTAAGCGAATCTTGGGTATCGGGTTCCGAAGGCGCTATCGATTCCTTCAACAGTTTTTTAGAGCCCGGAAAACTCGTTCTGGTGGTAATATCATAGCCCACAAGAATGGTGGCCAGAATGAACAAAATGGCTACAATGACGAATATCTTTTTTTGACGCTTCATAAACGAATGTGACAATCTTTTGAAGAATGAAATCTGAAATCGACTTTAAACGCAACCCTCCAAAAGTTGATATTTCTACTTTAGAGGGTCTTTATCCGCAAGCGGAACTTTCGTTAAGAACTTTTGGAGGGTTAGTCCAAATGTTCCGCCCTGCGCAATTCAACTTAATGTCGCTTTATTAATCGAACTCAGTTCGTAAAGTTCATAAAATCGTTGCTTAATTTCGAACCAATGGAGAAAAAGCTGCCCAATTCTGATCGCAAAATCATTCATATCGATATGGATGCCTTTTTTGCTTCAGTAGAACAGCTGGATAACCCTGAATTTAGAGGCAAACCCGTGGCGGTTGGCGGAAGTAAAGAGCGGGGCGTTGTGGCTGCTGCCAGCTATGAGGCCCGTAAATACGGAGTGCGCTCGGCCATGCCTTCTAAAACGGCCTATCAAAAATGTCCGCATATCATTTTCACCCCGCCTCGGTTCGAAAGGTACAAGGAGGTTTCGGCTGTTATCCGCAGCATTTTTCTGGAATACACCGATTTGGTGGAACCGCTCTCTTTAGACGAAGCCTTTCTGGACGTAACCGAAAACAAAATGGGCATTGCTTCGGCCACCCTGATTGCCAAAGCCATTCGGAAACAGATTTTTGAGGAAACTGGCCTAACGGCCTCAGCAGGCATTTCCATCAATAAGTTTCTAGCTAAAATTGCCAGCGACTACCAAAAGCCCAACGGCATTACACTGATTGGCCCCGAAAAAGCCGTCTCTTTTTTAGAGCAATTGGAAGTAGATAAGTTCTTTGGAGTGGGGAAAGTAACCGCCAAGAAAATGCACAGCTTGGGCATCCACACAGGGCTCGACTTAAAGCAATGGACCAAGGAAGCCCTGAGGCTTAAATTTGGCAAAGCAGGCCCCTTCTATTACGACATTGTTCGGGGGGAAGACCAGCGCCCAGTGAACCCCAATAGAATCAGAAAATCGTTGGGGGCCGAAAACACTTTTGATCAAGACTTGGTAGAAATTGAAGACATGAAAATGGCCATGGACCCCATTCTTCAAACCGTTCATAAAAGACTAGAGAAAGCCGACAAATTTGGCAAGACGCTTACCCTTAAAATAAAATTCAAAGACTTTAGCCAGATTACCCGAAGCATTACCCAAACCGAGAACATTGTAAGTAGCGAAATACTTAAACAACTGACTTTCAATTTACTTGAGCAGGTGAACTGGGAAGATTTCCCGGAAGGCGTGCGCTTGTTGGGCGTTACCTGTTCCAATTTTGAGCAAGACGAAGCCGAAGAAAATATCAAAAAAACGGGATACCAATTGACAATTGACTTTTAGAATTGTTAAAATAGAATAAAATTTAATCGCTAAATCGAGTAAATTTGAGCATTATTGAAACTCAATATGGAAAAGTTAGTTATAGCAAGCCACGCAGAATTTGCAGAACACATTGGTAAGGAATTGGGTGTTTCAGAATACCTTAAAATCGACCAAGAGAGAATCAATGTTTTTGCCGATGCCACACTAGACCACCAATGGATTCATACCGACCCTGAAAGAGCCAAATCTGAAGGCGGTTTTGGAAACACCATTGCCCATGGTTATTTAACTTTATCTATTCTTCCGCATTTATGGGAGCAAATTGCCGATATCCGTAACATCAAAATGATGATTAACTACGGCATCGAAAGGCTTAAATTCAATCAGCCTGTAGTGGCAGATTCTGAAGTAAGATTAAGGGTGAAACTCACTTCTTTGGCCGATTTACGAGGCATTACCAAATGCCAGCTGAATGTAAAACTTGAAATCAAAGACAACCCTAAACCTGCCTTTACAGGTGAAATGATCTTCTTATACCATTTCGCATAAGCCTCATTTTAAAAGGGAATAAAATACGCAAAGCCTAACTCGAAAGAGTTGGGCTTTTTTGTTGACTTTTCCATGAGATCATCACCAACCATACAGCCCAATGGGAGCGTCATTCTGATGAACCTGAAGCATAGCGTAAGGTGAAGAAAGAATCTGTCAGTTCTTGACAGCCGAGGCCTTGAACAGACGGATTCTTTCTTCCTCGTACCTCGTCATCAGAATGACGGTTAGTTTTCCGCCCTTGTTGGTGTTCTTCACCAACAAGCCTCCTAACAACTTGTGTTTCGGGAAAGGATCCCTACAGGGATGACTGAGTAGCAGACGGATCCTGAGACAGGCTCAGGATGACGGTCTGTAAAAAGCCTAATCGGAGTGTCATGCCAAACTAGTTTCGGTATCCCTCAAATTAACGCTTTGCCTTACACAGACGCTCCGAAACTTCGGAGAAAATGACGGTGAATTTTAGCCCATGGTTTAATCCATGAACCCAGCATTTGGTTAACCATATTTCCATGAATTTCGTAAATTGAACCATGAGCAGAGAAGAAGTAAAAACAGCAATCAACCAATTGTTGGACAATACACCGGAAAAAGCACTCCAAGAAGTTTACGACTACCTAAAGTCTGTTCAAGGCAAGTCTGACAAATCTGTGAGCTTATCTCAAAACCTAAGAACCATCTTAACGGAAGACAAAGAGCTTCTTGAAAGACTAGCCCAATGATCTCGGAGCGCGAAGTTCTTGAAATACATTCCATTTTAATTGGACGGTTTGGGGGTTCTGAAGGAGTTCGAGACCAAGAACTGTTAGATTCCGCATTGAACCGTCCTTATCAAACTTTTGATGGACAAGAGCTTTATCCTAGTCCAGTCGATAAAGCAGCGGCAATTATTGAAAGCATAGTAAAGAATCATCCTTTTGTTGATGGGAATAAACGAACTGGTTATGTGCTTGCCAGGCTTCTGTTAATGAATGAACAGCGCGATATACATGCAAATCAAAAGGACAAATATCAATTTGTAATTTCAACTTCTACTGGAGAACTCAACTTCGATCAAATCAAAGAATGGCTTGACAAGAATTCTAAGTAGCCCTCATCATAGATTGTAATTCCGTACAAATCCCCCACCAACCGCCCCTTTACTTTGTCGAAGCTTCGCTAAGGCAAGAAGGGCGGACATCCGTGCGAGTTTCCGCCCTTGTTGGTGTTCTTCACCAACAAGCCACCAACCATTTGTATTGCTGAGAAAGCCCAACCGGAGCGTCATTCTGATGAACCTGAAGCACAGCGTAAGGTGAAGAAAGAATCCGTCAGTTGTTGACAGCCGAGGCCTTAAACGGACGGATTCTTTCTTCCTCGTGCCTCGTCATCAGAATGACGGCTAGTTTTGGCAATCTGTATTACTGAAAAAGCCCCCTTCGGGGTGACTGTTCTGAGCAGTGTGTAATAATGTTGTCTCTTTTGTAAAGCAGAGTTCGGTAGCAATCCCCCACCAACCGCCCCCCCTTGCTTTGCCGAAGCTTCGCGAAGGCAAGAAGGGCGGACATCCGTGCGAGTTTCCGCCCTTGTTGGTGTTCTTCACCAACAAGCCACCTAACAACTGTGTTTCGGGAAAGGATCCCTACAGGGATGACTGAGTAGCAGACGGATGCTGAGACAGGCTCAGGATGACGGTCTGAAAAAAGCCCAATCGGAGTGTCATGCCGCCCGCGAAGCTTCGGGGGTTTCGGTATCCCTCAAATTAACGCTTTGCGTTTCTCAGTGTACTTTGCTGTTAGATTACCTACTTCTTTGTTCTCACCAAAATCAATTCCTCTTGTGGGGCGATTAAGTACGCTGCACCATTGGCCGTAATTACTGCCATTTCTTCCACAGAGATAGTTTTTTCGGTTCCATCCTCGCGCTTCCAAGCGTGGAAACCATCGAAGGCAAAGGTCATCCCTTCTTTTAATAATTTGGTAGAAACAGTCCGTACTCGGGTTGACATACCACCGCCTAAGCTTGGCCCAACATCGTGCGCTACATAACCCACCGGATGCCCCGTACTCCATGGCACATTTTCAGATTTAGCTTCTTGCATTAACAGGCGTTGCGCTCTATCCACCTCTGCTCCTGTAGCTCCGGGTTTCATGGCATTAAATGCGGCTCTATTTCCTGCTTTGCTGCTGTTCCAGTAAAATTGAATTTCTTCTGGAGCCGTTTCTTCCCCGTCCTTCAATACATAAGCAAACCGCTGAATATCGCTTACCCAGCGGTTATAAACCTTGATGCCGAAATCTATTTGTATTACATCGCCAGGCATAATTACTTTGTCGGTAGCATGAGAATGCCCACGATCTGGCCCCGAATTTACATTTGGATTTTGGTCAGCAGCCCAACCATCCGTAACTCCATATTCAGCCATTTTTTGCTTTAAAAATCTGGCAATATCGGCATCGGTAGATTTTCCTGGAATGATTTGTTCGTAAGCCTCCACTTGCCATTCGGCTGTTAATTTTGCAGCCTTTTTAAGTACCTCTACCTCTTCAGGTAGTTTTATAGAAAGCCATTCATAGATTAAATCAGTAGACGAAACGAGTTTCTTACTTTCGGCTCCTAGTAAACCTTCTAAGCTCATGCGTTGCGTATAAGTTAGTCCATCGGCCATTGAGTTGCTGCTCGAAGAGTTAACTGCTACGCGGCTGAAATTTTTCTCTTTAATAAAATCGGCAGCCATGCCCATTGCCGAACTTCCAGATACTTTCACAACTTCATCATGTATGTCCATTTCATCCAAAGCAGTGGCTTCGCCTGAAGGAGAAAATACTTTGGAATGAAAACCATCGGCATCTCTATAAAATAAAAAGGCAGCGGTTCCACCTGCATTTTCACCGCCAACATGGTCAGCAATTGGGTCATTGTTGTTTTCTCTACACACCACCAACCAGCAATCTACATTGGCAGCTTCCATGGCTTGTGGCAGCAATTGATTGATCCGTTGTTTTCTGATTTCTGGCCAAGGACTTTCACCCCAATATGCCTCTGGATTAATGGCTGTGGTGTTTTCTTCTTTCGGTACGCAAGAGGATAATGTCACGAACGTAAGCATCAGAAGGAGTATCGGTGTTTTGGTAGAAATCATGGTAAAGCGGTTTATCATAATTCTAAAAATAATATAGATTTTCGGTTTTACCCTTTCCGACTGTAACGTTTTAGAAAAATGCACTCTCCGCCTACTACCCCCTTGTTTCCACCCTTAAGCCACCTAACAACTTGTGTTTCGGGAAAGATCTCCGAAGTCTCGGAGCAGGGTGACTTAGCATGAGCGCTTGGCACCTAGTTTTGCTGCAACACTGTCGCTGGCTTTATGATTGGTGATAATTATAACAAAGGCATTAACTTACTTACCGTTTGAAACGTAACTACTTTTTATGAAAACCATCCTTTTAGCCCTAAGTGTTTCGCTCCTATTTTGGTCATGTGACACTAAGCCAACCGTGGTTTATCCTACGGATGACAATGGACAAGTGGGCGAGCAAGCACTGATTGTAGACAGCACTTTAGTGCTTACAGGCGACCTCCCTGTCTATTTTGACAGCACCGATTACCTGCTCTTTCCCATTGGAGAAATTCGGGTTTCGAGTCGCGCGGGAAGCAAGCTTTATTTAGGGTCGGGAGGTTCAGGGGACTTCTCCTTTTCAAGTGGCTATTTAAGTGGAAGTTCCTATACCGGCAGCTTGAGTAAAATCATGATTCAGCATTTAGACTCTTCCAATTTCAGACCTATTACGGAGCAGCATCTTAAAATCAGAAGCTTCCAGTTTTTGGAATCCATCCGCAAGAAAACCGGTCAACAACTGGTGGTCATGACCGTCACCGACAGAGACACCAACAATGATGGCAAACTTACGAATGATGATATTGAGTCGCTTTACTTATCACATCTGAGTGGCCAGAATTTTAAGAAACTAACCTTCGAACTTCAAGAACTACTAGATTGGAAGATTTTGATCGTCAACAAACGTTTGTACTTCCGCACTTTAGAAGACATTGATAAGAATGGCGAATTCGACAAGAAAGATAAGATCCATCACTTCTTAATTGACCTCACTGACCCTGATTTTAAAGTGGTTGAGTATAATTCGTTGGGGTAACAGCCATTAGCCGCCATTGGCCCATTGGTCAGACCACTTGGAGTGGTCTGACCAATTAGCAAGCTACCCCTCCGCCCTTTTTGGTGTTCTTCAGGCTGACCGAGAATTTTTTTCCGCCCTTGTTGGTGTTCTTCACCAACAAGCCACCTAACAACTTGTGTTTCGGGAAAGGATCCCTACAGGGATGACTGAGTAGCAGACGGATCCTGAGCCAGGCTCAGGATGACGGTCTAAAAAAAGCCCAATCGGAGCGTCATTCTGATGAACCTGAAGCATAGCGTAAGGTGAAGAAAGAATCTGTCAGTTCTTGACAGCCGAGGCCTTGAACAGACAGATTCTTTCATTTTAGCCCGATTATCATCGGCCTAAAATTTCAGAATGACGGTTAGTTTTGGTTATCTGTGTTACTAAAAACACCTCCGTAACCCTTAAGTTAGGAGACCGTTACTAGGGTGGACATGAAAAAAACCATCATAGTAATCATCAGTCTATTCACCGTTCTTTATTTACAAGCGCAAAAGGCAGAAACAAATAACATCGTTGGGACGAATCATTTTATCGACTCTGAGATTTTAGAAGAAACAAAGCAAATCCAAGTCTACCTTCCTCCAGGCTATTCCGAAACAGACAAAGACTACCCCGTTCTCTATTTACTAGATGGTCAACAGCTTTTCACTTATGCCGTGAGCTTAAGTAACACTTTCAAGCAGTTCGATTTAACCCCTGATTTTATCATCGTGGGTATCAACACCCCCTACCGTCAGCGTTATGCCAATTATATCAATGGAACGGATAACTTCATTGGGTTTATGGGGAAAGAGCTAATCCCTTATGTTGAGAAAAGCTTTCGCGTAAATGATGAAAAACTCCTTTTTGGTTGGCAATATGCCGGAAGTCTTGGATTCGATATTATGCTCAACAAGACGATTCCATTTGATGCTTATTTTATCGCAAGCCCCTTCCCCATTAAAGATAAAGTCGCTGCCTTGGATAGCATCACAATTACAAACAAGGCCCTTTATTTCGCTGTGAGCCCAAATGAATACGAAGTAAATCATGGCACCAATAAATTGGACTCACTGCTTTCCATCAAAAAAATTAGTGGCTTAGACTGGTCATACTTTGAGCTTGTCAACGAAGAGCATCAGTCTACGGCCTACCCCACACTCTACCACAGCCTTAGGACGTACTTTAAGTATTACCCAGAATTTCAAGTAAACAACCTTCAAGCCTTTATAGGCAATGGGGGCTTAGAATATGCTTATGCACATACCAAGCAGCGGGCGCTTATTTATGGAGCGCCACCCGAACTGCCCACATGGTCTAAGTATACCATTATCCGCAGTGCTATTAGAGCGGAGGATTATCCCTATTTCGAAAGCTTTGCAAACACCTTTTTTTCGGATGAATTCATCAGGGATTTAGGGAATCGAGCATTGGACATTGTGAATTATTACGAAGCCCATGCAGCGTACAATAAGGCTATCGAAATATATAAGTCTCTGCTGATAGACTCCCCAGATTCGGAGTCACTTCTAACAAGAACAGGAAATGCTTATTTGGCTTTGGGCAACAAGGTTGAAGCGGATAAGTATTTCAAAAGGGCTAAAGAGGTTACGAAGTAGAGTGACTTATAGCAAGCAATGGTGCTCAGTTTTTATCATAATCGACCAGTGAAGCGTCTAAACTTATTACGCCCTTTCAGGGCTTAATTAACCTTATATTGAATCAGGAATGGGTTGCACCCATTCCTAGGATATTTCGCCCCGTTGGGGCTTTTGGCTTGCTATTATTTAGCTTATCCCTGTTTTATGAACTGAGGGACTTCACTTCAACCAGCCCTGAAAGGGCGTAATAACTAAACGAAGGGTGCAACCCTTCGTAAACCGACCCACACCTTTACAGAAGTCCTGTAAGGACGATACATAACTCAGCGTACTTTCACCAACAAGCCGCCAACGATTTGTGTTTCGGGAAAATTCCGAAGCCTCGGAACCTACAGGGATTACTGTCCTTAGCGGTGGGCAATAATCCATAAAGTCTTCTTACCTTTTCCACAGCCCTTTTTAAAATAAATCACAATTCTGCTGTCATATTTTTTCAATCCAGCCCACTAACCGAGTAGAGTGCTAAAAAAACACAAAATGCAGAGAAAGGTAAAACCCACTTTTGATCAAACCCTTGAGGACAACAAGGTCAGAATTTATAGAATTTGTAAGATCTATGCTGTTGCTCCGATTGAACCAGAAGACCTTTTTCAGGAAGTAACACTTCACATTTGGCGGGCTTTTCCAACGTTTGAGGGCAAATCTAATGTAAGCACATGGATCTATAGAATTGCCTTAAATGTCTGCATGAATGCGAAAAGCAAGCTGGAGAATGCTAACGAAAAAACGATCCGATTAGAGGCCATACAATTTGAACCCGTAGCTTCAATTCCAGATACTGAGCACCAAGAAAAATATAAAGCGCTGCATGACTGTATCCATGTACTGAATACTGTAGATCAGTCTATTGTGATTTTATCCTTGGATGAACTGTCGTATAAAGAAATAGCGAAGATCACTGGATTGACAGCAAATCACATTGCTGTCAAAATGAAAAGAATCAAAAAATACTACTCAACTGTATCACTACTAAATTAAAATAAGATGGCTAATAAAGAACAGAAATTCGAATGGGAGGAATTAAAAGACATCTGGGTGAACTCCGCTCAAACAAAGAAGATTAATATTCAAATGTCTAGCTTATTGGATGAGCTCAAAGGGAAAGTTAGTCAGTTCGAAAAAAATTCGATCAAATCTGATGTAGCGACACTAAAAACCCATTGGGTGCAATTTAAAGGCATGACAAGTCAGTTTGAAAAGGACTCGATCAATAAGGATATGGCTAGAATTACTACCCTACTTAGAAAGTTTCTCAACCTATTTAAAAGGAATAAGGAGTAGTTACTTTCCGTTGCGCGGGTTTCAGGGTTCTAATGTTTGTTCGGAGTAGCAGACGCTCCGAAGCTTCGGAGCTTTCTTCCTCGTGCCTCGTCTCCGAAACTTCGGAGAGGATGACTGTTTAAAAAAGCCCAATCGGAGCGTCATGCCGCCCGTGAAACTTCGGGGTACTCGCTATCCCTCAAATTAACGCTTTGCGTTTCGCTGCGTTCTCTGCGGTTAGTTTGGTAATTCAAGCTGGTTATCTGTGTTTCTGAAAAAGACCCTTACAGGGTGACTTATAGCAAGCTTGGTGCTCTACTTTTATCATAAAAAACAGTGAATAGTCTAAACCTATTACGCCCTTTCAGGGCTTAATTAACCTTATATTGAATCAGGAATGGGTTGCACCCATTCCTTGGATATTTCGCCCCGTTGGGGCTTTTGGTTTACTATTATTTAGCTTGTCATTGTTGAATGAACAAAGGAATTTCGCTTTAGCCAGCCCTGAAAGGGCGCAATAACAAAACGAAGGGTGAAACCCTTCGTTAACCGAACCATACCTTTATGGAAGTCCTGTAAGGACGATGCATAGCTTTGCGTTCTTCGCCCTTGTTGGTGTTCTTCACCAACAAGCCGCCAACCAACTGTTCTTAGCGGTGTGCAATAATCCAGAAACTATTCTTACCTTCTACTCATCTCATCTCTGAGGTTTTTAGGGGTGTAAAGTAACAACAAGATTTATTTATGAAGTATTCAACCAAAGCAGACTCGTCTTCAAAAAACAAGGCCTCGATTAAGGTGAAGCAATCAGACATCGCTTTTGGGATTACACCCGAAACGGCTGATAGTTTACCTAACCCAGCTGAATTGTTTTTGGGTTCCTTTTCCGCCTGCATTCTTAAAAATGTGGAGCGTTTTTCTGTGATGATGAAGTTTGAATACAGCCATGCGGAAATAACCGTGAATGCAACACGACTGGAAAAGCCACCAAGAATGGACGAAATCAATTATGAATTGAAGGTGTACAGTCAAGATGAGAGTCTGAATATTGATCTACTCAAAAAGAATATTGAAAAATTTGGGACGATATTTAACACTGCGAAATTAGCCTGTTCTATCACTGGCGAAGTCAAGAAAATAGCCGAATAGAATATCTAAATAAGGGGCACCCGCGCCCTACCATACATTTACTAAAACCATTTTGATACATTTATTAAAAAATCAAATGGACAACGACATCACCAACCTGTTAACCGCCAAATCAGAACACATCAGGAAGCTTCAGAGCATTGTAAAAAAGGCAATCGAAGATGAAACCTTAATTACCACTAACCTTTTAAATCCACCTAAAGAGATTCTCTCTACAGGGCAAAGCATTTCAGATAAAGTCGCCAAGTTTGGCGGCAGTTGGGCATTCATTATTACATTCTTTGCTATACTCATTGTTTGGATTCTCTTTAATACACTGACTCCCATCCGCGATAATTTCGATCCCTATCCATTCATATTAATGAACCTCATTCTTTCTTGTATTGCGGCACTGCAAGCTCCAGTAATTATGATGAGCCAAAACAGACAGGAGGAAAAAGACAGGAAACGCGGTGAAAATGACTACCTCATTAACTTAAAAGCGGAATTAGAAATTAAGGCGCTGAACGAAAAAATTGACCTTTTGATGGAAGAACAAATACAAACACTGTTTGAAAGTCAAGCGCTACAACTAGAACTGTTGAAAAAGATTGATCAGAGACAGGGATGAGATTATTATCGTGGGCTTTTGATAAAGTTAGAACTCAGGTTCTTGCTCTTAAACACAAGTTTCTCACCATCTACTGATCTAAGGGTGAACATCAGAGCGAGTTTAATGTTCTAATGTTTATTGGAAGTAGCAGACATATCCTGAACTCTCAAGCTTCGGGATCAGGGTAACAGCCCTATCTATGGAATTCGTAAATTGAAACATGAGCAGAGGATTTGTTAAAGAAGACGATCAGGAAGAAATACCTCTTGTACCCGCAAGAGTCAACTTACCGGAAGGCGTAACCAATTATGTTACTCAGGTGGGTATGGATGAACTTTTGGAAGAAAAACAGAAGCTTATCGATGAGAAAGACCAGCTGGGGCTTACGAGTGAAAACGAAAAACGAATTGCGGTCAATCATATCAACGCAAAGCTGCAATTGCTGAATAACAGAATTTCTACCGCAAAGCTTATAGAACTAGAAGAGCAGCCAAAACATGAAGTACGGTTCGGTGCTTGGGTAACTTTAAAAATAGGTACCCAAACCAAACTCCAGCGCTATCAGATTGTGGGTGTAGACGAAGCTGATATTTCTAAAGGAAAGATTTCATTCATTTCACCCATTGCTCAAATATTGACAAACAAGAAAGTTGGAGAAAAAGCCATATTAAAGTTGGCAAAAGAAGATCGGGTATTTGAGATTATGAAGATTGACTATACACTGTAGGGACAATTCGGCTACTTCTTCCTCACATAAATCGTCTTATGTACTTCGCAGACAACCTCCCCTTCTCCATCAGTTACTGTCAGGTCGAAGAAATAATCCTTTTTACCTGCTGCAGTTACTTCTTCCCGTATTTGGGCTAAAAGTGGCTCTGTCAATTCAAAAACACATTTTACGGTTCCTCTTCCTGGTTTCTTAAAACGAATGGAAGCAGCTTTGTCCCAAACAATATAATCATGACCTAAGGTATTCATCAACAAAAGCATATAGAACGGATCGCACATCGCTAACAAAGAACCTCCAAAGTGAACTCCTACTAGGTTTTTGTTCCACCAACGAAGTTTCAATTGCACTTCGGCCTTCATGAAATCATCAGACAAATAAGTGAGTTTAATACCCGCTCCCATAAATGGAGGATACCAATTGATCAGTTTCACTTTTTGTTTTCGGGAAAGTAGCGGCATAATGTTTATTCTTTTTAAAAGGTGAAACGTGTTTTGTTCTGAAACCCTTAGCTTTGCAGTTCAAATTTATCATAACATTTCATGACAGCAGAAATACAAACCGAAAAAGGGGTAATGAAAGTTGAGTTCTTTGAAAAGGACGCCCCAAACACAGTAAAGAATTTTACTGACTTGGCTAAAAAAGGCTTTTATGATGGTCTTACTTTCCATCGTGTACTTCCAAACTTCGTAATCCAAGGCGGTTGCCCTAATGGAACTGGCGCTGGCGGTCCTGGTTACAAAATCGACTGTGAGTTAGACGGTGAAAACCAATACCACGATCGTGGTGTACTTTCTATGGCGCATGCAGGTAGAAACACTGGTGGTTCTCAGTTCTTTATTTGCCACAGCAGAGACAATACTGCTCACTTAGACAGAAACCACACTTGCTTTGGTAAAGTTGTAGAGGGTATAGATATTGTTGACGAAATCAAAGAAGGTGATAAAATCAATAAGATCGTTGTAAGCGAAGCTTAAGAAGCATTATCATATAAAAGCCTCGGTTTGAAGATTCAGACCGAGGCTTTTTTGTTTCTTTCAGACAATACAAATCTACTTCAATTGCCCCATAATCATATTGCGATAGCCCATTAAGGCATCTTGAGTCGCTTGTAGGTTCTCTTTGAATGCCGCCATGCCTTTAGGCTCAATATCTAGCGTAGCATTAAAAACATCTCTGTAATAGTCTGCCCAAGTATTGATAATATCTTTTTGCTCGGCAAGGTCACCTCCGTTGGCAAGGGCTTCTTGACTCAATTTCAATTCTGCTTGTAAACGCATAGTAGCTGCCATTGAAGCTTCCGAAAGCATTACGTGTGCTAAGCGATCGTTATTTTCGGTTAATGCGAAAGAGATGATCATTGCGCCTATTCCTACATTCTTTAAAGTCACAGGCGATACCTTATCGATTCTATCTTGGTCGGTATGGTAAAACTGATCGGTGAAATGCCATAGCAACAAGCCAGGGATATTGGCCTGAAGGAATGGTGTGTGATCGCTGCCCCCCTCAAATGGATTGTAATTCACTTCCCAATTCTTTCTCTCGCCAATCATATCGAAAACACCGATGGTCAGGTCGTTGAAGTAGTGTGGTTTCAACTGTTCTTTCTTCAATGGTCTTCCACCCCACTCCGAATGTTTCTCTTTTCCACGCGTCCAGATGGCTCCTGGATCAGGCATTTTTTCGATTAAGAAAGAACCGCCAGTGATCGCAGTATTCTCTCCCACCATGTCTAAGCTCATTCCCCATTTGATTCCTTTTGCGCGTTCAGCGTCTTCTTGCACGTATCTACGTGTCGACACAATTTCATCACCAAAAAGGTAGGTAATGGTGCGTGCAGGATTCACCTTTCCTGCTTTTAAAAGTCGGGCAGTAGAAGAAGCCACTTCACCCAAAGCACCTACTCCAGTTGCGTTATCGTTGGCACCCGGCTCTTGCACGTGCGCACTGAATACAAAGCGCTCATTCGGCAATGCACTTCCTTTTACTTCCGCCACCAAAGTCAATTCTTCTGATTCGTAAATTTTCGTTTCTAGGTTGATCTTTACTTTAGTCTGTCCTGCTAAAACTGTTTTTTTCAATATTTCATGTGCCTTATAAGAAAGTAATACGCCAAAAGCTTTAGCTTCTTCATCATTAGATATCCCTGTAAACGAAATGGAGTTTTGATGTTTCTCAGGTTGGTTATAGGCTGGCAAACCATAAGTAATTACACCAGCAGCTCCGTGCTTTTTAACGGCTTCATTAAACGTACGCCCCGGGCTACCTTCAGTCATTACGACTTTGCCTTTTAAGTCCATACCATCTAGGCTTTCAGCAGAAACCTTTTCTACATACACTACTTCATATTCCTTTTCGCCACCCGTGCTATAAGAATAGGAAGCAATCATATTGAAATTGGTTTTCAGGTTGAGTAACTCCTTATTTCCAATTTTCAAGGATCCCGAAACCGGCTCCCAAGTAGGGCGTGACATCGGTCGCTTCTCAATTCTATAAGTAAGCCTGTCTGTTGCTTTTGCGTTTTCTTCCAACACATAGCCCGCATTTTTTAATTTTTCCACCACATGGTAAATACTGTTATTGAAACCTTCGTTTCCTGCCAATCGCCAATATTGCTGCACATAATCCACAGTCTCAAAGGCCGATTCTTGATTGAATTCAGCATCGGCCATCGTGTAGTAATCCTCAATAAAAGAGTCTAACTGCTGGGCATTGGCCTGAAATACAGACAACGTAATCCCCAAAAACAAAATAAGTGTCCTTTTCATCTTCTATTTATCAAATACGGTTGTTGAAAGATTGTCTATTCTACAAAACCCCATGTATAGAGCTTCTCGTAAATTTCTAAGCAAATCCAAGCATCGGTAGCAGCATAGCGAATTTGCTTTTCAGTCAGTTGCTCTAACTCCCAGTTAGACGTCTGGGCAGATTTCGAAATACGAATCCCCATGATCATTCCGGCTAAGTTTCTAGCACCAATATTTTCAGCCCCAATCTCAACGAACTTCTTATTCAAGTCTAAAAAGCCCTGATGATTGAACGCTTTGAGGTTATTCAACAAGTTGAAATCATCATCCAACCCAATACCAATTTTAGTAATTTCTGGGTTCTCCAAAAAATCAATGATACACGGCAAAAGCCCAGTCTGCATAATTCTTAATAAATACACCTTCTCAGGTGTACCGATCTGAATTAAGGAAATATACCTGACTTGCCCTTTCTTAAAGGTTGGCCTTGCTTCAGTATCGAAACCAACTGCGGTGAACTCATTGATTTCATCCATCGCTTTTTTAATGGACTCCTCTGTACTTGCGATGACCACCTTCCCTTTATAGCCAGAAAGTGGTAATTCCATAATTTCTTGCTTGGTTATTGATTTGGTAAAACTCATTCTTCAGCTAGGGCTTCTTCGGTCTCTTCAGCTTTTGAAGGATCTATTTTTCTGATTTTGATATTGAGGTACGCAAAGGCTACGGTCATTAATGGGCTGATTAAATTGAAGAAAGCATAAGGCAAATAAGCACCTGTTGCTACGCCCAAAACACCCGAATGATAGGCTCCACAAGTATTCCAAGGAATGAGTACCGAGGTTACTGTTCCCGAATCTTCTAAAGTTCTTGATAGGTTTTCTGGAGCTAAGCCCTTTTGCCTATAAATATCCGCATACATTCTCCCTGGTACCACAATGGCTAAGTATTGGTCCGATGCCGTACCATTAAAAAATATGGTCGTTCCAGCTGTAGCTGCCACCAAAGAACCCGTTGAGCTTACCTTTGAAATTACCGCGGCTGCAATTCGCTTTAGTAACCCTGTTCTTTCCATTACACCACCGAAAATCATGGCTGAAAGAATAAGCCAAACAGTGTTTAACATACCCGCCATTCCTCCGGAAGTTAGAAGTTCATCCACCATGGCATGACCAGTAACCACACTAATATCTCCGTAAAGTGACTTCATGATCCCTACAAAAGTGACTTCCCAATTGGCCCCTTCCCAACCAGCAACCGAAGTGACTACCTCTGGCTGAAAAATCAAAGCGAAAACAGCGCCCAAAAGTGCTCCAATTAAAATGGCTGGAATAGCCGGTACTTTCTTTAAGATCATTCCAATTACCGCCAACGGCACTAAAAATAACCATCCATTAATATTGAATCGTGAAGTGATGGCTGTCAAAATCTCTCCTGTTTCGGTGATTTCACCACTTCCTGAATTCGTGAAGCCTAAGATTAAAAACAGAATTAAGGCAATGGCAATTGACGGCACAGTCGTTAAAGTCATGTACCTGATGTGGGTAAACAAATCCGTACCTGCCATGGCTGGCGCCAAGTTCGTAGTATCTGACAATGGTGACATTTTATCTCCAAAATAAGCGCCTGACAAGATCGCTCCAGCAACCATACCTTCGTTCAATCCCAAAGCTTGACCAATACCAATTAAGGCAATCCCCACAGTGGCTGCGGTGGTCCAAGAGCTACCGGTGGCCATTGAAACAACAGCACAAATAATACAAGCCGCAAAAAGGAATATAGTAGGGTTAAGGATTTGCAATCCATAATAAATCATGGCGGGTACAATTCCGCTTAAAAGCCAAGTACCTGCCAAGCAGCCTATCAAAAGTAGAATGATAATGGAGGCCATTGCCGAGCTAATACTTTTTACAATTCCATTCTGAATGGTATCCCATTTATATCCCAACTTGAGCGCCACTAAGGTTGCAACGCCCCCCGAAAGAATCAGAATAATTTGATTTGAGCCATCAAGTGAAGAATCTCCAAAGATTCGGACATTGATAAAAAGAGCTACTACTAAAAAGATAATTGGTATAAAAGCCTGAAAAAGAGTAGGCTTACTGTGAGTGTTCGTCATAGTTATTTTAAAGTCAGGATTTGAAGATAAGAAGATTTATTTTATTCGAGCATTAGAGATGCCAAACGCTGCCCAACTTTGCTTCCAACGGCAACTCCCATTCCTCCTAACCTCACGCCTAACACAATATTTTCGCTGTGCTTCTGAACAATGGGTTGTTTGGTTTTCCCAAAAGCCATAATGCCTGCCCAAGCCATATCCACCTCAATTTTTTGATTTGGAAGAATGATGTTTTTCAAATCAGATTTCAGTTTATCTAAAATCAATTCCCTCACTTCGAACTCGGTACTCTCCTCCCCTCCAATATCTAGGTTTCTTCCTCCGCCAAAAATGATTCGGTCTTGATAATTCCGGAAATAGTAATAACCTTCTTCATAATGGAAAGTACCTTTAAAAGGAAGGCCTGTAATCGGCTTTGTTACCAAAACCACACCCCTACCAGGCTTTAGCGCTATTTCGGGTAATAGCTTTCGGGTAAATGCATTGCTACAAATGGCCAGTTTTCTGGCCTTAAAACTTACTTCAGGTGTATTTACGGTTACGCCTTCTGGGGTTTCTTCGAAAGAAAGCACTTCGCAATTGGTAAATAACTTAATACCCAATTGCTGCGCAAGGGCTTCGAGTGCCTTCATCATTTTCCCCGTGTCGATTTGCGCTTCCAATGGGTTTTTGATCAATGATTTTACTTGCTGTTGATCAAAACCAAATTCACTAATTAAACCCGCTGCTTCTGAATAAACATGCTGACCAAAAAGAGGCTTTAGCAATTCATTAACTTTTTCAATCGAGTTCAATGCATCCAAATCACTTTCGAAAAGCAATTCATAGCCCCCATAATTTTTGAAGCCAATATGATCATCGCCCAAACGAGATCGAAGCAATTCTAAGCCTTTCCAGCGGAATTCAACGAGATCTTGCACCTCCGTTTCTGTCATCCCCTTCAAATCATTCATGATTTCTGTTAGACTACCAAAACAGGCAAAACCAGCATTTTTAGTACTGGCACCAGTCGGAAAAGTACCTCGTTCCAAAATTGCAACGGACTGATTCGGGAATTTCTCCTTGATGGCCACGGCAGTAGAAAGCCCAACTATCCCCCCTCCTATTATTATATGGTCGAAATTTATAAATGATTGTCTTTCCCAAAAACTGAGCATATTCTATGTATTTAAAGAAACTTGCCTAAATTAATTGAAAAATGTAGACTATGTTCGATCCAGCCCAACTCTTAGAAAAAGCAAAAACATCAAAACGTCATATGGCACTCCTTAATTTTGGGCTTTCGAGGATGATTCCTTTCAATAAACCTCATGGTATTAAGATTGTAGCCATTGGTGATAAGTCAGTAAAGACCCTATTTCCATACAAGCGAAGCAATTTCAATCACATCAAAGGTTTACATGCTTGCGGTTTGGCCACTGTTTCTGAATTCACTACGGGCATTGTTTTACTTTCCACTTTAGATGCGAAGCAATACCGAATTATTATGCAGAAAATGGAAATGAACTACCACTACCAAGGTAAAATGGATTCTTTCGCTGAATTTTCTGTCACTGAAGAATGGCTACAGAATGAAGTAATCAAACCATTAGAAACGCAAGAGTCTATTGTGGTGAACTGTGAAGTAAAAACCCACGACAGCGCAGGAAACCACCTGACTACAGGCAATATCTATTGGCAAATCAAGGCTTGGAACAAAGTTAAAACGAAAGCTTAACCGCTGATATAAAGCCAGTTTGTAGCATTAGGGCTTTCGTTTATCTTTCTCAAGATAGAAATTTGACAAGCCTTATGAAAAAGTTATTCCTTGCCTTATTAGTTGCCACAGTTGTTGTTTCGTGCAAATCTCCAAACACCTCAAACGAGGCTGGTTTCATCACATTATTGGGAAATGACACCTTAGCGGTAGAGTCTTTCAGCAAGTCGGATGGTTATTTTACAGCCAAAGTGGTGCTGCGTTCACCAAGTCTATCACTCAGGAAGTATTATCTCACTTATAGTAATGATGACTTTTATAAACTTGAAGTTACCCAGTTCGATCCGACTGAAGGTTTCAATGGGCCAGAAACTTTAGTTCAAAGGATGACGCGACAACAAGACAGTCTTCTTGTAGAATCAGAAGGTAGAGATGGTGCAACGGTCAGAACGGTGGCTTTTGAAAAAGACATGCTTCCTTTTATAGACATGGTGCACTGGCCTTTTGATTTGGCTTTCAACAAAGCAGTTCGAAGCCCAAGTGACAGTATTAACCAAAGGCTTTGGACGGGAAGAAGCTTTTCTACTTTTATAATTGCCAAGGAAGGGGAAGATAGCCTCACCATCCGTCACCCCTCTAGAGGTGTAATGGGTGTGGACATTGAAAAGAATGGTAACATCCAATTATTAGACGCAGCGCTTACCACCAGGAAGTTAAAAGTGCACAGGGTTAAAAGTGTAGATATCAATAAGATTGCAGACTCTTTTGCACAAGCCGACAGAAACGGCAAAACCTTTGGTGAATTATCCAGCGCACCTGAAGGTCATTTTGAATTTAAGGGTGCAGAATTTGATATCTCTTATGGCTCACCGCAAAAAAGAGGAAGAGAAATTTTTGGTGGTATAGTGCCTTGGGGACAGCTTTGGAGAACTGGCGCCAATAGAGCCACCCATTTCAAGACTTCAAAAGATCTTAAAATTGGGGATCTAGACGTACCTGCTGGTGAGTATACCTTCTTCACCATTCCAGAGCCTAATGGCGGAACCCTGATTATCAATAAGCAAACAGGCCAAAACGGCCAATCCTATAACCAAGAGCGAAATTTAGGGCGTGTTCCAATGAAGATCAGTCAGCAAACCAAAATCACTGAACCTTTTACTATTAATGTTGAAGAATCAGATAACGGTGGCGTTATCCAGCTAATATGGGATCAAACAGTTTTCTCAATTGATTTTATAGTGCTTTAAAGAATCATTTTGATAAAAGGAAAATAGGCTGAGTTAAATCAGAACCTAAAAACCTTACATCTAAACACTACTCATTAGAAGAGCCGGGAGATTTTCAGGCTCTTTTTCTTTGCCCCAGTTTGGGGAATGGTATTTAGCCACTATCTTTAACTTTCCTGAAAACAATTTTTTTTTTGATGAAAACCAAAAAGCGTAGAAGTACGCATTGTAGTAATTGCGATAGCCCACTGGACGAAAGTTATAACTTCTGTCCTACCTGTGGTCAGTCCAATACCGACAATAATATTACCTTTTCGATTCTGATTAGGGAGTTTTTAGACAACTACCTTGGTGTTGACTCTAAGATGGCCAATAGTATAATGCCGTTTTTATTCAGCCCAGGGAAATTGACAAATAGATTTCAGGACGGGAAAATTAAGCACTTCATTCATCCAGTTAGGCTCTATCTGGTACTCAGTGTATTCTATTTTTTCGTCATCTCATATCTACTCAGTTTTGATCTAAGGGAATTAGGGGATGATAGCTTCAACATTCCATCTAGGGCTGACATAGAAGAACTCCGCAACGATCCTGATTTTGCCATCCTAACGGATTCATTAAAAATTGAGGCCTTAAATGACTCTCTGGTCATGCAATTTGCTGGCATAAGCAACTTCAACGTGCTCTATGATTCTCTGGTCAGCAAGTATGATTCCGCTATTATCAACAACACTGAGGTAGCACTAAATGCAGTTGACCTTATTGCCACTGACGAGAATGAGCACTTTCTTGATAAAACCAATCGCTGGGCCAGGGATCGAAGCTTAAGCGATGATGCTTTCATGGATTCCCTCTTGGGCAAAAACGGTACGTTCAAATTCTTTGGAAACACAAGTTCAGAGAACACAAATGAAAACAGTCAGCATTTAAAAGCACAGGTTAGAAAGGTTTTAAAAAATGAGGAAGGCTTTAAGGGCTTTATTCTTGGTAACCTTCCTATTATGATGTTCTTACTTATTCCTTTATTTGCATTAGTACTTAAAGTAGTGTATGCAAGACGTAATCACCTCTATATAAAACACATAGTACATGCGCTTCATGTGCACTCCTTTGCTTACTTTATATATGGCATCAGCTTACTCGTGATGTTTAAACTACTCGTTGGCCACACCGGTTGGCAGACTACAGTTGGAATATTCACTTTTATTGGCGTGAGTACTTATGTGTATGTTTCCTTCTTAAATGTGTACAAACAAGGTTGGTTCAAAACCCTCGTCAAGTTTAACATTGTAGGCTTTATCTACATGCTCCTCCTAATGGGTTTCTTCAACCTAGAAATACTAATCAGCTTCTGGTATTACTAGTGAATGGCTTTTAAAGCTTTGTAGTTGGCTTCAATAATTTTATCGGCTAATTCTTCTGTAATTGAATCTGAAATAAAGAGGGTCTCAAATTGAGAAGGCGCTAAATAAACGCCATTGTTAAGCATCTCTCTAAAGTACTTCCCAAACAAGGCTGTATCACAAGTTTTGGCCGAATCGAAATCTGTTACTTTCTGGTTTGTAAAGAAAATACTGATCATAGAGCCAATTCTATTCATGGTATAAGGTAAGCCCAACGTATCGAGGTTCTTTTGAAAGCCCTCTTCTATTCGCTGAGTAATATTGGCCAAACGCTCATACAAACCATTTTCATTTTGGATTTGGTTAAGCATGGCCAAGCCTGCAGCCATGGCTACTGGATTGCCAGAAAGCGTTCCTGCTTGATATACTGGCCCCACTGGCGATACAAAATCCATCAATTCCTTCTTTCCACCGTATGCACCAACAGGCATTCCGCCTCCAATAATTTTACCTAAAGTAGTCAAGTCAGCCTGTACATCGAAAACACCCTGTGCTCCTGACTTCGACAAACGGAACCCCGTCATCACTTCATCAAAAATGAGGATAATTCCATACTTATCACACAGCGCTCTTAATCCTTGTAAGTAGCCTTCTTTAGGTAGAATACAACCCATATTACCAGCAACAGGCTCAAGAATTATAGCCGCAATTTCATTTCCTACTTTAGAAAGTAAATCTTTTGCTTTTTCTAGGTCATTAAAAGGAAGCGTAAGTGTATCAGCAGCGGTACCTTTGGTTACACCTGGACTATCTGGGGCACCCATTGTCATAGCACCCGAGCCTGCTGCAATCAAAAATGAATCACCATGACCGTGGTAGCAACCTTCAAACTTTATAATCTTATCTCTTCCTGTGTACCCTCTCGCTAAACGCACAGCCGACATGGTAGCTTCAGTTCCAGAGTTCACCATTCTCACCTTTTCAATGGAAGGAAACATGCTGCAAATCATTTCTGCCATTTCAATTTCGGCATTGGTGGGCGCACCAAAGGAAAGAGATGTCTTAACTGCATTTATAACAGCCGCTTCAATCTTCTCATTGGCATGACCAAAGAGCATTGGCCCCCAAGAATTGATCAGCTCAATAAAGGCATTATCATCTTCATCGTACATAAATGCCCCTTTCGCTCTTTTAATAAATAGCGGATTTCCCCCTACAGATTTAAAAGCACGAACAGGTGAGTTTACACCACCTGGAATAGATTTTTGAGCTTGGTCAAATAGCTTTTGACTGCGAGAAGTATTGAGCATCTGAAATTAATTATTTGATTGTTTTACTTTAGAATCCACCATCCTCAAAATCGGGGTGTATCTATTGTCGTTGGACAGTTGATAACTGAAATTATCTGTCAATTCGCCAGGCACCATTTGCTTCGTTTTTAGTCCAAACTGAAAGTATTTTCCATATTGAGACAACAGCCTGCCATATGTCACCATGATATCATAGCCAATGTAGGCATCGCCAAGTCTGTCTTCCTTTTTAGGCACAGCAGAAAACTTCTTTAAAAAGCGCTCTCTAAACTCTTTTACTGAAGGTTTTTCATAGTCAATCCAATTTGAACCCGTAAAAACAGCTTCTACCCTCTCTAATTGCTGGAAAGAGATGGATTGCTCTGAACTCAACCAACGTGATGAACCAACATAATAGATAGTATCTTCTCTGGCATCAATGCCGCTAATTACACTAGCAGACAGCGAGGGTATATCTGAGGCGATAAAGATATGGCCAAGGCTATCGGGCATGATCCCCAATTCTTCATTCAGAAAATCATCCTTCGAGTACTTTTCCCACTTCTTAACCCCGGCATCCAATAAAGAATCCATTTCAGCAATCATTCTAGCACGCTCAGCAGAGTCTTTATCCACTTTGATTTTCTCTACCAGCATCTGCTGAATTTTCACCGATTCATTAGGTCGAATCATTTGCTCAATCACTACATTGAAAGAATCCTTTTCAATGAGTTTCCTGTAGAGTTGTGCTCTAGGTTTATCCGCTTCACTGGCATAGAAAATTGCCACATTCTTATTTTTGGTCAGGTGCTTTCGAGTATACTCCGCAGCACTAATGGCTAAGGATTCATTACTAGGGTAGTATAGAAACGCAAATGGATTATCGATCAAGATTTCACCATTGGACGACAAAGGGTTAATAAAATTGATTTTATTCTCTTTCGAAAACCTAACCACTTCACCAATGGGGCCAGGATATGCTGGACCAACAATTAAATCAAGTTCTTTAAGTTTTGGATCAGCCAAAATAGCACGGGTGGTGGTGGCACTAGTTTTAGTATCGAAGGTCATCAAATTGATATTGATATTCTCTTCTGCCAATTTCTCTAGGCCTAATTTCATCCCTTGTAAGAACCTAACCGGCCAATCGTTCATCATACGAACTAGATTGGCAGAATCACCATTGTATTGAAATGGAAAGAACAAACCAATGTTATAGACCTCCTTTTTTGGAGAGAGATTCATTCCATCAATATTTACTTTGGGCGTGATGTTGAAAGTAGTGATCAAACTATCAATCAAGACAAAATTTCGATCCATCACATTCTCCGAGAGTAAGGATGTCAATAAATTGGATGCAATAATTGGGTCTGGATAATGTAGCAACAGGGATTTTAGTCGCTCTCTGTCCTTTTCTTTAGTCAAGTACTCTATTTTCAGTGCATCAATTTCTTCTTTGAAATTGTCATCAGTAATCGTTTCTAAATGATTCAAGCCATTTTCAAGCTCACCATTTTCAAAAGCAATCTTCGCCTGCCATAAGTTAATCTCATTCGCAGACTCAGACCAATCGGGGTAATTTTCTTCTAACTGAGTGAACAACCCTTGCGCCATAGCAGCATCACCAGAGTGATATGCTGAAATCGCATGATAAAAATTTGCATACCTGACCAAATCATTATCCTGCCCTAAAGCACTGATTTGATTAAATCTACCCATTGCCAAGGCATATTGTTCCCGGTCCAACAAAGCCTTTGCTTCATCAAACATGATTTTAATGTCTTGAGCAAAAGATGAATGACCAACAAGGGACAAGAAAATTAATACTATAAAACAGCGGGTCTTTATAATCATGTTTACTCCCATTCTATTGTCGCGGGTGGTTTAGAACTGATGTCATAAACCACTCTGTTTACTCCTTTTACTTGATTGATAATTTTATTCGAAACATCCTGCAAGAACTCATACGGTAAATTACACCAGTCGGCTGTCATACCGTCTACGCTGCTTACCGCTCTAAGTGCCACCACTTTTTCGTAAGTACGCTCATCTCCCATTACGCCAACCGATTGTACCGGAAGTAACATTGCTCCTGCTTGCCATACATCATCATACAAACCCGCTTCTTTCAAGCCATTGATAAAGATGTAATCTACTTCTTGAAGAATGGCCACTTTTTCAGCGGTAATATCTCCCAAAATCCGAATCCCCAACCCTGGGCCGGGAAAAGGATGTCTCCCCAAAATATTTTGGTCGATTTCCAAAGTTTTACCTACAAGTCTTACACCATCCTTGAAAAGCGTGTTTAATGGCTCAACAACTTTCAAGTTCATTTTATCCGGTAAACCACCAACGTTGTGATGCGACTTTATTGTAGCCGATGGGCCATTAACCGAAACCGATTCAATAATATCTGGATAAATAGTTCCTTGACCTAACCATTTAACCCCCTGTATCTTCTGTGCTTCTTGATCAAATACCTCAATGAAAACACGACCAATCGCCTTACGTTTTCCTTCAGGGTCTGAAATTCCTTCTAGTGCTTTATAGAACTGATCTTTGGCATTCACACCTTTTACGTTCAAGCCCATTCCCTTATAGGACTCTAAAACGCTTTCGAACTCATTTTTTCTTAACAGTCCGTTATCAACGAAAATACAATGTAGATTTTCGCCAATGGCCTTATGAATAAGCACGGCAGCAACGGAAGAGTCTACTCCTCCAGAAAGACCCAAAACTACCTTATCATTGCCTAACTTTTCTTTGAGTTCAGTGATGGTAGATTCCACGAATACATCTGGCGTCCAATCTTGACTGCAACCAGCAATGTGAACCACGAAATTTCTTAGTAACTCTTTTCCTTCGGTTGAATGTGTCACCTCAGGGTGGAACTGAATACCGTAAGTATCTTCATTCTGAATTTTAAAAGCGGCTACCTTAACACTTGGTGTGCTAGCTATAACCTCAAAATCAGCTGGAAGGTCAGAGATCGTATCTCCGTGCGACATCCAAACCTGAGAACCCAAATTGATTTCTTTCATCAAATCAGAGTGCATGTCCACATGATTCAGTTTAGCACGTCCATATTCTCTGATTTCAGAGGGCAATACATTCCCGCCAAACTTCTGTGCCATAAGCTGAGCACCGTAGCAAACACCTAATAAAGGCAACTTACCTCTGAATTGACTAAGATCTAAGTCAGGCGAACCTGCATCTCTTACAGAGCAAGGACTTCCTGAAAGAATGACTCCTTTAATGTCGTCTGTAATGGGTGGAATGTTGTTAAAAGGGTGGATTTCGCAATAGACATTGAGTTCTCTTACTCTACGGGCAATTAGTTGAGTATACTGAGAACCGAAATCCAGAATAAGTATCTGTTCAGCCATGCGCAAAAATAATATTCAAGTCGACTAATCACTAATAAATAACAAGTAATTGTGTCGCATCTTTTTAGACGAAAAGATTAAATTAATCAAGAGCGATCTGTGTTGGCAATCAAAATCAACTTCCTTAACTTAATATTGACAATACTGAATCAGAACCTACTCAAATCAATAATGTAATGAGCGGATACTCGGGCACTCCATTGGCCAAAAAATTAGGAATTAAAGAAGGTTTCAAAATCATTCTTTTAAACCAACCAGACTATTATTTAGACCTATTTGAAAGTCTACCCAGCGACATCGAGCTTTTAGATGAAGGCACCCAAGGTCAAGTTGATTTCATTCATTTTTTCACAAAATCTGAGGAAGAGCTTCAAAGCAAAATTCTAGACTTAAAATCAAAACTCAAACCATCTGGAATGATTTGGGTCTCTTGGCCTAAAAAAGCATCGAAAGTCCCCACCGATGTTGACGATAGCATTGTCCGAAAAGTAGGGTTAGAGAGCGGTTTAGTGGATGTAAAGGTTTGTGCCGTAGATGAAGTTTGGTCCGGGTTAAAATTCGTTTTTCGTTTAAAAGACCGTATCTAATCTGAATGTTTATTTGGCCAAGAGACATATTTGCCAAATGATACATTACCAGACCTATTGATACATTATTGAATACTATCCAGATCAAACCATTCATGTAATCTTTGCACCCGTTTTTTGCCCACGGTCTAAATTGAAGTAATTTAACACGATTCAAATCAATAACTATGAAATTTAGATTTACAAAAAACATTAAGATCGCTAGCTTTTTGCTTGTCTTATTGTGCTTTGCAGCTCCGTTTGCCCAAGCGCAAAAGATTCCGGCCAACGTAGCCGACAGAATTCACTTTAGAGACATCGGCCCAACCCGACAAGGTGGACGATATGTGGATTTCGCAGTAGTAGACAAATCAACAAAAATCATCTATGCCGCAACAGCATCGGGTGGCGTATGGAAATCTGTGAATAACGGAATTTCATGGGAATCGCTTTTCGACAAAGAAAACATTATTTCAGTAGGCGCTATTGCCGTAGACCAACGCAACAATGATGTAGTTTGGGTAGGCTCAGGTGAAGCCAACAACTCTAGAAGTTCATACTGGGGAAATGGCATTTATAAGTCTACAGATGCAGGAAAGACATGGACTAACATGGGACTTCCTGAATCTCATCACATTGGGAGAATCCTTATTGATCCTAAAAACTCAGACGTTGTATATGTAGCAGCATTGGGTAAGCTTTATTCAGATAATCCAGAAAGAGGCTTATACAAAACTACTAATGGTGGTAAAAGCTGGACTAAAGTTCTCGAGGTTAAAAAAGATGACGGGAAATTCATTGGTGTGGTTGACGTGGCCATGAGCCCTAAAGATCCAAACACGCTAATTGCAGCCGCTTATGATAAAATCAGAACACCTTGGACTTTTAATGAAGGTGGAGAAGGAAGTGGAATATACAAATCAACCAACGGTGGTAAAACTTGGAAAAAACTTTCTAAAGGTCTTCCAGGTGGTTTCTTAGGTAGAATTGGAGTAGCCTATGCACCAAGTAACTCTAAAGTAGTTTATGCCAACGTTGAAAACGTAAACGTTGACGGCATCTCTACAGAAGAAAGAAGAAGAATGTTAGAAGTTGGTATTCCTTTAGAAAGAGGCCAATCAGTTGACGGAACAGAAATGTACCGTTCTGACGATGGTGGAGAATCTTGGAAGAAAATCAGTCCCGATGGAGTAGACATTGGTGGTGCTCCTTCTTACTACTATCAGCAAGTAAGAGTTAATCCAAAAAACCCTGACCATGTATATGTAATCGGTATTGGTATGTGGGAATCGAGAAACGGTGGAGAGACTTGGGAAACACCTTTCAGATTTGGTGGAGACAACCACGCTATGTGGATTGACCCAGCTGACCCTGAGCATATGCTTTTAGGTTATGACCATGGAATGGGAATTACATATGACGGTGGTAAAACTTGGTATCATCCTGATGAAATTCCATTGGCCCAATTCTACGCAGTAGATGTTGACATGAATTTCCCATACAACGTATATGGTGGTCTGCAAGACAACGGTTCTGTAAGAGGCCCAAGCTCTAAAAGAGGTGGTTCTTCTATTGGCCTAGAAGATTGGAACCGAACAGGTGGTGGAGACGGAATGTACAACGTAATTGACAGAAGCAATAACCGTTACTTATACAATGAGTCTCAATTCGGACCGCTTTCTAGACTTGATTTAGAAACTGGCGAAAGCAAAGGTATACGCTATAGTGGTGATCGTAACATGCGTTGGAACTGGAATGCTCCTATTGTAGTATCTCAACACAATAGTGATGTAATTTATCATGCAGGTAACAAAGTGGTTAAATCTAATTTCAGAGGCGAAAGCTGGACTGAAATCAGTGGTGACCTAAGCAAAAACGATCCTGTAAAAGCCAACGGTACTGGTAATATTCAGTACGGAACGATTACCACATTGGAAGAATCACCTATCGATGCCAATGAGCTTTGGGCTGGAACAGATGACGGAAACGTACAAGTAACAACTGACGGTGGCAAAACATGGACGAACCTAAATGCTAACATTCCAAACAACCCTGAATACTGGGTAACAAGAATTGAAGCTTCAGCTCACACACCAGGTACTGCTTACCTTTCTTATAACGGTATGCGTAGAGATGTTTTCACAGCATACCTTTACAAAACTACAGACTACGGGAAAACATGGACGTCATTGGCGGCAGGTCTTCCAAATGAGCCTGTAAACGTAATCCGTGAAGATCACAAAAACCCTAACTTGCTATTTGTGGGTACTGAGCTTTCTGTTTATGCGAGTGTTGATGGTGGTAAAAACTGGGCAAAACTCAGCAACAACTACCCTACTAACCCTGCTTATGACATGGTGATTCACCCAAGAGAGAATGAACTTGTTGTCGCTACACATGGTAGAGGTATTTTCATTGCCGACATTACTCCACTTCAAGGTTTAACTTCTGATGCATTCAGTTCAGATGCGACCTTATTCGATGTACAGCCTGCCGTGCAGTGGGTACGTGGTTTAAGCAACACTTCGGCCTACACTAACTTTAATGGCGAAAGCCGTGCAGATGGTGTTCATATTAATTTCCACAGCAAGAATACTGGTAAAGCGACTATTAAAGTATTGAAGGGTACTAGAGAAATCTATAAAACTGAAATCAATGCTAAAGCGGGACTAAACCAAATGATTTGGGGAATGGACGAAATCGTAAGTGAAAGAACAGAAGCTCAATTAAATCAAATGAGACAGCGTTTTGGCCGTTTTGGTTTGAGTGCTGAAGAATTGGAAGAAAGGGTTGCTCAATCGAGATATATCACTAAACCAACTCAGCCAGGTGAGTTTACTGTTATCCTTGAAATGAATGGAAAGACACAAAGTAAAGACACTAGAGTACTTCAAGACATCTGGTACAAATAAGAATCGATTTTGAATTAGTATATAAAGAGGTTGGTCATTTATGGTCAACCTCTTTTGTTTTACTAGTGGCCCAACATTAATGAGAAAGATTTAACAAGTCTTAAAACAAAGAAAACGGATTGCTCAAATAATTTTGTTTACTTCGTGATCTCAAAAATCAGTATTCAATGCGCATTAAGACTATCCTTTCAGCCCTTTTAATTTTCGCAGTAGCAGTAAGCTGTAAAAAAGAAAGCGTTCCCCAAAAACCAGTAGACTTCAGCTTTAAGGTTAAAATGTCTAAAAGGATCAATGACGCTACCATCATAAGTGGTTTTTATGGCCATTTGAAGGAGTTTGTCGGTCAAGATAGTGTTGGAGTTCCTGTTCAAAACAGCATTCTGCTTTATGACATAACACATAAAGAAGCCATAGAAGGAGTTGCTTATCAAAGCAATGGAACTACGTTTTATGACCTCAAGAAGCTTGAGAAAATGGATATCAACCCAAAGTTGACCGTGATTCCAAACAAGACTGGATTCTATCAGTTCGATTTGGGCGACCTAGAGTACTGTGTGCTGATTGAGGCCAAGAGAAACACGGGTTTCTACAGAGGCGGAATGCAAGTATTCAAAGGAGTATCTGATCAATTGAACGACAGAGAGCTCCGACTTGATTACAAGTCAACCCGCTAATTCAATACTTCACTTTTATCACTTTTACACATAACCTCAACTCCATGAGGTTAAGAAGTATGCTTATTTGAGCGACCTTCTCAACTCCATCCTGCCCTAAATTCTTCAAAACGCTAAAGATTTGTTATCTTTTGGTACGGAATGTCATTTAAACATTCAATACTCATTGGAACATGATGCCCATTTTTTTATCAAAATCTAAAACCATCAACTCAATCATGCAACACATCAAAAAATTCAGAAATCATTTCTTAGCGCTACTGTTAGTCTGCTGCTCTGGCTTTAGTGTAAAAGCACAAGGAACAAGGTTATTGCGCCAACCCACCATGAGCAAACAACACATCGCTTTTATTTATGGAGGAGATTTATGGCTTACCGATAGCAATGGTCAAAACCTAGTGCGTTTAACAAGTACTCCTGCCGTTGAAAGTGATCCACATTTTTCACCCGATGGTAACTTAATTGCTTTCACCTCGAATCGCTCTGGAGGCAACTCGGTGTTTACCATCCCAGTAACTGGCGGTATGCCCAAACGACTCACATTCCACCCTTCCGGGGCCATAGCGAGAGGCTGGACACCCGATGGCAAAAAGGTGCTCTATGCTAGTTCCAGAGAAAGTGCTCCTACTTCAATCAATCATTTGTGGACTATCCCTAAAGATGGAGGCCCTTCTACCCAAGTAAGTGCCCAATGGGGAAATAATGGAGACTATTCTCCGAATGGAAATCAAATCATTCTAGATCGAATGAGCCGTTGGGAAAGTGAATTTAGAAATTACAGAGGCGGACAGAACACTCCCCTCATTATTCTGGATTTGAACAGCCAAAATGAGACGCTACTTTCTAACGAAAAGACCATTGACATTTTGCCCGTATGGATGGGCGAAACGATCTACTTCCTTTCAGACCGAGATTGGATCATGAATGTATGGGCTTACGAAACACGCTCAGGTCAATTCAAACAGATCACCAAATTCAAAGACACCGATGTTAAATGGTTAGGCAAGGGTGACAATGAATTGATTATTGAAAGAGAAGGGTATTTGCATAAGCTAAACCCTACCAGTGGAAAAACAACGCAACTGAATATTAATGTGGTGGGCGATTTTCCTTGGTTCGAAACCCAATGGGAAGATGTAAGCAGAAGGGCACGCTCGGTTTCACTTTCTGCTTCGGGCAAAAGGGTAATCATGGAGGCCAGGGGTGAAATATTTACGGTCCCTACCGAATTTGGTGATGCCCGAAATATTACGCAAAGCTCAAATACAGCCGATCGTGCACCAATATGGTCACCAAATGGAGATCAAATTGCTTGGTTTTCAGACGCCAGCGGGAAAGGATATGCATTAATGCTCGCCAAGCAAGACGGCCTTTCTGAAGCAGAAAGCATTAACATTGGAGAATCAAAAATGGCGTGGGAACCTACTTGGTCGCCTGACGGTAAGAAAATCGCTTTTGTAGACGATGATGTAAGGATTAGAGTGTTGGACTTAGAAAGTAAAACGATTATCACTGCT
Source organism: Roseivirga echinicomitans (assembly GCF_001592935.1). Taxonomy (GTDB): domain Bacteria; phylum Bacteroidota; class Bacteroidia; order Cytophagales; family Cyclobacteriaceae; genus Roseivirga; species Roseivirga echinicomitans. Next base: position 43,222 of record NZ_LRDB01000011.1, read on the forward strand.
GATGTTGGCGGGAGTAATCTAGAACGAGGTTCAACAGGCATTACATGGTCTCCCGATTCAAAATATCTGGCCTATGCCAAATCAGGCTTCAATAACCTCCGAAGAATCATGGTGTGGTCATCCGTTGACAAAAGCATTAAAACCGTTACCAACGAAATGGCAGACTCCTTCTCTCCTGCTTGGGATTTAGATGGAAAACATATGTATTTCTTGGCGAGTACAGATTTGGCTTTGGCTTCTGGTTGGGCAAACACCAGCTCCATGTCTGCTGATCCTCAATACGCGGCCTATGTTATGCTACTTCAAGAAGATGCCATATCTCCTTTTGTTCCGCGCAGCGATGAAGAAGAGGTGAAAAAGAAAGAGGAGGAAGACAAAGAAGATAAAGACAAGGATAAGGATAAGGAAGTTACAGAAGAGAAGAAAGATGAGGCATTGCGCATTGATGTTCAAAACATTGAAAGACGCACCATTACCCTTCCGCTACCAGTTTCCAACTATACTTCTACAATGGCTGGCCCGAAAGGAAGCGTATTTATTAGCGAAAGAAAAGCGGGAAGTTGGAGCTTAACCCTCAACAAATTCACCCTAGAAAAAAGGGAGTCTGAAGAATTCCTTACAGGAGTAGGTCAATACTCCATTTCAGCAGATGGTAAAAAAATGTTAGTTCAGGTGAATGGTAGCTGGCAGGTAACTAGCCCATCTGGTTCAAGCGGAAAAGGCGGCAAATCGGTCAAAGTAGACCTTCAAATGAAACTAGACCGTGGACAGGAATGGAAGCAGATGTTCGAAGAAGCTTGGCGTTATGAAAGAGACTATTTCTATGACCCGAATATGCACGGTCGTGATTGGCAGAAAGTATATGAAAGATATGCTCCACTTGTTCCGTACATCCGTCACAGAACCGATCTGAATTACATATTAGACCAAGTCAATGGAGAAATGTCCGTAGGCCATAGTTTTGTTGGTGGTGGGGATTTTCCTTCCGTTGATCGCTCTAAAGTAGGGTTGCTAGGCGCTAACCTTGTAGCTGATAAAAACTACTGGAAGATTACTAGAATCTTTACCACGGAAAGCTGGAATCCTGGACTTACTAGTCCATTAGACAGACCCGGCATGAAAGTGAAGGAAGGCTATTATTTGGTTGGAATTAATGGGAAAGAGCTAACGACCTCGGAAAACCCATTTGAATTTCTGGATGGCACATTAGGTCAGCAAACTCTATTGCACTTCAATGACAAGCCAAGTTTTAAAGATTCATGGACAGAAATTGCAGAACCAATCAGTAGTGAGAATGCCTTGAGACAAAGGGCTTGGGTGGAAGACAACAGGCGTAAAGTAGATGAGCTTTCAAATGGCCGTTTGGCTTATGTATGGATCCCTAACACCAGTGGCCCTGGTTATGTATCATTTAACCGATACTACTTCGCTCAGCAACATAAAGAAGGAGCTGTAATTGACGAACGTTTTAATGGTGGTGGTTTGCTTGATGATTACATGGTGGATTTAATGACCCGTGAGGTAAGAGCAGGACTCACCAATGAAGTACCGAATGGTAGACCATTTCAGTTACCAGCAGGTATTTTGGGACCAAAAGTGTTATTGATCAACGAAATGGCTGGTTCTGGAGGAGACTTCTTCCCTTGGGTATTCCGTCAGCAGAAAGCAGGACAATTGATTGGCGCGACCACCTGGGGTGGCCTTGTTAAATCTTCAACGCATTATGCTTTGGTAGATGGCGGTTCACTTACCGCACCAGACAACGCTGTTTTCGACCCTATTAAAAATGAATGGGTAGCTGAAAATAAAGGGGTAGCCCCAGATATTACTGTAAGACAGGACGCTAAAGCATTGTCTCAAGGCAATGACCCTCAATTAGAAAGAGCGGTGCAAGAAGTGTTAAAACTGTTGAGTGCACAGGGAGCGAAGAAAGTCACTCCTCCTTCGTATCCAACTCCTGCTAAAAAAGGAAACTAAAAAAGAAGGCCGTGTGAATCAATTCACACGGCCTTCTTTTTATTCAAGGGTATCTCTTTTTTATAATTTCATCCATTCCAAAGCTACTCCTTCATCAGAGAATAAGCGTATGTCTTTGAAGCCATTGCGGAAATTATAATTCTCCCAGACTTTATAATCATTTATGTTTTTGGAGATTAGAACTGCCCGTTTAAGGCCAAATTCAATACCTATTCCCTTTAGTTCTTTACTCAAAATTTCTATTTCCTTCTGGTTAGCAAATAACTCTGCCTCCCGAAGATCAGTAATTACTTTACGACACTTATTCTCTTGGGCAATTTCTGCCACTTTAGATAGATAGCTAGATGCAATGTCTTTGGTCAAAGCCCCCTCTATCTTTCCAAACACATGATTCAACTCATCATCATACCCCACCATCAACAGCATACACTTTCCCTTATTTTAAGCCAACAAAGTTAAGGTAAAATGAACTACAATCAATACATAGCTACTCGTAACCAGATAGTTATAAATAATTCTAAAGATAATCTAAACAACAAAATGAACCTATTGTCAATCAGAGATACACCAAATATAAAATCGGGAAATTACCGCTCACATAAAGTAAACAACCGATCAAACAAATAAAAAAGTAACCAATTTCGTTTTTGGACTGCAAAAAAGAGAATTATTCCACCTTACACATCATGCAACGGATACTCCCACCACCATACTTCTCAATGGTAGGAATTGGAATAGAAACCAGCTTCGAATAGCTGGAGAGTTTTGATTTTTGAATAGTAGAGAGTGATTCATATGCAGTTTGGGACATCACCAGTACTGACTCCCCTTCACTATTGAGTACTTCTAACATATTACCGGCAAAAGCATACATTTGATCCATGGTGATCTCAATCACTTCGTGATCCGTGCGCTCTAAAGCACTTGATACATCTTCGCGTTGAATAAGAGGAATCGCATCTAGGCAAATTACAGCATACTTAGCGGCCAAGCACATCAACACATTGGTATGGTAAATGGCCTCATCAGTTTTATTAAAGGCCTCAAAAACAACGGCTTCATAGCCCATCAGTTCGCAAAACTTATCCAATACCGCTGGATGAGTTCTTGTGGAAATACAGGCATAGAGAAGTTTGTGGTCATAATCGAGGATGATACTGCCAGTACTCTCTAAAAATTTCTCCTCCGCCTCATATCCAGAAAGATCGATAACCTCATCCACCTTAATTCCTTCTTCAGCAAGCTGAGTCAACACCTCTTCTCTCCTCTCCGATCTTCTGCTCTCCGTCATCATTGGATAGAGGAGTACTCTCCCATCGTCATGAAACGAAACCCAGTTGTTTGGGAAAACTGCATTCGGTTTCACCGGGTTGTCCGAATCATCTAAAGCAATCACATCAATTCCCTCAGAGCGCAGCTTACTCACCGCCTCTTCAAACTCCAGTTTGGCCTTGTTCTCGATGGCAGCAATTTCATTGGCACCCTCTTGACTTTGGAAAGAATTTGAACGAGCAGTAGAAGGATCGAAACCGAAGTGTTTCGGCCTCATCATCATGATTCGTTTGGCAGCTTGTTTAGACATGCCGCAAGGAAACATTATTTTTTGAGAATTCGAGTAGAAAAACCAAGACCAAAAATAAAATCTGTATCGCCAAGATTATTAGTCAAATCAAATCCAGTATACACATCCAATTGAAAATTGTTGTTCACCAAATAACTTAAACCCATGTCTACATTATGGGTATTTACCCAGTCGTTTCTTAGGGTCCCATACAGCTCAAGGAAGGCTCCCCAATTGGGTTGAAAAGCATATGAACCCACCACAGAATACTCTAAATAAAAAGGACCACTTTTGACAGGAACGAAGCCTCCAAGGCCGTAGCCTAAAGTCAATTTTTCGTTCAAAGTATTGGAGAAGTTCAGCCTGAGATTAATCAAGTCCTGTCCCATATCTTGATCAAAAACATCGGTAACATACTCTGCTAAAAACGAGGTCTGAGGAACAAACCCATCTTCGTTTAAGACATGAAACTTTGCACCTATCCAAGTTGAAGCAAATTGAACATTTCCATTACTGACTACATCGCCACCGACTTTTCCACGGTTTACATAAACATTCTGAGCCAACCTCAACTCCACCTTATCACTCACTCCATACCTCATCTGAAGGAAATTTAAAGTAAAAGTTTCCGCCATGAATTTATCAGTTAAAGCTCCATTCGCAGGAAAGTCAATCCTTGAATACCCGATCCCAGATTCAATTTGAAAAGCACCTTTTGGCAATACAAACGAAGAGTAAGTCTGTGTAGGACGATCCGTAATTAGCGCTCCCACTGATCCTTCATTGGCTTCTTGCGCCAAAACTCCATTGGCCAACAAACTGAAAGCCAACATGGTAAAAAATACACCTTTTTTCATTTTTTAGACTCGTCTAAAAATTTAACATTAAAAATTATAAATCAGATATTTAACTATCATTTACTTATGTCTTTCTTTAAGAATTGAAATCACATCTTTCAAAGTGTAGCCTTTAGCTTCCAAGAGCACCATGTAATGAAATAAGAGGTCAGCACCCTCATTCAAAAACAGTGATTCGTCATTGTCTTTTGCTTCAATCACTAACTCAATCGCTTCCTCTCCTACCTTCTGGGCAATCTTATTCATGCCCTTAGAAAACAGATGAGAGACATACGATTCTTCTGGTGATTTTGTTCTTCGCTCTTTAATCACTTTTGTCAACTGATCCAGAAACTCAACTCCAATTTCGTTACTTTCTTCGAAACATGTATCATCTCCCTTATGACAAGTTGGACCTTCTGGTTTTGCTTTTATCAATAAGGTATCGCTATCACAATCAATCAAAACCTCTTTGGCATTAATGTAATTATTAGAAGTCTCCCCTTTTGTCCATAGTCGATTTTTAGAACGACTAAAGAAAGTCACTTTGCCTTCTGATAAGGTTTTTTCCAGGGCCTCAGCATTCATATAACCAAGCATCAAAACCTTGTTCGAAACTTGGTCTTGAATGATGACAGGAACTAGCCCATCCCCTTTTGAAAAGTCTACTTCGTTTGTGTTTTTCAGTACTCTCATTTCTCTATTCTTACTGGGATATTATAGCCCTTTAAATAATTTTTTAAATCTGGAATTGACACCTCTTTGAAGTGAAAAATACTGGCTGCCAAAGCGGCATCGGCAAGGCCAATTGTAAAGCTATCGAGGAAGTGTTCTTGGTTGCCCGCTCCGCCCGAAGCAATGACAGGAATTGAAACTGAGCCCGAAACTTTAGCCGTAAGTTCATTGGCAAAACCGGCTTTGGTTCCGTCATGATCCATGGAGGTCAGGAGTATTTCTCCAGCGCCTCGCTCTTCCACTTCTTTCGCCCAAAGCAAAGTTCTTCTTTCGGTAGCGGTGCGTCCACCACTCACATGAACGATGTGTTCGCCCTCTACAAACCGAGAGTCGATGGCCACCACTACACACTGACTTCCGAATTCCCCCGCCAGCTCGGTCACCAATTCGGGACGCATCACGGCTGATGAGTTGATCGAAATCTTATCCGCTCCTGCATTCAGCAAAGCAGACACATCGGCAATGGAAGAGATGCCTCCGCCCACCGTAAACGGTATATTGATTTGGGACGCCACGCGCTTCACCAATTCTATCAGCGTCTTTCGTTTTTCTACCGTAGCGGTAATGTCCAGAAACACCAATTCATCGGCTCCTTCGGCCGCGTATATCGCAGCAAGCTCTACTGGGTCGCCTGCATCGCGCAAATCAACAAAGTTGACTCCCTTAACGGTGCGCCCATTTTTAATGTCGAGACAGGGTATGATTCGTTTTGTTAACACTTCTTTGTTTTAAGTTCTTTGTTTATTGTTCATTCAAAATGAGGCTAGCTCGTCTAGACTAATTCTTCCTTCATAATAGGCTTTACCCACAATGGTTCCGAACATACCTGCCTGCTCAAGCTTCTTGAGGTCGTCCAATTCAGCCACTCCACCACTCGCAATCAGCTTTAGCTTCGGATAACGCTTCAGAATATCATCATATAAATCGAATGAAGGCCCTTGTAACAGGCCATCTTTGCTTACATCGGTACATATCACGTATTCAATTCCTGCGCTCACATAGTCTTCCAGAAAATCAAAAATATTCATTCCCGAACCTTCTTGCCAACCGTTGATGCGGACTTCGTTGTGATGCACATCGGCACCGAGGATGATTTTATCGGTACCATACTTCTTAAGCCAACTCAGCACTAGAGCTTTGTCTTTTACGGCAATACTCCCAGCCGTTATTTGTGCTGCGCCAGCCGAAAAAGCCATATCAATGGCTTCATCGGACTTTACGCCTCCGCCAAAATCGACATGCAGATTGGTGTTTGAAGCGATTCTATTGAGAGTAGGCTCGTTTACGATCTTGCTGGCTTTGGCGCCATCCAAGTCGACTACATGAAGTCGTTTGATGCCTGCTTCCTCAAATTTTTGGGCTACAACAAGCGGATCTGAAGCGTATTCGGTCTTTTGAGCGTAATCGCCCTGCGTGAGCCGAACGCATTTTCCATCTATAATATCTATGGCTGGTATGATGTGCATTGTTTGCTGTCTAGTATTTGGTAATTAGTCAATAGTCAATAGTCAATAGTCAATAGTCAATAGTCAATAGTCAATAGTCAATAGTCAATAGTCAATAGTCAATAGTCAATAGTCAATTAGGGAAACTTTT